>CALSNT010000024.1 GCA_943787785.1 uncultured Paracoccaceae bacterium | reverse complement strand
AAGCTTGCCACAACCAAGGTCTGCCCTCTGCCGGTTTTGTGTCGTTAGTCTAAACCGCAGTATTCGACGGTTTTGGCTAATTTCTGCCATTCTCTACACATTGATTGAACGAAAGGTCTGCAACTGTCAGACCTTATTGTGAACTGGAAGGGTCGTGTCGGGAAGTTGGTGGAAATTTGAAGGTGGCGTAATCTCCGGGTGAATCAAACCCACCCAATCGGCGGCTGGTACCGCCTTAGGAGATCACGCCATGACCAAGACTACAGACACGAGCCCCATTTCGCTACTTGCATGTGAAGAAGGCTTTGATCCGATCGAAGATCGGCTGCGCGCCAACATCCGCGGCACGATCGAGGCCGTTTTCAAGGAAGAACTGGACGGCTTTCTTGGCCGTTTGCGGTATGGCCGGGACGCCGAGGCGGTGAAAGGCTATCGCCACGGCCACCGGGACCGTCAGATCACCGGGACATTTGGCACCGAGACGATCAGCGTACCCCGCGCCCGGGTTGAAGATGAAGTCGGTAAGGCTAGTGAATGGCGCTCAAAAGCGTTGCCGCGCTACCAGCGCCTGACCAAGACGGCCGAAGCGTTGATTGCGTCGGTTTATCTCTCGGGCACCAACACGCGGCGTGTGAAGCGCGCGCTGTTTGCGCTGTTCAAGGGGGCTGTCGGCAAAGACGTCGTCAGCCGCGCTTGGCGCAAGGTGAAGACCGACTGGGACGCCTGGTGCGCCCGCAGCCTTGCTGATGAGGACATCGTTCGGCTCATCCTTGACGGCACCGTCATCACGACGCGTCTTGATCGGAAAGCGCAGAACATCTCGGTTCTGGCTGCCATTGGCGTGCGTCGTGATGGGCAGAAAGTATTGCTTTCCATCATGAATATGGGCGGGGAGAGCACAGCCGCCTGGCGTCAGTTCATTGACGACCTCGATGCGCGGGGCCTCAAGCGGCCCGAGTTCGTGATGGTTGATGGCGCGCCGGGATTGGAGGCCGCGCTGGTCGCGTTGTGGGGCCAAGACTTGCCGATCCAACGCTGCACTGTTCACAAGCATCGCAACCTGCTGGCCCACGCCCCAAAACATATGCACGAGGAGCTGGGCGACGATTATCGCGCCATGATCTACGCTGAAACCGCCGATGAAGTTGAGAAGCAGCGCAAATCCTTTCTACGCAAATGGCAGCTCAAGTGTCGAGCGGTCGCAGACAGCCTTGAAGAGGCCGGGGATCGGCTGTTCACCTTCACCCGCCTCGATCCGTCGCAGTGGAAGTCAGCTCGCACAACCAACGCTATCGAGCGCCTGAACGAGGAGTTTCGCCGCCGGATCAAAACACAGACCGTGCTGCCCTGCGCTGCAACCGTGCCGATGCTGCTTTGGGCGCTCCTCGCCTCAGGCCAAATCCAGATGCGCAAGGTCGACGGCTGGGAAACGCTCGCGCAACCAATTGAACCAATGACACTTGACCTCGTCGCCTGATCAGGCGCAAATCAAAACGCTCGGAGAACGCCGCCGGAGAATTTCCACCACTTTCGAGACACAACCACTGGAAGCGCCCGGTAGAGCAAAGGTCGACTGCCGGGCAGCTTAGAAACCCGCTGCCGGTGCAAAGGGTGGCATTGATCAATACTCGCTGACTAGCATGATCGTAAGTACGCGGTGTGGCGTGCCCCCATCGGGTGGTCCGTTTTGCCTGACCTCGATCAATTTGAGATATTACAGGCAATAGCTAGGATACCGAACTCGAACGCACTTCCCGATCCAGAACCGGTGGGGCGGTCGACGGTGCAGACCTGGATCACAACCCATCCTCACGAGCTGGCAATGTTGCTGTCGAAGGAAGCTAGTCGCAAAGGACCATTCGCACAAAGCTTGGAGTTATGCCCGAAAGTTGGTGATGGCCTGAAGTAGGCGGCATATCATGGCGGTGTTGAAGCGCCGTCATTCTCAAAGAGAAAGGATATGCCACCATGGCCAAATCTACTGTTGTCCCGTTCGAACTGCCATCGGAAATTTCGCCTGATCCGTTGACCGCGGTGATCCAGGCCGGGGCGAAGGAGTTGCTGCGCACGGCGGTTCAAGCCGAGGTTTCCGCCTTTATCGCCGAACACGCACATCTTCTGGACGAGGACGGTCGCCAGCGTTTGGTGCGCCACGGATTTCTGCCCGAGCGAGAAATGATGACCGGGATCGGGACGGTACCAGTGCAGGTTCCGCGTGTTCGAGACCGCGGCGGCAACGCTGATGGGAGCAAGATCAAGTTCCGCTCTTCGCTGGTGCCGCCGTATCTGCGCAAGACGAAGTCGGTGGAGGAACTTCTGCCCTGGCTTTATCTGAAAGGCATCTCGACCGGCGACTTCAGCGAGGCGCTGTCCGCGCTTCTGGGGCCGGATGCCGAGGGGCTGTCGTCCTCAACTATCACGCGCCTGAAGGCCAACTGGTGGGAAGAATATGAGACCTGGCGCAAACGCGACCTCACGGGCAAGCGCTATGTCTACATCTGGGCGGATGGGGTTTACTTCACGCCCCGGTTGGGCGGCGACCGTCAATGTATGCTGGTGATTATCGGTGCAGACGAATACGGCGAGAAGGACGTTCTCGCCATCATGGACGGGTTCCGCGAGAACGCCGATAGCTGGCGCGACCTGCTGAAAGGGCTGAAAAAGCGCGGACTGACTGTTCCGCCCGAACTGGCCACCGGCGATGGTGCACTCGGCTTCTGGACCGCCCTGAGAGATGTCTATCCCGAGACCCGTGAGCAGCGGTGTTGGGTTCACAAGACGTCAAACGTGTTGGGCGCGATGCCCAAATCCCTGCACGAAAAAGCCAAGGCTGATCTGCAGGACATCTGGATGGCCGAGACGAAAAAGGAGGCAAACGCCGCCTTCGATCTCTTCGTGGACACCTACGGCGTGAAATACGAGAAGGCCGTGGCCAAACTGGTCAAGGATCGTGATGAGCTCCTGGCCTTCTATGACTTCCCGGCCGAGCATTGGAAACACATCCGGACCACGAACCCGATCGAAAGCGTCTTCGCCACGGTCCGGAACCGCACCCGGAAGACCAAGGGCTGCCTCAACCGCAAGACCGCCCTCGCCATGGTCTTCAGGCTGATGATGTCAGCCAAGAAGAAGTGGCGGAAGATCTCCGGGCCAAACCGTCTGCCCGAGATCATTCAGGGGGTTGAGTTCAAAGACGGCATCAAGCAACTTCAAACCGCCGCCTGATGACGGCCGTCACCAACTTTTGGGCATAGCTCAAAGCTTGTTTGATGGGATCGTACCCAAAAAGAACGCAGACTTTCTTTGGAACCTGCTCGAACGATCTGATGTCGCTTTTTTCCGAGCATCTAATCGCTCGATAGATCATCTTGCCGATAGCCGGGTAAACATTCTCGGTGACGGGGGATTGGTGTCGGTGCTCCAAAATAGCAAGGTGTCACAGCCGTCTATTGCGAAGCTTGTCCCGTTCATTACCAGTCGAAGTCACTCCGGTCTTGTTGAGCTGGTGTCAGACGCTGTTCCAGAGACTGTTACTGAAATCGTTATTGATCACGTCTCAACGAGCTATTGTCGAGTCTGGTGTTTGAGGCTTGTCGGTCATGCGGCGATCTGGTCGGGTTTTGTGGCTTCAATTCCGTCTTTGAACGTGACGCCTGTGATGACTTTGGCAAGGTAATCAAAGCCGCGTAATTTTCTCCAGTTTTGCTCAGCGCATTGGCCCAGCTTGAACATCATGTGCAGCATGCCATCGCGTGATAGACAGCCCTTTGAGCGCTTGGTGCGGTGCCGGATCGTTGCGAAGGCGGATTCAATCGGATTGCTGGTGCGGATGCTTTGCCAATGCTGGGCTGGAAAGTCGAAGAATGCCATGAGCTCCTCACGGTCCTTTTGTAGGCACAGAGTCGCCTTGGGGTACTTTGCCTCATAGGTTTTGATGAACAAATCAAAGGCCTTGATTGCATCATCCTTGGTCTCGGCCTGCCAGATATCGTGGATCGCGGCCTTTGCTTTCGGCTGCGACAGCTTGGGCAGGCAGTTGAGCACGTTCATCGTTTTGTGCTGCCAGCAGCGTTGCTGGCGGGTAGTGGGGTAGATCTCATCCATCGCGGCCCAGAACCCCATAGCACCGTCTCCGATGGCCAGTTTGGGAGCATTCATGCCACGGCTTTTGAGGCTGAGCAGAACCTCACGCCAGCTCTGTGTGGACTCGCGCACCCCGTCCTCAATTGCCAAGAACAGCTTCTTACCACGGGCTGTGACGCCAACAATGACAAGGGCGCAGAGCTTGTCATCCTCGCCCCGAAGGCCGCTGTGGACGCCGTCGGCCCAGATGTAGACCAAAGGTTCATCGTCCAACTCCGCTTCTCTCCAGCCGTCGTATTCTTTGGCCCAATCACGTTTAAGCCGCGAGACCGTATTCGCCGACAGTCCCGCCGCATCAGGGCCCAGAAGAACCTTGAGGGCCGGGCCCATTTCGCCACTGGAAATCCCTTTGAGGTATAGCCAGGGCAAAGCTGCTTCCAACGTCTTGGTTCTGCGCACGTAGGGTGGCACCAAGGCAGACCGGAATGTCACCGGTGTGCCGTCCATGGATCGAACCTTCGGAATCCGTACGCTCACAGGGCCAATGCCCGTTTGGAGGGGCCGGGCCGGATGATGCCCGTTGCGCACGACAGCCGCGTGACCTGCTTCAGTGCGCAAGTCGGAAAATTGAGCCAGGTAACCGGCAAGTTCAGCTTCAACGGCTGATGCGATCAATTGCTGCGCCCCCGTTCTCAGCAAATCCGTCAGCGCGTCCGTGATCCCGTCTCGACGCGAAAAATCAACAATGTTAGTCGTTTCCATGGTGGTGTATCTCCTTCGGTTGGGCTGCTGTCTCGCAACAACAAATCAACCAGATACGCCGCCAACCTTCAAACCGCCAAAACACCAGATTCAGTCATAGCTCCGTCTCAACTTCATCAAGCATAGGGGAAGTCTGGATTGAGTACGTTAAAGGCAAACCGGATTGGATCATCCAATATGCAAGAAAAACAGCAAAAAGACGGTCACAATTGCTCGCCTGCCGTTACCTTCTCAATGCCGACCAGCGCAAAGTCCCAAACTCTGTCTGGGCTGAGCGCCTGGAGGAAGCCAAAGACGATCTCTCAGGTTCTACCGCACTAGAGTTTCGCGTTTTCCTGCTTGTTCAGGTGCTTCGTGATCCCTCGGAATGCTCTCGGGTTCTTGTACGTGACGCTTTTGACCCGGTGCACGAGGCATTATCAAACCGAGTTTTGGCACCCGGAAGGCTGTCGATATGGCGCTGGATGGCGACACGACGGCTCTGCGTCTTTGCCTGGAGCGTATATCGCCGCCCCGTAAGGACACGCCGGTCCAGTTTGACCTGCCAGCCGTCGATAGCGCTCAGGACGCCTCACGAGCCGCTCAGGCAGTGCTGGCGGCGGTATCGGCGGGCGACCTGACCCCGTTGGAAGGGGCCAGCGTCATGGGCTTGGTCGAGGGCTATCGCAAGACGCTTGAGACCGAGGATTTGGAACGTCGCCTCACGGCATTGGAGACGACGAAATGAGCCTCAAGCAACGACTTCGAACGGCAGAGAAAAAGATAGGCGTCACAGATGGCGACCCGATCCAATTCCGGACGCTTTACGAGAATGAGGATGGGACTGCAGATGAGGTTTCCCGGTTGGTCCTGCTCCCGGGATCAGGCCGCATTTTCGAAGCCACCCGCGAGCCAGGCGAAACGCCGGACCAATTTGAGGCGCGTGTTCAGGCACGCATTCAAGAATATCGGAAAGGCGATGCAGCTTCGCTGCCTGTGGCGGCAGAGGCGGGCGCTGGATGAGCATCAAGCACCGCGTTGATTCATATCAATCTGGGTGGCGACAGGATGACCTATCAAGGCTATGCTTCGGGAGCGGCAAACCGTCGGTGACGCTGGGGTCAAGTTGAAAAGGGCAGAACCGCTGGTCGAGGACCAAAAGGCAGAATAGCCGCGCCGCGCTAGTAGTTTTTGGCAAAATTGGTTTAAATTGGAGGTCGGCACGTTGCCGCTAAAAATATGGGGCTATGATTATGAGAATGATTTTTCTTTTGCTGCCATTAGCTTTGCTTGGCTGCAACGCATTGGAGGATAGTCCAGAATTTATTGCATTGCAGGAGGGCTGCGCCGGTGGTGACATGTCCGCTTGCGCAATGGTTGCACATCTAAAGCAAGAACGTCGTGCGGCAATTGGTGCCGCTGTGTCAGGCATGGGCGACAGCATAACGGAAGCAAGCGCTGTCCGGCCAGTAAGCACCACCCGATGCACACCGGGCTATGGCAACTCTATAAATTGCACTACTTACTAAGCCTCCTCCTACAGCTCTTGGCATCTTCAGCAACATTGAAGTGCCGCTCGTCTTTGTCGCGATGCTCGCTTTCTGCACGACTCGCGACAAAAAAGAGTATCAGCACGAACATAATCTGGCAGCCTTTCGCCGCACCACCGACACCGCCACGTGCCCTTGGCTAGACGACGCAGGATAGCGACTGCCCTCGCCTTCCGATTCCCGTGGTTGCCCGTCCAAAAATATGCTTGGTGACATACTCGATACGGAGGTTCGTCGTTTTCAATCCACAGCGCGAGTGGGTTACAGAGCATTATCTCGCAACTGAACGACAAGGGTGTGAGTGTCTCATTCGTTTCAGAAAACTTGTCGTTCTCAGGTGATAAGACTGACGCATTCGCAACCCTTCAACTTCAGGGTTGTGTCTCGAAAGTGGTGGAAATTCTCCGGCGGCGTTCTCCGAGCGTTTTGATTTGCGCCTGATCAGGCGACGAGGTCAAGTGTCATTGGTTCAATTGGTTGCGCGAGCGTTTCCCAGCCGTCGACCTTGCGCATCTGGATTTGGCCTGAGGCGAGGAGCGCCCAAAGCAGCATCGGCACGGTTGCAGCGCAGGGCAGCACGGTCTGTGTTTTGATCCGGCGGCGAAACTCCTCGTTCAGGCGCTCGATAGCGTTGGTTGTGCGAGCTGACTTCCACTGCGACGGATCGAGGCGGGTGAAGGTGAACAGCCGATCCCCGGCCTCTTCAAGGCTGTCTGCGACCGCTCGACACTTGAGCTGCCATTTGCGTAGAAAGGATTTGCGCTGCTTCTCAACTTCATCGGCGGTTTCAGCGTAGATCATGGCGCGATAATCGTCGCCCAGCTCCTCGTGCATATGTTTTGGGGCGTGGGCCAGCAGGTTGCGATGCTTGTGAACAGTGCAGCGTTGGATCGGCAAGTCTTGGCCCCACAACGCGACCAGCGCGGCCTCCAATCCCGGCGCGCCATCAACCATCACGAACTCGGGCCGCTTGAGGCCCCGCGCATCGAGGTCGTCAATGAACTGACGCCAGGCGGCTGTGCTCTCCCCGCCCATATTCATGATGGAAAGCAATACTTTCTGCCCATCACGACGCACGCCAATGGCAGCCAGAACCGAGATGTTCTGCGCTTTCCGATCAAGACGCGTCGTGATGACGGTGCCGTCAAGGATGAGCCGAACGATGTCCTCATCAGCAAGGCTGCGGGCGCACCAGGCGTCCCAGTCGGTCTTCACCTTGCGCCAAGCGCGGCTGACGACGTCTTTGCCGACAGCCCCCTTGAACAGCGCAAACAGCGCGCGCTTCACACGCCGCGTGTTGGTGCCCGAGAGATAAACCGACGCAATCAACGCTTCGGCCGTCTTGGTCAGGCGCTGGTAGCGCGGCAACGCTTTTGAGCGCCATTCACTAGCCTTACCGACTTCATCTTCAACCCGGGCGCGGGGTACGCTGATCGTCTCGGTGCCAAATGTCCCGGTGATCTGACGGTCCCGGTGGCCGTGGCGATAGCCTTTCACCGCCTCGGCGTCCCGGCCATACCGCAAACGGCCAAGAAAGCCGTCCAGTTCTTCCTTGAAAACGGCCTCGATCGTGCCGCGGATGTTGGCGCGCAGCCGATCTTCGATCGGATCAAAGCCTTCTTCACATGCAAGTAGCGAAATGGGGCTCGTGTCTGTAGTCTTGGTCATGGCGTGATCTCCTAAGGCGGTACCAGCCGCCGATTGGGTGGGTTTGATTCACCCGGAGATTACGCCACCTTCAAATTTCCACCAACTTCCCGACACGACCCAATGGATCCCTACACTGACGCAGCGGCAACTGCGAAATTTGGTCTGACGCACCCGAAATCCCTGCATAATAGCCGGCAGATCATCGCGGAAGGCTATCCCGGCAATCGACCAGTCATGACATAGCGCAGGATTCCCACGACCTGTTCTGGTGTCTCGGCCACGGCAAGTGCTGCGGCATCCACCTCTTTCAGCGCATGCTGATGGTCCGGGCCGTGCATGACGATCAGCGCTTTGCCGAGCGCTGCGGCGTAGCCGGCATCGAACGCTGCGTTCCATTGCTTGTATTTGTCGCCAAATCGCACGACCACAACATCAGCTGTCTCAATCAGGGTCCGGGTGCGTATAGCATTGACCTTTGCCCCTTTGTGATCGTGCCAGAACTTGTCCGGTTCGTCCCCCAGGATTGCAACCCCGCAATCGTCCGAAGCTGCATGATCGGTGACCGGTGCAAAAAACGAAAGATCCAGTCCCTCGGCGCCGGAAATGATCTGTTCACGCCAGTCCGTATGAATTTCGCCCGACAAATATATTTGCATCGTGATCTCCGTTATAGGTTCGGCGCTATGCGCGCAGAACACCGCCTGTGGCTTTCGACACCTTCTCAACGACCTTTGCGCCGACAGCCTCTATCTCGGCCTCGGTCAGAGTCTTTTCCTGCGGTTCGATACGCACTGTGATGGCCAGCGATTTTTTGCCCTCCCCCAGCGATCCACCGATGAATTCGTCGAACACCCGCACGCTGCCGATCATCGTCTTGTCAGCCCCCGCAGCAGCGTTGACCAGAGTCAGCGCCTCGACATCCGCGTCCACGACGAATGCGAAATCGCGGTCTACAGCCTGCAGGTCATTCAGCGTCAGCGCGCCCTTTCCCGCCGACGCCTTGCGCGGTTGAGGAATATCGTCTGGCCACAGAGTGAAGGCCATTGCCGGTCCTTTCACATCCATCGCGGCCAGAACCTTGGGATGCACCTCTCCAAAGACACCCAGCACTTTTTTCGGCCCCAAGCAAATCATCCCGTGCCGCCCCGGATGCCACCAGTCCGCCGCTCCGCGCAGGATTTGAACTTTGGCTGGCGCGCCCATTGCTGCCAGAACCGCCTCGGCATCCGCCTTAACGTCATAGACATCGACCGGGCGCGAGGCTCCATGAACATCCTTGGCCCCGGTGCGCCCGACGCGCAGCCCGGTAACCAGGTTGTGCTGTTCGGTGGGTTCTCCGCCGTGGAAGGCAGGGCCAACCTCGAACAACGCCAGATCGGCACGCCCGCGCGCCTGATTGCGCGACGCCGCCGCCAAAAGGCCGGGCAGCAGGGCGGGGCGAATATGGCTCATGTCCTGGCTAATCGGGTTCTCCAGCCGCGTGGCATCGGTGCCGCCGCCGAACAGTGTCGCGCTGGCGGCATCGATGAATGAGTAAGTCACGCATTCGTTCATCCCCAGCACCGCACAGGTGCGCCGGGCCATCGCTTCACGTTTCTGGCTAGCCGTCAGGATCGGTTTCGGCACGCCCGGCTCGGCCCGTTCCAGCGGCTGGCTTTTCAGATTCGTCAGCGACGCAATCCGCGCCACCTCCTCCACCAGATCCGCCTCTCCCCGCACATCGGGCCGCCAGCTGGGCGGCGTCACGTCCAGCCCGTCAAGCGTGAAGCCCAAAGCTGTCAGCGTCTTCCGCTGTTCGGCTTCGGAAATCTCCATCCCGACTAGCGACGCGGTGCGCTTCGGGTTCAGCTTGTAGCTGCGGTCCACCACCGGCATCGTTCCGGCGGATACAACTTCACTCGCCTCACCACCGCAAAGGTCCAGAATCAGCCGCGTCGCGTGTTCCAGCCCCACAGGCGTGAACTCCGGGTCCACGCCGCGTTCGAACCTGTATTTCGCATCCGAGTTCACCTTCAGCGCCCGTCCGGTTCGCGCAATGGTCACGGGATCCCAGTAGGCGCTTTCGACAAAGACGTTGACGGTGTCCTCGGTCACGCCCGTCTCCGCCCCGCCCATGACACCGGCAATGCTTTCCGCACCGTTGTCGTCAGAGATCACCATCATGCCGGGCTGGAACGTGTAAGTCTTGTCGTCCAGCGCGGCGATCTGCTCACCCCCCTTGGCACGATGCACCCGCAGGTTTCCGGCCACCTTGTCGGCGTCGAAGACGTGCAGCGGGCGATTGCGGTCAAACGTGAAGAAGTTGGTGACGTCCACGAGGGTCGAGATTGGCCGCAACCCGATCGCCTTCAGCACATCCTGCAACCACTGCGGGCTGGGACCGTTCTTCACGCCCCGGATCACCCGCCCAGTGAACAGCGGGCAGCCGTCCAGCGTGTCGGCGTCGATGCTGACGGTTATCGGAGAGGGGAAGGTTCCCGGCACCGGATCGGTATCCCGCGCAACCTTCTTGCCAAGCCCCCGCGCGGCGAGGTCGCGGGCGATCCCTTCGACCCCCAGCGCGTCGGGCCGGTTCGGCGTGATGGCGATCTCGATCACCGGATCGGTTTTGGCCGGAGAATGCTCGGCTAGCCAGTCGGTGAAGGGGGTGCCAACTTCGGGCGCGCCATCCAATTCGATGATGCCGTCGTGTTCGTCGCTCAGACCCATCTCGCGTTCCGAGCACATCATGCCGTGGCTTTCGACGCCGCGGATCTTGCCGACCTGAATGGTTGTGTCGATGCCGGGGATATAGGTTCCGGCATGGGCGATCACGACGTCGATCCCTTCGCGCGCGTTCGGCGCGCCGCAGATGATCTGCTTTTCGCCCTGATCGGTGGCAACCCGGCAAACGCGCAAGCGGTCGGCATCCGGGTGCTGTTCGGCGGCGATCACATGGCCGGTCGTGAAGGCGGAGAGCGCGGCGGAGGGGTTTTCGACGCCCTCAACCTCAAGCCCAAGGTCGGTCAGCGCCTCGGTAATCTCGTCGAGCGTCGCATCCGTTTCCAGATGATCGCGCAGCCAGTTCAGGGTGAATTTCATAGGTCCGTCCGCCGTGGATTAGTCGCGCCGGGTGGTAACGCGCCTTGCAAGGAAAGGGAAGCGTCAGAGACGAGCACGAAGCTGGGCAAGCGCCTGTCTGGGGGTAGGCGCTGAGACGCACGTGAGGGGCACTTTATCTCGCCGCGTTAACTCTGACGTCAGTGTGACCCGAAGCGTCGCTGAAGCGCCTGCCCGCCGGGCAGACAGGCGCTCGCCCGGCGCCCTGCGGGCTTGTCCCGGGCGGTCGGAGACGCATTTTAGGATTCTGGATTGACGACGATCTCCACGTCATTTGTTGCGATCATCCATTTCCCAGCGGAAACTTCAGTAGCGGAGAACCGAATGGTTTTTCCTTCTACTTTAACCGCGTGGGCTGGGAAGCTGGCAGGTTCTTCGCCGACTAGCACATCGCCAATTGGTTCGGCTTCATCCAGCAATACCCAAACTGAAACCCCAGCGAGTAAAACGGCAGTACAATCATCGACTACAATGTACCCCCACCCAGATGGCCCAAGCAACGCGCTCTCTGTTGAAATGGGCACGCGTTAGACACCCCCATGCAGCGTAGGAACCTCCAACGCCGAGAACCCATAATGCCGCAGCCACCGCAGATCTGAATCAAAGAACGCCCGCAAATCGGGGATTCCGTATTTCAGCATTGCCAGCCGATCAATGCCGATGCCGAAGGCAAAGCCCTGCCATTCATCCGGGTCAATCCCGGCCGAGCGCAGCACATGCGGGTGCACCATGCCGCTACCCAGAACCTCCAGCCAGTCGTCGCCCTCGCCCACCTTCACAGTTCCGCCCTCCCAGGAACACTGGATGTCGACTTCGGCCGAAGGTTCGGTGAAGGGGAAATGGCTGGCGCGGAAGCGGGTTTTGACCTCGGTGCCGAAGAACGCCGTGAAGAATTGCTCCAGCACCCATTTCAGGTTCGCCATCGAGATGTCGCGGTCAATCGCCAACCCCTCGACCTGATGGAACATCGGCGTGTGGGTCTGGTCATAGTCCGCGCGGTACACCCGCCCCGGAGCGATGATCCGGATTGGCGCGCCCTGATCCATCATCGAGCGGATCTGCACCGGGCTGGTATGGGTGCGCAGCACATGGGGTGGACGATTATCGCCCTCTTCCCGCGCCATATAGAACGTGTCCATCTCTCCCCGGGCCGGGTGATGATCAGGGATGTTCAGCGCATCGAAATTGTACCAGTCACTTTCAATCTGCGGCCCTTCGGCCACGGCAAAACCCATATCTGCGAAGATCGCGCTGACCTCCTCGGTCACCTGAGACACCGGGTGAATCGTCCCAACTTGATGCGCGCGCGAAGGCAGCGTCACGTCCAGCCATTCACCTTTCAACCGCTCATCCAGCGCCGCATCGCCCAGCGCCGCCTTGCGGGCGGCCAGCGCGCTGTTGATCTCGTCCTTCAGGGCGTTCAGCTTCGGCCCGGCCACCTGGCGTTCTTCGGCCGTCATCTTGCCAAGTTCGCGCATCCGGGCCGAGACGTCGCCCTTCTTGCCCACTGCCTGAACCCGCAGTGCCTCCAGCGCCGCCTCATCCGCAGCATCCGCGATGGCGGTCAGATATTTCTCTCTCAGATGGTCCATGACCCGATCCCCGGCTGTTCGGCCCCGCAGTTACCGCCCGCTGGCAGGCGGTGCAAGGCGCGGGACCGCTCTTGCCCTGCCCGACGCGCCGCCTATGATCCTGCGCAAAGGGCAGTCCGGGGCATCTGATGTGCTAAACACTATAACTCTGGACGGCGCGAGGGCGCAGACCTGGGACGTGATCATCGCAGGCAGCAGTTTTGCGGCGATGTTTTTTCTGCGCGGGTTGCCGGACGGATTGCGGGTGCTTGTGGTCGAGAAGGGACCCATGCGGACCCACGATCAGGATCTGGCCGTCGGCACTGACCGAGATCTGGAGGACTTTGAACAGAGCGGCAGCGCTGCTGAGGCGAAAACCTGGGTCGCGCATACGAAATTCGGGGGCAATTCCAATTGCTTGTGGGGACAGGCGCCACGCTTCCACCCCAGCGATTTCCGCCTGTCCGAGGTCCACGCCGACAGTGCGCCCTGGCCGATCACCTATGACGACATCGAACCGTTTTATACCGAGGTCGAAGCGATCATGGAGGTTGCCGGTGGCGGCAACGAAGGCATCCTTCCGCGTTCGGCCCCATTCCCGTTTCCGGCCCATATACCGACCCGCACAGACGCGGCCTGTATCGCTGCACGGCCCGACATCTGGGTGCCTGTACCCAGCGCGCGCTCAAATGGCGGCAACCGCGCCACATGCTGTGCTAACGGGGTTTGCCATCGGTGCCCGATCGACGCAAAATTCACGATATCGAACAGCGTGCATGCATTTGAACGGCCCGGCGTGTGGCTTTTGACTGGGGTCGAGCTGCGTCAGGTCGATATTGCCAATCGGCGCGCCGTGGGGGCGTTGCTGCGTGATCAAAACGGGGCAGAGGTTCGCCTTCGCGCCGATACCGTGGCGTTGGGTGCCAACGCCATTTTCAACGCCGCAATCATGCTGCGATCCGGGATGGCCGATCCGGCGTTGGGGCGGTACCTGCACGAACAAACCTCGCGACTGATACATCTGGACGTGGACCATCCGAACTACTTTGGCGGAAGCTCAATCACAGGTCACTGCTATGGGTTTTATGACGGCGAGCACCGGGCGACTTCCGGCGCAGTGTTGGTCGAGAACTACAATGCGCCATCAGCGCTCAGGACCGAACGCGACCGGTGGACCCACCGGATGGCATTGAAGTTGATTGCCGAAGATATCCCCGATGCCGAGAATCGCGTGACGCTGGACGCCGACGGCGCACCGGCGATCACCTGGAACGGCCATTCGGCCTATGGCATTTCGGGTCTGGATCGCGCCGAGGAGCAGATGCAGTCCATTCTACCGTTCACAATCGAAGGCATCGTGCACCGCGAAGACAGTCGCACCGAGGCGCATATTCAAGGCACCCACCGGATGGGCGCGGATCCGGCGACTTCGGTCGTCAACCGGACTTTGCGCTGCCATTCGGTCAGTGGGTTATTCGCACTAGGGGCCGGGGCTTTCCCGACCAGCTCGGCTTCGAACCCGACGCTGACATTGTCGGCCTTGTCACTGATGGCAGGGCGGTCGTTGTGATGGGCCTGAAACGCAGGCATTTCCTTGGGCTGTTCCTGGCCGCGGGCGGAGTCGCGATCGGGGCCAAATTCGTAACCTCGGGACCCGAACAGGTGATCCGCCGCGCCCTTGCCCGATCATTCGGGAAATCGGTTGCCGATCACCCGGAAAGCACCCGCTTTGTCGACGATTTTCTGGTCGGCTATCACCACCTGGCCAACAAGGAAACCGCCAGGTCGCGCCTGAAAAACTGGGCGCTGACCTTCGATTTACCGTTGAATTCTGCGGACGAACTGCGGGCGCAGATCGTGCCGCTGTTCCTGACGTCGACAAACGTGGTGCGGGCGTCTGAAACCGGCGAGGACCTGTCCTATGTCGGGTTGTTTGACCCTTATACCTCGCCCTGTACGAACCAGTTGGGCGCGAACTGGGTCTGAACTTGCCCTCGCCCAAAACAGAAAAAGCCGCCGTTGGAGCGGCGGCTTTCCTATTCGTTTGGTGTCAGGATCAAGCGGGAAGTGCGGCTTTCGCCTGATCGACGATGGCGCCGAACGCATCCGGTTCATGCACCGCGATGTCGGCCAAAACCTTGCGATCAACCTCGATCCCGGCCAGCGCCAGCCCGTTGATGAACTTGCTGTAGGTCAGGCCTTCGTCATGGGCGCGCACGGCTGCGTTGATCCGCTGGATCCACAGGGCGCGGAAGGTGCGCTTGCGATTCTTGCGGTCGCGGGTCGCGTATTGATTAGCCTTGTCGACGGCCTGACGCGCGACCTTAAAGGTGCTTTTGCGCCGACCGTAGTAGCCTTTGGCTTGGTCGATTACTTTTTTGTGGCGTGCGTGGGTGACGGTTCCGCCTTTGGTACGTGACATCTATCCGATCCTCCTTCAGCGGTCGTAGGGCATGTATTGCTTGACGATTTTCGCGTCAGGCGCGCTCAGCGTCGTTGTTCCGCGCGCGTCGCGGATAAACTTGCGTGTGCGTTTGATCATACCGTGCCGCTTGCCGGCCTGGGCGGACAGGACCTTACCGGTCGCAGTCACCTTGAAGCGCTTCTTGGCGCTGCTTTTGGTCTTCATCTTGGGCATTTGCATCTCCGAAGGTCTGTGGTTCAGCTTTAGGCGTAACAAGGCATGCCACTTGGCCCGTCACGCACATCGAAGGCCGCCGTATAAAAGGGCGGACTGCGGCTGGCAAGTAGATTCAGTTGATGATTTCAGCGAAGACGCGAATGAAAGCCCGCGGTACATCTGCAAAGCTGTATCCGCCCGGATGCGTACCGATCGCAAGGACAACCAAAGCCGCACCAATCACAAACAGGGCAATCGCCATGCGCACCGATTGCCCGGACGAAAACGAATTGAGAAGTGCCGGAAACCCGATTGCTGCAATCACAAAGCCCAAAACAAGTAAAAAGTCACTATCCATGCTCGCACCCTTCGTTTCTGGTGTCTTAGCGTAAAGCCTACTCAGGCTCGGAGGCGAAAATCAACCTTTCCTCGCAGGGCGCAACTCTGAGGATATTGGTCGAGCCCGGAACATTGAAGGGAACACCAGCTGTCACCACGATGAAATCGTCCTTGCCGCCAAACCCTTCACCGCGCGCCGAGCGGACAGCATTGACGACCGCATCCTTAAAGCGATCCACCCGACCGGTAATGACGCAATGCAGCCCCCAGGTCAGACACAGTCGCCGTGCAGTGTTTTCCACGGCGGTCAGCGCGATGATCGGCACGGCTGGCTTTTCGCGGGCCACCAAAACAGCCGTGGTGCCGGACTGCGAGTAACAACAGATGGCCTTGATATCAGTGGTTTCCGCAATTTCGCGAGCGGCTGAAACAATCGCATCCGCAACAGTTTCCTTTTGGCCGGTGCGGCTGGCTTCGATCACATCGCGATATGTGGTGTCACTTTCGACTTCAATCGCCACGTTGTGCATAGTTTCGACGGCTTCGATCGGATAATCGCCCGCTGCACTTTCCGCGCTTAACATCACCGCGTCGGCACCTTCATAGATCGCCGCCGCGACGTCGGAAACCTCGGCCCGGGTCGGCATCGGGCTTTCGATCATCGATTCCAGCATTTGGGTTGCCACAATCACCGGCTTGGCGGCGGCCCGACACTTGCGCACCAGACGTTTCTGGATCGGTGGCACATTCTGAACCGGCAGTTCGACGCCCAGATCACCGCGTGCAACCATTACGCCGTCCGTGACCTCCAGAATTTCGTCGAAGTTCACCACGCCCTGCGGTTTCTCTATCTTCACCATGATAGCGGCGCGGCCTTTGACCAGCGCCTGCGCCTCGGTCACATCCTCGACCCGTTGAACAAACGAGAGCGCCAACCAGTCCACGCCCAATTCGCAAACGAATTCCAGATCGCGCAGGTCCTTTTCTGACAGCGCGGTCAGTGGCAAAAGCACATCAGGTACGTTCACACCTTTCCGGTTCGAGATCGTACCCCCCGCAATCACCTCGCAATTTGCATAGTCGGGGCCACACTCCGTCACCTTCAGCCGAATCTTGCCGTCATTGACCAGCAGCCGCGCACCTGGCTCGAGGGCCGCGAATATCTCGGTATGGGGAAGCTGAACACGGTTCACATCACCGTCAGCGTCGTCGAGGTCCAGCCGGAAGGCGGCACCTTCAACAAGCTCCTCCTCGTCATTGGCAAAGACACCGACCCGTAACTTCGGGCCCTGCAAGTCCGCCAGAATGGCAATCGGGCGGCCAAGATCGGCCTCGATTTTTCGAATAATCGAATGGCGGACGCGAATTTCTTCGTGATCGCCGTGGCTCATGTTCAGACGGAAAACGTCGGCTCCGGCTTCAAACAGGGCCCGGATGGTCTCGTAGTCATTGGACGCCGGACCCAGCGTCGCAACGATCTTAACATTACGATTCCGTCTCATACTTCAGGCTCCGTTTCGCAATTGTGAACGCTAACATGGGTCGCGCGCTTCTATCGCGCAATTGTAGCGGAGTGACAACTGGCGCTTTGGCGCCAGGATGCCTAAGAAAGCGGGATGCCGAAAGATTCTGCCACCACTGCTAATGCTCCGTTCGAAGTCCTTGGCGCTGACCGCGCATCGCGCTGGCTGGTCCTGTGCGATCATGCTCGCAACACGGTGCCTGCCGACGTCGCAGGGGGTGATCTGGGGCTGCCGCCTGCCGACATGGGCCGGCACATTGCCTTTGACGTCGGCGCCGAAGGCGTCGCCCGGCAACTGGCGCTTCGCCTGGATGCGCCCTGCATCATCTCGAAATTTTCACGATTGGTTATCGATCCAAATCGGGGCGAAGACGATCCGACCCTGTTGATGAGGCTTTATGACGGTACGGTCATCCCAGCCAACCGAACCGTCGATGGTACCGAAGTCGAACGTCGCCTGAATCGGTTTCACCGACCGTATCACAACGCACTGGCTGAGCTCGCGGCGCGGCGCGATGACACGGTTATCCTGTCGATCCATAGCTTCACAGCGCAACTCGCCGGGCGACCACCGCGGCCTTGGCATGTATCGTTATTGTCCGCCGCTGATCGCCGCCTCACCGACCCACTGTTGCGGCGAATGCGCGCCGAGCCGGACCTCTGCATTGGCGACAACGAGCCTTACGGCGGCCACCTGCCCGGAGACTCAATCGACCGCCACGCCATTGCACAGGGGCGTCTTAATACCCTTATAGAAATTCGCAACGACTTGATTAGATCCGCCGACCAGCAGATCGCATGGGCCGACAGACTTGCCCCGATACTGGTCGCCGCCCTGACGGAGACCTGACATGGACGCTCAAACCCAAACCGAACTGGAAGCCGCCGCATTCCGCCGCCTGCGCGATCACCTGGCAGAGCGCACCGACGTGCAGAACATTGACCTGATGAACCTGTCCGGTTTCTGTCGCAACTGCCTGTCCCGCTGGTATCAGGAGGCCGCTGCTGACCGAGACATAACGCTCGACAAGGCCGAAGCGCGAGAGATCATCTACGGAATGCCGTTCGACGACTGGAAAGCCAAGTATCAGACCGAGGCCTCAGCCGAACAACAGGCCAAGTTCGACACGACCCCCAAGGATCACTGAGCCCAAGGATTACTGACGCGGTTCAGATCGCGACATTGCGGCTTTCGTCGATGTAGATCTCACGCAGCCGCCGCGTGACCGGGCCCGGCTTTCCGTTGCCCACGGTCGCCCCGTCCACCTCAACCACCGGCATCACGAAGGCCGAGGCGGATGTAAAAAACGCCTCATCCGCAGCTTGCGCTTCGGCGATCGAGAACGCCCGCTCTTCAACCACCATCTGCGCTTCCTGCGCCATCTTCAGAATCGCCGCCCTGGTGATCCCGGCAAGAATGTCATTGCCCAGCTGCCGCGTGATGATCTTGCCACCCTTGACGATATAGGCGTTGTTCGAGGTGCCTTCGGTCACCAGGCCATCTTCGACCATCCAGGCGTCATCGACCCCCGCCGCCTTGGCCATCATCTTGCCCATCGAGGGGTACAGCAGTTGCACCGTCTTGATATCCCGCCGCCCCCAACGCAGATCGTCAATCGCGATCACCTTGATGCCAGTCTGTGCCGCCGGACTGTCGATCAGCCCCTTTGCCTGCGTGAACATCACCAGAGTCGAAGGCGTGTCCTTCGGATAAGCAAAATCCCGGTCCGCAACACCGCGCGTCACCTGGAGGTAAACCAGCCCCTCAGTAATCTCGTTCCGGGCAACCAGTTCCCGGTGGATCGCCAGCAGGTCGCCCTCTGGCGCGGCCATATCGAGTTCGCCCAAAGACCGCGCCAACCGCCGCTCGTGTCCGTCGAAGTCAATCAGCTTCCCATCAAGGACCGAGGTGACCTCATACACCGCGTCGGCAAACAGAAAGCCCCGGTCAAAGACCGAAACCTTGGCCTGATCCTCGGGCAGGAACTCTCCGTTTACATAGACTGTGCGGGACATGGCGCGGGCCTCCGATTTGGGTTGGAGGGGTGATGGGCGGGAATGGTGGGGGCGTCAAGGGTTAGGGGAGTGGGCAATCATCCAACTCAGACCGCAAAACCAGTCCATTTTTCGCGCACCACGACACAGTGTTTCTCAAGCTCAAAAGTGTTTAGCCGAACCCAAAGCCAATCTTTATTATTTTTTATCGAAAGTTAACCAATTCTCTTCTCCGACCTGCTAACCATCCTAACATGTTAGGCTGCACGCCGGCATTTTTGACAGCTTCCGATTGTTGCTCGTTGCTAAGTTCAATTCACCGAAACTGGTTGTTGAACCCTAGCGGCCCTAACGATCTGGAGTACGGCGACGATACCAATGCCGAGCTATGTCGGTCGCGGCTTTCGTATCTTGTCAGGTTCCCTAGCGGAGATGAAAAATATTGATCTATTGATCCCGTAATCGTGAAGAAAACCAGCCAGCAGAATATGCAGAAAAGGATAGAAAAATGGGTAATCCTCTCGACTTCATTTCGGGCTTGGACAAGTCAAGTGACATGTATAACGAGCAAAAAGAGCTAATAGAAACGTTGGCCGCCCTGGCGCAGTCAAAGTCGGATAGTTTTGCTCTACAGATTGAAAAGAATATTGCTGAGGCTGACACGGAGTTCAACAAGTCATTACCGGTTGAAGCCTGGATTAGTACAGAGAAGCAATCACATGCGATCGCAACAGAAGGTGCGACAGACTTAATCAGCCAAGTGGCCGGCCAAGTTAAACAATTTATTCAACAAGATGGGCAATCAGACGACCAGCATACTGAGAATATTATTGATGGCATTGGCGGTTTGCTCGGATCTGCAGTGGATGTATTTCTAGGCGCTGGCCAAGCAAGCGACGACTTGTTGGAACGGATGTGTGTTTACCCGACATTCCCCAAGTGGCCTGCCTTCTGACGTGAAGATCGCCTGACTGCGCCAACTGGTCAAGCGCTTTCCGCCCCGAGCGGGGTCTGTGGTCGCGCAAACGCCCGAAGTTGGGCGAATCGGCCCGTAAATGTCTGACGTCAGCGCTTATGGGTCCAAATAGGGCGATTTGATAAGAGAGAGTTGTTGGCGCATCGTAACCACTGAGGAGTGGGGCATGAGACAGACAACGAAGAGCGCCGGCGAGAAGATCGTCAAAGACATCAAGCGGGCGACCCGCAGGCAATATTCATCGGAAGAGAAGATCCGCATCGTACTGGACGGCCTGCGCGGCGAGGACAGTATTGCCGAGCTGTGTCGCCGTGAGGGCATCTCACAGGGCATCTATTACAAATGGTCGAAGGACTTCATGGAGGCCGGGAAGAGACGCCTGGCGGGCGATACAGCGCGTGCTGCGACGACCGACGAGGTCAAGGATCTGCGGCGCGAAGCTCGGGACCTGAAGGAGGTCGTTGCGGAGCAGACGCTTGACCTCCGTTTGCTCAAAAAAAGCATGACAGGGGATGGGGGCGACCAAGAATGAGGTATCACCCATCCGAGAAGCTGGAGATCATCCGGCTGGTCGAGGGATCGCACCTGTCAGCACGTCAGACGTTGGCAAAAATGGGCCTGCCCCGCACCACATTTTACCGTTGGTATGATCGGTATCTGCAGCGTGGCGAGGCTGGGCTGCAGGATCAATCCCCCAAGCCAAAAAACGTCTGGAACCGCATTCCTGACACGGTGCGCCGCAAGGTCGTCAAGCTGGCGTTGAAGGAAACGGAGCTGTCGCCGCGCGAACTGGCGGTGACCTTCACGGATCGGAACCGCTACTTTGTCTCAGAATCTTCGGTCTACCGAGTGCTGAAAGCCCACGATCTGATCACCAGCCCCGCCTTCATTGTTATCAAGGCAGCGAGCGAGTTCACCGACAAGACCACCGCCATCAATCAGCTTTGGCAAACCGACTTCACCTACCTCAAAGTTCTCGGCTGGGGTTGGTTTTATCTCAGCACGATCCTCGACGATTACAGCCGGTACATCATCTCGTGGAAGTTGTGCACGAACATGCGGGCTGAGGATGTGACAGATACGCTCGATCTGGCCCTGCAGGCATCCGGCTGTGATCAGGTCCACGTCGTTCACAAGCCACGCCTGCTCAGCGATAATGGCTCCAGCTACGTCTCAGGCGACCTTGCTGAATGGCTGCAGGACAAAGGCATGAAGCATTCTCGCGGTGCGCCGTATCATCCGCAGACTCAGGGCAAGATCGAGCGATGGCATCAAACCCTGAAGAACCGCATCTTGCTCGAAAACTACTTCTTGCCGGGCGATCTCGAAGCCCAGATCGAAGCCTTCGTCGAACACTACAATCATCAGCGGTACCACGAGAGCCTCAACAACGTCACGCCATCCGACGTCTACTTCGGCCGTGACAAAGCCATTCTAAAACAAAGAGAAAGGATCAAACGAAAGACGCTCGAAACGCGGCGCTTGCATCACAGACAACGCGCCGCATAATCACAGAAATCAGATGAGCCAGACTCTCTCTTAGTTTAGGCCGTTCTTGGTTCCAAAAACTCTGACGACGCACAG
>CALSNT010000023.1 GCA_943787785.1 uncultured Paracoccaceae bacterium | reverse complement strand
TTACGCAGCAATTTCCAGTCTTCAAAATAAGCCGTCTGCAGCACATGCGGAACCGTTTCGCCATAGCAATCCATTAACCGTCGACTTAGGATTCTTTTTCAATCCGCTCTTTCGCTGCCCTCTCGGTAAACCCAAGCAACGCGGGGCGCTGCAGGCCCTAGGCGGACAGACTTAATGGCATGGATCACTGCGCCATCTGCCTCTGCCGCCTTTCTCGGAATGCAATCAAGAGGCCTGCCGCGAAGATAACGACTGCTCCGACGAACGTCAGAACATCTGGCAATTCCCCGAAGAACCATGCGCCCAATAACGTCGCCCAGATCAATTTCAGAAAGTCGAATGGCAACACGGCTGTGGGATCAGTTTCCTTGAGCGATTGGCTCAACGCGACCTGAGCGATGGAGCCGCATAGGCCAATGAAGGATAGCCATAACAGGTTCCCCAGAGATGGAGTCTGCCAGACCCATAACGCCGGACCGATTGAGAAGGCACACAAAAAGATGCCCATCCAGGCGACGATTGCAACGCTGCTTTCTGTACGTGACAGAATTTTTATGACGATCATCGCAATCGCCCAAAGCACTGCTGCGCCTGCCGCCAACAAAGCGCCCGGTTCAAGGGCAATATAACCAGGTCGCAAGATGATCAACATTCCGAGAAAGCCCACGACGATAGCCATCCAGCGATAGAGCCGGAAGCGCTCTCCCAAGAAGAAAAAGCTCAGGACCGTCGCGAAAATTGGGGCTGTGAAGCTGAGGGCCGTGACCGTCGCCAAAGGCGTGATGGAGAGCGACGTAAAAAACATCAGCATCGCGCAAACGTTGATTAGCCCCCGAAATGCGTGGAGCCGGAGGCGCCGGGTCCGCATTTGCGTGAATCCAGCTCCGACAAGGAATGGCACAAGAAAGGCCAGACCAAAAAGGTTTCGAAAGAATGCGATCTGAAAGGGCGGAAGGTCAGCAGAAACGTATCGGACCGACGCATGCATTATCGCAAAGGCCACCGTTGACAGACACATCAACAGAATTCCCCGCGTCACAGCGGTTTGTGAGTGCCAGTGTAGAAGCGTACGATGCACTCCTGAGGCGTAAAGGTTCAGCACAACATATTTCCCATCAGCGCCAGGAAATGGTCCTCGGCTTGTGAATGCCAACCGGACAATGCCTCGCTCGCCCTCTTGATCGCAGCCTTTGGCAAATCCAAGCTACCGATGTCATTTGCGGCTTCACTGGTTTGCCGCATTTTCTGAAATCAAGGCGCAGCGGACAGCAAGGCGTAGATAAACCTGCCCGCCACCAGAACCAGGAAAGCGCCGAATGCAAGCTCCAGTGCTCGGCGTGACAGCATGTGCGCCAGCGCGACGCCGCCACGGGTTGTCATCAGCGATGTGGGTATCGACACGGCAAAGGCAGCCAGAGACACGAAACCCAGCGTTGCAGGGGGCAGATCACCGCGGCCCCAACCAGCCAGAATATAACCGAGTGTTCCCGGAATAGAGATGAGCGCCCCTACGCCGGCCGAGGTCGAGATTGCCCGGTGAATCGGCGCGCCGAAAAAGCTGAGGAACATTGTCGAAATAGCGCCACCGCCAATCCCCATGATTGCCGAGATCAATCCGATGCCCGCTCCGCTTGCGCGCATTACCACGGGTCCCGGAAGCTTTTCATACAGTTTCCAGCGCGCGCCGCCGGTCAGAAACCTGATGGCGATAATCGATGCCACGCAGGCAAATGCCGCCTGAAACACGGCCGGTGGCGCGAAACGGGCAATGAAGGCTCCGACGGCGACACCCAGAAGGATCGGCAGCGCCCAGATCCGCAGGATTTCCACGTCCAGCGTGCCGCGTTTGTGGTGTCCGCGTGCCGAGGCGAGCGAGGTCGGCGCTATGACGGCAAGCGACGTACCGACGGCAACCGGCATCGCCACTTCGGGCGCGTAGCCAAGTGTCTGAAATATTTCGAAAAACACCGGAACCGAGATTGCTCCGCCGCCCACTCCGAACAGGCCGGCGAGAAATCCGATGGCCGCCCCGGCAACAACCAGAGCTGTGATGAGTGGAAATAGAGTGGACGGATCGCTAAGTGCTTCCAATTCACGCGCCTGACAGGAATTTTGTCAGGCTAGAGCCGTCGAATTTGCCCAACCCGGCAGCGATTGCTGCGGCATAGCTGGCGCGCGTCGCCTCGGAAATCGACAAAGTTGCGCCGGATAGTCCGGCCTGGTGCACCGCAAGCTCCAGGTCCTTGGCCAGCGTTTCGATGTCTACGGTTCCAAGCTGATCGGTGCCGTTCAGAGTATCGATCACAACCTGCGCCCGGTTCTTCAGAACGGTCGGCCCGCCAGAGCTGTCAGCGATCACTGAAATTGCCGTCTCCGGTGAAATTCCGGTACCGCGCAGCATCGCCAAGGCCTCGGCCAGCGTTTTCCAATAGACGACCAACGGCAAGTTGACGGCCAGCTTCATATGCGCGCCCGATCCCGCTGGCCCCAGGTGCTCGACCCGTTTGCAAAGCTGCTCCAGAATCGGCTGGGCACGCGCGAAGGCCGCGTCGGTGCCCCCGGCCATACCCAGCAATTGGCCTTTCAGCGCCGGGGCAACTGTGCCCCCGACCGGGCAGTCCACGAATTCCGCGCCAGCTGCAACGACGCGTTCGGCGACTGCACGGGTGTCGTCGGGCAAAAGTGTGGACATATCGACCAGCAGCCGCCCGTCGATCCCAGCTGAGACGAGGTCGTCCACAACAGACCGGACGGCAGTCGAATCGGTCAGGGCCAGCAAGATTGCCTCTGCTGCAGCCGCCGTGGCGAGGTCTGGCGCAATCCTGGCCCCGGCTTTTTCAGCCGCCGCTGTGCGCTCTGCTGTTCGGTTCCAGACCGTTACGTCGTGGCCTGTTTCGATCAAGCGCTGGGCGATGGCGGTACCCATCCGTCCGGTTCCAATGATGGCGATGCGTGTCATTTCTCGTCTTCCTGAATCATTCAGTATCGTCGGATCAGCCTAGGCGAGCGGACCTTTGGAACATTCCTCGACTTCTCCCGTTCTGAACCGACGTCGGATTGGCCAGCGCGGGCGGAGTGCGTTGTTGACCCGTCGTAGCCCCTGAGCGGATCTACGATCAAGGTAAGAAACGCCAAAATCGCCGAAAAAATATAAAGTTTTGTACTGGGGAAAAAGTCGTATATGATAATTCAATCGTCGGCGGCGTTTCTGCTCGTGGGCGAGCCAGAAAACAGACAGGGAGGAATGCCAAATGACTGGTAACAAAATGAACCGCCGTAGTTTTGGCCAAATGACACTGGGCGGGGTTGCCCTTGCTGCAATTGGCGCGCCTTCGATCGTGCGCGCCCAGACCGCGATCACCTTCGCGGTGCCGAACCCATCGGCGTTGACATGGCTGCCCTACTGGGTCGCCGTGGGTGAGGGGTATTTCGCAGATGAAGGTTTCGAGCCGACACTGGAGGCCGTCGATGGGTCTTCGGCTGTGTTGCAGGCGATGGCCGCAGGACAAGCCCAGATCGGCGCGCCTGGCCCTGGTCCGACGCTTGGTGCCCGCGCCCGTGGGGTGGATGTAAAGTTCCTCTATAATCTCTACGCAAAGTCTGTGTTCGGACTTCTCGTTAAGGACGAAAGCGCCTACCAGGTTCCCGCCGATCTTAAGGGAACTGTGATTGGGGTCGGAACGGCTGATGGTGCCGAAGTGTCGTTCACCAGTGCCATCATGGCCGACCTTGGGATGACCGTGGACGCCGATTTCACCTATCTGCCGGTTGGCGATGGCGGAACAGCGGCGGTCGCGTTCCTGCGTGATGAAGTGAGTTCTTACGCTGGCGCGGTGTCGGACGCTGCAATACTTGCCTCTAAGGGCCTCAACCTGCGTGAGATTACGCCGGAAGCATACCTCGGGTTCTTCGGCAATGGCGTCGCCATGCTGGAAAGTCAGATCGCGTCGACACCCGACCTTGCGCCGGCCTTCGGGCGTGCGCTGGTGCGCGGTATGCGCTTTGCGAAAGATCCCGCAAACAAGGACACCTGCCTTGCCCATTGTGCGACCGGCAACCCGCAAGAGGGGGAACAGGACTATGCCGCCTCGTTGTTCGATGGCGTTCTGGGCCGGATGACCCCGACCGACGCCTTTATGGGCGAGGGATTTGGCTATCAGCCGCCCGAGCACTGGCAGGCGATCCACGATTCGGCCGTCGCGGCCGGAGCCCTGTCCGAGGCGTTGCCTGATCTTGCATCGGTCTACACGAACGAGTTCGTGGCAGGCTGGAACGCCTGATCGGAGTGGCAGAGTCCCGAACAGCCAGTACTGAATCGGCCACGCAGGACGCGTGGCCGATTTACGAAATCAAGCGGCTTTCCAAGACCTACGCCCGCCACAATGTGACGGCACTGTCCGGCGTCGAACTGACTATCAACAAGGGAGAGTTCGTGTCTGTGATCGGGTCATCCGGTTGCGGGAAATCGACGCTCCTGAAAATCATGGCGGGCTTGCTGCCGCCCACCACGGGCCGGGTTACTCTGGAAGGGCAACCCGTGACGGGGCCTAGCACCCACATCGGCATGATGTTCCAGCAGGCGACACTGCTTCCGTGGAAAACAACCATCGAAAACGTGGTGCTGCCCATCGCGATCCGCGAAGGCCGGTCGGCGGCCAAGGCGGCGCACAGCCGGGGGATGGCCCTGCTTGAACTCGTTGGGCTTGGCGAGTTTGCCGAAGCCTATCCGGGCGAATTGTCCGGTGGCATGGCACAGCGCGCCTCGATCTGCCGCATGCTGGTGTCTGATCCGTCAATGCTGCTGCTGGACGAACCGTTTTCAGCGCTGGACGAATTGACCCGTGATTTCATGAATATGGAACTGCAACGGATCTGCGCAGAGCGGCAGGCGACCACGTTCCTGGTGACCCATTCGCTTGACGAGGCGGTTATCCTGTCGGACCGCATCCTGGTGATGAAGTCCCGGCCCGGTCGAATTGTTGAAGATGTGCGGATTGACCTGCCGCGGCCGCGCACGCTCGAAATGGTCAACACCCCCTATTTTGGCGAAATCATCTCGCATATACGCGGGCTCTTGGGAAAAGAGGCACACGAATGACCGGCGCCACACAGGACAATCTGGAAGACACCGTCTGGATGGAGCATGAGGCGTTCATCGACCGGATCCCGCGCTGGGTCGCGATGACATTCCTGTTCGTCGCAGTTGTGGCGATATGGGATCTGGTCACGCGCCTTGGCTGGGTATCCGCGATCATACTGCCGACTCCTGCCGAAACATTTTTCGACCTCATCTTCGTCGGATCGAACCTGATGTCTGGCGGCTACATGCTGACAGCGCTGTGGACGACGACTCTGACGGTTTTCTACGGATTCCTGATTGCAGTAGCGATCGGCTTTTCACTTGGCGTTCTGGTGGGTGAAACCAAGTTCGGCGAACGTGCTGTCATGCCGTATCTGGTGGCAATCGACACCATGCCCAAGGTCGCGTTTGCGCCGCTGTTCATCGCATGGCTTGGTTTTGATATTGCCTCGAAAGTCGCCCTGGCGGCCTTTATCGCGACTTTTCCCATAGTGGTTGCCACAGCTGCCGGGCTTTATGCTGCGACAGAGAACGAGCGTATGCTATTCAAATCCATCGGCGCGTCGCGCATGCAGACGCTTGTGCAGCTCAAACTTCCCACCGGGCTCCCGTATATCTTCACCGGCCTCAAGATCGCAGCGGTCGGTGTAATGGCCGGTGCGATCACCGGGGAATTCCTCGGCGGCGGAAAGGGGTTCGGCGCGCTGATCCGGCAATCGGCCAGCCAGTTGGACACACCGCGGGTGTTTGCATTGATCCTGTATCTCAGCCTGCTGGGGCTAGCGCTGTATTTCACCGTCGTATGGGCGCAACGCCGCTTTGTTTTCTGGAACAAGTCCGATGGCCCTGGGGGCAAGGCCTGACATGACCGAGACCGCATCAAGCCCGGACAACAGAAACCTGTCGGAACGGAGCTATGACCTGCTGCGCCGCGACATCCTGCATGGCAAGCTGTTCCCGGGCGAGAAGCTGCACATCGACAATTTGTCCGAGCGCTACGGGATCGGCAAAGTGCCGCTGCGCGAGGCCTTGAACCGGCTGTCATCCGAGGGGCTGGCCGAACGCAAAAGCCACCGAGGTTTCTTTGTCGCGCCAATCTCGATGTCCGAGCTGGATGAGCTGGTCAAGACCCGCATCTGGCTTGAAACGCTGGCCCTGCGCGAAGCGATTAGCAACGGCGACGACGCCTGGGAAGATGCATTGGTCGTCGCTTGCCACCGGCTGAACCGAACCCAAAGATTGTTGCCGCCTGACTCGGGCAGCGAAATTTCCGACTCCTGGGAGATGCGCCACAAGGAGTTTCACCTGCTGTTGCTTGAACCTTGCGGTTCGTCGTGGCTTCTGGAGTTCTGCTCCAGTCTGATGGATCGGGCGGTCCGTTACCGGAACCTGTCGATGAACTCAAACCCCAGCCAGTTGCGGCGGGAAGGTGCGGTGGCCGAACATCAGGAGATTCTGGATGCGGTGTTGGAACGTGATACCGACAAGGCCAGCGCGCTTCTGACTGATCACTACCAGACAACGTTGTCCGGGCTGCGGCACGCGATCAAGGACGATGTACTGGAAAGCGAAGTCTTTCCTGCGCGGGCAGCCTCGCGATGAAAGTCCAATTCGGCCACAGCCCAGGCCAGCCGAACGAACCCTGGTACCCAAGCGCCGACCTACCCAAAGTCAGACCGCTATTGCCACAGATGGCAACACCGAATGCGAAGAACCACGCACCGACAACAAAGGAAATCCCATGAAACTCGTTCGTTTTGGCGCAGCCGGTGCCGAAAAGCCCGGCCTGATCGACGCATCCGGAACTCTGCGTAACCTGTCCGATCAGGTATCTGACATCGCCGGGGCCACGCTGTCGGACATCAGCCTGGACCGCATTCGTGGCCTCGATACTGCCGACCTTCCTGCCGTTCCGGGTAACCCACGCCTTGGTGCCTGCGTCGGCGCCGTCGGCAAATACGTGTGCATCGGCCTGAACTATTCAGACCACGCAGCCGAAGCGAATATGCCCATCCCGGAAGAGCCAATCATCTTTTTCAAGGCGACCTCGTCCATCAGCGGGCCGAACGACGACATCATCCTGCCCAAGGATTCGCAAAAGGTCGATTGGGAAGTCGAATTGTGCATCGTCATTGGCAAAGAGGCGCGCTACGTGCCTGAATCCGACGCCCTGGACCATGTCGCCGGCTACTGCGTCGCAAACGATGTATCCGAACGCCACTTTCAACTGGAACGCTCGGGCCAATGGGTCAAGGGCAAGTCCGCTGACAGCTTTGGCCCAATTGGCCCATGGCTGGTAACGCGTGACGAAATCCCGGACCCGCAGACCCTCGGGATGTGGCTCGACGTCGACGGAGAGCGACACCAAAAGGGCTCGACCAAGACAATGATCTTCGGCGCGGCGCACATAGTAAGTTATGTCAGCCGGTTCATGAGCCTGCAGCCCGGCGATCTGATCGCCACAGGAACGCCTCCGGGCGTCGGGATGGGCCACAAGCCCCCTGTTTACCTAAAGGCAGGCCAGACGGTGCGCCTGGGGATCGAGGGGTTGGGCGAGCAGACACAACGCACCCGCGAATGGGAAGGTTAACAAGCGACGCCGCGCCCGCGCGCATCGAAACTCAAATTGCATAGGGTTTCACGTCCAACTTGAGATGTCGTAAATCCGAAATAAACCGCGTCAGATAACCGGATTGCGCAAGACGCCGATCTCGGCAATCTCGCTGTCGATGACATCACCGGGCAGGCAATAGCGGGTGGCCGCAATCAGCCCCGGCGCGGGGGTGAAATTGCCGCCAAGGTCGGTGTCGGCGGACCAGCAGGTTCCTGCGGGGGTTCCGGTCAGGATCACCATGCCCGGTTTCAGGGTGAAGCTAATCGAGAAATGGTGGATCAGCTCGGCGCAGGTCCAGATCATGTCGCCGGTGCTGGACTGCTGGCGCAATTCTCCGTTGATGCGGGTGCGCAGGGTCAGCGCCTGCGGGTCGGGGATTTCATCTGCTGTCACGATCACCGGGCCTAGCGGCAGGCTGGTATCAAACGCCTTGCCGCGCCCCAATTCGTACCAGGTGAACCCCTCGGGCGAGCGTCGTACCTGTCTGTCGCGCGCGGTGATGTCGTTTGAAACGGTATAGCCGAAAACATGGCTCAGCGCGTCCGTGACGGGGATGTGCCGCCCCGGCTTGCCGATCACGATGGCAAGCTCGGTCTCGGCGTCCAGCTTTTCGGTCAGCGCGATGTCACAGACAACGGCTTGGTCCGGGCCGACCACGCAATCGGCGGTCTTCAGGAAGAACTCGGGCTCCTTGCCGCTGATCGGGGTGTTGGCCTTTTCCGCGTTATGGGCGTGGTAATTGCTGCCCGAGCACAGCACGGTCGACGGCATGACCGGTGCCGCCAGTTGAACCGATGTCAGCGCGTGCCGCGCCGCGTCCTGCGCATCGCTCATCACATTCGCCGCTTTGGTCAGCGCCGCCGCGCCTCCCTGGATTAGGGTGTGGGCATTGGCAAATTCGGGGGCATCGCCACTGGCCTGCGCCAAATCAACGATCGTGTCACCATCGACGCCGCCCAATCTTGCTGCGCCGTCCTTCAGAAATGTGCAAATCCGCATATTCGTGCCTTTCTAGGCCTGTTGACGGGCTGCTGCCCGCATGTGTCGTTCAGCAGTGTCGGACCCGCGTGGGTTGGGCGTTCGGCAAGGCCGATGCCGTGCGTTCGAAGTGTTCTTCCGTCAGCGCGCAGGCCAGTTCGACGTCCCTTGCCAGCGCCGCCTCGGCAATCGCCGCATGTTCCGCGCTCAGGTCCCGCCGACCGATCCGCTGATAAACCGATGCCAGCCTGTAGCGTGCGCATTGATCGTACAGCCCGGCGCGCGATTTCAGCAGCCATTTCGACCCGCAGGCCGCGACGATGGCGGTGTGAAACGCGGCATTCGCACGCTCCCACTCCTCGGGAACACCTGCTTTGCCGAGTGTCAGCGCGGCGTCGTGCTTTTTCATCAGATAACCGGCCGCAACGACGCCAGCCTCCCACTCGTTATCACCGTTTTGCAGCGACAAGCGCAGGGCTGCCAGTTCGATAGCAGTCCGCGCGACGTTCAGATCGGCAAATTCGTCGAAGTCCAGCGGCGCCACGGTGAAGCCGCGATTGCCTTCGGTCAGCACCAATTCCTCGGCCACCAGCATCTGCAACGCTTCGCGCAGCGGCGTCGGGCCGATGTCATAAATGGTTTTCAGTTTTTCGATCCGCAGCCGTTCTGCGGGCGGGCGCACGCCTCGGATGATATCGCTGCGCAGCGCCCGAAACGCCGCCTGCGCCAAAGTCCCGCCGTCTTCAGCGTGCAGTGCGCCCGATCTTGTTTCCCGTGCTGCCGACGCCGAATACCCGCTCACACCATTTCTCCGATCTCGACCACTCAAGTCTTCGGACCCGTGTATGCATCATTGTTTGACAGGTGTCATTCTATATGCAATCAATTTTTATCGATAGTTTTGGGGAACATCGAAGAAATGAAGCTAGTGACCTTTGACGTGGACGGTAAGATCGGTGCCGGATATCTTGATGGCGACCAGATCGTGGTCTGCGCCGACGGGCCTGACGCCGGCCGGGCGATCCTGACACTGATCGAAAGTGGCGCCGGAGCGGCCGCCTGGGAAAAGCGCGGCGCCGGGGGTGCAGCGCGGATTGCCGCACAGGACGCGCGCCTGCTGGCCCCGATTCCCCAGCCGATCCGCAACATCTTCTGCGTCGGCAAGAACTATTACGCCCATGCCAACGAGTTTCATTCCAGCGGCTTTGATTCCAGCGGCAAAGAGGCCGTGCCCGCCGCGCCGATCATGTTTACCAAGGCGACGACCAGCGTGGTCGGGCCGGATGACATCGTTCTGGGCTCGCTCGATCACACCAACTCGGTCGACTACGAGGGGGAGCTGGGCGTGGTCATCGGGCAGCGCTCGTTTCAGGTGGCCAAAGCTGACGCCTATGACCATGTGTTCGGCTATGTGATCATCAACGACGTCACCTCGCGCGAGTTGCAGCGCCATCACAACCAGTGGCTGGTCGGCAAAAGCCTCGATACTTTCTGCCCGATGGGGCCGTACATCGTGACGGCGGATGAGGCGGGCGACGTGACCAAGATGGTGCTGGAAACGCGCGTGAATGATGAGGTTCGCCAGCATGCCTCGGTCGCGGACCTGATCTTCGACATCCCCACGGTGATCGAAACCATGACCGCCACCATGACCATGTTGCCCGGCGATATCCTGGCGACCGGCACCTGCGACGGGGTCGGCATCGGCTATAGCCCGCCGAAATTCCTGCAAAAAGGTGACCGGATGTCTGTCCGGATCACCGGGCTGGGAGAGTTGAATAACACCATCGGATAACACGACGCGGCGACGACTCGCCGGACTTCAACAAGGAAACCTTGGGAGGACTAAACATGAAACGATCAATGACTCTGGCCGCGACACTGGCACTCGCCGGAATGGCGGCCACATCCGCCGCCGCACAAGATGCCTATTTCGCGGGCAAATCCATCGACATCATCGTGCCCTTCGGCCCCGGTGGTGCGACCTTCGTGTCGGCCAAATTCCTTGAGCCCTATTTCGAAAAGCACTTGCCCGGAAATCCCGAGATCAACGTGATCGACCGGCCCGGTGGCGGCTCAATCTTGGGCGCGAACTGGTTCGAGCAGAACGCAAATTCCGATGGCACCACGATCCTGTTCACCACCTCGTCCACCGCGAACCCCTTCGTGCTGGGCCAGCAGGGTGTGGAATACAAGCTTGCCGATTACCGCGTTGCCTACAGCCACCCGTTCAGCGCGGTGGCCTATGTGTCGCCCTCGACCGGTGTGACCAGCGCCGCCGACATCAAAAGCGCTGGCAGCCCGCTGATTTACGGCGGCATCGCGGCGGCGGCTTCGGACCTGCCGGGCCTGTTGTCGTTCGAGGTTCTGGGCTTGGATGTGAAATCGGTGCTCGGCTTCAACGGGCGCGGCCCAGTGCGGCTGGCGTTCGAACAGGGCGAGGTGAACATCGACTATCAGTTCACCCCGGTCTACCTGACGCAGGTCGTGCCCTCGGTCGAGGCCGGGACCGCCGTGCCGCTCTGGACCGGTGGCAGCGCCGATGCGGATGGCAAGCTGACCCAGCGTGACCCGATCGCGCCGGAACTGCCCTCGGTTTACGAGGTCTATCAAGAAATGAACGGCATGGCGCCCGAAGGCATCGAATGGGAGGCGTTTCAGGGCGTCGCCTCGGTCACCTACGCATATGGGCTGACCGGTTACATGAAGCCCGACACCCCACAGGAGGTGCTGGATATCTTCGCCGCTGCGGTCGAAGCGATCAACGCCGATCCTGAGTTTCAGGCCGAAAGTCAGAAGGTCACCAACGGCGCGCGGCTGAACGCCGGCCCGGCCACCGAAGCGGCGATCAAGGCGGCCCTGTCACCGTCGGACGAGGTGCGGACCTATCTGAAAGACCTTCTGTCCAGCAAGTTCGGCGTGCAATTCTGATCGAACGCCCCTTAGACTTTACCAATCAGTCAGGCCATCTTCGGGTGGCCTGACCTGTCTTAAGCAAGGTCAACCGATGTTCGAACACGCCCTGTCGGCGCTTGACGCCCTGATGGACCCGACGCGCCTTTTGGCGCTGTTCGCGGGCATGATGGTGGGCATGGTGTTCGGGATGCTGCCGGGGCTGGGCGGTGTGGCGGCGGTGTCGATCCTGCTGCCGTTCATATATTACCTCGACGATTTTTCCGGGCTGGCGATGCTGCTGGGGGCGGTTTCGGTGGTCTACACTTCCGACACGATCACATCCGTTCTGCTGGGCGCGCCGGGGTCACCCGCGTCGGCCCCGACGGCGATTGAAGGGCACGCGCTGGCCAAGCAGGGGCAAGCGGCGCGCGCACTTGGTGTCGGCTTCCTGTCGTCCATGGTCGGCGGTCTGATGGGCGCGCTGATCCTGCTGGTGGCGATCCCGGTTGCCGGGCCGATCGTGCTGCTGCTGAGCACGCCCGAGCTGTTCATGTTCGCATTGGTCGGGCTGGTTTTTGCCAGTTCGATGATCGGCAAGGATTTGGCGAAAGGTCTGGCCTCGGCCTGTCTGGGGCTGTTTCTGGGCGTCGTTGGCCCGGCCTCGGCGGCGGCTGATTTCCGGTTCACCTTCGGGCAGGTCTATCTGCTGGACGGCTTTTCGCTGACCATCGTGGCACTCGGCCTGTTCGGCGTCGCCGAGGCGATCTCGATGCTCGCCGCAGGCGGCGGCATATCCAACATCCCGATTGCGGTCAGCAACTGGGGCGAGGGCTTCCGGGATTTCTGGCGCAACAAATGGCTGGTGCTGCGCGCCTCGATCATCGGCGTGTTCGGGGGGTTCGTTCCGGCGGTGGGCGCGTCGGCGTCGACCTGGGTGGCCTATGGGCACGCGATCCGGTCAACCAAGCACAAATCGAAATTCGGCAAGGGCGAGATCCGCGGCATCGCTGCCTCGGAAGGGGCCAACAATGCCACGGTCATCTCGGATCTGGTGCCGACGCTGCTGTTCAGCGTGCCGGGCGGGCCTGCGGCGGCGATCTTCCTCGGGGCGTTGTTCTCGTTCGGCTATTACCCCGGCCCCCGGATGATCACCCAGAACCCCGATCTGATGTTCCTGATCGTCTGGTCGGTGGCGCTGTCGTCGGTCGTGGGGGCGGCGATCTGTTTCGCGATCACCCCGACTCTGGCAAAACTGACGCGCATTCCGTTTGGTATCATCGCCGCGCCGTTGATCCTGATCATGGTGGTCGGCGCTTACCAATCCACCAGCACGATCGGCGACATCTTTATGCTGTTCGCGCTGGGCGCGCTGGGCTGGATGATGAAACACGCCGAATGGCCGCGCGCCCCCGCACTGGTCGGCTTCGTGCTGGCCAGCCCGATGGAGCAATACTTCTGGCTGGCCAACCAGATCCACGGCTGGTCCTGGTTGGCACGACCCGGCGTGTTGATCATCGGCTCGTTCATCGTGATCCCGCTGCTGCTGAATGCCTGGCGCTGGTGGCGGGAGCGCAAAGCCCCGGTGGTGGATGAGGCTGCCGAGGTGCTGAACCTGCCCCACGCCGAGGATCACAAGACCGTCTCGCTGATCCTGGCGGCGCTGGTGTCCATCGCCTTCGCCTATGCGATCTGGGAGATGACGGGCTTCAACCCCTCGTCCCGCCTGATGCCGTCGCTGACGCTGCTGCCGGGCCTGCCGCTGGCGCTGTGGCTGCTGTTCCGCGCCGTGCGAGATTACACGCCGCAGCGCGATCCGGCGTTCAACGAGCCGACGGTTCTGTTTGCGCTGCTCGGCTATGCCGTGGCGATCTGGGCCATCGGTTTTTCCATCCCCACCATCGCCCTGCTGGCCTGGATGCTGTTTGCCCGCGCCAGGATGCGCCTGGTCCCCGGTGCCATCTACGGCGCCATCGTTTTCGCCGTTGTCTGGCTGCTGTTCGACCAATTGCGTGGCGACGCCCCGGTCGGCGCATTCACCGGCCTCAGCTAAAGGAACTGTCCATGATCGACCCAGATATCATCGAGCCCTCCATCGACCCGAAGACCAAGAAAATCGGCATCCGCCACGTCAAGGCAACCAATGCCGCCGGCACCCGGACCAAGATCCAGGTGCGCGATTTTGATCCGGTCTATACCGACGAACCTGCCTCGCTGGGCGGCACCAACTCGGCCCCCAGCCCGCTGGAGACGGTTCTAGTGGCGCTGGTGGGCTGCGACGGGGTGATTATCAACGGCGTCGCGACAGCGATGGGCTTCGCCTACGCGGGGGTCGATTTCGACTGCGAAAGCCAGATCGACGTACGAGGGCCCAAAGGTGTGCCCGGCGTGCGGCCGTATTTCGAGACTGCCAAACTGGACATCACTGTCTATACGGATGAACCAGACTCGCGGTTTCAGCAGCTGCGCAAGAACGTTGAGTTTCGTTGTCCGGTAATGAACCTGCTGAACGCTGCGCAAGTCGTCATGAACGTAACGTGGACAGCGCGACCTGCGGACGAGTACAGCGGCGATGTTCACTGAGTGGCACCATGGTCGGCTACGGACGCAAATATTACGTGAAGCGGGACTAACTGAATTCGAACAACTCGGCGAAAATCCACTTCTTGGCGAATGATTTGAGTGGTGAATCTTGAGGTTCGTGACGTTCCTGAACAAATAGTCCTAGATTTCCACACCCCAAACATTCAGTTCTTTTTTTGTAACAATCCACCGGTTTCTAGGTGTTCAGTCCCGGCATCTGGTGGATCGGATTTAGGATGAATCGATCCGGCTCAGAAGTCCAGATCTTGCAGATGTAGTCGTAAGGCGTGAGACCGCTGAGGGTCGTGAGGCGGCGCGCGAAAGTTGTAGGCATCCAGGAAGTCGCTGAGAGGTGGCGTGCGGAGCTCGGTCGTGGCTTCTCGTAGTGGTACCGCTTGACGGTCGCGTCCTTGATCGTGCGGTTCATGCGCTTTCGACCTGGCCGATGGTCCAGGGATGGTTTGGCTTGGTCAGCCGATGCTCGATGCCATTGGCCTGCGCAGATCAGGTCGAACCGCATCGGGCCGTGAATGTCAGGCTGAGATCCGGTTGCGCGGCTGCTCGGCGAACTTGGATGCCGTTGTCGGTCAGCACTGTATGGTGTCTGACGTCAGCACCAATGGGACAGAATTGAGGTTTTCGTAACGGAGGATTTCTGGTTCATCGCAAGCTTCATGGAGTGAAGATGAACAAGAAATCCGGGACCAGCAAAGCCGCGGCTGACAAGCTGGTCAAAAACATCCGCCGCAAGACCCGCCATACTTATTCGGCGGAAGAGAAGATCCGCATCGTTTTGGCTGGCCTGCGGGGTGAAGAGAGCATCTCGGCGCTTTGTCGCCGCGAGGGTATCTCCGAGAGCCTGTATTACAGCTGGTCGAAGGAATTCCTGGAAGCTGGCAAACGGCGGTTGTCTGGCGACACGGCGCGGCAGGCGACATCGCCCGAGGTAAAGGGCCTGCGGGCGGAATCCTCGGCTTTGAAGGAATGCGTGGCCGATCTGACCCTGGAGAACCGTTTGCTCAAAAAAAGCATGACAGGGGATGGGGAGTTCGAGGAATGAGATATCCTGCAACCGAGAAGCTGGAGATCATCCGCACGGTCGAGGGGTCACATTTGCCCACCAAGCAGACCCTGGACATGCTGGGCATCCCGCGCACGACGTTTTACCGCTGGTATGATCGCTATGTCGAAGGCGGGTTTGATGCCCTTTCCGATCGTTCTCCTTGCCCGAAGTCTGTTTGGAATCGCATCCCAGACAGCCGCCGCGATGATCTGATCGAGTTTGCGCTGGAACATGAAGCGCTGACGACGCGGGAACTGGCGGTCAAATACACCGATGAGAAGCGGTATTTTGTCTCTGAATCATCGGCTTATCGCTTATTGAAGGCCGCTGATCTGATCACCGCGCCTGAGCATGTCGTGATCAAAGCCGCCGATGAGTTCCACGACAAAACGACCGCTATCAACGAGATGTGGCAGACCGACTTCACCTACTTCAAGATCGTCGGCTGGGGTTGGTATTATCTCAGCACGATCCTGGATGATTACAGCCGCTACATCATCTCTTGGAAGCTCTGCACGACCATGCGGGCGACCGATGTGACCGACACGATTGAGTTGGCATTGGCCGCTTCGGGTTGCGACCAGGCAGTTGTGCGTCACAAGCCACGTCTGCTCAGCGACAATGGGTCCTGCTACATCTCTGGCGACCTGGCCGAATGGTTGAACGACAGGAAGATGGATCATGTTCGTGGCGCACCGTTCCACCCTCAAACTCAGGGCAAGATCGAACGTTGGCATCAAACCATGAAGAACCGCGTGCTGCTGGAAAACTACTACCTACCCGGTGACCTCGAACGCCAGATCGGGGCCTTCGTCGATTACTACAACAACGAACGCTACCACGAGAGCCTGAGCAACGTCACACCCGCCGACGTCTACTTCGGACGGGACAAAGCCATCCTCAGAGAAAGGGAGAAAATCAAAAAACTGACAATCCAACAGCGCCGCTTGCAACATCAAAAACAAGCAGCATAATCAATCACACAAACGAGCCAGAGCCTCCAATGCTCAAACCGCTCTGATGCCCCATTTTATATGACGACGGACAAGCGACGACGACGGCCTGCTTGCTCGGTTCCTGACTGTGTACCCCGCTCAGGTGCCGCTACGCCGCCCTACGGCGGTTCTGGACGCCGACCGGATGCAAACCGCCTTGGAACGGTTGCGGGCGCTTGAGCCGTGTACGGAGGAAGATGGTCAACAGCGTCCGTTCTTCCTGCACCTCAATGATCCGGCACAAGATGCGCTTCAGGCATTCCGCAAGCAATGCCGAGAATGGGAAGGCGACGCATCCGGCCTGATGAAAAGCCACATCGGCAAATTGCCCGGTATGGCGGTGCGTGTGGCCACTGTTCTGGCGCTGCTGGACTACGCATCGGGCGGTGATGCCGTGTCTGGCATCGATGCTGCCCATCTGGGCCGCGCCTGCCACTACGTTGGCGAACACATGCGCAATCATGCCCAACGGGCTTATGGGGTCGCTTCAATGCCGCCGGAAGTCCGGGCCGCCAGCCGTATCGGCGAAATCATCAAGGCCGAGGGCCTGCGCCAAATCAGCACCCGCGACATTCAGCGCCGGGACTTGGTCGGCATGCAATCCGCGAAGGAGATTGGACCCGCATTCGCGGTGCTTCAGGACGCAGGTTGGATTGCACCAATCCAGCAATCCGGGCCGGGCCGTCCGTCTAAATCCTATGCGGTCAATCCACACTTGGAGGGCAGCAAATGAGCCGTTGGCTGGCACTCGCATCTGAGGCGGCGGATGAATCTCAAACCTCACCTGACAGTATGACAAAACCCGACAAAACCCCGTCAACTCAACCGGAACGTGGGTTTTGTCAGGTATTGTCTAATTGTCAGGTGGACCCTGAGGGAAAAGCTGAAGGTGCAGAAACGCCTGACTTCCGCCACGGTAAGACCGTCTGCGGCTGGCCCAAGACCTGGACCGGCAAGATTGTCTCGCTGGATGACTGGCGCACCCTGTCTGAGTGGGAGCGTCACGGCCCGGATGGTCGGCATTGGAACGGCTTCACCCGCAAGTGGGAGGTGCCGAAATGACGACCGCTATTGCGTCTCATTGGCCTTACAAATGCAAAAGGCCCCAGCGGTGTGCCGAGACCTTTTCTAAACAGAATGTGTTCGCAGTATTACTACGGCTAGCACGGCTTCGAAGCAATGCACGCGGCAATGGTCGCCAGGTTCACACGCTTGACTGTTTCCGGCTTGATGTAGGTTTTCTTCATGTTGCTTCCCCTCTTTTTGATGCTGGCAAAAAGAGCTGCTACGATGCTGCAAGTCAGCCGCGCGCGCCGCAGCGGCCATGTCAGTGTGGTGGTCTGGTCACGTTCAAGGGGCTGAGCAGGCCAACCTTCTGCTTTGGGGGGCTATCGCAATGAGCAAACGTAAAAACGACGGGAAAACGTACACCGATGAGGGTGGCAAGTTTGCTCAGGGCAATCCTGGTCGCCCCAAGGGCGCGCGTCATAAGATAACCCGCGCCGTCGAAGAATTGCTGGACGGCGAAGGCGAAGCGATCACCCGGAAGGCGGTCGATATGGCGCTGGACGGCGATACCACGGCTTTGCGGCTGTGCCTGGAGCGTATAGCGCCACCCAGAAAGGACACGCCGGTCCAGTTTGCCCTGCCACCCGTGGAAACCGCTCAGGACGCCTCACGGGCCGCTCAGGCTGTGCTGGCGGCGGTATCGGCGGGCGACCTGACCCCGTTGGAAGGGGCCAGCGTCATGGGCTTGGTCGAGGGCTACAGAAAGACACTGGAAACCGAGGATTTGGAACGCCGCATCACGGCATTGGAGGCAACGAAATGAGCATCAAGCAACGGCTTCGTACGGCAGAGAAAAGGATGGGCGTCACAGATGGCGACCCGATCCATTTCCGGACGTTCTACGAAAATAAGGACGGAAGTTCACAGGAGGTGTCTCGAATGATCGTGTTTCCTGGCTCAGGCCACAGCTTTTACATGCGGCGCGAGCCAGGCGAAACGCAGGATCAATTTGACCGGCGAGCCGATTCCCAAATCCAAGACTTCCGGTTCGGTCGCAGGCCGGCAGTGACGCCGCAGGGCGGCCAAGATTATTTGCTGGATTGAACCTAATGCACTACATGTTATACTGCTTCAACAACGGTACGCAACATGCACTTTTTCTTGGGTAGAGCACCATGGACCGGCTTTTTCGAACCGACAAATTTACTGTCCTAGATGAAGATCCAATTACGATCTTTGCGTTTGAAGATTTTGTTGCTCAAGATGTCTTCGCGCGCCTAAGCGAAACTTTTCCCAAATCAGAGGATCTTCCTAGTGACTGGGCTGATTTGGGTGGTAAACGTTACATGCATGAAAATTCCGCTGAGTTTCGTAGATTTTTAGCAAGAAATGATCTTTGGCGATCATTTTATAATAAATTTCTGGATCCGCAGATGCTGCAAACGTTCAACGAAGTATTCTTAAAATATAAATCTCGTGACGACATTAACGGCCAGTGGACTCTGGATCAGAATCGCTTGTGGCCGAAAATTAGCCGTCTTTTTGGCTATGCCAGTAAATGCGACTCGGTTCGTCTTCGATTCGAGTTTTCTTCGATGGGCGGCAATCATTATCTCCCGCCTCACACAGACTCACCAAAAAAGCTGATTTCTCTGATGTTGTACTTCCCCGAGCCAGAGATTGCAGATAATCCAGATCTTGGAACTGAGTTCTATGCCGTAAAGCCTGGCATGGCCGAGATTTCTGGTTGGAATGCTGGAATGAAAAGCCAAGATATGAGCACTTTTTTTGAGAGCTATAGCGTGATGCGAAGCCTACCCTTTTCAGCAAATGTTTTGTACGGCTTCATAAAGTCGGATAGATCTTGGCACGGAAAAGAGACAACTTAGTATTGAGCCAGGGATCGAGCGGAGATCGTTAAATATTAACTACGCCATTGCGTAGCAATTATGCGCAGCAAGAACCTTTTCAAGTTCGAAAAATACCGCCTCTTTCCCGACGTCCTGTTAATTGATCACGCCGATGATCTGCGCTTCAATCAAACTCGTACACTCGACGTTAGCAATATCCGTTCGACTGCATCCAGCTAGCTATTGAGAGCCTGTCCCAGCGAATCAATATCGCAGACGTGATTGCGGACAGCGTTATTACTTCGCCTCTTGAATCACGTCACGCTTCCTTGTCACCGCGATTTAGCACAGTTTGCGTCGCGTTAGATCTTTCCGCCATCACTTCGCGAACGCGTTCCAGGTCGTCAAATGTATCAACCGCTATTGATTCACCTGAAAGCTCGACCATCCGGACCGCCCATCCCATTTCAAGAAACCGCAGTATTTCGATGTCTTCGGCCTCTTCATGCGCGGTTTTCTCAGTTCTCGCAGCGAATGCCTTAAGTGCAGCAGATGGAAACCCGTAGACGCAGATCTGCTTGCGCGAAAACTTGAATGTGTCCGACTTCGTTCCCGGAATTGGCGAACGGCTCATATAGAGCAACTGCCCGTCTTCGCGGATCGCGACCTTTGGAACCATACGAGAGCGATATTCGCTCTCCTCCAGAATCGATGCCCAGCCGTTGATAATCTGGTCCGGGTTCGCACAGCTGGTCTCTATAACGCGCTGGATACTGCCCGCGGGCATGATCGGTTCGTCACCCTGAAGGTTGATGTAGACCTCTGCTGGCACCACCTGAGCGAAAGCCGCGACCCTGTCAGTCCCTGTAAGGCAATCCTTGGGTGTCATTACTACCTGTGCGCCGAACTCCGTGCAGACGTCGACGATTTCCTGGCTATCCGTTGCAACGTAGACGTTTTCGGACGGTGCAGCCTCACAGCCGCGCTCCCATGTGTGAATCACCATGGGCTTCGATGCAATTTCCAACAGAGGCTTTCGGCTTAGCCGTGTTGACCCCATACGGGCGGGGATAACTACTACGTAGCTAGTCATAACTTACTCCGAAATATCGAGGTTCTGTTCATTCAGACACCACAGAATTCGGCGTATCATCGCACCAATGTCGAAGTCCGGTTGCATCGGCCAAAGACTGGTCAGTCGAAATGACATCAAGGCCCCTGGATCGCATCGCCTGCAAGATCACCTGATCGTCCTCCACGTGCTTTCGCTTCAAACCAGACCTCGAATACTGATGACCTGATTCAACAAATGAAATTCCTGCAACTATAACCCGCGACGCGCCCATGTATAGGCTTGCCATGATCGCTCTCACCCCTGCAGATCCCAAAGGTTTGGTGACAAGCCTATGCCTCTTTCCCGTCGTGATCTGGTCAATCAAAAGGATCATCTGGCCTAGAGATACCACCGAAAACGCATCATAGACGTAGCCAATCTTCTCAAGGCTATCTAGACTCCGATGGTGTTCGGGCGTTGATGACCTGCTCCTTCCCTCCATCACTATCAAATGCTTAGTAGATTTTCCTCTCAGTGCTTCGAGAGTTTCAGTGTCGACCTGTCTTCCGGAATCCATGTTGTTCCGCATGAACGTAAAGTCGGGTTTGTCGATTCCGAATTCTTCAATTCCGACCTGAGATCCATTCGCTGTTACAATAGTTGAATTTGACAGCAACTCAGTAGGAACATTTGCATTCGGTGCCGATCCGAAAACAATTGCGTCACCCGAAAACTTCGGCAACTGTGCCGGGACCGCGCGTGCAGCCAGCAAGGACTTCTTGATCGAAAACATGTGTGAGCCGACTTTTTCAAGTAGAATGCGTTGTCCAGCATTCTGCCGCTGTTTAGGGCGCCGATCAAGCCATGTGGGTGCACTGTGCCGGTGTCTGGGGGCTTTGTTGCACAAATCGCGTCCCTAGGATTCATGTCCGTAGTTGTCGACGTCAGCGCCTAGCTTGCGCCATCGATAATACGTTTGCTGTGTGATCCCGATCTGACGCACCGCCTCGGCTATCGTCATGCCTTGCCCTTGCAGAACTTCAACCTGCCGTAGCTTCGACACGATCTCTTCGGGCTTCTCTCGTTTCCCAGCCATCGCTGATCCTCCAAATTGTGGGACAAAACTATCCCAGTTGGTGGACCACTTTCAGGGGGCTACTCTAGGAGTGGACTCATTGTCCGCTCTCTTTTTTTTGGGTTCATAATTTCCAGCAGGCCCCAACGCAAAGAGCGCCCTCTTCTTAGCTTCCCAAGCACCCAATTTCGCATTCGCGCTTTCTTGGATCGCCCTCATCAGGGAACTCGATTTGACAAGCTTGGTGGCATTCATCCCTCACAGTTTGGTCGCTATTGCTCTGCGTGAGTGGAAACCGCTCGCGGAAAAGGAGTATGCCTCTGCCCAAAACAACTTAGGTTTGATGTACGCTAACGGAGAAGGCGTCTCCCAAGACGACGCAGAGGCAGTCCGGTGGTACCGTCTTGCTGCTGAACAGGGGCAAGTGCCAGCACAGTTCTTTCTGGGTTTGGCGCATGGCCTCGGAAAAGGTGTCCCTCAGGGCTGGGTATATGCACACATCTGGTCGAACATCGCTGCCACATATAGACCACGAAGACGCTGCCGAGTTCCGAGACGAAGCCGCTAAGCTAATGTCTGTTGCCCAAATCGCAGAGGCGCAGAAACTCTGCCCAAGAATGTTTCGCGAAGAACCTCAAGGGGTGCTGAAACACCCATCAGGTGCCGAGAAACACAGAGGGAGTCCCTGTTGGGGGATTAGCCGTTAGGCAAACAGCCGAAGCGGTCGCTCGCACCCAGCCAAAGCGGTACCAAAATATTGTTGCAAAGGTGGTTACAGGGGTGGATTAAAAATATAATTTTTTAGTTAAGTTCTTGGTTTTTTTGTATTTTTATGAATTTAGT
>CALSNT010000022.1 GCA_943787785.1 uncultured Paracoccaceae bacterium | reverse complement strand
GGTCATAGCCAGTGAAAATCTCGCTGCAGAATGTACTGTCTGACGTCAGCACTCGTGGGACAGATTTGAGGTTTAGCTAACGGAGGATTTCTGGTTCATCGTAACCGTCAAGGAGTGAAGATGAACAAGAAATCCGGAACCAGTAAAGCTGCGGCTGACAAGCTGGTTAAAACCATCCGCCGCAAAACGCGACATACCTATTCGTCTGAAGAGAAGATCCGCATTGTTCTGGCGGGCCTTCGCGGCGAGGAAACTATTTCTGTGCTATGCCGCCGAGAGGGTATCTCCGAAAGCCTGTATTACAGCTGGTCAAAGGAATTCCTCGAAGCCGGGAAACGCCGTCTGGCGGGCGATACGGCCCGGCAAGCGACGCCGCCTGAGGTGAAGGATCTGCGATCCGAGGCGACGGCACTGAAGGAATGCGTTGCCGATCTAACACTTGAAAACCGCCTGCTCAAAAAAAGCATGACAGGGGCTGGGGAGTTCGAGGAATGAGATACCCCGCGTCTGAGAAACTGGAGATCATCCGCACCGTTGAGGGGTCCCATCTTCCTGCGAAGCAGACCCTCGACATGTTGGGCATTCCTCGTACCACATTTTATCGCTGGTACGACCGTTACGTGGAAGGTGGGCTTGATGCCTTGTCGGATTGCTCGCCTTGCCCAAAGTCTGTCTGGAACCGTATTCCACAGGATCGGAGGGATGATCTGATCGAGTTCGCGCTGGAACATGAGGCGCTGACGACCCGGGAACTGGCGGTCAAATACACTGATGAGAAGCGATACTTTATCTCTGAATCATCGGCTTACCGATTTTTGAAGGAAGCTGATCTGATCACGGCACCAGACTACGTTGTGATCAAAGCCGCCGACGAGTTCACGGATAAAACGACTGCCATCAACGAGATGTGGCAAACCGACTTCACCTACTTCAAGATCATTGGCTGGGGCTGGTTTTATCTCAGCACGATCCTGGATGATTACAGCCGCTACATCATTGGCTGGAAACTTTGCACGAACATGCGGGCCGAGGACGTGACTGACACGATTGAGTTGGCTTTGGCGGCGTCAGGGTGCGACCATGCCATCGTTCGCCACATGCCTCGCCTGCTAAGTGATAATGGGTCCTGTTACATCTCCGGTGATTTGGCCGAATGGCTGGAGGACCATAAAATGGATCACGTTCGCGGAGCTCCTTTCCACCCGCAAACACAGGGCAAGATCGAACGCTGGCATCAAACCATGAAGAACCGGGTTTTGCTGGAAAACTACTATCTGCCCGGTGATCTCGAACTCCAGATCGAGGCCTTCGTCGATTACTACAATAACGAACGCTACCACGAGAGCCTGAACAACGTGACGCCGGCAGACGTCTATTTTGGGCGTGACAAAGCCATCATCAGAGAAAGGGAAAAGATCAAGAAACAGACAATCCAACAACGCCGCTTGCAACATCAAAAACAAGCCGCATAATCAATCACACAAACGAGCCAGAGCCTCCAATGCTCAAGCCGCTCTGATGTTCCATTTTATATGACGACGGACAGTGCTCGCGACCCTCTGGAATACACTGACCGGATCGTCGAACAGGGTCTCGGTTTGGATTCTTAAAACATTCTGACGGGCAAGCTTTCGTGCCCACATTCGACGCTCATGCCTCAAGAAAGCGATAGACGCCTTCACAAGATCTTCATCCAAGCCGCGACTCCGGCTCCGAAACGTGTGTCGCACGTCATCAAGTGCATGCCCCGAAGTCCACATGGCGACAAAACTGACAACCTGTGAAACAAAATCAAATCGTTCGAGGTAAATTGGCGTGATATCGGCAACGAGCGCTTCAATCGGGACGGAATGAGAGTCCGAATAAAAGACCTTGTACGCCATGCCGTTGTCGTCGGGCGCTAGATTGGAAAGGGTATTTTAACGTCGCCTGTAAGTCCATGGACTCCAGGTCAGCGGAAAATTCCTGGGCGAGCAGTTTTCTGTACGCCGGGTGATTGATTTCATATGCACAGCGAAGTCCACCGTCGCGCAGCGCGTTGCAGAAAACTTCCGAGCCTGACCGCGGGACCGTCAATATCGGTAAGAGCCTCATTTCGGCTTATTCAATCCGCAAATCGCCATGCGTAGGGCGCTCGCCAAACTCCCCGAAGTCGACAGGAGAAACAATTTTAAAGCGCGTTGCGCCATCCTGGATGTATTGCCTCATCAAGTCAGCCATATCCGAAGCAATCTCGCGCCAGATAAACATGGCCATGGTCCTTCCCAGGCATGCGCGAGTGCCTTTCCCAAAGCTGGGCAGAAGCGGCGGATTTCTTTCACCAATTCGCATCGAGACAGGGCACAAATAGACATCACCTTTCCTATAAACACCGTGTATGCCTTTCAGGTCTTCGGGAACAACCCTATGGACATAAGGAATGCTGCCTTTCGGTGGCACTACTGGAAACTGCAGGTCCTCAAGGGCATTGCTCTGGCAACTAACGAACACCTCATCAAGTGACATTGCCAGCATTCGCAGCAATGTTTGCCGCGCGACGATGATCGTGGGAATGGTATCGCAATACCGTCGCGTTTCTTCGCATGCCTGGGTGGCCGCGAAAATGGCGGCAAGGTGCGCGTCGAGCTTCTTGAATTTTCCGTGCCGAAGTTCTCGGTGGAATGAAACTGCATTGAAGTTGCACAGATACTCTCGCGACGATTCAGGGCAGATCATATATAGACCAAGCACACGATGGACAGCTGGCTCACAGATGTCGTCGACGATATTGAATTTCCTACCGCTGCGCAGCTCCGATTTTTGTTCATCCGTAAACGCTGCGCGGCTCGAAACTTTTTCATGCCGCTCCGCAAAACGCGCAGCAACGAACTCGGTAAGTTTTTGGCGTGCTTCACCATTAAGAAACAGGGGGGACCCGATCAATGTACCATTGGGCAAACTGGAATGTTGGAGCGCCCCGCGCGGCCGAAATCGATTTGAAGGTTTTTGGACCGTCAATTACGATCGGATCTCCATCATATTCAGTCAACAGCTGCATGTCGTCCACTGGTATGAGTGGATATCTCGTCATGCGTCCGTTTTTGAAATGTGACCAAGGAATTCGTCAATGGTCATGTCGTCACTTACATCATTGAACTGAATGTTCAGCCCGTGACCTTCCTCAAGCTGAAAATCGAGTGCAAGCAAGTCCTTGCTATCCAACCCGATCGCCGAGATTTTTAGCGTAGCACTTTCCGCCTGTGCGCGACGAACGAGATCTACATCCATGCCCATGTTCGCAAGGGCATCATAGAGTGCATTCGCTTTTTCTTTGACGCCAAGATCCATGCCGCGCTCACTGTCTCACAACTTCTCATTCTAGCTATCCTACTTGGGCAATGTCCACAAATCCAGTCGTCGCGTTCCAGTATCCGCTAAAGGTGTGGTTAGTAGTGGAGGCGGTCCGGTTGTCTGAACCGATTTAAGTTTTTTCGATAGTGGACGCCCTGCTCGGTCAGGTTTGTCCGTAAACAGAGATCTCAATTGTCCTTCGTCGCCACACATGCCCAAACGTCTGGTTTTCTGGGCGCGTTGCGGCATTCTGCTTGGTTCGTCTGAGGCGAAGAAGCGCTGCTTGGGCTCGCAGTGTGAAAACCAATTCACGGTATGGGCTCGTTGCTGCCGTTCTCTGCGCAGACCACGAATGGCCGGTTCAGGACAAGGCGACCTTCGCTGCACCGAGTTCGAACTTACGACATGCGGGACTTTGCTGCCGGTCGATGATCCAAACCCAACGTCCGCTTCGGTGCATCCATCGGCGTAGGGTGTGCTAGGAATATTTGGATGTTCGCCGGTTCACCACAGGGCGGCCACGCCTTAGCCATCGCATACACTCTGATCGAATTCGCCAAGCTTAACGACGTGGATTCCAAGGCCTGGCTCACCTGGGTGCTCGCCCAAATCGCAGATTACAAGATCGACCGTATCGACGAGCTGACACCATGGCGTTGCGCTGCTAAGGCAGCGTATCAGAGGCTGTTCTTTCGCAGAAGGTCGGGCTTACCGGACGGGCACCAAACAGCGAACTCCTTGTCTGTTAGGTGCAATCAAGCCATGCACACCTATAAAATCTGACTAAGGAACTCCTTGGTCCTTGGGTCTTTCGCCTCCTTAAAGAAGGTCGCCGGAGGGCCTTGTTCGACGATGACTCCACCGTCGGTGAAGTAAATCCGGTCGGCCACTTCGCGTGCAAATCCCATCTCGTGGGTGACCAGAATGCAGGTCATGCCATCTTCGGCCAGATCCTTGATCGTTTGCAACACTTCGCCAACGGTTTCGGGGTCCAGCGCGGCAGTGACCTCATCAAACAGCATCACGTCTGGCTTCATAGCCAAGGATCGCGCAATGGCGACGCGCTGCTGTTGACCGCCCGAAAGCTCTCCGGGGTAGCTGTTTTCTTTGCCCTCAAGCCGCACCTTTTTGATCAGCGCCCGGGCGCTTTCCTCGGCTGCGGCTTTGTCTTGTTTCAGCACCCGCACCGGGGCCATCATCACGTTCTGCAACGCAGTCTTGTGGGGGAACAGGTTATATTGCTGGAACACCATGCCGACCCGCTTGCGCAATTTCAGCTTATCGAGTTTGGGGTCGTTGACCTCTAACCCTTCCACCAGGATCGAGCCGGACTGAATGTCGTTCAGCGCGTTCACACAGCGGATCAGCGTTGACTTGCCCGAGCCTGAGGGGCCGATGATGCAGATCACATCGCCCTTCATCACGTCCAGCGACACGCCTTTCAGCACCTCCAGGTCACCAAAAGACTTGTGCACATCGCGGATCGACACCATTGGGTCGGCGGGGGTCCAGGACATCTTTTTCTCCTTCAGCCGATCACAGCGAATTTTTTTTCCAACCGCACGGTGTAGCGGGCAATCGGATAGCAGTAGATGAAGAACAGCAGCAGCACGAAACCGTAAAACGGGGCCAGAAGGTCGGGTCGCCCGCCCTCGGAGGCCAATGCCTGTCCGGTCAGGGTCATCACCTCGTTCACGCCAACGATCGAGGCAAGCACGGTGGCCATCGTCAGGATTGAATAGAGGTTCATCCATGGAGGCAGCATCCGCTTGACACATTGCGGCAAGATGATCAGCCACATGGTCTGACGACGCGAAAAGGCGAGGCTGTTTGCAGCCTCCCACTGACCACTGGGAAGCGAGTTCACGGCGCCGCGCACGATCTCGGACACGTTGGCCATCACAGGCAGCGACAGGCCGATGATCGCTTTGAACCAGTCCGGCAATGGGATCGACAGGCCGAAGAACGAGATTTGGAACGGCAACAGGAACATCGCGAAGAACAGCAGCACCAGCCAGGGTGCGTTGCGGAAGAACTGGGTGATCAGCCAGGCGACCTTGCGAATTGGTGCTGACGGCGACAGTTGGCCCAGCCCCAGTATGGCCCCGGCGAACGTGCCGACAGCCATCGCGCTGACCGAGATCACGAGGTTAAAGATGAACCCCTTCATCAACAGAGGCGCCCAAGTGACCAGCACCGAAAGCGATGGCTGACGGATGTCATGCTCGGCAGCGAATGCAAGCGGCGAAGCCAGCAGGCATAACGCCACCAGCGGCACGATATGCCAGGCCCTCAGATGTGGTAGGATCGGTTCACGCTCTGGTGCCTTCGGTGCCATCATCACCGGAAGGTCGGTTTTGTATGCGGCACCCATCAACCGTACCCCGGAATTTTCATGGCCCGCTCCCAACGGTTCATGCCGCTGACCAGAATGCCGACCAAAAAGAAGTAGGCCAGCAGCATGAAGATCATCATCTCGGTCACGTTGACGTTGTCCGACCAGATCTGGTTGGCCTCATACAACATCTCGGGCACCGCGATGGCATAGGCAAGCGTGGTGGTCTTTACCAGATTCACCAGATTGTTGTTGAGTGCGGGGAGCACGACGCGGAACGCCAATGGCAGTGTGATGTCGCGGTAAATTTGTACGCGTGTGAAGCCCAAAGCCTCGGCCGCTTCGACGGTGGATTTCGGCACAGCCTCGATGCCGGAACGAAAGATCTCGACGTTGAACGCGCCCGCGAAGAACGACAGCGATATGGCAGCCCAGGCGAAGCTGCCCAGTATCGGCGACTGCCCGCCCCAGTCATTTTCAACCCTGGGCAGGATAGTTCCAATAGCGAAATAGAAGAAATACAACTGGACCAGCGGCGGCGTGTTGCGGAAAATCTGGATGTAGCCGTTGACGATCCGCCGGGTCCATTTGAACGAAGACCCCTGCAACCACGCCCCGATAACCCCGATGATGACCGAGAAGAACAGGCAGACCAGCGACAACCAGATCGTTGTCAGGAACCCCTGAAACATCCGGTTGCGGTCGTAACTGTCGTAGAGGAACGGAAGGTTGATGCCGGTTTCGTCATAGAGAACGCGAAACCAGTCGTAGACAGCGTCCATTAGGCAGCGCCCCGATTAATACGAATGTTCCATACGAATTGGGCCGGGGAGATTCCCCGGCCCGATCTTCGGTTTACTTGTATTTGTCGTGCATCGCTTGGGCAAACGGCGTGTTGGCAACGCCCCACTTGGTCTCAAGCTCAAGAATGCGGCCCGACGCGTGCCATTCGGTGATCATCTCGCTCATCAACTCTTTGAAGCCATCTTCGCCCAGTTGAACAGCAAGTCCCCATGGCGCGTCGTCGATGGTCTGGAGCGGCATTTCATAGTCGGACCACTCGGCTTCCGCCGCCTTGGCAACGATTGCGCTGTCGTCATAGACGAAGGCCGCGCAGTTACCCGCCTGCAGCGCGGCATAGGCCTCGGCGGTGCCTTTGAAGGCCACAATCTCAGCGCCATAGTTCTCACTGGTGGCTTTATTGTAGAACGCGCCCTGAATGCCGCAGACGGGTTTGCCGCTCAGGTCATCCCATTCTTTCAGGCCCAGGCTTTTCAGCGACAGGATGTTTGTGCCAGACGAGTAATAGTTCGGATCAACGATGTTCACCACTTTGCGACGATCAGGCTTGTCCGTCATGGTGGCGATCATCAGGTCGATCTTGCCCTGCTCGAGGAATTGCATCCGGTTCGAGCTGACGACAGGCACAAACTCAACCTCAACGCCCAGCCGGTCGGCAACATCCTTGGCCAGATCGGGTTCGATACCGATGACCGCCCCGGAAGAGTCCAGATAGCCATAGGGTTTGTAGTCTGCTTTCACACCGACGATCAGCTTGCCACGCTCTTTGATCGTGTCGAGCACGTCTGCCGACGCCGTTGTGACCGCCATGCCGGACAGTGCCAGCGAAGCAGCCGCGATTTTTAACATACTGAATTTCATATTTAATTTCCCATTCTGTTGGACGCTGGCATTGCAAAGACGACATCAATGCAGTCAGCAATTTCTAAAGTGTTGTTGGTCGGCGGAATTTTGTATCTGAAACCCGCTAGTCGGAAATCGGCCTGCTCAGATTGCTCTGTTGTTACCTGACAAAACCAGTTTCTGATCGGGTTGAATAGTGAGATCACCGCCTTTCCAGTGGAAACGTTAGTACATTCGGCCCGGCTGTTCAAACGCCGACACAAGGCTTGGGTGCCCGTGCCAATCCTGGACGCAGGTGACAATGGAATTCAACAACACCAGATCGCCATCCTCCGACATCGGAATTGCAACGCCGGGTTTCACCAATCTAAACCAATCGATGGGTTGCATCGCATTTAGATTGTCGCTTTCGAATTCGAGAGTCATCTCGTTCGAGGGAACCCTGACATTGCGCGCGAGCGGCGATCGATCAAAAACTTGAAAAATTTCATCGCAGACTTCCCAGTGCTCCTCGCGCAGCGCTGGTTTGAAAGGTTACGTCGCTTGGCGCCAATTGACAGACTAGGAGTGCATGGAGAGGTTTTGCGGTGTCGGTCAAAACAACATGTGGCGGCGAATACGCGGCAAATTTCAACTACATATGTTCGAAGCCGACATTCGTGCGCAGCGCAGCATCGGTAAGGTTGGGCTCTCTCCAGCCGTTCTCTGCGCGGTGTACGGACGGCTGGTTTCTGAAGAGCTGACCTTCGCTGCGTGACGAACGAAATGGCAATGAGCGGACTTTTCCGACCTAGGCCTTTTCTGTTTGAACGACCGGTTCTGGCGCTTCGCGACATCAACGGAAAAATTGGGTGCCTGAAGGACGACTTCACACTGCTGCGGTGCGGCAGTAGAAGCAGCCGTTCGTGTCAGAGTGCAGCGTAAACTTGGTCCAGATGACCGAGTTGCGGGACTTAGTGAGCTTTCGCTGCGTTCCGTACGAACGGCTGCTTTTTGACTTTTAGTCCATTGCGAGGAGACAGACCCTATTCTCAGCATCAAAGCCGCCTGATCATGACCTCAGGCCACCCGACAAATTACACCACCTTGACTCAAATGACCGGGTATTCCAGGCCTTGATGATGGTCGCAGCGTTTTGCGGATCACGATGGCCACATTGCATCTGAAACCATCAACTTAATTGACTTAGTGGCGTGGGGAAGCGATAAGCGCGTGTGGTCAAAGATCATCGCCGCTGCCTTGCTGCCGGTTTCGATGCGACCACATGCCTACAAGGATAGTAGCATGCCCCCGGTCGCTGCAGATCGTGGATTGGAGGTTATCGGAAGCTATTCTCGATACGTAAAAGGAAGAAACAACCCAGTTCGCGGCGTGCCATCAGACGCGCCTGGCCTACCGCTGCAGCGAGTAGACTCGAACAATGGGCAGCGACGAGCTTATTCTCAAATTGTGACGCTCATCAGATGCGGGCACAGGGAAACATCCTGCGCTCGGCAGGACATGTGTACGAGCGTCGCAACTTCAGAACCAACAGGCGGGTACTATGACCCACCGTTCCTGAAGGAGGGCAACAAATGACGACTCTCACTTGGCTCAAACCTGGCGCCTATGGCGCGGTTGTCGGCGCAGTTCTTGTCTCGATCCTCGGATTTTCCTGGGGTGGCTGGGTGACCGGCGGCTCGGCCAGCACAATGGCCGACGAGTTAGCCCAGGAACAAGTCCTTGCGGCGCCCGTTCCCGTGAGCCACTTTCACCAGGAGGAACCAACACTTGGACACAACAAAGCACAACACGGTTGTGTCTCGAAAGTGGTGGAAATTCTCCGGCGGCGTTCTCCGAGCGTTTTGATTTGCGCCTGATCAGGCGACGAGGTCAAGTGTCATTGGTTCAATTGGTTGCGCGAGCGTTTCCCAGCCGTCGACCTTGCGCATCTGGATTTGGCCTGAGGCGAGGAGCGCCCAAAGCAGCATCGGCACGGTTGCAGCGCAGGGCAGCACGGTCTGTGTTTTGATCCGGCGGCGAAACTCCTCGTTCAGGCGCTCGATAGCGTTGGTTGTGCGAGCTGACTTCCACTGCGACGGATCGAGGCGGGTGAAGGTGAACAGCCGATCCCCGGCCTCTTCAAGGCTGTCTGCGACCGCTCGACACTTGAGCTGCCATTTGCGTAGAAAGGATTTGCGCTGCTTCTCAACTTCATCGGCGGTTTCAGCGTAGATCATGGCGCGATAATCGTCGCCCAGCTCCTCGTGCATATGTTTTGGGGCGTGGGCCAGCAGGTTGCGATGCTTGTGAACAGTGCAGCGTTGGATCGGCAAGTCTTGGCCCCACAACGCGACCAGCGCGGCCTCCAATCCCGGCGCGCCATCAACCATCACGAACTCGGGCCGCTTGAGGCCCCGCGCATCGAGGTCGTCAATGAACTGACGCCAGGCGGCTGTGCTCTCCCCGCCCATATTCATGATGGAAAGCAATACTTTCTGCCCATCACGACGCACGCCAATGGCAGCCAGAACCGAGATGTTCTGCGCTTTCCGATCAAGACGCGTCGTGATGACGGTGCCGTCAAGGATGAGCCGAACGATGTCCTCATCAGCAAGGCTGCGGGCGCACCAGGCGTCCCAGTCGGTCTTCACCTTGCGCCAAGCGCGGCTGACGACGTCTTTGCCGACAGCCCCCTTGAACAGCGCAAACAGCGCGCGCTTCACACGCCGCGTGTTGGTGCCCGAGAGATAAATCGACGCAATCAACGCTTCGGCCGTCTTGGTCAGGCGCTGGTAGCGCGGCAACGCTTTTGAGCGCCATTCACTAGCCTTACCGACTTCATCTTCAACCCGGGCGCGGGGTACGCTGATCGTCTCGGTGCCAAATGTCCCGGTGATCTGACGGTCCCGGTGGCCGTGGCGATAGCCTTTCACCGCCTCGGCGTCCCGGCCATACCGCAAACGGCCAAGAAAGCCGTCCAGTTCTTCCTTGAAAACGGCCTCGATCGTGCCGCGGATGTTGGCGCGCAGCCGATCTTCGATCGGATCAAAGCCTTCTTCACATGCAAGTAGCGAAATGGGGCTCGTGTCTGTAGTCTTGGTCATGGCGTGATCTCCTAAGGCGGTACCAGCCGCCGATTGGGTGGGTTTGATTCACCCGGAGATTACGCCACCTTCAAATTTCCACCAACTTCCCGACACGACCCACAACACAATGAGCGATGAACTGACGCCCGAGATGGCAGCTGTAATGGAACAGCATGGGATCTCCCGTTTCCCGGTGTATTATTACCGTTTCGGTCGGTACAAGTATTCGAATTTGAGAGACGCGCTCGCGCAAGCTGAGCGGGAACGTGGCACAAACTAGTGAGTCTTCAAATCGGCCTGAATGGCGATGGGCGTTGCGACCAGCCAGTCCCTCAATGGCCTGGTTGACTTCCCGTACAGTCAGGGAACACGGCTTGCTCGATTTTGGGATGTTCCGCATTTAACGCAAACAAAGCCGTTTCAACTACCGCGTCGTAGCGGCTTTCCTGCGACGCGATTTGGATGCTGCTGAGGCTTTGGTTTCTGGTGGCGTGTTCGCTTCTCTTTCGAGGCGGGCGTTGCGAAGGCGGGTAATTTTGACTCGTCGTTTTTCCGAGTCTTCGTCGACCATTTTCCTGACAACACGCGTCGTCTTGTCCATCAAAGTTTCCGGTTTGGAGCCATACGCTTTGAACACATTTGTTTTTTTGAGCTTTGTCATTTGCCAGTCTCCTATTTTGGTTTCAGGTCAGCTCGTCCAGGCAAGATTTTTCAAACCAGCGTCAGGTGTTCGGACTTGCCTTGGGTATGTCGCGGTTGTCTTGAGGTGCCATCATTGATCAGTTTTACAGCGATGTCAGGTAAGGCCATTGCCAGCATCAGCGCCTTATAGTTCATCTGAAATCTCAATTCGGATCCCAAATTCGGCCTGGGCCGGTTCGTTCCAATGACCAGATGATCGCTGGTTGCACCGATCAATGTGCTTCCAGCAGGCATTGAAAGCCCCAAAATATCCGTGTCCTGATGACCTAATGCGAGGATAAGGCGCGTGGAAACACCACTTGTTGGCTCAATGCGAAGTCTTGCCAAAGTTGGATCGACCAAGGTGATGGGGAAAGGCGCAGGTTTTGTATCCGTTTCAATAACTTCGGCGACAAGCGTGAAGGCGTCCGTGTGCATCCCGTCGATCTGGTCGCCAGATACGGGTTCCACACCCAGAAGGATCGCCTCACCCAGTCGTAGGTCATTGATGCGACCGGTAGAGCGTTCGCCAAACGCCCAAGGCAAGTTGGCTGAGTTGCCGCCAGACACGATCTTGAGGAATGGGCCACACGTCCCTTCGATCTCATTCGCTAGGGCGCTAAAGGCGGCCATTTTAGGCGCAGTGGGGGAGACATCATTCAGACAGGCAAAGTTTGCGCCAATGCCTTTTAGCGCGACTCCAGGAATTTTCATGACTTGCTGCGCAATATCAGCCAAGTTCTCTGGTAAAATCCCGTCCCGCTGATCGCCCATTTCGACCATCAGTATGACATCGTGAACCCTATCTTTGCTGATAGCGGCAGACGCCAAGGCAGCAATGACAGCAATCTCTGTATTATAACTCGCTTCGCAGACCTGAACGACTTGATCGACCTGGCTTAACATCGGTGTTCTGATCAACGTGACTGGGCATGTGATGCCCGCTTTGCGTAAAGTCTCAACATTGCTGAGACGCGCATCGGCAAGCCCCGCGGCGCCGCCCTCCAGCATAGCTTGGGCGATTGCTGAGTGCCCGCAGACAGCCTTGGTTACGCCTGTGACGCCGATTCCACGTGGGCCCAACCTCCTAACGATGGTTTGTGTGTTGCGATGTATCTTACTCAGATCGACTTCGATGCGCGGGGAGCTCATATTGCGGCCAGAGGCGGCCTTTGTGTCAAACCGGGGTATGCAGCGACCACCATGGCAAGCAATTGTGCAGCCGGTCGGGCCAATGCATCGGTGACAGGCAGCCCCAGTTTCTGTGATTGCGCGGCGATGGTATCGGTGATTTCGGCCTCAGACATATGCTCGTGATTGAGCGTGACACCGATGACTTTTGTATCGGCAAAGGCCTCGATCAAAGCAATCTCACTTGAGGGCGTGGGCATAGGCATTTGGGGAAAGTCGCAGCGATGGGCGCGCTTGGGCGCGTGTTGAAGAATGACAGCATCAGGCTGGCTGCCCCGCAGAATAAAAGCAGATGTGCAGAACGCGGGATGGCTCAGCGCGCCCTGACCTTCGATCAGAATGACATCGGGTTGCTCAGCGATCGAAGCCGCAACAATCGCGCCCTCAAGCTCGCCACAGCAAAACTGGGGCGGCACGGCATCCATCGCGATACCGTATTTCGCGCCCTGCATCAGGCCGGTCTGGCCCGTCCCGACTAGCACTGTCTTGATGCCCTTTGCATTCAGAGCCCGGGCCAAAACGGTCGCCGTTGTCCGCTTTCCAATGGCGCAATCGGTGCCGAGAACTGCAATCCGCAGCGCTTTAACACCTGCAACACTGCCATCGAACAGGCGCATGTCCTTGCTGGGTTTCGGCTTGCGAATATCGCGGATCGTGACATTCCGTTCGGATGCGGCGTTGGCTATTTCACCGTCATCGCTCAGATACTCATGCAGCCCGCTCACGATGTTCATGCCAAGCTCAATCGCTTGCAGAACAACGCCTCGGTCCGCAGGTGAAAGCCGTCCTGTTGAGGGTGCCATCCCATAAATCAGCGTGTCGGGAATTACGGCTTCATGGGCAACTGCAGCATCCAGATAACCAAAAATCGGTATGCCATTCATTGCATCGTCGAGAACGGATCCGCTGTCTTGTCCACTAGAGGTGCTGTCGATGACAGAACGGATACGATACGCTTGTGAATGGCGCACAAGGCCATTTGCAGTCTTGCCATCGATTTGCGCGAAGTTCCCCTCGCAGTAGACGACTGCCGTTGGTGGTGCCGTGACATGCGTGATTGAAGTCGGATGTATAGGTTCGACTTGGGTCGTTGGTGGCGCTTGAGCGCCCTTGATAGGACGGCGAATGGTATCGACAGTTTCACATTTCGTTTCCATTGTGGTTCTCTTTTGTAGGTTGGCATAGATGGCAGAATTGCCCCCACATGCACATTTTGACTTGGGAGGTGCCGTGGCTCGCGCCTAATTTCTGAGCACGCACTGCCCCTTGGATATTTGGAAATTTCTGTTGCAAGCCCAGCGGTTGCCAGACCAGTCCAGATGCGCGTTTTCGGGCAAGCTGATAAATTCGCATGTCTCGCCATGAGCGGCGTATCCACGGTCACACTTCCACCCTGGACCGTAGCGTGCGTCATCGAAATATGCATTTGCGGGGATCGCGACGGCTTCGCACAGGCCAGCCTGTTCAAAGAAGCCGCGCACACATGTCCAAGGTTGACCGTATCCTGATCCATTCAGATAGGCGTTGGCCGGAACCGCAATGGCAGCACACTGGTCGCCCGTTGCTTCAAATCCACGTTCGCAATTCCACGTGGAGCCATACGAGGCATCCACCAAGTACGCATTCGTCGGCAACACGATCGCCTGACATGTGTCATCGACCTTGATGTAGCCGCGCAAACAATGCCACCGTTCGCCTGACGGGTCCAAATATCCACCCTCAGGCACCTCTACTGCAACACACGCAGCTTTGTCAGTATTGCGAAACCCATGAAGACATTCCCATCCGGAACCGTAGGGCCGGTTTGTGTTGTATGCGTTTTTCGGCACGATCACGGCGACGCAGGCATTTTCGTTCAGCCGGAATCCAGTGTTACATTCCCATCCATCACCATAGCTTTTGGCACTGGCATTCTCGGGCATTGGCTGAGTAGCGGATTGGGCGAATGCAGGTAGCGCGAGCAGCAAGAAGACGACAATCAAACTTATAAATTGGACTTTTTCTTTTGGTGTTTCCGCAGGTATTGAGGCAGCGATGGAATGCGGACGGCGAGGCTCAATTAATTGAGATTTACGATCCATCTAACTCAAGCCCCGCAAGACACGCTTCTGCCAGATCTCGGCTTGGAGCATCAGTACCCGGCAGCGTGGCCCAGCCCGTTTCCATCATGGCATCGCGCCGCTGAAAACGCGAAGCTTCTTGAAGTGTCGCCAATTTTTCGACGCGTGCTACATCAGCTTCCGAAAGATCCAGACAAACTGGGACCATCGCCAAGGTGACTTCCTCTGACGCAAGGTTTTGAGCCATCTCGTCTGCACTGCCCGCGGTTGTCCAGCCGCCCCAAGTGAAGCCAAGAATAGAGACGGCAGCAGCGCCAACCAAGGCACCGTAAACACCGGGTTTCGTCCATTCGGGAAATGTCATTTTTGATCCTCTGACGGAGAAAGCGCCGCCGCACTATTTTTGATTACGTTTATGTTTGTGTTGGCCTGATCCTGCGCCAGAGCCAACTTCAGGTCTCGGTGATCCACCGCGCGCAGCTCTGACTTTCCTGCGTGCAAATTGATCAAAAGAAACGTCGCTGACCGTCTGTATGCTGCAAAGCTGTGGCTCAGCATGACTTCGTCGTCTGCTAGAACTTGATACTCACCCGCAGGCAATTCATCCGTGTATCCAGCGACCACAAACGGATGAAGGAATGTCACAAATGATGTGGTCGTGCGCGATGACATCGGCAACCTTTCCAAACATCAGACCCCTGCGACAGGACGTGACAGCTGAATTTTCAAGATGGAGGGTTGCGGACCGCTCTGGCAGGCTTGCGCGCCTATGCCGCAGAGATCCACAACTTTCGTAGTTTTCATATAATCTCTTAGCGTCGGAAATACAACGTCGGTGATTCCGACCCCATTTCTCAGACCACCCGTGCCCTTAAAAAGCTCAAAGTTAACAATCCTCAACCCTGTGCATCGGAAAACATTCGCTGGCCATTTGTTTCAGTACACCAGCCCAGGAGCTGACTTTTGCCGCGTCGCAGAAAATCGGCAAAGTGGGCTCTCAACAGTCATTAGCTGCGGAAGTCACGAACGTCCGCTCCATCTGAAACAGGAACTGTGCCTGCCTCGTTTGAGGCGAAACGCCAGCCGCTAATCGAACACGCGCTCAAACTGTTCCCCCCAAGCCTCCCCGGCGAGAAAGCACAGATCGTACAGGCTGACCGATGACACCTCTCGCCCGCAGGTCAGGCGCTTCAGCACCTCCGGCGCAAGATAAGCCAGCCGCAACTGGCGGCTGACATGACGTTCGGCCAAACCGACGGCTTCAGCCAGTTCGTGAATGGTGGCGAACTCACCGGCATCCATGCGCCGCCGCCAGCCCCATGCCCGTCCGATGGCGCGCAAAACATGTGGGTCCTGTGTCTGGTCTTCGCTGGGCTGATAGTCGGCGGGCGGTAGGATCTTGGGTCGCCCGTTCTTCTTGCGCACCTTCAGGGGGATCAGGACGCGGATCGTGTCGTCGGGCTTGGTCATTCCGCCGCCTCCATCCTTCGCGGGGCTACCATCTCACGTATGACGCCTGCGATCCCCTCGCGCCTGATGTCGACCTCGAGCCCCGCGGCGGTGACGGTGACGCGCCGGACGAGAAGCTGGATGATCCGAGCTTGCTCGACTGGGAACAGGCGTGCCCAAAGCGCGCTGAACTCATGCAGCGCCGCGATGGCATCGGCTTCCGAAACTGTACCCTTTTCCTTTTTCAGGGCCGCGAGCACCTGCGTCACGACCTCCGGCGTCTGTAGAATGCGCCGGACCTCGGTCACGACCGCGTCCTCGACCATTCCAGCCGCCAGCCGCATCGGGGCGGTCTCTTCGCCGGTCTCGCGGTTCCGGATGACGTCCATCGACACATAGTAGCGGTAAAGCTTTGCGCCCTTCTTGGTGCTTGTGGGCGTCATGGCCGCGCCGGTGTCGCTGAAGATCAATCCTTTCAGGAGAGCGGGGGTCCGCGCCCGGCTGTTATTGGCACGTTTGCGCGGGCTTTCCTGCAGGATGGAGTGCGCCCGATCCCAGAGGTCCTCGTCGATGATGGAGTCGTGCTCGCCGGGATAGGCCTTGCCCTTGTGGACGGCTTCACCACGATAAACGCGGTTGTTCAGGAGCCGATAGAGGTAGCCCTTGTCGATCAGCGTATCCTGCTTGTTGCGGAAGCCGTCGCGGCGGAGTTCGCGTGCCAGAACCGTGGCGGACCCGAGTTCGACAAACCGCTCGAAGATGCGACGGACCGATGCGGCCTCGGCGTCGTTCACCACCAGCTTTCGGTCCTGCACATCATAGCCCAGCGGAACATAGCCGCCCATCCAGATCCCGCGCTTGCGCGATGCCGCCACCTTGTCGCGGATCCGCTCACCGATGACCTCGCGCTCGAACTGGGCGAAGCTGAGCAGGATGTTCAGCGTCAACCGCCCCATGGACGTGGTGGTATTGAACGACTGCGTGACCGACACAAAGGTGACGCCGTTGCGGTCGAAGATCTCGACCAGCTTGGAGAAATCCATCAGCGACCGCGAAAGACGGTCGATCTTGTAAACCACCACCACGTCGATCAACCCGTCTTCGATGTCGGCCAGAATCTGTTTGAGACTGGGCCGCTCGAGGGTGCCACCGGAAAACCCGCCATCGTCGTAGCGTTCGCGTGTCGCAACCCAGCCCTCAGATCGCTGGCTGGCGATATAGGCCTCACAGGCCTCCCTCTGCGCATCGAGACTGTTGAACTCCATGTCGAGCCCTTCCTCGCTCGACTTGCGGGTGTAGATCGCACAGCGCAGGCGGCGGTTTGGGCGGGCGTTGATGTCCATCATGCTTCCTCCCGTTTGCGTTCACGCAGGCCAAAAAAGCGATATCCATTCCAGCGTGTGCCGGTGATGGCACGGGCGACAGCCGAAAGCGATTTGAACTTCCGGCCCTGCCAGTCGAAACCGTCTTTCAGAACGGTGACGGTGTGCTCGACCCCGTCCCATTCCCGGATGAGCTTGGTGCCTGTGACCGGATTGCGGGGGTCTGAAATCTGGTTATGCCTGCGAGCAACGCCTTCCACCTCATCGGCGAGCAGGTCCAGCATGCGGCGCGTTTCCCGGTCAGGGCCACCGAAGGTCAGTTCCTGGATGCGATAGGCGATGCGGATTTCCAAAAAGGTCCGGCTGTTGTTTGGCGCGGCGCTGCCGATGAGCTTTTCCCATTCGGCTTTCAGATCCTTGACCGACATGGCCTTCAAGGCGGCCAAGCGGGCCAAGACGGTTTGATCAACCGTTGGATCCAGACCCGGCTTTACGGGCGTTATCTTATTGTGGTGCTTCATCAATTCCTCCGATGCGGATCCGTTTTGCACGACGACCACCGCTCTTTCGGGGCGAGAAGTCCACGAAACTGTCTCCGCTGTGAACGGCGGAGCAATACTCGGCCACGGTAGCGGCGGCACAGTGCTGTCGCGGGCGGCGTAAAAGTCGGCCACTTTTGTCCTTTCGGTTTGTCGGGAGGGCTTGGGGATTTTCACCGTGGATTTGTATTTGAAGGTTCGCCACGCTCACTTTGAGGAAGGGTTGAGCGGGCGCCGGATTGCCCGGGATTTTGGGCTTAGCCGGGACAGTGTTTCGAAGATGTTGGCGTATTCTGAGCCGCCCGGATATCGGCGAACGGCGCCGATCAGGCGTCCCAGGCTTGATCCTTATACGGGTCAGATCGACCAATGGCTTGCGGAAGACAAGACCCGTCCCCGCAAGCAGCGCCATACGGCCAAGCGGATCTTTGAACGGCTACGTGACGAATGTGGGTTCGGTGGCGGTTACACGATTGTCAAAGACTACGTCCGATCCAGGAAGCGCTCCGGCAAGGAGATGTTTGTTCCGCTGAGCCATCCGCCTGGACACGCCCAGGCCGACTTTGGCGAAGCGCTGGTTGTGATCGGCGGTGTCGAGCAAAAGGCGTTCTTCTTTGCGCTTGATTTGCCCCACAGTGATGCCTGCTACATCCGCGCGTATCCTGCGGCGAACACCGAAGCCTGGCTGGACGGGCACGTACATGCCTTTGGCTTTTTTGGCGCGGTGCCGCGCTCTGTCCTTTACGACAATGATCGCTGCCTTGTGGCGAAGATCATGCCGGATGACACCCGCCAGAGAACCCAGCGGTTCAGCGCGATGCTCTCTCATTATGTGATCGGTGACCGTTATGGCCGTCCCGGCAAGGGCAATGATAAGGGCAAAGTCGAAGGCCTTGTTGGGTACGGGCGGCGCAACTTCATGGTACCGATCCCGCGCTTTGCCCATTGGGATGCGTTCAACGACTACCTTGAAGAACAATGCCGCAAACGGCAGGCCGACATGCTGCGCGGTCACAAGGTCAGTATCGGCGAACGGCTGGAGGCTGATCTGGCGGCCATGCGTCCTTTGCCCGCCGCGCCCTTTGAAGCCTGTGATCTCCAAAGTGGCCAAGTCACATCAACATCCCAGGTGCGCTACCGGGGCAACGATTACTCAGTCCCCGTTGCCTATGGCCATCGAGAGGTTTGGATCAAAGGCTTCGTTGACCGCGTCGTGATTGGCTGCGCGGCAGAGATCATCGCAGACCATCCCCGCTCCTATGACTCAGGCGATATGGTGTTTGACCCGGTGCATTACCTGCGCCTGATCGAGCGCAAGATCATGTCCTTTGATCAGGCAGCGCCCTTGCAGGGCTGGGAGCTGCCAGAAGCCTTCGCCACGCTCCAGCGGCTCTTGGAGGCCCGGCAAGGCAAGACCGGGAAGCGGGAGTATGTGCAGGTTCTTCGCCTGTTGGAACGCTTTGATCTGGCGGTGCTGCATCTGGCGATCAAAGACGCACTGCTGATGAGAGCGGTCAGCTTCGACGCGATCAAGCATCTGCTTCTCTGCCGTGTTGAGCGCCGACCGCCGCGGCTGGATCTGGATGTCTATCCCTTTCTGCCCAGAACCAATGTCGCCACAACGTCTGCAGCCACCTACATGAGCCTGCTGACAGGCGGTGGCGCATGACCGAGGCTCCTGAACTGCTTCTGGCCCATCACCTCAAAACCCTGCGGTTGCCCACATTCCTGCGTGAGCACGACAAGCAAGCGCGTATCTGCGCCGCAGAGGGCGTGGACCATGTCCGCTATCTGGCCCGGCTGACCGAGTTGGAACTGATCGACCGCGAACGACGCATGGTCGAACGCAGGATCAAGTCGGCGAAGTTCCCGGCGGTCAAAAGCCTGGACAGCTTCGACTTCAAGGCGATCCCATCGCTGAACAAGATGATGGTTCTGGAATTGGCGCGCTGTGATTGGATCGAGCGCCAGGAGAACGTCATCGCGCTCGGCCCGTCCGGCACCGGCAAAACCCATGTCGCGCTCGGGCTGGGCCTTGCAGCGTGTCAAAAAGGGCTGCCGGTGGCGTTTGTAACAGCAGCGGCGTTGGTCAATGAACTGATGGAATCCAGAGACGAGAAGCGCTTGCTGCGCCTGCAGCGACAACTGGCCAAAGTCAAACTGCTGATCATCGACGAGTTGGGCTTCGTGCCCCTCAGCAAAACCGGCGCTGAACTATTGTTCGAGCTGATCTCACAGCGTTACGAACGCGGCTCCACGCTAATCACCAGCAACCTGCCATTCGAAGAATGGACTGACACATTCGGCACCGAACGCCTGACTGGCGCCCTTCTGGATCGCCTGACCCATCATGTGAACATTCTGGAAATGAACGGCGAAAGCTACCGCCTCAACCAGAGCAAATCACGACGCGCCAAAAACTAATCACCATCAGGTTGGCCTGACGGCCAATGCGCCTTGGAACGTGCTTGCTACCTGAGAGCCTCACGCTCCAAGGCGCACACCCCAAACTGGCCTACTTTTGCTCCGCCCTAGTGGCAGGATATTACGCCGCCGTTGACACTACCGCCATTGGGACAGGGCGGTGG
>CALSNT010000021.1 GCA_943787785.1 uncultured Paracoccaceae bacterium | reverse complement strand
GCGGCCTCGTCGTCCTTGCGCATTTGCAGCAACTCAAGGTTGCCGATGACCACGGTCAGCAGATTATTAAGATCATGCGCGATGCCGCCAGTCATCTGGCCGATAGCGTCCAGCCGCTGCGACCGGGCCAGCGCCTCCTCGGTGGATTTGCGATAGCTGAGGTCATGCAGGATGGCGAAGAACAGCAGTTCGCGATCCACTAACGCGCGCCCGACCGACAGATGCAGTGGGAACACCGTTCCGTCTTTGCGCAGTCCTTCAACCTCGCGCCCGATGTCGATGATTTTCTTCTCACCGGTTTCGATATGGTTGGATATGAAGCTATCATGCCGTTCGGCCATTGTTTCGGGCATCAGGGCGCGCACGTTTTGGCTCGTCAGTTCGTCCAGATCATAGCCGAACAGGGAAACTGCGGCGTTGTTGGCCTGGGTTATCTGGCCTCTCTTGTCGGAGACGATGATCGCATCGACGGCGGCATCGAATATCGCACTCAGTAAATTGGAATCTGGCGGTTGTTCAGGCATGTGCGTCCCAGGCTTTTGGATGCCGCTTTTTTTTGGCAACTCACGTTGCTCGCTATCAAATCGCGATTCCCGTGTCACGAATTGATCCTGATCAGACAACGTCGGGTCTGCGCACGCTATCAGGACCATCAGAAACAATGGAGGCGTACCATGAAGCCAACTGTCACTTGGGCCGTCATGGCCAATTCCAGCCACGCGTATGTCGCGGAGAATAACGGGCCGGGGCGCGGATTTACCGAAGTTGCGGGCCGTGAATATCGCGCGCCGGATCCTGTCGCTTACGCTGATCAACCGGGTGTGACTCAATCCTCAAAGGGTCCCGGACGGGCCGCGCTTGAAAAAAACGATCCCAAGCGTCTTGCGGAGGAACAGTTTGCCCGCGCACTTGGCAGCCACCTCAAAGACGATCTTGCCAAAGGCCGTTTTGACCGGCTTGTCCTGGTTGCGGCACCTCACATGTTGGGCGAGCTTCGCGCCGCTTTGCCGGATCAGGTTCGCGCTGCAGTCGTGGCTGAAGTTGACAAGGACCTGACGCAAGTTCCGGCAAGGGATCTTTCTGCGCGCCTTGGTCACGTCATTGTCGCCTAGGGGCGGGCAGCCGCCTTTCAGCCAACTACAGATTGCACAACGGCCCCTGTAAAATAGGCAATGGCCGCGGCAATGGCTCCGATACTGGCGGTTTCCAGGCCCGAGCGCCACCACGGCGCCAGCGACCAACGGCTTTTGGAAGTGCCGATCAGGAAGAACACTAGCGCGGTGACGGCGATTGAGGTTGGGAATGCCTGCGTCATTTCGAACAGATAAGGCAGCAACGGCACCAACCCGGCAGCCAGGAACGCCACGAATGTCGCGATTGCCGCTGCCAACGGTCGCGGGCTTGCTGGCGGCAGACCGTATTCATCCACCAGCATCATTTCGACCCACTTGTCGCGATCTTCGGCGATTGCATTTGCCGCATTCTCGAGAACCGATCCGCTGAGACCCTTCAGCGCCAAAATTTGGCGCAGTTCTTCTAACTCACCTTCCGGGTTGTCAGCGATCTGCTCCTCTTCGATCCGGCGCAGCCGGCGGCGGTCGTCGACCTCGGCCTTGGTGCCGGAATAATTCGCCGCCGCCATGGAAAAGCCGTCCGCAAGTACGTTGGCAAGCCCTAACGTCACGATGATTGTCGGCGAAAATCCCGCCCCTTGCACTCCGGACACCAGCGCAAATGTCGTTACTGCACCGTCTATTGCGCCGTAGATCATGTCGCGCAAATGACCAGGCCGCTGAGGCACCGACAGGCGCGCCGAAACCTCGGCGGGGGAATGGCCGTGGGTCATGACCCTCTCCGATTGAATGTGTGACGATCCTGCGTGACCAGTGGTGAGATCTGTTGATTTAGATCAACCGGGCGAGGGCGGATTTCGCGATTATGGCGCACAGATTGACAGGGGGTGGTCCCGATCATGGCGAAACAACCGGAATCAACTAAAGTGGAAGGTGATGCAGTCGCGCCAGCGGCGAAAATCATCGAGCAGGTCGAGCAGGCTGGTCTAGGGCCGCTGGCATGGCTGGAATTCCTCAGCGATTTCAACAGCGAAGTTCTCAGCTTTCTGGCCGAGCGGGTGAAAGAGGACGTGAAAACTCAGCATTCGATCCTGCATTGCAAGAACGCCGACGAAATGCGCCACCTTCAGGCAGAGTTCCTGCAGAACGCCATCGAGCAGTATACGGCCGAAACCGGCAAGCTGGTCGAGATGGGTGAGGCCGCAATCGCGCAGGCCAAGACGCGGAAAGACAGCCGCACTTAGGACCGGGCAGATCCCCAAAAAAATGGGGCCTCACAATGCCTGCCGGTCAATGACTGTCGCGCCGGGTAGTACTTTGTCACTCGGATGCATGATGACTGTGTCACCCTCTTCCAATCCGCCCAATACCTCGGTGAGTTGACCGTTGCGCTGTCCGATGTTGATGGTCCGTAGCTGTGCTGTGCCGTCCTCGACAACATAAACCGCCCAGGAGTCGCCGTCTTTGAACATCGCGCTGACTGGCAGCCGCAAAACATCGTCGGATTGCCATTCGATAATGCGAACAAATACCGCGAAGCCATCCCCCAGGCCGGGGCGCGCCTCGACCGGCGAGGTTAGCGCGAAAACCGCATCGACGCGCTGTTCTTCGATCCCAAGGGCCGACACTTTGGTGCGCGCCACCGGCTCGATACGCTCAAGCTTGGCTTCAAGTGGCACCTCACCGCCCCAGCGTTCGACAATTGCCGTTGCATTCGACGCCAAGCGTACAGCATCGCTGGACAACAGATCGACTGTCAGTTCCAGATCGGTCGGCTCTCCGATACTCGCAAGCAATGCACCTGCGGCCACGGGTCGTTCGCTTATCGTAACGACCGAAAGGACAACACCGTCGGTCGGCGCCAAGAGCGTGACACAGCAATCCTGCGGCACATCGGCGGTCCCATTTGGTTCGATCAAGGCGGCACGCACGCGCTCCAACGTACCCTCGGCCATCGAGACTCGCGCTCGCGCCGCAGCAACGCCTGCATCGGCGGCGTTCAATTGCAAAGTCGTGGTTTCAAGCTGGGTGAACGAAGCGACGGCACGGTCGACCAGCGTTTTCGTGCGCTCATGTTGATTACGGGCGTAGGCAGCGTCGTCCTGGGCCTTCAACAGTTCGGTCTGGGCAACGTTGAGCGCGGCCTCTGCCTCATGAACCGCTGCCTGCGCCTGCAAGCGGCTGCGGCTGTCCAGAAGGCCCGATGCGATGGGCTCGACAACAGCGACGACGGTTTCCCCAGCGATGACCCGATCGCCGACTGAGACGGGCGAGCGCATGGCCGTTCCGCTGAATGGTGCCGCCACCTCGAAAACGTCGCGAATGCGGGTCTTGCCATCAGCGTCGATGGTCACTTGCATTGGTCCGCGGGTGATCGTCGCAAGATCGACAGGCACCGGATCGGTGCGCAGCGAGGTATACGCCAGCCCCAGCACCACGGCTGCACCAACCGCGACCAGGCCAAGGGTCCGAAGGTTCAAAGACATAGTATCACTCCCTTGTTTTCATGACGGCCACAAGGTTCAGGCGATCCAGTCGCCGTCGCACGATCAAAACCGAGGCCACAGTGGCGGTCAGGACGACGAGACTGGCTGATGCGAAAGTAGCGGGTTTCAGAACCAGTGGAATTGAATAAAGATCGCTGGTGAAGCCATCTGCCATTGCCTTGGCAATCCCGGCACCGATAAGCCAACCCAAAGGCTGGGCCAGGATGGCCAGCAACAGCGTTTCACCGATCAGGATGTATGAGACTTCGGCACGCGTAAAGCCGAGGATGCGCAAACTCGCAAGCTCTCTCGCGCGCTCGGACAACTGAATGCGTGCGCCGTTGTAGGCCACTCCGACCGTGATCAGCACAGCGATAGTGATGTAGATCGTATTCATGATTACGATGTTCTCTTCTATTGTTTCGTCAAAGGAACGCCGGGTGTCCGACAGCATCACCAGACTGGCGAGCTTCGGGATGCCTTTCAGCACTTCATGCAGGTCATCCGTCCGGGTTTCATCCAACGCTACGTTGACGACCGAAACCTGCGGTACCTGTCGGAAAAGGGTGTTCACGTACTCTAGGTCAACATAGGCGCCGAGGCCGAAATACTGTTCGACAATCTGGGACACGGTCAGGGACAAGGTCTCGCGCTTGCCGGTCAGGAATTCGGCGTCCAGGGCGTCGCCTATTGTGACATCAAGCTGGCTGGCCAGACGTTCCGACAACACGATGCCACCTGGCGGCACGTTGACCACAGCTCCGTCGGCCCCGATGACACGGCTCAGATCCGGATCCGGGAAGCGGGCCTCGATCGCGACGGTTTTCTGGCGCGCGCCATGGCGCAGGATGGCGGAATGATACTGCTGCCCCTCGACCTGTAGTACACCGGGCAACCGGCGGACATCCTGTAGTGCGCCAAGTGGAACGTCCTGGGCGAACAGCAGCATCGCATCCTGCCGGTTCGATTCGTAAAACGCGCTTTCGATGATCGCATCCAGGGCATCGTTAAAAAATGCCGAGGCGACGACCGAGGCGACCGCCATTGCCAGCCCGAGTGAGGTCATAAGGCTTCGCACCGGCCAGCGCACAAAACTGCGCAGGATCATTATGGTCGGTTGCGACAGGCGGGCAGAATCCATGGCCACATCGATCACTGAGCGTTTGAAGCTGGGCGGGGCAGGGGGCTGCATCGCAATGGCCGGTGCCAGCCACGCCGCCGTGAGCGCGCTTCGCGTTGCGCCCAGAATTGTCGTCAGCAGCGCGGCCAGCCCGGCGAGCGCGTAGATCCATGGTGAGACGCTGAATATGAGGAAGGGGAATTCAAAGAATTCAGCATATTGCAGGGCCAGATTGCGCGCCAGCCAGCCGCCCGCAACCCAGCCGATCACAATACCGGTGACAGCGACCAACCCTGCCAGCATCAGATAGTGGAGGCACACCTCGAAGTTGGAGTAGCCGAGCGCCTTCAGCAGGCCGATCTCACTGCGTTCCAGCGCCACGACCCGCCCCATGACCATGCTGACCAAAAAGGCCGAAATGGCAAAAAATATCGGCGGCAGGACGACGGCCATGCCACGCAGTTGATTGATCTCGGCGCTGACGAAAGCATCCGATTGCTGGCGCGACCGGTCATAAGCGCCCAACCCACCGTAGGGTTCCAGCAGGTTGTCGATTGCGTCAATCACCGTTTCAGGCCGCACACCACTGGCGAGTTTGATGGCTAGATTGTTGAATGCCCCGGTCATGTCGAATGCCGCCGCCGTCGTTGGTCGCGGCATCCAGATGATCCCATAACCGGCGTTGTCGGGCATCAACGCACCAGGGCCGATCGTATAGATGAACTCGGGCGATTGCACGGTGCCGGTGATGCGCAAGGCCCGCTTTTGCCCGTTGAGATTAATCGAAATCGTATCCCCCGGCAGATAACCGTGCGCGCGGGCAAACGGCTCGTTGACCAGCACGTCGAAATTGGAACTTGGCTCCGGGTAGCGCCCGCTTTGGAGGAGTGGCACGTTCAGCTGATGCACGTTGTTTGCAGGCAGTGCGATGATATGCCCGACCGCTGTTGCCACACGGTCAGGTAAGTCAAGGATTGCGTTGCCGACGATGCCCGGTTCCAGCATCTGCACACCTGGAATAGCGCGCAATTCCGGCAGCAAGCTTTCAGGCACCCGACGCGCCTGCACAAAAACATCGGCGAAGCGGTTACGCTCATAATAGGCGCGCCTTGTTTCATCCAGCGCGCGGTACATCCCGAATGCGGTCAGCAGGATGGCAACCCCGCAGGCCAGAACCAGCGCAATCGCCAGCGCCTGCATCCAAAGCCGCCTAAAATCCCGCGTCAGTTTCTTATCGAGCGCGTGCATCGCGTCACCACGCAATCTCGGATGGTGCCAGCAGGGTATCGTTTTGCTCGACCCGGCTGATCTTGCCATCCTGAAAGAAAATTACTCGATGCGCCATTTTGCGGATTTCCGCGTTGTGAGTGATGACTACGGTGGTGGTTCCGAAGCGGTCATTGATGTCGCGCAAAGCCTCAAGCACCTGCACCCCGGTCGAGCTGTCCAGCGCACCAGTTGGCTCGTCACAAAGCAGGATTTCTGGCCGTTTTGCGATGGCCCGCGCGATGGCAACGCGCTGCTGTTCGCCGCCCGACAGCTCGGATGGGAAGTGATCCATCCGATGGTCCAGCCCGACCAGTTCCAACGCCTCGGCGGCAGGCATTGGGTTTGGGGCGACATCCGTAACCAACTGTACATTCTCGCGTGCCGTCAGGCTGGGCACCAGGTTGTAAAACTGGAACACAAAGCCGACGTAGTCGCGCCGATACCGGGTTAGCTGGCGATCCGGCAGATTCGTGAGTTCAAGGTCGCGGAACCAGACCCGTCCTTCGGTGGCGTGATCCAACCCGCCGAGAATGTTTAGCAAAGTCGATTTGCCGCTGCCAGACGGCCCCAGCAGCACAGTCAACTGGCCGCTGTAAAGCGCCAGATCGACACGAGCTAAGGCAAACACCTTTACGTTGCCGGTGTCATAAACTTTGGTGACGCCTTCGGTTCGAAAAACGGTTTCTGGCACGCGAATGCTCCTTGCTCGCCTATGGATGCCACGGAGCGGTGATGCCTCATTGATCTTCCTCAACCAACCGCTGACAGGAGCGGTTTTAGAAAATTGATCAGGATCAAGACCCGGCGCGCCAGCGGATGCATTGTTCCCAGACGTTACGGGGAAGACCTTCGCTATGAGCATTAGTAACCATTGGAGCCAGCAATTCCATTCCGTGCCGGGTTGTTCGGCGCAGATTGCGGCGCAGTTGGATCAGTTGGTCGGCTCGCTGTTCATGCGTGCCGGTTCCGAGTTTCAGGATTTTCAATCTGGCGGCGGGACGCTGCTGTTTTTGACGTCCGGGCGCATCCGCGTGCAAGCCGCCCACAAACCGGGTCCGCACATCCGCTACTTTCAGGCCGGTTCCGATATTTCTCAGGTTTTCACCAATGCCTGCCTGCTCTCGCAGATCGATTCCCGCTCCCGGGTGATCGCCGAGAGCGATGTTCACGCCGTGACACTGGATCAGGACGCATTCACGACCCTGATGATCGCATCGCAGGAATTCCGCGCGCTGCTGCACCGTTTGTGTGGCCAGCGTATCATTAATCTGCTTCGCCAAGACACTGAAAGCAGGCACAGAAACCACCACGGATCCGGGACACCGACAACAAACCACCTCCTCTAGAAGGATATTCGAAATGTCACCGAATGTAGGAAATATCGATCGTGTGCTGCGTGCCGTAGTTGGCATCGCTTTGATCACAGCTCCACTAATCAACTTCATGGAAGTCTGGACGACGTCTTGGATCGCATATGGCACGATTGCCGTCGGCGTAATCTTGGTACTGACCGCCGTCTTCTCGTTCTGCCCGATCTATCGGTTGTTCGGAAAACGCGACATCGAAGCCTGACCGAGCGCATCTAATACCCTTCACACGGCAAGACGGCCGACGGCCTGCCGCTAAAGTCTACGTACCGAATTGAAAGAACGCGGTCGCTAAGATCGCGCAGAGGATAATTTTGCCCCGTTAACTAAGGCCGGTGGTGCTGGCCATTCGAAAGGAAACCCTATGTCGATCTTCGTAAAACCACTGCAATTCATCGCGGCTGCAGCGCTCCCGACCCTGGCAGCCACATCAATGGCCGCCGCCTTCACCGCGTGCCAGGTCACCGACACCGGCGGCATTGACGACAACAGCTTCAACCAGACGGCCTGGAAGGGCGTGCAGGATGCCGAAGCCAGCCTTGGAGTCACCGGTCGGTTCCTCGAATCCCAAGCCGAAACCGACTATGAAGCCAACATCAATTCGCTGATCAGTGGCGATTGCGATGTGATCATAACCGTCGGGTTCCTTTTGGGCGATGCCACCAGCACCGCAGCACTGGCGAACCCGGACCAGCGGTTCTCGATCGTCGATTTCGCCTATGATCCGACGATCCCGAACGTTCTGGGCCAAGTCTATGCGACCGATCAGGCGGCGTTCCTGGCCGGGTATCTGGCCGCGGGCATGACCAAGACGGATATTGTCGGAACCTTCGGCGGCATCAACATCCCGCCAGTGACGATCTTCATGGATGGCTTCGTGCGGGGTGTGAACCACCACAACATGCAGAAGGGGACGTCGGTTTCGGTGCTCGGTTGGGATGTCGAAAGCCGCGAAGGCCTGTTCACCAACAATTTCGATAGCCTCGATGATGGCCGCGCCTTTGCGCAGAACCTCTACGACGAAGGCGCAGACATCGTGCTGCCGGTGGCCGGGCCGGTAGGCCTTGGGTCGGCCGCGTTGGCGGACGAACTGGGGACCGACGCGCTGAAGATCATTGGCGTTGATGCGGATCTGTACTTCACCGACCCGGAAAAGCAGCACGTCTATCTCACATCAATCACCAAGCGAATGGACGCGACGGTTCTGGCAGTGATCGAGGCAGCCATGAACGACACCTTTGAAGGCGGCGTAATCGTCGGCACGCTGGAAAACGGTGGCGTCGATCTGGCCCCCTTCCACGACATGGAGGGCGAGGTTCCTGACGCACTGAAAGCCGAGTTGGAGGCGCTGCGCGCCGCGATCATCGACGGTTCTGTCGACGTAAGCATGTAAGCGGATCGGCAGGCCAACGTCATGGACATCGAGCTTCGCGGCATCACCAAGCGGTTTGGTCCGGTCGTCGCCAACGAGGGCGTCAACCTGACCCTCCGCGCGGGCGAGGTTCTGGGCCTGCTGGGCGAAAACGGCGCCGGGAAGTCGACACTTATGAATGTGCTCTGCGGTCTTTATCGCCCCGATGAAGGCGAAATCCTGATCGACGGCACACCAACAACGTTCGACGGGCCCGGAGACGCAATCAGGGCCGGGATTGGCATGGTGCATCAGCACTTCATGCTGGTCCCGGTTTTTACGGTGGCGGAAAACGTCGTGCTGGGCGTCGAACCCACGGGGCGGCTGGATCACCTCGACCTGGAAAGTGCGCGGGCCGAAGTGCGCCGGATCAGCGAAGACTACGGTCTGGCCGTCGATCCGGATGAAAAGATCGAGACATTGCCGGTTGGCGTCCAGCAACGAGTCGAGATCATCAAGGTGTTGTTCCGCTCGGCTGACGTGCTGATCCTGGACGAGCCCACTGCGGTGCTGACACCGCAGGAGGTCGAGGATTTTTTTCGTATCGTCACCGCCCTGCGCGATGACGGCAAGGCCATCGTCTTCATCACCCACAAGCTGAACGAAATCCTCGACATCGCTGATCGGATCAGTGTGATCCGTGGCGGGCGCATCGCTGGGGAGGGGCTGCCGAAGGACCTGACCCGCAAGGGGTTGGCCGAGATGATGGTCGGTCGACCAGTCAGTTTCGACGTGGTCAAGCAGCCGTTCAAACCGGGTGACACGCTGCTGGACGTGCAGGATCTGACTGTTCTGCGCGACGATGACGAACTGGCGGTCGATGGGGTCAACCTTCAGGTCCGCTCGGGCGAGGTCGTCGGCATTGCCGGCGTACAGGGTAACGGCCAGTCGGCGCTGATTGAGGCGTTGACCGGGCTGCGCCGCATCGCCGGCGGAAAGATCACGCTTGAGGGGCGCGATATCACCCGCGCCTCGGCCCGGGCGCGGCACCGGCTTGGCATGGCGCATATCCCGGAAGATCGCCAGCACGCGGGGTTGATTGGCAAATTCACCGTCGCCGAAAACATGGTGCTGGATACCTACTACGATGATCGCTACTCGCGCGGGCCGCAGATCAACTGGGGCGCAGTGAACCGTCAGGCGGCGCAGTTTGTCGCCGATTTCGACGTGCGCACGCCTTCGGTGCAAGAGGCTGCCGGGCATCTGTCGGGCGGCAACCAGCAAAAGTTGGTAGTTGCGCGCGAGCTATCGCGTGAAATTCGGCTTGTCGTTGCCGGTCAGCCGACGCGGGGGCTGGACGTCGGATCAATCGAATACATCCACAAACGCCTGATCGAAGCCCGCGACAGCGGCGACGGTGTGCTGATCATCTCGTCCGAGTTGGACGAGGTTCTGGCCCTGTCCGATCGGATTCTTGTAATGTTCAAAGGCCGCTTCGTCGCCGAGTTCGACGCCAATGCCGGGCCGGTGGACAAATCCGCCGTCGGTCTGGCGATGGCCGGGGCTACGGCCGAGGTTGCGGCATGAGCGACACTAGTATTCAAGAGCTGATGCAGCGCCGCCTGATCGGGCGGAGTGAACTCGAAGACCTGATCGTCGTGCCGATTTTCGCAGTCTTTGCGGCCTTGGTGCTGGGCGCGCTGACCATGCTGGCGACAAATGTCGATCTGGCCACCATTGGCCAATCCTATATTGCGCTGCTGAAAGGCTCGGTCGGGTCGCTGAACGCCTGGTCCGAGACCCTGACGGCCGCTGCACCGCTGACACTGGCGGGCCTCGGGCTGGCGCTTGGGTTCCGCGCCGGGCTGTTCAACATCGGGGCCGAGGGGCAGTTGTTGATGGGCGGCATGGCCGCCGTGGTGGTCGGTTTCAGCTTTGCCGACCTGCCCGCCGTGATCCTGCTGCCGATGTCCCTGCTGGCCGGGGCACTGACCGGGGCGCTTTACGCCTCAATCGCCGGGTGGCTGAAGGCGACGACGGGCGCACACGAGGTGATCTCGACCATCATGCTGAACCTGATCTCCTACCGATTGCTGGATTTCATGCTGCGGATGCCCTTTATTCAGAAGGAGGGGCGCGCCGACCCGATCTCGAAATCCGTCCCTGAGGCAGCGGAACTGCCGCGCCTGCTGACTTTCGTTGACGTAAACCTACGGGTCCATGCCGGAATATTTCTGGCATTGGCCGCCGTGGCAGTAACTTACTGGATCCTGTTCAAGTCCAAAATCGGATTCGAATTCCGGGCCAGTGGTGAGAATGCCGAGGCGGCGCGCTTTGCCGGTATTCACTCGTCCGTAATCATCGTGGCGGCGATGGCCACGGCGGGCGCACTGGCGGGTCTCGCCGGCGCCAATCAGGTGCTGGGCGTGCTGGGCCGCGCAACGCCCGGATTTTCTGCCGGGATCGGGTTCACCGCTATCGCCGTGGCCCTGTTGGGCCGTTCCCACCCGGTCGGCGTGTTGCTCGCCGGTCTGCTGTTCGGCGCGTTGGAGGCCGGCGGACGGCAGATGCAGGTGGATGCGGGCGTTTCCATCGATCTGATCGGCATCATCCAGGCATTGATCATTATATTCATCGCCGCCCCGTTGCTGGTGCGCGCGATCTTCCCCTGGGGCTTTGCGCGACAAAAGGGTGGAGGGCCACAGCCATGACCGCAATTCCCGACACCTCTGCCCCCATCGCGCGGATCGATACCGGCAAGCAGAGGCAGGCGCGGATCACCGGGATCGTGCTGCTGGGCTGCGCGGTGCTGGTTGCGCTGGTGTTCCTTCCCGACATCAACGGTAGCGCCACGTTCCGTCTATCGCGCCCGACCGACCGGTTCCCGATAGGCAACCTCGTCGTCCCAGGCGGTCCGTTTCTCTATGCGGCTACGGCAATCCTCGCGTTCCTTGGCGCGCGGCAATTTTTGCGCGGAGGCATTCGCTGGACCTCGCTGTCGTTGGGCATAGGTCTGGCAATACTTGTCGCGGCCTTTTTGGTTTGGGCCACGGCGGGCAAAGCGTTTTCGCTGACCGGAATGCTGCAGGCGACCATGGTGCGGGCGGTGCCGATTGCCCTGGGCGGTCTGGCAGGCGTGCTGTCAGAACGGGTCGCCGTCGTCAACATCGCCATCGAGGGGATGCTGCTCGCCGGGGCCTTCACCGGGGCGCTGGTCGGTTCGCTATTGGGCGGTTTCGGTGGTCTTTTCGCCGCAGTAGCGGTGGGCGGGTTGTTCGGGTTCATCCTCGCCGCGCTGGTGGTGACCTATCGGATGGACCAGATCATCGCAGGCGTGGTGATCAACCTGTTCGTGCTTGGGCTGACCTCTTACGTTTCAAGCCAGGTCTTTGCCGAGCATCGGTTCCTCAACAACGCGCCTGTGTTCCGCGCTTACAAGATCCCGCTGCTAGGGGATATTCCAGTCATCGGACCGATGTTCTTTCAGCAAAACCTGTTTGTCTATGGTGCCCTGATCATGGTCGGCGTGGCCACATACTATCTGTTTCACACCCGGATGGGCCTGCGCGCCCGCGCAGTGGGGGAGCACCCGCGCGCCGCCGACACATTGGGTATCAACGTCTACCGGACACGCTATATCAACGTCACGTTGGCGGGCATGGTCGCCGGGTTTGGCGGGGCCTGGTTCACGCTGGGAGCGGTCGGGCGCTTTGACGAGGGCATGACGGGCGGGCGAGGTTACATCGGACTGGCGGCAATGATCTTCGGACGGTGGCATCCTGTGGGCGCGCTTGCCGCAGCATTGGTGTTCGGGTTCGCTGACTCTCTGCAACAGAAACTGGCACTTTTGAACACGCCGATCCCATCCGAATTCCTGGCAATGTCGCCCTATATCGCCACGATCATCGTGGTGGCGGGGCTGGTGGGTCGGGCGCGGGCGCCGGCGGCGGACGGCCAGCCCTACGTCAAGGAATGACAGGTTAGGCGCGCTCATGACCCCGCTGATGATGGGATTTCTGGGCAGCCTCGGGGCCGGTCTGATGACTGCTGCGGGGGCGCTACCGATCCTGTTCGGCCGGAGCATATCCGAGCGGACAAACGATCTCTTGCTGGGCTTTGCGGCCGGGGTAATGCTGGCCGCCTCGTTCTTCTCTCTGATCCTGCCCAGTCTGGACGCATCAGAGGTTTTGTACGGTTCCGGCTGGGTGCCCGCAGCTATCGCCGTGGTGGGGCTGCTGCTTGGAGCAGCCATGATCTACGGCGTCGACCGCGCCTTGCCGCACCAGCATTTCATAACCGGTCGGGAGGGGCCGGTCAGTGACAGCCTGCAGAAGATCTGGCTGTTCGTGATTGCGATCACAATTCACAATGCGCCCGAGGGACTTGCCGTGGGTGTCGGCTATGGCGGTGGTGATGTGGCAGCGGGAACCTCGCTCGCCATCGGCATCGGCTTGCAGAATATCCCTGAGGGATTGGCCGTCGCGGTTGCCCTTCGGGGTGAACGATACAGCAAGGCCACCGCGTTTATGATCGCGGCGGCAACAGGCCTGATCGAACCTTTGGCGGGCCTTGTCGGTGCAGCGGCAGTCGGTGTGTCTGCAATCGCTCTGCCCTGGGGGCTGGTGCTGGCGGCGGGCGCGATGATCTATGTCATCAGTCACGAGATCATCCCTGAAACTCATCGCCACGGGCATCAGGATGGCGCGACGGGCGGCCTGATGATCGGTCTGGTGGTGATGCTGTTTCTGGACGTCACGCTGGGGTGACGGCACCCCAGTTTCACGCTCAAATCCGCGCCACACCGACCATATAGTTTTCACCGTAGGCTTTGGAGCACCGGGGACAGGTCGTGTACATGAAATATACCTCCGTGTCCTCCTTGCCTTGCGCTTTGGCCGCCACTCGCATTTCGGCATCCCAACCCTTGGCCTTACGATAAGGGCCTTCGAAGACGCGGGTGATGAAATCACCTGAAAGCGTCACCATCTCTTCGCCCTCGACATCTTTTCTGACTGCAAACAGATGCTCGGCTTCCCAAGGTGACGTATCGCGGCTGAGGATGAATGTGTCCTCTGTGGTCATCGCAGCGCTGTCTTCCATGTGTTCAGCCACCCGGCCGAAAACGCTGCCCATGTTCAGCGGAACATGCATCGCGCTTTTGGTCACCGCGCGCAGGAACTTCTTGTCCTTGAAATGAAGCTCTTGGTTGTCCCAGCCCTTGGGGTTGAACTTGGGGCAGCAGCCCGTGGTGTTGTGGCTTTGATTGTAGATCGGCGTAGCATTGGTTTTCATGATGCGGCTCCTCTTTGGCGGAAGGATTGCAGTAATCGCGGCCCGGGGCGTTGATATTGCTCAAACAGCAGGGTGGCCCGGTCGGTATTCATAACCTATGAGTAGCCCCGCGACATCAATACTGACGGTCACGCTGAACCCCGCGCTTGATATTGCGACGTCGGTTGAGCGGGTCGAGCCCGGCATCAAACTGCGCTGTGGCGCGCCCCGGATCGATCCCGGTGGTGGCGGTATCAACGTCGCAAGGGTGATCATGCGGCTGGGCGGCGGATGTCGGGCGCTGGCAGTGACCGGCGGTACCACCGGCGTGCATCTGCTGAGCCTGCTGGAAGCCGAAGGCATCATTGCGCATCCGATCCCGATCGACCCCGCAACCCGCCAAAGCTTTGCCGTCACCGACACCAGCACCAGTGCGCAATACCGGTTCATTCTGCCTGGACCGCAGATCGACGCCGAAACCGCCAACCGGATTCTGGCCGGGATCCTGGATGCGGCGGCGCAGATGCAGCGTGGAGGGCACGTCGTGTTCAGCGGCAGTATGCCACTGGGCCTGCCGGAGGACTTCATCACAATCTGCGCCGCCAGCCTGCATCGGTCGGGGCATCACCTGTGCGTCGACACCTCGGGCACCGCGCTGCAACATTTGGTCAGGGACCCGCTCCAACCACCATTCCTGCTGCGGTTGGATCAGTCAGAGGCGGAACAGATCTCAGGCGGAGCGCTGACGGGCGCAGAGGCGAGTGCCGATCTGGCTGCTTCGCTGGTCCGGCGTGGTGTTGCCAAAACCGTGGTGCTTGGCTGCGGGGCTGCAGGGTCGGTCCTGGCCACTGCCGAGGCGAGGTACTTTTGCTGTGCGGCGGACGTAACGGTCGTCAGCACCACCGGCGCGGGAGACAGTTTCATGGGTGCGCTGACGCTCGCCCTGTCACGTGGTGAAACGCCCGATCAGGCGCTCAGGTGGGGCGTCGCGGCCGCAAGCGCGGCTGTGATGACGCCCGCCACGCAGTTGTGCGAGGCGACCGTGGTCTGGGCCCTGTTGGACCAATGCGACATATCTACGATCTGAGTTGCGGCGCGCATGACATCACAGCACAACGCGTCGCAAACGCAACGCGTTCGAGATGACTGAGACGGAAGATAGACTCATCGCGGCTGCGGCGATCATCGGTGACAATAGCAGGCCGAAGACAGGGTAAAGCACCCCGGCAGCAATCGGTACGCCGATCCCGTTGTAGGCGAAGGCGAAAAACAGGTTCTGTTTGATATTGCGCAGGGTTGCCTTGGCCAATGTCCGGGCCCGTACGATCCCCATCAAATCACCGCCCAGCAGGGTGATTCCGGCGCTTTCCATCGCCACATCCGCACCCGAGCCCATGGCGATGCCAACGTCCGCCGCCGCCAGCGCGGGGGCGTCGTTCACGCCGTCACCCGCCATTGCGATTACCCGCCCTTCGCTGCGCAAAACATCAACCAGATCTTTCTTGTCGGCGGGAAGAACCCCGGCGCGAACTTCGTCGATCCCTAACCTGCCGGCCACCGCCGCCGCTGTGCGTTCGTTGTCACCAGTCGCCATGATCAACCGAACGCCCAGTTGATGCAGCGCTTTGATTGCCGGTACGGTCGAGGCTTTGATCGGATCGGCCACGGCAATGAGCCCTGCCAGCGCGCCATCTACAGCCACAAGCATGACCGTCTTCCCTTCAGCCCGCAGGGTATCTGCGGCACCTTCATGCGCGGTAGTGTCCGCACCGATGTCAGCGCATCATAGCGCTGTTTCCCAGCGCGACCTTTTGCCCGCCAACCGTTGCCCGCACGCCCTTGCCGGTCACTGCTTCGAAATCCGCTGCAGTTGCAGACACGACGCCACGCGACTTCGCCCCGGCCAAAATAGCCTCGGCCAGTGGATGTTCGGAGGGCTTTTCAAGCGCCGCCGCCAGCGCCAGAACATGATCCTCGGCCACATCGCCGAACGCAACCACGTCGGTCAGAACCGGCTTGCCCTCGGTCAGGGTGCCGGTCTTGTCGACGATCAGGGTATCGACCGCCGCCATCCGTTCCAGCGCTTCCGCATCCTTGATCAACACTCCCGCCTGCGCACCCCGACCGGCGGCTGTGGTGATCGATATCGGCGTCGCAAGGCCTAGCGCGCAGGGACAAGCGATGATCAGAACGGACACTGCCGCTGCGATCGAGTATATGAATGCCGGGTCCGGCCCGAACACCATCCACGCGGTGAAGGCGAGGATCGCCACCAGAACGACGCTCGGCACGAACACTGCCGAAACCCGGTCGGCCAGCCCTTGTATCGGTGCGCGCGACCGGCGCGCGTTCGCAACCATAGCGACGATCTGGGACAGCACCATGTCGGCCCCGACCTTCGCCGCCTCGATCGCCATGGTGCCGTTTTTGTTGATCGTCCCACCTGTGACCGCATCGCCCGCCGATTTCTCGACCGGCACCGGTTCGCCGGTCAGCAAGCTTTCATCGACCGAACTGTGCCCGTCGATGACCACCCCATCCACCGGCACGGCGTCACCGGGGCGGACCCGGAGCTTGTCGCCCGGCAGCAGGTTTTCCAGCGGCGCGTCATATTCGGATCCATCCGGTAGAATCCGACGGGCGGTCTTTGGCGCAAGATCCAGCAGCGCGCGGATCGCATCGCCGGTCCGTTCTCGGGCCCTGAGTTCTAAGACCTGCCCTATGAAGATCAGCGCGACGATCACAACAGCGGCTTCGAAGTACGTGCCGACGACACCTTCCATGCGGTAGGCTTCGGGAAATACTCCAGGCAAGAACGTCGCGAAGATCGAGAACGAATAAGCCGCTCCGACGCCAAGCGAGATCAGCGTCCACATGTTCGGGTTGCGGTTGACGAGCGAGGTCCAGCCGCGCTGGAAGAACGGCAACGCCGCCCAGAGCACGATGGGTGTTGCCAGCAGGAATTCCAGATAGGCGGCATTCTGATGTCCGACCCACTCGCGCACCGGGATGCCGATCATTCCGGCCATTGTCAGGATCAGCAGAGGGATAGCGGCGGCGACACTGACCCAAAGCCGGCGGGTGAAATCAACCAGTTCATGCGATGGCTCATCGCTGGCGATCTCGGGCTCCAGTGCCATGCCGCAGATCGGGCAGGCGCCGGGGAAATCTTGCCGAACTTCCGGGTGCATTGGACAGGTGTAAACCGCGCCAGCCGAGGCGGGTTTCACGACCCGCGCGGCGTTGCCCGAAGTATAGAACCACGGGTCTGCGTCAAATTTCGTACCGCACCCGGACGAGCAAAAGTGGAAATCCTGCCCATCAAACGTCGACGAGCGGGTATCAGAGCCCAGATCTACTGTCATGCCGCAGACCGGATCGACAGCGCTTCTTTGGCCAAATTCGGCACCTTCGGCAGGGCCGTGAGTGTGCCCGTTGTGCGCATCATTCATGGTGCTGTAATCCGTCTGACTGTTTTCGCATGCGTTAGGCGCGTTTGGTTTTTTCTGCGTGCGCGACACCGCGAACGACGAAGTCGTTGCGAACCATACACAAAAAATTCAGTATTGGGGATTGATCCACGTCAACGGTGGGTCCGTCTGTGTCGGCACCATTTGTTCGCGACATCATATACTGCAATTGCCAGTTCGAAGGATACTTTGAAATGCACCAGCTATCGGTCCTCGCCGCAATCGCGGCTGCAACTGCCGCGGAACGCGGGGTCGGCCAGTGGGCGGATCTCGGAGTCGCCAAAAAGAAATTCGAAATACTTTCGCGGCGACGCGGTAATGTGGCGCGGCGCCACGCGGGCAGGAAATTGTTGACCGAATAGGCACTGCGCAGTTAGTCCAAATATCAAAAGGCAGGCCATGAACAGACGACAGTTTCTGCAACGCTCGACGACCGCTGGTGCCGCAGTTCTTGCAGGCGGGGCGGCATTTGCCACCGGCCATCGGCTGACGATGCCACCGCTGCTCGACACTCGGTCGTCGGGTCGTATGAATTTGACTGCGCAGGCCGGGACCACTTCATTCATTGGCGACGTGGCCTCACGTACTGCGGGTTTCAATCAAGCCTTCCTCGGCCCCACAGTGGTGCTCCAGAATGGTCCATTGGCGGCGCGGGTCGAAAACACGCTGGCAGAGCCGATCAGCGCCCATTGGCATGGCCTGTTGGTTCCCGGGGAGCACGACGGCGGGCCACATCTTCCGGTTGCTACTGGAGCGACCTGGGAGCCGGACATGCAAATCGCCCAGAGCCCGGCAACAATATGGTATCACTCCCATATTCACGGCAAAACTGCTCCGCAGGTTTATGCCGGGCTGGCGGGCCTGATCCATCTGACCGATGGGCGCGATGATGAGCGTGGTTTGCCCAACACTTACGGCATCGATGATCTGTCGCTCGTCATACAGGACCGGCGTTTCGATGGCGGCGGTCGGATGGTCTATGATCCGACGATGATGGACCTGATGCACGGCTTTGGCGGCAATCGGATGATGGTCAACGGGCAGGTCGGGGCGACTGCGGCTGTGCCTGCCGGGATCACTCGTCTGCGCCTGCTGAACGGATCGAACGGGCGGATCTACACGCTCCATCTAAGTGACGACCGTCCGATGCACCTGATCACGACCGATGGCGGCTTCTTGACTGCCCCAATCACCGTTCAGTCCCTGCGGCTGGCTCCCGGTGAACGGGTCGAGGTTCTCGTCGACTTCAGCGATGGGGAAGCTCCGGCGCTGATGAGCGAACCGTCGCGTCCTTTCACCGTACTGCCCTTCGCCATTGACACATCTCTTGCCGCAAGAATCGACCGCCTTCCCGACGTTCTTGACGGGGTGCCACTCGATCTGGTCGGTCCTGCCGCCAAAACCCGGACGGTGTTGCTGGAAATGGGTATGGGTGGCGGCATGATGGGCCGGCGCGAATTTTCTATCAACGGCAGGCCGTTTGCCATGGACCACCTCAACTTCCGCGTCAATCTGGGCGACGTCGAGCGCTGGACAATTCGCGGAGCGATGGTGGCACATCCGTTCCATGTCCACGGCGTCGTTTTCCGGGTGCTCAGCGAAAATGGTGCCGCGCCGCGCCCTGAGAACATAGGTTGGAAGGACACCGTGCTGGTCGCGGGCGAGGCCGAGATAATCGCCCGCTTTGACCAGCCTGCCGCGCCCGAAACGCCGTATATGTTCCACTGCCACATCCTGGAGCACGAAGACGCCGGAATGATGGGACAGTTTTCCGTAACCTGAAGGCAAACCGCGTGCGGCTTGCCCGATCCGAGATCAACCAGAAAAGGTAATAACCATGACCGACATTCCAGCCCGGAAACGCCAGTTGTTGGAGCGCCAGTCCGAGTTAGATGCGCGCCTGCACCAGATCGACGACAGCCTTGACGAAACGCCAAGTCAGGACTGGGAAGATCGCGCAACCGAGCGTGAGGGTGACGAGGTTCTCGAACAGATGGGTCTGTCTGGTCAGAAAGAGCTGCAGATGATCGAGGCGTCGCTGGCGCGTATCGAAGCGGGCACTTACGGAATTTGCACCAAATGCGGTGCAGACATTCGTGAGGATCGCCTCGACCTGATGCCTTACACGCCTTTCTGCAGGCACTGCGCTACATGAGTGAACCGGGCGCATCTCCGGCAAATGATGACGTCCGACCAGAGTTGATCCGCGCCATATCCCTGCCTCTGCTGGTGCTCTACGGCCTTGGCGTTACTATCGGCGCGGGCATTTACGTGCTGATTGGGGCTGCGGTCGATCAGGCGGGCAGCTATGCGCCAAGCTCGTTCCTGCTGGCTGCCGTGGTCATGGCCTTCACCGCCGGCAGCTTTGCCGAACTTACCGGACGTTTCCCGAAAAGTGCGGGCGAGGCGATCTATGTTGAGGGTGGTTTCGGCTGGCCCTGGCTGACCCGTGCAACCGGAGGGTTCATCGTGTTGTCTGCGATCGTTGCGGCGGCTGCGATCACTCTGGGTGGCGCGGGTTATGTCGTATCGATCATTGACCTGCCGAGATCCTGGGTTGTTGTGGGGCATCGTTGTCATCATGGGAGCAGTCGCTACTTGGGGTGTACTGGAGTCCGTGACATTCGCGGCCATCTTCACAGTGCTTGAGATCATTGGCCTGATGATCATTGTCGTCGCGGGGTTCTGGACTAATCCCGGGATTATCTCGCGTCTGCCCGAGGTTTTTCCGCCCCTGACCGACACTGTGGCTCTCAGCGCCGTTTTTACCACCAGCCTGATTGCGTTCTTTGCATTCATCGGCTTTGACGACGTGGTCAATCTGGTCGAAGAGACCAAGACCCCGCAAAGGGACATGCCGCGTGCGATCATCTGGACGCTGCTGGCGGCGACGCTAATTTATTTTCTGGTGGTCTCGGTCGCCGTTCTGACCATACCGCATGCCGACCTGACCGAGACCGGGGCGCCGATCAGCGTGCTGTTCGAGCGGCTGACAGGGCTGTCGCCGCTAGCGATTTCCCTGATCGCCATCGCCGCAACGCTGAACGGGATCGTCATTCAGATCATCATGGCATCGCGAGTGCTTTACGGGCTGGGAAATGCCGGACGAATTCCAACAGTGTTCGCGCGCGTGAACTCGGTGACACATACGCCGCTGATCTCAACCCTGCTCGTGTCAGTACTGGTGCTGCTCCTTGCGCTGTTTCTGCCGATTGACCGGCTGGCCGAGATGACGACACAGATCATCCTGATTGTCTTCGTTCTGGTGAACCTGTCGCTGGCACGCATCAAACTGCGCCGCGATCCCGCGCCCGAAGGCATTTTCATAGCCCCGATCTGGGTGCCTGTTCTGGGGTCGTTGACGTGTTTGGGGCTGCTGGCCGGGCCGTTGCTGATCTGAAAATCAGGGTGAGAGGCTCTGGATATAGGCCCGCAGGTCCTCAACCTCAGGCAATGCCAGATCGAGGAATGGCATCGGATCGTGTGGGTCCAGCAACAGAGGTGGTCTTGCTTTTTCGACCATTCTGCAGCCTTGCTAAGGTAGACCATGGTTTGGTTTTAGGCTGCTAATTTCATTGGTTCTGTTTTGCTGACATAGGCCTCGTCAGGGGTCAAGATGCCGTGGGTCGAATGAGGTCGTTCAGCATTGTAATAGGCCAACCATTTTCCAATGCCCGCCTTGGCCTGTGACCCTGTTTCAAAGGCGTGTAGATAAACGCATTCGTACTTGAGGGACCGCCAGAGCCGCTCAATCATCCGATTGTCGATCCAGCGGCCCTTACCGTCCATGCTGATCTTGATCTTCGCATCGGTCAGGACGTCAATCCAATCACCGCTGGTGAACTGGCTACCCTGATCGGTGTTGTGTCCGGGCGTTCTTTGACATGGATCAAAACCAAACAAATTGACGACGCGAGAAGCGCTTGTTTTAGTTTTTCCTATGCACGGCCCTCGTAGGCATAACGTCCTCCGAGAACACTGCTAGCGTTGGAATTGGCGGTTAGCAGGTGGCTGGCGACATCGGCGCGCGCTAACTATCGCGGCAACATAAAGAATTCTTCGCGGACAATCTTGCCATCCCCGACCGTATAAACTGCGATCTCGCGCAGAGTCATCTGCCGACCGGTTGCTTTCTGTGTCACCACGACCTCGAAGCGGACTCCGAAACGGTTGGGTGGGTGGACAAAAGGGCCGTCGACGTCGATCTTGTGGATGTCGTGGGCTGCCAACCAATCCTCACGTTTTGCCCTAATTGCGCTTCTACCCTTGGCGATACGCACATCGCGACCGGGAGGCACTACCGCCTCTACCGACTCCGCATTTTCCGAATAGATTTCGTCGACATGCGCAATGCCACGACCATCTCGCATCGCCTGGACGAATAGCCGACCAATTTCAACTAGGTCTTCCATAAGAGCACTCCTGATTATTTTAACTATCAAGCGTGGCACGATGTCCCCGTGACCGATTTGACCTGGATCAACGTGTGCGTCGGCACTTTGTCTCATCATGCATTGGTCAATCAAAAATACGGGTGAATCCAAATGGGTATTGTTTCAGACAAGGTGGCAATGGTGACTGGTTCCGGCACGGGGATCGGTCGTGCGACGGCGCTGAAATTCGCCGAGGAAGGTGCAAAGGTAATTGTCTCCGACATCAATCGTTCTAGCGGTGAAGAAACGGCCTCATTGATCCAAAAAAACGGCGGCGAAGCGCTGTTCGTCAAAGCCGACGTTGCGAGCGCCGACGAGGTTAACGCTCTGGTCCGCGAGGCAATCAAAGCTTTCGGCACATTGGACTGCGTGTGCAACAACGCAGGCATCGAAGGCACAATCGCGCCCCTCGCAGATCAGTCGATCGAAGATTTCGATTCCGTTCTTGCGGTCAATCTGCGTGGCATGTTCCTTTGCCTGCAGGCTGAAATTCGGCAGATGAAGACAGCTGGCGGCGGTGCCATTGTGAATTTGGCCTCGGTGGCCGGTCTCATTGGCTTCCCGGGACTGTCTCCTTATGTCGCGACGAAACATGCCGTGAATGGCTTGACGAAAAACGCGGCGCTTGAGTACGGAAAAGACGGGATTCGAGTGAATTCGATCTGCCCCGGCGGAATTGACACGCGGATGCTGGATTCGCTGGCCGAACAGGCAACCAGCGGGGCACAATCATCGCGGGAAATGATGGATCCGCTGCATCCGATTGGCCGGATTGGCAGGCCCGAGGAGGTTGCGGAATTGATTGTCTGGCTCTGCTCGTCGCGCGCCAGCTTTGTGACCGGTGCCAATATCCCGATCGACGGCGGCTATGTTGCTCAGTGACGGACGCGCAGCAAACCTTCCAGTCTACCGCTGTTCGGCACCCTAACCTTTGTTACTTGGCCTGGCCTTGATCCCAACAGCAGATTCTTTCTCACCTCGGGCTTGTATCGTCCGGCGTAGCCGAAATAGGTGCGGAACCTTGATCCAAATCAAGTTCCGGCGCACCAGATTTAGCAAGGTCGACGCAGCTTCGTGTCGGCGGCTTCGCGGGCGCGTCGATACGAAATGGCTTCGCAGATTGGAAAAACATGTACAAAAAAATTCTCATCGCAACCGACGGATCTGAGCTGGCCGGACATGCAGTGCAGCATGGACTCCAACTGGCCAAATCTGTCGGGTCACCGGTCGTTTTCGTTACGGTGTCGGAAAATTGGCCTGCGCTACAGATGGCCAGTGACATTGAGAGAGGAAAACTCGATGCGATCCAGGTCTACGAAGACGCGGCCGCGGATTCGGCGCGAGAAGTTCTCGCGAGCGCAGCTGCTCTGGCTGCGTCGATGGATGTGGATTCGGAAGGCCGTCACGTTAAGGATAGCAAGCCGGCCAAAGGCATCATGGACACCGCAGAGCTGGAGGAGTGTGATCTGATCATCATGGCGTCGCACGGTCACCGCGGGCTCCAGAAGATGTTGGTCGGAAGTCAGACCGCCGAAGTGATTGCTTTGAGTAAGCTGCCAGTCTTGATCCTCCGATAGAACTGTTGTGCGTACCAGAGCTGGATTTCGATCTTTCAGGATTGAACCGTATTATTTCTGGTTCGCCAACTGCTCCTGAGCAACCGGGACTATATCAAGGGGATCGGCGGTAAAGGGCATCAAAAAGGAAAAGGTCAGAATGCGCTCACCATTTGTCAGTCTGATGTGTTTCGGGGGCGGTTTGGCCCTGTTATTTGCCTGCACGGATGAATCAACGGATGATCAGGTGATGCCGGACCGAACGGACGGCGCCGTGTTCTTTGCAGAAAACTGTGCAGCCTGTCATGGCTCTGAAGGGTATGGCGATGGCCCTATGGCCGCAGGACTGGCACTATCCCCAACCAATCTAACGACGCTGAGTCAACGTAATGGAGGCGTTTTCCCGGCGGCCCGTTCCTTGAGTTATATTTACGGCGAGCCCGAGCAAGATCACCTCGCAAGGGTCATGCCCGAGTTCAGGGCCGCTATGGCCGATGATTTGGTGCCGGTCGAAATCGACGGGATACTGACGCCCACGCCCAGAGTGCTGGCGGGCTTGTTCGCGTATCTGGAAAGCATTCAGCAGTAGGAGTTAATCCGCCTGGGAATGTGCATGCTATCCGAGGGTCACCGGCCGCGCGGCGCACATTATTGTCGTGTCAACGGCCTGACGCTGCGAAACACTGATCCTGCCCGACTGAATTGGTCCGGCACTATAGTTAGGAATCGGAGGATCAGGGGTGGGAATCAAGCGACACAAGGCGGAAGAGAATGTCACAAAGTGACTGCAGGTTGAGGTGCTTTGCGGCCAGGCAATCCTGCGCATCGACGCTATTCGCCAAGTGCAAATAACCGAGCAGACCTTCTACCGTTGCTGCTGTCCACTAAGCAGTCGAAATGCGGTAGAGTGCGCGCAACACGTCCAATCTTGTTACCATTCCAATGACCCGCCCCTCCCGTAGGACCGGGAATCGTCTGAAATCGACCTCTAGAAACAGCGAGGCGGCGGCTACGAGATCGGTGTTGGCGTCAAGCGTTCTGACTTCAGCGGTCATGTAATCGCTGACCGCACCCTCCCAATCCCCGTAGTATGACCCATCAAGGGCCGCTTTGAAGCAGTCCTTTGCGGTAACGACACCTAGCAGGTCACCGATCCGGTCGAGGACGGGCGCACCCGAAATGTCATTTTCAACCATCGATGCCACTGCCTGCCCCACGGGTGTATCGGGAGCGAATGAAATCAGGTCGCGCGTAATCGCAGATGCCACGTCAGCCTTCATTTCGATTTTCCCCGCCTCGGGCAGGATTTGCAGAATTCACAGCCTGCAGCGCCGCAACTCTTTTTCAGCGGGCGACGGCCGGAAAAAAGGCCCACCGCAAGCCCAGAGATCGACAGGACGATCAGCAAAAACGACAGTGCAAACACAGCCATCTCCTACTCCAATGTTTTCAGAGGCGGCGCGCCCACCACAATTGCCTCACCTTCGTGACGCAAAACAACGTCGAGGTTTTGCGCCTGGGCAAACTGCAGGGCGGTCTCGACGTCCATCGCCATCATTGCAGTTGCAAGCGCATCTGCTTCGATGCCTGTCGAAGCTAGAACCGAGACCCCATCAGCACCATTCTGAATCGGAGATCGTCGGCGCGGATCGACGATATGTGAATACTGCGTGGATGCTATTTCATAGGACTGCGGGCGATGCCCGGAAGTTGCGACGGCGCGGTTGCGAAGTTCCAAGAAATTGGCAGGCGTCATGTCGGGTGCATCGATCAAGACACGCCAAGGGCGACCGGAAGTTGACTGCCCACGCGCGAAAACCTCTCCGCCGAGTTCGACCAGGAAGCCTTCAATCCCCATTGCATCGAGCGTCGTCACAATCTGATCCAGCACCCATCCCTTGGCGATTCCGCAAAGGTCTAGGGTAAAGCCATCTGATGGCTTTACAGCGCGGCGCGACTCCAACTCGAGAAGCCCGATCGAGGCATTTGCATCGCCGGTGATTGGTCCAAATCCGACCCGAGACACTGTTGGTCCGACGGTTGGGTCGAACGCTCCACCTGTTCGTTCATGACAGTCTTGGGCGGCTTCGATCACACTGCGGGTTTCAGGCGAAAGCTGGGCAACGCCTCCGGCGGGCAGGCGGTTGAAACGTGAGAGTTCGCTATCCATCAAGAAGGGCGAGAATAACCTGTCACCTTCCGCGACACGCGATGCGACGGCTTGCCGGACTTCCCGGTCCGCTACGGTGTCTGGCACCAAAGCAGTCCAATAGCTTCCGAATGCGGGGCCACCCAGCCGGTGCATACCGGCGTACGCGCGCCCGGGCGAAACCAACAGCGCAGCGGCAGCCCCGGAAAACATAGAACGTCGAGAGAGATTCATGCCTTCAACCCCCAAAGTCATCAAAGAAGATAGCGCTGGATTCAACGCCAAGATTGTCAAGCATTGCCAGCGCGGCGCGAACCATCAGTGGCGGCCCGCACAAGTAGTAATGGTTGTTCTCAGGACAGGGGTGCTCACCAAGATAGGTCCGATATGCGACCTCGTGGATAAACCCCTTCTCGCCGTCCCAATCGTCGTCAGCGGCCGGGTCAGAGAGGGCCAGAGTGAAGTCAAAATTCGCGTTTTGCGCGGCAAGGTCGTTTAATTCCTCTCGATAAAGCGCGTCGCTTAAGCTGCGCGCGCCGAACCAGAAAGAAATCCTGGAGTCGGTTCCGCGGTCTAAGAGATCGTGAATCAGCGCCCTCAGCGGAGCCATTCCGACGCCACCACCGATGAACACCATCTCGCGACTTGCGTCGCGTATCGTGAAGTCACCGAAAGGACCCGACACGGGGATGCTGTCGCCCACTTTCAGGCTGAAAAGATGGGATGACACGATCCCTGGTGGGGCATCGGTGGCCTGCGGAGGCGGAACGGCGAGGCGGACGTTCAGCACCGCACCCTGATCTTCCGGTCGGTTGGCAAGAGAATACGCGCGCGACACGGGTGTGGAAGATCGGACGGTTAGTTTCCGCCAGCCCTGTTCGGCCCACTTGGATTCATATGCGTCGGAAATTTCGAGTCCGTTGAGATCAAGGGCGTAAGGTGGCGCGGTCACCTGCACGAAACCACCGGGCCGCGGCATAAATCCGGACCCGTCGGGCGGCATTAAAACGATCTCTCGTATCAACGGTGCCAGCATTTTCGTAGACGCAACGCGGAAATCCCAGGTCTTCGCCGATATAAAGGCTTCGGGAACCGAAACGGTCAAAGGGCCTCGGACCACTACTTGGCAGGCCAGGCGCATCCCTTCACGCATCTCGGCGCGGGTCAGGCGCGCAGCCTCGGTCGGCAAGGGCTCACCGCCGTCCGCAGGCACGGTGACGCGGCATAGCCCACAGGTGCCAGCGCCTGCACAGGCCGAGGGGATTGGCAGCTTGGCTTCCTTCAGAATAGTCAGGAGTTTCTCGCCAGTGCGCCCCTCGATTTCCAGGGTTTTGTTGACTGTAATTGTCACGGGCCTCTCGGGCGCAAGGACCCGCCGCGTGCCCATGACCATCGCGGTCAAAACCAATACTACCGTCATCAACAGTAAGGTGGACGCAAGGACAGTGCTCATCACAATCCCCCGAAAGCCGAAAAGCCCATAGACATGAGCCCGGTGACGATGAATGTGATACCCAGCCCGCGCAATCCATCAGGGACAATTGCATATCGCAGCCGCTCGCGGATCGCAGCGAGTGCAACGACTGCGAGTGCCCAGCCGATGCCGCTTCCAACGCCAAAAATCAGGCTTTCGCTGAAAACATAGCCGCGTTCGGCCATGAACAGCGAACCCGCCAAGATTGCGCAATTCACTGTGATCAATGGCAAATAGATCCCCAGCGCGCGGAACAGGCGTGGCACAAATCGATCAAGTATCATTTCCAGAATCTGAACCATCGCAGCGATAACGCCGATGAAGACTATGAGTTTTAGAAATCGAAGATCGACATCCGGTAGACCAAGCCAAGCCCACGACCCATCGGATAACAGGTGGGTGTGGATAAGGTAATTCACCGGCACCGTCACCGTCTGGACTGCGACCATTGCAAGTCCCAGCCCAAGCGCGGTGTCGACCCGCTTCGAGACGGCAAGGAAAGTACACACGCCAAGAAAGAACGACAGCACCAGATTGTCGGCAAAAATGGACTTGAAGAGAAGGTCGGTCATCGAACCTCCTCGGCCAGAGTAAACTCGTCGGCTTCGACTTGGTCTGCGCGCCACGTTCGGATCGCCCAGATCAGAAGACCTAGGATAAAGAACGCCGAGGGCGCCAGTAACATGACGCCCAACGGCTCAAACCACCCACCTTCCGACCTGAGAGGCAGAACCATGACACCCATTAGTGTGCCCGCGCCGAAGAGTTCTCTCAAAATCCCGACGACCAGCAATATCAACGAATACCCCATCCCGTTGCCAAGGCCGTCAAGAAGGCTGGGAAGCACTGGATTATGCATTGCAAATGACTCTGCACGCCCCAGCACAAGACAGTTTGTAACGACTAGGGACACGAATATCGAAAGCCGCTGGCTGATGTTCCAAGCGTAGGCCTGGAGGATCAGATCGGCAACGATGACAAGCGACGCGATGATCGTGATCTGCAAAATGAGGCGAATCTCTCTGGGGATAAGCCGCCGCAGAAGGCTGATGATCCCGCTTGCGGCGACCAGCACGATGGTCAGTGCCAGCGACATCGTCAGTGCCGTGTCAACGGATGTCGTCACCGCGAGCGCCGAACAGATGCCCAGTATTTGTACAGTAATGGGGTTGTCGTCGATCAGCGGAGCCTTAAGGGTTTTCGAAGGCGTCATCGAAGCTCTCCCGCCTTTAGTGCGTCAATGACAGGGCCAAAGCCGTTCGGGCCAAACCAGAATTGCATCATCGCACTGACGCCGTTGCCAGTCCGCGTCGCACCGGTGATGCCGTCGATTTCGTAGTCTGTCTGTGCCTGGCCGCGAACCACGGCGATTTTCAGAGCGCCTGCCTCATCAAGTAACGCCTTGCCGGGCCATTTCGACAGCCAGGTGAGGTCTGTGATCTTCGACCCAAGACCAGGGGTTTCACCCTGTTCAGTTACAGTGAACCCCGCAATCGTATTCAGGTCGCCTTCAAGGGCCACATAGGCTTTGATTGTGGATTGGTAGCCCTGTCCATAGACCGGAAAGATCGCCAGAACGAGCTCACGTCCGGAACTCAGTAGGAAAATCTCAGCGAAATCGGGCCGGCGCTTCAGACCAGCAAGGTCATCTACGGGCGAAAGCTCGGTCGATGTTTCAGGCGAAGCGATTAAGGCTTCCGAATCCAAGACGTCGGGAGGATTCACCGCAGCGAGCCCGGTTCGCAAATCTACGATCACGCTTTCAAGGTTGTCAGCACCTGCGTCCAGCAGCAAATCCTGCAGTCCCGGCAGATTCGCAATCATGGCGTCAAGTCGTGCACTGCGCTCTGCTGCAAGATTGGCGTCGATCCGGGGGCTGAGCGTGACATACGCCGCAGAGACGACGAGGGCGCAGACTGCTGAAACAGCCAATGCCATCCCAAAAACACGTGCGCGGGTGTCAGACGATAAGGCGAGGAACCGGTGCAACAACGACGATCTAGCCATTTGACCTCCGGTAGATATGGACTGAAGTAGCGGCCTGATCGAGCAGAGGCGCAAAGATCTGCGCCAGGAAGACGGCGTAGATCGTGGCCTGCGGTACGGCAAACCCACTGGCCAGAAACAGCCCGGCTAGACCAGCGCCAAGGGCTCCGTAGACCAGGCGCCCTAGATGCGTTGATGCAGCCGCGACAGGATCGCCTAACAGGAATACAGCGGCGAAGAGGAGCGCACCAAGCGCTTCCTGTGGAACGAGGCCAGCTAGAAATAACACAGCGGTGGTCAAACCTGCGGCGAATAGGATGCGCCAAGCAATCAGCCCTAGTGCCAGCAAGAGAATCCCGGACAGGCCTGCGCCAAGGGCAACAAGCAGCACCGGTGCCGGATGCACGATGTCCGGGAATGACAGATATGCGAACGCTGGCGCCGCAACCGCAGCCGAAAGGAAGTTACGACCCCATCCCCCAAACAAAAGTTCGGTCAGAACCACGCCGAATGTAACCGAAAGAGCGATTTGCCACAGCGCAAGTTCGCCGGCGGCAAACAGCATGAACGACACCGCAATCACAGCGCCGCTGGCGGTAAACGGTATACCTTGCTTAACCCTAAAAACGGTTTGCCAAAACGCGACTGTAGCTAACGCCACGAGGAGGTGCAGCGACAGTCCACGTGAAAGAAAATCTGCGACCACGACCGGCAGCAACATGGCGGCAAGAACAAATGCCACACTGTGCCGGCTCCACAATCCTTGCATCAGGCGGCTTCTTCGATCTGATCGAGTACGCGGCGCAGCAGCATACCGAAATCCTGCTGGCCACCGGCGGCATAGGTGACGAGCGCCATGTCTTCTTCAAGCAGACTGCGCGCGCCCAGGCGGTCTGCGGTTTCGACGTCGCCTACACTCAAAGCACGCAACAACGGGACAACGGGAACGTCAGGGCCAAGAGCAAGGTCAACTGCCCTGTTTGGAATGAGCGCATCGGGATTGGGAGGCTTCGTGTTTCCGGGAAGCCAACGACGAGGTCGAACTGCGGTCGGCTCGGGCCTTGGCAAGACTGAGACCTGGAAGTGGTTCCGACGCAAAGCCGCGCTCTCGAATCCCCCGACCGGCGGTCCAGACATGGCCTTCCACCTGCCATCAGCAACATTGTCTGCCAGCATATCAACGAGGTGGGCACCCATCGGGACCTGAACAAGCTGCGGCACTTTCAAGCCAGGTCCACACTGCCCAACAATTCTTTCACCCGACACATATCCGGTTGTTAACAAATGGCCGAACGCGATGACGTCCTGGGCGTGGATTTGCCAAATTTCCCCGCCGCTATGCAGCGGATGCACAAGATCAATCAGGGTTCCAAACGTCCCAGCAGGGTGCAAACCAGAGATCGCGACGGTATGCACACGCCGGTTTTCCGGGATATTTGGCGTGTTTTGATCTACGCAAACGAAGACCGGACCATCGGTCAGATTGGTCAAAGCCTCGATCCCGCGGGCAAAATTCTCATCGTTTTCGTGGATCAAGCGGCCCGGATCAGGTGCGCCCGGTGCAGTGTCTATGGCCGAAACAAACAAGGCCGTGGGCCTTCGCGAAGGATCGGGCACAGAACCGAAAGGGCGAGCAACCATTCCCGCCCAAAGACCACTTTCGCAGAGCAATTCTTTGGTGTTCAAACGCTCTGTTTCGAAGCCAATTGGTACGGCCGCCTCAACCTCGATTGTCATTGACGCAAGTCGTCTGCGTGCACCGATCACTATCTCTGATATCCGTCCGGCAACTGGCGATGCGACCTTGATTTCGGGACAACTCCGGTCGGAAAAAAGCGTCGTGCCTACTGAAACGCGCTCCCCCTCCGCAACCGAAAGATTGGCGTGTACGCCCCGGTAGTCGGCACCATACAAAGTCACATGTTTTACAGGCGGCGAGACCACGGTGTCTGCGCCAGGCACCCCGTCAATGCTTATTGCGAGTCCTCGCCTGAACCGCTTGGATATCAACTGAAATCCTCCTCTGACCCGTATATTCGGCTTCGCGCCCCCCCCGCCGAATTGATCAGGGTCAATCGCTATCATTGATTTTTAGCGATGCTTGCCGGACACTTGCTCGTGAGGTTCAATCAGATTTCCAGGAAACGGGGTTCGAAATGCTAAAGTTTTCCCTAGTCATCATCGGCGCGGTTTTTGTTTCTTCTGCGTCGATTGCACAGGACGCGGAATCATTTGTAGCAGAGTGGGCCGCGTCGGCGCATGCCGAGGCTGGGGCCGAGGCATTCACCCATTGGAACGAAGAGGGCGAGATTCCCGCGACCTGCGCAGTGTGCCATGCTGGCGCCGGTTTTCGTGATTTTTATGGCCTAGATGGCAGCGCGGTCGGAACCGTTGACACCACCATCAAGACCGGCGGTGTAATTGATTGTGACACGTGCCATGCCCCGGGTGCAGGGGCGATATCGCAGGTACAGTTTCCGTCTGGACTTACGATTGCCGTCGATCCGGCAGACGCGACCTGCACAACATGTCATCAGGGCCGGGTCGGAGGTATGCGTATCCAGGAAGCGACCGCGGATGGCGACCTCGATACGGTTAACCCTGAGCTGGGTTTCATGAACCCCCACTACAAGGCCGCCGCCGCGACTCTGATGGGGCATACCGCTAACGGGCTATACCAATATGTCGGCCGAAACTACGTTGGCGCGTTCGAACACGTACCAGGTTTGAACACCTGCACGTCGTGTCACAGTCCACACAGCCTTGAGGTAAACGTTGCCGTCTGTACCGAGTGTCATGGTGAGCAACCACTCGATGCGATCCGGGCGCGCCAGGTCGATTGGGATGGTGACGGCGACGTCGGGACTGGCGTGGCAGTCGAAATCGAGACCCTCCGCGTGAAGCTTGTTGAAGAGATTAAAGCCTACGCACAAAGCGTTGTTGGAGAACCCGTTGCCGTTTCTGGAAGTGCCTATCCTTACTTTTTCGCTGATACCAACGGTGATGGCGAAGCTAACACGGATGAGGCCATCTTCCCCAACCGCTATGCTAATTGGACTCCACGGATGCTGCGGGCAGCGTATAATTACCAGTTCATCTTCAAGGACCCTGGCGCCTTCGCGCACAATCCCCGCTACGCGATTCAAGCTCTGTACGACAGCATCGAGGACCTCGGTGGTGATGTTTCAGGTCTTGTAAGGCCCTGAGCGCCCCAGCGGTTAACGGTAGATACCCGATATTTCTTTCGGCTGGTGGCCACAGGGGCCAAAGCGAATCCTTCCGCGCTCCTGAGGCGTTTGTCCTCCGGTCAGGGCTCCGATTGTGGGTGGAGGGCACCGGCGCGGCGTATCGCTGCAAGGGTTATCGGCGGGCCGATGATCTCGAAAACCACTGTTGCGGCAATGGTTAGCGCCATGATTGTCGGTGCCCATTGGGGAAACCGTTCGCCCGCAACCAGTGCCATCCCTACCGCAACCCCCGCCTGAGGAAGCAGCGCAGGGCCATACCATTTGGCCTCAGTGTCCGGAACGCGCCCAATCCGTGCACCGATGTAACCGCCAGCTAAACGGGAACCGATCCGAAGGATGACGTAGAGCACGCCCGACCAGCCCAGCATTAGAAAAGCGTCCAATTCAAGCGAGGCGCCGGCGAGAATAAAAAACAGGATCATGAACGGCCACTGGACGTTCTCGATCTCGTGAAACGCGCGATCATGGTGGCGGGCCAAGTTAGCAACAATTGCACCGGCCGTCATCCCCGCGACCAGGAACGACACTTCGAACCACAGGGCGATCCCTGCCGTCAGGAAGATGATGCCTATGGCTTCGGCCTGCAGGGGCTCGCCAGGCTTCAGGCGGCCGGTGAGGTTGGCCGCCGGGACCCCAACCACGATACCCAAAACGATTCCACCACCCAAATCGTGCAATGCGCCCGTAAGTACGCCTGCCCAACCGTCCGCTTGCCCAACCAGAACGAGAATCACGCTGAAAACGGCCAGCCCCCACACATCGTCGATCGCAACAATCCCCTTCAGCGTATCGGTAAAGGCATTGTTGGCTCCTGACTGCCGGATGACATCGATCATTGCCGCCGGGGCAGTGGCGGTCGCAATTGCACCGAGGATCATAGCAAGACCGACTGGAACACCAGCAAGGATAAGCCCGACAGAAATAACCAGAAGCGTTGAGACGACGATAGAAATTGACATCGCAAGGATGGCGCGGCCGTGCAGCGTCAAGTTTTGCCGCGTCAGGGATCCACCCAGCAGGAAAGCGACCATTGTCAGGGCAACAATGGAAATCGCATCGAACCAATCCGTAAGGCCACTCGGCAGCAATCCAAAGCCCGCGTTGCCGATCATCACACCAAGTAGCAACAGCATCGTTATTCTTGGCAATTGTGTCATTCGACCGACCTGATCAGCGACAACACCAGCCAGGAAAAGCAGCCCGAGCACTACAAAGATAATTGCTTGTTCCATAGAAACGGAGCTCCCTGGCACGATTGGCCGCGACCAGGTACCTGAGCTCATCTTAAGGCAATTTATTCTGAAATATCGACCCTTTGTTGCTGAAGCAGGATTTGGGACGACGAATGCGGCAATCCTGGATGCGGTCGCTGCAATGGAAAGTTATGTGGCCGACCCAATCAAATTGACCGATCTTGCGGATTCCACAAATGGTTCCGCGCGCGCTAATGCGATTGGTTTAAGCCAACCTGGGGCAGCCGAACATGAGTTGTCATTGTGATCTGCGCCACAGGGTCACCAGCTAGGCCGAAATCTTTGAATACGCAGCAGCACTGAATCCGGCGATGGGGCAGGGCGCTCTGGCGCCGCTGAATGCGGAGAATACGCACCCGATGACGTTGTTCAACGCGGCGGCCGAGCGAATTTACATAAACGGATGTCGGGCGGGGGCGCGGTTGTGATTCACGTCTCGGACGCCCGTGTCAGGGAAAGCCGCGCGGTTTCCAGATGCTCTTTCATAACGTTTGCTGCGCGTTCAGGCTCTCGCGTGCGGATCGCGTTTAGAATTTGGCGGTGCTGAGCGTTGTATTGCGCGATGATTGATCGGTTCAGGGTGAGGTGCCGCATCCGCGTCCATTCATCCATACTGCGCACCGACGTAATTTGATCGATGATCCAGATCAGCAGCCCGTTGCCAGTACTCGAGGCGAGAAGTCGGTGGAATTCGGTATCTTTCTCAGCGAATTCTGTGGGGTTGTCCGCCGCGCGCTCCATCGCCTGACACAGTTTTTCCAGCGCCTCGAAATCGGCTCTGCGTCCGTGCAAAACAGCAAGACGGCAAATGTGAGGTTCCAGCGCGAAGCGAGAATCAATCAGCTCGAGCGGGTTGGCTTGTTCCACAGGGGCAGCGACAGATTCGGATCCGGAGTAGGTCACGTAAGTCCCACTGCCGGCGCGGACCTCGACATAGT
>CALSNT010000020.1:7500-192081 GCA_943787785.1 uncultured Paracoccaceae bacterium | reverse complement strand
GGCGCTGATACCGTTCCGCATCATTGTCGGGAAATTGACCGCACGTGTTGCGTAAAAATCTTTGACAAACGCAACATCTGGGGGCAACGTCGCCTTATCGGTAACAACTGAAAGGAGGTGGTCCAGTGTCAAGAGTGACTTTGGAGATTGGTGTGAGGACAGTCAGAGGGACCGTTTCGCCGGGGTAGAATCCGGGATAAACATCTCTGATTGGGCCCAGCCCTAACTGGCCCCATCTTCTGATAAACTCGAAGGGCCGCCGTTATCCGGCGGCCCTTTTCGTTGGGAAATTCGGGGTGTCGGCTTTGCGTCGGCAAAGCGTCGGCGTAACGTATGGCACGTGTATGGCAGGTGGGTCGCGATGGTTTTGCGGGTGACGGATCAGATCGGGATTGAGGAGTGGGAGCTGGTGGAGCAGTTCGTCCGCGCCAGCGGCCCCGGCGGGCAGAACGTCAACAAGGTGAGCACGGCGGTGGAGCTGCGGTTTGCCGCCGCCGCCGGTCCCCCAACCTGCCGGACCGGTCAAGAAGCGGCTGCGGCGGCTGGCGGGGCAGAAGTGGACGGAGGCCGGCGAGGTGGTGATCTTCGTGAAGGACACCCGCAGCAGGCCCGGAATCGAGAGATCGCTCGGGAGCGGCTGGCGGAACTGGTGCAGCGGGCGACGGTGGTGCCGAAGAAGCGCAGACCGACGCGACCCACGAAGGGGTCGGTGGAACGGCGGCTGAAGGCGAAGAAGGTGCGGGGGGAGGTTAAGAGCCTGAGGGGGCGGGTGGAATGAACCTATTTTTATTTAGCGTTGTGCTGAAACCACTCAGAGATTATCATTCACTGGAATTTATTAACTGCAAAGCTCAGCCATGATTTCCGATAGAACTCGTTCTGTTGAGGTCAGCTTACAGAATTTCAAGGCATTCTTGAACTTCAGAATCCAACTCAAGAAGCTCAATATCATCGTTGGACCCAATAATGCCGGGAAATCAACGATCCTAACAGCATTTCGCATTCTGGAACCCGCAATAAGGCGCGCATCCGCGAAACGCGCGGAGTTGGTCCAGGGGCCGAATGGCCATGATTTTGGCCATAGAGTTTCTCTTGCAGGCCTCTCAGTGGCCGATGAAAATATATTCCATAACTATAATGATACCGATCCCGCCGTTGTCACGTTCACACTATCGAATAAGAATAAGCTGATACTGTTCTTTGCCGAGCCGGGATCCTGTGTGATGATTCCTGAGACGGCAAATGGGCTGGCGTGCAATACACCAAAACTTTTTCGGCGAAATTTTGATTGTTCAATCGGATTTGTCCCGATACTTGGGCCAGTTGAACACAAAGAAATCCGATATGAACAGGAAGCCGCAAGGTTGGCGTTGAATAGCTATGGGGCAGCTAGAAACTTCCGGAATATTTGGTATCACTTTCCCGATATGTTCAATGAATTTCGTAGCCTTGTTCAGAGTACGTGGCCAGGAATGGATATAGAATTTCCAGAATTGGAGGTAGTCGACGGGAGGCTAAGGCTGTTCATGTATTGCCCAGAACAGCGACTTCCCAGAGAACTATTTTGGGCTGGTTTTGGATTCCAAGTCTGGTGCCAGATGTTAACCTATATTGTATTCTCCGAGAAAGCATCAATATTCCTAATCGACGAACCAGACATCTACCTGCACTCAGACCTTAAAAGACAGTTGTTGAGTATCTTGCGGGAGATGGATTCCGATGTCCTGATCGCCACACACTCGACCGAGATCTTATCAGAAGCGGAATTCGAAGAGATTGTCGTCGTTGATAAAAAGAAAAAACGTGCGGCAAGAGTAAAAGATGCGAGTCAGCTTTCCACGGTGTTTTCCGCTTTAGGTTCAAACTTGAACCCTATTCTCACCCAAATATCCAAAACTGGGAAAACTGTATTCCTTGAGGGCAACGATTACCAAATTTTGGGGCGGTTGGCTGTACTAGCTGGATATCCGGACGTTGGACGACGAAGCAAGTTCGCAATCATTCCTGTGAACGGATTCAATCCACAGAAAGTAAAACACCTTGTGGAAGGGTTCCAAACCGCATTGGGCTTTCGTCCAGAATCGGCCTGCATTCTTGATCGCGACTATCGCTCTGACGAAGAGTGCAGCGCCATAGAGAACGATCTTTCAACAGTGTGTTCGATTTCGCATATTTTGCAAAGAAAAGAAGTCGAGAATTATCTGCTTGTGCCTTCTGCTATTGATGTTGCCGCAACTCGCAGAATAACGGAAAAGATCAAACGTGGAGGCGTGGATTGCAAATATAGTTGCAACGCGGCGGAAATCTTGGATGAATTTTCGGATGACATGAAGCACTATGTGTCTGCACAGTACTCTGAGATGCGGCGCATTTTCGAAAGGTCCTCTGAAGGCGCTGTTCATGGTTCGACGCTGACCGAAGACGAGCTAAGACGTATTGACCAGCAATGGGACCAACGCAGGTTCTTTATGATTCCGGGAAAGCAGGCGATTTCGCGAATTAATTCAGTACTGCGAGAATCCGATGGAATTAATGTTACTCCTTTGGGGCATCATAAGTTGCCTTTCCAGAACCGACATTCCGGACGAGTTATTGGAATTATTCTCTTCACTAAGAAAGTTTGTTACCTAAACCACAACCTCAACCCCAACCTGCTCACCCACACCAAACACCCGCTTGTACCGGGCGATCTCGCCTCCGGCCCCATGGCTTGTTCGGATTGTCGCTCAGCTTCACGGTCGGGCCGTCCGCCGAGACCGCCTTGCACACCAGCCAGAAGGGCGCGAGGGCGTCGCCGTCCGTCAGCCCCCGGAAATCATTGGTCAGCATGGTCCCCCAGCCGAAGAGACCCTGCACCGCCCTGCGAATTGCGCTTGCAGGTCGACGATTTTATCGACGTCGAGCCCGTCGGAGAAGATGACCAGTTTCTGGGTCGGGTCCTCGCCGCGCGATTTCCACCAGTTGATCGCCGTTTCCGCATATGTCGCGGGATCGCCGCTATCGACCCTGATCCCTGTCCAGCCCGCGAGCCAGTCGGGGGCGCGTTTGAGGAACCCTTCGGTGCCGTAGGTGTCGGGCAGGATGATCCGCAGGTTGCCGTCGTGTTCGGCCTGCCAGTCGGCCAGCACGTCGTAGGGGGATTGCAGCAGTTCGGCGTCGGTTTTGGCGAGTGCGGCATAGACCATGGGCAGTTCGTGGGCGTTGGTGCCGATGGCTGCGAGGTCACGGTTTTTGGCGATGAGGCAGTTGGAGGTGCCGGTGAATTTGTCGCCTAACCCCTCGGACATGGCCTGCACGCACCAGTCTTGCCAGAGGTGGGAATGCCTGCGCCGGGTGCCGAAGTCGGCGATTTTGAGGTCGGGGAACGGTGCGGAGGGTTTCGACCTTTTCCCAGACTTTGGTTTTGGCGCGGGCGTAGAGGACCTCGAGCTCGAAGCGGCCCATTTTCTGGAGGACAGCGCGGCCGCGTAGTTCCATGAGGACGGCAAGGGCGGGGATTTCCCAGAGCATGACTTCGGGCCATGAGCCCTCAAACGTGAGTTCGTATTGGCCGTCCACTTTTTCGAGGTGGTAGGCGGGCAAGCGGAGTTGTTCGAACCAGTCCATGAATTCGGGCGTGAACATCTGGCGTTTGCCGTAGAATGTGTTGCCGCGCATCCATGTGCTTTCACCGCGTGTGAGAGAAAGGGAGCGGATGTGGTCGAGTTGTTCGCGCAACTCGCCCTCGTCCACCAGATCGGCAAGGCGCACGTCCTTGGAGCGGTTGATGAGGGAGAAGGTGACTTGGGTGTCGGGTTTGTTGCGGAACACGGATTGGCACATCAAGAGTTTGTAGAAGTCGGTGTCGATGAGCGACCGCACGATTGGGTCGATCTTCCATTTGTGGTTCCAGACGCGGGCGGCGATGTCCATTTAGCGCGCTCCGTTGGGGCGCGTTTGTTAGAACAAGCGGGGCGGGGGTTGTCCAGCGGGGCGCGATCAGGCCAGTGTCACTCCGGCGGCGCGCATCCCGTCGCGGGCGGCGGTCAGCGATCCGTCGAGGTCAATGGCGCGGCAGAGGTCCTGGCGGACGGTGACCGAGAAGTCCAGGCGGGCGGCGTCGACGGCCGAGAAGTTGACGCAGAAATCGGTGGCCAGCCCGACCAGGGTAAGGTCAGTGACACCCCTTGTGCGCAGGTAGCCCTCTAGCCCAGTGGGGGTTGAGTGGTCGTTTTCAAAGAAGGCGGAATAGCTGTCGATCTGAGGTCGGAAGCCTTTGCGGATGATCAGGTCGGCTGCGTCGGTGTTCAGCCCGGCGTGGAAGGCGGCACCGTCTGAGCCGATGATGCAGTGGTCGGGCCACAGGACCTGGGGGGCCGTAGGGCATTTCGGTGACGTTGAAAGGGTCTTGCCCCGGGTGGCTGCTGGCAAAGCTGGAATGGCCCGCCGGGTGCCAGTCTTGCGTAAATACGCGGACCGGGAAGTCTGCGAGCAGGGCGTTGACAGGGGCGACGATGGAGTCTCCGTCTGCTACGGCGAGCGCTCCGCCGGGGCAGAAGTCGTTTTGGATATCGATGACAATGATGGCGGAGGTGTCAGGGTGCATCGGGTCGGCCTTTTTTGGCGTATGATTTCCATTGGCTAGGCGCGGACGCGTAGGCCGTCAAGTTTGGCACGATATCGCTCTCCACGACACGCGGCGTTAATGGCTTGAAGCAGAAATTGGTGTTATCTGGGTGCAAGCCCGGCGGCTTCGCCTTGTTCCGGGCGACGGTTTGCGCGCTTGACTAGCATCGGCTCCAGACCAACTGCGCCCAAGCACTCAGCCGTCAGGTCACCTCTTGGGCATCCCGCTGCGCAATCCAATCGTGATCCGGGGTGGTTGGCCAAAGCGCCATTTTCGCAAGGGGCCGGCCATCACGTTTAGATAGTACATCTCGTATCCATAGGGCGCGGCGCACGGGTGGTGGCCGCGCGGGACCAACACGACATCGTGGTTGGCCACGGCCATGGTCTCGTCGAGCGATCCATCCTCGGTAAACACCCGCTGCACACCGAAGCCCTGTTCCGGGTTCAGCCGGTGATAGTAGGTCTCCTCCAGATAGGTCATGTCGGGGAAATTGTCTTCATCGTGCCGGTGCGGTGGGTAGGAGGACCAGTACCCTGACGGTGTGAACACTTCGGTGACCAAAAGGCTGTCGGCAACGTCTCGGTTTTCCATGGCGATGTTATGGATGTAGCGGGTGTTGGTGCCCTTGCCACGTTCCTCCAACGATATTCCGGCGGGGCCGATGACCTGCGCCTCGTGCCCGGAATGACCGGGGGCCGAACAGACGGCCAGCGTGCAGGCGGTGGTCGCGGTGGCAGACCACTCGGACCCGTTCGGAATGTAGACGGCGTGGGGTGGGGTACGCTCAAACACGTCGAGGCGGTCGCCAAGGATGCCAAACTGCTGCCCCGCGCCGCTGACTGTTGCGTGACCTTCGACGAGGACAAGAATGACCTCGGTATCGTCGGTGGTGCTCGTAACCAGGTCACCCGGAGACAGGCGGTGAAGCGCGAAGCCGACATAGGACCAACCGGCGGAGTCTGGGGTGATGTCGTGGACCAAGCCGGCAGAGGCCACAGGTTTGCGTAGAAGGGTGGGCATTGGGGGTGTCCGAAGATTACTGGATTTATACAGACTATAACGGAAGGCTGAAGCAAACGCACCCGACGTCGGTATTGTGTCTCAATTTGGCGTTCTTCCAGATGAGTACTGACGTCGAGGTTGGTTTCGTCGCCCAAACCTGGTTGCGCCAGTGCCTGGAAGATGCGGGCAAACACGCCTAGGTGGGACCAACTGACGACCCGATTGTTAAGTGTTCTGTGCGTTCCATACTCGGGCGGCGCATCCCGCCCGCGCGGCCTGGGAAACAAATGCTGGATGCCTTTCAGGTGCTGTAGGTCGAGCCGGAATAGGTGCGACATAGATAGTCCGCCTGCCGCGCTTGAATCATGATGGCATCGCAGATGGAGTCTATAGAGCAACGTTCGAAGGTCGCTCCAAACCGGTCATCCGACAAAAAGCCTCAGATAACGGCTGAGAGCCCCGATGTGACCAATGCTGCAGCTTCGATTAAGGACAGCAATCCAACGGAGATGGCTATTGGTCAAACAAAACACGCACCTTGCTAACGCTGAGAGTTTTCAGTGCCATGCCGGATTTATTTATGAGCGACGATCCGACGCGCTATCACTGCTTCAGAGCGGTGATAGGGCAAACCGCTCGTTTCCGACAAATGGACCTGTCATTTGATCTGTGATTATTCCAACGTCTATGGTGCTTGAGAAGCTCGGCGCACGGAGGAGACGCTACGCGTGGACAACGTCAAAAACCCTGCATTTGTCATCTTGGGCGGGCGCGATGCCTCGTCGTCCATTCCAGCATTGATGGACGACGAAACGACGATGACCTTTCAACAATTGCGGGCGCTTTCTTTCAGCTATGCGCAGCATTTCGTCGCTAGTGGAGTCGGGCCAGCGTCTTTGATCGCGCTCAGCAGTGCTGATCCAGCAGTCGTAGTTGCCAGCACACTGGCAAGCGGCCTGTTGGGGTGTCGAATGATATTTCCCAGCCCGGATACCTTGACGCGGTTGCTGCCTGAAATCTCACATTGTTTTGAAACCAAAGATGCGCCGCTGTTCGGCGAAGATCTGTTTGCGCTGATAGACGAAACTTGGTCAGTGCCGCCGAAGGGTGCACCAACGGCCCAGATTGAGGACTTCCCGGGGTGCGCGTCGCCGCAAGATGAGTGGCTGATTTTCGGAACATCCGGCACGACAGGTAGGAAAAAATTCGTACCGTTGACATTTCAGGCTCTGCATCGTCGATCAGAAGTTGAGGCCGCGTTGTTGCCTGAATCCCAAACCCGCATGGTCTGTTTGTTTGGCATTACTTCGGCTGCGTTCATGCAGCGCGTTTTCTCAGCCTTCTATATGTCTGGAACAATCGTCCGCAGCGCAGATCCCGTATTCTGGCAGAAAGCGCATGTGACGCGCGTCTTTGCATCGCCTGCACAAATTCGCACTGCATTGACCTCGGCAGAGAGTGACAGGTTAATGCCGCAAGTATGCATAGGTGGAGGGGGAATAAGTGACAATCTGGCGGAACAATTGTTCGACAGGTTCAACGCGGTTGATAGTCTATATGGTGCAACTGAGACGGGCCCGATCCTGCGGACGGTCCTTTCTCGGAACGGCGATAAGATCGTCCGAACTCAGCATCGATTAGAGACCGAAATTCAGATTGTCGACGAAGCAGACAACCCGCTTCCTGCCGGGCAACCCGGCCAGATTCGCATGCGCAATGACCGCCTTGGACAGCGCTACCTGAGCGACCCCGGCCAAACCGCCGCCACATTTCGTCACGGTTACTTCTATCCAGCCGACTACGGTTGCCTGACGCATCAGGGGGATGTTGAACTGACCGGACGGGCCGCTGACCAGTTCAACTTGCAAGGCATCAAGATAGACGCGGCCGCGCTGGATGATGCAATCATAGCCGTCGATGGCGTGCGTGATGCTATCACGTTTCTTGTACCGCGCGCCGATGGTGAACATCGGCTAACCGCGATGCTTCAAATCGATAAAAATACTATATTTCAGGATATTGTGAGCAACATTCGAATTCGCCTGATGCAATTGGGAGGCGGTGCATTGGTGCCCGAAAAGTTTTTTCAAACCGGCAAGATGCCACGTACGGCCAATGGAAAGCCGGATCGCGTCGCTTGTCTGGAGAAAGTTCCAGACCGTACCTGAGGCGCGTTGATCGTTGCAACCGGCGGCGGCGAGATCGACGTCTGTGCGCCAACGCCGCTAAGTTGCAGTTGCAAAAATGTCAGGGACTCTCTGAATACGCGCCGATCGGCGCGAAGCGCCTTACCAAAATTCGACAAACCGGGCATCCTACTAGGAACGATTCTCAGTGAGGGCCTGAAAAAATGAGCACGAAGATCATTGCTAAGTCGGTTTTGGCGAGCGCGGTTGGGGTACTGGCCGTTGGTCAGGAAGCTGAAGCTGGACCAACTGAAAGCGGCTTTTACGGCGGTTTATCTTTTAACAACACCGACGGCAGAGCTTGGCAGTACGATTTCTACGACATCTCAGGGTCCGGGGTGGGCGGCTTCGTCGGCTACAACCATGTCATGGGAACTACAGTGCTCGGGTTCGAACTGTCCAAACCAGCTGGCGCGGATGCTAAGCCGAACGGTGGCGATTTCACGAACTACTCTAACGTTAAAGTGCTCGACCTCCGTGGGCGCATCGGTACCATGGTCGGAAATGTCCATCTATATGGTTCAGTTGGGTGGTCCGTAGGCAGCTACGATGACGACTATGCTGGCGGATCACGAAGCTTCAGTGGCCTGAACTATGGCTTCGGTGCCGAAATGGATGTCGGACAAAATGCTTTTGTTGGTCTGGATGTGATTTCGCGCGATATTGATGACGACTGGAACTCTGCCTCTGACGATTATGGTGCTGACAGTTCGAATCTGAACACGATCAGCTTGCGCGTTGGTTTCCGCTTCTAGAAAGATTAGAATTTACGGTAGAAAGGGCGGCATTTGTGCCGCCCTTTCTACCTCCGCCATCTTTCCAAAACCGGACCCGAACCGGCTGCAGTAACGCTGGCAAAGTTGCAGAGCTATTGAAGATTTAGCATTCTCCGAAGCGCCGGAGTGTCCACCTTCCCCGTCGAAGTCATCGGGAACTCACTAACTGCGTGTATCTGATCGACGGAATGCCGTGGAAGGTGGCGCCGCAAAGCGGCGTTAGTTTCGTCAAGCGTCAAAGCCGTCCCGGCCAGGTGAGCAACCACCAACTGATCAAACCCGCTGCCACCTGCTGCGTTGACTACCACTATGCGATGGTTCGGCAATTCAGCCTCCAAAGCAATCTGTAACGCATCCAGCGAAACCTTTTGCCCGCCCAGATTGGCAATCGCCTTAGCGCGTCCTATCAGGAAATAATCTTCACCTTCTTGCCGCATGATTTCACCGGGAAAAAACCACTCTCCCTCAATACCGGCGATATCCTCCGGGTCATCATTTTCTGACAAGTAATGGGTGCCAGAAGCGGCACCGGTGACGCGAATTCCGATGAGCCCTTCGGTTGCATCCGGCAATAGGTTTCTCTGCGCGTCAAAAAATCCCACTTCGGAATCGTCGCGACAAATCCGACCGATATAGCCGTCCGGAAACTCCGCCATCGGGTCGATGATCGCGTGCGTCAGCTGTCCCAGTTCTGTGGCGCCATACCGCAGATAAATCTTGGCATCACACACCCTGCAAAAGGACTGCAGCAAACTCGTCGAGATGGCTGCGCCGCCGAACTCGACACATTGGACCGATGACAGAAGTTGCTTGGAATTCTCATATGCAGTGATCTGGCGCATAAGTTCTGGGGTCAGGCTTAGAAAGCTGATTCTGTACATATCCACATAGTCAGGCATCGCGCTCTTTTCGGTCGTGAGCGCGACGACTGCACCTCCCTCCAGAAGCGCGGAAAAATGAGTATCCATGGCCCATCGAGCTGTTGCACCGACAACCGACATAACGCGGTGAAGACCGAATGGGATGTCAGTTCGCTTAGTTCTTGCGGCAAGGCTGCTCCGCCAGGAAGCCAAGCTGCAGCGGATCAGCTTGGGCCGCCCCGTGCTGCCGGAAGAACTGAAGGTCAGCGAACCTCCACCATCATTCGAGATCGCCTTCAGCGATGTGCCATCGACCATCGAGGTGAACCATTCGGCGTTGATTGTGATTTGTTGTCTGTCGGGCATCAAGTCGGACAGGTTGTCGGCTATGTAGTGATCAATTTGGACACCTGAGGCGGTGACCGTCTTGTCATTTGCAAAAATCACATTCAGCGACCGAAGACTCGCCAACAAGGGCATGGCTATCACAAATTCAGGGCGCTTGCTCGCCAAGACCACCGTTTGCCCATGTTGGACTCCGTTACGAGATAATGCCAGATCCAGTGTTGCGACGAGATCAGTCAAAGCGGCATATGTCAGCTGGCTACGCTCGGTTATTAGCGCCAGCTTGGCCGAATGTCTGGCAGCGACGTCGAGGAATTCGATTATCAGTGACATGTGGTCAGCGTCCCTTGCTTTAATCGGGTCGTAGATTGAGTAGCGCACTTATTGCGCCCGGTCTATGCGGGCTCTCCCAAGCTCGGGTCGACCAGTTCCCGAGGTTGGTGTACAACTTCGCGAAGTCACGCGGCGGAGACAGCTTTGGCAGTTTTTTCTGATTATCTAGAAGGGTTTTGAGTGAAAGCCGAACAGGTTCGAAAGGTGGTCGAGCGCTACAGACAGAACATGCGAAACCGTGTCGTTGCGCATGATCAGTCTGCGATTGAGCGGTGGGGCAACTATCATCTGCTGAACTGGTCATGACCTCAATATCTAGCCAAATGGAAATTTGTTGCCGGGCGTACAAACGCAGGGTTGCGATGTTTGACCGCGCAGGACATCCGCTGAGTTTCGAAAACCTGCATTTCACAACGCTCGCCATGGCCGAAGCACTGCATGACCGGGGCGTCCGGGCCGGGGATACCGTTGGTGTCGCGCTTTCTGATCCGGTTGCGAATATTGCAATTCTGTTAGCCCTCAGCCGCCTTGGCGCTACCATTGTGACCGGCTCTACCGCAAATCCTGCCGACGCCAGGCCATTCGAAATTGACCGATTTGTCGCGGACGTCGCAGTTGCAGATGCGGGTGATCGCCAGATCGTGGTCGATCAAGGCTGGGTGCGAGCGCCCAGTGTCATACTGCCCGAACAGTATGACACGAATTGGATTATCAGAACCTCGGGCACAACGGGTGAGCCCAAGCACCGATTCATGTCTGGGCAACAATTTCTGGAACGCCTAAAGTTTTCGATGCTCCGCCGGCCGCCGATCGACGGAATATCCTACATGGGCACGAATTCGGCAACAGTTGCGGGTATCGACCGGGCGTTTTCGATCCTTCTGTCCGGTCAGACGCTGGTTCATCCGGCCCGCGACATTGGCGCGAGCCTGCAGCGATGGATCGACCGCGAGGTGGCGATTGCGTTCATTCCATCTGGCCAATTACCGCGGTTCCTGAATGCGGCCAACGGTTTACCCGACCGGCCCAAACACTTGCGCCTGATCAGCGTTGGCGGCGGAGCGATATCGAACCAAATCGCGCAACAGGCCGAGGATGTGTTCAGGTGCGCCGTTATCAACACCTACGGCAGTACCGAGTCAGGGTCGATCGCGCATCACCGGCCATGCGAAACGCCAGATGTGCAGGGAGTTGTTGGCAGGCCCTACAAGGGCCACGAGTTGCGCTTTGTACCCGAAGGCGGAGGCGATGTGCCTTCGACCCACGCAGGCGAGATAATGATGCGGAGCCCACCTTCTAACCGCCTGCGTGATTGGCCTTCGGACGCGCCAATTGCTGATCCGGATGGTTGGGTGAGCACAGGGGATCTGGGGCGGCTAAGGCACGATGGCATGCTGGTGCTGGAAGGTCGCGTGTCCGACCTTCTTAACGTCGGCGGCAACAAGCTGGCTCCGGCACATTTCGAGGGCATCGCCCAACAACTGTCGGCAGTGCGCGAAGTTGCAGCCTTCGCTCGCAAAAATGCCGCAGGTTCTGATGACGTCGGGATTGCCGTGGTCATGGCTGAAGGCACAGGGCCGGATGAAGTCGCGGCACATCTGGCCCGCGCGCTAGGCCCTCTATTCTCATTCTATGTTTATCAAGTCGAAGCCTTGCCAATGACGACGCACGGCAAACTGGACCGCCGTACACTGGCAATAGACCTCGCCGACGCATAGAGACCTTTGAACGAGCGCCAGTTAACACTCTCAGAAATGGTCGGGCTTCCGCTCAAAGTAGTATTCACCTAGGCGCGATGCGCCGCGAGCAGCCATTGGGGCAATCGCAGTGAACTGTCGCTTTGTCTAAGGTTTGTTGCTGCTGTCAGCGTGAGCTGCAGCGGCGACAAATCTGACAAGGAGGAAAGCGCGGGCGGCTTTTGCGGCTATGGGGATTGTGCGTTACCGGCGCCTCAGTCGAGGAACGGATCGGCGGCCGCGTTGGTCGCGGGGGACGTCGGGCGGTTGGGTTCCGTGGTTTGATTGCGCCTTTTGGCCTGTTTTTCTGGCTTCAACGACCTGTCTCGCCGCCGGCTTCAAGAGGCTGGCCGCAGTGATCGGTCCGACGCCTGGATACTGCGGAGTCGGTTGGGATCGGTGCATCATGCGGCGTCCTCCCATGGCGGTGCGCGGGATTTTGGGATTTGGCCGCGCAGGAAGGTTTCGATAATGATCATGGCCCCGCCGCATTTCGGGCAAGGCGGAAGAGCGGCCCGGTCATCTGGGTCGTCGCTCGTCCCTTCATTCGGTGCCTGGTCGGGTGCTGGCTCCGTCTCCAACAAGCGCCGGATCATCGCGATCCTGTCCCGGCGGATGCCATTGGCAAGCAAGCCCGCGTGGCGGATGCGGTGGAAGCCGATGGGCAGCACATGGATCAGGAAGCGGCGGATGAACTCATCCGTGGGCAGCCGCATGACCTTCATCCGGTCGCCGCGTTTGATCCGATAGTCCTTCCAGCGGAACGATACCGTGTCGGCATCGGCGCTGATCAGGCGGTGGTTCGAGATCGCGACACGGTGCGTGTAGCGGCTGAGATAGGCCAGCACGGCCTCCGGCCCGCCGAAGGGTGGCTTGGCGTAGACGACCCACTCGGTTTTGCGCAGCGGCGCAAGATGGGAGGCGAAGGAGTCAGGATCGGTCAATCCCACCAGATTGCCAAAGAAGCGCAGCTTGCCTGCCTTGTGCAATCTGACCAGCCCTTCGAGGAACAGACGCCTGAACAGCCGGGATAACACCTTCACCGGCAGGAAGAACCCGGGACGGCAGCCGATCCACCTTGTCCCATTCAGCGACAGACCTCCGCCTGGCACGATGACATGGACATGCGGGTGATGGGTCATCGCAGATCCCCATGTGTGCAGGACCGAAGTCATGCCGATCCGTGCTCCGAGGTGTTTTCGGTCGGCGGCGATGGTCAGCAGTGTCTCGGCCGAGGCCTTGAACAGCAAACCATAGACAGCCGCCTTGTTCTGGTGCGCGATATCCGCAATCGAAGCCGGTAGCGTGAAGACCACGTGGAAGTACTCGACCGGCAACAGGTCCTCGATGCGCGCCTGCATCCAGTCCCGCGCCGTCGCACCCTGGCATTTGGGACAATGCCGGTTGCGGCACGAGTTGTAGGCAACATGCTCGTGACCACACTTGGTACAGGCCACGGCATGGCCGCCGAGCGCGGCAGTGCGGCAGGTCTCGATCGCGGACATCACCTTCAGCTGCGGCAGGGTCAGATGCCCGTCATGGTCACGGCGATAGGCAGGCCCATGGGCGCGGAAGATATCCGCGACCTCCAGTCTGGGGCGGGACATGGGACCGGGATCAGCCGGAACCAGCCTCCCGTCGTACCAGCAGATCAAGCGGGCTGGTCACATCCCGGATCGTTTTGGTTGCCACCTTGGTGTAGATCGTCGTCGTTTCCAGCTTGGCGTGACCGAGGAGGACCTGGATTACCCGGATGTCGGTGCCACCCTCCAGCAGATGGGTGGCAAAGCTATGCCGCAGAGTATGAGGGGACACGTTCTTCTTGATCTCAGCGAAGTCGCAGGCCACGCCAAAGGCGCGGTTGAACTGTCGCGTTGAGATCGGATCAATCCGGTTGCGGCCTGGAAAGAGCCAGCCTGCTGGCCTCGCTTCGCGGTAATAGTCGCGCAGCAGATCAAGCAGGCTCGGCGACAGCATCACATGACGGTCCTTGCGGCCCTTGCCCTGATCGACCCGGATCAGCATCCGGTCACTGTCGATGTCGCCGACCTTCAGGTGGGTGACTTCACTGGCGCGCAACCCGCCGCCATAAGCCACGCTGAAGGCCGCCCGGTAGCGGAGCCCGGGCCCCGGTGCGGCTTCGAGAATGCGGGCAACCTCCTCGGCACTCAGTACCACGGGGATCTTCTTGGCCGCCCGCTGATAACGCATATGCCGCTTCATCTCGGGGCGTGGGCACGTTGTCGCAAAGAAAAAGCTCAGCACCGTCAGCCGGTTGTTGAAGGTCGGCGCGCCCATGCCGCGCTCTTTCATGTCGAGCTGGAACGCCCTGAGTTCTTCTGGCGTCGCGCTATCCGGCGAATGGCCAAGATACCGCGTAAACTCCCGCATCGCCCGCAGGTACATCGTCTGCGTCTTCGGCTGCAGCCCCTTGATCCGCATATCTTCGAGAAACCGCTGGCGCAGCTTCGGCACGTATTGGTCTGTCATCGGAACCTCCTGTCATCAGATTGAGAAGGTCCCAATCGTCAGACAGGCGCGTCAGTTCGCAAAATCCACGCGGCTCACATCAGTGCGCGTCGCCCGCCACAAGCGCCAATACCGCGAGAGCGGTTTCGTCCTCGTCCCGCGGAGCAGTCCTTGCACCATTTTCAGTCAACGTCTGCCTTCCTGGAGAGGCGGTCGTTGGTTGCCTTGGCTGTCTATTGGTCCTGACCCTAGGGTGTATCCGGGTTAGGTTTCATGCTGCTGGTTGCTGCTCTCGGCCCGGCCAATTTGCGTTGTCTGGCGGTCTTCGATCGTGTGCTGTAGGGGTGTCGCGCCGAACTCCCCAGGGTTTCCGGGGTCACGTTCCGGATCCCTCGGAGTCGAATTATGGATGAGATTCTTTTCGCCTTAGGAATATTTTACTCCGGCACCGACTTGCCAATGAGATAAGATCAATGATGGGCTTGTGAAAATTTGGGTCGGCTTTGTCAGACAACCCGTATTTCAATTTTTCCAACGCCGTCGATTTCCATTTTCATCACGTCTCCGCGTTCAATCGCGCCAACGCCTGCTGGTGTGCCGGTTTGAATAATATCTCCGGCCGCCAGCTCAAAAAATTCGGATAGGTACGAAATCATCTCGGGCACTTTCCAGATCATCTGGTTCAGATCGCCATCCTGCCGGGTATCGCCGTTGACGGTCAACGATATGCGTCCCTGATCTGGATGGCCAATGCTTGCAGCCGGGTAAATCGGTCCACAGGGGGCTGAACGTTCAAATGCTTTGCCGATTTCCCAAGGGCGTCCCATTTTCTTCTGTTCGCCCTGAAGATCGCGCCGGGTCATGTCGAGCGACAGCCCATAGCCGTACACGTGGTCAAGCGCCTGATCCAATGGGATGTTGGTTCCGCCAGACTTCAGCGCGACCATCATCTCAGCCTCGTGATGGACATCACTGGATTGGGGCGGGTAGGGGAAATCGCCAGACGGATCGAGGTTGTTCGGGTTCTTCTGGAAGAAAAACGGCGGTTCGCGATCCGGATCATGACCCATTTCGATAGCATGCGCGGCGTAGTTGCGACCTATGCAATAGACGCGACGAACCGGGTAAAGTTCCTCAGTTCCGACCACAGGCAGGGTTACGATGGGCGGCACAGGAATAACGTATTCAGACATGATCTCTCCCAGATTCCGAGCGTTGTTTTGGCTGACCATAAAGGTGGTGGTTAGTCAGATCAATCACAACCAATCCGAAATTCGATATCTTTTCTATTGTCGGAATCGCATATATGCGCCAGTATCGAACCAATATGAGCGCTTTGGTCAACCAATATGATTCCTCGCTTACGTCGCTAGGGTATCGAGAACCCGCAGCGCAACGTGGTGCAATCGAGTCGGTGCGTAACTTCATAGCGGCGGGCGATTACGCGCCCGGTGATCGTCTGCCGGCCGAGCGTGCGCTTATCCGTGATCTGGGTATGAGTCGCAGCACACTCAGGAAAGCGCTGGATGCGTTGGAACGTGACGGGGCGATCTGGCGGCATGTGGGTAAGGGCACATTTGTTGCCGGCCAGCATTCCGACGGCGGCACGGTATCTGCATTGGGTCAGGAAATGACGCCGGTGCGTCTGGTACAAGCGCGCCTGTGCATCGAGCCGTCGCTGGCCCGCGAAGCTGCAATTCACGCGTCCAAGCAGGCGATCGCACGGATCACAGCCGCGAAAGAGGCGGCGCGCGCTGCGACGACCTGGGATGAGTATGAAGCGCAGGATGATCGGTTCCATCGCACGATTGCAGAAGGTTCGGACAACATTCTGCTGCTGGCGCTATTCGATCAGTTGAATGACGTGCGCCGTGCGGTTGCAGGCGACACGGTGGTGCGCGGTTCGGCCAAACCCCCGCCTGAGCATTCGAGCTTTGCAGAACATGACAGAATTGCTGACGCCATCGCTGCGCGCGATGCTAATGCGGCGCAGCAGGCCATGCGCAACCATATCGGATCCGTTTCGGACCGGCTTTTTGGAGAGGTATGACAGCAGGACAGCCCATCGGATGAAGAACGGACACCAGCCGCGTTTCCGGTGGTACAACAGAACGAACTCAGTCTCTGGGAGGAGAGCCATGACAACCCTGATTAGAAAATTCATCACCACGGCCATCGCCGCGCCAATTGCGGCGGCCATGATGGTCGCATCGGCGCAGGCCGACACCATTCGCATCGCGCTGGCGGAAACACCGTCGGACGAGTTGGCAGCGTTCTTCGTGGCGCTTGATCGCGCCAAGGCCAACGGTCTGGACTATGAATGGACCGCGTTCTCGGACGAGGAACTGGCCATTCAGGCCGTCCTGTCCGGTCAAATGGATATTGGTTTCGGTACGCCTTATTCGGCAATGCAACGTTCCAAAGCGCCGCTGCGGATTATTTTTCAGCTGTCCAAGCTGAAATTTTTCCCGGTCACCACCAAGAAATATTCCAAGCTGGAAGACCTGAATGGTGAGCCGATCCTGCTTCATTCGCGCGGTGGCGGCACAGACTCCATTGCCAACGTAATCGAGACCGAGCTGGGGATCGAATTTGGCGAACGTTCCTACGTGCCGGGCTCGTCCAACCGGGTTGCTGCATTGCTGGGTGGTCAGGCTGAAGCGACGATCATCGACCTAGGCAACACCAACAAGCTGATGCGCAGTGATGCGGCCGGTGATTTCAACGTGCTGGAAATGTTCGATGTTGAGGCGAGCGACGAAGCGCTGTTCGGAAACCTCGACTGGATTCAGGACAACGCCGAGGACGTTCAGATCTTCGTCGACGCGTTGCTGAGCGTCTACAAGGACATGGCCGCTGATCCGACGGTGATCCGCCGGGAAACCAACCCCGACGGTCCCATCGGTCAACTGCCTGCGGAGATCCTGGACGAGCTTGACGGCTTTTACACCGACGCCGTTGCCGGTGGTCTGTATTCGGTCGATGGTGGCGGACGAGTTGCCGCGAAGGCTGACATGGAGTGGTACTCTGCCGCCGGTCAGTTGGACGGCGACGCGGACAGCCTCAACATCGAGGATTTCTGGTATCTCGCCCCGCTCGACGCGGCGATGAACTGATCCTATTGGGCGGCCGGCCAATGCTGGCCGCCCAAATCAACAGATCGGAAAGATCATGCTGACCCGTTCCCTTTTCCTGAAACTTCTCTCGGCCGTAATCGTCTTCGGGGCGTGGCAGATCGCCGGTATGATTCCGGTCAGCTATGCGTTTCCGACCTTCATGGAATCGATGGATGCGCTGGCGCGGATGACATTTGATGGATCGCTGTTCGTGGCCTATGGCGAGACGCTGAAACCCTTGGTCGTCGGTATCGCCATCTCAGCCGTGCTGGGCATCAGCATTGGGCTGTGGATCGGTCTGAGCCAATTGTTCGATTGGGCGTTTTCGCCGATCTTCATCGTTATGCAAGCGGCACCGCTGGCGGCGCTGATCCCGCTTTTGGTCATGGCCTATGGCATCGGGCTGACGTCGAAAGTCTTCGTCGTCTGTATCATGGCGATGCCTGTGATCGTGCTGAACACCAGCGGAGCGGTGCGAAATACGCCGGAGTCGTTCAAGGAAATGGGCGCATCGTTTATGGCCGACCGCCGCCAGATCATCCTCAAGATTATCCTGCCGGCTGCCTCACCGATCATCTTTTCCGGCCTGCGTCTGGGCGTCTCTGCCGGGTTCATCGGCGCGATCCTGTCTGAGTTGAAGATCACGCCCACAGGCGTCGGCGACATCATCACCTACAGCCGCTCAATCGCGGATTATCCGAGTATGTATGCGGCCATCTTCTCGATCATCGTGTTGGCGGTTCTGTTCCTGAACTTGCTGGAAATGCTGGAAAACTACCTGTTCGAAGGAAATAACCGTGGCTATGCCTCAGACTAAGGACGCGCCCGAAACGGCGACGACCGAGATTGCCGTCAGCGCGCGCAATATCTCGAAGAACTACGGCGATGTGGAAGCCTTGCGCGACCTGACGCTGGAGTTTCCGCGTGGCCAGTTGACCTCGCTTCTGGGGCCATCGGGCTGCGGCAAGACCACCTTGCTGAAGATCATCGCCGGGCTGCTGGAGCCGACGGCGGGTGAGGTTGAGGTGAATGGCAAGACCGTCACCGGCCCTGGTCCGGACCGCGCATTCGTGTTTCAGGATTTCGCCCTGCTGCCCTGGGCCAGCGTTCTGCGCAATGTCGCCTTCGGTCTGGAATTGCGCGGCGTCGCCAAATCCGAACGTGAAGACAAGGCGGCCAAATACATCGCCGACGTTGGTCTGGCGGGTTTCGAGGCTAGTTTTCCGCATGAGCTGTCCGGCGGCATGCGCCAGCGTGTCGGGCTGGCCCGCGCCCTCTCGGTGGACGCGCAGGTTCTGCTGATGGACGAACCATTTTCAGCCGTGGACGAGCAGACCCGGCGCAAGTTTCAGGAAGACCTGCTGGCGCTGGTGCAGAACGAAAACAAGACGTTCTTGTTTGTCACCCACTCGATTGAAGAGGCGGTCTATGTCTCCGATCAGATCGCCATCCTGCTGCCCCGGCCCAGTCGGGTGTCCGAGATCATCCGCCCCAGCGGCTTCCGCGACAAGGGCGTCGATAACATCCGTCGCGACCCGGAGTATCTGGATATCGTCGACCAGATATGGGCGTCTTTGCGCAACTATGTCGAATAGGGCCGCATCATGAAACTGTTCGGATACCGTCTGCCTGGCATGTCGTCCCTGATCGTCTGGGGGCTGTTGTGGGAGCTTGTCGGCCAAACCGGTCTGACCTTCTTCGTCCCGCCCCTTTCCGAGGTGCTGGTTACACTCTTCGAGGTTATCGGCACACCAGCCTTCCAAAAAGCACTGAGCGAGACCGCCATCGCCTTCTTCTCGGGCGTGTTCTTTGCCATTGTCATTGGCATACCCACAGGCATCCTGATGGGCAAAAGCCGCCTTCTGGACGAGCTGTTGCTGCCCTGGGTCAACATCTTCCTGAGTGCGCCCCTGACGGCTTTGGTTCCTGTTCTGATGGTCCTGTTCGGTTTCGGCATGAAGTCGATCATCATCACCACCACCCTGTTCGCGATCTGGATCATCATCCTGAATTCCCGCGCCGGGGTGATGCAGATTAACCGCTCGCTGATAGAGATGGCACGCAGTTTCGGGGCCTCACCGATGGACGCGTTCTTCAAGATCTACGTCTGGGCAGCATTGCCGGAAATTCTGGGCGGCGTGCGAATTGGCATCATTCGCGCCGTCAAGGGCGTGATCATCGGTCAGCTTCTGATTTCCATCGTCGGTTTCGGTGCCCTGTTTGAGCTTTACTCGGCCAACTTCCTGATGGCGCATTTCTGGGCAGTGCTGATCGTGCTGTTTGCGATGGCCTTCATGATCTCGGAAATCTTCGCCTACCTCGAACGCCGCGTGTCTTACTACGCTGCGAAACGCTGACACACGCTGAATTCCCGGCCAATACCCATGATCGCTGATCCCCTCCGGTGGACCTTGGGGAATGTCTTGGGTATGGGCTGATCAAACTTCGAAAAAGGAATTCCGATCATGGCTGACCAGAACACCCCTGACATCATCTATACGAAAGTTGACGAAGCACCTCAGCTGGCCTCGGCTTCGTTTTTGCCCGTGATCCGCGCTTTCGCAGCGGCGGCGGGTGTGTCGGTGGGAACGCGGGATATTTCGCTGGCAGGCCGGATTATTGCGGCATTTCCCGAAAATCTGACCGAAGCGCAACGCCAGTCGGACGACCTTGCCGCGCTCGGCGCATTGGTCAAAACACCCGGTGCGAACGTCATCAAACTTCCCAATATCTCTGCCTCGGTGCCGCAACTTGTGGCGGCTGTGAAGGAATTGCAGTCGCAAGGCTACGATATTCCCGACTATCCCGAAGCGCCGTCGAATGACGCCGAGAAGACCGCTCGCAGCCGTTTTGACGCCATCAAGGGATCGGCGGTGAACCCGGTTCTGCGCGAGGGGAATTCGGACCGCCGTGCCGCCAAGGCGGTGAAAAACTACGCCCGCGCCAACCCGCATTCGATGGGCGCGTGGAACAAGGACAGCAAGACCACGGTGTCGACAATGGGCGCGAATGATTTCCGCTCAAACGAGGTGTCCGCCACTCTGACGGATGCTCAGGCTGGCCCGGTCCGGATCGAGCATGAGGCGACAGACGGCACGGTGACGGTGTTGAAAGATGGCGTGGACCTTACCGCCGGTGCCATCGTCGATGCGACTTTCATGTCTGCCAAAGCATTGGGTGCGTTTCTGGCCGAGCAGATCGCGGCGACGAAAGATGCGGGAACGCTGTTCTCGATCCATCTGAAGGCGACGATGATGAAGGTCTCGGACCCGATCATCTTCGGCCACGCGGTGAAAGCCTTCCTGCAACCGGTGTTTGATAAACATGGCGAAGCGATGAAGGCGGCGGGCGTGAACCCGAATTCGGGCCTCGGGGACCTGCTGAGCAATCTGGAAGGCCATGCCGATATTCTCACCGACATCGACGCCCTGATGGCCGAGCGTCCCCCGCTTTACATGGTCGACTCGGATCGTGGCATCACCAATCTGCATGTCCCTTCGGATGTCATCATTGACGCCTCGATCCCTGCTCTGATCCGTGCGGGTGGCAAAGGCTGGGGGCCAGACGGCAAGGCGGCGGACGCGAATTGCGTCATCCCCGACAGCAGCTATGCGGCCGTTTATGCCGAAGCGATTGATTTTTTCAAAGAGAACGGCGCGCTGGATCCGACCACTGCCGGCACCGTTCAGAATGTCGGGCTGATGGCCCAAAAGGCCGAGGAGTACGGCTCTCACCCCACCACGTTCGAGATTGCCTCGGACGGTGTGGTCCGGATGGTTCTGGCCAACGGCGACGTGCTGCATGAACATCGAGTTGAGGCTGGTGACATCTGGCGCTCGGCCTCGACCCGCAAAGCGCCCATCGAAGACTGGGTGAAGCTGGCGATTGACCGGCAGGCGGCCGAGGGCTGCCAGGCGATCTTCTGGTTGGACGAGGCCCGCGCCCATGACGCCGAGCTGATCGCCTATGTCAAACCGCTTCTGGCCGCGGCTGGCGTTACAGACAAATTCCAGATCCTCGCCCCGCGTGAAGCCACACGCGTCAGCCTTGATGAGATCACGGCCGGGCGTACTTCTATCGCGGTGACAGGCAACGTGCTGCGCGACTATCTGACGGATCTGTTCCCGATCCTGGAATTGGGAACCTCGGCCAAGATGCTGTCGATTGTGAAACTGATGAATGGCGGCGGGTTGTTCGAAACAGGGGCGGGGGGATCGGCCCCCAAACACGTTCAGCAGTTGAACGAGGAAAACCACCTGCGCTGGGACTCGCTGGGTGAGTTTTGCGCGCTGGGCGAAAGCCTGACGTTTCTGGCAAATACCAAGGGCAACGAGAAGGCCCGCGTGTTGGGTGAAGCCGTGGATGCGGCGACCCAGGGTATCTTGGATCACAACCGCTCGCCCGGACGAAAGGTCGGCCAACCGGACAACCGTGACAGCCACTATTGGTTTGCGCGGTACTGGGCAGAGGCATTGGCCGATCAGTCGGATGACACCGACCTGGCAGCGCATTTTGCGCCCATCGCCAATGCATTGGCAGATGGCGAAGCCACGATCACCGCAGAACTGGCCGCGTCGCAGGGTGGGTTGGCTGACACAGGTGGATACTACAACACCGATGCACAGAAAACAGACGCGATCATGCGGCCCTCTGAGCGGCTCAATGCAATTATCGGTTGAGCCAGTCGCAGGGGGGAATCCAGCATCCGCCGAAGCGCTTGAAAATTTTTGTTGGTCAGGACTCCAACCTCGCTGAGGTTGGAGTCCACGGCGCTTCCGGTTCCAGTAAATATAATTAAATCAATAAGTTGACGGGCCGTCGCGTAGTGTCAACAAGAACTTCGGGTTGAACAGCTTCAGAATCGCCTCTACCGTGTGGCCCATAACCTGCGAGTCTTTGGAAGGTTCCGGGTTCGGGCGAAGCTCGAAACCCGGAGGAATCGCAGGCTAGAACCGACGCGTGATGGACACAAATGTCTGCAAGCAGAGGTTGCGTAAAGCGGGACGGGCTGTTGTTCGAATCTCTGTCCCGAAAAAGTCGCGCTGATCCAGACCTGAAATGCCAGGGCAGGTCAGCCGATCAAATAAAAACGATAGACCAACAGTAGCTTACTTCATAAAAACACTCAGAAACTTGGCCTTTGCGGCGGCAATGCTGGCCGGCACCGCAGTTGCAGCACAGGATAAATTCATAACCATCGGAACTGGCGGCCAGACCGGCGTGTACTTCGTAGTCGGCCAATCTATTTGCCGCTTGGTGAACCGGGGCACGGCAGACCACAATCTGAAGTGCACAGCCCCCTCGACAGGTGGGTCAATTGCCAACATCAACGCGATCAAGGCTGGCGACATGGACATGGGCGTGGCCCAATCCGACTGGCAGTTCCACGCCTTCAACGGCTCGTCCCAGTTTGAAGGCGATGCGTTCGAAGGTGAGCGGGCAGTCTTCTCGGTCCATGGTGAGCCATTCACCGTAATCGCGCGTGCTGACGCTGGCATCACTTCGTTTGCCGATCTCAAGGGCAAGCGTGTGAACATCGGCAACCCCGGGTCCGGGCAACGCGCCACGATGGAAGTCGTGATGGACGCTTTGGGATGGACGCTGGATGATTTTGCGCTCGCCTCCGAGCTAAAGCCTGCCGAGCAGGCAGCCGCACTGGGCGACAACAAGGTGGATGCGATCATCTACACCGTTGGGCATCCGAATGGCTCGATCCAGGAAGCTGTTTCGACAGTTGATGCAGTTCTGGTGCCGGTCACCGGGCCTGAGATTGACCAGCTGATCGCTGATAACCCGTTCTACGCGGCAGCGACCGTGCCGGGCGGGATGTACAAGGGCTCGGACAACGACACCAGCACGTTCGGTGTGAAAGCAACCTTCGTGACGGCTGATACGGTCGACGAAGATACGGTCTATCAGGTCGTTAAAGCGGTGTTCGATAACTTTGACCGCTTCAAGAAGCTGCACCCCGCGTTTGCGAACCTGAAAGAGGAAGAAATGATCAAAGATGGTCTTTCGGCACCTCTGCACCCAGGCGCTGCAAAATACTACGCCGAGCGCGGCTGGATGTAATCCACCACTAATGCGAACAAAGGGGCGGCGGCAAAACCGCCGCCCCAAACAACACAACGCAAGTAATGCGGGACGCACCCGAAGAGACCGGGGCATCGGGGGACACCAGAATGAGCCACAATGATCAGCAGCAAGCTGCCGCCGTCGAAGCCGAAGCCGCCGGACGTGGCGGGCTGAGCCAGTCGGAACTCGACGAACTTGTTGCTTCGTCTGACACAGGAGGACGGGCCGCCGACGGTCCGATAGGCAAGTTCATACTGCTGGTGGCTCTGGCCTGGTCGTTGTTCCAGCTGTGGTTCGCCTCGCCGTTTCCGTTCATGGTCGGCTTTGGCGTTTTCAATGATACCGAAGCACGCTCGATCCATCTGGCCTTCGCGATTTTCCTGGCCTTTGCCGCTTTCCCGGCCGCCCGCAGCAAGTTCCAGCTTGGGCTTGGAGTGATCATTCCTATCATTCTGGCTGTTCTATTCATGATCGGGGCCAAGGATGGCACCGCGACTTGGTGGATTCCGGTTGTTGCCGTTGCCGTCGTTGCTGCGATCATTCTGGGGTCGCCTAAGGATCGTATCCCATTGTGGGAATGGGCGATGGCAATCATCGGGGCAGGTGCCGCGTTGTACCTTTATGTCGCCTACACCGCCATTTCCGGCCGCGTCGGCGCGCCGATCCAGACCGATTTTATCGTGGCAGTTATTGGCCTGATGCTACTGCTTGAGGCCACCCGCCGTGCGCTTGGCCCGGCGCTGATGATCGTCGCATCGGTGTTCCTGATCTACACCGTGCTCGGCCCATGGATGCCCAGCATCATCGCCCACAAGGGCAACAACCTCAGCGAAATCGTCAACCACCAGTGGATCACCACGGAGGGTGTGTTCGGCATCGCGCTGGGTGTCTCCACCAGCTTTGTGTTCCTTTTCGTTCTGTTCGGCTCGCTGCTGGATCGTGCCGGAGCCGGGAACTACTTCATTCAGGTCGCCTTCTCGCTGATGGGCCACATGAAGGGCGGACCGGCCAAGGCGGCTGTTGTCTCCTCGGCGATGACCGGTCTGATTTCCGGCTCATCCATCGCCAACGTGGTCACCACGGGCACGTTCACGATCCCGCTGATGAAAAAGGTAGGCTTTTCGTCCGAGAAGGCTGGCGCGGTCGAGGTTGCGTCCTCGGTCAACGGCCAGATCATGCCGCCTGTCATGGGCGCGGCAGCCTTCCTGATGGTCGAATACGTGGGAATCCCTTACTTCGACGTGGTCAAACACGCCTTCCTGCCGGCCGTGATCTCCTACATCGCGCTGGTCTACATCGTCCATCTGGAGGCGCTGAAGGCCGGGATGGAGGGTCTGCCGCGCGCTTACACGCCCAAGCCCATAGTGGCACGCCTGATTGGCATTGCATTCATCATTGCCGCGATATGCGCCCTGTCGTTCATCGTCTATTACGGCATGGGTTGGATCCGTCCGGCGTTCCCGGAAACAGCCGGATATATCATCTTCGCATTCCTCACGGCGGTTTACGTCGGGCTGCTTTGGATCGCTTCGCGTGAAGAACCGCTGGAGCTGGATGACCCCAACGCACCGGTCACGGCTTTGCCGCTGCCGGGTCCGACGATCCGTTCGGGTCTGCATTTCATTCTGCCAGTTGTGGTGCTGGTCTGGGCGTTGATGATCGACCGCCTCAGCCCCGGCCTCAGTGCCTTCTGGGCAGCGGCCTACATGATCTTCATCCTGCTGACCCAGCGTCCGTTGATGGCGCTGTTCCGGGGTGGCAGAAATATGGGTGCCGCGATCCGCGAGGGCGGCACTGACCTGATCGAATGTCTGGTTGCCGGTGCCCGCAACATGATCGGCATCGGCATCGCCACGGCGACCGCCGGTATTATCGTCGGCGCGGTCAGCCAGACGGGTGTTGGGTCTGCACTGGCGGATGTGGTCGAGGTCCTGTCGGGAGGCAACATCATGGCGATCCTGTTCCTGACGGCGATCCTGTCGCTGATCCTGGGCATGGGCCTGCCGACAACGGCGAACTACATCGTGGTCTCGGCCCTTTTGGCCCCGGTCATCGTGACGCTGGGCCAGCAAAACGGTCTGATCGTGCCACTGATCGCGGTCCACCTGTTCGTCTTCTACTTCGGCATCATGGCAGATGTGACGCCCCCTGTGGGTCTGGCGAGTTTTGCCGCCGCTGCTGTGTCCGGGGGCGATCCGATCAAAACCGGTGTCGTGGCATTTTTCTATTCGCTGCGCACGGCCGCCCTGCCGTTCCTGTTCATCTTCAACACTGAGTTGCTGCTGATCGGCGTCGGATGGGGGCAGGGTATCTTCGTGTTCATTGTCGCGACCATCGCGATGCTGCTGTTCGCAGCAGCGACGCAGGGATGGTTCCTGGCAAAGAACCGGTTCTATGAAACTATCGCCCTGCTATTGATCGCCTTCACCCTGTTCCGGCCAGGCTTCTGGATGGACATGGTCTCGGCACCCTTCGCGGAAGAAGCACCGGCGCAGATTGCCCAAGCCGCATCCGATACCGAAGCGGGCAAGGATCTGCGCTTGCGCGTAGCGGGTGTCAACGATCTGGGCGATCCGATCGAATTCGTCGCGATCGTTCCTATCGTTGAGGGCGCAACCGGCGAGGAAAAGCTGGAAGCCGCCGGTCTGACCTTCCGCACCGAGGGTGAGAAAATGCTGATCGACGACGTGGCTTTCGGTAGCGCCGCGCAGGATGCTGGCCTCGACTGGGATCAGGAAGTTCTGCGCGTGCTGAAGCCGGTACCGCAGCCCAGCAAATACCTGATGTTCATCCCGGCACTGCTGTTGCTGGGGGCAATCGTGATGCTGCAACGTGGTCGCAGCGGACGTTCGCGCAAGACTGCGGCGGCCTGATCGCTGCCGCTTACGGTTCTGGTCTCTGGGGTGTATGGCGACACCTCAGAAACCGCCTATATGATGGGATACGGGCCAATGCCCGATCCCTTGGAGTGATGATTAAATGACGCCTTTCGCCATTGCCGGTGTTCAGATGTACGTGAACGCCCTGCAACCCAACGTCGACGGCATGTTGCAACGCCTCGATATCCTGATGGCTCGTTTCCCCTGGACGCAGATGGTGCTGTTCAGTGAACTTGCCGCTTATGGTCCGCTGGATCGTTTCGCGCAGCCGCCCGAAAACGAAGCGATGGATAAGATTCTGCGCCGCTCGCCAAGAAACACCGGGTCTGGCTGATCCCCGGGGTCTATGTTCCTCAAGCAGCCGACGACGGGCGTATTTACAACACTGCTGTGGTGATCAACCCGCGAGGCGAAATCATCCGGCGTTATCTCCAAGATGTTCCCGTTCCTGCCTTATGAGGCCGGAATTTCGGCGGGCACGGAGTTTCTGCGTGTTTCGACGTGCCTGACGTGGGGCGGTTCGGACTGTCGATCTGCTATGACATCTGGTTCCCCGAAACCACGCGGCAGCTGACCAGCATGGGCGCCGAGGTGCTGTTGCACCCGGTCCTGACCGGCACGACTGACGAGATGCCGAACTTGCCATTGCGCGGGCCACTGCGGCCCAGTTCCAGTGCTATGTCATTGATGTCAACGGCCTGGGGCCGGGGGTGTCGGCAAGTCCTGTGTGATCGATCCGACCTCGCTGGTCCTGCACCAGTCTGCGGGGCAAGAGGATATGTTCCCGATCGAAGTTGACCTTACCACGGTGCGCCGCCAACGCGAAACCGGCATGAAGGGTCTGGGCCAGGTGCTCAAAAGTTTCCGCGATCGCTCCGTCGGATTTTCCGTCTATGACCGCGAAAGTCGGCACTGATGCACTTTTTGCAAGACGCTTGGGCCACTGGCAATGCCGCACAAGGGTCGCGCGCAGGGTTGAACGAGCGGTGCCCGCACGACCAGAAGCGCAGCCCATGAGATTGAAACAAACTGGCCGCGAACAGCGCTACGTCGCGGCTTCGCAGGCAAGAACACCGGACTGAATTTAACTGCTCGATCCGGTGCCGCGATTGGGCAGGCGGCAGGATCGGCCACTAAACGCAGGGAATGACAGATGCATTCCGATGAGCGACTACTATTCCGCCATCCAGCTGCGATCCGATCGCTGGAGCGCGCTGCGGGATGCACCGGAGCCTTGGCGCGCGGACCGTCCGACAAGGCGGCCTGCACAAGACTGCATAACACAGCCGATGATTTGCTTGATGCCTCCTGCGCGTCATTGAGCCATACTGGGCCTTTCCCGGGCATGGCGGCGTTCGACCACATGCGCCGCCAGTTTGAGCACGAAGAAATACGACGACTTGGCGTTTTCAGTGAAGGCGATCACGCGGGCGCTGACCACCGGGGCTTATCGTCGCCGTACGATCCCGCTTGAGCGTGACTCTGTGACGACGAAGAGCATGAAGACGAAGCGCTGCTGTCGCCGGACGCGCGCGCGACTGTACGAAACCCTATTTCGAGGTGTTGATCGTCGATGATGTGAACGAACATCAGGAACGCTGGCTGCGCAATCCAACGTCGCGCGGATGCGCCGCCCGGAAGATCCGTTCCCTATGAAGCTGTCGTTGTGCCCAGCCTGGAAGACGCTCTGATTGCCGTTCTGTTCAACCATAACATTCAGGCAGTTGTGGTGCGTCCCGGTCTGACACTGAAGTCCAAGACCGATCAGAAATCCTGACACAAATATCTGAACCGGGCGGCGGCAGGATGAGATTCGAGGCACTTCTGCCCGAGAACTACGGCCCCGAACTGTGCCGCCTGATTGCGCGCGTGCGCCCCGAGTTGGACGCCTACCTTGTGACCGATCGCTCGGTCGAGGAAATCGCAGGGTCATGATCTGGGGATTGTGCCGCGTGTTTCTACAATCAGGAAGATTTCATGGAACTGCACCTCAACATTCTCCGTGGGTCAGGCGCGAAATCAAGACGCCGTTCTTTACCGCCCTTGTCGAATATTCCAAGCAGCCGACCGGTGTGTTTCACGCGATGCCGATCAGCCGTGGCAAGTCGATCACCGGTCCATTGGATCCAGGATATGGGCGCGTTCTACGGGCCCAACATCTTTCTGGCTGAAACCTCGGCCACCTCTGGCGGCCTCGACAGCCTGCTGGAACCGCACGGTCCGATCAAGAGGCGCAGGAACTGGCCAGCCGGGCGTTTGGCGTCCAAGCAGACGTTCTTTGCCACCAACGGCACCTCGACCTGCAACAAGATCGTGGTGCAGGCGCTGGTGCGCCCCGGCGACATCGTTCTGGTCGACCGCGATTGCCACAAATCGCACCACTACGGCATGGTGCTGGCCGGGGCCAGGTTGTCTATCTCGACAGCTATCCGCTGAACGAATACTCGATGTATGGCGCGGTGCCGCTGCGCGAGATCAAGCATCAGTTGCTGAAGCTGAAGGCCGCCGGAAAGCTTGACCGTGTGCGCATGCTGCTGCTGACGAACTGCACCTTCGACGGCATCGTCTACAACGTCGAGCGGGTGATGGAGGAGTGCCTGGCGATCAAGCCGGACCTGGTTTTCCTTTGGGATGAAGCCTGGTTCGCCTTCGCGCGGTTCGGCCCGACCTATCGCCAACGCACCGCGATGAACGCAGCCAACGTGCTGCGCGAACGCTTAAAAGCGACGCCCACGCGCAGCCTATGAGGCGCAGCAGAAGAGCTTGAAGGCGCCGATGACGAGAACCTGCTGAACACGCGTCTGATCCCGCCACCGAACGCGCGTGTCGCGGTTTACTGCACCCAATCGACCCACAAGACGCTGACGTCGCTTGCGCCAGGGCTCGATGATCCACGTGCAACGATCAGGACTTCAAGGGCGAGGTCGAGCAGGCTTCCACGAAGCCTACATGACCCACACCTCGACCTCGCCGAACTACCAGATCATTGCCTCCTGGATGTTGGCCGCCGGCAGGTGGAACTGGAGGGTTTCGAGTTCGTGCAGCGCCAGGTCGAGGCCGCCATGTCGATGCGCCGCGCGATTCGACCCACCCGCTGCTGCAGAAATACTTCAAGGTGCTGACCGCGGGCGACATGATCCCCGAGGAGCATCGCGAAAGCGGGGTGACGAGCTACTATGATCCCGAGCAGGGCTGGACCGATATCTGGGACTGCTGGGAAAAGGACGAATTCGTGCTGGATGCCACCCGCGTCACCGCTGGCCGTGGGCGGCACCGGATGGGACGGCGACACGTTCAAGACCGAGATCCTGATGGACAAATACGGCATCCAAATCAACAAGACGTCGCGCAACACAGTGCTGTTCATGACCAATATCGGCACCACCCGGTCGTCTGTCGCCTATCTGATTGAGGTCTTGGTTGAAGATCGCACGCGATCTGGATGACTGCTGGATGATGCGTCCAAAATGGAGCGGAAGGCTTTCGAACAGTCGAGTCAAGAACCTGATGGAAGACTCTGCCGCCATTGCCTGACTTTCAGTCGGTTCCACGACGCGTTCCGACCGGACGACGTCACGCCGAAGGTGACATTCGTACCGCGTTCTTCACTAGCTATGATGAAAAGAATTGCGATTATCTGGAGCTGAGGATCGCTGAAAGCGCGATGGAGAGCGGGCGAGGTTGTCTCGGCCTCATTCATTATTCCCTATCCGCCGGGCTTCCCGATCTGGTGCCGGGACAGGTCATCAGCCCGGAAATCCTTGCATTCATGCGTCGCGCTCGATGTGAGCGAGATTCACGGTTACCGCGCCGATCTGGGCTTGCGCGTGTTTACACCAGAACTTGCGAAAAACATGACGGCACAAAACAAAAAAACCGATAACAAAAGAGGGAGTGAAATATGACAGACAGTTCTCAAGAACATCTCGGAGATCCGTCGGTTCTTTCACGGAACGAAGACCCGATCTATTTCATTTCCGCTACCAACTTCAATCTGCTCGGCCTGGACGAGTGGGTGCGAGAACTTTAAATACATCTGCTATATCGACTGCTACGGCGGTAAGCACCCGAACGTGTTCTGCCCCTCGGAGCAGCCGCATGCCGAGTTCCAGTCGATCGAGGATATCAACAATTACCTGTTGCAGCACAAAGAGGTCATTGACTTCGTAAAGCGGCGCGGCGGAAAGCCGAAATTCGTCTTCCTGATGTTCGACGAGGAAACCGAACGTCTGTCGAAGGAGCTCGGTGCCGACGTCTGGTTCCCAAAGGCAAAACTGCGCACAGTCGATGGACAACAAGATCGAGACGGTACGCATCGGCAACAAGGCCGGGCGTGCCATCGGTGCCGAATGTCCTGCCCGAGGTGAAATCCTACGAAGATCTGCGGAAAACCTGCGAAAAAGCCGGAATTGGACATGACTTGGTGCTGCAATCCGCTTACGGCGATAGCGGCCACACCACCTTTTTCATCAAGTCCGAGGCCGATTTCCGCCGGCATGAACACGAGATTATCGGAGAGGGCGAAATCAAGATCATGAAGCGCATTGATTGCCGTGGTTCGGCAATCGAAGCCTGCGCGACCAAGGAAGGCACTATCGTTGGCCCGCTTATGACCGAACTTGGTCGGCTTCAAGGAACTGACGCCCTATCGCGGCGGCTGGTGCGGTAACGAAATCCTTTCGACCGCTTTCCCACCTAAGGTGCGCCAACGGGCCCGCGAACTGACATTCAAGTTCGGCGAGCAGCTGCGCAAGGAAGGTTATCGCGGTTATTTCGAACTGGACTTCCTGATCGACAAGAAAGACCTGCGAGATCTTTGGTTGGGTGAATTGAACCCGCGGATTACCGGCTGTTCGTCAATGACCAATCACGCGGCTTTCGCCCACGCCGACGCGCCGCTGTTCCTGTTCCACTTGCTGGAATTCTCGAAAAAGAAATTCTAGTCTGGATACGACCGAATTGAATAACCGTTGGGCCGACCCCTCGATGATCGACAGCTGGTCGCAGATGGTGATCAAGCATACTGATGACAGCGTTCGATATCTGCACCGATGTGCCGGAAACCGGCATTTACAAGATGCTGGAAGACGGACGCGTTGTTTTTGACCGCTTCGACTACCACCGCCGCGCGGTGGAAAGCGAGAACGAGGCGTTCTTCCTGCGCATTCTGCAGCCGGGAGATTATCGTTACGAAGGGGCCGATATCGGGATTCTTGTGACGCGTGGCCGATCGATGACCAAGAGCTTCCAATTGAATGAACGGGCTAAGAAATGGATTCACGGCATCAAGCAATCGGTGTCCGGAAAGCCGTTGCCGTCGGTTCAGGCCGGACCGGCGCTTGCCGATCCTGCATTCAAGATAATGTAGCTGGCGGATCGAACAAATGATGTGGCGCGCCATTTCCGAGGAGCAGCCTGGCCCAGTTTGGGCCGGGCTGTTTCAGGAATATTGGCCCGACTATAAACGTTGGTGGCTGGGCGAGGGTGAGCCTGCCCGCCCCACTTATCTTGAAGGTCGCCGGGCTTTGCAGACCCATATGCCCGAACTCGTCCCGCTATACGACGAACTCTGTGAAAAGGCCGGGGGCAGTGATCTGGCGGCAAGGTTCCTCAGCTTCTATTGCCCGCCGCCCTACCTGTCCGGGTGCAGTCAGGCGATCTGGCCGGGCAGGGAACCGGTGCTGGTCCGCAACTATGACTACGCCCCAAACGCCTTCGACAGCCTGATCCTGCATACCGGCTGGCGGGGCCGGAAGGTGATGGGCACAAGTGATGGCCTCTGGGGGCTGGTTGATGGGATGAACGACGCAGGCCTCGCCATCTCGCTGACCTTCGGTGGCCGTCGCGTTGTCGGGGACGGCTTTGGCGTGCCGCTGATCCTGCGTTATGTCCTGCAAACCTGTGACACCGCCGAACAGGCGGGCGCGGTACTGGCCCGCGTGCCGACCCACATGAGTTACAACGTCACCGTGCTGGACAAGCGCCGCAATTACCTGACCGCGATGATGGCCCCGGACAGGCCGACGAAAATCACTCACGCGGCAGTGGCGACTAACCATCAGGACAGCGTCGAATGGGTCAGCCATGCGCGGTTCACTGCAACAGTCGAACGTGAACGGTTCCTGCTCCAACGCCTCACGCTGCACCGGGACCCTGAGGAGAAATTCATCGGTGCCTTCCTGAAACCTCCGCTTTATTCCACAGCGTTCGAGGCTGGTTTCGGCACCCTCTACACTGCCGTCTACCGGCCGCGAAAGCGCCAGATGGATGTCCGCTGGCCCGGAACAAACTGGCCGCTGTCTCTCTATGACTTCCAGCAAGGCGGACGCCGGGTGCAAATTCCGGGCGCTGCCTGACCCGAAAGGATACCGGCCATGTCGCATATCTTCCCGCGCCACACGAAATCACTTCCGCCTGTCGCGGTGTCCGGGCAGGGCTGCTACCTGACCGATGCGTCGGGCAAGCACTACCTGGATGCGTCAGGCGGCGCGGCCGTATCCTGCCTTGGCCACGGCGACCGCGCGGTTATTGACTCGGTCAAGGCACAGCTAGACCAGCTGGCCTACGCCCATACCGGGTTTTTTACGTCCGAACCGGCCGAGTCGCTGGCCGACCTGCTGATTGCCAATGCCCCCAAAGACATCGACCGGGTCTATCTGGTGTCCGGCGGCTCGGAGGCGACCGAGGCCGCGATCAAGCTTGCGCGTCAGTATTTCGTTGAGAAAGGCCAACCGAACCGGGGGCGCCTGATCGCGCGCAAGCAGAGCTATCACGGCAACACCATCGGCGCGCTATCGGCCGGAGGAAACGAATGGCGGCGTGCCCAATTCGGTCCGCTGCTGATCGATGTCAGCCACATCGATCCCTGCTACGAGTATCGTCTGCGCCGCGAGGATGAATCACCTGAAGACTACGGATTGCGCGCCGCAAATGCGTTGGAGGAGGAATTGCTGCGCCTCGGCCCGGACACCGTCATGGCGTTCATTGCCGAACCGGTCGTCGGGGCAACAACGGGCGCAGTGGTCGCCGCTCCCGGCTATTTCAAACGTACCCGCGAGATCTGCGATCAGTACGGCATACTTCTGATTTTGGATGAGGTGATGTGCGGCATGGGGCGCACCGGGTCGCTGTTCGCCTGCGAACAGGATGGTGTCGCTCCGGATATCGTGTGCATCGCCAAAGGCTTAGGTGGTGGCTATCAGCCCATCGGAGCCATGCTCTGCAGTGCCCAGATCTATGACGCCATCAGCGCCGGCAGCGGGTTTTTTCAGCACGGCCACACGTATCAGGCCCATCCGACGGCTGCGGCCGCAGGCGTCGCTGTGGTCTCGGCAATTCTGGAACGCGGGCTGATTGAACGGGTGAACGCGCAAGGTGCAAAGCTTGAGGATGCGCTGCGCGCCCGCTTTGGACAGCACCCCCATGTCGGCGATATCCGTGGGCGCGGACTGTTCTGGGGTGTCGAGCTTGTCGCTGACCGCGATGCCAAGACCCCCTTCGATCCGGCCCGCAAAATCGCGGCGGCGGTGAAAACCCGCGCGTTCGAGGCCGGGATGATCTGCTATCCGATGAGCGGGACCATCGACGGCAAAACCGGCGATCACGTCCTCCTCGCCCCACCATTCATTATTGAGGATGCCCAAATCGACGAACTTGTCGACAAGCTGGCCACAGCCATCGACATTTGAGGGTCAGCGCGCAGCGATCACCTGCGCGCCTGACTGCCCAACGATCTCCTGATACAGAGCAGCATCCGTATCACCCTCGGTCCCGAACACCAGAATTCGAGAGTCCTTGGTCAGCCCCAACGCCGCACGCGCGGGATCATGGGCAACCGTTGCCAGCGCGGCTGCAAGCCCCGCTACCGCCGACTCACCCGCAACGATGCCCCCGTTTTCGGGTCGCGCTAAGGCCCGCATCAGCGCCGTCGCATCGGCGTCCTCAACCGAGACCACGGCATCCGCAGTCTCGCGCAGAATCTCCCACGCCAATAGAGAAACCTCGCCGCAGGCCAACCCGGCCATCAGCGTGTCGAGGTCGCCGTGTATCGCCCTGGGTTCGCCGGCCCGCAGGCTCTCAACCCAGCAGGCCGAATTCGCAGGGTCTGCCAGCACGATTTGCGGGCGGTCCGCCCCAAACCGCCGCTTCGCGAAGGCGGCAACTGCGGCGGCCATTCCACCGACTCCGGTTTGCAGAAAGATATGTGTTGGCGGCTCGGTCAAGGCATCGAGCGCTTCGGCTGCCATCACCTCATAACCCTGCATCACATCTTTTGGGACCTCGGTGTAGCCGGGATACGAGGTGTCCGAGACCACGAACCAGCCATTCCCAGCCGCCTGCTCCTGCGCGATTCTGACGCTGTCATCGTAGTTGCCTGGCGTGCGGATGACAGTTGCGCCATAGGCCTCAATCGCCGCCTTGCGCGCCTCACTGACGCCCGCATGGATGAAGATCACGCATGCTGCCCCGAAGGTGCGCGCACCCCAGGCGACGGATCGCCCGTGGTTGCCGTCGGTGGCACAGCAAACGGTGATCTCAGCGGCTGGTCGCCCTTCGCGTTTCAACAACCGATCTACCGCGTAAGCCCCACCCAGCGCCTTGAAACTACCCAGACCGAATCGGGTGCTTTCGTCCTTGTAATGGATTGCCGCAACCCCGGCGTCCTTTGCCGTTGCGTTCAATGGCCACAGCGAGGTCGGTGCATATCCCTCCCAACCGCTAATCGTCGCGCGCGCCTCGTCAAATGCGGCGTCGTTCAGAATCGCCGCCTGCGCGGTTCCATACGGTGCCGCCGCATCTGCCAGTGGATTGCGCAGCACTTCATTGCGGCACGACTGGCCGAGCGTATTGTCGAAAATCAAGGGAAACCTCCGGCTACGACCTCAGCCAACCTGCTCAACAGCGCCGCCCGCCTGCGCCCAGGCGGTGAAGCCGCCGGGCAGATGAGCGACATTCTTCAACCCCAATTCACCGGCGATTTCAACGGCCAGTGTCGATCTCTCGCCGACAGCGCAATAGAGCAATATCCGGCTGGAGCGCGCCAGCCCGGCCAGTGGGCCCGAGGCGCAGCAATACTGATCGAAGCGCCCGTAGGGCGCATGGATCGAACCCGGAATTGCGCCGTGACGCTGGCGTTCCCCTTCTTCGCGAATATCGACCAGATGGCCGTCGACGCCCGGCCATTCGGCCAACAGCGTCTCTACTTCCACCGCCGGAACCCGGTGCTGCGCCGACAACATCAGTCCCTGCTTGATATTTTCCGGAACGGCGACATCCATCATCGCCGGATTGGCCAGGTTCAGGTTATTCATGATCTCGGCGTATTCATCGGCTGATTTCACCTGAAGCCGCGGATTGAACGCCTTCTCCTCGCCCACCGTGCTGACCGTATCGCCCTTATAGTCATGCCCCGGATAGACCATCGTCTGTGCGGGCAGTTTCAGAAGGCGCTCGAACAGCGAGTGATATTGATCGTAAGGATCACCGTTCTGGAAATCCGTCCGCCCGGTGCCCCGGATCAACAGGGTGTCGCCGGTAAACACCCGGTCATCCATCAGGAAACTGTAGCTCTCCGAGGTGTGCCCCGGTGTGTGCAGCGCGGTCAGGCTCAACCCCTCAATGGTCAGTTTGTCGTTGTCCGCCACCCGCATCGAAACGACCTCGGCGGGCGATTGCTCGCCCATTACCGTGACGCAGCGCGTCGCGTCGCGCAGCGCGCCCATGGCGCTGACGTGATCCGCATGTATGTGGGTGTCGACGACCTTGACCAGCTTGAGGTCGAGTTCCTCCAGCAATTTCAGGTATCTGGAGGTATTCTCGAACACCGGGTCGATCAACAGCGCCTCGCCGCCTGCACGGCTGGCCATCAGGTAGGTATAAGTGCTGGAGGTCTTGTCGAAAAGTTGCCGGAATATCATGAGGTGCCTCCGCCGGTTGGGACGAAGGCACCATTAACATGATTCAAATGCCGGTGGCACCCCGCCCGGCTTGCGCCTTATCCCGCAGCCGTCTTCATGAACCGATCCCGGATCACCACTGGATCCATAGTGATGACCGGCACCTTGATGTTACCGCTTTCGCATTTGCAGACGATGATGGTCATCTTGTTCCCATCAAGCGCCTCTTGCAGCACCCTGCCTGTATCCTCGGCCTGGCACTCCACCACGTTCTCGCACCCGCAAGCTTTCGCCACGGCGGTCAGGGAGGTCTTCATCCCGGCATAGGTCGGCTGATCGCCGGTTGAACCATAGCTGCCGTTGTCGATGATCAGCAGGATGAAGTTGTCGGCGACATTGTTGGCAATTGTCGGCAAGGTGCCGAAATTGGTCAGGACTGAGCCGTCGCCGTCGATCGAGATCACTTTCTTATCCTGCGCCAAAGCAACGCCAAGGCCGATCGAAGACGATAACCCCATGGTTCCCAGCATGTAGAAATTACTCGGCTGGTCATCGATCAGATGTAATTCCTGCGACGGCAGACCGATGTTGCAGACGACCAGATGGTCACGGATGATGGGCGCGATGTCGCGCAATACGTCAGAGCGGATCATTGGTCTCCGTAGCCTCCCCAGAAGGACGCATCCGTCAGGATCGCCACAGGTTTGTTACACATGAAGGTGTATTTCAGGATCGCGTCGAGTTCTGCCGCGTCTGCTTCCTTGTGGAAGTGATAGGTCGGGATATGCAGCTGGTTCAGCAGCGCTTTGGTGTGCACCGCCATTTCGACCTGACAGGCCACCGGCTCGCGCAGCTCTCCGCGATAGGAAATCAGCATCGGCAGCGGCATTCGATAAAACTGCGTCAGGGTGACCAGCGTGTTGACCACCACGCCGATGGCTGTGTTCTGCATGATGATGGCGGGGCGTTTGCCACCCATCCAGGCCCCGGCACACAGGCCGATGCCCTCATCTTCTTTGTTGGCGGGGATGTGGTGGATGGCGGGGCTCGCCTCAACCTCATCAATCACGCCTGCCAGCTGCTTGCAGGGCACCGTGGTGATGAATTCGATGTTGTTTGCCACCAGATCGGCGACGATTTTCTGACTGACCGACAAGACGGTCCCTCCTTAAGATTCAGGGTTCAAGTATGATTTTCGGGGCCGCAACGCGGCCGTTGCGGATGTCGTCGAATGCGGATTGACCGTCAGCCAAGGCGCGGACCTCGACCCAGTCGAGCGCGCCAAACTGTCCTTCAAAGATAGCCTGCGCGGTGTCTTTGAAGTCCTGGAAGGTATAGGCATAGGTGCCGGTAAAGCCGATCTCCTGAAGCGTCATGCGACGGATATCGAGGCCGCCCGTGTCTTCGCCCAGGCCAATATGCACGATGAACCCACCTTGGCGCGCAGCCGTACTCGCCGCCGCACGCGTGGCCGCATATCCGACCGCGTCGATAACCAGCTCATAGCTGCCCGGTGTCGTGGCTTCTCCGGTGGTCGAGAACTCGGGATGCGCTGTCAGTCGCTCGGCGCGGATCGGGTTCGGTTCGACCACCTCGATCTGTGTTACACCCTGCGCGCGCAGCGCCAGCGCCGCACCGACGCCGATGGCCCCGCCGCCGAGAACCAGCGCGCGGATGTCTCCACGTGCTTCAGGCAGAGCAGTCAGCCCCAGCCGCACGCCATGCCAACCACAGGCCAGCGGCTCGGTCAACGCGGCCGCGCGCAGCGAGACGCCCTCCGGCACCTCGACGACGTGAGTTTCCGGGATCGCCACCAGTTCGGCGAACGCCCCTTCGCGCGGCGGGATCGATATGATCTGCCGCGTCGCGCAGATATTGGTGCGACCCGATGTGCAATCCCTGCAAGTGCCGCAAGAGACCTGCGGATTGATCGTCACCCGCTCCCCGTCGCGTGGTCCGCCCTCGATGGTGCCGGACGCCTCGTGCCCAAGGATCAGTGGCGTGGGTCGACGCGCATCGTGCCCCAGAAAGGCGTGCATGTCCGATCCGCAGATGCCTGAATGGGCGATGCGGACCAGCACCTCACCTTCGCCCGCCAACGCGTCGGGCGCGTCCTTGTAGGTCAGAACTTTGGTATCTGTCAGAACCAGAGCCTTCATTTCGCGGTATACCCCCCATCGACAAACAGAACCTGCCCAGTGACATAACGCGAAGCCTCCGAGCAGAGAAACAGCAAAGGCCCGTCGAGATCATCTGCCAGCCCATTGCGCCCGATGCATGTCTGGGCCGCATGATGCGCCGAAACTTGGGCGTCTGCAAAGACCGGCGCGGTCAGCTCAGTCTCAAAGAACCCCGGCGCAATGGCGTTGGCATTGATTCCTGAGGGCGACCATGCCTCGGCCATCGCCCGCGTCATTTGTTCCACACCGCCTTTGCTCGCGCCATAAGAAATTCCGTTCCGGAACGCGCGGCGCGATTGTAGCGAGGCGAAATTGACGATACGTCCCCAGCCCTTTTTCTTCATTGCGGGCATTAGGCCCTGCGCCAGAAAGAACGGCGTCGACAGGTTCAGCGCGAGGGTCAGATTCCAGTCGTCCAGCGTGATTGTGTCCGCAGGGCTGCGGGTATTGATGCCAGCGGCATTCACCAGAATATCAGGGTCGGCAATGCGACGGCGAACCGTCTGCAAAACGGATGGCAGTTGATCGGTGTCCGACAAGTCGGCGGCAACGGTTTCGGCCCCGTCCAGACCCTTTGCCCAGTCGTCCAGTTGATCCTGCCGCCGCGCCACGCCGACAACCCGCGCTCCGGCGCGCGCCAGGACGGTCGCCGCGTGACGGCCAAGGCCGCCGCTGGCCCCGGTGACCAGGGCCACCTTGCCGGAGAGATCGAACAGGCTGGACATGCCTAGTAACTGCCAGAAAGATCAAATTCCTCGTCGGGGAAGTATTTCGCCAGCCGCACGTCTGCCGTACGGGCGTGACCTTCCATCCCTTCCAGCCGGGAAATCCGCGCCGTCGCTTCGGCCACCGGTTTCGCCCCTTCGCGCGTGGCGCGCTGCCATGTGACGATCTTCATGTACTTATGCACGCTGAGGCCGCCGGTGTATTTGGCTGAGCCCGACGTTGGCAGCACATGGTTCGTCCCCGATGCCTTGTCTCCGAAGGCCACGGTCGTTTCTTCGCCAAGGAACAGCGAGCCATAGCACTGCAGCCGGTTCAACCACCAATCGAGGTCCCCAGCCTGAACCGTCAGGTGCTCTGGCGCATAGTCGTCCGACGTCGCTGCCATCTCTTCACGGTCGGCGCAGACGATCACTTCGGCATAGTCGCGCCAGGCCGCTGTCGCATTGTCACGGTTGGTTTCGGGCAGCGTGTCAATGTAGCCCGGCACCAGCTTCATGACTTTTTCGGCCAGTGCACGGTCATCAGTGACCAGCCAGACAGGCGAGTTATAGCCATGTTCGGCCTGACCCACCAAATCCCAGGCGACAATCTCCGGATCGGCAGAACTGTCAGCCAGGATCAAACTGTCCGTGGGTCCGGCGATCATGTCGATGCCAACGCGACCGAACAGGATGCGTTTCGCCTCGGCCACGAACTGGTTGCCAGGGCCGACCAGAATGTCAGCTTTCGGCAGGCCGAACAAACCGAAGGTCATTGCGGCAACGCCCTGCACACCGCCCATGGCGAGAATCTGATCCGCTCCGCAGAGGTCGGCAGCGTAGACAATCGCAGGCGCAATCCCGGTATCCGGTCGCGGCGGAGAGCAGGCGACGATATTCGCGCAACCCGCCACCTTCGCCGTCGTCACAGTCATGATGGCGCTGGCGATATGGCTGTAGCGCCCGCCCGGCACGTAACAACCCGCGGCACGCACCGGGATCGACTTCTGCCCTGCGATCAGGCCGGGCACGATTTCCAGCTCGACCTCTTTCAGGGTCGATTTCTGCACCTCGGCAAAGCGGCGGACATTGTCATGGGCAAACCGAATGTCGTCGCGCAGCCGCTGAGGTACCTTGGCGGTGGCCTCGGCAACCTCGTCAGCCGTCAGGATCAGGTTGCCCTGATACTTGTCGAATTTGTCCGCGTACTCGCGCGCTGCCGCGTCCCCGCCCGCCTCGATATCGCCAAGGATTTTCTGGACCGTCGCGCGCACGTCACCTGCGTCGGTCGAGGCCGTTTTGACGGCCTTCTTTAGGTATTCACGAGCCATTTTATCCTCCGGCAAGTACTCTGGGCAACCACAGCACCAGCTGCGGGAATATGAACAACAGCGCCAATCCAAGGAGCTGCACCAGCATGAACTGCATCATGCCAAGGTAGATATCTTTCAGGTCCCAATCTGGCACCACCCCCTTCAGGAAGTAGGCTGAAAGCGCCACCGGCGGGCTGAGCCACGCAGTCTGCAAGTTGACCGCCACCAGGATCCCGAACCAGACCATGAGGTCGTAGCGGCTCAGACCGTGGATATCCAAGGCCTCAACTGTGGGCAGCAGGATCGGCACAACGATCAGCACGATCGGCACCCATTCCAGCGGCCATCCAAGCAGGAAGATCAGCGCCATCACCATGAGCAGGATCAGGTAGGGCGACATCTCCAGCCCCAACAGCAGCTCGGTCATCATTTTCGGCGTTCCGAGGGCGCTGAATTGCGCGCCAAAGAAGTTCGACGCAGCGACGAGGAACATGATCAGAACCGTGATCTCCAGCGCTTTGATCAAGCTGTCAAAGAAGCCTGGGATGGTGAACTTGCGATAGGCGAGCGACAGCAGGATCGAGCCAAAGGCCCCCATGGCCGCCGCTTCCGCCGGTGTCGCGAAACCCAGCAGGATCGAGCCCAGCGCGAAGGAGATCAGGATCGTCGGTGGCATAAGCCCGGCGAAAAACTCATTCCAAAGGTCGGAGAAGTAAAAGCCTCCGTCGGCTTCCCTGCTGTAGATCGGACGCCCCAGATAAGCCAGCAGAAGGATAAAGGCGCTAAAGACCATCCCCCAGATCGACACACCGCCGGCAAGGCTCAGGTAAAGGTGAAACAGAACTGCGATGGGAAGAACGGTCCGCAGAACGTTGAGTTTCCGGTACGCAGTGTATGCCACGAACAGTGTTATGGCCAAAACGATCAGCCCACCAAAGGGGACAACACCGCCAAATGTTCCACCCAGACCCAGGCCAAAGACGCGGCAAACGGTCAGGACGCCGAGGCAGATCAACGCGACTTCGGCCCCGTAGAAATTCGACGTTTCCGGTTGGTCCTCATCGGCTAGAATCGGCCCCAGGCTTGGATTGATCCAACAGCGACCCAAGGTGTAGAGCAGATAGAGCGACGCCAGAATTGCGCCGGGGATAAACGCCCCTCGGAACAGGTCAAGTGTCGAGACTTCCAGCACCGGCCCCATGACGATCAACATGATCGACGGTGGGATCAGAATGCCCAGTGTACCCCCCGCGGTAATGGTTCCTGCGGCAAGTCGCACGTCATAGCCCGACCGACTCATCGTGGCACCTGCCATAATGCCTAGCAGTGTTACCGAAGCGCCAACTATCCCGGTCGCTGCGGCAAAGATGGTCGAAACGATCAGAACCGCGATGAACAGCGCCCCGCGCACCCGCGCCATGATCATCTGGATCGAAGCGAACAGCCGTTCCATCAGTCCGGCGGCCTCCATCACGATGCCCATCAGCACGAACAACGGCACCGCCATCAGCTGATCGTTCAGCATGGTAGAGTTGGTGTTCAGCGTCATCAGCAGTGTGGTCAGCTTGAAGTTCACGCCCCAGATGCCGAACACGAAGCTCAGGAAGATCAGCGTGAAGGAAATCGGGAAGCCGATGAAGATCACGAACAGCATCGCCCCCAGCATGATCAAACCGATTGTCGGCTTGTCGAGGCCCGCCGGCGCTTTCATGGCGTTGGTGAACCATTCGCCGCCCGGCACCACATTGGGCGCAAAGATCGCCAGAACCAGCCAGGTCAGCCCGATCACGTAGAACGGCAGGGCGCGGACAAACAGGCGCTCGCGCTCTTTGCCCATCTTGTGGAAGGCGCGAAAAATCTCGGGGATGCCCTGCAGCAGCAACAGCAATCCGCCCACCGGCATCGCCGTGCGCGCGGGCCACAGAAGCGGCCCCCAGGCACTGTCGATCGCCATCGTTTCACTTCGGGAATAGGCGAGCCACCAGAATTCAGCCGCCACCACGGTAAAGAAGATCATCGAAGGGATGAAGAACAGCAGGTAAAGCGAGGCATCCACCGTCGCTTGCGTCTTGTTTGACCAACTTCGGTACAGGAAGTCGGCCCGGATATGGACTCCGCGCATCAGGCCGTAACCGGCAGCCGCCATAAACAGCACGCCCGCAATCATTCGGCTGGTGTCATAGACCCAAAGCGTGGGACCAAGACCTAGCGAGCGCGCGAACTCTTCGAATCCCGCATTGGCCAGAATAGAGAACGAGTTGCGCGAGATGACCTCGAACACCACCACGAAGATCAGCGGCACCATCAACAGGGCAATGATCTGGCCCGCGCGATAGTTTATCACGTCAATGACTGCCGTGATCGGGCGCTGCCAGGCCGTCATGTCTTCTGGTGTTTGACCGGGGGCCTCGGCGCGGCGCTCTGCGATCAGCTCGTCCGCAATCTCCAGGTCTTCTGGATTCGGTTCGTCTGCCATGTCACGATCCCTCCCGTGGACGTGGATCTGTTACCCACGTTCTGTTTTTCGAAACGCCCGCCCGTCACCCGCGCGTGACGCTTGGAAAAACAGAACGAACGGGCCCCCGAAGGGACCCGCTCTGATCTCAAATTACTTGAGCGTGTCTGCGTGGGCTCTTCCCAGACTTGCGTTCGAAGCCTGCGCACCTGCCCAGAATGGGACCGCGACGTCCGCGAAATCCTTTTGGGACTGCCACACTTCTGCAAAGAACTCGTTCTCGTCCGCAGCAGCCTGCAGCGCGTTCCGTGCAGCCGCCATGTACTCGGTGAAGTAGTCCGCCGGGGTGTCTTCCAGGATAACACCGTGGTTGTCCGTCAGATCCTTCAGCGCCTTACCGTTCTCAAAGATACGATAGGACATGGACTTGGAGAGCGATGCGTTCGCAGCAACTTCCAGAGCCTTCTTCTCGAGGTCAGTCAGACCGTCGTAGAAATCACCGTTCACATACATGTCGGCGTTCACAACAACCTGGTGCAGACCTTGCAGGTAGTAGTGCTTGAGCACTTTCTGGAAACCGAACACCGAGTCAGGCTTCGGGCAGCACCATTCGGCTGCGTCGATAGTGCCTTTTTCCAGTGCCGGCAGGATGTCACCGCCGCCCATAGCCACGGCCGGAACGCCGATGTCAGCATAGGCTGCACCAACCATACCCGGAGGAGCGCGGAAACGCATTTGGCGGAAGTCGTCCATGGATTCAATTGGCTTGGGGAACCAGCCGAGGGCTTCCGGGCCAACCGGCTGCAGCATGAAGCCTTTCACGTTTACGCCCATTTCGTCCCACAGGCGATCATACAGCTCTTTGCCGCCGCCATACTGGAACCAGCTTAGGAACGCGATGTTGTCGAGGCCAACGCCGGCACCGGCAACAGGTGCACCGAACAGGTTAGCAGCGACATGCTTGCCGCCCCAATAGTGGGTCCATGCAAAACCACCTTCAACAAGGCCGGCGTCAACCGCGTCCATGATGTCGCGCGGCCCAACGATAGCACCTGCTGGCAGGACTTCGATTGTAAGCGATCCATCCGTCAGGGCCGCAACGTCCTTGCCGAATTCGTTCAGCATGAAGACTTCGTCCGCCGTTGCCGGCAGAACAGACTGAATGCGAAGCACTTTTTCAGCCATCGCAGAGCCTGCCATGAGCGAAAGCGCAACAGCGCCCGTCGCCACAGTTCTAAGATTGAACATAGTTCAACTCCCTATTTTGCCTTCTGGTTTCGTTCTCCCCTACGCCGCCATGAAGGCATCAAGCGGCGCGTATCGCGGGTCTTGCATCAAGGTTGCCCCGCTAGGGGCGACCAAGAATTTCTTAGTGGCCTTTGCCGAGTTCCATCCCCTCGATCAGGCCAAGCATCGGTCCGACGCCGTGGTTTATGTCGAATACGCCGCGGAACAGCATCTCTCCGGCGACGTAGATCAGCACGATCAACCCAAGCCATGAAATCCACGGATACTTCGTCAGAAGTTTCATGATCAGTGTTGCAGCAAACGCCATCAGCAGGATCGCCAGACCCAGACCGAAGACCAGCATCTGCGTGTCGCCATCGGCAATTGCCGCCACTGCCAGCACGTTGTCCAACGACATCGATACATCCGCGATGGTGATCGAAATCAGTGCCGAGGCCATGGTGCGCCGCGGCGGGCCAGTATAGCCACCGTCGCTGTCGGCCATGGCCATTGCGGCATGCGCCTCTTCATCGACACCTGCACGAATTTCCACGAACAGTCGCCAGCAGACCCAGATCAAAAGCAACCCGCCGACGAACAGAATACCAGGAATGCCCAGCAGCTTGGTGGCGACCACAGCAAAAATGATCCGCAACACAGCCGCGATAATCATCCCGTACAGAATCGCACGCTTTCGCAGTTCAGGGCTCAGCCCCGCCGCCGCCATGCCGATAATCAACGCGTTGTCACCCGACAGAATCAGGTCCGCGATGATAATCTGGCCGAAGTCTGCAATCTGTTCCATCATCCGCGTGCATCCTCGAGTATCATGTCCGAGGCTTTCTCGCCGATCATGATGGTGGGGGCATTAGTATTGCCAGATGTGATGACCGGCATGATCGAGGCATCTGCGACGCGCAAGCCATCGATGCCGCGCACACGCAGGCGTTCATCGACCACGGCCATCTCGTCCTGACCCATCTTGCAGGTGCCTGTCGGGTGGTAAATCGTGGTCGAGGTATCGCGGGCCCAGTTCAGCAGCCCGTCATAATCGTCGTCGCCAATCCGGTCGCCGGGGCCATGTTCCGCCGTGACAATGGTGTTCAGTGGGGCGGTGCGGGCAATCCGGCGCGCCACGCGGATACCCTCGACCAGCGTATCGCAATCGGTCTTGGTGGCCAGATAGTTCGGATGGATCGCCGGGGCATCGCGCATGTCCGCCGATTTCAGTGCGATATGCCCAACGCTTTCCGGACGCAGTTGCAAAACCGACGCCGTGAAGGCAGAAAACTTATGCGGCCCGTCGGCAGGTTTGTCCGCCGACCAGGGTTGGATATGAAACTGAATGTCCGGGGTTTCCAGATCGGGCCGGGTTTTCAGGAACCCGGTGCCGAGGCTGGCGGCCATCGTCATCGCACCGGTCCGGGTCGCGGCGTACTGCAATCCAATCAGCGCCTGTTTGAACAGGCTGCCGATCTCGGTGTTGATCGTGGCCACGTTGCATTTATAGACCGGGCGGGCCTGCAAGTGATCCTGCAAGTTCTGCCCGACGCCCTTCAGTTCTTTGCGGACCTGGATCCCGTGCGTCCTGAGTGCATCGCCGTCGCCAATCCCCGCAACCATCAGCAATTGTGGTGACGCCAATGCGCCTGCCGACAGGATAACTTCGCGCCGCGCCGTGATCGTGACATCCTTATCGCCTTGCTTGGCCGTCAGGCCGGTGACGCGACTCCCCTCAAACGTCAATCCTGTGACGGCCGTGTTGGTCAGGACCGTCAGATTGCTGCGCTTTTCAGCCGGACGCAGATAGGCCACTGCGCTGGAACAGCGCCGCCCGTTGCGCGCGGTAAACTGGAAATAGCTGACGCCTTCCTGATCCTCGGCATTGTAATCCGGGGTTTCAGGATAGCCCGCGTTCACCGCCGCTTCTAACCACTTGTCCACGACTTCGCGTGTAATGCTTTTTGACGACACACTCAGCGGACCATCGGCGCCGCGTAGGGCGCTGCCATTGGCCTCCCACTTCTCGGAGCGTTTGAAGTAGGGCAGCACATCGTCCCAACCCCAACCTTGATTGCCCATCTGCCGCCAGCCGTCGAAATCCTGCGGCTGTCCGCGCACATACAACAGCCCGTTGATCGAACTCGACCCACCCAGCACCTTGCCGCGCGGATAATTGATCGACCGACCGTTCAGACCTGCATCGGGTTCGGTTTTGAAACACCAATCCGTCTTCGGGTTGCCCATGGTCTTAAAGTAGCCAACCGGCACGTGGATCCACGGAGAACTGTCGCGCCCGCCCGCCTCGACCACCGCCACAGAATACCGCCCGTCCGCAGACAAACGGTTCGCCAGCACGCATCCGGCTGATCCTGCTCCGATGATTGCGAAGTCAAATTCCACTCATTTCCCCCGTTTAGGGTGGATTTGTCAGTTAATGAGACTTAAAGTCTCGTTTTTAACGGGAACACGCTTTGCTGAGTCGCGCAAGACATTTCCCATGATGCCAATTGGAGATTTGATGGAAGAACGCATCCCGACGAATTTGCGCACGCTGCTGATCCTTGAAGCGATTGGCAGAATGCAGGGTCCGGTGACGCCAGCCGAACTGGGCCGCGAAATCGGCCTGAGCAAGCCAACTGTGCATCGATTGTGTGCGACACTTCTGGCGGAAGGCTTTCTGGCGCGCGATGATCGCAAGAAAGGGTTGCGACCGGGGCGCCGGATGCGGCTTCTGGCAAGCGGCGTGACGAGTGCGTCATCCGCGCATATCGCGCGCCATCAGGTTCTGATGACGCTGGCCGGGCAAGTGGGCGAAACGGTGAACTTTGTGGTCCCGGAAGACCGTGGGATGACCTATCAGGACCGCGTCGAAACCGACTGGCCATTCCGCATCCAGCTTCCGGTTGGGACCCATGTGCCGTTTCACTGCACCGCCAGCGGCAAGACCTATCTTGCCAGCCTGCCCAAGTCCGAACGACACCGCATGGTCAACGTTATGCAGCTGGACCGCAAGACGATCAGCACCATGACCGACCCTGAAAAGTTGCTCGGCGAATTGGCCGAGATCGCGCGCCAGGGCTATGCGCTTGACCGCGAGGAATTTATCGAAGGCATGACGGCGATTGCTGTGCCGGTTCTCGACACCTCTGGCCGCTACGTGGCCGCCATTGCCTTTCACGGCCCGGTGCAGCGGATCCCGGTGCCAAAGCTTCTGGAGATGAAAGACAAGGTGATCGAGGCTTCGTCGAGGCTGACTCAGGTGTTGTTCGCGCCGTAATTCCTCACATCGCCCAGCCGCCATCGACGATATGGCCCTGGCCGGTCGTGAAGGCGCTTTCGTCACTTGCAAGATACAGCGCGAGCGCGGCAATCTCGTCGGTTTTGCCGACGCGTCCCATTGGCTGGCGCGCAATAAAGTCTTTCATTGCCTGATCGTAATCCCCTGTGGCGCGAAGCCGATCATGCAGGCTGGGGCTGTCGACCGTTCCGGGGCAGATCGCGTTGCAACGAATTCCGCGCGTGACGTAATCGGCGGCGACGGATTTCGTCATCCCCAACACTGCAGCTTTACTGGCACAATAGGCAAACCGGTTCGGCACGCCTTTCAGAGACGAGGCGACCGACGACATGTTGATGATTGACCCGGACCCGCGTTCCAGCATCCCCGGCAGCACCGCCTTCATCAGCCGGAACATCGCCTTCACGTTCAGATCGAAGGCGAAGTCCCAGTCGTCGTTCGAACACTCCAAGATCGAGCCGTGATGAACGAACCCGGCGCAATTGAACAAAACGTCGGCATCATCGTGGCGGGCGGTGAAATCCGCCACCGCGTTGGCGTCCGTGACATCGAGGCGTTCCGCCTCAACGCCCGCAACATCGCTGAGTTCGCCCAGAAGCGCCTCGTTGATATCGGTCGCGATCACCCGCGCGCCTTGCGCCGCGAAGACCTCTGACGTGCGCCGTCCGATGCCTTGCGCCGCTGCTGTCACGATGGCCGTTTTGCCGTTCAATCTGCCGCTCATGTCCGCACTCCCTTTGACGTTACTCTCTAGGAAGCCGGGAACGCGCAGCGGTGCAAGCTGATAATCGACCAAACTCGGTTCGCCGAGGCTTCAGATCAGCCTCAGCAACCCAGCTAGCCACAATACAAGTGTACCAGCCCGGGTCTGGCGATGCAGCCCAAGGCGCCGGAACGCAAACAAACGCGCGACGATGTGCAGGTTCCGCGCCGTTTCAAACTGCCTCAGAAGTCGTCGATTCGACGGGGTCAAACGCTCTGCCGAGGCGTTCAAAGCTGCCAGATTTCGGTCAACCATCCGCCGCGCGTCCCCGCGCAGAACTTGCCAAGCGCGACGGGCCAGTGCCCGTGCCCCACGGTTGGAGCCGGACTGGTTCCAACCGTGTTGCCGATAGAGTACCGATGGCCTCGGGTCCGCCACGATCCGCCCGCCCGCGCCCGAGATCATTTGGTACATCCACCAGTCATGCGAGGCCGGTCCAATACCTCCGGTGGCCAGCAACCCTTCCGGAACCGCCGCGCGCAACAGCCGCTGCCCGGCCCGGTTCACTGCCATCGTATTCCCACCACCAATGCACTGCACCAGAGCGTTGGCGAAACACGGGTCTCGCCGCACCGGGCGCGACCGACCCTGGCGTGTCAGGTCTTGCGACGTGATCCATGTCGTCGACAGATAGAGTGCCGGAACCTCCACTGGGATCTGCGCCAATACCGCACTGGCGCGTGCCAGCCGATCGGGCAGCCAGACGTCATCCTGATCGCAGAACACGACGCATTCGGCGGACGGCGGAACCGATGAAAGCATCGACAGATAATTTCGCACGAACCCTCGACCAGGGCCGTCACGCGTCTTCACCGTTCCGGGTGCGAAACCATCGGCGAACCGGTCAACCACTGCCGCGCCGTTATCGATCGACCCGTCGTCGCTGACCATCAGCGACCAGTTGGTGTGGTTTTGCTCGCGGATACTGTCCAGCTGCGCGCCGATCCACGGCCCGCCATCGCACAGCCCCATCAGAATCGCGGCGTGCGGCTCCGGACGGGCTCGCGGCCCCAAAGCGACCTGATGGCGTGCGACGCTCATCCTCGTGTCAGATCCGCGCCGCGTCCTCGCAGCAGAACCAGCCCCAGCGTCAGCGCGCCAAGTCCTAATCCCAGCGGGTACAAAGGCGTCACATAAGTTGCGTCATATTCCCCGTAAGCCCCGGCCCGGACCGCGCAGACGCTGTGCAGCAGCGGATTGTACCAAAGCAAATCGCCCAGCGAGCCTGGCAGATCTTCGAAAATGTAGAATACGCCTGACGCGATGAACAACGGCCGGCTGACGATCAGCCAGACCCGCTCGGCCGCCGGAATGGCTGTGAACAGGAAACAGTTGAGGGTGCCAATCCCCACGGCCACGACCGCCGCCATGAAAAACCCGGCTGCCAGACGGCGCGCATCATACTGTGCGTCAGTCGGCCACAACGCCTCGATTCCGACAATCACGATGCTGGCCACCACCAGATGCGTCGCGATATTCAGCGCCAGCCGCGCGGCCAGCGCGTCAAACAACGTTACCCTTGGATAGGTCATCAGCGGACGCGAAAACCGCAAGGCCTGCGCCATCTTGGTCGATACATCCTGAAACAGCAGAAACGGCAAATAGCCCGTGGCATAAAACAGCGGAAATGACGTTCCCAGTGAGGGCGCGCGAAACGCCAGCGAGAACGCGAACGACAGCAGCGCGATCACCGCGACAGGCTCTGCCACCGCCCAGATCCACCCTCCGGGAGAGCGCCCGAACGTCGTCGCCATTTCGCGCAGGACCAGCGCCACAATCGCCCGCCCCCCGGCACGGGGCGAGGGCTGCAACGGCTCCAATGGAGCAATCGGGGTGAATGTCGGCGGCGTGGTCGGCAGTGTCACGGTATCAGCCTCTTGCTTGGCAACCTTTTGTTCACGGTCTGTCCGTTAACTACGATCCGAATCCTAATCCTTCGTTAGCAACCGGAGACATCATGACCCCGCAAGCCGCCGTCCCCGCGATTGCCCAGACCCAGGCAGACCCCAGCGGCGTGATCGCCGTGGCACCGCAGCGCGCGCCAGATTGGTACGACCCCCACAAGGCGCGCTGCCCCTGGGGCCTCGGGGCGGGGTTCGTCGTTTACGTCCTGCTGCCACTGGCCGCGACGGCGTGGTATCTGTGGTCCGAAGCGGCAGACCAATATGCGGCAACCACGGGGTTTTCCGTACGGGCCGAAGACGTCGGCTCGGCAATCGAGCTTCTGGGCGGGGTTGCTGATCTCTCTGGCTCCAGCGCGCGCTCGGACGCGGACCTGCTGGTTGCCTTCATTGCCAGCCAGGACATGGTGCGCACGCTGGACGCCCGGCTCGACCTCCGTGCGCGCTGGTCGCTGCCGGACAACGACCCGATTTTCGCATTTGATCCTTCGGGAACAATCGAAGACCTGACGGACTATTGGCAGCGCATGGTGCGCGTCACCCACGACCCCGGCGCCGGCCTGATCGAGGTCGAGGCGCGCGCCTTTGCGCCCGACGACGCGCAGATGATCGCGGCGGCGGTATTCGAGGAAAGCTCGGCCCGGATCAATGCGCTGTCGGCGATTGCCCGGACAGACACGACCCGCCATGCCAAACGCGACCTGGCCGAGGCTGAGGCGCGGCTGGCTTTGGCACGCACGGAACTCACGGCGTATCGTTCGGCCAATCAGGTGGTCAATCCGGGGACGGATGTTCAAGGCCAGATGGGTGTGCTGGCGACCCTGCAACAACAACTCGCGGATGAGGTGATCCGGCTGGACATGCTGAAAAGCTTAAGGCGACCAAACCGGGCGCGAGTCGAGCAGGCCGAACAGCGGGTGCGTGTGATCGAATCTCGTGTCGCCGATGAGCGCAGCAAGATCGGTGGTGGAGAGGCTGAGACATCCACCGAGGGCTACGCCACCGTCGTTGCCGGGTTCGAGCGCCTTCAGGTCGAACGCGAAATCGCCGAGACTGCATACGGCGCAGCCCAAGTGGCCTATGACGTCGCGGTGGCCGAGGCGCGGCGGCAAACCCGGTATCTTGCCGCCTACAGTAGTCCCACGGTTGCCGAACGCGCCACCTATCCTGATCGCCCCATGTTGCTGGGACTGACAGTATTCATTGCATTATTTCTATGGGCAGTGGGCGCGATGGTGCTGCAATCGCTTCGGGATCGGCGCTAGGATGCGCGGACAGGCCTCGGACGTCGGGTTGGTGACGCGATGAGCATTCGTCTGGAACGCCTTACAAAAGTGCATCGCGCACCGGGGCTGCGCACTGTTGTCGCGAACCACATCTCGGCAGAATTTCCTGACCGTGCTGTCGTTGCCTTGCTGGGGCGCAACGGGGCGGGGAAGACCAGCTTGCTGCAGATGATCGCCGGAACGATGCGCCCGACCTCCGGGGTGGTCCATCGGGCCGGCACCTTGTCTTGGCCCGTAGGGTTTCGAGGCGGTTTCCATGGCGACCTCAGCGGCGCGCAGAACCTGCGGTTTGTGGCGCGCACCTATGGCGTACCCACGGCCAGCCTGATCGAGTTCGTCGCCGATTTCGCCGCCATTGGGGCACATCTGCATCAGCCGGTACGGAACTACTCTGCCGGGATGCGCGCCCGGCTGGCATTCGGCCTGTCCATGGCGATCCGTTTTGACACCTATCTGGTGGATGAGGTCACCGGCGTCGGCGACGCCGCCTTTCGCGCCCGCTCCGAGGCGCTGTTCCTCGACCGTCTGAAACACTCCGGCGCGATCGTCGTGTCCCACCAACTGCCGCTGCTGCGCCGCATATGTACTGCCGGGGCGGTGCTCGAGGGCGGACAGCTGCACTGGCACGGCAATGTCGAAGAGGCGATCAACCACCACCGCGAAGTGATGCAACCAGTCTGGCGCGCCTCGGCCTGACGGAGTCGTGCTTCGCCGCGCCTCAGCATATCTGATCCGATCCATACGCATTGCCGACACTTCGCCGAGGGTTCGCCGCCCCCCCCCCCGATATCGGGTGACCTCCGAGATGCGGTGGCGGCGCGCTGACGTGCGCCCGCCTGACCGAGAGCTGCGCCTTTCGGATGCCGGTGCGTCGGTGTAGGCCTGTGGCGAAACAGGCAGGACCGCGCCACCCCCATGTCACGCGCCATCATCATACTGGCGCTGAGTTATGTGCTCAGCCAGTTCTATCGCGCATTCCTGGCCGTCCTTGCGCCAGCACTGCAGGCGGACCTCGGAGCAATGCCCGACGATCTGGCCCGCGCTTCTGGTCTGTGGTTCCTGATCTTTGCGGTGATGCAAATTCCGGTCGGCTGGGCGCTTGACGTGATCGGCCCACGCCGCACGGCAAGCACGCTGTTGGCGGTCGGAGGGGCGGGGGGCGCCGCCCTTTTCGCGATGGCGGCGCAGGTCTGGCATATCGACGCGGCGATGGTGTTGATCGGTGTCGGCTGCTCTCCGGTTCTGATGTCATGCTACTATATACTGGCCCGGACCAGCCGCCCGGCGGTTTTCGCGACCTATGCCGGGGCAGTGCTCGGCTTCGGCTCGCTGGGCAACCTAGCTGCCGCATTGCCGATGACACTGGCCGCGCAAGCGCTGGGCTGGCGCGGGGCGCTGGCGGCCCTGGCGCTGATCACGCTGGCGGCAGCACTGGCTATTCTGATCTTGGTGCGCGACCCGCCACCGGCTGAGACGACCCAGACCAAACGCGGATCGGTCCTCGACCTGTTGCGAATGCCGATCCTGTGGCCGCTGTTCGCGCTGATGTTCGTGAACTACGCCGCCGCCGCAGGCATTCGCGGCGTCTGGATCGGGCCCTATCTGGCCGATGTGTACAGCGCGGGCGACAAAGTCATTGGCACTGCCTCGTTGGTGATGGGGCTGGCGATGGTCTTTGGCAATTTCGCCTACGGCCCGATGGATCGCCTTTTCGGCACCCGCAAATGGGTGGCGCTGACTGGCAATCTGCTGGGTGGGGTGGGCTGCCTGATCCTCGCCGCCACCCCGGCGTCGGGGCTTGTGCAGGCGACCCTTCTGATGGCGCTCGTCGGCTTCATGGGCTCCAGTTTTGCCGTCCTGATCGCCCACGCTCGCAGTTTCATCCCAGCCCACCTGACCGGGCGCGGCGTCACACTGATGAACCTGTTCGGCATTGGCGGCGTCGGGGTGATGCAACTGATCACTGGCCGCCTGTTCGCCGCCGCTGGCGAGGCGACCCCGGTCGCTGACGCCTATGCCACAACCTTCCTGATCTATGGGGCGGTGTTAATCCTCGGCTGTGCAATTTACCTGTTCTCGCGCGACTCGGTCGACTGAGGGTCTTTTCCTCGCCAGCCAACGGCGGTAAGGGGTCGCGTTCCGAAGACCAACAGGAGGCCCCGATGGGCTATAGAATCGTCGTCGCAGGCGCCACCGGCAACGTGGGCCATGAAATGCTGAACATCCTGGCCGAGCGCCAGTTCCCGGTTGATGAAATCGCGGCCCTTGCTTCGCGCCGCTCGCAGGGGACCGAGGTTACATTTGGCGAAAAGACGCTGAAGGTCAAAGACATCGACACGTTCGATTTCACCGGTTGGGACATCGCCCTGTTTGCCATCGGGTCGGAGGCGACCAAAACTTATGCGCCGCGTGCCGCCAAGGCGGGCTGCGTGGTCATCGATAACTCGTCGCTCTATCGATACGACCCGGCGGTTCCGCTGATCGTGCCCGAGGTGAACCCCGACGCGGTCGAGGGTTATGCCAAGAAGAACATCATCGCCAACCCGAACTGCTCGACCGCGCAGATGGTCGTGGCGCTGAAGCCGCTGCACGACCGCGCGACGATCAGGCGGGTGGTGGTTAGCACTTATCAATCCGTAAGTGGTGCCGGCAAAGCGGGCATGGACGAGCTGTGGGACCAGACCAAGTCGATCTACAACCCGACTGACGACAAGCCAGCAGCGAAGTTCACCAAGCAGATCGCCTTCAACGTGATCCCGCATATCGACGTCTTCATGGATGGTGGTGACACAAAAGAAGAATGGAAGATGGTCGCCGAGACCAAGAAGATCGTTGACCCGAAGATCAAGGTCACCGCGACTTGCGTGCGCGTGCCGGTCTTCGTCGGACACTCGGAAGCGGTGAACATCGAGTTTGAGGATCATCTGGACGAAGACGAAGCGCGCGAGGTCTTGCGGACCTCGCCCGGAATACTGGTCGTCGATAAGCGCGAGGACGGAGGCTACATCACGCCCGTCGAGTGTGTCGGAGATTTCGCCACCTTTGTCAGCCGCATCCGTCAGGACCCGACCATCGACAACGGGCTGAACCTGTGGGTGGTCAGCGACAACCTCAGGAAAGGCGCTGCCCTGAACGCCGTGCAGATTGCCGAGCTTCTGGGCAACCGGGTGCTGAAGAAGGGCTGAGCTTCCTGGCCAAAACGGTCCGCGCAACAGGCGCGGGCCGATGGCATATGTTACAGCCAATCACGGGATCCTCGCGATTGGCTGTAAGGTTTGTGAAAAAAAGTACGGAACCTTTGAAACCATCCCGAACCGACCTGCGTGTATTAAAACGTGGGGGCCGAAAGGCAAAAGGGAATCAGGGATGTCGTATTTTCCGCAGAGTATTCGCAACATAATTGCTCGCGATGAGATCGCCGAGCCGAGATCGCGCACGCATCAAAAATTGTGCCGCGCCGAGCTTGCGCAGATCTTCATGAACGAATTGTCGGCCTGCGACGTGCGTCGTCAGGCGGTCTGACTCAGAAACCAAACGTGGGAGCAAAAACATGACCACACTGACCATCAAAGCACGCAGCCGCCGCAACTTCGCCCTGAGCAAGATAGCCACTTGCCAGGAACGCAGCCTGCGCCCGACGCTTATTCTGGCCTGATCCGACCTGCCCGGTGTCCGCAGTTCGCGGGCACCTTGGTTAAGCGGAGGGTAAAGGAACCGATAGCAGTCGAACCACTTGGGCGGTTTCGTTAGGAAGCTTGTTAAGTCTGTCGTGTCACAACGGTGCCATCGAAATCATGCCAAGGGGATGGACGATGGCCTGGACAAAAATTGCACTCAAACTGTTTTGCGGACCTGCCTGGACGAACCGTGCACCATTGACCAGAATCGCAGTTCCAGCGCTTGGCGCACCGGCCAACACCAACGAGCCGATCACAGCAATAGAAATGCGTACCCTCTTCGCCGGCGACCTGCGCTCGGCCGACAGGGCTATGAACGTCAGCTACGGCTAATCCACCGGGGGGGGTGCGACCGGACGCGCCGCCACGTATGGTTCTGAGGGGGACCGGGGACGTGGCGGCCTGCGGCCGAAAAGATCACCCTCAGACCGGACTGAACCGCGCAACCTTCGCGTCGTATTCTTCCAGCCCACCTTCACCGATTTCCGTATAAAGCCCGTGCAGCGTCAAACGCTCGGCCTCGACCGCGTCACGCACGAAGGGGAACGTCATTAGGTTCTCCAGCGAGACCAGAACCGCTTCGCGCTCCAGAGTTTCCAGATCATTGCCTTTCTCGCCCAGCCGCTCGAATCCGGGTCGCAGAATGTCGATCCATCGACCAATAAAGCTAGTGTCTTCGGACAGTTCCGGTGCCTGACCCGAACACATGTCGCGACAGGCCCGCACACCTCCACAGTTGGAGTGGCCCAAGACTATCAGATGCGCGACATTCAGATAATTCACCGCATACTCGACCGCCGCCGAAGTGCCGTGATAATCGCCCGACGGTCCGAAGGGCGGAACCAGGCTGGCGATATTACGGTGAATGAAAAATTCTCCCTGATCCGCGCCGAAGATCGAGGTCACATGTACCCGACTGTCGCAGCAGGAAATTACCATAACGCGCGGGCGCTGACCTTCCTCGGCCAAACGGCGGTACCACGCCTTGTTCTCGGCCCAGGTCGTGGCCTTCCAGCCCTGATAGCGTTTGACGAGATAGCTTGGCAGATTGCTGGCGTTCAACATGGGCGTCCTCACTTGGTCAACGGGGGGTAAATAGGCGGTATTCGCATGAAATTCGAGGGATAAGTCCCGCCCGGCGAAACGATTTATGAAGGCTGTTCGCAGATAAGGGGTCTTGTGAGAGGGAACAAATGGGAATGAGTATCATGAGCCGTGTTGAGCAACTGTTCATCAACGAAGATTTCACCGTCGATCACGACCGACTGTCCGGTCTGGTGGATCACCTGGGGCACACCAAAGCCGGAGATGTGCTGGCAAGGGCGATGGATGAGTTGTCGGACCGACTGGCCCAGTTGGAACGGGCTTGGATGGACGGCGATGTTGAGGATGTCGTCCGCCGCGCGCGTGGTCTTGGCGGGATTGCCGAACAGATGGGCATGGGAAACCTGTCGAAAGTAGCGCGCGACGTGCAAAATACCGGACTTGCAGGTGACGGAGCCGCGCTCGCCGCAACCGTGGCACGTCTTTTGCGTATGGGCGAAGGTTCGATGTCGGTTGTGTGCGAGCTTCGCAACAGTGCGGGATAGACGTCACGCTGTTCTCGGGGTTGCGGCGTGACGCGCAAAGGCTAGTGTTCTGCTGGAAATTTCCAGCGGACTACTGCCATGCCTCTGCGTTTTGCCGACCCGATCAAAAATACCGTACCGCTGTCGCTGATCACTGCGGATCAGCTTGATGACTGGTTGGCCCAGCAGGATGACGCGACCCGATCCTGGGTCGTAGCTAACGGATTTCGCGCCGCTGCCGGCAGTGCACTGGTGCTTCCCGGCCCGGAGGGTGGCCTGCGCGCGGCAGTTGGCGGCCTGGGCAAAGCCGAAAGCCGCCGACGACGGCGTTTTCTGGCTGCAAAGATACGCGCTGGCCTGCCCGCCGCGACCTACATTCTGGCAAACGCGCCGGAAGGCGATGACCTCAGTGAATGCGCACTTGGCTGGCTGTTTGGTGGCTATCGATTCAACCGCTACCGGGACCAAAAACCGCCTCAGGCGCAGCTTGTTGCACCCAAGGGCATCGACGCCGACCGACTGATGCACATTGCGGCGGGCGAGGCGCTGACTCGTGATCTGATCAATACGCCAAGCTCGGATATGGGACCGGATGAGTTGGAAGCCGAGGCTCGCACACTCGCCGAAGCCTATGAGGCCGACATTTCGGTTATCAGCGGCGATGACCTGCTGACGCAGAACTTTCCGCTAATACACGCAGTTGGGCGCGCCTCGCCCCGCGCGCCGCGCCTGATTGATATGACCTGGGGTTCAGCGGGGCCGGTTCTGACGCTGGTCGGCAAGGGAGTGGTCTTTGACACCGGCGGATTGAACCTCAAACCCGGCGCGTCGATGGGGCTGATGAAGAAAGATATGGGCGGCGCGGCGGCGGTTCTCGGACTGGCGCGGATGATCATGGGGCTGGGTCTATCCCTGCGCTTGCGTGTTCTGCTGCCGGTGGCCGAAAACGCTGTCAGCGGCGCCAGCTTCCGCCCCGGAGACATTCTGACCGCGCGCAACGGATTGACGGTCGAGATCAACAATACCGACGCTGAAGGCCGCCTGGTGCTGGCCGATGCACTCGCGCTGGCGGCGGAAGGCGACAGCGACCTGACGATCTCGATGGCAACTTTAACCGGGGCTGCGCGAGTCGCCGTCGGCCCCGACCTTGCACCATTCTTCTGCGATGATATCGGTTTTGCCGAAGCCTTGCGCGCCGCCGCCGACAAGGTCCGTGACCCAGTCTGGCAATTGCCGTTCCACGAACCCTATGAGGCGATGATCGAACCCGGCATCGCTGACCTCGACAACGCACCATCGGGTGGGTTCGCAGGGGCGATCACCGCCGCGCTTTTCCTGCGTCGTTTCGCTGGCGCTGCGCGCTATGCGCATTTCGACATTTACGGCTGGCAGCCAAAACCAGCTCCGGGTCGCCCAAAAGGCGGAGTCGGGCAGGGGACACGGGCGATTCTGGATGCCCTGCCGGAGGTTCTTGACCTATGAGCGACCGCCGCACCACGCCGGCTAATGGCGGCGTCGCGGCAAGGCACCTCGAAGGGGTCGTGTCCGCAGCAAGGTATGTAGATGGCGAAGCCAAAGCCATCGCCGCAACAGCCGCGTTTCTGCGTGCATCGCCCGCGGGCAAACCTGACCGCCAGGTTTTGCTGGGCGAATCTGTCCTTCACTACGACACCCGCGATGGCTGGGCCTTTGTTCAGGCGGCAAAGGACGACTATGTCGGCTGGGTCGAGGTCGCGGCCCTTGCCAAACCACACCGCCCCACCCACCGCGTTGCGCTGCGCCACACACTTGCCTTTGCTGCGCCGGACGTGAAGTCCGACATGCTGTTCCGCCCGCCTTTCGGTGCCCGTCTGCAGGTGACGGGGACCGAGGGCATCTGGTCGAAAGTCATCGTTCCGGGCCAGCCGCAGGTATTTGTTCGCGGCGACCATCTGCGCCCCATCGACACGGTTGAGGATGACCCGGTCGAGGTCGCAAGGCTGTTCCTCGGAACCCCGTACCTCTGGGCTGGAAACACTGGCGACGGACTGGATTGCTCCGGCCTGGTGCAGGCGTCCCTGCTGGCCTGCGGCGTTGCCTGCCCCGGCGACAGTGATCTGATCGAGAACGCTGTCGGCGATCCGCTGCCCGACGGTGCGGTGCTTCAACGAGGTGATCTGATCTTCTGGAAAGGCCATGTCGCACTGGCAATGGATGCGGATCGGATCATCCACGCCACTGCGGCGCCGTTGGCGGTTGTGATCGAAAACACCGCGACGGCCATCAAACGGATCGAAACAGCGGGCGACGGGCTGCCAACATCAAGGAAACGCATCGCTCGCCTTAAATCGCACGGATCAGTTTGACCTCAAGCACCCGTAGAACAGTCCGCAAATCATGGCCGCGCTTCAGGATGCGTCCGTCCATGCCGATCACCGCATAGAGCCCCTGCCGATTGCGTAGCTTGGGGCGCTTTTCTATCCTGTAGAGCGGGTTTTCAGCCGAGCGTCGAAACACCGAAAAGACCGCAACCTCGCGCAGGAACGACATCCCGTAATCACGCCACTCTCCGGCAGCGACCATGCGCCCATAGAGTCCCAGGATTGTCGATAACTCACTGCGATCAAACGTAACTTGCTCAGGGGCCGGTCTTGCCGCCGGGAACGGGGTAGGTGTCTGGATCGTCATGGGAAAACTCTGAACGCAGATCGCGGCAAAATCAAGCCACGGCCTCGTCCTTGCCCCGAATTCCCTCCCGTGCGTGCTGCGCCCCTACCGCCGGGGACCGCCTCAAAGGGGCCATCCTGACACGCCAGCGTATTTCAGCCGGACAACCGGCGCGCAGCATGGCGACCTGCCCAGTGGCCGGTTGACAGGCAGGCCGTCAACAAATAGCCACCCGTCGGGGCCTCCCAGTCCAGCGCTTCACCCGCAACAAATGTTCCGGGTCTTGCAATAAGTTCCAGCGTTTCATCAAGCGCCGAAAACGACACTCCGCCTGCGGTCGAGATCGCCTCGTCCATTGGGAGTGGTCCAGCATGGCGGATGGGCAAGGCCTTGATAACGGAAGCCAACTCGGCCGGGTCGACCGGCAGCAGTCGCGCGAACTCTTGCAGCAGCGCAATCTGCACCGGAGGCAGTTTCAGTGTCTTTCGTAGATGGTTCGACAGGCTGGTCTTGCCGCGTGGGCGTTTCAGCCGGGCAGCAACTTCGGCGCGGTCTCGACCCGGTTGCAGATCCAGCAGCAAGGGCGCGCCATCGCGGACAGCGGCAAATACGCCGTAGATGCCGCCGCCCTCCAACCCCTTCGCCGAGATCACGAACTCGCCGCGACTGGTTAGCGGACCAGCATTCAACCTCACCGCCTTGATTGGCGTTCCAAAATGGCGCTGCATCGGGCCGGACCATTCAACTGACAGACCACCATTTGCGGGGCGAAACGGTACAAGCGCCGCACCCTCAGCCGCCAAATGCGCAGCCCAGGCCCCGTCCGAGCCCAAACGCGCCCAACTGGCACCACCAACGCCAAGGATCGTAACCTTCGGACAGATGCGCCTCGACCCCCCGGGCGTCTCGAACATCACGTCGGACCCCTCCCATCCCGTCCAGCGCCAACGGGTGCGCACCTCGACCCCAAGCCCAGAGAGGCGTGCCAGCCACGCCCGCAGCAATGGCGAAGCTTTCATCGCGCGGGGAAATACCCGCCCGGTACTGCCCGTGAACAACGTCTGGTTCAGCCCTTCGGCCCAGTGTTGAATTTCACCCGGATCAAACGCCCGGAGCATCGGCTCCAGATGTGCAGCACGGTCGCCGAAACTAGCCAGCACCGCGTCCCGCGACCCTGCATTGGTCAGGTTTAACCCGGATTTTCCGGCCATCAGGAATTTCCGCCCGACGCTTGGTTTGGCCTCGGCCACGACGACGCGATGCCCCGCGCCAGCAAGCGCTTCTGCAGCCATCAAGCCCGCAGGACCACCCCCGATGACCAGCGCGTCGAGTGGTTCGCAGTCGGCACTCAACCTGCCGCACCGGGCGCAAACATAGCTTTGATCGCCGCGACATGCGCCCGGTCCGCACCCAGCGCATCCGCTGCCAATTCACCTACCATGTCTTCAAGCGCATCTGGCTCAACAACTCGGTCAACCAGCCCAAGATCCAGTGCCTCTGCCGCAGTCCACCGCTGCCCGGCCATTAGCAGCAGCTTGGCTCGGGCCGTGCCCACCAAGGCGCTCAGCCGAGCGGGATCGCTGGGTTGAGGCAGATAGCCCAGCCGCATCACCGGATAGAAAAACTTTGCTGCGGGCACGGACAGGCGCAGATCACAGGCCAGCACCATGCCCAGCGCGCCACCCGCCGCCGTGCCGTTTAAAGCGGCGATGGTCAGTCCGGGATAGCAGGCGATGCGCGCCGACAAACGCTCCCACACCGGATCGGTGGCCAATCCGGTCCCAACGTCGTCCAGATCAGCACCTGCGCTAAATGTGCGTCCGGCACCAGTCAGGACCAGAACCGACGCAGTAGACTTGGCAACCGCCTCATCAAGCGTCTCCAGCATTGCTGAGGTCAGGGCATTGGCTTTGTCCGCGCGGTTCAGCGTCAGGCGTGTAACGCCCTTTTCATTCGTGATCCGGATCATGTTTGCCTACCCGATGCTGTGCGTCGCTTTTGACCTAACCCCGAATGTCATCGGCTCCAAGCTGCACAGCACTTGACGTAGGGGACCGGACAGGCAGACTGGGGCGAAATCGCACAAGCCGGAAAGGTAAACCATGAAAAATCGCTCAACCCTCGGGGGCGCAGCGATGCTTTTGCTACTGCCTCAAAGCGGCGCTCTGGCCGATGTTACACCCGAACAAGTCTGGGAAGACTGGCAAGCCCAGGCTGCCAGCTATGGCGAAATGATGACGACCGCCAATGTTGCGCGAGAGGGCGATACGTTGGTCGTTTCTGGTCTGCGCATTGCCATGGATGTCGATGGCACCGGCAGCGACGACGTCAGCGGCACCTTAGCAGAAGTGCGGTTTCAGGAGCGCGGCGACGGCACGGTGTCAATTTCCATGTCGCCGGAATTCGATCTTGTGGTTACACAGGATATCCCGGATGGCCCGGAGGTCAGCTATATCATCGCAATGGACCTGGCCGGACTGACCATGGTTGCGTCAGGCGACGAGGCACAACGCCGGTACGATTACCTTGCCCCTGAAGTTGGCATGTCGCTGGCCAACCTCAGCGTTGATGACCAGCAAATCGACGGCACCTTCGATCTGCGTGCAGTTGGACTGGACGGCAGCTATACGTTGTCCGACGGCGATCCACGCCAGGTCGATGCCAACTCAAACATGGAGCGCGCGACCATCGACGTCGATTTCGCCGATCCTGAAGGCAATGAGGGGCGTATCGTCCTGACTGGCGAAATTGCGAACATCGCCTCGACCTCGACGTCGACACTGCTCGAGTCCGCCGATCTTACAGACATGGCCGGAATGCTGATGGATGGCTTTGCGGTGGCGGGGACGCTGACATCGGGTGCCGCGTCCTACTCGATGCAGGCCTCTGGGCCCGATAATTCCACTTTCGATGCCGATGTGTCCTCGGCCACCGGATCGTTGGATTTTTCGATGAACGCCGATGGAATCAGCTATGGCGGTGGCAATACCGATGTAGCGATAACCGTGTCGGGATCGGAAATCCCGTTTCCCCAGGTCGAGTTTACCGCAGCAGAAACCGGCGGTCGCCTGACGATGCCGATTATGGCGTCGGAAACGCCGCAGGACGTTGGCTTTGGCCTGATTCTACGCGATCTGGCTGTGTCCGAGATGATCTGGTCAATGATCGACCCGGCAGGGGTGCTGCCCCACGATCCGGCCACGCTGATCATCGACACGATGGGCAAGGCAAACTGGAACATCGACATCATGTCGCCCGAGGTCCAGCAGGGTAACTTCGGAGACGAGATGCCGGGGCAGATCCACAGCCTCGACTTGCGCGAGCTGCAACTGGCGCTTGCCGGGGCGGTCCTGCAGGGTACCGGTGCATTCACCTTCGACAACACCGACATGCAGACCTATCCGGGCATGCCCAAGCCTGTCGGCAAGGTGAACCTCAGCCTAGACGGGGCCAATGCGTTGCTCGACAAACTGATCGCGATGGGCCTGATCCCATCAGAACAGGCGCTGGGATTTCGCGGCATGATGGGCATGTTCGCGCGCCCCGGCAACGGGCCTGACTCGCTGGTGTCCGAGATTGAACTGACGCCTGAGGGCGGTATTTCTGCCAACGGTCTGCGTCTGCGCTGATCCACTTCGAGAATGTGAAAGGCGTGCCGTCCAAGCCGGGCGGCCCGTTTGCTTTTGCCAGCATCCAATCGTACGGCCTTGCCGATGCCTGGGTCACCGACTAGGTGCCTAGGGCTGCGAAAGGACAACTCTGTGCAATGACTAATCCGCTATCCGACCTGACTGAGCGCTTGATCGCCAGCGCCCGTAAAGCCGGGGCCGATGCTGCCGACGCAATTGCCGTTCAGTCCGCCGCCCTGTCGGCAGACGTCCTGAACGGCGCGCTTGAGCACGTCGAAATCTCGGAAGCGCTCGACATCGGCTTGCGAGTTTTCGTCGGCCAGCGGCAGGCAAATATTTCGGCCGGCAAGGGCGATGCGGCGACGCTGACTGATATGGCTGAGCGCGCTGTTGCAATGGCGCGCGAAGCGCCTCTGGACCCCGCCCTCGGCCTTGCCGACCCGGAGCAGCTGACGCCAGACACGGATGTGACTGCATTGGAACTGGCCGACCCCGGTGCGGCCCCCGATGCTGCCGCACTGGAGGCTGACGCCCGACGCGCCGAAACAGCAGCGGCGGCAGTTATCGGTGTGTCGCAAGTCCAGTCCAGCGCTGCGGGCTATTCACGATCCGACATCGCGCTGGCCGCAACCAACGGTTTCACAGCACGCTATGGACGCACCAGCCGCTCGGTCTCGGCCGTCGCCATCACCGGCGAAGGCACGGACATGGAGCGTGACCACGCCTTCGAATCCCGCGTCTTCGCCGCTGACCTGCCACCGCCCGAACAGGTCGGCACCCAGGCAGGCGAACGCACCGTTGCCCGCGCCGGAGCACGCAAACCCCCTACCGGCCCCGCCCCTGTGATCTTTGACGAACGTGTCGCTGGCACCCTGATTGGCCATCTTTTGGCGGCAATCGACGGCACAGCCGTCGTGCGTGGAGGCACGTGGGCGCGCGACGCCCTCGGCCAGCCCGTGCTGCCTGACGCACTCACCCTGACCGAGACCCCGCACCGCCCCCGCATCGCCGCCTCACGGGCTTTCGACGCCGAGGGGCTGCCAACCGCAAACCGCAACATTGTCGACGCAGGCATCTTGACCGGCTGGACCTTGGACCTGACGACAGGCCGCAAACTCTACATGCCCAGCACCGCCAACGCCAGCCGGGGCACTGGCGGCGCGCCCTTCCCGACCGTCGGCAACCTGATCCTGACCCCGGGCGAGGCCAGCCGCGCCGACCTGATCCGCGACATGGGCACGGGCCTGCTGGTCACGTCGCTGATCGGAGCGTCGATCAACCCGACGACCGGAGATTACTCGCGCGGAGCCTCAGGCTTCTGGGTCGAAGGCGGCGAAATCCAATACCCGGTCAACGAATGCACCATCGCAGGAAACCTTCGCGATATGCTGCTAAGCCTGATCCCCGCCAATGACGGCCGCCCGGAACTCTCCCGCGTCATCCCCTCGCTTCTGGTCGAGGGGCTGACGATTGCCGGAGCCTGATGCGTCAGACGATCTTGCGCTGCTGCTGGAGGCTGTTGCGCAAGCTGGCCCCATCGCCCTCGGCCATTGGAAATCCGACCCTCAGGTCTGGGACAAGGACGAAGGCGCTGGTCCGGTCTCCGAAGGCGATCTGGCGGTCAACGCCTCGCTGGAACACCACCTGCGCAACGCCCGCCCGACCTACGGCTGGCTCAGCGAAGAATCCGACCACGACCCGGCACGCCTGAGCGCCCCGCGCACCTTCATCGTCGACCCGATTGATGGCACTCGCGCTTATCTGGACGGACAGTCCAACTGGGCGATCTCTGTCGCAGTGGTCGAAAACGGCATGCCTGTCGCCGCCGCCATCGCCATGCCCGCCAAATCCAACACCTACGCTGCTGCCGTCGGCCAGGGCGCGACCCTGAACGCATCCCCGATTCGCGCCAGACAGCGCGCCGGGATCACCGGCGCCACCGTCCTCACCCCCCGCATCACGCTGGAGCCTGCCAACTGGCCCGCAGGCGTGCCGGACATCCATCGCCACTTTCGTCCCTCGCTCGCCTATCGGATGGCGCTGGTCGCCCAGGGCCGCTTCGACGCCATGCTCACCCTGCGCGACGCCTGGGAATGGGACATCGCCGCCGGTGCCCTGATCGTGGCCGAGGCGGGCGCGCGGGTCAGCGACCGGATAGGGGCGCCGCTGGTGTTCAACAGCGAGCGGGCGCTGACTCCGGGAGTGGTGGCGGGGAGCGCGGAGATTCAGGCCGGGCTGCTGGCGGGGTTGGCGTAGGATCAGGGTTGTACCGTGACCCATCAGCGAAGATGAGCTGCACCTGCATGTTAAATTTCCCCCGCGCATCCTTCCTTACATCGATTGAGTTTCATACGAGACGAACCTCTGCTTTGCAGACAAAGCCGACCTCGCATTAGGGAGAGAGCGGCGCATAGCCCCCAGCGCGAATAAGATCGGCTACAACTTGGGCGCCCTCCTCGTTGAGGTGAACACGATCCCAGCCGAAGTACTCGACCGGAGAGGCCATGAGTCCTTGGTCGCCGTTCCACTCGCGGGTCATATCAACGACCGGAATATCGTAGTCGGACGCAGCTTCTCTCCACTGATTTAGCAGAGCGGACCACTCTCTGCCGCATGCGTTGACAACGCCACGTTCAACCCATTGTGTCCTGAAGTGAGGCTTCACTGCGGGAAGCCCAATCCGCACCATTGTCCGCTCAAGGTCAACATTCCTGTCTAGTTCCGCTAGGAACGCGTCCACTTCCTCTCTCAGAGCTCCCGGGGATTCACTAAAAGGCTCGTTGCTTGGAGTATCCAGACAATAACCTTCTCGACGCCCAAAATTTCCTGTCAACATAACAAGGACGACATCAGCATCATCGACAAGATCCCATTGTCCGCCTGCCGCAAGCTTTGCTGTAGCGAGTGCGACTTGGCCACCCGCATTGCGCTGCCAGAAATTCACCTTTACCCCTAGATCTGCTGCCGCTTGTTGCGAGAACAAGTAGGCTGCACGCTGCATCCAAGAGGCGCCAAGATAGACCATGGTTAGCTCGTTATCTTCGGGATCGTTCTGAGCAATCGCCGTTCCAGCCACAGCAGTCAGAATTCCAAGAAATAGGGCGTGAGTGAAGCGCGCAATCATGCCTTTGTCCTATATGAGTGATTACGCCTAAAAATTACCTTCGCGACCCTCGCAAACTTTGATCTCTGTCAACAGCAGCCATATCCCGTGCCGCTGCCTATGACCGAATTTGGCTCGCTTCGGTCATTCGGATCCTACGCCTAGCAGCGACCCCTTGGCCCGACTGCCATCCAACTGCCATACACTCCGCATATGCTTTGCCGACCCCTTGCCGACCCTTTTCCGACGCCTCGAAACCCGCCGCTTTACCCCCCATCGTCGCTCCGATACCTTGCGCGCAAACTGACCCAACCGCCCCGGAGGGCCCATGACCCAGCGCCTGCATCTCGTCTTTGGTGGCGAGTTGATTGACCCCACCAAGACCGCCTTCAAAGACGTCAAAGACATTCATATGGTTGGCATGTTCCCCGACTATGCCAGCGCTTATGACGCCTGGAAGGCCGAGGCGCAGCGCACAGTCGACAATGCCCATATGCGGTATTTCATTGCCCATATTCATCGCCTCCGCGACGAAGAGGCGCCCGCGTCTCCGACAGAAGAGCTTGGTTCCTGAACCGTACCGCACCCCAGACCCTTTGGCTGCACGCCGGTGATCGGAGCGTGCTGCGCGCCGCGGTTGCGCTGGGCGCGCGCTTGCTTGAAACGCATCCCGAGCACGCCGTATTGCTGACGTCTGGATCGATGCAAGGCACTGAAAATATTATGTTACCCGGGATGAGGTATGAAGTTCTTCCAACCGAAAACCGCGCCGGATACATTGAGTTCCTGAGCCGAGCCGCGCCCGCAATTGCGATTTGGATGGCGACCGACACCCGCCCTCAGTTCGTCGATGAACTGGCCACACGTGGCATTCCGTTGATATTGATTGACCCGGTCCTGCCGGGCGCCGGACTGGTAAAACGTTTATGGCCGCTTCAGGGGAGGGGGCCGCGAATGGATCATGCGAGCCACATTCTGGTGTCGAACGACGATGCCGCCTCAAGTCTGGAACGCCATCCCCCATTGGCCGAGCGCGTGATCCGGACAGGTCCTTTTGAAGCACCTCCGGTGCCCTTGCCCTGCATAGAAGCGGATCGCAGCGCATTGGCAGATCTGCTTGCCGGACGGCCAGTCTGGCTGGCAGCGCATATTTCCGCGCCCGAGGCCCCAATCGTTGTCGCCGCCCACGCCCGGGCGGCCCGCTCGGCACATCGCTTGCTGCTGATTCTGGCATTGGAAGATCCAAACGACGGTCCGAAATTGCGTGACCGGCTCGATGCAGAAGGCTGGGTTGTCGCGCTGCGCAGCACCGGTGCCGAACCTGATTCGGACGTTCAGATCTACATTGCCGATACCGAGGATGAGCTTGGCCTGTGGTATCGTCTCGCGTCGGTGTCGTTTCTGGGCCGATCGCTGGTGGCCCCCGGCGGTGGCATCGATCCGCTGTCGGGTGCGGCGCTCGGGTCCGCGATATTGCACGGAACCAACGTTGCACAGCACCGCGATGCCTATGACCGGCTGGCTGCTGTGGGGGCGGCGCGTTCGGTGGTTTCGCCTGCGCAGTTGGGCGCGACTGTCGAAGATCTGCAACAGCCCGAGCGCGCCGCCGAGATGGCCCATGCGGCCTGGCAGGTGACGACCGATGGGGCTGATGCGATCGAACGGGCGGTCGTGGCGATCGGCGAAGTGCTGTCGGAACACCGCTCAGCGACCGAGGAAAACAGTGGCCATGCGACCACCTGAGTTCTGGCAGAACCCTCCGGGCGCGCCCGGTTTGCGCGCGCGAATGCTGGCTCCGCTGGCGGCATTGGCAACGCAAATGACGGCGCGGCGTGTCGCGCGCCAGGCGGAGGTCGTGCCGCCCGTCCCGGTTATCTGCATCGGGAACATCAACCTGGGTGGCACTGGCAAGACGCCGGTCACAATCGCATTGGCCGAGAAGCTGTCTGGTCGCGGCCACAGGGTCTGTATCGTTACCCGCGGCCATGGCGGATCAGAAGCCGGACCGTTGCGCGTCGATCCGCATCTTCACAGCGCCAATGAGGTGGGTGACGAGGCGCTGCTCCACGCTGCCTTTGCACCAACCATCGTGGCGCGCGACCGGGCGGCGGGAGTGCGGGCGGTGACCGGGGCAGATGTTATCCTGTTGGACGACGGCCATCAGAATCCGGCGGTTGCCAAAGCGTTGTCCTTGGTTATCGTCGATGCCGCCCGCGGCTTTGGCAATGGTCGGGTGTTTCCGGCTGGCCCTCTGCGAGAGCCGGTTACCTCAGGGTTGGCCCGCGCTGATCTGTTGCTGTCCGTTGGCGCTGCCGAACCTCAGGATGAGTTCTCGCGACTCTGGGGCCATGCAATTGCTTGCCCCCATGTCACGGGAAGACTGGAGCCGCTGGCAACCGGTATGGATTGGTCCGGTCAGCGCGTCGTGGCTTTCGCAGGAATCGGCGATCCGGCGCGGTTTTTTGCGACGCTCGACGGTCTTGGCGCGGACCGCGCAGAGAGTTTGGCATTGGATGACCACCGGCCGATCTCGGACACGCTGTTCAAACGGCTGGCGGCGCGCGCCAACGCTTTGGGTGCGCAACTTGTCTGCACCGAAAAGGATGCCGTGCGCCTCAGCGCGGATGCGCGGGTGCAGGTGTTGACGGTGCCGGTTCGTCTGGTTGTGGATGATTGGTCTGAACTGGACTCAAAACTCGCTGCGCTGGACCTATAGCGCCCAGTCAATCACCGGCCCGGCGGGCACGATCCCCAACGGATTGCGCAACTCAGAGGGTGAGAAATAGCCCTGTTTGTAGATATCGAACCGCACGGTCTCTGCGACACTGGGCAGGGCATGAAACCTCCTCGCGTGGTGCCAAAGGTTCGGGTAGTCGATCAGTCGGCGCAGGTTGCACTTGAAGGCATAGTGATAGGCGACATCGAAGCGGGCAAGCGTCGGGAACAGACGCAGATCGGCCTCGGTCAGTGTGTCGCCGCATAACCAGTCGTTTGTTGCCAAATGCGCCTCGATATTGTCGAGCGTGTCGAACACCTCGACCACGGCGCTGTCATAGGCGGCCTGTGTACGTGCGAAGCCCGCGCGATAGACTCCGTTGTTGACGGTTCGATAGATCAGCCCGTTCCAGCGGTCGATGTCAGGGCGCAGCCTGTCGGGGCAAAGGTCCGGGCCTTGGCGAAACGCGCCCAGCATCCGCACAATGTCAGCGGATTCGTTCGAGACGATTTGCTGCGTTTGCCTATCCCACAGAACGGGAACCGTGATCCGGCCAGTGTATGCGGGCGATTGACGAGAATAGACTTGATGCAGCGCGGTGGCACCCAGTTCCGGGTCCGCGAACTCGCCATCCTTATCAAAGACCCAGCCGTCCTCGGTTCGACGCGGGCGAGCATATGAGAGAGTGATCGCGTCTTGTAATCCCAACAGAACACGGGCCAGCAGCGCCCGATGCGCCCAGGGGCAATTCCACGCAACATAGAGGTGATAGCGTCCCGGCTCGGGTGTGAAGCCGTGACCGCCGGTTGGCCCGGATGCCCCGTCACGGGTAATCCAATGGCGAATATCGGCGCGGGCGCGCTTGAATTCTCCGGCTGCGTCAGTGTCCGGCGCCGGGTCTTCAGCGAAATAAGTGCCGTCAATCATCCCGCCCATGGTCAGCGCGGGGCCATCATGGCGAGGCGGATGAAGGTCCGTTCAATCACGGCCATCGGCGGCGCATGCGAGGCTGAGCGCAGCGTCAAATCCGTCTCGACCAGCGTGGCCATCGCCCGTTCCAGCCGGTGCATCCCCCAGGCGTTTGCCTGGCGCTGCATCCGCTCGCGCGCTTTCCAAGGCACGCGGCCCAGTCCACGCGCCGGGTCGACCGCAGCGCCGTGCAGGGCGCGAAAATGGCGGGCAGCGCCAATCGACAAGCTGACCGGCGTGGTGCCCTGCGCTTCCAGCCGCGCCAGAAGCGGGCCGATCTGGTCCGAGCGTGCTTCGGCGGCGGCATTCAGCACCGCGTCGATCTCGGCTTCGGCAGAAGCCGGGGCGAGGGCGGCGATTTCCTCGGTGGTCAGCGTGGTGGAGTCATTCAGCTTATAGAGGCCGATCTTCTCGACAGTCTGGCGGAAATCGCCGGGGTCAAGCTCGCCGGCCAGAGCGTTCAGCGCCGATTCGGCGTCCCGGTCCAGCGCGCCAAGTCCGGCGTCCTTCAGCATGGCCGCAATTTCGTCCCGGCTGGGTGGGTCATCATAGATGCCGACGGCATAGGCGTCGGCGTGCCCCTCGAACGCCTTGCGCAGTTTCGAGGTCGGCTTCAGCGCTCCGCCGGTGACGACGATCTGCGCATCGCCAGCGGTCCAATCGTCCAGGGCTGGCAAGAATGGCCGGGGCGGCGAACTCGTTGGCGTCCTCGACAAAAGCAACGCGCGGGCCGGGAAAGAACCCCTGCGCCTTGATCGCGTCGATCAATTGGGCCGGATCGCCGCGCAGATCACCTCCGGGAATGCGGGTCAGGCGCATTTCATCGTCGCCATTCGGGCCGATCAAAGCGGCAATCACCTGCTGACGTTTCAACGCCACGCGCATTGCGTCACCGCCATAGATCAGAATGCCGGTCTTGCTCGGATCAGGTTTGGCGAAATAGGCGGAAGCGTCGCGGGTGGAAAGCTTCATGCCCGCCAGTCTGGCGCGGTGGCGATCAGTCGGGTGACCAATTGATCGGCGAGTATGACCATCAGGCGACCCCGGGCATCCGATTCTGCCGACAGAGTCACCACCGTGTTGCCAGTGGAGCCATAGCCGACAAAGTTTGATACTCTGCCGCTAGCAACCTCAGTCTCACTTCCCATCGCATACAGTCGATAGGTTAGGGTGCCGGTCAGCTGACGGCGGGTGGTGTTGTAGTCGGGGTCGCGGCCAATCCCGCGCTCGCTGATGCTCAGATCCGCGGCGAGGCGATAGCTGGCCCCGTTGGGTTTGCCGAGGCGTTGTTCGAGATGCTGCACCAGAAGGAATGTTTGCCGATCGGGAGGCGCGTCCACGGCGATAGAGCCACGCAGCCCTTCGGCGGACCCGCCCGGGGCCAGCGCAGGAGTGAACCCGCAGCCCGCCAGTGCGGTCAGCGACAAAAGCAACGTGCGGCGGTCAAATGACGACATTGATAATCCGTCCCGGAACTACGATCAGCTTGCGGGGCTCACCCCCGTCCAAGGCCTTTATCACAGCTTGGTCGGCCAGCGCGCACTTTTCAAGCTCGGATGTGGACATATCCTTGGCCACCGTGATTTCGCTGCGACGCTTTCCGTTGATCTGGATCGGCAAGGTGACCGAGTCCGAGACCAGCATCGCGGGGTCCGCGACTGGCCAAGGGGCGTTCGCAATCAGCCCCTCGCCGCCCAGAAGCGCCCAGATATCTTCGGCCAGGTGCGGGACCATGGGCGACATCATTGCGCGAGGGTTTTCATGGCCGCGCGCCGTGTCTCCGCCCCGGCCTTCGACTTCCCGAGCGCGCCCGGAGAAGGCATAGAGCCTTGCCACGGCGGCGTTGAAGCCGAAACTTTCAATTCCCAATGTCACATCGTTGATTGCGTGATGCATGGCGCGGATCAGATCGTCGTCGCCTGAGCCTTGGCCGTCCGCTTCGGCAATCTCATTTGCCAACCGCCACACCCGTGCGAGGTGCTTATGCGTCGCCTCAGCGCCAGAGGCTGTCCACTCCACATCGCGTTCGGGGGGCGAATCGGACAGCACGAACCAGCGCGCGGTGTCGGCACCATACTGCTCGATGATCGCAACCGGGTCGACGACGTTCTTCTTAGATTTGGACATCTTGGCGGGCGGGAAAAATCTCGACCTCGAGCCGCCTGTGACGCCAAGCCGCGCTCCAGCTTTCCGTCCATTCGATGTCCTCTTCGGGCAGGTGGTAGACAGCGCGGCCTTGAGCATCGCGGGTAACATAGATCTCATGCGTTACCATGCCTTGCGTGAACAGCGCATCGAACGGCTCGACCGCCGATTTCGGCAAATGTCCGGTGATCTGCATCGCGCGGGCAAAGAAGCGCGAGTAGAGCAGATGCAGTATCGCGTGCTCGATGCCGCCGATGTACTGGTCGACGTTCATCCAATAGGCGGCCTCGTCCGGGTCGACAGGCACATCCGCACGGGGCGAGGTGAAGCGGGCGAAGTACCAGGACGAGTCGACAAACGTGTCCATCGTGTCGGTTTCGCGTCGCGCAGGCTTGCCGCAGGCGGGGCAATCAGTCGTCGCCCATGTTGGATGCCGGTCCAGCGGGTTGCCGGGTTTGTCGAACGTCACGTCTTTTGGGAGTTCGACCGGCAGGTTCTCTTTCCTCTCGGGCACCACGCCACACGTGTCACAATGCACCACCGGAATCGGCGCGCCCCAATAACGTTGGCGCGACAGGCCCCAGTCGCGCAGGCGGAATTTTGTGACGCCGGTGCCAATGCCTTTTGATTCGCACAGGTCGATAGCGTGATCTATGGCGGCTTCGCTTGCCCGGCGGGTACGCCTTCCAGACCGTTTACATAGTGAACCGCCTCCGATCTTGGGCGGGACATAGGCATCACCACCATCTTCCGGCCGTTGAAAATCGGCCTCATCCAGCGGCACATAGGTCGAGATTACCGGCAACTCATACTTGCGCGCGAAATCAAGGTCGCGCTGGTCATGCGCCGGGCAGCCGAAGATCGCGCCGGTGCCATAGTCCATCAGAATGAAATTGGCGACGTAGACCGGCAAGCTCCCACGTGGGATCAAGCGGGTGGCTAACCTTCAGGCCGGTGTCGAAGCCGCGCTTCTCGGCCGATTCCAGATCCGCCTCGGACGTGCCCATCCGGCGACATGCGTCGCTGAATTCCTTCAGGTCGGCATTATCCGCCTCCAACCGCTTGGCCAGCGGATGATCGGGAGAGATGCCGACGAAACTCGCCCCCATCAGCGTGTCGGGGCGGGTCGTATAGACTTCGACGTCGAGGAACCCCTCAGGCCCATTGGTCAGCGGGAATGCCGTCTGCAGACCGCGCGATTTACCGATCCAGTTGGCCTGCATCAGCCGCACCTTTAGCAGGCCAGTCGTCGAGGCCATCCAGCGCCTCGAGCAACTCATCCGCCATGTCGCTGATCTTGAAGAACCACTGAGTTAGCTCGCGCCGTTCCACCGGAGCGCCAGATCGCCAGCCTTTGCCGTCAATCACCTGTTCGTTGGCCAGAACGGTCATGTCGACCGGGTCCCAGTTCACCATTGCCGATTTGCGGGTGATCAGGCCAGCGGCGAGCATATCGAGGAACAAGCGCCTGTTGCTGGCCATAGTATTCCGGGTCACAGGTGGCGAATTCGCGGGTCCAGTCGATGGACAGACCCAGCGGCTTCATCTGGTCGCGCATGTCGGCGATGTTGCGAATAGGTCCAATCAGCCGGGTTCACGCCCCGCTCAATAGCCGCATTTTCTGCCGGCATACCAAAAGCATCCCAGCCCATCGGGATGCAGGACATTGTGCCCGGTCGCCCGTTTGAACCGCGCCACCACGTCGCCCATTGTATAGTTGCGCACGTGCCCGATGTGGATCCGCCCCGACGGGTAGGGAAACATCTCGAGCACGTAATACTTCGGCTTCGAGGTATCCCGCTTGGCCAGAAAGGTTTCTGCCCTGTCCCAGGCGGCCTGCCATTTCGGTTCCACCGTTGCGGGGTCATAGCGGGTCATGGATCGGTCCTTAGTATAGCAAAACGCCGGACCCCTCGGCCCGGCGCTTCTGATAAGTCGTTGGCGACGAAGGGTCTAGGGGCTGCGGCCCTACAGTTTCCCGTCCGCAATCCGCAACTGGCGCGCCCGTGTCAGGATCGCATCCTCAATGGCGCGAATCGTGGCGCGGTCCGCCGGGCCCTGGCGGGTGGCCAGGGCAACGGACAAAGCACGCGCGTCCAGTGCGGGGTCCTGGACGAAAACCGTCGCGCGGTATTCGGTCTGGGATCCCGGCGGCACGCCATAGCCGTATGACAGAACGCCCGAGAACGGGTCAGCCGACTGGATCGGCATGAAATCCAAAACCTGCTGAGCAGCGCGCCAGATGTACTTGTTTACTTCAATCGTCGTGTTCGGATCGTCCTTATTCTCCAAAAGATCGAGAATGGAAGATTTTCGAATTCCTGACGTGCTGTTTGTTTTGCCCGCTGTGCCGTCAAACCCGCCGCCGCCCAGGCTCACTTTGCCGCATGCCGCGGGAGCCAGGGTGATTCCCGTCAGCGCGCTCACCAGAACGATTTGCCTTAACATGTGATAAGCCTCCCACCAGTCGCGCCCAGAACTTAGTATCCGAGGCGATTCCCTCTAACAAGGCCTTAAGGAATATGCCAAATTCGTGTCGCCATCGGCGGCAATCGGCCATATATTGCTCGAAAATGCAGGTGTTGGACCCGATAGTGTTGCATACGGGTCGCACAAGGGCGTTGAATCCGGAAAATCATTAAGGTGCTCTTGGAGAGAATCCCCTGTCGCGATAGCAACAACTTGTTAAAACCTCAAAGGGGACGTGGAAAATGAAAATTACTCTACTTGCATCGACCGCTCTGGTCCTGTCGGTCGGCGCAGCCGCCGCGGCAGATTTCACCATGGCCGACACCGGGCATGATCACTCGATCACTCTGGCGGGCGACGCTCGCATGGGTGTCATCAACGAAGACAACGGCGATGGTCTTAAGTTCACAAGCCGTGCACGTGTACAGTTCAACGGTGCGGGCGAAACCGACGGTGGTCTGGGCTTCGGTTTTAGCTTCCGCGCTGCAGATGCTGGCGGCGCCGATGACGGCACCGCCGGTTCAGTCTTCATCAGCCAAGGCGGCCACACGCTGGCCATGGGCGACGTCGACTCCGCTGCGAACGCCGCAGTTGGTCAAGTTTCGGGCGTCGGCCTCACCGGCTTAGGGGATCTAAATGAGGTCAACTATGATCTGAACGACGCCCCAGCGATGACGACGGTCCGGCGCTTCTGTATTCGTACAGCTCCGGTGCGCTTGGGTTCCATCTCAGTGTAGACAACGAGAACGAGCGATGGAGACCTCGGTGAGGGCCTCGCGATGGGCGTTGCATACGATGCTGGGCACATTCAACGTGGCCCTTGGTGTGGAAAGCGACGACGATGACGACACCGGTGTATTTGTTGGCGTTGGCGTAGACGTCGGCTCGGTTGCACTGCACGGCATCATGACCGATACCGATGATGATGGTGAAGAATGGGCGGTATCTGCGGAGATGGCTACCGGAGCGACCACGTTCACCGTGTTTGCGGCAGATACAGACGGAAGTACTGACTGGGGTCTAGGTGCTAGCCATGATTTGGGCGGCGGCGCATCGCTTGTGGCTGGTATTGCACACAACGAGAGTGTAGATGAAACTGCCTATGACTTTGGTATCTCAATGAAGTTCTGATCTTGCAAAGATTGGACTTGGAGAGGGGCGGCCGAAGGGTCCGCCCCTTTCTTCGTTGACGTTACATGTTTGTGCCATTTTTTAGTTTACTGAGTATTGAGAACTTCGGATGAAAAAAAAAGCCAGCCTAACAGATCAGCCGCATGCCGGCGGCGCGCTTCTGTCCAACAAGACTTTTTTTTCGCAGTTGATTGCGCTTGCAAATTCGCATTCGTCACTTTTGGCGATTTGCTCGGACAGCGGATCCACCACGCTAAGTGACGTTGTAGGAAACGTTGTCGCGCTGTCGAAAGTTTTCAGAGCTAAGAAAATTCAGGGCCGCCGCTGTGTCTGCGTCGCCTCAAAGAACCCAGACGTTAATCTTGTCATGGCGTTGGCGCTAATGATGAACGGCTGTCGCGTCGCATATAGCCGAGACTTGGCGAACTATGAAGAGCTTGGCGTTGATCTTGATCTGGTTCTGACGGATCAGCCAAACCTAAAATCAGCTTTCCGAACCACAATGATCAAGCAGGAATGGTTCACCCCAAAGAAGCCTGTGTCTACCAGCGGACTTTCGATTGCCCAAAACTTCTCAGTAATATTTCCGTCATCCGGCTCGACAGGTCGGCCGAAGCTGATTGAATTCAGCGCCGATGCAGTTTTTCACCGTGTAAAAACAAAGGGTGAGCATTTGTACTTTTCAGAGAGCAAGCGCTTGCTACTGTCCACCAATGCGGCGATGCTTTCTAGCTTTGTTGATACGCTGATCTCACTACAAAGTGGTGGCCTGCTGATACGAGCGACTGTTCATAGTGCACAGGGAATGCTCACCGCCATCCAGAAATATAGCCCGAACTATTTTCTGGCAGCTCCGGCAATGCTGGCCGAAATGGTTGAATTGTTAGAACTCAATCCTATCAATACGCGCGTGAACTGCGTTCGCGCAACTGGCGCCTACTGCCCGCCAAAGGTCAAAGCGGATGCACTTAGGCTGTTGTGTGATGTGGTCGTCACCTCTTACGGGGCGGCTGAAGTTGGCCGGATGGCTTGGAAGACCGCGTCGGGTCCCGAAGCGAATCCCCGTAGCGTTGGAAATCCGGTCCAAGGCGTAGAAATTGCGGCATTTGATGAGGATGGCAACAAGCTTCAGCGAGGGGAGATTGGTTCCATTCGTGCAAAAGTTGATCCGATTGTGGCCGGAAAATATGTGGGCAGTACAGCTGTCACTGTTGCGCCCCTGAGCAACGGTTGGTTTTCAACCGGAGACACTGGCACAATTCTGGAGGACGGCAGCCTCGAAATATTTGGGCGCTCAAGTGCTGTTATTAACTTTGGCGGCAACAAAATGCATCCCAGCTTCTTGGAAGAAGCTTTGCTGTCGATGAAAGGAGTTTCAGCCGTAGCCGTTGTTGGCGTTGAAGCCCCAGACGGATTTCAACGTATCTGCGCAGCAATGGTGAGTTCGGTTGCTGTGGATTTTGAATCTGCAAATTGGCACCTCGTTGCCAAAGAATTTGAGTTCCCCGTACATCTAGTGACACAGTTGGAAAAATTGCCATTATTGGCGTCCGGAAAAGTGGATAGGATCGCATTGCAAGAGCAATTTCGACCGAAAGCGGACGTCCCTTTGTTTGTGACGCTAACCAAGCATGCCTGATTTGATCCTGATTCGCTAAGGAAAAGTGAGTTTCAAATTGATTCTGCAATACGGCAAAAGGAAGTGGGGTGGTAATCCAGCCATTTCAAGAGGGGCTGAGCTATACTCAAAAGTTGGTGACGGCCGTCATCAGGCGGCGGTTTGAATTTGCTTGATCCCGTCTTTGAACTCAAGTCGCTGAATGACCTCGGGCAGACGGTTTGGCCCGGAGATCTTCCGCCACTTCTTCTTCGCTGACATCATCAACCTGAACACCATGGCGAGCGCGGTCTTGCGGTTCAGGCAGCTCTTGGTTTTCCGGGTGCGGTTTCTGACCGTGGCAAAGACGCTTTCGATTGGGTTTGTGGTTCTGATGTGTTTCCAGTGCTCGGCCGGGAAGTCATAGAAGGCGAGCAGTTCGTCACGGTCCTTGACCAGCTTGGCGACGGCCTTCTCGTATTTCACGCCGTAGGTTTCGACAAAGAGATCGAAGGCCGCCTTGGCCTTTTCGTGCAAGGATATGGGCATGGCGCCCAGAACGTTCGCTGTCTTGGGGACCCAACAGCGCTGTTCCCGGGTGTCGGGAAAGACATCGCGCAGCGCCGTCCAAAACCCGAGCGCACCATCGCCGGTGGCCAGTTCCGGCGGCACGGTCAGGCCACGCTTCTTCAGCCCCTTCAGCAGGTCGCGCCAACTGTCCGCGTTCTCCCGGAACCCGTCGGCGATCGCCAGAACGTCCTTCTCGCCGTATTCGTCGGCACCAATAATAACCAACATACATTGACGATCGCCGTCCAGGCGCGGCGTGAAGTAAACCCCATCCGCCCAGACGTAGACGTAGCGCTTGCCCGTGAGATCACGCTTGCGCCAGATCTCGTATTCGTCCCACCACGCCGCCTTCAGGCGCGTGATGGTCGAAGACGACAGCCCCTCGGCATCCGGTCCGAGAAGCGCCGCCAGCGCCTCACTGAAGTCCCCCGTCGAGATGCCTTTCAGGTACAGCCAGGGCAACAGCTCCTCGACGGACTTCGCTTTGCGCAGATAGGGCGGAACCAGCGATGAGCGGAACTTGATCTTGCCGCCATCCGCATTGGACCCACGATCACGGACGCGCGGCACTTGCACTGGGACCGTCCCGATTCCCGTCATCATCTCGCGCTCGGACAGAAAGCCGTGCCGCACCAGACGCTGGCGGCCTTCATCGTCCAGCAGGTGCGCGTGCTCGGCGATAAACGCTGAAACCTCAGCTTGGACCGCCGTGCGCAGCAGCTCCTTCGCCCCAACCTGGATCACCTCGGTCAGAGGATCCGGCGAAAATTCCGATGGCAGTTCGAACGGGACAACAGTCGTTTTAGCCATGGTGGCATATCCTTTCTCTTTGAGACTGACGGCGTCTTCAACACCGCCATGATATGCCGCCTACTTCAGACCATCACCAACTTTCGGGCATAACTCGAGGGGCTTGTCAGTAGATTCTAAGCTGCTTTCAGTTTCTGTATCGGCGTCACGCCACCGATCCCCATGTTTGGCCTTTCGTGGTTGTATGTCCATAGCCATCACGTTGCGTGTTCTTGCACCTCCTCGATGCTTTTGAAGTGATATCGTACGAGCAATTCATTGCGGACGGTTCGATTGTAGCGTTCGACTTGGGCGTTCCATTGTGGCTTGCCTGGTTCTATGTAGATCAAACCTATCCCTGCGTTTTCAGCCCAGTTCTGCAGCCTGCCACTGACATACTCCGGGCCGTAACACCTTCGGAATGGCGTTGATGTAGAGGCTATGATTGCCTGCGTAGCCCTCAAATAGCTCAGCGGGTGATCATAGCCGTGTCTCAGGTCCCTACAGTGGTTTTGCGCAAACCACACCGCAAGGGAGACCGACTATGAACGATTCCAGTATTGCACAGACCGTGCCTGTTTTGGCAGAAGCCGAGGCCAACTTCTACGCAGCTCTGGAAAGATCAGATATGGCCGCGTAACTAAGACAAATCAGCCTCCGGCAAACCCGGTGCGGTTCAGATGGCCTTCCGACCATGACAGTCTCCCAGGACTGGTTCCGACCCAAAAAGCCGATATCATCGCTTGGGCTGACCATCGCACAGGATTTCTCGGCGATCTTTTCCTCTTCGGGCTCAACTGGTCGTCCGAAGTTGATCGAATTCAGCGCCCGCGCAATTTTGCACCAGATAGGAACCAAAAGTCAGGACGCCTATTTCCCGACACAGAAGAGATTCCTGCTGACAGCGGGACGCGGCAGTTTGCCGGTGTTCGTTGATTGTATGGTTGCCCTGGCCGCCCGCGGCGTATTGATCAACGCACCCGCAAATTCATCATCAGCCTTGCTGGCATCCATCCAGCGATACTGCCCGACATATCTTCTGGTAGCACCGGCCCTCTTGGCTGAGGTCATCGAGGACCTGAAATCACGTCCGATAAGAACGCGCTTCCCGGTGGCCCGTGTAACCGGGGCATTTTGCCCCCGCCCCTTAGAGCGGGTTGCAGTTAATTGGCCTCATATCCTGCTGCTCTGAAGAAGTTGTAGCATTCCTCGTCTGAGAACAGATCGCAAACCCGGCCGACCGCTTGCCAGAGGTCTTCGTATGTTCGGGCCGCAGCCTTTCTGATGAGTGCCTTAAGTTTCGAGAACGCCATTTCAATTGGGTTCAGATCGGGACTGTAGGGCGGCAAAAAAAGGAACCATGCGCCGATCTCGCGCAGGGTTCGGGCCGCACTGGGGTTTTTGTGGCTGGACAGGTTGTCGAGGATGACGACATCGCCTGCACGTAATGTCGGGGCCAGTTGAGTCTCGACATAGCGATCAAACATTTCGCCGTTCATTGCCCCGTCGATTACCCAGGGTGCATCCAGCCGGTCATGACGCAGGGCACCGATAAAAGTTTGGGTGCGCCAGTGCCCGAACGGCGCATGGTCGACCAAACGCTGCCCGCGCGGTGCCCAGCCGGTCGTCTTGGCCATGTTGATCTTGACCGAGGTTTCGTCGATGAAGGCCAGCCTTTCCAGATGGTTGGCCATGAAGGGCTGGCGTCTCATTATCCAGATGCGGCGCAGGTCAGCAACATCCTTGCGCTTCTGTTCAGCGCCTGCAGGTCTTTTTTTATGCGTCAATCCGAGGCCACGCAGAACCCGCCAGACAGTGCCACGATGAACGTCGATACCGTGGGTCTCGGCCAGCTCAGCTACCAACTCATCCAGCGTGATCTCGCCCTTGGCGGTGACGCGCGCGTCGATCCAACCGGTCACTCCGGCCAGCTTTCCATGTCCGCCGCCATTGCCCTGAGGCCGCGGCAAAAGTGATCCCGTTTTACGCCGCAGTTTAATCAGGTCGTTCACGAATTTCGGTGACACCCGGAAATGTCGCGCCGCCTCGCGATGACCATGGCCCTCATCGACAAACGCGACAACACGCGTTCGCAGCTCTATTGGATGTGGCTTGCCCATCTGTAACCCCCATATCTGCCTCAAGGGCAGGGAATCACATAGCAGCCAATCTGGGAATCCTGAATCTGAAAGGCAGAGACACGCTCTAATCAAAGATGCAAAAGACTACCTGATAGACGAGATCATAACATCCTATGGAGCGACAGAAGTCGCCCGAATCGCCTGGAAATCCTCCTCTGACAACATCAAGGAAGATCGGTGCGTCGGCAAAGTGATTGAGACTGTGGAGGTTGCGGCTTTCGATGACGGGGACAACCGCCTCGCCGATGGACAAAAGGGAATGATCCGAGCCCGCGTTTCGCCTGAAATCGCCGGGCGATATATCGGTAAGGATGTCGGCGATGGAAGCTCACTCGTCGATGGCTGGTTTCCTACAGGTGACATCGGGCGCGTATCTGAAGATGGTTATCTGACGATCCTGGGCCGCAGTTCCGTCGTCATTAACTACGGCGGCAATAAACTTCACCCTGGATTTCTGGAACAGGCATTGCTTTCGATGGATGGGGTCACTGCGGTTGCCGTCGTCGGCGTCGAAGCAGACGATGGATTTCCCAGAATATGTGCGGCGATTGTTGCATCACGCCCGATCGGGTTTGATGCTGCAAACTGGCATCTTATAGAAACAGATTTCGACTTCCCGGTGCATGTCGTTAAGTGTCTGGAAAGCTTGCCGAAACTTGCGACGGGCAAGATCGACAAACTTGCACTGCAATCGCTGTTTAAGCCGGATGTGAACGTCCCCATGGTCGTCTCCGTCCCCGACCAAAGTTAAGGTCTACGCGAAACCTTCGGTCAGAGTCGCGTTGCGTCGCCCAACGGTGATTCCACCTGTCGTGCTGCCGGAAACGGCCAAGGCGGTCACGAAGCCACCTTGGCCGAGCCAGTTTCAATTACAGCAGATCGTGCGGCGAGTTACAGAACTTGCGCGGCCCGTGGTAGGGCTGGAAGGTCTTGGAGCGACGGCTGTAGCTGCGGTATTTCCAGTCGCACCAGTTATCGTGCTTGGCCATGTTGCGGCGTGGAATGTGGCTCCATTCGCTACCGTAGCCTTGGTTCCTGTGGTGCTGATCGACGATGTAGGCACCCAGAGCGAACGCCGCCAGCGGATACCACCAGCCGTCGTTGTGACGACGATAGCCATGACGGCGGAACTTTGACCCGCGATGTCCGCGCTTGAACCGAGGGCGATCACGGCCGCGATCACTCAACCGGTCGCAACGACGTGGATGCTCGCGGCACCAGACATTACCACGCCAGCGGTTGTTTTTGTGGTTGGCCTGAATCAGATCAGCCAGACCGGCACCATAGCTGCCGGTCGAAACTGCGCCAAACCCTGGCATCTGCACGGCGCCACCGGCGCTCAGAGACGTCGCCGCCATGGTAAAAGCAAGCGCCATCGCGCCGACAATTCGGGTTCTCTTGAAGTTGCGTAACATTTTTGAGCCTTTCAAAGTTACTGGTTACACGTCGTACGTGCCCATCCTCCAAAACGCTTCCTGACACAGTTCGGTTGCAGACCCGTCGAGCACCCCAGTCGACGAATCGGCCTGCCAAAGTGCCGCATTTGAATGCAGACGGCTAAGGCAAACTGCAGTAACGAACGTATCACAAGCCGCATGTTTGACAATAGCGGCCCCCTGATATCGGATAACCGGAGTGTGCCGCATGCCTGTTGAACAGAACTTTATCGCCGGAGAATGGCAGAGTGGCGCCTCGGAAATCGAGAACCGAAATCCGTCTGATACCTCTGATATTATTGGGCTTTTCGCGCAAGCTAACTCGACCCAACTGGATGCGGCAGTCGCTGGTGCGCGACCGGCGCAACAGGCCTGGGCCGCAACCGGCATTGAAAAACGCTACGACGTGCTGATGGCAATCGGCACAGAATTGATGGGGCGATCGGCCGAGCTGGGCGAACTTTTGTCCCGCGAAGAAGGAAAACCGCGCGCCGAAGGTGTTGGGGAGGTCTACCGAGCCGGACAATTTTTCACCTACTATGCCGCTGAATGCCTGCGTCAGATCGGTGACCGGGTGACCTCGACCCGTCCGGGGATCGAGGTTTTGGTTGATCGCGAACCGGTGGGCGTGGTCGCGGTGATCTCTCCGTGGAACTTCCCCACCGCCACGGCGGCGTGGAAGATCGCCCCGGCGCTGGCTTTTGGAAATGCTGTGGTCTGGAAACCAGCGAACCTTACGCCCGCATCGGCGGTCGAGCTGACAAAGATTATTACGAAACAGGACATCCCGGCGGGGTTGTTCAACCTTGTCATGGGGTCGGGCGGCAGCATTGGTCAGGCGCTGGTTGAAAGCCCCGGCATCGACGCAATTTCCTTCACCGGCTCGGTTCCCGTGGGCAAGGGAATCGCTGCCTCGGCCATCGGCAATCTGACCAAGTTGCAGATGGAGATGGGCTCGAAAAATGCCTTGGCGGTGATGGAAGACGGCGACATCGATCTGGCCGTGACCTTGGCGCTCGGTGGCGCGTTTGGAGGGTCGGGGCAGAAATGCACCGCCTCGTCGCGGTTGGTGGTTCATGCCGATGTGCATGATGAATTTACCGATAAACTGGTTGCAGGTGCCAAGGCGATGAAGGTCGGTCATGCGCTTGAAGAAGGGACCCAGATCGGCCCGGTTGTCAGCGAGGGACAGCTTCAGGCGAACCTCGACAATGTCGCGTTGGGCACATCCGAAGGGGCAACCCTGCTGTGCGGCGGCGAGCGTCTGGCACGCCCGACCGAGGGTTATTACATGTCCCCCGCAGTCTTCGCTGACACAACAAACGCCATGCAAATCAACCGCGAAGAGCTATTCGCCCCGGTCACCAGCGTCATCAAAGTGGGCGACTATGACGAAGCCCTCGCCGTCGTCAACGACACCAACTTCGGCCTGACATCGGGAATCGTCACCCGCGACCTCGCCCGCGCAACGCACTTCCGCCGGAACGCGCGCACCGGCTGCGTCATGGTCAACCTGCCGACCGCTGGCACCGACTATCACGTGCCCTTCGGCGGACGCGGCGACAGTTCCTATGGCCCGCGCGAACAGGGCGGGTATGCTGCCGAATTCTACACGACGGTTAAAACTGCCTACATCGCAGCGGGAACGCCGAAATGAGCTTTCGCATCGACGGTCTGCAATACGCCAATTGGTCGGAGAAGATATTCCGCCAGATGCGCGATGGCGGCCTCGATGCGGTGCATGTCACCATTGCTTATCACGAGGTGTTCCGAGAGACCGTCCTCAATATCGAACAATGGAACCGCTGGTTTGAACGCTTCCCCGAGCTGATCTTTCATGGCCGTACCGGCGAGGACGTACGGCGAGCCAAGGAGACCGGGCGGACGGCGATTTTCTTTGGGTATCAAAACCCTAGCCCGATCGAGGATGACATCGGTCTGGTCGAGATCAATCACACACTGGGCGCGCGGTTCATGCAGCTCAGCTATAACAACCAGTCGCTGCTGGCGACAGGCTGCTACGAGGCGGAAGATCCCGGCTTGACCCGAATGGGCAAGCAGGTGGTGGCCGAAATGAATCGGGTTGGGATGGTCGTGGATATGAGCCATTCGGCGGATCGCTCGACCTTGGAAGCCATCGAACATTCCACCCGCCCCATCGCCATCACCCACGCCAACCCGGCGTTCTGGCATCCGGCACTGCGAAATAAGTCCGACGATGTGATCCGCGCGCTGGGGCAGTCTGGCGGGATGCTGGGATTCTCGCTCTATCCCCATCATTTGAAAGGAAAATCCGACTGCACCTTGAAGGATTTCTGCGACATGATTGCGAAGACGGCGGACCTCGCCGGGCCAGAAAACCTCGGCGTCGGCAGTGACCTGTGCCAGGATCAGCCGGACTCGGTGGTAGAATGGATGCGCGTCGGGCGCTGGACCAAGGCGATTGATTATGGCGAGGGGTCGGCCAGTGACGCTGGCTTTCCGCCGATGCCGGCGTGGTACCGCGACAATCGTGATTTCGGGAATATCGAAGATGGGCTCCGTGCGACCGGCCTATCGGCGGAGGACGTGGCTGGTATCATGGGCGACAATTGGTTGCGCTTCTTCGACACCAGTTTCGGGCCGGCATGAGGGCCGAAGCCGCCCCTGCGCACGTTGCCCTGCGCCCACCGGAACAGGTGATGCGACTGGCACGCATGGGCTCCTTCCATGCCAGCCGACTGTCCTTCATGCGCATTCTGATGCGCCGGATGAAGGCTGAGGGCTGGAAGTTTGATTGCCCGGTTTTTGATATCGATGCCCACGGTGTTGGTCACGCGGTGCTGAGTGCGACGACGCCAACCCGAACCTATTCGCTTGTGGCCTTCGCCCACGATCTGCCTGCTGAAAAGCGTTCCGACCGGGTCATCGCCGAAGCGTGGGATTGCACCTATGCGCTGTTTGACGGGGTGCCGACCACGGCGGATATCGCCCGGCTGAAGGCCAATGTTCCCTTGCAGGAGGCTGGACGGGTCAGTGAAAAGGAATTGACCCTGTCACGCACCAACCGCTCGGTTCGGATGTTCGATCACGTGGTCGACCGTTTGGCCGATGGGCGGCAGCCTGACGAGGATATGATCATCCGGGTCGGCTATCTGATGCGGACGACTGCGGTTTACGGGTCCGGCAAGTTTGGCGCTTCGGACTACCGCGCGATTTGCGACCGGCCCGAATTTGCAGCCCCCTTTCAGGCCGAGATGCTGACCGTCTTCCTGATCCGCGATTTCGTGCTGCGTCTTGCTGAGCATCTGGCGCGTGTCAAAGGCGGGTCCGGGGCAGTACACCTCGCAGCCCCATTGGCCCGCCGTCTGGGCATCGGCAACTCCACTGGCCTCGGCATGGCGCCATATCTGGTCAACCACCCCGCGCTTTTGAATAACTGGATCGCAGCGAGGGAAACAGCGCTGGCACGGGTTCGCGCGTTGCCTGGCGATGAGTCCAGTTCGCGCGAATTCGTGGATTTGGTCGCGCGCGCGCGGGTCAACGCCGCCGATTGGCACTCGGATCATCCATTGCAACAAGCCAAACTTGCTGATCTGCGCCCCGACCTCGACAAACTAGCCGAGCATCTGGCCGTTACGCCGCTTTCCGGTCCGACCCCGTGGGATGACCTGTATACTTGGGGCGAGGCCAATTTGACCTGCGAGGGTCAGGAACAACTCGTCTCGCTGATGCTGGAACCGCACGGTGCCGTGGTTGATGACCTCGCCGACACCATGAGTCTGCGCAGCCCGCCAGCTCGAATTGACGGATCCGCAACGGTCGGGGCAACCCGCGCCGCGCTGGAAACCACCTATGGCTGGGCGTTGGAGACCGATTGGGCCGCTCGCGACGAACAGGCCCGTGTCTGGTATGTCAGCGCGGAAAAACTGGAGCCGCGTTTGGGAGAGCGATTCGAAGAGCCGATTGAGCGGTACGAACAACCACTCTCTCCGGGGCGTGATGCTGCAGCTTTGCGTGCCGCGCTTGCCGGATGGGCAGACGATGCCCTGATCGCCGACCTGTTGCTGGCCATGCCCGAGCACCGCCATATGGTCCGCCGTATTCAGATCGCCCAGACTGCGCCTTTTGGAGAAATCCGCGACAACACGATTAGCGCGACAGTCCTGCCCATCGACATGCTGCGCTGCAAACTGAGCTTTTTCGGTGCCGGGCATTTTGACCCTCGATCAGACCGCTGGGTGCGGATCAACATGTTCCAGAACGCGCCCTATCCGGGCGAAGTGGCCGGGACGGATGCCGACGACTGGGCTTATCCGCCGTTATGACTGGACTCATCGACGTTTCAATTTCCGAGCTGACGGCGATGGCCACCAAGGCGGCGCGTGGTGCGGGTTTTGACTGGGGTATGGCAGACGAAGCCGCGCGTGCGACGTGCTGGCTGGCCGCGCGCGATTTGCCGGGAACAAAAGCGCTTGCCGACTTGCTGGATCAGCTGGACGGCAAGACGCTGTCTGAATTTGCGCCTGTCATTGGCGGCGGCGAGTGGACGGCTAGGGGTGGCTGGCTGTGCCCGGTCACGACCGGGGCTGCGATGCTGGATCGGGCCGAGGTGTTGACCGCTTCCCCGCTTAGGCTTGGACCAACGCTGTGTCCCCTTCTGGTGTTTCCAGCGGTTGCAGAGGTTTGGCCGGGTGGCGCAATCGCAGAGCCTTGCGATCTGACCAGTACACGCACAGACGCGGTCAGCATCAAAGTTGGATCTGGCTTGCCGTCGACGCCGACCAGCCGTGCGCAGGTTCCGCAGGCCATCTGGGACAGCCTATCAACCTACGCCAACCGAACCTATGCCCCCGCCACCGAGGCATCCCGCCTTGCGGGTGCTGGTGCGGGTCTGAGCGACAATGACTAACACCGGAGACCGACATGCCAGACACTGAAACGCTTAGCCTTACCGAAATCGAAGACCTGTCCGTGCGCGCACTGATGGCTGCTGGAACGACTGAGGCGAACGCTCGCCCTCTGGCGGCCGCAACTGCGGCGACAGAGGCGGACGGCGTCGCATCCCACGGCCTCGCTTATATCCCGATTTACGCCGAGCACGTTCAGTGCGGCAAAGTCGACGGGCAGGCGGTTCCGGTGTTGACGCGGCCGGCACCCAGCGTGATCGCTGTCGACGCAGCCACCGGTTTCGCGCATTCAGCGATTGATGCAGGATTCGAGGCGCTGATTCCGCTGGCCCGCGAACAAGGCGTCGCTGCGCTGGCGATCAGGAATTCCTATAACTGTGGCGTTTTAGGTTATCACACGCATCGTCTGGCACAGGCCGGTTTGCTGGGGATCGGGTTTACCAATGCACCTGCGTCGATTGCGCCGTCGGGCGGACAAAAGCCGGTGGTCGGTACCAATCCGTTCTCGCTGGCCGTGCCGGATGGGCAAGGCGGGGTGGCTGTGCTGATCGACCAAAGCGCCAGTGTCATCGCCAAGTCCGAGATCATGAAGCATAACCGCGAGGGGCAACCGATCCCCGAGGGTTGGGGGCTGGACCAGGACGGGAAACCGACGACCGATCCGGCTGTTGCGCTGACAGGATCGATGGCGCCGTCCGGGGGTTACAAGGGTGTCGGCATCGCGTTGCTGGTCGAGGTGATGGCTGCTGCGATGACCGGGGCGACGCTCGGCATGAATGCCAGCCCGTTTTCGGGAACCAAAGGCGGGCCACCAAAAACCGGACAGTTCTTCCTTGCGATCGATCCGGGCGCGACCTCGGGCGGCGGCTTTGCTGCCAACATCGCCGAGCTGGTGGGTGCGATCCACGCTCAACCTGGCGCGCGGCTGCCGGGGGATGGGCGTGGTGGAAAACGCGCGATGGCAGCGACGCGGGGCGTTGCGGTGAATGCAACAACGTTGGCAAAGGTGCGTTCGTTAATTGGGTGATGTGGAAGAACTTCGTGCCTCCGGCGGGGATATTTTCCAACCAATGATTGTGTAGGGCGGCTCTTCTGTCGCCAAACCTAGGTGAACTTGCCGTGGTTGATCTTGTGAGCGGCGCGCGCGCTTAGTATCACGCCGGGGTTCTATCGGACGAGGGCAACATGGCACGCGGACAAGTTGAGGAAGAACGGGAAGCGTCCCGCCGCGTCGGTGCCGTGCGCGGGCTGTGGCCTTTCATGCGTCCCTACAAGTTGTTGATGCTGGCGGCATTTTCGGCGCTGGTTCTTACCGCTGGCGTGGCGCTGATCCTGCCGCTGGCGGTGCGACGTGTCGTGGACGGGTTCGAAAGCACTGCTGTGGCATTACTCGACGAGTATTTTTTGGCGGCCTTGGCACTTGCCGGAATGCTCGCCGTCGGGACCGGTTTGCGGTATTATCTGGTGACCCGGCTGGGTGAGCGGGTGGTGGCCGACATCCGCAAGGCGGTATTTGATCGTGTCATCACGCTGAGCCCCAAGTTCTATGAGACAATCATGACCGGAGAGGTGATCAGCCGGATCACCACCGACACGACGCTGGTTCTGTCGGTGATTGGGTCGTCCCTGTCACTGGCTCTACGCAACACACTGCTGTTTTTTGGCGGGCTGGCGCTGCTGTTGTTCACCTCGGTCAAGCTGACGCTGCTGGTGCTGTTGATCGTGCCCGCTGTACTGGTTCCGATATTCGTTTTGGGGCGACGGTTGCGGGTGCTCAGCCGCGAAAACCAGGATTGGATCGCGGCGTCGTCGGGCAATGCCTCTGAGGCGCTGCTGGCGGTTCAAACGGTTCAGGCCTTCACCCATGAAACCGCCAGTCAGGCGGATTTCGCGCAGGTGACCGAGCGCAGTTTTGAGGTGGCGAAAACCCGCGTTGGGGTGCGGGCGCTGATGACGATGATCGTGATTGCGCTGATTTTCTCCGGTGTGGTGGGGGTTTTGTGGATCGGCGCGCGCGACGTTCGGGCCGATCTGATGACGGTGGGCGAGTTGGTGCAGTTTGTCATTTACGCCGTTCTCGTGGCCGGGTCGGTCGCCGCGCTGACCGAGCTTTGGGGAGAGTTGCAGCGCGCCGCCGGTGCAACGGAACGCTTGGTGGAACTGCTGAACGTCGAGGACGCCATCGCTGATCCGGTGAACCCCGTAGCGCTGACACATCCGGCAAAGGGTGAGATTGAATTTGACGCCGTCAGTTTCCGGTATCCGGCGCGGCCGGAAGCGGCGGCGCTGGATGGCGTCAACCTGCGGATTGCGCCGGGCGAGACGGTGGCGTTGGTCGGGCCGTCTGGGGCCGGGAAATCGACGATCCTGCAGCTGTTGTTGCGGTTCTATGATCCGACCTCTGGAGAAATCCGGTTGGACGGCCAGTCCCTGACGCAGCTGGCACGGGGCGACTTCCGGCGGGCGATTGCGCTGGTGCCGCAAGATCCGGTGATCTTTGCCGCCACCGCGCGCGAGAACATCCGTTTTGGCCGTCCGGAGGCAAGTGATGCCGAGGTTGAGGCTGCAGCGAAGGCCGCTGCCGCTGACGGTTTCCTGTCCGCGCTTCCCCAAGGCTATGACACCTTTGTCGGCGAACGCGGCGTGATGCTGTCAGGTGGTCAGAAGCAGCGGATCGCCATCGCGCGCGCCATTTTGCGTGACGCTCCGGTGCTGCTGCTGGATGAGGCGACCAGCGCGCTGGACGCGGAAAGCGAACGCGCGGTGCAGCAGGCGGTGCAGAAGCTGGCGCAGGGGCGGACAACGCTGATCGTGGCGCACCGGTTGGCGACAGTGAAGCAGGCAGACCGGATAATCGTTTTGGAGGATGGGCGGATTGTGGGCGAGGGCACCCATGACGCCTTGGTCTCCGAAGGCGGGCTTTATGCGCGCCTGGCCCGCCTTCAATTTACCGAAGGGCTGGCGGCGGAGTAGGACGCGGCGTCACCGATGCCGCAATTTGTTGCGGGACGCCGCCAAATGCCGCATTTTCTCTGACAATGATGACGGTCCGCGCCAGGGCCGCTCGAGGGGAGAACATCATGCGCATTTTCGCCGGCCTAGCCGACTGCAAAGCGATTGAAGCCGAGTCCACCTGGGAAGAGCGGGGAATGGCGCATTCGGTCTACGCCCGGATGGGCCAGACAGCGGCAGAGCATGGGCATCGCCCGGCGGTCAGTTATCAACTGCAATCTGGACCGCGCGACAAGGCGGAAACGCTGACCTGGGCGCAGGTTCACGCCAAGACCACGCAGGCCGCCAACCTGTTTCGTCGACTTGGCGTTGGTGACAACGACGTCGTTGCCTACATCCTGCCCAACGCGACCGAAACGATTTTTGCCCTGTTGGGTGGCATGACGGCGGGGATCATCAATCCGATTAACCCGCTGCTGGAGCCGGAAAAGATCGCCTCGATCCTGCGCGAAACCAAGGCGAAGGTGGTGGTGACGCTGAAGGCCTTCCCGAAAACCGACGTGCCGCAGAATGCCGCTGAAGCCATCGCGCTGGCCCCGAATGTCGAAACGGTGCTTGAGGTTGACCTCAACCGCTATCTAAACCCGCCGAAAAGCTGGATCGTACCGCTGGTGCGTCCAAAGAACCCGGTGACCCACAAGGCGCAGGTACTGAATTTTGTTGCCGAGATGGCCAGGGAAAATGCCGACCGGCTGAATTTCGAGGAAGCGACCGACGACCGCGTGGGTGCTTATTTCCACACCGGCGGCACCACTGGGATGCCCAAGGTGGCACAGCATCTGCACTCAGGCATGGTCTACAATGGCTGGCTTGGTGCGCGGCTCTTATTTTCCGAAGAGGACACGATTATCTGTCCGCTGCCGCTGTTCCACGTTTTTGCGGTGCATGTGATCCTGATGGCGATGCTCACCGCCGGGTCGCATGTCGTATTCCCCACTCCTGCGGGCTATCGCGGCGACGGGGTGTTCGACAACTTCTGGAAGCTGATCGAACGCTGGAAGGTTACTTTCATCATCACTGTGCCGACTGCGGTCTCAGCCTTGATGCAGCGCCCGGTGGATGCCGATATTTCAAGCGTCAAGAACGTGTTTTCCGGTTCGTCGCCGATGCCGATCGAACTGTTCCGGCGCTTCGCCGAAGCCTCAGGTGTTGAGGTGACCGAAGGCTATGGCCTGACCGAGGCGACCTGTCTTGTTGCGGTGAACCCGGTGGACGGGACCAAGAAAATCGGCTCGGTCGGGGTGCCGCTTCCATATAGCCGCGTGCGAATCCTGGATTGTGCAGAAGACGGGAGTGTTAAGGCAGAACACCCGGTGGGCGAGGTCGGCGAGATTTGTGTGTCCAACCCCGGCGTTTATGCCGAGCACACCTATACCGAGGCCGACAAGAATGACGGCCTGTTTGCCGACGGTGAGTTCTTGCGCACCGGCGATCTGGGGCGGATTGACGAAGACGGTTATCTTTGGATCACCGGTCGGGCAAAGGATCTGATTATTCGGGGCGGTCATAATATCGACCCGGCCGTGATCGAAGAAGCTCTGGCGGGACATCCGGCCGTCGCCGTTGCCGGGGCAATCGGTCAGCCGGATGCGCATTCCGGCGAGATCCCGGCCGTTTACGTCGAATTGATCGAGGGCGGCGAAGCCACCACCAACGAGCTGACGGCGTACCTGTTGGGTAAGATCAGTGAGCGCGCGGCCCTGCCAAAATACATTGAGATCATGGATGAACTGCCGAAAACTGCCGTCGGCAAGGTGTTCAAACCTGACCTTAGGCGCAGCGCGATCACCCGGGTCTACGGCGCGGCATTGGCCGAGGCTGGCGTGGCGGCGGAAATTGACTCCGTGGTCGAAGACAAAGGCCGAGGCCTCGTCGCCAAAGTGAAAAAGACCGGCGATGCGGATGACGCAACCGTTGGTGCCGTGCTGGGTCAGTTCACCCGCCCGTGGGAATGGGCGGACAGCGCCTGAGGCAACGCTGCGTTGCAGCAATTCGGCTTGCACCCTCGCGGATTTGACTGAATAAGCGGCCCAATCAAATGGGATGTCAGATATGACGACGGACGATCTGCGCGCCGAAGTGTTGCGCCATCTGGGCTATTCGCTGGGCAAGGATCCGGAACACGCAATACTTTATGACTGGCGCATGGCGCTGTCGTTGGCAGTGCGCGACCGGATGATGGATCGGTGGTTTACCTCGACTCGCGCAACGTACCGGGCTGGGGCCAAGCGGGTTTACTATCTGTCGATGGAATTTCTGATCGGACGTCTTTTGCAGGACGCCATCGTGAACCTGGGTCTGGGCGAGGCAGCGGATGCTGCGATGGCAGACTTGGGATTGTCTCTAAATGATGTGATGGCGAACGAGCCGGACGCGGCGCTGGGCAATGGCGGTCTGGGTCGTCTTGCCGCCTGCTTCATGGAAAGCCTCGCGACGCTTGGCGTTCCGGCCATGGGCTATGGCATCCGCTATGAGAACGGGCTGTTTCGGCAGCGGTTCGAGGATGGCCGCCAGATCGAGGAACCCGAAGACTGGTTGACCCAACGCCACGCCTGGGAATTTGAGCGCCCGGAGGCCGCCTTCAATATCGGCTTCGGTGGAGAGGTAGTGCGGATCGCAGATCGCACCGAATGGCGGCCGGGCGAAGCGGTAATTGCACGCGCCTACGACACGCCGGTAATCGGTTGGAAGGGCTGCTGGGCGAACACGCTGCGTCTTTGGGGCGCGCTACCTATCCATGCCTTCGATCTGCATAGGTTTAATCAGGGCGACTACGCTGGGGCCGCAGAACCAGAAGCGCTGGCCCGCACGATCAGCCGTATTCTCTATCCTGACGACACCACCGATCAGGGCAAAGCGCTGCGCCTGAAGCAAGAGTATTTCTTCACTGCTGCGTCTTTGCGCGATTTGCTGCGCCGGTTTGAAGGCGAGCATGGCGATCTGCGCCTGTTGCCCCAGAAGGTCGCAATTCAACTGAACGACACGCACCCGGCGATTGCCGGGCCGGAATTGGTGCGCCTGCTGCACGACGAGCGTGGGATTAATCTGCCAGAGTCTATCGAGATTGCACGAGGTACTCTGAACTACACCAACCACACACTGCTACCCGAAGCTCTGGAAAGCTGGTCCGAGGGGCTGATGGCGCATCTTCTGCCGCGCCATATGGAACTGATTGGTGTAATCGACGACGCGCATGCAAAGGCGCACCCAAAACGCAATCAGGGCATTCGCGACCATCATCATGTTCAGATGGGACGGTTGGCGTTTGTCATGGCGAACCGGGTGAACGGCGTCTCGGCGCTGCACACGGACCTGGTGAAGAAAACGGTGTTCGGAGAGTTGAACGCCCTGCACCCCGACCGGATCGTCAACGAAACCAACGGCGTCACGCCGCGGCGCTGGCTTCTGGGCTGCAACCCGCGCCTGTCCGGCCTGATTGATGAGACGATCGGCACCGATTGGGTCGATGATCTTGAGCAATTGAAGCAGCTGGAAACCTCGATTGAAGATGCCGGATGGCGCGACCGCTTTGGAGCCGCAAAACACGCCAATAAGGTCGATCTGGCGAATTGGCTGGGCGACACTCATGGCGTGTCCGTGGACCCGGCTGCCATGTTCGACGTGCAGATCAAGCGCATCCATGAATACAAGCGCCAGCATCTGAACATTCTTGAAACCATCGCCCTGTGGCAAGAGATGCGCGCAAATCCGACAGCTAGCTGGACTCCGCGGGTGAAGATCTTCGGCGGCAAGGCAGCGCCCGGCTATGGGTTTGCCAAGGACATCATCCACCTGATCAACTCGGTCGCCGAGGTCTTGAATGCCGATCCGGTCACTGGCGATCTGTTGAAGGTGTTCTTTGCGCCGAACTACAACGTCAGCTTGGCGGAGCGCCTGATACCAGCGAGTGACCTTTCCGAGCAGATCTCGACTGCAGGCAAAGAAGCCTCCGGCACGGGAAACATGAAATTCGCCCTGAACGGTGCGCCGACGGTTGGCACGCTGGACGGCGCCAACGTTGAAATTCGCGAGCACGTGGGAGCGGAAAATTTCTTCTTGTTTGGCATGGCGGCCGAGCAGGTGGATGCGCGCCGCGCGATGGACGGCCACGCGGGGAAGGCGATTGCGGCCGACCCGCGGCTTGCGCATGCGATTGATGCGATCCGGGCGGGCACGTTCTCTCAGGGCGACCACGATCGGTTCAGGCATATCGCCGACAATATCGCCGGGCCGGATTATTTCCTGGTCGCGTCGGACTTCACCGACTATTGGCGTGCGCAACGAGAGGTCGATGCGGCCTATCGCGACGCGGATCATTGGGTGCGAATCGCTGCATTGAATTCCGCGCGATCCGGGTGGTTTTCGTCGGATCGGACGATCAAAGGCTACCTGGCTGATATCTGGAAGGCGTCACCGGTGGCAGGATTGTCGGATATAGCCGCTGAATAGTATCAGGCTTTGGAATTGACCCGCCCGTTCAATACGTTAGCCTGAGCCTATGACATCGGAAAACACTCCGAAGAACAAAAGTCCGAATGCTTCACCATTCAGGCCCAGCCTCGGCGAACTTGACGAATACTTGATTTCCGAGGGGACGCATCGGCGTCTTTGGACAGCCCTAGGGGCGCATGTCACGACGCAGGATGGCGCAGCGGGCACGCATTTTGCGGTCTGGGCACCGAATGCGCGGGCGGTTTCGGTCGTCGGGTCTTTCAACGATTGGAACGACGGCGCGACCCGGCTGACCCAACGCGGCCATACCGGCGTTTGGGAGGCGTTCGTGCCCGGCGTTGCGGATGGCGACACTTATAAATACGCGATCCTGCCGCACCACGGCGAACGCTTGTTGAAGGCGGATCCGATGGGGTTCGGCAGCCAGCATCCCCCCGACAACGCCAGCGTGGTCCGCGACATCCTCGGCTTTGGCTGGTCTGATGATGCGTGGATGAACGACCGCGCGGCGCATCAGGACCGCCGTGCGCCAATCTCGATTTACGAGGTGCATCTGACCAGTTGGAAGCGCCGGGTCGATGAAGGCAATCGCCCGATTTCCTACAAGGAGGCTGCGGTTGAACTGGTCGGCTATGCCGCTGACATGGGCTTCACCCATATCGAACTGCTGCCGATCACAGAACACCCTTTCGACGGCTCTTGGGGGTATCAGCCCGTCGGCCTTTATGCCCCCACCATCCGTCACGGGCCCCCACATGAATTCCGCGACCTGATTGAGGCGGCGCATGAGGCGGGGATTGGCGTGATCCTCGACTGGGTTCCGGGGCATTTCCCGTCCGATGCGCATGGGTTGGCGCAGTTTGACGGAACGCATCTTTATGAACATGCCGACCCGAAGGAGGGGTTTCACAAGGACTGGAACACCCTGATCTTCAACTATGGCCGGACCGAGGTGAAAAACTACCTCGTCTCTAACGCGCTGTATTGGTTGGAAGAATATCATCTCGACGGGTTGCGCGTGGATGCCGTCGCTTCGATGCTGTACCGCGACTATTCGCGCGATGCCGGCGAATGGATCCCGAACAAAGACGGCGGGCGTGAGAATTACGAGGCGATCGGCATGCTTCAGACGATGAACGTCACGACCTATGGCGAGGTGCCGGGGATCATGACGGTGGCCGAGGAATCGACCGCGTATCCCGGCGTGTCGTCGCCGGTGGATGCAGGCGGCCTGGGGTTCGGCTTCAAGTGGAACATGGGCTGGATGAACGACACGCTGTCGTACATGGCGCAAGAGCCGATTCACCGCAGCCACCATCATCACCAGATGACCTTTGGCATTGATTATGCGTTTTCGGAAAACTTCATCCTGCCGATCAGCCATGACGAGGTTGTCCACGGCAAAGGTGCGATGCTGGCCAAGATGCCGGGCAATGACTGGGAGAAATTTGCCAATCTGAGGGCCTATTACGGTTTCATGTGGGGCCATCCGGGCAAGAAGCTGCTGTTCATGGGGCAGGAGTTGGCGCAGCGGACCGAGTGGAACCACGATGCCTCGGTCGATTGGGGCGCACTGAATGACCCGGCGCACAAGGGCGTACAACGGCTGGTCCGCGATCTAAACACGCTCTATCGCGGCACGCCCGCTCTGCACGCTCGCGATTGCGAAGCTGAGGGGTTTCAGTGGATCGACGGCGGCGATGCCGCGCAGTCCGTCTTTGCCTGGGTCCGGCGCGGTGGGCCCGACGATCCGCCCGCCGTCGTCGTTTGCAACATGACTCCGGTGGAGCGATCCAGCTGGCGATGTGGCTTGCCGCAGGCCGGTCTCTGGCGCGAGGTTCTGAATACCGATGCCGACCTCTACGGCGGTGGGAACCGGGGCAACCTCGGCGTTGTTGAGGCGCGTGATGAGGGTTGGCACGGGCAACCTGCTTCGGCCTCGCTGACGCTTCCACCGTTAAGTACGATCATCCTGATGCCCGACACTGACCCCGACAACGAAAGGGACTGACATGGCCAACATGAACGACCGGATTTCCGCCCGCAGCATGGCTTTCGTGCTGGCTGGCGGGCGTGGTAGCCGATTGCAGGAACTGACCGACATGCGCGCCAAACCGGCGGTTTATTTCGGCGGCAAGACCCGGATCATCGACTTTGCCCTGTCGAACGCGCTGAATTCCGGCATACGAAAAATGGCCATCGCGACCCAGTACAAGGCGCATTCCCTGATCCGCCATTGTCAGCGCGGTTGGAGCTTTTTCCGGGCCGAGCGAAACGAATACCTCGATATCCTTCCCGCCAGCCAACGGGTGAGCGAGAATAAGTGGTATCTGGGAACCGCCGACGCGGTGACGCAAAACATTGATATCGTTGATAGTTATGACGTTGATTATGTCCTTGTTCTGGCCGGGGACCATATCTACAAAATGGATTACGAGCTCATGTTGCGTCAGCATGAAAAAACCGGCGCGGACGTCACTGTTGGCTGCCTGACGGTTCCACGTGCCGAGGCATCGGCGTTCGGCGTGATGGCCACGGACGCGGATGGGCGGATCACCGAGTTTCTGGAAAAGCCAAAAAACCCACCGGGCACACCGGGTGATCCGGACGTTACGCTCGCCTCGATGGGGATTTACGTTTTTCGTTGGGATTTCCTGCGTGAGCTGTTGCTCAGGGATGCCGAGGACAGCAATTCTAGCCATGATTTCGGCAGTGACCTGATCCCCGACATCGTCGAGAACGGCAAGGCGATGGCACATCGGTTTGATGAAAGCTGCGTACGCCATTCGCCCGATGCGCCTGCCTATTGGCGGGATGTGGGAACTGTCGATGCGTTCTGGAAAGCCAACATCGACCTGACGGACTTCGCGCCCGACCTGGACCTGTGGGACCGCAAATGGCCGATCTGGACCTATTCCGAAAGCGTCCCGCCCGCCAAGTTCATCCACGACGCCGAGGACCGGCGCGGCACGGCGGTGTCGTCACTTATCTCGGGGGGGTGTGTTGTGTCGGGCACGCAGATTCGCAACTCGTTGCTGTTCACACAGGTGCACACGAACTCCTATGCGCAGTTGAGAGAGGCCGTGGTCCTGCCCTATGCCGAAATTGGTCGGTCCGCCCATCTGACCAAGGTCGTGATCGACCGGGGCGTGGTTATCCCCGAAGGGTTGGTGGTGGGCGAAGACCGGGTTGAGGATGCCAAGTGGTTCAACGTCTCTGACGGCGGCGTGACGCTAATCACCAAGCCAATGATCGAGCGGTGGAACGCGCAAGCATGAAGCACGTCCTGTCGGTCGCGTCCGAGTGTGCGCCGCTGGTGAAAACCGGCGGGCTGGCCGACGTTGTCGGCGCATTGCCCGGAGCGATGATCGGGCAGGGTTGGGCGGTGCGAACGTTCCTGCCGGGGTATCCGGCGGTTGTGCAAGCGCTGGAAAAGCCACGAACGGTTCTGAAAGAGGCTGATTTTTTCGGTGGCCCGGTCAAGGTGCTTTCTGGACGGGCAGAAGGCCTCGACCTGTTGGTCTTCGATGCGCCGCACCTTTTCGAACGGGATGGATCGCCGTATCTCGACGCCGGAGGTGCCGACTGGCCGGACAACGCCCTGCGATTTGCGGCGTTCAGCAAGATGGCGGCCCGATTGGCCGGTGGTGCCATCAAAGGTTGGCGGCCAGACGTCGTACATGGCCATGACTGGCAGGCGGGACTGGTGCCGCTTTACCTGCGCGACGATGCCAACCGCCCCGGCACCCTGCTGACGATTCACAACGTTGCGTTCCACGGGCTTGCCCCAGCAAGCGCAATCGCTTCGCTGGAATTGGATCGGGCCGATTTCACCAGCGACGGTTTCGAGTTCTGGAACCAGATTTCTGCGTTGAAGGCGGGGATTGTTTACTCCGACAAGATCAACACCGTTTCGGCCACCTATGCGCGGGAGCTTTTGACGCCAGAATTCGGCATGGGCATGGACGGGGTGCTGAAAACCCGCGCCAGCGATCTGACCGGCATCCTGAACGGGATCGACACCGACCTCTGGAACCCCGCGACCGACCCCGCAATTCAGACCTATACGACGCCGCGCGGCAAGGCGAAGGCCAAGGCGGCGCTGCGGGCAGAGTTTGACTTGCCGGTAGCTGACGGGCCGCTGACGGTCGTTGTTTCCCGATTGTCCGAGCAGAAAGGCCTCGATGCGCTGCTCAATGCGTTGCCTGCGCTGATCGACCACGGAGGGCAGCTTGCATTGCTGGGCACCGGCGACAAGGCCCTGGAAGCCGCGTGGCGCGCAGCGGCCAGCCATCCGAATGTCGGGGTCCACATCGGTTATGACGAAGGGCGCAGCCACCGGATGATTGCCGGGGCGGACGCAATTCTGGTGCCCAGCCGGTTTGAACCGTGCGGGCTGACTCAACTCTATGGGCTGCGTTACGGCACCTTGCCGGTCGTCGCTCGCACCGGCGGCCTGGCGGACACGGTGATCGATGCAAATCCCGTCGCGCTGGCCAGCGGAGTTGCTACAGGCGTTCAGTTTCACCCGGTCACTGCGGACGCCATCGCTGGAGCTTTCGCGCGATTGCTGGACCTGTGGCGCGTGCCTGATGTCTGGGCAAAAATGCAGCGCAACGCCATGCGCCAGCCGGTCGGTTGGGAGGCGTCGGCCCCGCTCTATGCTGCGCTTTACGAGTCCATCGCCCGGTGAGTCAGTCGCCGTCGATAACAGCCGGTCGCCCCTATCCGATGGGTGCGACGCCGGACGCTGACGGCGTGAATTTCGCAGTGTTCTCCGAAAACGCGACGCGTATTCAGGTTTGCCTGTTTGACGAAGAAGGCGTCGAAACGCGCCACGATTTGTCCGAACGTGAGGGCGGCATCTGGCATGGGCATTTCGCCGGGATCGGGCCGGGACAGCACTATGGGCTGCGCGCAGACGGGCCGTTCGCCTTAGCGCAGGGACATCGGTTCAACCACGCCAAACTGCTGATCGACCCCTACGCCCGACGGATCACCGGTCACCCAGTGTGGAATGCAGCACTGTTCGATGCGGAAACCCCAAAGCCGACGGATACTGCGCCGTTCATGCCGCGCTGCGTTGTCGAGGCATCGCTTCCAGCCGCAAGTCGCCATGCGCCGACGCCGATGGATCAAACACTTATCTACGAGGCGCATCTGAAGGGTCTGACCAACCTCCATCCGGACATTGTTGCGAAAGGGAGATGGGCCGCGCTTGCCGAGGCACCGGTGCGGGACCACCTGACAAATCTTGGGGTGACTGCGCTGGAATTGTTGCCGGTTCAGGCCTTCATCAATGATCGGTTTCTGGTGGATCTGGGGCTGACGAACTACTGGGGCTATCAGACCATCGGCTTCTTCGCGCCCGACCCACGCTATCTTTCCGGCGATGACCTCGCCGAGGTGCAGCGCGCTATTGGCGCGCTACACGGTGACGGCATCGAAGTGATCCTCGACGTGGTCTACAACCACTCCGGAGAGGGCGATCACCTGGGACCGACGCTGTGCTTTCGGGGCCTCGACAACGCCAGCTATTACCGGCTGGCGGCAGACCGCAGCAAATACGTCAATGACACCGGCACCGGGAACACGCTGGATCTGACGCATCCGATGGTGCTGCGCATGGTGATGGACAGCCTTCGCTATTGGGTCGAGGTGATGGGCGTGGATGGATTCAGGTTCGATCTGGCCGCGACACTTGCGCGCCGGGATACGGGGTTCGACCCGCGCGCGCCCTTGCTCGACGCAATCCGTCAGGACCCGGTTTTGGCAGGCATCAAGCTGATCGCCGAACCATGGGACATCGGTCCCAATGGCTATCAACTGGGCGCTTTCCCGTCTCCGTTTGTTGAATGGAATGACAGGTTCCGCGACACCACGCGCCGTTTCTGGCGCGGTGATTCCGGGCAGGCAGCGGATATGGCGGCGGGGCTGATGGGCTCGGCAGCGCAGTTTGATCATTCCGGACGCGCGGCCACGTCGTCGGTCAATCTGATCACGGCCCACGACGGTTTCACATTAGCTGACACGGTATCGTACGCGGCCCGGCATAATGAGGCGAACGGCGAAGATGGCCGTGATGGCCATGGTGAGAATTTCTCGGACAACTTCGGCGTCGAAGGGCCGACTGATGATCCGACGATCAGTGCAGCGCGGGGGCAACGCCAGCGCAACATGCTGGCAACACTGATGTTCGCGCAGGGCACGCCCATGCTGCTGGCCGGTGATGAGATGGGTCGGAGTCAGAGCGGCAATAATAATGGATACAATCAAGATAATGAAACGACCTGGATTGATTGGGCCGGGGCGGATCATGACCTGCTGGCTTTGACGCGACGCCTGATCGAATTGCGGCAGTCGCAGCCAGTTTTGCGCCAACGGCGATTCCTGCATGGCGACACTCGCGCCGATGGGGCACCCGATCTGATCTGGCGGCGCGCCGACGGGAAGGCGATGACCGCGTCGGACTGGAACGATGCAGACCGACGACTTGTGATCGCGGAATTGCGCATGTCCGCCGATACAGCCAGTGAGGCGGGCGAGGGTGCGCTTTTGTTGATCTTGAATGCGGGTGAGGCGACGACCGTGACGCTTGCGGCGGGCAATTGGCAGCGGCTGCTTGATACCAGTGAACCATTGGCATCGCCCGAGCCTATTCCAGATGCTAAACTGAACGTGAACGCCGCCAGTCTGGTCCTGCTGGCCACTCAAACGGAGACGTCCTGATGGAAAACATCACCGTGGCAACGCAACCGATCGAGGGGCAGAAACCCGGAACATCCGGCCTGCGCAAAAAAACGCGCGTCTTCATGGGACCGCATTACCTGGAGAACTTCGTCCAGGCGATCTGGAACGGGATTGGCGGCGTGGTGGGCAAGACGCTGATTTTGGGTGGCGACGGTCGGTATTTCAATGACCGCGCCGCGCAGGTGATCCTGCGGATGGCGGCAGCTTCGGGCGCGGCCAAGGTGATCGTCGGGCAGGGGGCGCTGCTGAGCACGCCCGCCGCTTCAAACCTGATCCGGCAACATAAGACCGACGGTGGGATCATCATGTCGGCCAGCCATAATCCCGGCGGCCCGGACGAGGATTTCGGCGTCAAGTTCAACACTTCGAATGGTGGCCCCGCGCCGGAGGAAGTGACGAACGCGATTTTCGCTGCGACTGAAAGCATCAGAGAATATCAGATCGTTGAAACGCAGGATATCGATCTGTCCGTTGTTGGCAATCAGACGCTGGGCGACATGACCATCGCGGTCGTGGACCCGGTCACCGACTACGCCGCGCTGATGGAAACCCTGTTCGACTTCCACGCGATCCGGGCGCTGTTCTCCGGTGGCTTCCGGCTCCGGTTCGACGCCATGCATGCGATCACCGGGCCTTACGCAACCGAGATACTGGAACGCCGCCTCGGCGCTGCAGGTGGAAGCGTCGTGAATGCAACACCGCTGCCCGACTTTGGCGGCGGCCACCCTGACCCGAACCCGATTTGGGCCAAGGATTTGATGGATCACATGATGGGTCCGGACGCGCCGGACTTCGGCGCCGCTTCGGACGGCGACGGCGATCGCAATATGGTGGTTGGGCGAGGTATCTACGTTGGTCCGTCGGACAGCCTGGCGGTTCTGGCCGCCAATGCCCATCTGGCACCGGGGTATGCGGAAGGGTTGATGGGGGCGGCGCGAAGCATGCCAACCTCGGGTGCGGTGGATCGCGTGGCCGAGGCGCTGGGCATCGCCTGTTACGAAACGCCGACCGGCTGGAAGTTTTTTGGTAACTTGCTGGACGCAGGCCGCGCGACGATCTGCGGTGAGGAAAGTGCCGGGACGGGCAGCGACCACGTGCGCGAGAAAGACGGGCTTTGGGCGGTATTGCTGTGGCTGAACATCCTTGCCGTGAGCGGGAAATCGGTGGCCGAAATCATGGCCGATCACTGGGCAACCTACGGGCGTAATTACTATTCGCGCCACGATTACGAAGGTGTCGATGCCGGTGACGCGGCCAAGATGATGGCAGTTCTGACGTCCCGTCTCAGTGGCTTGCCAGGGCAAAGCTTCGCGGGGCTGGCAGTCACAACGGCGGACGATTTCGCCTATAATGATCCTGTGGATCGGTCACGGTCCGAGCATCAGGGCCTGCGGATAGAATTTGAGGGCGGCTCTCGCGTAGTGTTCCGCCTATCGGGTACAGGGACGGTTGGGGCGACGCTGCGGGTCTATCTGGAGCGGTATGAGGATGACCCGACATTGCTGGACCAGGAGACGATGGTGGCGCTGGCTCCGATTATTGCGGCGGCTGAGGAGATTGCGGGCATCACCGCAGCGACCGGGCGTGATGCCCCGGACGTCATGACGTGAAGCAGCGCCGGAGGGGCCAGCCCCTCCGGACCTCCCCGGAGTATTCACAAAAGGAAGACAGCAGAGAGATGTTTATTCGCCCGGCTTCTTACCCAGAATAATCATACCCAGAAGATCATCGTCGGTGACGTCTTTCACGTCCACCGTGCCGACCAGTTTGCCGTTTTTCATCACCGAAGCGCGGTCACACAGCTCCATCACGTCATTGATGTCGTGGCTGATAAGGAAGATGCCGATACCTTGTTTCTTCAGCTCCTGAATAAGTTCGGACACCATCTTGGTTTCCTGCGGGCCGAGGGCGGCGGTTGGCTCGTCCATAATAAGAATGCGGGCGTTGAAGTAGACCGCGCGAGCGATGGCGACGGATTGGCGCTGCCCGCCTGACAGGGCCTTCACCGGATCGGCGAATTTGCTGAAGTTAGGGTTCAGGCGGCCCATAATTTTGCGGGTTTCGGATTCCAAACGGGCGTCATCGACAAAGCCCAGCGAACTCACCAGCTCGCGCCCCAAAAACAGGTTGCTGGCGGCGTCGAGGTTATCGGCCAGCGCAAGGGTCTGGTAAATAGTCTCGATATTATGGGTGCGGGCGTCGCGGGGGTTGTTGATCTCGACCGGTTGGCCCTCGATCAGGATTTGTCCGGCGTCGGCCTGATAGGCCCCGGACAGGATCTTGATGAGCGTCGATTTCCCGGCGCCGTTGTGACCCAGAAGGCCGACGACTTCTCCGGGGTGCAGGTCAACGGTCACATGGTCGACCGCTTTGACGCCGCCGAAGGCGATCGAGATGTCGCGCATTTCGACCAGAGGTGTGCTTTGGGTGTTCATGTCTTCGCCCCTCACTTCGATTTGCCGCGATAAAGAATGTCGAGGTACACGGCCAGCACCAGAACCGAACCGACGACGACCTGCTGAATGGCAGCGTCAAATCCGATCAGCACCATACCGGTCTGCAAGCTCTGCATGACCAACGCACCGAGAATCGCGCCATAGATTGTGCCGATGCCTCCGGCCAACGAGGTGCCGCCTATGACCGCTGCCGCGATCACGTAAAGCTCATCCAGGGTTCCCAATGCATTGGTCGCCGAGTTCAGGCGCGCGCTGGCGACAACCGCCGACAGCCCGGCCAGCGCGCCCATCAGGGCGAAGATCTTGACCGTCATCCAGCGGGTGTTGATGCCGGCCAGCTCGGCCGCCTCGGGGTTGCCGCCCATGGCATAGACGTAGCGGCCAAAGCGGGTGCGACCTCATCAGGAAACTCATGGCGATGCCGACGGCGATCAGGATCAGGACCGGGATCGCGTAGCCGTGGCTGATAAACAGGCCGTCGGGTGGAACCTCGATCCCCTCGGCCTCGGCATAGCGGCGCACAATGCCCTTGGGCCAGGGGTAGGAATTCACCAGCAGCGTCGCACCGATCACGGCACCGCAGCCGACCACGGCCAGGAAGGATTCGGCCCAGACAGGGCGTAGCGGAAACTGGAATTTGCGACGTTGGGCCCGGCCCATCAGGATCAACGCGATGACACCGACACAACCCAACGCGCCCAGAAGCCAGCTGCCTGTCGCGCCGATTGCGCCATAAGGTCCGCCGCCCAGCAAGGCGAAAGTCGGGTCGACGGGCGAGATCGTCTCGCCCCGAGCGACAAGGAATGCCGCGCCGCGCCAGACCAGTAACCCGCCAAGCGTGACGATAAAGGCGGGGATGCCGCGGTATCCGATCAACCAGCCATGGAAGGCTCCGATCAGGGTGCCGCAGATCAGGCCGGTGATGACGGCGATGATCCACAAAAACGGGTGCCCAAGACCCAGGAACTGCGGCAGGATATTCACCTGCATCACGCCCATTACGATGGCGCAGAACCCCAGGACCGAGCCGACCGACAGGTCGATGTGGCGGGTGACGATAACCAGCACCATTCCGGTCGCCATGATCCCGATGGAAGAGGTCTGGACGCTGAGATTCCACAGGTTGCGGGGCGTCAGGAAGGCTCCGAAATTATTGACCAGCGCGCCATACATGTGAAATCCGACCCAGATCAGCGCCAGCGCGCCCAGCATTCCCAAAAGCCGGGTATCCAATTCAGTAGCGCGCAGGAAGCGCGCGAAAGCGCCTTCGACTGCTGCTGCGCTGGAGTGGGCCGTTTCGGGGGCGGATGTGTCGGTCTGGCTCATCGGATCATCCCATCAGGTCATGGTGAGGCTCGGCGGCGTGTGCAGAAAGACTGTCGCGCCCATGCTAGGCGATACGCAGCACACGTCCATGAATTTGTTGGTTTGATAGGCACGCAGGCTAGCACCCGGCCGTGGATGGTGCCGCCACACAAATGCGGCGGCACCGGATTGTTCAGGCGATCAGCAGCCGGTTACGCCGTCCATTGCGCCTTCACAGACCTTGTCTTTGGCGATGTGGCCCGCGTCGATCACGACATTGATGTTGTCTTTGGTGATCGGCGTCGGGGCCAGGAAGATAGCGTCCATTTCGACACCCTTTTCACCGCCGGACCACTTCACCGCACCTTCGACATCGGCGAGCGCCGTGCCACCAGCCAGAGCCAGCGCGATATCGGCAGCAGCAGCACCCAGCTGACGAGAGTCTTTCCAGACGGAAACCGTCTGAGTGCCACGCGCGACGCGGTTCAGCGCAGCATGGTCGCCGTCCTGTCCGCCGACCGGGATGTCGAGGCCCTGTGCCGAAAGCGCAGCGATCACGCCACCGGCCATGCCGTCGTTTTCGGCAAGAACCGCGTCAACCTCGTTGTTGTTGGCGGTCAGGATCTGCTCCATGTTTTTCTGTGCATTGTCCGGCTTCCAGCCGTCCGAGAAGGCCTCGCCGACGATCTTGATGGTGCCTGCTTCGACGTCGTCGCCGATCACTTCCATCATGCCTTCCAGCAGGAACAGCGCGTTCGGATCGCCCTTGTCGCCCTTGATGATCGCGAAGTTACCTTCCGGCTGAACGGCCGTCACGGCTTCGGCGATGATCCGGCCAACGCCCTTGTTGTCGAACGTCAGATAGAAAGCGCGGTTGTCTTCGATCAGACGGTCGTAGCCGATGACCGGAATGCCTTCGGCGTCTGCCGCGTCAATCGCGGGACCAACGGCATCTTTGTCCACCGACAGGATGATCAGCGCTTCGGCGCCTTGTGCGATCAGCGCTTCAACGTCAGTCAGCTGCTTGCCAGCCGAGTTCTGCGCGTCAGCGGAAATATAGGTCGCACCGGCAGCTTCCAGCGCGCCAATGATAGCAGCTTCGTCGGTCTTCCAGCGTTCTTCCTGAAAGTTTGACCAGCTAACGCCAACGGTCTGTGCGAATGCGGCGGTTGCCATGCCAGCGGTCATGACCGTGGTGGCGAAAAGTGTCTTGATGTTCATTGTTCCAAGTCTCCCTGACTGTTGTGCTGCGCGGTCCCGGATCGGGGGAATCGGCCAGCGCGCGAATTTTATCACATAAAATTCGAAAAACAAATTATATATCAGGATCGTTGCCTGAAGTTGATGCAATATTTGCACAAACTGCGGGAATCAGATGCAATCTTGCCATAATTGATTTCCTGTGCGAAATAATAAACCACCAGTAAATCAAGGGCACGTGCCAGGATCATGGCTCAGGACCAGCGACATTCGGGGCGGAGTACCATCCTGGCGGCAATCCGCAAAGCTGGCCGCATTGCCCGTGTCGACCTGGCGCGTCAGACCGACATTAGCCCACCGACCGTCACCGCCCTGACTGCAGAATTGATTGCGGAAGGCCTTGTCGAAGAGACCGCCACCGACCGCCCAAGTGCGGGTCGCGGGCGTCCACGTGTGGATCTGGCAGTGCGCGGTGCGGCGCGGCGGGTGGCCGGGCTGAAGCTGACTAATCAGGCCATCAGCATGGTCATCCTCGACTTTGCGGGCGAGGAATTGGCCGAGTTCAGCGTACCTCTTGAGCAGGCTCAGGCCTCGATCGCCGACATGGTCGCCGAAATCGCCCGCGCCGTCCGCGCCGGTGCGGATGAGGCTGGGTGCGGCGTCGAAGGGTTGGCTGGCCTCGGCCTCGGTATTTCCGGCATCGTCGATGCGACGCGCGGGTTCGTCTATTGGTCGCCTTCCCTGCAAGAACGTAATGCGCCGCTGGGGGAGTTGTTGTCGCAGGCGTTGTCGCTTCCGGTCTTCGTGGACAACGACGCCAACCTTGTTGCCATGGCCGAGAAATACTTCGGTCTGGGGCGCGGGGTCAGCGATTTCATCGTCGCCACCATCGAGAATGGCGTCGGAATGGGCATTGTTCTGGGGGATGAACTCTATCGCGGTACGCGCGGTTGCGGCGCCGAATTCGGGCACATCAAGGTGGAGCTTGACGGGGCGCTTTGCCGGTGCGGCCAACGGGGATGTCTGGAGGCCTATGTCGCCGACTACGCGCTACTGCGCGAGGCTGCGGTGGCTACCGACCTCTCCGGTTCTGGCGATGCGCGCAGCCTAGATGCCCTGTTCGAGGCGGCCAAAAACGGCGACGCCATCGCCCAGTCGATTTTTCGTCGCGCGGGTCGGATTTTTGCCATGGGGTTGGCCAATCTTGTCAATATTTTCGACCCCCAGTTAATCATCCTGTCGGGTGAGCGGATGCAATATGATTACCTTTACGCTGATGAGGTGATCGAGAGCATTCGCGAGTCCATTGTTCAGATCGACCTACCGCCGCCCGATATCCAGATCCACAAATGGGGCGACCAGATGTGGGCGAAAGGTGCGGCGGCTTTTGCGATTGAAGGCGTCGCCAAGATCGCGCTGGAAAACCTGGCAAACAATGCGGCCTGAGTTGGCCATCGCACTGATCCTGGCCGCAGGCAGCGCCGTGGCCGAGCCGCGATTCGAACGCCGCAACGCCGAGCTGTCGCACCAGTACACCGGCGGCTGGGAGCATTTCGTAGGTGGTGGAGTTGCTGCATTTGATTGCAATGGAGATGATCTGCCGGAGGTTTATGCCGCCGGGGGTGAAAACCCAGCGAGCCTGCTGCACAATACGACCGAGGGTCCCGGTGCCACGCTCGACTTCACCACCGAGACACCGCCAGAACTTGCGCTGACCGGTGTCATTGGGGCCTATCCGCTGGACATCGACGGCGACGGGCAGCTTGACCTCGCCATCCTGCGCGTTGGTGAAAACCGCCTGCTGCGTGGCCTCGACGCCTGCCGATTTGAGGCATTTACCGGCATCGAAGTTGCCTCAGGCAATGGCTGGACTACGGCGTTCTCCGCAACTTGGGAGGCGGATCAATCCCTGCCAACCCTGGCATTTGGAAATTACGTTGATCGGGACGATCCGGACGGTCCCTTCGAGGCCTGCGATGACCATCAGCTATTCCGCCCTGAGGGCGATGGCTATGGGTCGCCGCAGACGCTCAGCCCCGGTTTTTGCACACTGTCGATGCTGTTCACCGATTGGAACCGCAGCGGACGCGCCGATCTGCGGGTCTCGAACGACAGGCACTACTACGTCTCTGGCGGGGGCCGAGCAGATGTGGGCGATGGAGGCGACGCCGCGCCTGTTCACAGAGGCCGACGGTTGGCGCGACCATCACCTTTGGGGCATGGGCATTGCCAGCCGCGATCTGGACGGCGATGGCGTGCCCGAAGTGTTACTGTCTTCGATGGGCGATCAGCGGTTGCAATCGCGCCTTCCGGGGACGACCGGGCCGACCTATCAGGATGCGCCCTACGATCGCGGCACGACCGCGCACCGCCCGTTTACTGGTGGCGATGGGCGGCCCTCAACCGGCTGGCATGTGGCTTTTGGGGACGTACAGAACGACGGGCTGGATGATATTTTCATCGCCAAAGGCAACGTCGAGCAAATGCCCGACGCGGCGATGGATGACCCCAACAATCTACTGATTCAGCAGACAGATGGCAGCTTCTCCGAAGCGGGCCTCAATGCTGGCATCGCGACATTGGATCGCAGTCGGGGCGCGGTTTTGGCTGACCTGAACCTTGACGGTCTGCTCGATCTGGCTGTGGTGAACCGCCGTGCACCTATTGAGATTTGGCAGAATGTGGCATCGCAAACCGGCAATTGGATCAGTCTCGAACTCGGCCAAACCGCACCGAACAGGCGCGCGGTCGGGTCGTGGATTGAGGTGCGCACCGACGGGTCAACGCAAACACGCGAGATCACTATCGGCGGTGGTCACGCCGGGGGGAGTGCTGTGCCGGAACATTTTGGATTGGGCGAGGCCGAAGATGCCGACGTTCGAGTGATCTGGCCCGATGGCGCGGTGAGCGACTGGGTCGAGATTGGCGTGAACAACCGCTGGAAGTTGCTGCGTGATGGAGGCGGGCTGATCCTCACACGTCATTGAGCTCAGGGTGTCATCCGGGTGATCGAGTCTGGCTCTCAGATCGCCTGACCCATCGACAGGCGCGGTAGATCGCCACTCAAACCCGCAGCTTCACGAATGAAGCTCCGGCGCACTTCCGGCAGCGCGTTTACCGCGCCAAGGCCAAGATTTCGGAGGCCCCGCAAGACCGGATCGTCGTTTGAAAACAGTCGGTTGAATGCATCTGTCGCAAGCGCCAGCGTGGTCACGTCAGCGCGTCGCCAGCGTTCGTAACGGTTGAGCACGTCGGTCTGTCCGATATCCTCACCGCGCCGTTTGGCAAGGGTCAGAACTTCGGCCAAAGCGGCCACATCGCGCAGCCCGGCGTTCAGGCCCTGCCCGGCAATGGGGTGCACGGCATGGGCGGCGTCCCCCGCCAGCGCAATGCGGTCGGCCACCAAACGCTCGGCCAGTGACAGGCCAAGCGGATAAGTCCAGCGCGCCCCGGCGAGGGTGATAGGGCCGAGAAAATCGCCGAACCTTGGTCGCAGCACTTGCAGATAGTCGTCATCACCCAGCGCCTGAATTGCGGCGGCACGATCGGTCGCTTCGGTCCAGACGATGGAACTTCGATTGCCAGCCAGCGGCAACACGGCCAACGGACCTTCGGGCATGAAGAATTGGTGCGCGATGCCGTTGTGGGGGAGATCGTGTGCTATGGCGCAGACAAGTGCAGTCTGGCCGTAGTCAGTGCGCAGATGGCGGATGCCCGCGCGTTCGGCGGTCCCGGATATTCTGCCGTCGCAGGCAACGACGACCGGAGCGCTCAGCGTTTGACCGCCGGACAGCGTCAGTTCAATTTCGGCCGTGCCGGGCACCTGCTTCTCCAGCGTCTGACCCGACAGCCGCGTAACGCGTCGCGCCCCGTCCAGTGCCTTCTGCAAAACACGGCGAAGATGGCGATCCTCGATCATGTGGCCCATCGGGCCTTCCTCGATTTCGCCGTGGTGAAACTCGGCCACGAAGGGCGAGGGACCGGTGCCAGCGCGACCATCGCTGACCTTGATCTCAAGCATCGGTTGCGCCTCGGCGGCCAGCGCGGGCCAAAGTCCTGTGGCCTTCAGCATCCGTACCGAAGAAAGCGCCAAAGCATAGCTGCGACCATCGAAACCGGGGGCGTTTTGTGTGTCAGCCGGACGCGCGTCGATCAGCACCGAGGAAAGCCGCGCCCGATCCAGCGCCAGCGCCAGCGTGGCCCCGACAAGCCCGCCGCCGACGATCAGAACATCTGCATCATGCGCCATGCCAGCGACCTATCCGAGGTGCTGTGGGATTGTCCATGTGTTCCCGTGACGCTAGCGTCGGGCGGTGAAAAGAGGGGTGAGACATGGGCGACTGGCTGAAGATGACGGCGGCAGAATTGGGGCGCGGGATCGCGGCGGGAGCAATTGACCCGGTTGACTTGACTGAAGCCTATCTGAATGCCATCGACGCCCATGAATTGACGCCCCGGATCTACGCCCGCTCGACGGCGGATCGGGCGCGGGCCGAGGCGCGGGCGGCAAGGGATCGGGCCGTATCAGGGTTGCGGCGCTCACCTCTGGACGGGGTGCCGGTCAGCTGGAAGGACCTGTTCGATTCCGCCGGAACTGTTACCGAGGCTGGCTCGAAACTGCTGGCCGGCCGGGTGCCGGATCGGGATGCACGGGTGTTGGCCAACGCCAGCGCGGCCGGGCTGGTCTGCCTGGGCAAGACCCATATGACCGAACTGGCGTTTTCCGGGCTTGGGTTGAATCCGATGACCAAAACGCCGCCATGTGTGAATGATGCCGAGGCTGCGCCGGGTGGGTCATCGTCAGGCGCGGCGACCTCCGTGGCTTTCGGGCTTGCGGCGGCGGGGATCGGCTCGGACACAGGCGGATCGGTGCGCATTCCGTCGGTCTGGAATGATCTGGTAGGGCTGAAGACAACCTCGGGGCGTTTGTCTCTGAAGGGTGTCGTGCCGCTGTGTCCACGATTCGATACCGTCGGGCCACTGTGCCGGTCAGTCGAGGATGCGGGGCTGTTGGTGGCAGCAATGGAGGGCACCAAGCCCGCCGACCTGGCCGGCGCGCCGCTGTCGGGTCTGCGTCTTTTGGCGCTTGAAGGCGCGCCGCTGGTTGATGCTGAAGGCCCCGTCTTACAGGCATTTGAGGCGGCCGTTGGCCGATTGAGTGCCGCGGGTGCTATCGTTTCCTCCGGGGCGTTGCCAGATGTGGACGACGTTCTGAAAACTTCCGGCCTGGTCTTTGCCTCCGAGGCTTACGGCCTTTGGAAAGACGAGATTGAAGCGAACCCGGATGCAATGTTCTACCAGGTTCGCGAGCGATTTCGGGGTGGCGCTGATGTTTCGGCCCCGGATTACGTCGCTGCGTGGCGTACGATCGAGCGCCACCGGGCCGGGTATCTGGCGGCCACAGCGGGCTATGATGCGGTAATTTTGCCGACCGCGCCGATCATGCCGCCGAATGTGGAGCGGCTGAATACTGAAAACGACTATTTCGTGCACTCAAATCTGATGGCCCTTCGCAATACCAGAATCGGCAATTTGTTGGGGTTGTGCGCCCTGACACTACCACTGAGTGTGCCATCGACCGGTCTCATGCTATTGGGCGCGCCCATGGCCGAAGCGCGCCTTTTGCGGATTGGCGCAGCGATCGAGGCAGAACTTGCCTAAATGCAACATCGCACGACTGCCTGAAGTGCAGACTGGACCAACGGGCATTTCCTAGTCTATTCTAAGCCTTACACGGGGCGCTAATGATCCCGGACTGAGGCAGATATGGTTTTTCCTGAGCGGTTTTCGAACCTGCCAGATTATGCGTTTCCGCGCTTGCGGAGCCTTCTCGACGCCCATGAACCGGGCGGCGAAGTTTTGCATTTGTCCATCGGTCAGCCTGCCCATCCGTTCCCCGATTGGGTGGCTGAAGGAATCGCAGCCACAGCGCAGGAATTCCGACTTTATCCGCCCAATGACGGCGCGCCCGAACTACTGGCAGCGATTTCTTCGTGGCTGTCGCGCCGCTACGGCGTGCAGGTGCCGGTGGATCGCATCATGGCGCTCAACGGTTCTCGTGAGGGGTTGTTCAACACGGTTCTGGCGCTTTGCCCGGAAACGGCGCGTAATGGTGACCGCCCGGCGGTGCTGGTGCCGAACCCGTTCTACCAAGTTTATGCCGTTGGCGCTCTGACCATCGGGGCCGAACCGGTTTATGTTTCGGCAACTGAAGATTCAGGCTTCCTGCCCGACTACGCTGCCCTGCCCTCGGACGTACTGGATCGGACCGAGGTTGCCTTCGTCTGCTCCCCGGGCAATCCGCAGGGCGCCGTGGCGACGCGGGACTATTGGGCGCAGCTACTTACCCTGGCCGAACACCACGATTTCCGCATCATCGCGGATGAATGCTACTCTGAGATCTACAGACACGACCCTCCGGTCGGGCTGATGCAAGTTGCCGAGGACGTCGGCGCCGATCCAGAACGCGCGATCATCATCCACTCGTTGTCGAAACGCTCCAATCTGGCTGGGCTGCGGTCAGGATTCGTGGCCGCTGGCCCAGAATCGATGCGCCACATTCGCCGTTTGCGGGCCTATTCCGGCGCTCCGGTGCCATTGCCGATCCAACGGGTGTCAGAACGCCTGTGGGGCGACGAGGACCATGTCGAGGCCAGTCGCAAACTTTATCAGGCGAAATACGACGTCGCTGATGCGGTGTTCGCGGGGGTCGACGGCTGTGCCGCTCCCGAAGGCGGATTCTTCCTTTGGCTTCCCGTCGACGACGGAGAGGCAGCGACCACGAAACTCTGGCGGGAAACTGGCGTCCGGGTTCTGCCGGGCGCTTATCTTGCGCGTGAAACAACCCCCGGTGGCGGGACGCCGGGTGACGGATATATCCGGGTGGCCATGGTCGCCCCAAAAGAAGAACTGCAGCACGGCCTGACCCGGCTTCGTGACTGCCTGTATACGTGAGGTAAAACTGATGGCATCTTATTCAGCCCGGCGGCGTGACCCGCTTTTTGACAGTGCAACGCAAGCGACGCTGGAACGGCGCGGCAAGGAACTGTTGGGATTTGCCCTCATTGCACTGGGGCTTGCGATTGCGGCCCTTCTGGCCACCTATGTGCCCGAAGATCCTAGCTGGCTGACCGCAACTGATGCGCCCGCATCAAACATGCTGGGGCGGTTCGGAGCCTCGATTGCCTCACCGCTATATATCATCGCTGGTATGGGGTCCTGGGGCCTGGCGCTGGTGCTGACGGTCTGGGGCGCACGTTTCGTGCTGCATATCGGTGAAGATCGCGCCATTGGGCGGCTGATCTTTGCGCCGATCGCGATTGCGGTGGCGTCGGTCTATGCCTCGACCCATGTGCCGACGTCGGCCTGGACTCATTCCTTCGGGTTGGGTGGGCTGTTTGGCGATACGGTTCTGGGCGCGATCCTGGGAGTGATGCCTCTGAGCACGGCAATGGGCCTGAAGGTGATGGCACTGATCATGGCCTTGGGTGCAGTGGCAATGGCGTTGTTTGTACTGGGCGTGAACGGGCGTGAAGCGCGCCTTGGGTTCCGCATCATGGCTGCCGGAATTATCATGATCTATGCTGGAATAGCGGCGCTGGTCACCGCTCTGTTGACCGGCTCGTTGGTTTTGGCACGTAACAGTGCCGCGCGGCGCGCCGAGCGCAAAGAAGCTGCGATTGCTGCATTTGAGGCCAAAGCAGCGCTCAAATCTGCACTGCCGGAAGAGCACTCGGAAAAGCGCGGTAAAGCGCGTTTTCTGCCGTTCCTGGGCCGCAAGGCGGACGCTGAGCCTGATAGTGCGCCGCAGACATATGAAGATCTGGAAGGCGACGCGCGGATCAGCGCCCGGATCGCCGATGTAATCCGCAAGCGCGTCGGACAGGAAGCGGTCAGTCCTGAAATCCCGTCTCGGATTGTTCCACCTCTGGTATCGCGGGCGGCGGGCAGTTCAGATAATGCCGAGCCGAAACTGGGTGGCGCGTTCCGCGCCTCTGTTGACCCGGAAACGCGGACATCTGGTGGCGGCGGGGTAATTCCCCCGGCGCCGACGGACGACGACCTGAACGCCTTTGTCGAGAATTTCGACGATGGGTTCACTCCGACCCCTATCGAGGAGGTTGCCGAGCATTCTGAAGATTCGCGCCCTAGGCTGGCCCCGTTGGCAGAATTGGCTCGCAAGGTGCAGCATCCGATCCGTAAAGCGCCCAAGGAATCAAAGAAGGCTCGCGCTGAAGCCCAACCTGGACTTGGGTTTGACGACAGCAATTCAGCCTTTGAAACCCCACCGCTGAGTTTACTTAGCAACCCGGTGAACATCGAACGCGCACAGCTGAGCGATGAGTCGCTGGAAGAAAACGCCCGGATGCTGGAGGTGGTTCTGGATGACTACGGCGTCAAAGGTGAAATCGTCAGCGTCCGTCCCGGCCCCGTGGTGACGATGTACGAACTTGAACCCGCGCCGGGATTGAAAGCCAGCCGGGTGATTGGTCTGGCCGACGATATCGCGCGCTCGATGTCGGCGCTGTCGGCACGCGTCAGCACGGTGCCGGGCCGCTCGGTAATAGGTATCGAGCTGCCTAACGAGAATCGTGAAAAGGTGTTGCTGCGCGAGATACTCGCCAGCCGCGATTTTGGCGACGGAACGCAGAAACTGCCACTGGCGCTGGGCAAGGACATCGGCGGCGACCCGATTGTGGCGAACCTCGCCAAAATGCCTCACCTGCTGATTGCCGGGACCACCGGGTCCGGTAAATCTGTGGCGATCAACACGATGATCCTGAGCCTGCTTTACAAGCTGACCCCGGCGGAATGCCGAATGATCATGATTGACCCGAAGATGCTGGAATTGTCCGTCTATGATGGCATCCCGCATTTGCTTTCGCCCGTTGTAACCGACCCGAAAAAGGCAGTTGTTGCCTTGAAATGGGTCGTGGGCGAGATGGAGGAACGCTATCGCAAGATGTCGAAAATGGGCGTCCGCAACATCGAAGGTTACAACAGCCGGGTAAAGGATGCGCTGGACAAGGACGAGATGTTCTCTCGCACCGTTCAGACCGGGTTTGATGACGACACCGGCGAACCTGTCTTCGAGACCGAGGAAATCATGCCGGTCAAAATCCCCTACATCGTCGTGGTAGTGGACGAGATGGCCGACCTGATGATGGTCGCGGGTAAGGAGATTGAGGCCTGCATCCAGCGTCTGGCCCAGATGGCGCGGGCGTCGGGGATCCATCTTATTATGGCGACCCAACGGCCCTCAGTCGATGTCATCACCGGCACGATCAAAGCGAACTTCCCAACCCGGATATCCTTCCAGGTCACGTCGAAAATCGACAGCCGTACGATCCTGGGCGAACAGGGCGCCGAACAACTTCTGGGTATGGGCGACATGCTTTATATGGCCGGTGGCTCCAAAATCACGCGCGTACACGGGCCATTCGTCAGCGATGAGGAGGTTGAGGAAATCGTCAACCACCTCAAGACCTTCGGCCCACCGGAGTATATGAGCGGTGTTGTCGATGGTCCGTCAGACGACACTGAATCCGACATTGATCTGGTCCTGGGGCTAGGCGGCAACACCGACAGCGAAGATGCGATGTACGACACCGCTGTCGCCATCGTGCTGAAGGACCGCAAGTGTTCCACCAGTTACATCCAACGCAAGCTGGCGATCGGCTACAACAAGGCCGCTCGGCTGGTGGAACAGATGGAGGACGAGGGTTTGGTTAGCCCCGCGAACCACGTTGGCAAGCGCGAGATTTTGGTGCCCGAAGGGCATTAATTTACTGGATCTAGGTCATGAGAGGCTCAAACTCCGCGCTGCGGGGCACAAGGCCCGCGCCGGGTTACTACGCGGTCCTCGCTTTTGGCAGGTGGGCAAAGCTGATTGCCAAACGGTTCCAGGCATTCATTTGCGCTATGATGAGCGTCAGATCGACAATCTGCCTTTCGGAAAAATGCGCCGATAGGCTGTCGTATAAGGGTTCCGGCGCTCCGTTCTTGGTGATGAGTGTGACAGCTTCCGCCCACTCAAGTGCCGCTCTTTCGGCATCATCGAAGAATGGAACCTCCCGCCAAACAGTAAGGCAATCCAGTCTTTGTTGGGGCTCACCTGAATTCCGCGCCTCTTGTGTATGAAGATCGACACAATAGGCGCATCCGTTAATCTGGGAAACACGCAGTTCGATGATTGCCCTAAGCCTGTCTTCTATCGACGCCATGTCGTTTTTTGCCTTCGCCATACTCGCAATGGCAGGGCCGTTGATAGAAACGTAATCGAGGCGTTCAATCATTCCTTACTCCGTATGTTTTTCAGCAGCATGGCAGTTCGGTTCAGGGTTGGCCACTCAGACTCCATGCCGCCGACCGTCGGGACGATCCCAGCTTACTATCATCGGCAACTCCCGGCCAATTGATCGGGCGCGGGGTGGAACCGGGACCGGAAGTGGTTATGTGTCATTCTGGATGTGCGTTACTGGCCGGTATTTGGCCCCAAGAGGTTATCATGAACAGACGTCGTATATTGCTGGCCGCCCCCGCGTTGCTTCTGGCTACGTCGCTTCCCGCGTTTGCCGAACCCCTTTCGCTGAACGCAATTTCGGCCTATCTGAACACGATCAAATCGGCAGGGGCCGATTTCACGCAAATCAACGATGACGGCACGATCTCGGTCGGAAAAATCCTGATCAAGCGCCCCGGGCGCATTCGATTTGAATATGCCCCGCCCGAGGATCTTCTGGTGATGGCCGGGGCCAGTACAGTGGGGATTTTCGACGGGCGTTCGAACACCGGCGCGCCGGAGCAATACCCTCTGAAACGTACCCCGCTTAGCATAATTCTCGAGCGCAACGTCAATCTGGCCCGGCGAAACATGGTTACGGGCCACACGTTTGACGGTACGGCAACGACGGTGCGCGCGCAGGACCCTGAACACCCGGAATATGGTCATATTGAGCTGAAATTCACAGACAACCCAGTCGAGTTACGCCAGTGGATCATCACCGATGGGGCCGGGATTAAGACCACCGTCGTGCTGGGCAAGCTGGCAAACGGGATCACCCTGCCAGCGCATCTGTTCAGCATTCAGGCCGAAACAGCAAAACGCGGCGGCTGACCCTATTTAGCCTGCGGCGGGCGGATCAAATCCGCCCGCATCCCCGCAACTGTCCATCGTAATTTGCCGCACGTGTTGCGACCCGGTCCGACACTTCCAGCAACCACTGCTTGCGATTGTAGCTGCCCTTTTTGAAACCGGTCCGGCCCTCGTGATAAGCGAGGTATTGGTTGCGAGCATCGCTTTTGGATATACCCAGCCGCTCGTACGACTGGTGCATGTACCAACCCATGAAATCGGTCGCATCGTCAATATTGTCGCGCTTGGCGCGCCGTCGACCTGGCCCAGCGACATATTCGTCCCATGTGCCATCCAGCGCCTGGCTATAGCCATAGGCCGATGATTGGCGGCCCATCGGGATAATTCCGAGGGCAAAACGCAGCGGCGTGCGCGCGTCGCCGTCAAATTTGCTTTCTTGATGAATTGTCGCCATCTGCACTGACACCGGAATGCCCCAGCGGCGTTCGGACGCGCGCATTGCATTCAGGTAATTCGGCCGCTGTGACACGATCGAACAAGCGTCGTCGAGGTTTTTCGGGGGTTGCGCGCCACCACCGACGACTCCACAGCCCCCGGCAAGCAACAGCAGGGCCAAAGCCCATCTGGATTTTCTCATCTGCCTCTCACACGTCTTTGTTTTTTTGCTCTTCTATCAGAAAAATTCGATTTTGGAAATGTTCGAGGCGTATCACACGGTCACATTTCGACGCACCGGCGGGATCAGGCCGAGTCGCATATTCGCGGCATAGGCGAGTGCGCAGATTGGAAAACACGCATTGCGATTGTCTGTCGAGCGAACGCTCACAGACTGTTTCCCCCAGCATTGCCTTCGGCGGATGGACAGGGGGGGAACTGCGAGCTAGGTGTGCCTTTGTAGGCCCGAGTCATGACCAAGAACAAACACGCCAAATATCATCTGGGACAGATCGTCCGCCATCGCAAACACCCGTTTCGCGGTGTGGTGTTCGACGTGGATGCTATGTTCTCGAATTCTGACGATTGGTACGAGGCGATCCCGGAAGAGGCGCGCCCAGCCAAGGACCAACCGTTCTATCACCTGCTGGCTGAAAACGATCAGAGCTACTACGTCGCTTATGTGTCCGAGCAGAACCTGCTTTTGGACACAACCGGTGAGCCGATCGACCACCCCGACCTGCATGACCTGTTCGGTGATTTCACCGACGGGCATTACCCTCTGCACTTTCAGATGAACTGAGGCGCTGCGGTCGACGATTCGTGCCTCCGCCGTTGATATTTTTGGGTCAATAGTGCGGCGCTGGCTTAGCTTTTGACCTCGACCGGCAGGCCATCTTTGCGCCAGGCCGAAAACCCGCCTTCGATTTCTGCCACATTCGTTAGACCCATGTCGCGCAGCGCCTTTGCCGACAGAGCCGACCGCCAGCTTGAAGCGCAGAACAGGATCAGACGAGGTGCCTGGCCAAGCGCATCCTTAAAGTAGGGGCTGGCAGGGTCGACCCAAAATTCCAGCATCCCACGCGGAGAATGGAAGGCTCCGGGAATGCGACCTTCGCGGTCCAGCTCTCGAATATCGCGTATATCGACCAGCAGCGCGCGGCCTGCGTCTGCCTCTGCCAGCGCATTGGCAGGCGAAAGAGAGTCGATTTCTGCCTTTGCTTCGGCAACCAGTATCTTGACCGGCGTGATCGCCATCATCGTCTCCTTAATAACCTAGCGCGCAGCCGTCTTTGCGCGGATCGGACCCACCGACCAAGGCACCGGTAGCTTCATCTATCAGGATCAACTGCCCGCCACCCAGCGGCGCTAGCGGCGTAACTACATCGTGGCCCATGTCCGTCAGTGCCGCACGGGTGGCGTGGCTGTAACCGCGTTCCATCTGCAATTTCCCGAACTCCGGGAAGCTGCGCGGCGCATCCAACGCCTCCTGCGGGTCCATCCCGAAATCCACCAGGTTCGAGGTGATCTGCGCATGGCCTGATGGTTGATACTGCCCGCCCATGACGCCGAAACAACCCATGACGGACCCATTACGCGCAAACAGCGCCGGAATGATTGTGTGCATCGGCCGCTTGCCGCCCGCAGCCTCATTCGGATGGCCGCGCTCCAGCGTGAAACCCGCACCTCGGTTTTGAAAGTTGATGCCGAACCTGGCGGATGCCAATCCGGCGCCGAAGGCATGGAAAATCGAATAGATAAGCGAAACTGCCATCCGGTTCTTGTCGATGACGGTGATCAGCACTGTGTCCCGGTGAACAGCTTCGGCGGCATGCCCCGGGTCGGGCAACGCACGTTTGGGATCAATCAGCGCGGCAAGTGCCTTTGCGGTCTCGTCAGAGATCATATGCTCAAGTCGGCTTACGTGATCCGGATCCGCCACAAACCGATCCCGCGCGTCATAGGCCAGCTTCGCAGCTTCTACCTGTAAATGAGTGCGCTCTACTCCGGTCGGGTCCAGCGACGCGATATCGAATTGCGCGAGGATCTTCGCAAGCAGGATCGCCGTCGCGCCTTGCCCGTTGGGCGGATGTTCGATCAAGTCCATGCCGCGATAGGACCCACTGACCGGCTCGGTCCAATCTGACTTGACCGCTGCAAAATCGGCTAACGTGTGCGCCCCACCCAACGCGCGGAGCGAGGCCACCATGTCTTCCGCCACTTCGCCTTCGTAGAACCCTGCGCGACCCTCTTTGATTATCCGACGCAGTACATCGGCTTGCATCGGCGCGCGAAATTTCTCGCCTATTTTCAACGGCTGGCCGTCGTTGAGATAGAATGTGCGTGCATCGCCACGCAGGGTTGCCTCGTTGTTAGCCCAGTCAAACGCGGTGCGCGCGCCTGCCGGGATTCCATCTTCGGCGTACCGGATCGCAGGCTCAAGGCTGGCATCCAGACCCAGTTTTCCCATCGCTTCAGACAGGGTGATAAAGCCGTCGATGGCCCCCGGCAACGTGACGGCGCCAGTGCTGCCGAGTGCAATCGTTTCGCCCTCTGCGCGCAGAGCCGCGACATCCAGTCCGGCCGGTGCACGCCCTGATCCGTTCAACGCCCGCACTGGTTCACCAGGTGTCGAAACCAGCGCAAAGCAGTCGCCGCCGATGCCGGTGGATTGCGGCTCGCTGATCCCCAGAATGACCGCAGCTGCGATTGCTGCATCTACTGCATTGCCACCGCGTTCCAACAATTCCACCGCGACCTTGGCGGCCAGCGGATTGGACGTCGCGCACATGCCATTCGCGGAAATGACCGGAGAGCGGCCGGGAAACTGGAAATCACGCACGATCAGACGTCCCTTCGACTTGCATCAATCTCGGCCAAACTACGGCGAACGACAGCGGTGTCGAGGGCGATTAGGCCGACAAATTTTGGAAGGGGCGCAGGTTCCTCGACGCCATGCTCTGGGTGGGGGCTAATTCACACAGCGTCGAGGGTAACTAACCAGCTACAAGACCATGTATCGCCGACCAATCTGTTCGTGGTTGGTTTGCAGATAGGCAATTTCGGGGCAAAATGGATCAATTGTTTCGAACCCACTCCTCTGGACGGAAACGGGCTGGAATCTATAATGAATCCTTAAGAAAATGCGGAGAACTAAGAATGTCTGACGTGGTGATTTCCGGCGCAGCACGCACGCCGATGGGCGGGTTTCAGGGCAATTTCGCCACGATTGCGGCACCGATTCTTGGAGGAGTGGCGATTCGGGCGGCCTTGGATCAGGCAGGCACCGAGTCGGCTGATTTCGTGTCGATGGGCGTGGTGTTGCCCGCCGGGCAGGGGCAAGCGCCAGCGCGCCAGGCCGGGTACGCTGCCGGGTTGGGCGACGAGGTGCCTGCCACAACGGTCAACAAGATGTGCGGGTCGGGTATGAAAACGGTGATGGACGCGGCCGATGCTCTGGCGCTTGGCCACGGCAGTGTCGCCGTCGCTGGTGGTATGGAGAGCATGTCGAACGCGCCCTATCTGCTGGAGAAGATGCGCGGCGGGGCGCGGATCGGACATAGCAAGGTCATGGATTCGATGTTCCTTGACGGGTTGGAGGATGCTTACGAGCCGGGCCGCCTGATGGGCACCTATGCCGAGGATTGCGCCGAAAAGTATCAATTTACGCGCGAGGCGCAGGATGGCTATGCGCTGGCCTCGCTGGAACGCGCTCAGACCGCGATTTCACGCGGCGCATTCGGAGGCGAAGTTGCGGCTGTGAGTGTGAAAGGTCGCGCCGGTGAAACCGAGATTGGCGAGGACGAACAGCCCGGTAAGGCGCGCCCCGAAAAGATCCCGCATCTGAAGCCGGCCTTCCGCGACGGCGGCACCGTGACGGCGGCCAACTCCAGCTCGATCTCGGACGGGGCGGCGGCGCTGGTTCTGGCCCGGGCAGACGCAGGCTTGCCGGTGCGGGCGCACATCCTTGGCCACGCGACGCATGCGCAGGCGCCAGGGTGGTTTACGACCGCTCCGGTTCCAGCGACTGAAAAGCTGCTGAAACATGTCGGCTGGTCGGTCGAGGACGTGGACCTTTGGGAAGTGAACGAGGCCTTCGCAGTGGTCCCAATGGCCTTCATGGCAGAACTTGGAGTCAGCCATGATAAATTGAACGTCAACGGCGGGGCCTGTGCGCTGGGCCACCCGGTCGGGGCGTCAGGCGCGCGGATCATCGTCACCTTGCTGAATGCGATGGAGGCACGCGGTTTGAGGCGAGGTGTCGCGGCGATCTGCATCGGTGGCGGCGAAGGCACCGCAATTGCCATTGAGCGGCCATGAAAGCGGACTATGAGGCGCTGGCCGCGACCATCGCCAGTCTGACCGATGGTGAAACCGACGAAATTGCCCTGATGGCCACTGTCGCCTGCGAAGTGCATCACTCAGACGGTCGGTTCGACTGGACCGGCTTCTATCGCGTTGTGGCACCCGAATTGATGAAAATCGGACCCTATCAGGGTGGTCACGGGTGCCTCGTCATTCCATTCGATCGCGGCGTTTGCGGAGCGGCGGCGCGCACCGGCGAAGTGCAGTTGGTCGGTGACGTTGATGCATTTCCGGGTCATATCGCCTGCGCCAGCTCGACCCGATCGGAACTTGTGATCCCGGTGCGCGATGCCAACGGGGCGCTGCTTGCGGTCTTCGATATCGACAGTGACCGACCGGATGCCTTTTCAACGTTTGACGCACAGAACCTGAGTTCAATTCTGGCGGCAGTGTTTGCCACTCGTACACTGACGTGACGCACATTCTGGATTGCGCGACTCGCGAAACCATGTCAGCGTGAAATTACGACGAAAAATTTCACGAAGCCCGATCCATGCTCCACGATCCCTCCACCCATCGCACCCTTGGCGCCGACATTCGTGCGCTGCGAAAGGCGCGTGGGCTGACCTTGACGGGAATGGCGAGCAATCTTGGGCGCTCGGTCGGCTGGATGAGCCAGATCGAGCGTGACTTGTCCTCACCCGACATCGACGATCTGCGTCGGATTGCGACCGTACTGGACGTGCCTCTGTCAATTCTGTTCGGGCAGACTGATGCCCCTGTGCAGGAGGCCGGGTATGTTGTGCGAGTCGGTGCGCGCCGCGCCATAGGTTCGGGGGCGGCGGGGCTGGTCGAAGAGCTTCTGTCGCCTGACCTGACCGACGACTTCGAAGTCGTGCATTCAACCTTCGCACCTGGATCATCGGTGGGCCAAACGGTGCGTCGCGCCACGCAAGAGGTTGGCTATCTGATCTCGGGCCGGTTGGACGTTACGATTGGCGACGTCACCCATATCCTCGGCCCCGGTGACAGTTTTCGCATCCGGGGCGAGGCGCATTCCTGGGCTAACCCTTATGACGAACCGGCAGTAGCGATCTGGGTGATCGCTCCGCCAGTCTATTAGCGCCGTGGCTGAAAGGGAGACTAATGTGCTGAGGGGCACCTGCCTGTGCGGCGGCACCAGTTTTGAAGTTCACGGCGACCCGCAGGGCGCATCTGTTTGCCATTGCAGCCAGTGTCGCAAGCAATCCGGGCATGTTTGGGCCTCGGCTCATGTGCCCGAGCAAGCGCTGTCGATCACTGGCCCGGTGCGTTGGTTCGCCGCCTCCGAAGCCGCTCTGCGCGGATTCTGCCCGACTTGTGGGTCTTTGCTGTTCTGGAAAGCCAACGACGAAGACACCATCAGCTTCGCACTGGGAGCAATTGACGGATCAACAGACATGACGTTGGAGCGGCACATATTCGTTGCGGACAAAGGCGACTATTACGATATCAACGACGACTTACCAAAATCGGAGCAGTCGTAATGTGGGACGTTCTGACCGGTTTTGACCCCGCATTGCTTGCTACATTCGTAGTCGCCGGCCTGCTGCTGAACATCACGCCGGGGGCGGATTTTGTCTTCGTTACTGCCAGCGGCATTGCCGGGGGTCCGCGCGTCGGCATGGCGGCGGGCATTGGGATCAACCTTGGGATAATCGTCCACGTCGTGGCCGCCGCCGCCGGAATCTCGGCCTTCCTGCTGGCCGTTCCCGCCGCCTATGACGCTATCCGCTTTGCCGGGGCTGCCTACTTGCTTTGGTTGGCCGTGCAGATGTGGCGCGCCAGCGGCGATCTGGCTGAAGGCCGCGCCGCACCGGGCATCCGCGCCGCCATCCGACGCGGCTTCATCACCAACGTTTTGAACCCGAAAACCGCACTGTTCATCTTTGCCTTCATCCCGCAATTCACCGTCCCGGCCATTGGTCCCATCTGGATGCAAATCCTGATTCTGGGTGCGATCTTCATGATCAACGGCTTCATCTTCGTAACATGCCTGGGTGCGGCGGCCGGCCTGTTCGCCGACGTTTTGCGCGCCCGTATCCGCGCCCTCAACAAACTCACCGCGATCCTTTTTGGCGGCCTTGCGGCACGCCTGATCCTCGACTAACGGAGCTTTCCCATGGCAGATTTCCCAACAACGGCCCGTGTGGTCATCATCGGTGGCGGTGCGGTCGGCGCTTCCGCTCTGTACCACCTCGCCAAGGCGGGCTGGACTGACTGCGTCCTGCTGGAAAAGAATGAACTGACGGCGGGTTCTACCTGGCATGCCGCCGGAAACTGCCCTTCGTTCTCAACCAGTTGGGCGGTTATGAACCTGCAAAGATATTCGCTGGAGCTTTATCGCGGGCTGGCCGATGAGGTTGACTACCCGATGAACTATCACGTCACCGGCTCGGTCAGGCTGGCACATTCCAAGGAGCGGATGCTGGAGTTCGAGCGTGCGCGAGGCATGGGGCGGTATCAGGGCCTCGACATCGAAATGATGCAGGTCAGCGACATGAAGGACCGCTATCCGTTCATGGAGACCCACGATCTTGCGGGCGGCCTCTATGACCCGGACGATGGCGACATTGACCCCGCTCAGCTAACGCAGGCACTGGCCAAGGGTGCGCGGCAAATGGGTGCGCGGATTGAGCGGTTCTGCCCGGCGACCGGCGTGTCGCGTGACGGCGACGAATGGATTGTCCACACCGACAAGGGCGACATCCGCTGTGAGAAGGTGGTGAACGCCGCCGGGTATTACGCCCAGCGTGTGGGTGAGTGGTTCAAGCCCTACGGCGGGCGGACGGTCCCGATGGCGGTGATGAGCCACCAGTATTTCCTGACCGATGAAATCCCCGAGCTGAAGCAATGGTCGGACGAGAATAATGCCAAGCTGCCGCTGCTGCGCGACGTCGATAGCTCCTATTATCTGCGGCAGGAAAAATACGGATTGAACCTTGGTCCGTATGAGCGGAACTGCAAAGCCCACTGGATCACGCCCGACGATCCGATGCCCGAGGATTTCAGCTTCCAGCTCTACCCCGACGATCTGGAACGTCTGGAATGGTACATGGAAGACGCCATGGCGCGCGTGCCGCTGTTGGGCACCGCCGGGGTCGGCAAGGTTATCAACGGTCCGATCCCCTATGCGCCTGATGGCTTGCCACTGATCGGGCCGATGCCCGGTGTGAAGAACGCCTATGAGGCTTGTGTCTTCACCTTTGGCATCACTCAGTCGGGAGGGGCTGGCAAGGTGCTGGCCGAATGGATCACCGAGGGTCAGACCGAGTGGGACATGTGGGCAGTCGATCCGCGCCGCTACACCGATTACACCGACCAGCAGTACTGCATCGACAAGGCGGTCGAGGTTTACGGCCACGAATACGCCATGCATTTCCCGCATCACGAATGGCCCGCCGGGCGCGACCGAAAGTTGTCGCCGCTGCACAGCCGATTGCAGGACGCCGGGGCCGTCTTTGGGGCCTACAACGGGTGGGAGCGCGCGAACTGGTTTGCCAAGCCGGGGGACGACACCAGCCATGACGCGACCCAGACATGGGACCGCGTTGGCCCGTGGGAAGCCCGGATCAGGGAAGAATGCGAAGCAGTGCGCGACGGCTGCGGTGTGCTGGCAATCACCGGGTTTACGCGCCTGAAGGTCGAAGGGCCTGGTGCGCGTGAGTTTGTCGATGGGCTGACCGCTTCTCGCTTGCCGAACGACGGCCGGATCGGCCTGATTTACTTCGCCAACGACCGGGGCCGAATCGTGACCGAGATGTCTTGCATGGTGCATGGGGACGATGACGTTGGTCTGATCACCGCTGCCACCGCGCAATGGCATGACGCCGAACACCTGTGGCGCAACGCTCCGGACGGGATCACCGTCACGGACCACACCAAAGAGGTCGAGTGTCTGCTACTAACCGGGCCGAAGGCCCGCGACATCCTTGACCCGCTGACCAATGGCGACCTGTCGAGAGGCTGGCTGACAACGCAGCTCGACACCAAGGTTGCCGGGAAAGACTGCGCCCTTCTGCGGGTTTCCTTCGCAGGCGAGCTTGGTTGGGAGCTTCACTGCGCCATGGACGACGCGCCTGCGATCTGGGACGCGGTGATCGGCGCTGGGGCCACGCCATTCGGGATGTACGCGCTGAACAGCTTGCGGATCGAGAAAGGCTATCGTGCCTGGAAAGGCGATCTGTCCACCGACTACACGTTGCTGCAAGGCGGGCTGGACCGGTTCGTGAAACTCGACAAGCCGCAGGATTTCCCCGGCAAGGCGGCGACTTTGGCTGAGAAGCAGCAAGGCGTCACTAAACGATTTGCATCGCTGATAGTTGAGGCTGGAGATCAGGACGCACCTTATATGTCGACGATCTGGCATGACGGAGAGGTCGTTGGCGAAACGACCTCGGGGGCATACGGCCACCGGGTCGGGGCGTCGATCGCGCTGGGCATGATCCGCGCCGATCTGGCGGCGGAAGGCACCGAGGTTGAGATTGATATCTTTGGCCAACGCTGCCGCGCCGTGGTGCAGGCCGATCAGCCGCTGTGGGATCCCAAGAACGAACGGATTCGCGCATGAGTGCCGAAGTCTATCTGATCTATCTGCTCGCTTTGGCGGCGTTCTTTGCGACGCCGCCGGACACCAGCCAGTTGCTGATCATCTCGAACGCGCTGCGCCACGGGGTTCGTCGCAGTCTTTGGACGGTGGCCGGAGACCTTAGCGCAAACACGATCCAGATGACTGCGGCGGCCTTTGGACTGGCCGCAATCATCGCGACCTCGGCCAGCGTTCTTGTCTGGGTCAAATGGCTGGGCGTTGCTTATCTGGCGTGGATCGGCCTGCAGCTGATCTTATCGAAACCACGCGAAAGTGGCCCTTCCGCCGCGCAATCCGCACGTCCCGCACTGCTTTTCCGGCAAGGCTTCCTGACATCCTCGGCTAATCCCTTCGCGGTCGTTTTCTTTGGCGCGCTGTTCCCGCAATTCATCGATCCCGGTGCACCGATTTTGCCACAACTGCTGGTGCTTGGAGGCACGTACCTGGTGGTGGACGGAGGGATTCTAATTATCTGGGCCGCGTTGGCTCGCCAGACGCTTGGTCGCCTGACATGGATGACCGGCGTGTGGATCAACCGCCTCAGCGGTTGCTTGATGATTGCGGCAGCGACACTGTTGGCCAGCCGCGATCTGGTGGCAGAAGGAACCGCAAAGTGAGTGGTATCACGATTCTCGATGGCGGCATGGGGCAGGAACTGCTGGCCCGTACCGGCGCTAAACCAACCGGACTTTGGGCAACGCAGGTAATGATCGACCACCCCGAAGCCGTAAGCGCGGTGCACGACAGTTTTTTCGCAGCCGGGGCTGAGATTGCGACGACCAACACATACGCCATCCACCGTGACAGGCTTGAGGACGTGGGGTTGGGGGATCAGTTTGCAGCTCTCCACACCCAAGCGCTGGACATGGCATTGGCGGCGCGCGACTCGCACGGTGCCGGTCTGGTTGCGGCTTCGCTCGGTCCGTTGGGGTGGAGTTATCGCCCTGATTTCGCGCCGCCGCCAGAACAAGCCGCTGAGCTTTACGCCGAGATCGTCGCTCTGCATGCCGGCGCCGATCTTCTGCTGATTGAAACCATGTCGGGTGTCGATCAGGCCAAGGGCGCACTTATGGGGTGTGCTGAGGCCAAGATCCCGGTCTGGCTGGGCCTGAGCGTTGATGATGACGACGGTACCAAGCTGCGCTCGGGTGAGCCACTCGCGGAGGCCTTGCCACTGCTGGATCAATACAACGCCGCTGCTGTGCTGGTAAACTGTTCCCGTCCAGAAGCGGTAACGCAGGCATTGCCAACGTTGGCAACTCAGCCGCGCCCGTTCGGGGCCTATGCAAATGGATTTACCGGGATAGCCTCGACCTTCAAGAAGGCGATGGCCAGCGCCGACTTGCTGAGCGCGCGCCAGGACCTGGACCCCACCACCTATGCTGAACACGCCTCCGAATGGGTCGATTTGGGAGCGACCATCATCGGCGGATGCTGCGAGATTGGCCCGGCCCATATTGCGGAGTTGTCACGCCGGTTCGGAGGTGCTCGATGAACCTGCCAATCACGATGAGCGGTGTCGTGCTGACTGGCCACGGAGGCCCTGAAAAGCTGGAATATCGCACCGACCTGCCGGTGCCCGCGCCTGGGCCAGGTGAGGTACTGGTTCGCGTGCTGGCTGCCGGGGTCAACAATACTGATATCAACACACGGATCGGCTGGTATGACAGCGCGGTGACCGGCGCGACCGACAGTGGCGACGTGGGCGAAACGGGGGGCTGGAACGGCGCAATCGCCTTCCCGCGCATTCAGGGCGGTGATCTGTGCGGTCGGGTCATTGCACTGGGAGATGACGTTGCCCCGGAGTGGGAGGGCAAACGCATCGTCGTGCAGAACTGCCAACCGATCCCGACGGCTGCAAACCCGGTAGCCCTGCGCGTCATCGGATCCGATTATGACGGGGGGTTCGCCGAATACTGCATGGTGCCCGCCAATCAGTTGTTCGACGTAACCGACGCGACCCTTTCCGACATCGAACTTGCCGCTATGCCCTGCGCCTTCGGCACTGCCGAGGGGCTGCTGGCTCGTGCAGGCGTCAATCCGAGCGACCGAGTTCTGATCACCGGGGCGTCCGGTGGTGTCGGCATGGCGGCTGTGAAACTCGCCAAGCTGCGCGGTGCGCATGTGACAGCTGTTACCAGCCCCGCCAAAGCCGATGCTGTGCGAGAGGCCGGGGCGGACACGGTGCTTGGCCGCGACGAGACAGCATCCGAGAATTACCTGACCGCCGTGATTGACGTAGTTGGAGGCGATGCCACGCCTGACCTGCTGAAAGCCCTGCGATCCGGCGGGCGCTACGCTGTGGCCGGGGCGATTGCCGGGCCGCTGGTGACGATGGACCTGCGTGACATCTACCTCAACGATCTGACGTTGTTCGGCTGCACATTCCAAAGCCGCGCCACCTTTCAGGGCCTGGTCGATCACATCAACGCCGGGCGCATTCGCCCACTGATCTCCAACACCTACCCCCTGGCCGATATCGCCACGGCTCAGGACGATTTCCAATCCAAACGCTACCCCGGCAAGCTGGTGCTTGTTCCGCCTTCGGAGACCTCATGACCAAGATCCCCAAGACCGCTCGCGTCGTTATCATCGGTGGCGGCATCATTGGCTGTTCCGTCGCCTATCACTTGGCGAAACAGGGCTGGAAAGACATCGTTCTGCTGGAACGCAAACGCCTGACCAGCGGCACCACATGGCATGCCGCCGGTCTGATCGCGCAGCTGCGCCCGTCGTCGAACATGACCCGCTTGGCGAAATATTCGCAGGAACTCTACTACGGGCTTGAGGCCGAAACAGGTGTCGCAACGGGCATGCGCCGCAACGGATCGATGACTGTGGCCCTGACGGAGGCGCGCCATGAGGAATTGCGCCGACAGGCGGCGATGGCGCGGGCCTTCGACGTTGAGGTCGAGGAGATCAGCCCGGGCGAGATCAAAGCCAAATACGATCATCTGAATACCGATGATGTGCTGGGTGGCGTGTACCTTGCCAAGGACGGGCAGGGCGACCCGGCCAATATCGCCCTGGCGTTGGCCAAGGGCGCGCGAAAGAACGGCGCGATGATCCGCGAGGGCGTGACGGTGACAGGCATTGCTCGCGACGGACGGCGGGTGACAGGTGTGGATTGGCAGGCCGAAGATGGCGCGACCGGTCAGATCACCGCTGATCATGTGGTGAACTGCGGCGGCATGTGGGCGCGCGAAATTGGTCGGATGGCCGACGTCACCGTTCCGCTACATGCCTGCGAACATTTCTACATCGTGACCGAGGCGATCCCGAATCTCACGGCCCTGCCGGTCCTGCGGGTCCCGGATGAATGCGCTTATTACAAGGAAGACGCCGGAAAAATCCTGCTTGGCGCCTTCGAACCGAACTCGAAACCCTGGGCGCTGGACGGCATCCCGAAGGACTTCGAATTTGACCAGCTTCCCGCCGATTTCGACCATTTCGAGCCGATCCTGCAACGCGCCATCGAACGTATGCCGATGCTGGCCGAAGCGGGCATCCATACCTTCTTCAACGGGCCCGAAAGCTTTACGCCCGACAACGCCTATTACCTTGGCCCGCAGCCGGAATGCGATAACCTCTGGGTCGCCGCGGGGTTCAACTCGATCGGTATACAATCGGCAGGCGGTGCGGGAATGGCCTTGGCGCGGTGGATGGAAGATGGGCTGATGCCCTTCGATCTGGGCGACGTTGACATCGCACGTGTCGAGCCGTTTCAACGCAACCGCCACTACTTGCAGACCCGCGTAACCGAGTCGCTCGGCCTGCTTTACGCTGACCATTTCCCGTTCCGCCAAAAAGCAACCGCGCGCGGCGTGCGCCGCAGCCCGGTGCACGCGGTATTGGACGCTAACGGAGCCGTCTTCGGTGAAAATGGCGGCTGGGAACGTGCAAACTGGTTTGCTGCTGCAGGTGAGAGCCGGGACTACCCCGCAGGCTGGCCGCGCCAGCCATGGTTCGAAAACGTCGCCCGCGAACACCAGGCCATGCGCACCGATGTCGGCATGTACGACATGTCGAGCTTCGGTAAGATCCGGGTCGAAGGCCCGGACGCCTGCGCGTTCCTGAACCGAATTGCAGCAAACCAGATCGACGTTGAGCCGGGACGGATCATCTATACGCAGTTCCTTAATCGCCGCGGCGGTATCGAGGCGGACGTGACCGTCATCCGCCACTCGGAAACCGGATTTCTGGTAACAGTCGGTGCGGTCGCCCGCGTGATCGTTGACAACCACCTGCGCCGCCATCTTGGCGATGACCGGGCTGTCATCACCGACGTTACGCCGGGCGAGGCGATGCTCGCCGTCATGGGACCGAAAGCGCGCGACTTGCTGACCTCGGTCTCGCCGGATGATTTCAGCAATGAGGCGATGCCCTTCGGGTCCGCTCGCGAGGTTGAGATCGGCATGGGCCTCGCCCGTGTGCACCGTATTTCCTACGTCGGAGAGCTGGGCTGGGAGGTCTGCGTCCCTTCGGACATGGCGGCCCATGTTTGCGAGGTTCTGATCGAGGCCGGTGCCGACCACGGTCTGCACCTTTGCGGGCTTCACGCGATGGACAGCTGTCGCACCGAGAAGGCCTTCCGTCACTTTGGCCACGACATCACGCCCGAAGATCACGTGATCGAAGCCGGGCTGGGCTTTGCTGTGCCAAAGGACAAAACCGGCTATATCGGTGCCGACGCGGTAGCGAAAAAACGTGAAGCAGGCATGAACCAGCGGCTTGTCCAGTTTCTGCTGACTGACCCCGAACCGCTGCTCTATCACAACGAGCCGATCCTAAGGGACGGGCAGGTCGTGGGATACCTGTCCACTGGCAGCTATGGACACACGCTGGGCGCGGCGGTCGGCCTCGGCTGGGTGCCCTGCAAGGGCGAGGACGCGGCGACGGTTTTGACCTCCAGCTACGAGATCGACGTGGCCGGAACGCGCGTCGCGGCCACGGCTTCACTAAAGCCGATGTATGATCCGAAAAGTGAACGGGTGAAGGTGTGATTCAGGATGTCATCGGAATTTGGTCCGGCTGATGCGGCTTTGGCGCTACCGTTCGAAACTGCGCATCGTCACAGGCGCGGATTCCAGCCATGCGCGGTCGCTTGTCAACTTGCTGGGCAGTCTGCAGCGCCATGAGCCGCGAAGCAGCGTCACGATCTATGATCTTGGCCTGACGGGGGACGAACGGCGGGCCGCGCAGGACGCATATCCGTTGGCGGTGATGAAGACCTTCGACTATTCAAGCTATCCGCCGCATCTGAACATCAGGGTCGACGCGGGCAAATATGCCTGGAAACCGGTCATTGTCTGGACCGAGCTGCAGTTGGATCAGACGCCGCTTTGCTGGATGGATGCTGGCAACAAACTGCGCCGCAGCCTGATCTGTTTTCGCCGGGAACTTCGTCGTGACGGATTTCTTTCCTACCAGTCACCAGACACAATCCGCGACTGGACGCACCCAGCGATGCTGCGCCGCCTCGGTCTGCCTGAAACCTGGGATCAGGATCGCAGGAACCTGAACGCGGCCTGCGTTGCCTTCAATCCACGCCGCCCGGCGGTCCGCCAACTGGCCGCCGACTGGGCGGAACACGCGTTGGACCCGGATTGCATCGCACCCAGGGGGTCGGATCGGACGAACCATCGACAGGATCAGGCGCTTCTGACAGTGCTGGCCTATGCCAGCGGAGTGATTGATGCTCCGACGCGATCGGTCAAGCGGTTCGGACGGCGCAATCTGCGACGCGAGGTCTTGTACCACCAGGATGTGGAGCGACGCGGCGTTTGATCGACGTGCGCGGCTTGCATTGCAGCCGGTTGAATGATGTGAGGAGCGTTATGATATCGACGCCCTACGCTCCACCCGACGATCCGCTGGACATCCTGCATGACGATCACGAGTTGCTGTTCGTCAACAAGCCTGCCGGGTTGCTGAGTGTGCCGGGTAAGACCGCCGATCTGGCAGATTGTCTGATTGCGCGGGTGCGGGCGGTGTTCCCGCAGGCGTTGCTGGTTCATCGGCTGGACCGCGATACCTCGGGCGTGATGGTCTTCGGGCTGACGCCTCATGCGCAGCGCCATCTTGGGCTGCAGTTTGAGAAACGTCAGACGAAAAAGACCTATGTTGCGCGCGTCTCCGGTCGCCTGGAACCGGCAAGCGGAACCGTCGATTTGCCACTGGCCGTGGACTGGCCAAACCGGCCACGCCAGCACGTCGACCATGAGGCCGGGCGCCAGGCGATCACCGACTGGCGCGTTTTGCGCGCGAGTGACGTCGAGTCCCGCGTTCGCCTGATGCCGAAAACTGGGCGCAGTCACCAGCTTAGGGTTCACATGCTGGCGTTGGGGCATCCGATCCTGGGTGATCCGCTATATGCGCCCGAGACCTGCAATGAAAATGCCCGGATGATGTTGCACGCACAGAACCTGCGGGTGAGGCATCCGGATGGCGGGCAGGGGGTGTCGATTTCGGCACCCTGTCCGTTTTGAGCGAGCTTGCACTAAGACCATAAATTCGCCCGCTCCAGCCCATCTGCGAGGCCGCCAAGCCACTCCGCTCAGTCAATCGGTTCCAGTGTCGCTTCCAGCCGTTCCCGCAAATGAGCGTGCTGGTCGGGCAGTTTCAGCGCCTCGCCCAGATGGGCGGTATCCTCATCCACGTCGAACCCGGGTTCGTTGGTCGCAACCTCGAACAACACTCCACCCGGGGTGCGAAAATATATGGCCCAGAAATAATCGCGGTCGATCACCGGCGTCACTTGATGGCCGGTGTCCAGAAGCGCTTTCCGCACCTCAAGCTGGGCCGCGCGATCTTCGACAGCGAAGGCGATGTGATGCACCGAACCTGCCCCCTGGCGCGCCGCCTGAGCGCCTGGAATGGTCTCGATATCGATGGAATCGGCGCCATTGCCGTCGGGCATGACGAAGCGTTGCGAGGCGCCATCTTTCTCGCCAACCTCATATCCCATAAAGCGCAACACCTCGGCCGTCGCGCCATCGTCGGCCAATCGCATCGACGCGGAATGGAAGCCACGAACGGCAAGATCCGGGTCAATGCCGCCTTCGGTCCATGGCGTCCGGTCATCTTGGACCTCGATCAGCGCGAAATCATCGCCGTCCGGACCAGAGAATGTCAGCCTCGGCGCGCCGAAATAGGTATCTTTTGCCACCTGTGTCGCCGCGCTTGAGCCCAACCGTGTGGCCCAGTGGTCGAGGCTTCCGCGCGGCACCGCGAACGCAGTGCGAGACACCTCACCCACACCGCGTTTGCCACGCGCCGCATTGGGGAACGGGAAGTAGGTCATCACTGAGCCCGGTGTACCCAAGGCATCCCCATAATAAAGGTGATAAACATCGGGCGCGTCGAAATTGACTGTCTTTTTGACTCGCCGCAGACCCATCGCCTCGGTGAAAAACGCATTGTTCGCCTGCGCATTGCTGGCAAGCGACGTGACGTGGTGCAGTCCCTTGATCTGGGTCAGCATTGTGAACTCCGTTTCTTCATCTGAGCGCTATCTAAGCCGGGAAACCTCGATAGTAAGCATGCAAAATCGCACATCAGATATGGAGATTTGCAATAATGCACATCGTCAGATGCGAACACCCTTTCTGTTCGATTGCTATCCCTTATACTGATGCCTTCGCATAGAAATGGAGATGTCACATGTCCCTACGCATCAACGACACTGCCCCCGATTTCACCGCAGACACCACGGATGGTCCGATCAGTTTTCATGACTGGGTCGGCGACGGCTATGCAGTGCTGTTCAGCCACCCCAAGGATTTCACGCCGGTTTGCACGACAGAACTTGGGATGATGGCCGGGATGACCGACCAATTCGCACAGCGTGACGCCAAGATCATCGGCATTTCGGTCGACCCGGTCGAGGACCACAACCGCTGGAAGAGCGATATTCAGGCGCTGACCGGCAATGCAGTGACCTACCCGATGATTGGCGATCCCGAAATGAAGGTGGCCAAGCTTTATGGAATGATGCCTGCTGAAGAAACCAAGGTCGAGGGGCGGACCCCGGCCGACAACCAGACAGTGCGAACAGTGTTCATCGTCGGCCCCGACAAGAAGGTGAAGCTGAACCTGACCTATCCGATGACCACGGGCCGGAACTTCGATGAGATTCTTCGCGCCCTGGATTCGATCCGCCTGACGGCGCAGCATCAGGTCGCCACTCCGGCAGGATGGCAGCAAGGTGACGATGTGATCGTCACCGCCGCGGTGAGCGACGAGGATGCCGAGGCACGCTTCGGTGGGTTCGACAAGAAGCTGCCCTATCTGCGGACCACGAAGCAGCCGGGCTAAGCCCCGGGCCGCCTAACCTGCGTGGCGGGCGGTGATGATCAGACAGGATCGCGCCGCCCGCCCGTGGATAGTCAAATAGGTAAGCGCCCACCATGCCCGAAAAAGTGCTGATCAGCGGTGCAACCGGTTTTATCGCCATGCACACAGTTGAACGATTGTTGGCCGCCGGGCACCCTGTGGTCGGCACGGTGCGTAACCCCGATGCTGCCGAAAAAGTCGCGCCATTGCGGGCGATGGATGGGGCCGACCCGCTGCTGACGCTTGTTGCGGCTGACCTGAACGATCCGGACCCGTTTACGGCTCACGCCGACGTCGATGTAATCTTTCATATGGCCAGTCCATTTGCCACCGATATGCCCGACCCACAGCGTGATCTGGTTGATCCGGCGGTCAATGGCACGCTAGCGATGATGCGCGCGGCGGCTGCGAACCCACGTGTGCGCCGGGTTGTGCTGACATCCTCGATGGCGGCGATCATGGACGAACCGGACGATGAGGTTAAGACCGAGGCCGTCTGGAACACCAGATCGACGCTGAGACGTAATCCGTACTACCTAGCAAAAATGCGCGGGGAACAAGTCGCGTGGGCGTTCATGCAGGCAGAAAATCCGGCATTTGATCTGGTCGTCCTGAATCCGTTTATTGTGATCGGTCCGTCCCACACCGCCGTTTTGAATCCGTCGAACGGAATACTTGCTCAGATTATCAATGGCAGTTTTCCGGGCGTGCTCGACTTGGCCTGGGGCTTCGTCGATGTCCGAACGGTTGCTGATGCGCATATTGAAGCGATGCGCCGCCCTGATGCCGAAGGACGCCATATTCTGACGGCGAACCCAATGTCGATGGCTGATGTTTGCGCGATTATCGAGGATCTTGGCTACGGCGCGAAGATGCCGAAACGCAATTTGACGGGCGGACTCGCGACGGCACTCATCAAGCTGGCCAGCTACACCCAGCCAAAAGGAGTCGGCAGCTACATGCGAACTCATCTGGGGCGGTCCCCGAAAATCGATAATTCCAAAAGCCAACGTGCGTTGGGCATCAGATACAGCGAGCCTCGCGAGACGATCCGAGACGCACTTGAGGATATGGCGCGCTGGGGTCACATCGACGCAGCTGAGTGAGTATCAGGTTTTCGCGTGCCACTGCCGCTGCGCAGCGAGCCAGTAGTTCACCAACCGCCGTCGCGTCGCCAGTACATGGAACCGGCTGAGTTTGGAGCGCCGACCTTTGCGCGCACGCGGATCGCCATCGTCGATCAAACTGTGTTGATCCAGCGGAGCCACCAGCGCCGACGCGAAGCCGACCCCGCCCCCGAAACGGCAGATATGGGCATTCAGCGCGCTGTCGACCGGCATGACAATTTGCGAACAGGCTGAAAGAAATCGCTCCGCGCCGGGACGCGACCACAACAGCGCGTGGGTCGTCACCGGAAGGTAGTACGCACGAAAAGGTGTTGGCATCGCAATGGGCCATCCCGATCCAATTAACTCGGTGCGGAATTTTGTGGCGGCACGTCCGAGGTGCATGACATCCCATTTGGCCAGGTTGCCCGCCAGGCGGGCCAAATGACGGATCATCCCAGCAAAATCGTCCGGACTGATCACATCATCCTCGAGCACCAGTCCCAGATTATCAGGGCTATCAAGGAATTTCCGCGCCGCGTTCAGGTGGCTTTGGTAGCATCCAACTTCGCCCGTCAGTAACTCGCGTCCGAATAATCTGCGCGACCGTTCCGGATCGTAGTCCCCGAGCGATTCCGGTGCGCTATCTTTCCCGTCGACCGCTGCCAGCCGCGCAAACGCCACGTTATGTTGCCCAAGATCAGCGCGCATCCGTGCCAGCCGGTCCGGGCTGCGATCCAGGTTGATGACCTGCAGGAAAACGCTTTGGTCAGGCAATCTGATATCGGCCTTTCAGTCGGGTATCACTTCATAGGACGTTGCGCCGCAGCCTAACCAGCGGCACTGGAATTGAAAACCAAACGAGCAACGAAAAGGCCCCGGCGTCTCCGCCGGGGCCTCTTTGTCGCATCCTGCGGGCCGATTATTCGGCTGCAGCCTCAGGCGCGACTTCTTTGCCGGTTTCCTGATCGACCATCTTCATGGCCAGGCGCACCTTGCCGCGATCGTCAAAGCCCAGCAGTTTGACCCAAACCTCCTGACCTTCCTTCAGAACGTCCGAAGGGTGGTTCAGGCGGCGGTTTTCGATCTGGCTGACATGGACCAGACCGTCGCGCTTGCCAAAGAAGTTCACAAAGGCACCAAAGTCGACAATCTTCACGACCGTACCTTTGTAGATCACGCCTTCTTCCGGCTCGGCGACGATCGAGTGGATCATCTCGTAGGCTTTCTTGATTGCGTCCCCGTTGGGCGAAGCAATCTTGATGATGCCGTCGTCGTTGATGTCGACCTTGGCGCCCGAGACCTCGACGATTTCGCGGATGACCTTGCCGCCCGTGCCGATAACTTCACGGATCTTATCCGTCGGAACCTGCATCGTTTCGATGCGCGGTGCGTGCACCGAGAATTCCGAGGTTGCCGACAGGGCTTTGTTCATCTCGCCCAGGATATGCAGACGCCCCTCTTTGGCCTGGGCCAGGGCTTTCTCCATGATCTCGGGTGTGATGCCGGCGATCTTGATGTCCATCTGCAAGGACGTGATGCCGTTTTCGGTACCAGCCACTTTGAAGTCCATGTCGCCCAGGTGATCTTCGTCACCCAGAATGTCCGACAGGATTGCGTAATCGCCGCTTTCCTCGAGGATCAAGCCCATGGCGACACCGGCCACCGGTGCCTTCAGGGGAACGCCTGCGTCCATCATCGACAGGGAACCACCACAAACCGACGCCATCGAGCTGGAACCGTTGGATTCAGTGATCTCGGAAACAACCCGAACCGTGTACGGAAAGTCCGTTGCCGCAGGCAGAACCGCCTGCAAAGCGCGCCATGCCAGCTTACCGTGGCCAATCTCGCGGCGTCCGGTAAAGCCAAAGCGGCCCACTTCGCCGACCGAGTAGGGCGGGAAGTTATAGTGCAGCATGAAGTTGGATTTGTAGGTGCCATGCAGCGCGTCGATCATCTGCTCGTCGTCACCGGTCCCCAACGTGGTCACCACCAGACCTTGCGTCTCGCCGCGGGTGAACAGGGCCGAACCGTGGGTCCGTGGCAGCAGCCCGGTTTCCGCGACAATCGGCCGGATCGTGTCGGTCGCGCGACCGTCGATCCGCTTGCCGGTTTTCACCACATCGCCGCGCAGAATGCTGGCTTCCAGCTTTTTCATGGCGGACCCAAGGTTCGCATCCTCAAGCTGCTCCTCGCTCAGTGACGCCTTGATCGCATCGCGTGCGGCGGCAACCGCGCTAGTGCGTTCCTGCTTGTCGGTGATCGCAAACGCCTTGCGCATGTCCTTTTCACCGGCCTTCTTAACGGCGGCATAAAGTTTGGAGTAATCCGGCGCTTCGTAGTTGAACGGCTCTTTGGCAGCGTCCTCGGCCAGATCAATGATCAGGTCGATCACGGGCTGGATCTGCTCATGCGCGAAATTCACGGCGCCCAGCATCTCGGCTTCGGACAGCTCATAGGCCTCGGATTCAACCATCATCACGGCGTCTTTGGTGCCGGCCACAACCAGGTCAAGCCGCTGTTCAGGCTTGTTCTTCAGATCGTGCATATCGTCGAGTTCGGGGTTCAGCACATAGTCGCCACCCTCGAATCCGACACGGCAGGCCGCGATTGGCCCCATGAACGGCGCGCCCGAGATCGTCAGCGCAGCCGAGGCGGCGATCAGTGCGACGATGTCGGGGTCGTTGACGAGATCGTGGCTGAGCACGGTGCAGATCACCAGAACTTCATTCTTGAAGCCTTCGACAAACAGCGGGCGGATCGGGCGGTCGATCAGACGAGACGTCAGCGTCTCTTTCTCGGTTGGGCGCGCCTCGCGCTTGAAGAAACCGCCGGGAACCTTTCCCGCGGCATAGTATTTTTCATTGTAGTGAACCGTCAGCGGGAAGAAGTCCTGCCCCGGTTTCTGTGCCTTGGCGAATGTCACGTTGGCCATGACGCTGGTTTCGCCGTAGGTGGCAATAACGCTACCGTCAGCCTGACGGGCAACCTTGCCGGTTTCCAGAGTCAGGGTTTCTTCCCCCCACTGGATGGATTTTTTCGTTTCTTTGAACATGTATCGTTTCCTATGTGGAAGCTCTCCCGGCGTTCCGGGTCTTCCGATTGAATGGCGGCCCCATTGCCGCCGACCCCTGTCCTTATCCGGGCGCCGGGGTCAGGGCGCCACGTCTCAGATGTTGGGGCGTGTAGAGGAGTTTGCGGAGTTTGGGAAGGGGGTGGGACTATTCAGTCGTGCGACCGTCGAAGTGCTCATGCGCCGCATCGGCTTCCGCCTTGGTCGTGTGAATTGTGCCGTCCAGATGCTCAGGCGGTCCGTAGACGGTATAAAGCCGTAGCGGCTCGGTTCCGGTATTGACGACGTTGTGGCTTGCGCCGGCAGGAACGATGACTCCGGAATCCGCCTTCACCGGATTTGCAGCACCATCAATCCAGACCTCTCCCTGGCCCGTTTCGAAACGGAAAAACTGATCGCGGTCATCGTGAATTTCTTCACCGATTTCCTCGCCGGGTTGCAGCGCCATCAGCACAAGCTGTATGTTCTGACCAGTGTAGAGCACTTTGCGAAAAAGCGTGTTCTCTTCCGTCAGTTTCTCGATGTCGTCCGCAAAGCCCTTCATTGCAGCTTCCTCCGTTTCATATTCAATCGATGATGTCTTTGATTAGTTCTCTACGCCGCAGGTAATCCAATCGGGTGGAGTTGGATTGAGCCAGATCAACGCGCAACCGCGCGCCGCAGCTATTGAAAATAAAATCGATCTGGAGAGTGCCGTGGCCGCGACCGAGAAACAGACAGCAACCACATATATCAACATCCCGGAAGCCGTTGGCGTTTTCGACACCTACGAGGACTTGCAGAGCGCCTTCTATGATCTTCGGATGGTCGGGTTCAGCCGTTACGACATCAGTCTTCTTGCCAAGCAGGAGGTCCTGGAAGAAAAAATTGGAAAGGCCTTCTGGCAGGCATCGGATCTGGAAGATGACCCGAATGCTCCGAGGGCCTCTTTCGTGTCGAAGGAGGCCATCGGCGAACTGCAAGGTGCTGTTGCGGGCGGCTTCCTTTTCCTGGGTTCCTATATCGCAATGGCCGCGATGTTGACGCCAGCCAGCACACTTGCGGCGTCAATAGCCGCGATTGCAATCGGCGGAAGCCCGGCGGCCGCGGTTGGCACATTCTTGGCCCGTCGGATTGGTCAGCAGCACAAGGACTATTATGCCAATCAGATTGAACATGGAGGAATTTTGCTTTGGGTGCGGGTGCACGACAAAGAAAAGGAGGACCTAGCGGTCAAAATCCTGAAAGGGCACTCAGGGCGCGATGTGCATGTTCATCCGTGGAGTGAGTGAGCCTGCAGGGCAAGCAAGCGCCCTCAGTCCCGGGTCGAAGCGATAGCCGAAATCTCGGTCGTTTGTGGCGGGTTGGCGAAGGTTGGGCCGACAGTATCGCGGTAGGTGGCGAAGGATTTAGACTCCAGGAACCCTTGCTTTGCCGCCTCATCAACAAACTCCAGCACCCCGACAAAGCGCAGCGGATCGTCGGTCGAAAAACAGGAATACTGCAATCCCGCGATATTCTCTGACTTCAGCCCGCCGACAAGCGCCGTCATCGCGGCGATCTGAGCGTCGTGATGCTCTGCGGATTTCAGGGTATAGTGAACAAGCAAGCTCATGGCCCGTCTCCTGTCAAAGGATAGGTAGGCCATCAAACGCCGGAGGAGCCGGTTTGGCAATAGCGCACGCGGTTCGGCAAATCGGCGCTCAGACCTCTGCTGACGTCTACCGTCATCGGCAATCCGGCTGGGCAAAAGATTTCCACCGAATGGCAGGCGCTTTGACGTTGCAGCGCGGCGTACCTGTTATCGGCGCAGGCACAACCGTTTGATCAGCTTCAAACCGCGTTTGTACTCCAGCCAGGTTTCAGTGCCACCATCGGTCGAGAACAACCGGTTGGTTTCGTGCGGCAAGACGACATCTTCCATTTTCAGCGGAAGCTCCCAGGTTCGCCGCATTGTTGCACGCTCGTGGTTCCCAAGAATTCAACATCTTTCGGGGAATTTGACAAATCCGGGGCCAAATTCTTGCGCCTCAATAAAAAACGCCCACCGGTTGGTGGGCGTTTCGTCTCTTCAACAAATCCGAAAACCCTACCGGCGCAGGCCCAACCGCTTGATCAGGTCCTGATAGCGGGCTTCGTCCTTGGCGCGGGTGTAATCCAGCAGCTTGCGACGCAGGGCGACCATTTTCAGCAGGCCACGGCGACCGTGGTTGTCTTTCTTGTGGGTCTTGAAGTGCTCGGTCAGCGTGGCAATCCGGCTGGACAGGATCGCGACCTGAACCTCGGGCGAACCGGTGTCGCCTTCTTTGGTGCCAAAATCTTTGATGACTTGGGCTTTCGCCTCGGGCGTAATCGACATCGGGGTCTCCTTCGAAACTAAGGGTTATGGCGCAGGCCGGGATGTCGTCCAGCAAGGCCCTTGGAGGGTGTCCGCATGTGGCGGATGCGGGCGTATAGGTGAATTGATCCGACTTGGAAAGTCCCAAACGCCTCGGACCTTTTAGCCCACCTTCTTTTCCTAATTACTCCCGCCGGAGGCATCGGACCTATTCTGCCCATTCCACCGGTTGCTTGGAGTAGCTGATATAGAGTGGATGTTTTGGGTGACCCGCCTTGCTCAGCCCCAGATGCCACAGCGGCAGACCTGCCGAGCGTAACAGCCTGGTCACCGCCGCGCCGCGCTCCAAATGCGCGCCGTGGGTGCCCCAGGCGCAAATAATCCGGTCGGCCCAGTCGCAGGCCGTGACAATCGCTGCGTCATTCTCCGGCCCCACAGGTTCGGCAGCGGCGCGCATCGCGCGCGGATCAGTGTCACGCCACGCAAAGATGTTGCACACCCGGAACGCCCCGAAGCCCAGCGCACGGGCGCGCCGTTCGCAGCGTTCCACAGTCGGGTCGTTCTGCACCTCGGTCGCGGTCGAGGGGTTGAGCATGATGAACAACGCCCGCTGGCCTTTCGGTTCCCAGATGCGAGTCAGGGCATAGCGGTAGCGTTCACAGTCCGAGTAGAGCGCGACACTTGCCGCATCCCCCTTCTGGTGGCTCCGCTCAATCACTCACGAACACCCGGTTCGGATGCAGCTCGCCACCGCGATACACCCCCACGGCAACGGCGCGGCCCTGATCCGATGCCCAGACCGTATCGCCATAGCCAACGCCCGCAGGCGCGATCACCGAGCCGGGATTGCCATTGCGCAACCGCGCCGCGCTTTCCGCAACGACTCGCACTTCAGGAAGGTCATCCAACCCAACCTCAAGTGGCAACAGCAGCTCATCCAGCGCTTCGGTCCGCGCCAGATCTTCGATCCGGTCCAACGTGACTGCACTTTCGGCCTCAAACGGTCCCGACCAGGTGCGTCGCAGCCATGTCACATGGCCAAAACACCCAAGCGCCGCGCCCAGATCACGGGCGATGGAACGAACATAGCCGCCTTTGCCGCAAACCATCTCAAGCACCGCATGATCCGCATCGGGCCGGTCGATCAGCTCGAGGCTGTCGACCCACAAGGGCCGCGCCGCCAGGTCGAGGTCCTCACCCGCGCGCGCCAGTGTATAAGCACGTTCTCCATCGACTTTGACCGCCGAGAATTGCGGCGGAACTTGTTCGATCTGACCTTTGAACGCGTCGAGCGCATCGGCGATCTGCTCGTCGCTGGGGCGCGCATCAGAAGAGTCGATTACCTCGCCTTCTGCATCATCGGTATTTGTTGCCTGCCCGAACCGAACCTCAAAACGATAGCATTTCAGAGCATCGGTAATGAACGGCACCGTCTTCGTTGCCTCGCCCAGCGCCACGGCCAGAACACCTGTCGCCGCCGGGTCCAGCGTGCCTGCGTGGCCCGCCTTCTTCGCGTCCAGCGCCCAACGCACTTTGTTGACCACGGTGGTCGAGGTCGGCCCGGCGGGTTTGTCCACCACTAGCCAGCCAGAGATGTCTCGCCCTTTTTTGCGTCGTGCCATGCTCTGCCAGTCCGAATCTCGATTGCGGCTCGCCCCTAGCCCGCCACCTGGCGCGGGTCAATCAGGCGATCAATCTGCGGCTGAGACCGTGCCGATGATCGGCCCCAGTCGAGGTCCGAAATCAGACCGCCCCGATCCACGATCATATAGCCGCGAGACGCTGCCATCCAGAAACAGTGCGTCAGGCGTGTCCATCTGATCGCGGAAGAATCGTGCGAAGGAATGGAAGTTAATCGCCCGGTCCGAGATCGCCAGAACCACGGTCCCATCGGCGCGAACTCCTACCCCATTGCGGACCTTGCGCGAGTCTGAGTCCGCCAGAAATTTCGGATGCAATGCGCCTTCAATCACTAGCATAGGCCCGGATTGGGTCGCAAACCGGCACGTCGGAGGATCGGCGGCATAGGTCCGGCTTTCGGTGATCGTGGCCTGCCCGTCCGACAGACAGAAAACCCCATTGGGCAGCAATCCGAAGTTGCCCGGCCCCTCGGAAGTGATGACGCGGACGACTTCGGTCCCCTCTTCGACATAATGGCCCACCGGGGCGCGGTCGGTGTGAAACATGCCGCCGTTCATCGCGATGTCGAGTTGCAGTTGCTCTGCCCCCAGAGCGTCGTTTAGAGCGTCAAAGCTGCCAAATGGCGCGCCTTCGGCGTCATAAAGGAAAAGGCGCAGATCGTCGGTGGCCGGATCAATTGCGCAAGCCGTGATCGGGGTTCCTTCGAAATCCTGGGTATCACAACCGGCCTGTGCGACGCTGGTGCCGAGCGCCATCACAACAACCAGTCCGAATGCCCTAAGCATCGTCGTCATCTGCGCCGAGATCGCGTTGCACGTCATCTTGCCCGAAAAGGCGTCGCGTCGCATCCATCCGGTCGAAAGTCTCATCAATCTCGAACCGAACTTCGGGTGCGAATTTCAGGTTCAGACCCTTTGAGACAGCGCGCCGGATTTCCACCCTATTGCGGCGCAGTATCGACAGCGCTTCGTCCCGGTTGTCTCCGCCAAGTGGCAAAACATGGGCCGTGGCGACCTTTAGGTCCGGCGAAGTCCGCACCTCACCGACAGTGATCGGAATCGCGTTCAACTCGGGATCATGCACTTCGCCCCGGCTGAGCACCTCGGCCAGGCGGCGTCGCACAAGCTCACCGACGCGCAGCTGGCGCTGGGTCGGGCCGTCCCGGTCAGAATATCGGTTCTTTGCCATGCAGCGCGATCTAAGCCTGCCGGCGCGTCACCGCAACCTTTGCCAAACGTTAGCCGCCCGTTTAGGGGAGAGGTCAGCAGACGAAAGGTATGCGGGATGAGTGATATTCCAGGGATTGTCGTGACCGGCGTCAGTGGCCGGATGGGGCAGATGCTGGTGCAAACCATCGCTGCAAGCGACAAAGCGCAGCTGGTCGGTGCATTGGAGCGGCCCGGTCACGACTGGGTTGGTCAGGATCTTGGCGTGGTGATGGGTGGGGCTGCGAGCGGCATAATCGTTTCTGATGATCCGGTTGAGGCCTTTGCCAAAGCCCAGGCCGTTATCGACTTCACCGCGCCAGCGGCCAGCGTGGAATTCGCGGCCCTCGCTGCGCAGGCCCGGGCCGTGCATGTTATTGGCACCACCGGCCTCCAGCCTGAGGATCTGAAGAAAATTACAGCTGCAGCCCGCCACGCGGTGATTGTTCGAGCAGGCAATATGAGCCTTGGCGTCAATCTTCTGGTTGGCCTGACCCGACGCGTCGCCGCTGCGCTGGATGCGGATTTCGACATCGAAGTGGTCGAGGCGCATCACCGCCACAAGGTCGACGCACCCTCCGGCACGGCCCTCATGCTGGGCGAGGCCGCCGCCCAGGGGCGGGGGGTGGCGCTCGATGATGTCGCAGACCGGGGCCGAGATGGCATCACCGGTGCTCGCAGGATCGGCGATATCGGGTTCACTGCCATTCGAGGCGGTGACGTGGTGGGCGAACATGACGTGATCTTTGCTGCCGATGGTGAGCGTATCGTGTTGCGTCATTTGGCCACCGACCGCGCCATCTTTGCACGGGGTGCGTTGAAGGCCGCGCTTTGGGGGCAGGTGCAAAAGCCCGGCGAGTATGACATGATGGATGTGCTTGGCCTGAGTTGAGCAGTGTCCGTTCGATCTAGATCGAACGGTTCGTGGCTGCGAGCGATGGCTGGGGATGAGAACCATCTTGGAATTCGTCCGTTCGACGAATTCAGGGTTGAACGGTCGGAGACCCATCTCGGGCCTCCCAGGCCCACCGGAGTTTTTTCAAAAAAAGATGGGCACGACGGCGGTGTTCAGAAATCGACCGCGATGCCCTTCTTTTCCCAATCGCCAAAGCGGGTCGGTTCGGGGCCGTTGCGACCTCCAAGTTCTTTGGCGATCTTAGTTGCAGCCGCTGCATTGCGGCGGGCCTCCGCCTCGGCAAGCGCGCGTTTGGCGGGTTCGGGCAGATCGGTCGAAGGGTCGGTGTGCTTGTCTTGGGTCATGCCCCTGATATAGGCGGCGCAGGAGCCACTGACAATCGACGGGGATTTGCATGCCTTCTGCCGGTCTGCCTGCACGCGCTGCGGCGCTGAGCCTGATATCGGGCGTAACCCTTCATGGGCGGCTGCTGTCCGAACTTCTGCCCAAGACGGTAGAGCATCTGCCCGAGGGTGACCGTGCCCGCGCCCAGCGATTGGCAAGCGACACCTTGCGCTGGATGGATCGGGCGGACCGCGCTTTGGGTCCGTTCCTGCGTAGCCGTCCCACCGACCGGGCGCTGAATATCCTGCGTCTTGGAGCGGTCGAACTGGCCCACGATCCGGGCAGCGCGCATGGTATCGTATCTGACGCCGTCGATCTGGCCGGTGCCTCACCTGAAACAAAGCGTCAGTCCGGTTTGGTCAACGCTGTATTACGCAAGATCGCGCAGGCAGGGCCGGAGGGGTGGTCCGGGCTGCCGGTGCCGCGCCTGCCGAAGTGGCTGCGCAAGCCGCTGCTGGCCGATTATGGCCGCGCCACCGTGGAGGCGATCGAGGCTGCCCATTCGGCGGGCGCTCCTCTGGATGTAACGCCGAAAGATGGCGATGCGGCGCGTCTGGCTGAACGACTTGGAGGGACGGTTTTGCCAGGCAAAAGCGTGCGTCTTTCCGGGCGCACGCATGTGTCGGTGTTGGACGGATACAGTAGCGGCGATTGGTGGGTACAGGATGCCGCTGCTGCCTTTCCGGCGCGCGTCCTTGCGGCGCAGGCGGGCGAAGCGGTTTTGGACCTTTGCGCCGCGCCGGGTGGGAAAACGATGCAATTGGCTGCCACCGGCGCGTCGGTAACGGCGGTCGATTCTTCGGAAAAGCGTATGGCGCGGTTACACGAAAATTTGGCGCGCACGGGTTTGACTGCAGAGGTGATCGTGGCCGATGCTCTGAAGTGGAAAACCGAGGCGCGCTTCGACGCGATTTTACTGGACGCGCCGTGTTCAGCGACCGGCACCATTCGTCGCCACCCTGATTTGCCCTATGCGAAGATCGGCGAGGATTTTCCGAAGCTGTTTGCGTTGCAACGCGATCTGATCGACCGTGCGTTGGACCTGCTAAAGCCTGACGGGCGGCTGGTCTTCTGTACCTGCTCGCTGCTGATTGACGAGGGCGAGGAACAAGTGAAAGACGCGCTGGAGCGGCACAACGATCTGTGGGTCGACCGTGACGCTTTGGTAGTGGAGGGTCTGGACGCGGCTTGGATTGACGCGGCCGGCGGGGCGCGACTGCGCCCGGATTTCTGGGCAGATGCGGGCGGAATGGATGGCTTCTATCTGGTCTGTTTCCGGCGTAGGCCTGCCGAATAACGAGGCGGGATCTCACGAACACCTGACAGGCGCATGAATCTGGATTAGTCCTAAGTCGACAATGTGATCGAGCGTAGCGGTCAGAAAAGGTGAGACAGGCAAGCGTGAGCGAACCCATGACATGGCGCGAACGGCAGACCGATCTGCTGAACCGGCTACATGCCCGGTCCAGCGGGCTGTCGCGCACTTCGTCGGATTTTGTCGCCACGCCGGAACCACGCACTATCGGGCGCGTCGCGCGTGGCCGTCAGATCGTGGCTGGAAACTTCCTGTTCGCCGGGCATCTGGTCGAAGCACCGGGCCTCGATATCTGGGATATTCCCGCACCGGACGTGACCTTTACGGCGGAACTGCATGGCTTTGGATGGCTCGACGACTTGGCGGCCCTCGGTGATTTCGCGGCGTTTGAGCGCGCGCGGGGCTGGACTTTCGAGTGGATTGAGCGCTTCGGGCGTGGAAGCGGGCCGGGCTGGACGCCGGACCTGACCGGGCGACGCGTTTTGCGCTGGATAAGCAACTCGGTGGCGCTGCTGAACGGGCAGGATGAAGCGCAGACCGCAGCCTTTTTCGCATCATTGTGTCGCCAGATCACCTTTCTGGCGCGGCGCTGGGCCGCGGCCGCCCCCGGCCTGCCTCGTTTCGAGGCCCTGGTCGGGTTGCTCTGCGCTGCGGTGTCCATAAACGGGATGGAGCGGCGCATCGCACCCGCCGCCCGTGCATTGGGGCGAGAATGCCACCTGCGGATTGGAGCCGAAGGCGGAATTCCTTCGCGCAATCCCGAAGAATTGTTGGAGGTTTTCACGCTTCTGACATGGGCGTCGGAAACCCTGCGCGAACGTGGTCACGAGATTTCGCCGGATCACCGCAAGGCATTGGCCCGGATCGCGCCGACATTACGGGCGTTGCGCCATGCCGACGGGGCATTGGCACGGTTCCACGGTGGCGGGCGCGGGCAGGCGGGTCGGCTCGATGCAGCGCTTGCGGTGGCAGGGGTGCGCAAAATGCCGGACGCAAGCCTGGCCATGGGATTCGCGCGCATGTCGCACGGTCGTACCTCGATCCTTATTGACGCCGCTCCGCCCCCCGCGACCGAGGCGTCGGGCCGCGCCCATGCCTCGACGCTTGGATTCGAAGTGACCTCGGGTCGCCGCCCGATGATCGTCAACTGTGGCTCGGGCGCGAGCTTTGGAGAAAAATGGCGGCGGGCTGGCCGCGCGACCCCCAGCCATTCGACCCTGGGGATAGAGGGGTTCTCGTCGGCCCGGCTTGGCGTTGTCGGCATGATTGGTGGGCGCAAGAACGAATTGCTGGTCGATGCGCCCCGCGACGTTCGTGTGCAGCGACGCAGTGACGAAGACTTCGACACCCTGATTGCCGGCCACGACGGGTATGCCAAAACACATGGGCTGACCCATGTGCGTACCCTGAAACTGAGCGTTGATGGGCGAACCATAAAGGGCGACGACACTCTGGCCGCCCTGTCGGACGCGGGCGAGGCGCAGTTCAATCACGTTTTCGACCATTCGCGTCTGCAAGGTGTGCCATTTTCAATTCGGTTCCACCTGCACCCGGATGTCGAGGCGGAATTGAATATGGGCGGCAAGGCGGTCTCTCTCGCCCTGCGCAGTGGTGAGATCTGGGTGTTTCGCACCAGCGGGCGGGCCGCAATTTCGCTGGAACCCAGCGTTTACCTCGAAAAAGGCCGGCTTGCTCCACGCGGCACGCGCCAGATCGTGCTGAAAGACCGCGCGGTCGATTTTGCGACCCGGATCGACTGGACCTTGGCGAAACCACAGGATACCCCCAGCGGCATTCGCGACATCGCCATGGACGAGGTCGTGTCGGACGACTGAATTGCGCCGGGGGCACGCCAGATGAACCAGACGATCACGGTACGCCGCGCGTTGATCAGCGTCTCCGATAAGACCGGTGTGGTCGAGTTTGCCACGGAGCTGGCCGGAATGGGGATTGATCTGGTCTCGACCGGCGGCACGGCGAAGGTGCTGCGGAATGCCGGATTGGCCGTGACGGATGTCGCAGACCTGACGGGGTTCCCTGAGATGATGGATGGTCGGGTAAAAACCCTGCATCCTGGTGTGCATGGCGGGTTGTTGGCATTGCGGGATGATGCGGATCATCTGGCCTCGATGGAGGCACATGGAATCGCGCCCATCGATCTGCTGGTGGTCAATCTTTACCCGTTTGAGGCGACTGTGGCGCGCGGTGCAGATTATGACACGGCGGTCGAGAACATCGATATTGGTGGCCCGGCGATGATCCGCGCGGCGGCGAAGAATCACGCGCATGTTGCCGTGGTTGTGGACCCGGAGGACTATGCCCCTGTGTTGAAGGCTCTCGGAGAGGGCGGTTTGCCCTATGACCTGCGACAGTCGCTTGCAGCGACGGCATATGCTCGGACTTCGGCGTATGACGCGGCTGTTTCAAGCTGGATGGCAGGGCAGATCGGGGATGCCAGCCCACGTCGCAAAACGGTCGCAGGCAAGCTGGCTCAGACTCTGCGCTACGGCGAAAACCCGCACCAGCGGGCAGCCTTTTACGTCGACGGAACAGACCGTCCGGGAGTTGCCACCGCGACCCAGCATCAGGGAAAAGAGCTGAGTTACAACAACATCAACGACACAGACGCGGCGTTCGAGCTTATGGCCGAATTCCCGTCGGAAGACGGCCCCGCCTGCGTTATCGTCAAACACGCCAACCCCTGTGGTGTCGCCACCGGTGCCACCCTCGCCGAAGCCTACGACCGTGCATTCGATTGCGACCGGACCAGTGCTTTCGGAGGCATCATCGCTCTGAACCAACCGCTTGACGAAGCCACGGCTCGCAGCATCCTCGAGATTTTCACCGAGGTTGTCATCGCGCCGGGTGCGAGTGATGCCGCGCGCACAGTCTTTGCCGAAAAGAAGAATCTGCGCTTGCTGACAACTGATAGTTTGCCAGATGCGCGCACTCCAATAATCGCCCATAAGCAGGTCGCGGGTGGAATGCTGGTGCAGGATAAAGACGTCGGCATGATTTCTCGCGACGACTTGAACATCGTGACCAAGCGCGCGCCGTCCGAAGGGGAACTGAATGACATGATGTTCGCCTGGCGTGTCGCCAAACATGTCAAATCCAACGCAATCGTCTTTGCAAAAGACGGAGCAACGGTTGGTGTTGGCGCTGGCCAGATGAGTCGCGTGGACTCAACCCGCATCGCTGCGCGCAAGGCGGCCGATATGGCTGAAGCATTGGGCTTGCCGGCCCCGCTGACCGAAGGCGCAGTCGTGGCTTCGGATGCGTTCTTCCCGTTCGCCGACGGGGTTGAGGCGCTTGCCGCGGCCGGGGCAAAGGCCGTAATTCAACCTGGAGGCTCGATGCGTGACGACACGGTCATTGCTGCCGCCGATGAGGCAGGACTCGCGATGGTTTTCACTGGCCAACGGCATTTCCGGCACTGATATGCGTACGACCGTCCTCACGGCAGTCGCGGCTATCGTCGTTGACCAGATCACGAAACTCTATGTGGTGGTTGGGCTGGACCTGATGACAGTCCGGTCGATCGATGTGTTGCCGCCATACCTGAACTTCCGCATGGCCTGGAACCGGGGTGTCAACTTTGGTTTGTTTGCCAATGACGCTTCCGTCATGCGTTGGCTTTTGATCGCCATCGCGCTGGGTGTCAGCGCCTGGGTGTTGCGCTGGATGGCGCGTGACAAGCCAGGGCGAAGTCTGCAGATCGCTGCTGGTTTGCTGGTCGGCGGTGCGCTGGGCAATGTGATCGATCGGCTGGCTTACGGCGCAGTGGCCGATTTTCTGAACATGAGTTGCTGCGGGATCGAAAACCCCTATGCCTTCAATGTCGCTGATATCGCGATATTTGCCGGGGCCATCGGGCTGCTGGTATTGCCTCATGGGCACACGCAGGGACGAAAGACCCCGTGACGTGCCCGCGCTAATGCGATAAATGAAATTCGCAGGTTTGGTGGAGCTGTTGATGTCGTACCGCAATGCTGTTTTTGTTTTCGCCGCCCTTGTGGCGTTAGGCGCTTGTTCATCAAGCGATCCCGATCTGTTGACAGGTGGCAAATCAGGCTCTGGCCCGGATGAATTTGCGATTCTGCCCAACCAGCCGCTGACCCAGCCCGAAAGCTATGCGGGCCTGCCTGAGCCGACGCCGGGTGGGTCAAATCTGACCGATCAGGACCCGCGTGCGCAGGCGATTGCCGCGCTCGGCGGAAATCCGCAGGCCGGAGTGAATGATCCGTCACTGACAGCATACGTGACGCGTCTTGGAATCGACCCAAGCATTCGGCCCGCCTTGGCGCGCGAAGATCTGGCCTGGCGCAAACGCAACGACGGCCGCTTGCTGGAGAAAGCGTTCAACGTGAATGTTTACTTCAAAGCCTATCGCAAGATGGAGCTGGACCAGCACCGCGAGTTGGAACGTTTCCGCCGCGCCGGAGTTGCAACCCCGGCGGCACCGCCAGAGTTGTTCAACTGATTAAACGCTTGTGGCGAAGATAGTTCGCCCGTCTTTGGGTAAGCTACGAACCAGCGCTCAGGTCGAAATAGGCCGCAAGGACGGCTGATATTCGCCGGGACGTCACCACACGCTCTGCTCACAACTTCGCTGGTACGCTTGAAGCGCGCCCGTAACAGCGTAGGTTCACTCCAGTATTCGTATCCGCTAAGAAGGTTTGCCCATGCTGCGCCCCCTTGCTTTTGTCTTGCCACTTGCTGCCGCTGTCCCAGCGACCGCCGCCGAGATCACCAATTTCACACTCGACAACGGGCTGCAGGTGGTGGTGCTGGAGGACCACCGCGCCCCGGTCGTTGTGCAGACACTATGGTACAAAGTCGGCTCGGCGGACGAACCGCGTGGCAAGTCGGGCATCGCGCACTACCTCGAACACTTGATGTTCAAAGGTACCGAAAAATTTGGTAACGGTGTGTTTTCGGACGTGGTCGCCGCCAACGGCGGGACCGACAACGCCTTTACCAGCCAGGATTACACCGGTTACATCCAGCGCGTCGCCTCGGATCGCCTCGACCTGATCATGGAGATGGAGGCCGACCGGATGACCGGCCTGATCCTGACTGAAGAGCTGGTCGCCCCGGAACTGGATGTCGTGTTGGAGGAACGTAACCAACGCACCGAAAATAACCCCGGTGCATTGTTTGGTGAGCAACGCACAGCGGCGCAGTACCTCAACCACCCCTATGCGATCCCGATCATCGGCTGGAAGCACGAGGTTTCGGCCTTGACGTTGGACGACGCGCTCGACTTCTACCCGCTCCATTACGCGCCGAACAACGCGGTGCTGGTCATCTCGGGTGATGCCGACCCGGACGAAGTCCGCGCGCTGGCCGAAGAGTTTTACGCCCCGATCCCTGCGAACCCCGCAGTGGGCGAACGGGACCGTGTCGATGAGCCACCCCAGACCGCCGCGCGCCGCCTGACCTTCGAGGACCCTCGCGTCGCCCAGCCCTACGTGGTGCGCACCTATCTGGCACCCGAACGTGATGCCGGCGCGCAGGAAGACGCCGCTGCGCTGACAATGCTGGCCGAGGTGCTGGGCGGGTCTGCCGCTACGTCGGTTCTGGGCCAGAAACTGCAATTTGAAACCCAGACCGCAGTTTACGCTTCAGCTTTCTATTCCGGCCAGTCGCTCGACGACACGACCTTCGGGCTGATTATCGTTCCATCCGAAGGCGTCTCGCTGGCCGAGGCGGAAGACGCTCTGGATGCCACTGTCGCCGAATTTATCGAAACCGGCGTAGATCCCGAACAGCTTGACCGGATCAAACTGCAACTGCGCGCCAGTCAGATATACGCTGAAGACAACATCGGCGGGCTGGCCCGGCGTTATGGCGAAGGGCTGACGTCTGGCTTGACCATCGCGGATATCGAAGCCTGGCCCGACGTCTTGCAGGCGGTCACTGGCGAGCAGATTGTCGAGGCGGCACGGAACGTATTAGACCGCAAACAATCTGTCACCGGCTGGCTGAAGGCCCCCGACGCAATGCCTGCCGCCGCTGAGGAGGTGTCCCAATGATCCGCTTTGCACTGACCCTCGCCGTTCTGCTGTCCGCCAGCCTACCGGCACGCGCAGCCGTCGACATCAAGGAAGTCACCTCACCCGGTGGTCTGTCCGCATGGCTGGTCGAGGAACACTCGATCCCGTTCACGGCGCTGGAAATACGTTTCAAGGGGGGCGCCTCTCTGGATGCAGACGGCAAACGCGGCGCGATCAACCTGATGACCGGGCTGATCGAAGAAGGGGCCGCCGACATGGACGCGCAAGCCTTCGCAAAGGCGCGCGAGTCTCTTGCCGCAAGTTACGAGTTTAATGTCTATGATGATTCTTTGGCCATTTCGGCCCGGTTTCTGACCGAAAATCGCGATAAGGCAATTGCCCTGCTACGCGCCGCTTTGATCGAGCCGCGGTTCGATACCGATGCGATCGAGCGTGTCCGTGCACAGGTCTTGTCGGGCATCGCCTCGGACACCACCGATCCGGGACATATCGCGTCGAGCACCTTCGATGCACTCGCTTTCGGTGACCATCCTTATGGGGCCGACCGCGCGGGAACGGCGGAGTCCGTTGCCGCCCTGACCCGCGATGACATGCTCGACGCTCACGCTCGCCTGCTAACACGTGACCGGCTGGTCATCGGCGCAGTTGGGGATATCACGCCTGATGAACTCGGCACATTGCTCGACACATTGCTGGGTGATCTGCCCGCGACCAGCGCGATTTCCGTGCCGGAAGTGGACTTCGCCCTTTCCGAGGGCGTCACGGTCGTCGACTTCGACACGCCGCAATCCATCGCCTATTTCGGCCACTACTCCGGTCTTAAGAATGACGATCCGGACTTTTTCGCCGCCTACGTTGTGAACGAGATTTTCGGCGGCAACGGATTGGATTCGCGTCTGACGGTAGAGGTGCGAGAAAAGCGGGGTCTGACTTACGGTATCGGCAGTTTTCTGGTGGCACTTGACCAGACAGAAATGATTCTGGGCCAGGCCGCGACGGCCAACGAACGTATGGCCGAGACGATCGACGTTGTGCGTGATCAATGGCGGCATATTTCGGAAACGGGCGTTACGCAGGACGAACTCGACACAGCAATCACATACCTTACCGGGGCTTACCCGCTGCGGTTTGACGGTAATGCGCGGATTGCGGGCATTCTGGTTGGGATGCAGATGGACGATCTGGGCATCGATTATATTGCGACCCGAAACGATCGCATCAGGGCGGTGACGCTGGATGATGCCAACCGCGTCGCGAAGCGCCTGTATCGGCCCGAGGATCTGCATTTTGTGGTGGTTGGAAAACCTGTGGGGCTGGATGCATCCAACTGAGTCGTATTTCAGCACCAGTCAGCTCGCGCCTTAGGTAGGTGGGAGCGCTGGGGCTGAACAATTCCATTCAATCCCCCATTACGAATCGCAGCCACACATGCTACCCATGGTGGCATGGCCCTCGCTGACCCCAACATAAGCGCTGATCCGCTCCCGGTAATCCGGCAACTGGACGAAGCTGCCATCAACCGCATCGCGGCGGGCGAGGTCGTGGAACGCCCATCCTCGGCGGTGAAAGAGTTGGTGGAGAATGCTTTGGACGCTGGGGCCACGCGGGTCGATGTGACCATCGCAGACGGCGGCAAAACCCTGATCCGCGTCGCAGATGACGGCTGTGGTATTGCGCCCGACGACCTGCCGCGCGCATTGGCACGGCACGCGACCTCAAAAATCGACGGCTCCGACCTGCTGAACATACACACATTCGGATTTCGCGGTGAGGCCCTGCCGTCGCTTGGTGCGGTTGGTCGGCTGACAATAACGTCACGCATCGCCTCAGATTCTGCGTTTGAAATTAGCGTCGAAGGCGGCCGCACCGCGCCGCGCCGACCCGCAGCACTTGGGCCCGGCACCATTGTCGCGCTGCGCGACCTGTTCTACGCCACGCCCGCGCGCCTGAAGTTCCTGCGCACTGACCGGGCCGAGGCGCAGGCCATCTCGGACGTCGTCAAACGCCTCGCCATGGCCGACCCCTATGTCGCAGTCACATTGCGCGATGCCAGCGGTGGAGGGGAAGGGCGGCTGATGTTCCGCGCTGATGCGCAATCCGGGGAACCCGTCGCGGCGCTCAAGGCGCGCCTGTCACAAGTCCTTGGCACCGAGTTTGCCGACAACGCCATTGCGCTGGATACCACGCGCGATGGGCTGCACTTGACCGGATTCGCAGCCCTGCCGACTTTCTCGAAAGGTGCGGCTACTGCGCAATACCTGTTCGTAAATGGTCGCCCGGTGCGTGACCGATTGCTGCTGGGCGCTCTGCGCGCCGGGTACATGGACGTGCTGGCGCGGGATCGCCACCCGGTCGCCGCGCTGTTCATTGACTGTGACCCCACGCTGGTCGACGTCAACGTCCATCCGGCAAAATCCGAGGTTAGGTTCCGCGATCCCGGTATTGTGCGCGGTCTGATCGTCTCGGGTCTGCGCCACGCTTTGGCCGAGGCTGGCCATCGTGCATCCAGCACCGTCTCAGGGGCCACGCTCGGTGCGTTCCGCGCCGAACCGGAAACTCCGCGGATCTATCAGATGGACCGCCCGGCGCGCGCATCCATGCCTGCCCAAAGAGGTTTTGCCGAAGCCGCACAGCCGACGGCTCGTGTGGAATCTGTAGAGTCTGTTTCCAACGGCCCGCTCGGCGCTGCGCGCGCGCAATTGCACGAAAACTGGATTGTCGCTCAGACCCCGGACGGCATTGTCATCGTTGACCAGCATGCGGCCCACGAACGACTGGTTTATGAACGCCTGAAGGCGCAGGCAGCGCGCAACGGCATCGCCGCACAGGCCTTGCTTATCCCTGAGGTGGTCGAGGTGGGTGATACCGAGGCAACGCAGTTGCTCAACGTCGCCGAAGGCTTCGCGAAACTGGGAGTCGAAATCGACGCCTTCGGCCCCGGTGCTATCGCGGTGCGGGCAACCCCTGCAATCCTGGGCATCGTTGATGCCAAATCTCTGATTGCCGACATCCTCGACGAACTGACTGAGGCCGACACTACAGACACTCTGAAATCCCGGATAGATGCCGTCCTGTCGCGTATGGCCTGCCACGGGTCTGTCCGCTCTGGCCGTCGGATGAGCGGCGACGAAATGAACGCGCTTCTGCGCGAGATGGAGGTCACGCCCCGCTCAGGCCAGTGCAACCACGGTCGGCCCACATACGTCGAATTGAAGCTGTCCGACATCGAACGGCTGTTTGGACGGAAATGATCCGGATTGGCGACCAGGATTACGCGCTGAGTGACCCACTGGTTATTGCAGCGCTGATCGGGGCCGCTACTATCTTGTTGGTTCTGGTTCTTCTTATCATCGCCGTGCGGCGATCGGGTCGCTCGGAACTAATGGTTCAAAACGTGGCCACTCAGGTTCTGAACCTGGGACAAAATGTACAGACATTGGGCCAGGGGCAGGAACAGTTGTTCGGCGGGCTGCGCTCGGTTTCGGACGCCCAGACCACTGGCCAGTCGCAGGTGATGCAGCAGATGGAAACTCGCCTTGCCGAGATGCGCCAGCAGGTGTCGGACCGGCTAGCCGAGAATTCGATGAAGTCAGCACGAGCGCTGTCGGACATGCAGGTCGGGATGAAGGAAACGCTGCATGGGTCGTCCGAAAAGACCACCAAGTCATTGACGGAACTTCAGGAACGCCTCGCCACCATTGATCGCGCCCAAACCAATATCGAGAAGCTGTCTGGTGATGTGCTGAGCTTGCAGGACATTCTGTCGAACAAGCAAACCCGTGGCGCGTTCGGAGAGATTCAACTCAACGACATCGTCTCCAAGGCCCTGCCTTCGGATAGCTATTCATTCCAGACGACGCTATCGAACGGCACCCGCGCCGATTGCTTGATCGACTTGCCAAATCCGCCTGGTCCAATCGTAATCGACGCGAAATTCCCGCTGGAGGCTTATGAAGCGCTGGTCGCGGCCGAGACCCGCGACGACCAGGCGCGGGCGCTGAAAGCGCTGGGCGCGGCGGTGCGGGTTCACATCAAGAAAATCGCCGAAAGCTATCTGATCGAAGGTGAAACCGCCGATGGTGCGTTGATGTTTTTGCCCTCCGAAGCAGTCTATGCTGAGCTTCACGCTCGCCTGCCGGAGGTGGTTCGAGACGGCTTCGCGGCGCGGGTCTGGATCGTTTCGCCCACCACTTGCATGGCGACCCTGAACACAATGCGGGCGATCCTCAAAGACGCGCGGATGCGCGAACAGGCGGGCGCAATTCGCAAGGCGCTGAAGCAGCTACACCGTGACGTCGAAATCATCGGAGAGAAGGCCGGCAAACTGGAAACCCATCTGAGGCAGGCGGGGGATGATGTCTCCGGTGTGCTGACGGCGGCGACTCGCGCCGGAAAACGCGCTGACCGGCTGGACAACTTCGACTTCGAGGAACTGGCCCCGGAAGACGAAACGCCCTTACCGCTCAGCCGCCCAGATCCGACCTAGACAACCGTGCGCGCATAGGCCCGATCTGGCGCATTCAGATGCGGTATCTCATTAAAACCCAATAAGATATTCCCATCGGGGCGAACAAGAACCCGATGCACAGACGTGTTCCTGATCGGCAGCAAAACTGCCGAAAAGCCATCGGTGTCCAACCGCAAAAGCAACCGAATTGCCATCGCTATCACACCGCCAGAGGTCACACAGAGCACCCGCTGCCCTTCCTGCGACACGGCCTCCAGCAACGCCCCGATCCGTGCTTCGAACTCGGCGAAATGTTCATTGCCGCGGATTTCGGCCCGGTGCCAGGCGGCCATGACCTGCGGCAGATGGGCGGCAAAATCTTCCGAGGTTTCCGGCATTGGCACCGCGTGGCTGTCTTCCAACGCGCGGGCGAGGTTGAAGTAATCCAACTCGTTCAGCCGCGCGTCTTCGCCACCGTCAACGCCAAGCGCGCCCATCGAGCGCAGCGTTTCGGCGTGCCGGTTCAAGGTGCCAGACCAGATCTGGTCGAAGACCTCGCCGTGATCGCGGAAATGTTGACCCAGCCATGTGGCCTGCTGATGACCCAGCGTGCTGAGCTGGTCATAGGAGGCTTCATCGCGCGCTGCGGTATTCGCCTGCCCGTGGCGGACCAGTATCAACTCGCCCATCTCAGCCCCGCAAGAAGATCTGCACGTCGGCGACGTTTGTTCCGGTGGCGCCCGTGACCAACAGGTCGCCCGCCTTGGCGAGGGCTGCGTTGCTGTCATTGTTGGCCAGAAGTGCAGCGGCCTGAGGTCCAATTCGGGCAGCGGTACCAGAGTCCACCAGTCCACCCGCAGCCTGGGTCGGCCCATCCCGCCCATCGGTTCCACCGGATAAAAAGACCCACGGGCTGGGTGGGTGGGCACTCATGGCAACCCGCAAAGCCAATTCCTGATTGCGCCCGCCCGTGCCGGATCCGGTCAGTCGCACAGTGGTTTCGCCTCCGAAGATGAGGGCGTCGGGGCCGCCTGATGCTTGAGCCGCCTCGATGATTGACTGCGCCGCATCTGCAACATCGCCGACCAGATGATCGCTAACGATCCGGGCAGGCAGAGGGCTGACGGCAAGGGCGGCATCGAGACTTTTGCGGTTGGACGCGATCAGGGTATTCGTCGTCGTAATCGCAGCGTTGACCGGGATTTCGGGCGCTTTCAGAACCGCCTGAACGGCAACTGGCATTTCATTAAATACACCGCGCGCTTGCAGCAATTCGACAACATCACTTCGGCTGAGGATAGGTGCAGCGGTCGGGCCGGATGCGATGGCGCGAAGGTCGTCGCCTATGACGTCTGACAGGATGTAAGCGCTGACTGGCGCGGGCATTGCGAGGCGGGAAAATCCGCCGCCCTTCAAGCGCGACAGCTGTTGGCGGACGGCGTTCATTTCGGTGATATCGAAGCCCGCGCCCAGCAGGATACGGCTGACTTCGGCCTTATCCTTTAGCGAAACGCCTTCGATGGGCGCGGGCAGCAACGCCGAACCTCCACCCGAGATCAGGGCAATAACCCGATCACTCGCGCTTGCGTTTTCCAGCAAGTCTATGACAGCGCGTCCGGCCTTTTCGCCATTCATGTCCGGCACCGGATGGCCGGCTGCAATCACCATGGCACCCGGCACGCTGCGGGCGTTTTCGTAATTCGTAACGACCAGCGCAACGTGGTCTGCGCCGGTAGGCAGATGGATCAGTGCCTCGGCCATCATGGCGCTGGCTGCCTTCCCGACAGCAATTAGAATGTAGCGCCCGCCAGACAGCGGCGGCAGTGGATCTGCCAGCAGATGGTGACGTAGCGCCGGGGCCGGATCGGCAGCTTTCACGGCCGCGTCGAACATGTCGCGCGCAGTGGTGCGCAGGGTCTGAATAGCAGCGTCACTCATCCCCGCATCTGGGACAGAGCGCGCTTAGATGTCCAGCGTGTTCGCCTTTTCCCAATCGCTGAAATGCGCCGTGAAGCTGTTCCATTCCTGATGTTTCATCTTCAGGTAGGCGGCCGAGAACTCGTCCCCCATTGCCGCCTTCAAACCTTTATCCTTGTCGTATTCACGCAAGGCATCCAGCATGTTCAGCGGCAGTTTTGGCGCGCCCTTCACCTTGTGTCCCTCAGCGTACATGTCGATGTCGTGCCGCTTTCCCGGATCGGCCTTGGTGCGCACCCCATCGAGGCCTGCCGCGATGATCACCGCCTGCAACAGATAAGGGTTCACTGCGCCGTCCGGCAGTCGCAGTTCGAACCGCCCCGGTCCCGGCACCCGCACCATATGCGTGCGGTTGTTGCCGGTCCAAGTCACGGTATTCGGTGCCCATGTCGCGCCCGAAGTCGTGCGCGGCGCGTTGATCCGCTTGTAGCTATTCACCGTCGGATTGGTGATCGCCGCCAACGCGCTGGCATGTTTCATGATCCCCCCCAGGAAGTGTGCGCCCTGCTCGGACAGCCCCAACTCTCCCGTCTGGCCGGTGCCTTTCGTCGTTGCGAAGATGTTTTTCTTTCCGGCCTTGTCCCAGACCGAAATATGGGCGTGGCAGCCGTTGCCCGTCAGCCCTTCGACCGGTTTGGGCATAAACGTCGCGCGCAGCCCGTGCTTTTCGGCAATCGACTTGGTCATGAACTTGAAGAACGAGTGTTTGTCGGCGGTTGCCAGCGCGTCGTCGAACTCGAAATTCATCTCGAACTGGCCATTCGCGTCTTCATGGTCGTTCTGATACGGCCCCCAGCCAAGCGCCAGCATATAGTCGCAGATCTCGGCGATCACGTCATAGCGGCGCATGACCGCCTGCTGGTCGTAACACGGCTTCTCGGCAGTGTCGTATTCGTCGGAAATCCGGCTGCCATCCGGTGTCAGCAGGAAGAACTCCGCCTCGATCCCGGTCTTGACGCGCATACCTTCAGCCGACGCTTCGCCGACCAAACGCCGCAGCACGTTTCGGGGGGCCTGGGCGACGTCTTCGCCCTCCATAACGCAGTTGGCGGCGACCCAAGCGACGTCAGGTTTCCAGGGCAGCTGGATCACCGAGTTCGGGTCCGGCACCGCCAGCATGTCGGGGTGCGCGGGTGTCATGTCGAGCCATGTGGCAAAGCCTGCGAACCCTGCGCCATCGGCCTGCATGTCCTTGATGGCCTCGGTGGGCACCAGCTTGGCACGCTGCCCGCCGAACAGATCGGTGAACGATACCATGAAGTATTTGACGCCGTCTTTCTTGGCCCAGTTTGCCAGGTCTTTTGCCATCAGTCTCTCCCTCGTTGTCTTTTCAGAACCCGCCCTGTCCCGGTACCCAGTTGGTGCCGGTCAGTGGAACGCCTGTCATCGCTGACGCCTCAAGCGTCAGCGCGCACAGGTCTTCGGGCTCCAGATTGTGCAGGTGGTTCTTGCCACACGCGCGCGCGATTGTCTGCGCCTCCAAAGTCATCACCCTAAGGTAATTCGCCAACCGTCGCCCGCCCGCGACGGGATCGAACCGCGCGGCAAGATCGGGGTCCTGCGTGGTGATTCCGGCCGGGTCGCGGCCCTCGTGCCAGTCGTCATAGGCCCCGGTTGTTGTACCCAATGCCTGATATTCTTCCTCCCAGCGGGGATCATTGTCGCCCAGCGCCACCAGCGCGGCTGTTCCAATGGCCACTGCATCCGCGCCCAGTGCTAGCGCCTTCGCGGTGTCGGCCCCATGGCGAATACCGCCCGAGACGACCAGTTGAACCTCGCGGTGCATACCCAGATCTTGCAGCGCCTGCACCGCAGGGCGGATGCAGGCCAGGGTTGGCTGGCCGACGTGTTCGATGAAGACGTCCTGCGTTGCCGCCGTGCCGCCCTGCATCCCGTCGAGGACCACGACATCGGCCCCGGCTTTCACAGCCAGCGTTGTGTCGAAATAGGGTCGCGCGCCGCCGATTTTGATATAGACCGGCTTTTCCCAATTGGTTATTTCGCGCAGTTCCAGGATCTTGATCTCCAGATCATCCGGCCCGGTCCAGTCCGGGTGGCGGCAGGCGGAGCGCTGGTCGATTCCCTTCGGGAGGTTCCGCATTTCCGCCACTCGATCGCTGATTTTCTGGCCCAGCAACATACCGCCACCGCCTGGCTTTGCGCCTTGTCCAACGACAATCTCGATCGCATCGGCCCGGCGCAGATCGTCCGGGTTCATCCCATAGCGGCTGGGCAGATATTGATAGACCAGCATTTTGGAATGGCCGCGCTCTTCCTCGGTCATGCCGCCGTCGCCGGTGGTGGTCGAGGTTCCGGCGGCCGTCGCCCCGCGCCCCAGTGCTTCCTTCGCCGGGCCGGACAGGGCGCCGAAACTCATCCCCGCGATGGTCACCGGGATATCCAGTTCGATGGGCTTGCTTGCAAAGCGCGTGCCGAGGGTGACGCGGGTGTCGCAAGTCTCGCGGTACCCCTCCAGCGGGTAGCGGCTGATCGAGGCACCAAGGAACAGCAGGTCGTCGAAATGCGGCACCCGCCGTTTCGCGCCCCCACCTCGGATGTCATAGATACCGGTCGCCGCCGCGCGGCGAATCTCTGAGTTGATCTCGTTGGTGAAGGTCGCCGACTGGCGGGGCAGGGTGCGGGGTGTTTCGTCCATGATGCCCTCAGTATGCCGACGCGTTGTCGATGTGGAAATTATAGAGCTTCCGTGCCGAGCCATAGCGGGTGAACTCCTCCGGCTTCGCATCCGCGTCAGCGCGTTCCAGAAGATCGGCGAGAATTTCCAGATGCTCCGCCCGCATCTCTTTCTTCACGCAATCCGCACCCAGCGATTTAACCGAGCCACGCACGAACAATCGCGCCTCGTACAGCGAATCCCCCAGCGCATCCCCGGCATCGCCCAACACAACCAAGTTGCCCGACTGCGCCATGAAGGCGCTCATGTGACCGATGGAGCCATGCACCACGATGTCGATCCCCTTCATCGAAATGCCGCAGCGGCTGGAAGCATTGCCCTTGATCACCAGCAGCCCGCCGCGACCAGTGGCCCCGGCATATTGGCTGGCATCGCCCTCGATGATGATCGTGCCGGACATCATGTTTTCGCCGACACCCGGCCCTGCCGAGCCGTGGATATGCACCGTCGCCTGCTTGTTCATCCCGCCGCAGTAATAGCCGGTGGAGCCGCGCACATTCACTTCAATGGGCGCATCCAGACCCACGGCAATCGCGTGACTTCCCTTCGCGTTGACGATGTCCCAAGCAGTCTGGTTGGTGCTGTCTTTCTGGGCGTGCAGCGTCTGGTTCAGCGCGCGCAGCCCTTGTTCGGCCAGGTCGAATGTCTGCATCAATGGCTCCAGAAATAGACAGTGGCGGGTTCGGGTTCCCAAACGCGAGCATCCTCGATCCCAGGCAGGTTAACCAGCGCGCGGTATTCGGACCCGAAGGCAACGTATTGGTCGGTTTCGGCCATTACGGCAGGCTTGCAGGCAATGGGGTCGCGGACCACGCCGAAGCCGTCTTTGGTGCCAACCAGAAAGGTGAAGAACCCATCGAGGTCATCCAGACTGCTCTCCAAGGCCTCACCCAGCGAGCTGCCAGTCTGCATTTTCCACGTCAGATAGGCGGCGCCGACCTCCGTATCATTATCCGTCTCAAAACTAAGCCCTTCGCGAACCAGCTTGCGGCGCAGAGAATTGTGGTTTGAAAGCGAGCCGTTATGCACAAGGCACTGATCGGCCCCAGTAGAAAACGGATGTGCGCCTAGTGTCGTGACAGCGCTTTCCGTCGCCATGCGCGTGTGTCCGATGCCGTGGGTACCGGCCATTGCAGACAGGTCAAAGCGGGCGGCCACGTCCTTGGGCAAGCCTACTTCCTTGTAAATCTCGATGGCGTCCCCGGCACTCATCACACGCAGGGCGGGATTCAGCTCTGCCAGCGCCTGGCGCGCGGCCGCGATCTTGTCGGCGGGCAATTCCAACACGGCGTGGGTGTCCTTGCGGCGCAAAGTGACGTCGGCGTCGATGATGGTGCCTAGGTCATCAGCAAGCGATGCGAAATCCGCGTCTGGTGTTTCCGATTGGACCGTAATCTTGCCTTTCGCGCTGGCGGGCCCGTAAACCGCGATCCCGGCGCTGTCTGGCCCCCGGTCTGACATCGTTACCAACATGTCGGTCAGCATCTTACCAAGTTTGGGCGCAAGCGTTTGATCTTTCAGAAACAGTCCGACGATACCGCACATGGCACTGCCCTTTTCCATCAGTTAGGCGAATCGTAGTCTAGTAAGTGTCCTGACCAGCATCAACTCTGATGAAAGAATTATTCATGTAGTGGATATCTGGGCAAAAAAAGGACGCCCGAAAACCGGGCGCCCTATCTTGATCTGTGAGGTCAGTATCTGTCGAGCGATTTGCCGTCCGTCTCGACCTTTTCCGCGGCGGCGAAGTGTTCCTTCTCGCGCTTCATCTGGATCACGTGCCAGCCCAGCCAGAAGACCACGCAGACGATCACCATGGGAAACTCCCACCCCTGAAGGGGGTAGACAGCGCCGACTTCGGCAAGGTCCACGGCCCAGCTATCAAGTCCGATTGTAGACATATCAGGCCCTCCTCAATTGTTGGCCGAAAGATGCGCTTTGTGGGCGTCGATGATCGCCGCCTTGGCATCTTCGTAGGATTGGTGATCGGCGTAATCCAGACCTTGGATTTCGACCGCTTCCGGGATGCGCAGAATGCCCATCGACGCCTGGATCTTGCTGACGATAAACGCCGGCAGGAAGCCCAGCACGAAGAACATGATGACTGCCCCGATGGTTTGACCAAGCGGGTTGATCGACGCATAGCCTTCATATGGCGATGATGGCGCACCCCAGAGCACGAAGCCTGCGATGATCAGACCAACGACACCTGCGTAACCGTGAACGGCCACTGCGCCGACTGCGTCGTCGATCTTGAACTTGCGTTCGACCCAGTAGTGCAGCTTGTAGACGATCACGACGCCAATGGCTCCGATGATCATCGCCTGGATCGGATGGTAGAGGTCATTGCCGGCCGACGCCGTGATGATCCCTGCCAGACCGCCCGAGAAGGTCCAGAATGCATCGCCTTTCGAGACCACATACGCCGCCATCAGACCGCCGGACAGCGACATCAGGAAGTTGAATGTGATCGCCGACAACGTCGTCGGTGCAAGGTAGATGTTTGTTGTGACCCATGTGACGCCGGTTATCTGACCGTCGATCACTTCAGGTGCGATGATTGGAACGTTACAGGCCGCGTAGAAGCCCCAGAAGCCGGTGTAGATCAGGAAAAGCCCGATCGTCAGTAGCCATGGATTGTGCGGTGGGATGTCTCGCGGCGTACCGTCAGCGGCAAACTTGCCGATCCGAGGCCCTAGGACGAGGATGACACCCAGCGCATAGCCACCCGCAATCGCGTGGATCACGCCCGAGGCATAGGCATCGTGATAGCCCAGCAGTTTGACCATCCAGCCATCCCAGTGCCAGCCCCAGGCCGCGTCGATGATCCAGAAAACCGAACCAATCAGAACCGCATGCACCCAGAGAGCGCTGGAACGGATGCGTTCGATAACCGACCCGGACACAATGGAGGCGGCTGTCCACGAGAACAGCAAGAAGGCCGCCCAGAACACGCCGGTTATCCGGTCGCCCAGATGGGTGCCCATGTTCGGTGACCAGGGCGTGTAAGCCTCGCCGGCAGAGGTATCAATGCCGCCCAGAATCGGGAAACTGGGAAACGCCCAATAGATCCACCAGCCGAACAAGAAAAACGTTACAGTGACCAACGGAATGATCATCACGTTCTTCATCAGCGTGTGCATATGGTTTCGGCTGCGACTGGCCGCGACTTCGTACATACAGAACCCGACGTGAATCAGGAACATAAAGACCACAGTCACCCAGTAGTAGAACTCGGTGAAAATTGTGGTCAGCGCGTTAAGATTGCCTTCCAACTGTCCGTCTCCCTCTTTTGTGGGGCCAGTTTGCCCCTTGGCGGAATATTGCTTCCTTGACCGAAAAAGTGCCCGCTGAGGTCGTGTTGTGTCAAATCTCAATTGCACCGGTTAACCGGCTGTAAAAAAACAGAAAAACCGAGGGTCAAGTTTTTGGACTAATTTTGGAATAGTGATGCGCGAGGGTGAATCACCAAGTTATACTCGCCTAGTATCGCACCGCGCACCATATTGGAATAGTTTTGGTTTTCGCAGCGGCATCGACGTGATCCAGGAGGCCACTGGAGATTTTAGCCTGACCGTGGGTAGGAGATTACGGAAATGTACCGGGCCGGAAGGCTGATCAATTTGTCCGGCCCGTGCGGCGCGTCTGCATCAAAAAACAGCGTGTCTCCGGGTCGCAAAGCAAACACCTGATCGCCGTGACGATAGTCGACTTCACCTTCCAACATATAAAGGACCTCAATTCCGTCGTGCTGAAAGGTCGGGAACACGTCTGACTCGGCGTTGAGCGTGATCAGATATGGCTCAACCACCACGCCGCTGGCATTCGCACCAATATGTCCGAGCAGATTGTATTGATGACCGGCACGGGTCCCGGCCCGATCGGCCTCGACCGCTTCACCCGCCTTCGTGTGAACCACGCTGCGGTGTTCTTCAAACCCCTGAAAAAAGGCGGACAACGGGACGCTGAGCGTATTGGCCAGAGTTCTGAGGGTGGTCAGAGATGGCGACGTGTTGCCGTTCTCGATCTTTGAGATCATGCCAATCGACAGTCCGGTATTGCTGGCCAACTCCGCGACCGTAAGACCCTGATTGCGCCGAAAAGCGCGAAGTTCCCGACCAATGGCAACCTCCAGCACGTTCTCGCGAGGATCGCTCAACCGATGCGGATCTTGTGAAACGAAAGACGGGGCGGGAGGGGTAGAAGGCACGGGCGCTCCTCACAAAGTTTTTCCTCTGATTATAAGAATTCGCCAGCCGGGGAAATCAAGAACTGCAGTGCGTGCAGCAACTGACAACGACACAAAAGCGTTGTTCGGGTCGGCGCAATTTCGATGTGGCACCAAATTCAGCGAAGGTCATCAATGCCGTGATTTCCCTACCTTTTCGAGTTTTGCTGCCAATTCGACGCCAACATCCTGCTTGACCCTTCACGATCAATGACATACCGCGTGATCGTATCTGCGGGCGTTGTGTAATGGTAAGACCTCAGCCTTCCAAGCTGATGATGCGGGTTCGATTCCCGCCGCCCGCTCCATCAGATCTTTCTTAATTTTCGCTGCCCGCTCGACTAGAGGCCCGCGGGCTTTCCAACAGCGCGGGCTTCTGAATAACTGACCGCGAGCAATTTGCGTGCGGGGTAGGTTATGTCTCTAATCGACATTCAGGATCGGATCGACGCCGCGGTGGCCTCCGCCGGGCGGCCACCCGGATCAGTGACGTTGATCGCAGTATCCAAAATTCAGCCCTCGGACCGTGTGAGGGCGGTTCTTGACGCTGGACAACGCATCTTTGGCGAAAACCGGGTACAGGAAGCGCAATCCCGCTGGACAGAACTTGGCGCGGGGCGCGATGATCTGGAACTACATCTGATCGGACCGCTGCAGACCAACAAAGCCCGCCAGGCGATGGAGATGTTTCAGGCCATCCACTCGGTGGATCGACCCAAGCTTGCCAAGACGATTGCGCGGATCGCGGATGAGATTGGGACCTGCCCGGATCTTTTCATCCAGGTGAACACGGGTGCCGAGCCGCAGAAGGCAGGTGTGTTACCGGATGATGCGGATGGTTTCATTCGTGATTGCCGTGAGTTGGATCTGCCCTTGAAGGGGCTGATGTGCATCCCACCTGCGGATGCGGACCCAACGCCGCATTTTCAGTTGCTCGCCGGGATCGCCGAGCGCAACGGCCTGGTGGGCCTTTCAATGGGGATGAGCGGCGATTTCGAGGCGGCGATTGCTTGCGGGGCGACCCACGTGCGGGTCGGTTCGGCGATTTTCGGGGCGCGGGACTAACCGCGCACGATCAACCGCGATGTCCGTGTCCAGTTGCGCGCGATCCAGCGCAGATCTGCCGGGGCGAAGGCAACGCAGCCCTCGGTGGGGTGGCGCAGTTTGCGCCAGCGATGCAGAAAGATCGCAGACCCGAGTCCGGGCGTTGCATCGGGCCAGTTGTAGTCGGTCATCAGGACCAGATCATAGAGGCGGTCGCCGCGAAACATCCGCTCGTGAGAGAACCCGTGACCGGGCGAATTTAATCCATGATTATAGGCAGGATCGGCAGGATCATCGGACCAGATATCGCCGAGGCGGATCGGGCGAAGGCGAAATGCATGGTGCGTCGGGACAGGCAGTCGTTCCGCGCGATACCCCGCTCCGACGATCCGCCAGACGCCGATCGGTGTCGCGCCATCGCCTTCAACCTTGTCGCGGCGGATACCCCCGCGTCCGGTGGCGCATGGCAGGCGGCGGCCGCCGAAGCGAGCGCCCCATCGGGTGACGACCAGATCGGTTGGCTTCACAGTAGATGCCCGGATTTCTGCGCTTTCACGTCCAGATAATCTGTGTTGTCGGAGGTTCGCCCAACGGCCAGTGGAACCCGCTCGACCACATCAATACCGCAGGATTGCAGCCGCGCGACTTTGGCCGGGTTGTTGGTCATCAGTCGTGCAGCCGAGAATCCCAGAGCACGCAGGATCGACGCGCCGATGCGAAAATCCCGCTCATCATCCTCGAATCCAAGTCGGTGATTTGCCTCGACCGTATCAAACCCCTGATCCTGCAGCGCATAGGCGCGCATCTTGTTGGCCAGCCCGATTCCGCGCCCTTCCTGGTTGAGATAGAGGAGCACGCCTGCGCCCTCGTCACCCATCGCGCGCAATGCGGCTTTCAGCTGCGAACCGCAGTCGCATTTCAGCGATCCCAGAACATCTCCGGTGAAACAGGCCGAATGCAGGCGTGTCAAAACTGGGGCGTCGCGATCAGGAGTGCCGATTTCGACCGCATAGTGTTCCTCACCTCCGTCATCGGGGCGGAAAACATGAACACGACCTGCCTCGGATACGGAAAGCGGAACGCGGCTGGCGGCGATCTGCGAAAGGGCTTCGGGAGCGTCCAGTGCTATCAGATCGTTTACTGTGAGCGATGTCAATTCCGATGCCGACGCCAGATCGGCCGGTTGCGCGACAAGGACCGCTGGCAGGAGATGCGCGGATTTTGCCAGCCGGATTGCAGCTCGATGCGCATCAGCGGGGCTGTCGCGCAGGCTGGTGAACGGGCCCTTCATCGGGTGGGTCAGGTCCGCCGCCGGGTCCGCCATGGCGCGCACCCAGGTCACGGTTGCCTCATTGGGCAAAATGATCCGCGCCAGGTCCCCATCATATGCGCGCGCTTTGAGGGTCGCCGCGCGGCGTTCGGTGATCGTCAGAACCGTCTGTCCCGCCGCGCGCAATGCCGCCAGCCTGTCAGCCGTCGCGGTTTCTGCTGCCAGAATCAGCGATGCCCCGCCGTCGTCGCGCAGAACGACCGGCACTCCGGCGCGCAAATCAGTGCGCGCGCGAGCCAGTCGTTCGGCAGCAGTCAGTATCAGGGCCATGGTCCCCTTAAGCGTTTCGTTACATATCGTTGCGCCGCAATAGCGCTTTGAGGGGGCGAATTGAAACAAAACCCGTCTCAGCCACACGTCCGCGTGAGAGGTCTGCCACAAATCTTGCCCTGACAGCACCTTCGCCGCATCTGTGGAGACATCAAGGCGAAAACTCCCGGAGGGTGAGATGGCGAACCTGAAAAAGATACTGCTGGTCGACGATGACGATGACCTGCGCGAGGCGTTGAGCGAACAATTGGTGATGACCGAAGACTTTGACGTCTTCGAGGCTACCGACGGTGCTGACGCGATGGTGAAGGCCAAGGCAGCGCTCTATGATCTGGTCATCCTTGACGTGGGCCTGCCTGACACTGATGGGCGGGAGCTATGCCGTCTGATGCGCAAGGGCGGGGTGAAATGCCCGATTCTGATGCTGACGGGACATGATTCCGACGCCGATACGATTTTAGGATTGGACGCCGGGGCGAACGACTATGTCTCTAAGCCATTCAAATTTCCGGTTCTTCTGGCGCGTATCCGTGCGCAGTTGCGCCAGCATGAGCAATCCGAGGACGCTGTGTTCCAACTTGGGCCGTACACCTTCAAACCGGCTCAGAAGATGCTGGTGGATGAGGAAGAGAAGAAAATCCGCCTGACCGAGAAAGAGACGAACATCCTCAAGTTCCTCTATCGTGCGTCCGAAGGTGTCGTCGCCCGTGACATCCTTCTGCACGAGGTCTGGGGTTATAACGCCGGGGTCACGACGCACACGTTGGAGACACACATCTATCGGCTGCGTCAGAAGATTGAACCCGATCCGTCGAACGCGCGACTACTGGTTACGGAAAGCGGTGGGTATCGCCTCGTCGCCTGAAAGTTCCCGCCCTGCGTCCGGGTTATGACGCAGACTCCTCCCTGTTGGACTGGCCCGGCCATTGCGCCGGGCCTTTTTTCATTCCGGCCTATCGCCCATCAGATACCGTGGGCCGGGACCTTTCGCGGCGGCACGATCCGCAGGATTGAACAGGGCGCAGCGCTTCATCGACAGGCATCCGCAGCCGATGCAGCCGCCCAGATCGTCGCGCAACGTCATCAGAGTCTCGATTTTCTGGTTCAGTTGATCTCGGAAGCCTTTCGCCATCCGCTCCCAGTCTTTTTCCGTGGGGGTGCGGGCGTCAGGTAACTTTGTCAGTTGTTGTCGTATTTGAGCGATTGTGAACCCCAGCTTCTGCGCAATGATAACAAAAGACAGACGGCGGATATCTGATTTAGGATACCGCCGCTGTCCGCTGGCATTGCGGTTGGGCGCGATCAGCCCTTGTGTTTCGTAGTAGCGAATGGCCGAGACCGCCAATCCGGTTCGTCTGGCCATGGCCCCGATGGTGATTTCTGACATGTTGATACCTTTATGAAAAAATCGTTTGACCTCAAGTTAGGTTGAGGAATTACAAAGCGCAAATCAATCACGAAGGAGAAGGCAATGGCCGCACGACTGGAACATGTGAACTATACCGTGACCGACCCGCAGGCCACGGCGGCGATGCTGGATAGGGTATTCGGCTGGAAGATCCGCTGGCAGGGCGACTCGATCCACAATGGAACATCGCTGCATGTGGGACCCGAAAACAATTACCTGGCGCTGTACACCGCCGGGTCCGAACCATCGGACAAACCGCAAAGCTACTGGACGCTTTCGGGGCTTAATCACATCGGCGTTGTCGTTGACGATCTCGATGCAATTGAGGCCAAGGTGAAAGCTGAGGGATTTGAGCCGCATTCGCACGCCGATTACGAACCGGGTCGACGCTTCTATTTCCATGACGCGGACGGGATCGAGTACGAAGCGGTGCAATACGACTGAGGATAATTACCACAAGTTTGCCTCAGAAAATTCATCAAATCGGAACGATTCGGTGTTCTAAGCAAACTCAGACGACCCGAAGACTGTGCCCGGGCAATGGCATGGAACCTCCCTGTTGGACTTGCCCGGCCTTTGTGCCGGGCATTTTTTTTGCGCTCAGGCTGCAGGCAGGCGCAGGCGCGCCAATCCATATGCGAACATGGCTCCCATGCCGAGTGCGGCTGTCAGATAGACACCGCGCAGCGCCGCCTCGCGCCCCAAGTCGGGTTCCAGCAAGGCAACCAACGCGCCCCCGGCGAACGCACCCAGTGGCATCGCGCCCCAACCGAAAAAGCGGTAGAGGCTGTTTACCCGGCCCAGCAACTCATCCGTGATTACGCGCTGGCGCAGCGAGACGGTGATGACGTTCCACTGCATCGCGCCAATCATTTCGACAAACAGGGCGACGGCAACGATCAGCGGGTTGCTGGTCAGCCAAAGCGCGACGAAGGGCAGCGGGAACAGCGCCATCGCCATCCATATACCGCGTTGCGCGCCAAGGCGTTTCACGATCAGCGGGCAGATTAGTCCCCCGGCAACTCCGCCTGCCGCCCCGGCGGTCAGCAGGACGCCGTGACCTGCCGCGCCTAGTCCCAGAATCTCCTGCGAGTATAGCACCAGTATCGTGAACCCCATGATCGAGACGAAGTTCACCACACCCAACATCAGCGCAAGTTGCAGGATCAGCGGATGCGCCTTCATCCAGACCCAGCCTTCAGCCATTTCGGCGCGCAGGGTGGTGGTCGCGGTCCGCAGCGGGCGCTTGGGGGGGGCAATGCACCAGACCAGCCAAGCCGCCAGCGCGAAAGTGACCGCATCGACGCCGAAGGGGAGCGGGATCGCCAGCGCGATCAGCAGTCCCGCGACCGGCGGACCGATGAACTGACCGGTGATCTGTTCGACACTCCACAGCTGCCCGTTTGCGTTTTCGAGGTCGGTCTTCGGCACGATGGAGGGCAGGACAGTTTGGGCGGCATTGTCACGCAGGACCTCGGCGGCGCCCAGCAGGAATGCGAGGCCGGAGAGCGCAAGGATATAGGGCAGGGCGTTGCCCGCCAGCGGCAGGGCTGGCGTGGACAGGATCAGGGCGATGACGCCCAGTGTCAGCAGCAGGCGAAACCCATCCGCGCGCACCATCAGCGCGCGGCGGTCGTGGCGGTCGGTGATGGCCCCGGCAGGGATCGCGAACAACAACCACGGGAGTTTTCCGGCGGCGGCGACCAGCCCGATCAGCAAAGGGTCGCGGGTCAGCAGTGTGGCCAGCCAGGGGAAGGCGAGTGCCGATATCCCGTCGCCCAGATTGGACACGGCGGTGGCGGAGAACAGCAAGCGGTAATTGCGGTTTCGGGCAAGGAGCATCGCCCAGATGTCGCGCCCGACTGGCAGGATGTCAAACGACCTTGGTTGTGGCGCGACTTGCGGGCAGCTAGTCTTGCGCCGATCCAACAGAAAGCCCCGATATGCCGATCACGATAGCGACCTGGAACATCAACTCGGTCCGTTTGCGCGAACCGATTGTCTGCAAGCTTCTAGGCGAAGAAGCACCCGATGTCTTGTGCCTGCAGGAGTGTAAGTCGCCGGTCGATAAGATCCCGGTCGAGGCCTTCCAGGCGCTCGGCTACACCCACATGGTTGCGCGCGGTCAGAAGGGATATAACGGCGTCGCGATCCTATCCCGCCTGCCGATGGTCGAGGCTGGGGCGCATGATTTTGCCTCGCTCGAACATGCACGCCATATCGCCGGGCGGTTGGAGAACGGTCTGACGATCCATAATTTCTACGTCCCAGCGGGCGGCGATGTGCCGGACCGGGAGGTGAATGAGAAGTTCGGGCAGAAGCTCGATTACCTTGGCGAAATGCGCGACTGGGCTCATGCCGAGCGACCGCAGAAAGCGGTGCTGGTCGGCGACCTGAACATTGCTCCGCGTGAAGATGACGTCTGGGATCACAAGAAGCTGCTGAAGGTGGTCAGCCACACGCCGGTCGAGGTTGAGGCGCTGGCGGAGACACAGGATGCTGGCAGCTGGGTGGATGTTACAAGACAGGATATTCCGGCGGGTAATCTTTACTCGTGGTGGTCCTATCGCGCCAGGGATTGGAACGGGGCAGACAAGGGCCGGCGGCTGGATCACGTCTGGGCGACCCCGGATATCTCCAACGCAGCGTCCGGCTCGCGTGTGCTGCGTGCCGCGCGGGGATGGGAGAAACCCTCGGACCACGCGCCGGTATTTGCCAGTTTCGATCTATAGGCTGAGCTGATGGGTCGCCTGTCACGTCGTGCTTTGCTTTTGGGGTCGGGGGCCATTGTCGGTTGGCTGAGCGCCAAAGCATTTGCCCCGACATTGGCGGACCTGACCGGCACGCGTTCGCTGCAGCATGAACCGGCGGCGGGCACGCTGAACGATGCCTCGTTTCTGTCGGAAACACCTGTTTCAGCGCATGTGATCGTAACTGAAGATCCGGGCGAGGTACTGGTCGACATCCTGCGCAGTGAAATGCGCGAGGCTGCCTCCGAGGGGCGATCCGTCAACATCGGGGCGGCGCGTCATTCCATGGGCGGACAGGCGATCCCGCGCGGTGGGCGAGCGCTGACTCTGCAAAGCAGTTTTATCGAGGTCGACAGCGCCGCGCGGACCTATCGCGTGCAGGCCGGGGTGCGCTGGCATCAGGTGATTGCCGCGCTCGACCCGCTGGGGCTGTCGCCCAAGGTCATGCAATCGAACAATGATTTCGGCGTGGCGGCGACGTTTTGTGTCAACGCTCATGGCTGGCCTGCGCCGCTCGGGCCGATGGGGTCGACGGTGCGCTCGTTCGAGATGTTGTTACCGACCGGTGACCATGTGACTTGTTCGCGCGATGAAAATCCGGACCTGTTCACCCGGACCATGGGCGGCTATGGGCTGACCGGGCTGATCACGGAAATGGTGGTCGATGCGGCACCGAATGCCAATCTCGTCCCGACATTTACTGAAATGCCCGCCGTAGATTTCGCCGCAGGTCTTGCGACTGCGTTGGCAAAGCCTGACCTCAACATGGTTTACGGGCGGCTGAACGTGGATCGGGCGCGATTCTTCGAGGATGCGCTGCTGATCGATTATGTGCCTGACGACGATCAGGAGGAAATTTCAGAGGCCAGCACCTCGGGTCCGCTGTCGAAAATCTCGCGCCATATTTTTCGGGGGCAGTTGGGGCGCGAGCGGATAAAGCGGGCACGTTGGTGGGTCGAGACCGCGCTGGGGCCGAAGGTGGGTGGTGGCGTTGTGACGCGCAATTCGCTGATTAACGAACCGGTGGTGACGCTGGATGACCGTGATCCGGCGCGCACCGACATACTGCACGAGTATTTCGTCGCCCCAGATCGGTTTGGCGAGTTTCTGACGCTCTGCCAGACCGTGATTCCGGCGAGCTATCAGGAGCTGCTCAACGTCACGCTGCGTTATGTCGCCTCCGACACGGAAAGCTGGCTGAGTTATGCTCCACAGCCCCGGATTGCGGCTGTTATGCTGTTCAGTCAGGAAATGACCGCTCGGGCTGAGGCGGATATGGCGCGGATGACCCGGGCGCTGATCGACGGCATCATCGCGATTGGCGGGACGTATTATTTGCCCTACCGGCCTCATGCGACCGTGGGTCAGTTGCGGCGCGGCTATCCTCGGGCCGTCGAATTTGCCGTCGAAAAGCGCGCGCAGGACCCTGCCGGGCGCTTGCGTAATAATCTTTGGGACAGCTATCTGAGGCACCTATGAGCATTTTGCAGAAAATCTCGCTTGGCTACTTCTTCGTGCTGCTAGGAGCGGCGGCGCTGAACTATATTCCCGGGATCACCGACGATCAGGGTCGGTCGTTCGGGGTGTTCGCGCTGGATCCGTTTGACGATGGATTGCACCTGGCCTCGGCGATTTGGGCTCTTGTGGCGACCCTTCTGGGCCATCGCGGGGCGCGGATGTTCCTGACGCTGTTCGGGGCGCTATATCTGGGTGACGGGCTGTTGGGGCTTGCGACCGGGTCGGGGTATCTGGATTTCGGAATATTTCTGAGCGGAACGTTGGACTTGCCGTTCACATTCAAGATCATGGCCAATACCCCCCATATTTTGCTGGGAGGTTTTGCACTTTGGTCCGGCCTGCGGCTGGGACGGGGTTAAGCGATGCGGGGATTGATCCGCTGGCTTGGTCGGCTTCTGCTGATTGGCGTTGTCGTTATTGCCGGACTGGCCGTGCCGTCGGTTTGGATCGAACTCGGCTGCCGCCCGCAGGGGGATGTGGCCGAGGCATCCTCATTATTGCCGCCACGGTATCACCGGGCCGAGGCGCGTACACTGCTGACCTATCCCGAATGGCACATCGTACATGCCTATGATGACTTCGCCGCGACTATCCGCGAGGGCGATCCGCATGAGTTTGGCTATGTCGAAGCTGTGGGAGGGTATTGGTCATCATTGTGTCAGCTCAGTCGCGCATCGGGGCCGATGGGTGGTATCGACGGATCGACCAAGCAGTTGGTGCACACCATCGGAATCAGCTTCACAGCCGAAATGATGCTGAAGGCCGCTTATGAAGAAACAATTGGCCGCTTGGCGGCCATGATCCGGGGCGAGGAACGCGCTCCGCTGGACGATCTCTCAGCGGATCAGGCGGGCGATTATGCGGCGTTCCTGACCCAGACGCCGTGGTATCTTTGGGATTTCCGGGCGGATTCAAACGAATTGGTGGCCGCTGCCGGTTCAACTCTGCGCGACCGCGAACGGCGTGTGGCACTGCGCCTCGAATACCGCGCCAAGGCAGCCTACGCGGGGGTTATCGAGCGCGCGGTGGCCGAGGTGGGGCTGGACCAACTTAGTATGCGCTCAGTTGTGTCCGGGGCGAGCGCGTCCGAGTTGTCGCGGATCGAGGGCGTGCAGATTGTTGGCAGCGTGGCGTCGGGGATTGTAATTGAGACGGCGCGTTACCGCGCATTCACTGAGTTGGCGAAGAAACTGTCCAGCATGCAAGTGACATTTGCCGAGATCGCCGGAAACGATCAGATCATGCTGGCCGCGTTGTCGACTTCCGCCGACGAACCCGGCGCTTTGCTTTCGCTACCGCGCCAGGGACGTGATGATTATCGCCATTTGTTTCTGATGCCGGTTGCCGATTTGACGGGTCGGATTGCCTCGATGCGTGACGGCGCGCTGCAACTGGAACATATCCATGACTATTAGGCGCATCGGGTTGGCATTACCGCTGGTATTGGCATTGTGGATCGGTGTGATGGCTATCGTCATGGTCGCCACCGACGCTGCCCCCGGCGCAGTCGTCATCATGCCTTCGCAGACTTTGATCGCCAATTTGCCGGATGGTGCGGCGATTCTGGGGCGCTCACCCATCTCGCTGACGTTGGCCAGCGACGCATCGGGGTTCGGGCGTGCGCTTTATTCCGCAGGGGCCTGGCTGGTTTTGCCTGCCGGTCTGACCGGCTGTCTGCCGCTTCCCAAAGCTGCAGCGCAGGCGTGATCTTGCGTAACCGCGCGCTTTGCCCCATCTAGTGCGCAAAACAAACCACCTGAGGGCGAGACATCATGCTGGAGCTTGGAGCGACCGACGGCGCGACACCTGTTGGCGAGGATCTAATCAGCGATACCACTGAAGCGCAGTTCATGGACGACGTGATCGAGGCGTCTAAACTGACGCCGATCATTGTCGATTTCTGGGCCCCCTGGTGCGGCCCCTGTAAGGCGTTGGGCCCGCTCCTGGAAGATGCGGTAAATGCCGCTGGCGGCAAAGTGCGGATGGTCAAGCTGGACGTGGACCATGCGCCGATGGTTGCTCAGCAGTTGAACATCCAGTCGATTCCGACGGTCTATGCGTTCTGGCAAGGTCAGCCTGTCGACGGATTTCAGGGCGCGATTACGCCTGCCGAAGTGCAGGCGTTCATCAAACGTGCCGCAGCCTTCGCCGTCGATGAAGACGGCGGTCTGGCAGACGCGCTGGCGGCGGCGGAGGAGATGCTGGAGGCCGGGGCGGCTGAGGATGCGGCCCAGACGTTTTCCGCCATTCTGGGCGAGGACGGCAACAACGCGGCGGCCTTCGGCGGTCTGGCGCGCGCCCATATTGCGATGGATGATCTGGACCAGGCGGAGGCGATCCTGAACGGAGCACCTGCCGAGATTTCCGATGCCCCCGAGATCGAAAGCGTGCGCGCCCAGATCGCGCTGATCCAGCAGGCGGCGGAAACCGGGCCGGTGAACGAGCTGCGCGCGCGCCTGGAAGGCAACCCCGACGATCTGCAGACCCGGTTCGACCTGGCACTGGCGATGCACGGTTCCGGTGACGTCGAAGCGGCGGTGGATGAGTTGCTCGAAATTTTCCGACGTGATCGCGACTGGAACGCCGGAGCCGCGAAAACGCAACTGTTCACAGTGTTCGAGTCGCTCTCGCCGCAGGATCCGATTGCGTTGGCGGGACGTCGCCGGCTGTCTTCGATGATCTTTGTCTGACGTCGTGGTCGCTTGCACAAGGAGCTAAGCGGCCTAGGTGTCAGTCAATGATCAAAGCCGCTGACCTTCCCGATATCTTACCGGTGTTCCCGCTGCCTCGCGCGCTGCTGTTGCCGCGTGCGCGTCTTCCGCTGCATTTGTTCGAGCCGCGCTATCTGGCGATGCTGCAGGATGCGTTGAAAACACCGGAACGGTTGATCGGAATGGTCCAGCCGCGTCAGATGCCCGACGGGCAGCCCCCAGCACTCCACGCCATCGGCTGCGCCGGGCGCGTGACCGGATTTTCCGAAACCGAGGACGGGCGTTACATGATCACGCTGACCGGGATCAGCCGGTTTCGGATCAAGGACGAAGTTGATGGGTTCACGCCCTACCGACGCTGCGCCGTCAGTTGGGCGGGGTTCGGGCGCGACCTTGGAGCGTCTGAGGATGATCCGGCATTTGGCCGCGACGATTTTTTCCGGATGCTGTCGCGGTATTTCGAAGCGCAGGAATTAAAGACCGACTGGGAGAATCTGCGTGAGGCCGATGACGAGATGCTGATCAATTCGCTGTCGATGCTGTGCCCGTTCGATGCTGAGGATAAGCAGGCGCTGCTGGAAGCGCCCTCGCTGACAACGCGACGCGAGACGTTTGTGACGCTGGTGGAGTTTGCACTGCGCGACATCGGAGTGGAGAAGTTGCAATGACCGAAAAACCCGATACCGCATATGACCGCGCCATGCTTGAGGCGCTGATTTGCCCACAGACCCACGGGCCGCTGGTCTGGGATGCGGAGGCAGGCGAGTTGATCTCTCGCGCAGCACATCTGGCCTATCCAGTGCGGGCCGGTATTCCGATCATGCTGGTGGATGAGGCGCGTGAGATCGAGGATTAGCGGACAACTTCATTTCAGCGGTTCGGGGTGTGTGCCTGCGGGCTATTGAGTTCGGTGATGATGGCCTTGGCCGCTGCGACCGGGTCGTCCGCGCGCCAGATCGGGCGACCAACGACGATATGATCTGCACCATCAGCCACGGCTTCTGCCGGTGTCATAACGCGCTTCTGGTCGCCTGCGTCGCCGCCTGCGGGGCGCACGCCCGGAGTGACAATCAGACGACCCTCGGCCTCGGGGAGGGCGCGAACAAGGGCCGCCTCATGCGGTGAACATATCACACCGTCGGCCCCGGCCTCCAAAGCGCGAGTGGCACGTTCGACCACCAGATCGGCGGGGCTGCCATCTTTGATACAGGCGTCGTCCATGTCGGCGCGATCCAACGAGGTCAGGATCGTCACCGCGAGGATTTTCGTATCCGCGCCACCGCGACCTTCAGCGGCCGCGCGCACCACATAAGGATCGCCGTGGACAGTCAGGAAGTCGTGGTTGAACCGAGCGATGCCGCGCACCGCCGCCTCGATTGTTGCGCCGATGTCGAACAGCTTCATATCGAGGAAAATACGTTTGCCGTGCTCGTCCTTCAACTCGTTGGCCAGCGCCAGCCCACCTCCGGTCAGCATTCCGAGCCCGATTTTATAGAAGTTAACCGTGTCCCCCAAGCGGTTTGCCATTTCCAGCCCCGCCAACGCGTCCGGCAGGTCTAGGGCAAGGATCAGGCGATCGTCGGACATGGCGCAGGTCTCCGGCTTTTGAAGATGTCGGAGACGGGGTACAGCGGATGCAGCAACGGGGGAAGTGGCATGCGCAGTTCGCTGGAGATATTTGAGTTGGAATCCGGTATTTCGCGCGTCGTCTGGCAAACCGACGCATTGATTGAGGCACCGAATTGGGACCTGGAAGGGAATTCATTGCTGTTCAATGGCGCCGGGCGGTTGTTTCGCATTCCGGTGGCTGGCGGCGAGCCGGTGCAGGTCGACACCGGCTTTGCCGATGCCTGCAACAACGATCACGGAATTTCGCCCGACGGATCACTGATCGCAATTTCGCATCACCTTGATGAGGGATCGTGCATCTACACCCTCCCGGCGGCTGGTGGCGCGCCGAGACGTGTGACAGATGCAGTGCCGAGCTATTGGCATGGCTGGTCGCCTAACGGAGCGCGAATGGCGTATTGCGCCAAGCGGCATGGTCAGTTCGACATCTATTCGATCGGAGTTTCCGGGGGTGACGAACTGCAACTGACCGGCCGCGCAGGGTTCGAAGGCCATAACGACGGCCCGGACTACTCCCCGGACGGACAGCATATCTGGTTCAATTCGGATCGGACCGGTCATGCACAAATCTGGCGCATGACGGTGGATGGCAACGATCCGGTTCAAATCACGCATGACGGCCGCGTCAACTGGTTCCCGCATCCATCACCCGATGGGGCGCATGTGCTGTATTTGTCCTATCCACCTGGAACCGAGGGGCATCCGGCTGACAAGCCCGTCGAACTGCGCCTGATGGACCCGAAGGGGCAGGATTCTCGCACGTTGGCGGCCTTCAAAGGCGGGCAGGGAACCATCAACGTGCCGTGCTGGGCGGCGGATGGGCGCGCGTTCGCATTGGTAAAATACGCATGAAATGGCCGGGTTTTGCGAACATTTCGCGCACCTCTAGGGGGAGCGACAGGGCGAGCGTATGAAGGCCTCCGGGGACGTAACGACTTGGCAACATTCAATGCGGAAATGCAGCCAGACAGGAGATATTCCAATGGCCCAACAGAACTACAGACCCGATTTCAGCGCCCATCAGGGGCGCAGCTACGATGACGGAAGCGGCGGATTCGGGGCAACCTGGTTCATCGTCGGCGGCCTCGTCCTGGCGGCGTTGCTGATGTATTTCGTCTATGCCGGTGGCCAGACAACGCCTGCCAGCCCAGATGGACTGGTCGCGCCTGAACCGGAGTCGACAGCACCAGCTGCACCTGTCGCCCCTGCCGAGGGGTAATCAAATAGAAACGGCGGCCCAAACTGATCGGGCCGTCGTTTGAGATTTGTCGGTTTTCTCTAGTTTGCGATGGAACTAGTGCCGCCGAGTCGGCGTTTGTTTGGCAAGTGCCCAAGGAGGGATAAGACATGTCTCATGACCCTAACAGACCGACCGACATGAACATTACGAGCGAAACGGTTGTTGAAAAGCCCGGCAATGGTGGAATGATCTGGTTCATCGTCGGTGGGCTGGTCGTCGCCGTGGCGGTGATTTTCTATTTCATGAATGGCGGTGACGTGCCAACGACCGATGGTGGCGGCGACGTGAGTGTCACCGTTGAAGGCGACAACAACGCAGCCCCCGCCGACAGTGCGGCCGAAGGGTCCGCAGAAGGTGGTGCTGAAATCACCACTGACAGCAACTAATTAGACGTTGTCCAACGGAAGGAACTTCGCCGCGTCCGGAAAATCGGACGCGGTTTTTTTCTGTGGCCCTTGCGCAACACTTCAGCGCTTACCAAATAAGCTGAGAAGGCCCAAAAAAACCGGATGCCGCATTGTCGGATCCGGGAAAACGAGGGCGCTTAGTGAAGGAGATATGACATGAACTTGGATAAGTTCACCGAGCGGTCGCGCGGCTTCGTTCAGGCAGCTCAGACCATCGCAATGCGCGAAAATCACCAGAGATTGGCACCGGAGCACCTGCTGAAAGCGGTTCTTGATGACGAGCAGGGGTTGGCAGCAAACCTGATTTCCGCCGCCGGCGGGAATCCGGGCCGCGTGCTGGAGGCCGCTGACGCAGCCCTTGCAAAGCTCCCACAGGTTACAGGTGATGCCGGGCAGGTTTATCTGGACGGCCAGACCGGCAAAGTGCTGGATCAGGCCGAAACGCTGGCCAAGAAAGCGGGCGATAGTTTTGTGCCGGTCGAGCGGGTCTTGACCGCGCTGGCCATGGTGAAGTCGAAAGCGCGTGAAGCACTTGAAGCGGGTGGCGTGAACGCGCAGGCACTGAATTCGGCGATAAACGATGTCCGCAAAGGCCGCACGGCGGATTCGGCGAGCGCCGAGGACAGCTATGACGCACTGAAGAAGTACGCCCGCGATCTGACCGAAGCGGCACGGGACGGCAAGATTGACCCGATCATTGGTCGGGATGAGGAAATCCGCCGCTCAATGCAGGTGCTAAGCCGTCGGACCAAGAACAACCCAGTGCTGATCGGCGAACCCGGCGTGGGTAAGACTGCGATTGCCGAAGGTCTGGCGATGCGGATTATCGACGGTGACGTTCCGGAATCGCTGAAAAACAAAAAGCTGATGGCGCTGGATATGGGCGCGCTGATTGCAGGCGCGAAGTATCGTGGTGAGTTCGAGGAACGCCTGAAGGCGGTTCTGAACGAGGTCACCGATGCGGCGGGTGAGATCATCCTGTTTATCGACGAAATGCACACTCTGGTGGGTGCCGGAAAATCTGAAGGCGCGATGGATGCGTCTAACATGATCAAACCGGCGCTGGCGCGGGGTGAATTGCACTGTGTGGGTGCGACGACTCTGGATGAGTACAGGAAGCACGTCGAAAAGGACGCAGCTCTGGCGCGGCGATTCCAACCCGTGATGGTATTGGAGCCGTCGGTAACGGATACGATCAGCATCCTGCGCGGCATTAAAGAGAAGTACGAGCTGCACCACGGGGTGCGGATTTCGGACTCGGCTCTGGTGTCGGCGGCGACGTTGAGCCATCGCTATATCACCGACCGATTCTTGCCCGATAAGGCGATTGACCTGATGGATGAGGCGGCCTCGCGTTTGCGGATGGAAGTGGATTCCAAGCCCGAAGCGCTTGACGCCTTGGACCGCGACATCCTGCAAAAGCAGATCGAGGCGGAAGCGCTGAAGAAAGAGGACGACAAGGCCTCGAAAGATCGCCTCGCCAAGCTGGAAAAGGAGTTGGGCGACTTGCAGGAGAAATCCAGCGAGTTGACGGCGCAATGGCAGTCGGAACGCGACAAGCTGGAAGGTGCGCGTACCCTCAAGGAACGCCTCGACAAGGCGCGGGCCGAACTAGAACACGCCAAACGTGAGGGCGACCTCGGCAAGGCTGGGGAGCTGTCCTATGGTGTGATCCCTGAATTGGAAAAGGAACTGGCCGAAGCTGAAGGCGCCGAAAGCGACCTGATGGTCGAGGAAGCGGTGCGCCCAGAGCAGATCGCTCAGGTTGTCGAGCGCTGGACCGGGATTCCGACCAGCAAGATGCTGGAAGGTGAGCGTGAGAAGCTGCTCAGGATGGAAGAGCAGATCGGCAAGCGGGTGATCGGGCAGCGTTCCGCCGTGAAATCCGTCGCTAATGCGGTGCGCCGGGCGCGGGCGGGTCTGAACGATGAAAATCGGCCGTTGGGCTCGTTCTTGTTCCTTGGGCCAACGGGCGTCGGCAAGACCGAGCTAACCAAGGCAGTGGCCGAATTCCTGTTCGACGACGACAGCGCGATGGTTCGGATCGATATGTCCGAGTTCATGGAAAAGCACGCGGTTGCACGGCTGATCGGGGCGCCTCCGGGCTATGTCGGGTACGACGAAGGCGGGGTGCTGACCGAAGCAGTGCGGCGCAGACCCTATCAGGTGGTGCTGTTTGACGAAGTCGAAAAGGCGCATCCGGACGTGTTCAACGTGCTGTTGCAGGTTCTGGACGACGGCGTGCTGACCGATGGGCAGGGCCGCACTGTGGACTTCAAACAGACGCTGATCATCCTGACGTCCAACCTTGGCGCGCAGGCGCTGAGCCAGTTGCCGGATGGGGCCGATGCCAGCGATGCCAAGCGCGACGTGATGGACGCGGTGCGGGCGCACTTCCGCCCCGAATTCCTGAACCGTCTGGACGAGACGATCATCTTTGACCGTCTGGCGCGTGAGGATATGGCCGGGATTGTCGATATCCAGCTGGGTCTGCTGAAAAAGCGGCTGGCCGGGCGGAATATTGGGATCGAGCTGTCGGACGCTGCACATAAGTGGCTGGCGGACGAAGGTTATGATCCGGTGTTCGGCGCGCGCCCGTTGAAGCGGGTCATCCAGCGGGCGTTGCAGGATCAGCTGGCTGAAATGCTGCTGGCCGGTGATATCGGTGATGGTGATAGCGTGCAGGTCGGGGCTGGGGCGGATGGTTTGATCGTCGGTGACAGGGTGTCATCGTCAAACCGGCGCCCGCCGGAAGACACCGTTTTGCACTGAATCAAACGGGACCGCGCGATTTGAAATCGCGCGGTCTGAGGCCGCAAGCGGTAGCTGAAGGGGCCAGCCCCTTCAGACTTCTCCGGGATATTCTTGGCGAAAAGTCGTTTTGGGCTTGGGTCAATCAGCGCAGCAGGCTCTTGATCAAGCGCCGATGTTTTCTGAACTGACCGGTGGCTTCCCGCTGGAGGCATTGGGAACAAGGCCGGCAGGCAGCGGATCCTTTCGCGGCACCAGAAGCGTGTCGATCCGGTGGATCACGCCATTGCGGGCGTTTATGTCGAGTTGGGTGATGGCGGCACCGTTAACCGTCATTGGATCGACGATGCCGTCGACCCGAACCGTGGTTCCCTGCACCGTGGTCAGACCACCCGCACGGCTGCGTAGCTCCGCGCCGGAAATTCGCCGAGGCAAGATGTGGTAGCTCACCAACGCCACCAGCTTGGCCTTGTTCTGCGGAAGCAGCAGTTCCGTCAGGACCGTAGGCTCGATCTTCGCAAACGCGGCCTCGGACGGCATGAAGACCGTGAATGGCCCTTCGGCTTTCATCGCGCTTTCAAGCTCGGCTGCTTCGACAAGAATCATGAAGGTCGAGAACTGCTCGATGCTTGTGGCGATCTGAACAATGTCATTGGCCGAGGTCGGCGGTCCGTCTAGTGGCACTTCGACCGGTGGTGTTTTGGCGCATGCGGCAAGCCCAAGCGTGCTTGCGCTTGCCAGTCCCGCGATCAACTGTCTTCTGTCCATGTGCCCTGTCCCCCGGCGCTTGCCTGCAAGTCTAGCGAAGCCCAAGCGGCAGAGTCCACCGCTGCTCAGCCGTGATCCGCAGGTTTTCGCCCGACCAAGGTCAGTCCCCACCCTGGGAAATGTTACGAAAACCCTACGGTGAATTGAGTGGACTTGCTTTTGCAACGCGCCATTAAGGGCCTAAGTTTTTCGCAATACGGATGTTTGCAGGAGTGCCCTTGCCATGAGTTATCGTTTCCGGACCGACCTGAAGTGGTCAGATGCCACGCCGAAAGAGGCGTTCTTCAATCGCCGCCAGATCATGACCGGGGCTGCTGCGATGGCCGCTGGTACAATGATCGGCGGCATACCGGGTGCCACGCAGGCCCAGGCTTTCGGTGTTCCGATTGAGCGTGAGGCGAACTCGTTGGACGACATCACCAGCTACAACAACTATTATGAATTCGGCACCGGCAAGGGGGATCCGAAGGAAAATGCCGGTGATTTGGTGACCGACCCCTGGGTCATTCAGGTCGGTGGAATGGTCGACAATCCGGGGAATTACTCGGTGGCCGATCTGACGGATGGTCTGGA
>CALSNT010000020.1:0-2500 GCA_943787785.1 uncultured Paracoccaceae bacterium | reverse complement strand
TACTGGAGGGCCGAACCCACACCTGTTGAAAAAGGTCGGGATGAGTTGTGCCTAGGGGTGAAAGGCCAATCAAACTCGGAGATAGCTGGTTCTCCGCGAAATCTATTTAGGTAGAGCGTCATCCGAATACCCTCGGGGGTAGAGCACTGGATGGGTAATGGGGCCCCACAGGCTTACTGATCCTAACCAAACTCCGAATACCGAGGAGTACTAGATGGCAGACACACGTCGGGTGCTAACGTCCGGCGTGAAAAGGGAAACAACCCTGACCTCCAGCTAAGGCCCCTAATTCATGGCTAAGTGGGAAAGCAGGTGAGACGACCAAAACAACCAGGAGGTTGGCTTAGAAGCAGCCATCCTTTAAAGATAGCGTAACAGCTCACTGGTCTAGATAAGTTGTCTTGCGGCGAAGATGTAACGGGGCTCAAGCCATGAGCCGAAGCTGAGGATGCACGCTTGCGTGCATGGTAGCGGAGCGTAGTGTGACATAATTCCATGTCTCTTTTGCGGTTTTCGGACCGTTTTGGAGACGCGGAGTTTTCTGTGAAGCCGGGGCGTGAGCCATCCGGTGGAGAGATCACTAGTGAGAATGATGACATGAGTAGCGACAAACAGGGTGAGAGACCCTGTCGCCGAAAGTCCAAGGGTTCCTGCTTAAAGCTAATCTGAGCAGGGTAAGCCGACCCCTAAGGCGAGGCCGAAAGGCGTAGTCGATGGGAACCACGTTAATATTCGTGGGCCAGGAGGATGTGACGGATCTCGAAGGTAGTTTGTCCTTATCGGATTGAACAGGCTGCTTAGAGGTTCCAGGAAATAGCCCTCCATTAGATCGTACCCTAAACCGACACAGGTGGACTGGTAGAGAATACCAAGGCGCTTGAGAGAACGATGTTGAAGGAACTCGGCAAAATACCTCCGTAAGTTCGCGAGAAGGAGGCCCGGGTTTCACGCAAGTGGGATCTGGGGGCACAAACCAGGGGGTGGCGACTGTTTACTAAAAACACAGGGCTCTGCGAAGTCGCAAGACGACGTATAGGGTCTGACGCCTGCCCGGTGCCTGAAGGTTAAAAGGAGAGGTGCAAGCCTTGAATTGAAGCCCAGGTAAACGGCGGCCGTAACTATAACGGTCCTAAGGTAGCGAAATTCCTTGTCGGGTAAGTTCCGACCTGCACGAATGGCGTAACGACTTCCCCGCTGTCTCCAACATCGACTCAGCGAAATTGAATTGCCTGTCAAGATGCAGGCTTCCCGCGGTTAGACGGAAAGACCCCGTGCACCTTTACTACAACTTCACACTGGCATTAGGCCGAACATGTGCAGAATAGGTGGTAGGCTTTGAAGCCGGAACGCTAGTTTCGGTGGAGCCTCCTTTGAGATACCACCCTTGTTCTGCTTGATGTCTAACCGCGGTCCGTTATCCGGATCCGGGACCCTGTGTGGTGGGTAGTTTGACTGGGGCGGTCGCCTCCCAAAGAGTAACGGAGGCGTGCGAAGGTTGGCTCAGAGCGGTCGGAAATCGCTCGTTGAGTACAATGGCAGAAGCCAGCCTGACTGCGAGACTGACAAGTCGAGCAGAGTCGAAAGACGGCCATAGTGATCCGGTGGTCCCGAGTGGAAGGGCCATCGCTCAACGGATAAAAGGTACGCCGGGGATAACAGGCTGATGGTGCCCAAGAGTCCATATCGACGGCACCGTTTGGCACCTCGATGTCGGCTCATCTCATCCTGGGGCTGGAGCAGGTCCCAAGGGTATGGCTGTTCGCCATTTAAAGAGGTACGTGAGCTGGGTTTAGAACGTCGTGAGACAGTTCGGTCCCTATCTGCCGTGGGTGTAGGATACTTGAGAGGAGTTGCCCCTAGTACGAGAGGACCGGGGTGAACGATCCACTGGTGGACCAGTTGTCATGCCAATGGCAGTGCTGGGTAGCTATGATCGGACAGGATAACCGCTGAAAGCATCTAAGCGGGAAGCCCCCCTCAAAACAAGGTATCCCTGAGAGCCGTAGTAGACCACTACGTCGATAGGCCGGAGATGTAAGCGCAGCAATGCGTTCAGTTGACCGGTACTAATTGCTCGATAGGCTTGATTTGATCCAGTAGAAGTAAGATTTACTGAAGAAAGTCAAAAGCATACACACACCGTATTTGACTTGGATAACTCTGTTTCGATCCTTGGTCGGAACAATGAAACTGATGGAAAAGCGTCTTTCTTGGTTTGGTGGTCATAGCGCGAGCAAAACACCCGATCCCATCCCGAACTCGGCAGTTAAGTGCCGTCGCGCCGATGGTACTGCGTCTTAAGACGTGGGAGAGTAGGTCACCGCCAAACCTAGTAAGCCGCTTTTCAAATCTCTCGAACGATGATCAAAATTTCCGCCGCCCCGCTTGGGCGGCGTTTTTGTTTTTTGATGCAAAGAAGGCCGTGACGGCGTGGCTGGGTTCGTTCCTCAGCGACACCGTCTCCAATTCCTGACATGATTTCGGCAGAGAAATGCCTCTC
>CALSNT010000019.1 GCA_943787785.1 uncultured Paracoccaceae bacterium | reverse complement strand
GCAACTCGGTCATAGCCACATTTTTCGCCAGTGTCTGCTCTGGGTCAAAGCTGCCGTTGAGACCGCGCCGTTTATAGGTCCAGAGCCTAATCTGCAACGTAACTGGCTGCCTTGAAGAGTGCGTCGAAATTTCGGACCTTGAGCCCGCGCAAGTGCGCTTTGAGTTTGGAATAGGCCATTTCAATTGGGTTCAAGTCCGGGCTGTAGGGGGGCAGAAAGAGCAGCCAGCTTTCCTGACACACCCCTATGTGGGCATCTTGCCTGCAGCTGCGCTCGATATTCGCGCGCTGACGAACGTTCGGATTTCCTCGATCTGCGCTTCTGTCGCCAGACCCATTTCCTTCACCTTGAGCAGGTCATTACGAACCTGCTCGTCTGTATTCCAGCCATTTCGGTCCAGCTCAGATGTCCACCTTTCAGCGAGGGCAACCGCAGCCTTGCTAAGGTGTTCGTCTGCAAACAGATTCGGCGTCTCATTCAATAAAATTCGATGCCCCAACTTCCTGAGGCGCTCATCTGCTATCTCGTTCAGCAGCTCTTTTCGATCAGGCGGCTTCGCCACCTGAAACTGCGTGAGCAGAGCCTTGTCGGCCGACGTATAGAAGCCCGAATAGATGAGCTTCTCTACGTCCGCAGGCTCCTGACGGTCTTGGTACCTCCTCGCCAAAGCAGCACCTACGCGGCGATGAAAGTCCGGACGGCTGGCAATGATTTCAGCGCGATGAACGATCTCCGTCGGAGGATCTGGAAGATCGAAGAGAGATGGATCGCGGTTCGTGGCAACAGCTACGATGCGCCGCCGTTCACCGCTTAGGGCCGCAAAAATCGTATCATCATCAGCTTCCACAAGATCACTTGGATCACTCGCCTCGAGATCAAAAAAAGCCGCGGCGCTCATGTAATTGTCCTGAACGCCACAATAGGATCCCTTTCGGACTTTCAGGCGCCCGAAATGGTTCTCGATCAGAACCATTGGTCGGCCGGAGCTCAAGCGGGAGATGACGTCGGCTTTGTTCCGGTTGGAAAGGAGCGCTGACCAGAGTTCGGGCGCACGATTTTGGATGCGCCGCGCAAGGTGGATTGTGGCGAGAACGTCGCCAAGGGCATCATGCGCCTTGTGGTCTGAGAAACCATTTGCAGGCGCCAGTTGGTCAAGCTTGTAGGTTGGTTTGCCCGCTATCTCAGGCCAGGTCAGTGTATCTTGCGCGAGCATTCGGACAGACTGGACGGCGCGCAGCATGTCCATCCTCTGGTTACCATTCGTTTGAGTCAAAAAAATCTCTGGCTGCAAATTTTGGTAAAATGTCTGGCGCAGTACTTCCTCATCAAAGCGGATCGAGTTGTAGCCGGTCCAACACGCAGGCGACCACTTATCGATTCGATGTCGAAGGATTTCAGCGAACTCGAACCAGCTCGGAAGTGAGCGGTCCATCAGCATTGACGGTGTCACATTCGTAATGGCCATTGCCATCGGAGCGGGAAGTATATGCGGGGCAAGACGGCACCGAATGTTGATCCGGTCGATCTCGAGAAAGTCATCGTCTGTCAGGATTGCGGCAAACTGCAGGGGCTGGTCGAAAGCAGGGTTCGTGCCCGTTGTTTCAAAGTCATAAAACGCAAATGTCATCAAGATCTCCGTCTTGAGGGTGTGTGGCTAAGACCCCCGGCTTCGGCTACCTCAAGGCCTCAAACCCAGCCTATCAGCCACTTGGGTCTGTGAACCTTTAGACGGCCGTTTGCCGTTGTGAATAATCATAATCAGAACCTCGTCCCACGACGGGATAGCGAAGTTTAGGAGCCCCGTAGTGGCGTGCTTGGCATTATCGCACGAAAACATGCATATTGTTAAACGGACGTGTTGGGGCCGCAGTTGTCACATGCCGTTTCCGATCAGAGATTTGTTGTCGGTGGGCGCAGCCTCAGACAGACATCCCGACCCAAATGGAATTGAATGAAGCGTCCGGTGGAAAATTCAGAGCAGGAAGTTCTCGCCGGTCTGGTTGAACGCGTGACCTTTCATAGCCTTGAAAGCGGCTTTTGCGTCTTGCGCTTGAAGGCACGTGGCCACAGGGAACTTGTCACGACAATCGGACATGCGGCTATGATTTCTGCGGGCGAATGGGTCACGGCGTCTGGGGACTGGGTCAATGACCGCACCCATGGGCTGCAGTTCCGGACCCGATTTTTGAAGACCTCTGCGCCGACGTCGCTTGATGGCATCGAGAAATATCTGGGCTCCGGTATGATCCGGGGCATCGGGCCGGTCTATGCCAAACGGATGGTCAAGATGTTTGGCAAGGATGTGTTCGACTTGATCGAGGCCGAGCCCGCGCGATTGCGGGAGGTTGAGGGCATTGGGCCAAAGAGGGCCGACAAGATCACCTCCGCATGGGCCGATCAGAAAGTCATCCGCGAGATCATGGTGTTTCTCCACAGCCATACGGTCGGAACCGCCCGGGCGGTCCGTATCTTCAAGACCTATGGCGTAGATGCTGTGCAGGTGATGAGTGAGAACCCTTATCGCTTGGCGCAAGACATTCGCGGCATCGGGTTCCGAACGGCGGACCAGATCGCCGAGACACTCGGGATCGAAAAAACCGCCATGATCCGTGTGCGTGCCGGGATTTCCTATGCCCTCAATGAGGCCATGGGAAATGGGCATTGCGGCCTGCCGCGGAAAGAGCTGATACCTCTGGCTATCAAGCTGCTCGAGGTCCCTGACGACCTGATCCATAGGGCCATCGAATTGGAATTGTCTGAAGGCACGGTCACCGCTGACACCGTCGGCGATATACCCTGCGTCTTCCTAAGCGGACTTTATCACGCGGAGAAAGGTGTCGCCGACCGGTTCCAGCATCTGAACGCAGGTCCGCTTCCATGGCCCGACATTGATGCCGAAAAGGCAATCCCATGGATCGAGAAGAAGACTGGACTGACACTTGCTGAGACCCAAGCTGAGGCCATTCGTCTCGCGCTTCACTCTAAGGTCATGGTGATCACTGGTGGACCTGGCGTTGGCAAAACCACCATCGTCAACTCAATACTGCAGATCCTGGCGGCAAAAGCCGTCAAGCTGCTTCTGTGCGCCCCTACAGGGCGCGCTGCCAAGCGGATGAAAGAGGCAACCGGCATGGAGGCGAAAACCATCCATCGTTTGCTGGAAATCGACCCAAAGTCGTTCGGCTTCAAGCGAAACGAAGAATCCCCGCTCGAGTGCGATCTTCTGGTCGTTGATGAAAGCTCGATGGTCGATGTTTCCCTCATGCACGCGCTTCTCAAGGCCGTCCCGGACCATGCGGCTCTCCTTATCGTCGGAGATATCGACCAGTTACCCTCGGTTGGACCCGGGCAGGTACTTGCTGATGTCATCGGGTCTGAAGCAATTCCTGTTGTGCGACTGACGGAAGTGTTTCGACAGGCTGCCCGGAGTAAGATTATCACAAGCGCGCATCGGATTAATCAAGGACAGATACCGGATCTCGGCAAGCCCGGCGGCGAGAGCGATTTCTATTTTGTTCCCGCGGCAGATCCGGATCAAGCCGTGACGCGCATTCTCGACATGGTCAAGACCAGGATCCCGAAACGCTTCGGTCTTGACCCCATTCGGGACATCCAGGTTCTTTGCCCAATGAACCGCGGCGGTGTCGGCGCCCGTTCGCTCAATATCGAACTTCAGGCCAAGCTGAATCCTTCCGGGGACAACAAGGTGGAACGATTTGGGTCGACCTTCGCGCCTGGCGACAAGGTCATGCAGATCGAGAACGACTATGACAAAGAGGTCTACAACGGAGACATCGGCTACGTTGATGGTATCGACCTCAATGAGGGAGAGTTGACCGCCAGTTTCGACGGCCGGACAGTGACCTATCTGTTCGGAGAACTCGATACGCTGGTGCTGGCCTACGCTGCGACGATTCACAAAAGCCAGGGATCGGAGTACCCCGCCGTCGTCATCCCGGTCCTGACGCAGCATTATGCCATGCTTCAGCGCAACCTGCTTTATACTGGAATTACGCGTGGCAAGCGCCTGGTTGTTATTATCGGTCAGCGCAAGGCGGTGGCCATCGCCGTGAAGAACGTGTCAGGACGAAGACGCTGGTCCAAGCTGGACGAATGGCTGGTTGGAGGTGGTGCCGCATGATCGAGCCACGCTCTCTTGTAGATGACGAACCTGCGCTGGCCTGCTCGCCTCGTTTGTTGGGTTTCCAGAAAGTAATTTCCTATTTAGACGAATATGGGTTGGTTAGCCTTACAAGTTTTCAGCGTGATAATCTCGGCGCGCAGGGCTTGCCTCAGTTCAAATTGCGCCCTTTGCTCACCATGATGCGACATCGTGGGTTGCGAGCTCCCGCAACCAACAAGAACGTACCACCCGTAACATTGCTGTTGCGGGTGTTGTCGTTTGCACCCGGAGCCAGAAGCTCCGCTAAGGCGCTATCGAGCGTCACATTGCATTTTCCGTGCTTGGTATCGCTGAAAGCACGGACGGAACGTCTGCCGTCCCAACATCGAATTGACGAACATGGGAGCTGCATAGTTTTCGATGGTCCCTAGCCAGGCCTCTGCCGGTTTCCTGTTGCGCCACGTGGACAGCAAGTCTTTGTGTACGCGCGCGAGGCTGCATCAAAGGTCACTGTGCCCCTCGAATAGGGAGCGGCGAGCTCTCCGCCGTCACGAGCAATACCTAATCCGATCCGATGCCAGCGGGCTATTGGTGCACTTTGTATGGCCCAAGTTTTTTCCAGTCGAACGTCACGCCGGTCCCGTGGTCCATCGGTGCTATCGCCAGATGGTCTTTGACCACCAGCGGTCGCGTTGTGTAGCGGTCAATCGGGAATGAGTGCACTTCGATCCAACCGGCATGCGGCTGGCTGGCCACCAAGCTGACATGCAGCTCCTGCATGCCGTGGCTGCAGATCGGAATACCCGTGTCGCGCGTCAACTCGGCAACCTGCAGCCAGCCGGTCACACCACCACAATTCGAGGCATCGGGTTGCAGATAACTGAGTTTCGACTGTGCCACGGCATATTTAAATTCGTGAATTGTATGCAGGTTCTCACCCATCGCCAGTGGCATACCGGTCGCCTCGGCGATTTCGCCGAAACCCGCGTAGTCGTCGGGGATGATCGGCTCTTCGAACCACAGCAAGTCGAATGGTGCGAATGCTTGTGCGGCCTCGATGGCCTGTTCGCGGGTCATCGAGTAATTTGCGTCGACCATGAACGCTACGTCCGGGCCAATCAACTCACGCACTGCCGCAATTCTCTCAACGTCTTCGGCCAATGTCGGTTGGCCGATTTTAATTTTGACGCCGTTGAAGCCGCGTTCCAAATACCCGCGAACTGAATCGAGCAATTTCGGGAGTGGAAAGTTCAGATCAATTCCGCCGGCATAGGCACGACATTTGTCAGAATAACCTCCGGCCAATTGCCATAATGGCTGCGCCGTCGATTTACCGCGAATGTCCCACAGCGCGATGTCGACCGCCGAAATGGCAAAACTGGCAATTCCGCCACGCGCGACATAATGGACATGCCACTGCATCGCCTCGTACAGCGATTCCACTGTTGCCGCAGATTTCCCAATTAGAAACGCCGCAAGATCATTGTCGATCATTGCCTTGATGGCATGCCCGCCTTTGCCACCCGTATATGTATATCCTGTGCCGGACAATCCGTCGGTTGTCTCGATGGTGACTGTGACAAGCTGGAAATGCGTGTGGTCACCGTGTTTGGCATCCACCAGAACGTCGTCCAATGGAATGTTGAATAACTGCGTGGAAACTTGTGCAATCTCACTCATACCAGATCGGAACATTCCGGCACCGGGGTCAGCACAGTACCATCAACAAGGAACTGGCTAAGGTTGTCACAGGTCAGATCGCCCATCGCGCGCCGGGTCTCGACCGTCGCACTTCCGACATGGGGCTGCAAAATAACGTTTGGCATTCCGAAAAGTGCCTTAGGAACAACCGGTTCCGCTTCGAAGACATCAAGGCCGGCGCCGCCGATCCGGCCTGAGTTCAACGCCTCGACCAGCGCCGCTTCATCGACAACGGAACCGCGCGCGACGTTGACCAGGATGCCGGTTGGCCCAAGCGCGTCTAGTATCTCCTCGTTCACAAGATGCCGGGTCGCAGCCCCGCCGGGTGTGATGCAAATCAGCGCATCCGACGCCTGCGCCATTTCTTTCAGATCAGAATAATAGGTAAGGTCGACCGGCTTTCTATTGCGGGAATGATAAACGACTTTGCAGCCGAACGCCTTCAGCTTTTCGGCAATCGTTTCCCCAATCCTGCCCAATCCCAGAATTCCGACCGTCATACCATGAATTGATCGGCTAAGCGGTGCGTTGCCGTCGGTCGACCAGCGCCCGGCCCGCACGTAGGCGTCGTTAGCCACGAAGTCCCGCGCAACACCCAGCAACAAAAGAATGGCGGTATTGGCCACTTCGTCGTTCAAAACATTCGGCGTGTGAGTCACGATGATGCCGCGTTTCGCTGCTGTATTGGCGTCGATGGCATCGTAACCGACTCCATAGCAGGAAATAATTTTCAGATTTGGCAAAGCCGCCATGATTTGCGGCTTGATGCCATCGTGACCATTCGTGGCTACAGCAATGATACGGTCCGCGTGCGATGCCAATATTTGATCCACGCTTGATGCGGCAGAATCATGCACAGTGAATTCGGATGAGAACCGTGCGCGCATCCGTTCGGTCGCGTCACCGATTAGTAACAATCCAGGTTTTTCGTCCACCATTCTTCTGCCTCGCGTTTAATTCGAAAATTGCAGTTGCACTTTCATAGCCCCCGAACGGTCACTTGCCAGATCGAAGGCGGATACTGCCTGATCGACCGGGAAACTATCGGTGATCAGGGGCGCCAGGTCGAGAGTGCCGGAATTTATCAGGTCCACCGAAGTGCCGAATTCTTCGTGGAATCGAAATGCGCCTTTGATGTCGATTTCCTTGGAGACAATCAGGTTTTGCGGAATGCTGATATCTCCGCCCAATCCCAACTGAACCAGAGTGGCGCGAGGACGCAAAACGTCCAGCCCCGAGCGCAGCGCGGCCTGATTTCCAGAAGCCTCGAACATCACGTCGAAGTGGCCTTTGTTCGCAGAATATTTTCTGGTCCAATCCGGTTCAGCCGCAACATTCACGGCGCGGTCCGCACCGATCTGTCTGGCCAATGCAAGCACTGGGTCCAAGATATCGGTTACAACGACTTCTGCCGCGCCCGCAGCCCGCGCCGATAACACGCACAAAGCTCCGATCGGACCACACCCTGTGACCAGAATGCGCCTGCCGTCCAGCGCGCCCGCGCGAACCAGTGCGTGCTGAACAACGGCCAGCGGTTCCGCCATCGCGGCTTCGCCCGCCGACACATTCTGGCCGACCGCAAAGCATTGCGCGGCATCGACGTTAAGTTCTTCACGGAACGCTCCCTGAATGTGAGGCATCGGCATGGCGCTGCCGTAGAACCGCATGTTCAGACAATGATTGTGCATATTCTGCTGGCAATATGTGCAGTCAAAGCAAGGCCGACTCGGTGACACAGCCACCCGGTCGCCAACCGCCAACCCCTCGGCCGTGCCCTCGACGATTCGACCGGCAATCTCGTGGCCCAGTATCATCGGCTCACGCAGGCGGATCGCTCCGAAGCCGCCATCGTGATAATAGTGCAAGTCTGATCCACAGATGCCGCCAGCCTCGATGGCGACGCGCAATTGACCCTCGCCCAGTGCTTGCGGTTCACGATCTTCGATACGCAGGTCGTGGGCGGCGTGGATAACGACAGCTTTCATGAACGGCACCGCGCAGTGATTTCAGACTTTCGGCCCGAAGGCCTAGTCGATAGCAAATGTGATTACTAGGGTCCGGACCTATGGCAATAGAAAGTGAGTGCACGATGACAGGCAATCTTTTTGATCTGACGGGGAAGCGAGCGCTGATCACCGGATCCAGCATGGGCATCGGGTTCGCGTTGGCGCGCGGGCTGGCGCAATACGGGGCGAGCGTGGTGCTGAACGCCCGCGATGCAGATTGGCTGGAGGCGGCGGCTGATATTTTGCGCGGCGAGGGATACTCGATTGAAACCGCCGCTTTTGACGTCACCGACAGCGCTGCGGTTGCCGAAGGGGTGGCTGGGATCGAGGCAAATGGTGCGCTCGACATCCTGATTAACAATGCAGGCATGCAGTTCCGCGCGCCTTTGGAGGAATTTCCCGATGACCAGTGGGAGTTGCTGCTGAAGACCAACATAACCAGCGCCTATCTGGTCGGAAAAGCTGTGGCGAAGGCGATGATCCCGCGTCGGGTTGGTAAAATCATCAACATTGCTTCGATCCAGTCCGAACTCGCCCGGCCCGGCATTGCGCCTTACACGGCTACCAAGGGGGCGATACGGAACCTGACCAAGGGGATGGCGACGGATTGGGCGAAATACGGATTGCAGGTGAATGCGATTGCGCCGGGGTATTTCAAAACTCCGCTCAATCAAGCGCTGGTGGACGATCCGAAGTTTTCCGCCTGGCTGGAGGCGCGAACGCCCGCCGGGCGCTGGGGAAATGTCGAAGAGTTGGTCGGCGCAGCGGTGTTCCTGTCGGGTGCCGGATCGTCCTTCGTGATGGGGCAGACGATTTATGTCGACGGCGGCATGACGGCAGCGATCTGATCGGAGAATTGCGATGACCAAAATCCTGATCATTGGTGGTGGCGGCATGGTTGGCCAGAAACTGGCGGCCCACCTTGCCACACAAGGGCTTGGCAGTGATGTCGCGCCGGAGGTGACACTCTACGACATCGGGTTTCCGCCCTCCGGGGCTTCGGCAGAGCATCATCTGACCGGCAATCTGGCGGATCAAGCTGAGGCGGCGCGGCTGGCAGCGCTGCGCCCGGATGTGGTTTTTCACCTGGCGGCTATCGTTTCGGGCGAGGCGGAGACCAACTTCGATAAAGGCTGGGCGACCAACATGATGGCCTGCTGGCATTTGCTGGAATCACTGCGGGAAGAGCATGAAGAGAGTGGCGGCAGCTATGTGCCCCGGCTGGTATTCTCGTCGTCCATCGCCGTATTCGGAGCGCCCTTTCCGGCGCAGATCGACGACACGTTTTTCCAAGCGCCGCGGACCAGTTATGGCGCGCAGAAGGCGATCACCGAACTGATGGTCACCGACTTTTCGCGCAAGGGGTTCATCGACGGACTCTCGATCCGCCTTCCCACGGTCTGCGTGCGACCGGGAAAAGCGAACCTCGCAGCATCGTCCTTCTTTTCGGGCATCATCCGAGAGCCACTGAACGGCCAACCGGCAATCCTGCCGGTGCCCGATACGGTGCGCCATTGGCACGCCTCGCCCCGCTCAGCGGTCGGTTTCCTGACCCATGCGGCGGCGCTTGACACGGCGAGGCTGGAGGGACGTCGCGCCCTCAGCATGCCGGGGGTGTCCTGCACTGTGGCCGAACAGATCGAGGCGCTGCGCGATGTCGCCGGAAACGATGCGGTCGCGCTGATCCAGCGCAAGGATGATCCGGCGATCATGGCCATCGTTTCAGGCTGGCCGCGCGATTTCGCACCGGAACGCGCCCGCATGTTGGGTTTCACGGCTGAAGCCAGCTTCGCTGAAATTGTCCGTCAGTATGTCGAGGACGAGTTGGGTCAGCTCTGATTGGGCAACAGGTTCCGTTTCAGGTGGTTGTACACATGCTGTCGTGCAGTCACGGTATCATGAGCGAGTGCCGCTTCCAGGATGCGCTGATGCTCCAGGATATTTTCATCGATATGCCCGAAATTGTTGTCCAACGTGACACGCTGTTGGCGGAATTGGTCGTAGACGCCCCGGTAGGACTCGCGCAGGCAGGGTGAGTCGCAGGCCGCCAGCAATGTGTCGTGGAACTCCCATTCAGCGGCACACCACAGCGGAAGCACGTCGGTCAGCTTTTCCGGTGTCTCCGCCTGCTCCTCGATGTGACGTAATTTGTAGTGTGCGGCGGAAAGTTGCGCCTCCCAGGCAACCCCACCTCGTTCAATCGAGCGTGCCAGACCCTCCTGCTCGAGTTGAATTCGGAAAATCGCCAGATCGTGCAAACGCTGTGAGGAGGTGCGACGGACGCGGAAACCGCGTTGCTCTTCAAACACAACCAGACCCGTGAAAGAGAGGCGTAACAGTACTTCACGAATTGTGTTCGCTGAACAGCCGTAGATTGCGCGTAGATCTTGCGGCATCAACTTTGCGCCGGGATCAAACCGCGCCGTGGTCAATCCCACGCGCAGGTCCTCAAAAATGTCTCCGGTGTTCAACCGAGCGGTTTGGGTAGTAATTGTCATATATTAACACTATGCGAAATTTTGAACATTTGAAAGTATTTCAAAATTCAACAAAATGCTGGATTTTTTGTTGTGGGAATCAGCCGCCCCTTGCTAGGGTTCGGTCACTTAACACGCCGCCAAATGCCATCAGAGCGCGCTGGCGGTCAAAACGTGAACCGGGAGGACACTATGAAATTCACCAATCTGGCCGCAGCTTCGCTTGCGGCGTCCGCGCTTCTGGTCGGGTCCGCGCTGGCAGAAAGCCACGCGACGACCAAGCTGCGCATTCAGACGCATTTCTCGACCGAACAGCTTTCGGGCCAATTGGCAGCCGAGTACGTCGACAACATCCAGACCATGTCTGGTGGCGAGATCGAAGTCGAAATGTTCTATTCGTCTTCGGTAGTCAAATCTGTCGAAACCTTTGACGCGGCTGCCACGGGCATTCTTGATTGTGACATGACGGGCGGCGGGTATCAGACCGGCAAGAACCCGGCGTTCCAGTTCGTCGGCGACATCATGGGCGGCTATGACACCCCCTATCAGCAGCTGAGCTGGCTTTACTACGGAGGTGGCCTTGAGGCTGCGCAGGAGCTTTACAACGGCTATGGCATGCAGCTGATCGGCTGGTGGGTGCCGGGTCAGGAATCGCTGTCCTCATCCAAGCCGATCCGCAACGCGGAAGACTTCAAAGACTGGAAATTCCGTTCGCCCCCGGGCATGGAAACCAAAATCTTCGAAAAACTGGGCGCCAAGCCGATCGTGATGGACTTCACCGAAATCTTCACCGCGCTGGAAACCGGCATCATCGACGGGGCAGACGCTTCGGGTTTGGCCAACAACGTCGGTCTGGGCCTCTATGATCTGGTCGAGCACACCAACTATCCGGGCTTCCACTCGATGCCGTCGGATCACCTGACCTGCAACAAGGCGGTCTGGGATGGGATGCCTGAAAAGCACCGCCGCATCATGTCAGTCGCGATGGAATCGCTGGCCCTACGCACCGCGATGCTGAACGAGGTTAAGAACACCGAAGCCGCCGCGATGCTGCGCGGAAAAGGTGTGAACCTTTATGACTGGTCGCCTGAAGACCGTCAGGCGTTCCGCGATGCGGCTCAGGCCTCCTGGCCCGAGTTCGCGACCACGCCGGAAGCCAAAGCGCTGGTGGAAAGCCACGTTGCCTACCTGAAACAGCTGGGCCTTGTGTCCGAGTAATCGGACCCAAGCTTAGTTGAAAAAGACAAGGCAAGCCCGGCCAAAGGGCTTGCCTTTTTTCTGCCAGGGGCGAGGCTGTCAGAAACCGGGGGAGAGACACGACAATGTCCGAGAAACAGCATTCCATCGTTGAATGGATCGTGCCTTTGGCCTTCATTGCCGCCGCCGGGTGGGCGATTTGGCACATACCGGCCTACATGCTGACAATCGCACCGCCGTCGGACGAATCCCTTTTCGGCCAAGTGCGCAGTATCCATGAACGCAACGACGTCACCCCGGACGCGGCAGGTCTTATCGGCTTCATCGATGTCTGGGACCTGCTTGCCATCGTGATGCTGCCGGTGTTGGCAATCTTCGGCACGATGACCGTACGGCGGGCGGGGATGGAATTCCCCAGCTGGCGCGCTGCTGATCGGCTGTCGGTGTTTCTGGGCCGCGTCACCATGATGCTGATCGCGCTTCTGACGTCTGTCATGCTGTACGAGGTTTTTCTGCGCTATGTGATCGAACGGCCCACGCTGTGGGCCAATGAATTGTCACTGTGGCTGGCCGGTTTCGTGTTTCTGCTGGCTGGGCTCTATGCCATGCAGCAGCGCAGTCATATCCGTATTTTCCTGCTGTATGACGTGGTGCCGCGTTGGATGCAGAAGATGTTCGACGTCATTTCGACCGCGCTGATCCTGCTGTTTGCCTTCTTCCTGGTGTTCGGCAGCTACAATCAGGTTTTCATCAATAAACTCTACAGATGGGAAACCTTCGGCACCGCTTTTGACCCACCGCTTCCGGCAACAATACAACCGATGATCTTGATCGCAGTCACGCTGGTCGGTCTGCAGGCCGTCGTCAACCTGATCTCGGATTGGAACGCGGAACCGGAAAGCCACGTCGGCCCCGACGACATCGACGAAGAAGAGATCGAAGCGTTGAAACGCACATTGGGAGCCGACTGATGGACATCGGGACAATCTCACTCATCCTGATGTTCAGCCTCATCGTGCTGCTGGCCATCGGCATGCCGCTTGGCTTTGCCTCGGCGGTCCTTGCCGTGCTTGTTCTGGTGCTGAAGTTCGAGCCCGCGCTGTTCCTGAATCCGCTGTCATTTGGCGACGGGATGCTGACAGGCAGGCCCGGCACCGGACCGCTCTATATTCTGACGCAGAAGATATACGGGCTTCTGACGGATTACGTGCTCATTTCAATTCCGCTGTTTATTTTCATGGCAGCACTGTTGGAGCGTTCTGGCATCGCCAAGTCGATGTACTCCAGTCTGAATGTCTGGCTTTCCGGCGTGCGCGGCGGCATCGCCATCGTCACCTCGTTGATGGCTGTGATCATGGCGGCAATGTCGGGGATCATCGGCGGAGAAGTTGTGCTTCTTGGCCTGATCGCCCTGCCGCAGATGCTGCGCCTTGGGTACAATCAGAACCTCGCCATTGGAACGATATGCGCAAGTGGTTCGCTTGGGACGATGATCCCGCCGTCCATCGTCTTGATCATCTACGGGCTGATCACTGAAACTTCGATCAAGGCGCTGTTTACGGCATCATTCCTGCCGGGTTTCATGCTTGCCAGCATGATCATCATCTACATCATCATCCGCACGCAGCTGCGCCCTCAGGACGCCCCCTTGCCCGACCATGTCGAGGGCACGCCGCGCGGGTGGGGCAAGGCCGCCCTGTTCGGGGCGTTCATGTGCTTATTGTGGGCTGGGTTCGCCACTGCGCTTTTCTTGCGAGCGGTGTTCTTCACTGTCACCGGACAGAACGCTCTGATCGAGAATGTTGACCCGATCACTTTCGGCACCCCGGACTACATCCCGTGGTTCGGTGGCATGGTTGCCATCGCCCTTGCTTTGATCTTCTTTGCCTTTGGCTGGAAGCGCACCAAAACCGGCTGGGACATGGGCAAGGGGCTGGTCGCCCCCATAGTCGTGATCGGCGTTGTTCTCGGCTCAATCTACGGTGGCATCACTGGCATCACGGAAGCGGCCGGAATGGGCGTCGCGGCAGTGCTCATCATCTCAATATTCCGGGGCGAGGCAAGCATGTCGCTTGTCTGGGACAGCCTGATGCGCACCCTCAAATCAACAGGCACGATTATCTGGGTCACCATTGGTGCGGCAGCTCTTGCAGGGGCCTACACGATTGCTGGTGGTCCGACCTATATTGCCAATCTGATCGTCGGGGCCGAAATGCCGACCATGGCAGTCATTCTGGTGATGATGCTGATCCTTCTATTCATGGGCGCGTTCATGGATTGGGTTGGGATCGTGCTGCTGATCATCCCCGTATTCCTGCCGATCGTTCTTCGTCTGCCGATCGAAGAGATTGGCGTCTTCGGGCAACTGGAACCGCGCCATGTGGCGATCTGGTTCGGCGTTGTCTTCACGATGAACATGCAGGTCAGTTTCCTGTCGCCACCCTTCGGCCCGGCAGCCTTCTATCTGAAGTCCGTAGCCCCGCCGCACATCTCGCTGACCGATATCTTCAAGGGTTTCCTGCCGTTCATCTGCATCCAGATTCTGGCGCTGTCGATCCTTCTGATCTGGCCACCGATTGTAACAATCCTGCTGTAGGAGCGACCTGTGCTGAGCACCGACCAAGTCACCAAGTTCAACGATAACGGGTTTCTTGTGGTCGAGAACGTGCTTGAGTCGGCAGTGCTCAGCGCCGTGCGCGATGAATACAGTGGGTTGATCAACCGGCTCTATGCAGGATGGCGGTCCGAAGGGCGCGTTGGCGACCCGGTCACCGAGGATTTCTGGGGCAAGCTGCTGAGCGCCTATCACGCCAAATGCGAATGGTTTCAGCCGATGGATATCTCATTGCCCGGCGACCGGATCGAGGCAGACACGCCGATGCACTTTGGCCCAGCTGTGTTCGACATGGTCACCTCACCGCGATTACTGGACTTGGTCGAATGTCTGATCGGGCCAGAGATTACGTCCAATCCGATCCAGCATGTGCGGATCAAACCGCCAGCGGATGCCCTGCAACCCGATGAGATCCGCGCGCACATCACCGCCACCGACTGGCATCAGGATCGCGCTGTCGCACTCGAAGAAGCGGATCAGACGCAGTTGGTTACCGTGTGGCTGGCGATCACCGACGCGACTGTGGAAAACGGTTGTCTTCAGGTGCTGCCAAAACTGCCGGAGCAGGAAATTCTTCCCCATTGTCCCCGCACTCAGACAGGGATTGCCGACGGTTTCGTGGATGAGGCGCGAGCCGTGCCGCTGCCGGTCAAAGCCGGGGGCGCGGTGATTTTCCATCCGCTGACGCCCCATGCTTCGCTGGTTAATAAGACAGACGGGTTCCGCTGGTCCTTCGATCTGCGCTATCACGTCACCGGGCAAAATTCAGGCCGAACGCATTTCCCTGAGTTCGTCGCGCGTTCACGAAGTGATCCCACCAGCGAATTGCAGGACTGGCGCATCTGGCGCACCCTGTGGCAAGAAGCCCGCGCCCGACTAGCCGATCAACCTCATATCGACATTCACCGCTGGGCATCTGACGCCCCATTCTGTGCCTGATTGGCAACCCCCTCGGAAGGACGAACATGACGAAACCTGCAATTGGATTCATTGGCCTTGGCCTAATGGGAACTGCGATGGTCGAACGCCTTCAGTCACTGGATTACCCTGTGACGGTGATAGCAAACCGGTCGCGAGCAGCAGTTGATGCTGCGGTCGCCCGCGGCGCAACCGAGGCCGCAACCGCCCGCGACCTGGCCGCCGCAAGCGATATCGTGATGCTGTGCGTCGATACGTCGGCCTCGGTCGAAGCCCGCATGCGCGGACCGGACGGAGTGATCGCCGGGTTGAAGCCGGGGGCTGTGATTGTGGACTTCGGCACGTCGCTGCCAGAGTCGACCAAGGCATTGGGGGCCGAAGTTGCAGCTGCTGGCGGAGTTTATCTTGACGCGCCGCTAGGTCGCACGCCAGCCCATGCAAAAGACGGCAAGCTGAACATCATGGCTGCCGGCGATAAGTTAACGTTCGACCGCATCCGTCCGATTCTAGACGATCTGGGCGAGAATGTTTTTCATCTGGGCGCACTCGGATCAGGCCACACGATTAAATTGCTGAACAATTTCTTCGGTATGACGACGGCGAACGCCATGGCCGAAGTGTTCGCCATGGCCGACGTCGCTGGTATTGAACGCAAGGCGGTTTACGATGTTATCGCAGCCGGGCCGCTCCATTCAGGAATGATGGACTTCGTGAAAGGCTACGCAGTCGATGGCATTCCGGACACACTCGCCTTTTCGATTAGGAACGCCGCCAAAGACGTCGGTTACTACGCCAAAATGGCTGCCGATCTAAACGCCGAAACTATCATGTCAAAATCTGCGAACGAAGCTCTGCAGACTGCAATTGATGAAGGTGACGGTGATCTGATGGTGTCGCAAATGACCGATTTTTTTGCGAGGCGTTTTGGTCGATAGTCTAACCGAATGAGCGGTCTCGCTCCTCGCGCCAATCAGGATCGCGCTCAATTGGGCATCGTGATGATGCTAGGCGCTTATTTTTTGTTTTCGCTGATCGACACATCCGTCAAATGGTTGGTGATCGCCGGATTGCACGCTTTCCAGCTGGCATTCATGCGCTACGTCGGTCATTTCCTGATTTCGCTTGTCCACATTGGACGTGGTGGCTTCACACGAGACCGGTTTTCAACGCAGCGCCCTGCGCTGGTTGGATTGAGGGCGTTCCTTCTGATCTCTTCGACCGTCTTCAATTTCATCGTGCTGAAATATCTGCCACTGACTGTTACTTCAGCGATTATGTTTTCAGCCCCGATTGTCGTCTGTGCATTATCGATGCCCCTGCTGGGAGAGCGAGTCGGTAAATGGCGATGGTTCGCGATCGTTCTTGGGTTCATCGGAGTGTTGGTGGTGATCCGCCCATTCGGCGAAACGTTCCATTGGGCCGCCCTGTTGACGGTCTACAATTCAATTTCGCTGGCGCTCTATTCGATTATCACACGTCGGCTGTCTGGTGTCGTCGCCGCCGAAACGATGCAATTCTACATGGGAGCGCTGGGGACGCTCGTGCTTTTGCCACTGGCTATCGTAACCTGGCAGAACCCAACAAATGCTCTGGATTGGGGTCTTATGTTGGCGCTGGGCCTTTGGGGCTGGTCAGGGCACGAGTTGCTGACCCGCGCCCACGGTTTTGCCGCCGCACATACGCTGATGCCCTACACCTATTCCTTCATGATCTATCTGGCGATCACCAGCTATCTGGTTTTCAATCACATTCCCGATGGCTGGACCCTAATTGGTGCTGCGATCATTGTTGCCTCCGGCATGCTGATCTGGGTACGCGAGCGGCAGAAACATTCGCGAACTGGAGCGTTCTTGCGCTAGGCCAGTTCAGAACTCATAGCCGAAGTGGGCGATTTCTTTTGCGTACCATCGCCCGACAAGCGCGCGGGATTCGTCATCGTAATAGTCTCTGTAATCTGGCCCCTCGAACTTGGCGTTTTCACGTCGATGCGGCAGCGGCCATCTTTCCGGATCAATATTCAGCTGAGTCAAAACCCGTTCGTAATCCTGCGCCAGCGTCTCAAATCGGATGACATGGTCGGCCACAGGCACATCATCGATAGAATAAATTTCCCAGTTTTTCAGCCGGTTGTGGTGCAGGATATTATACGAACCAGACCGCATACTTGCCTTGAAATCACGAATGCCCCTGGACGGGTGTTTGGTGCGTCTATGCGTAAAAAGTGAAACCTGCCTTTCCCAAGGGTTCCGCTCACTGGTGATCACGGCGTAGTCAGCGAAAATTTCTTCACCCAAAAATCGTTTTACATCAGCTGCACGGCCATGGCGGTGGATGCCCTTCCAAGCGCCCATGCGCCTGGGGATAAAGCCGCCCCCGCCCAGAAACGAATGTCCTTTGAGGTTGCCAAACTCGCGAAGCAGACGCCGTTTCACTGTCCAGTCCGCCGGATACAATTTGTCCTGTTCACAAACAACATCGCGCAAGACGGAGACCAAGCTGGTGCTTGCTGTCTTTTCGGTCCGCAACAGAATGAACTTATATAAATGCGAGACCAGCATCTTTTGTCCCCAACTCTAATAACCCGAATCGATGTAGCAGCTTCAAAACCGCAACGCCGCTTCTTCGAGCGGGTTGTTATCTCAGCCCTTGAAGCTGGTCCAGAGTCTGAACCGGCGCCTTTAGTGCTTCTTCAGGCTGAACTCTGCTTGACGTCGCACAATTTCAGCCGCGACCTCACCAGTACTGTCCACCGGAACATAGGCATCCCCTCCGAGAACCCCATCCAATTGCCGAATTGTCGCGATCTTTGCCAATTCCTCGAGGAAGATTGCGAACTTCGGGTGAAAACCCGTCGGGTGGAACAGATGGATTGGCCTACCAGACGCCGCGGCCTCGCCAACCATATTGATCGAATCTGACGTCACAACGACTGCTTCAGCATGTGCCAAATACTGTGCCAACGGGTTCGGCTCACGTCCGTCCCAAACGAGGACATTCTCTAGTGCCCGCAGTGAAAAAATTTTGTTCTGGAGCGCAATGGGGGTGCGACGAGAGATCGTGATCATCAGGCTTGCGCCACCACTCTGCAATGTCTTCAAATGGCTCAGCAGCTCACCAATGTTTGCATTGCTGAAGCTATGGTGCCGACTATCGCCACCGATCAGCACCGCGACCCGAGGCCGCGGAAGTGCGTCGATTTCCGCAAGTGGCACGGCGCGTGCGGCGTCTAAAACCGAAGTGGTTAACTTATGTGGCGTTGTTCTGGTGGTAAATATCGTCGGTCCTGACAGGCAATCATGAACCATAGTTACCAGCATATCCGCACCGGATCGTTTTGTGCGCGGATCTTTGAAATAGACACAGAACGTATCGGGTGAGCGTGTTTTTAAGGCTCGCAGATAGGGCACGGTTCGCCGCCCCGATGCCAGGCAGATGTCTGGGTAAGGGGCCGCAAGAACGCCGCCCTCCTTCTTGTCCCGAGGGTCAATTGGTCCCCAGAGCGCCAATGCGGCGATTATCCGGCGCGGTTTTACGCGTCGAATCTCATAATGAGAACCGATCGCGTCAGCAACACCGATCAACGGCGCCTCATGCCCTGCCTTGCCATCGCTCAGCAGCCAAATGGACTTCACTTTGCTCATGGCTGGTCCGCCGGACCCAGCAATCTTGAATATGCCGCAGCCTCTTGAGCGATGGCCGCATCAATGGAGAATTCTTCAACCACGTGCACTCGACCGGCGCGGCCAAAAGACTGCAACAGCTCGGGTTGGTCCAACGCTGTCGCGATGGTCGCCGCCAGTGTTTCGGGATCATTGGGCGGCACCAGCCAGCCGGTCTTGCCGTCGAGCACAGTCTCCAAAGATCCGCCATGTTTGGATGCGATCACCGGGACCCCACATGCGCCTGCTTCAATTACCGCGCGCCCGAAAGCTTCGGGCTGGCTTGCCATAGAAAATGCGAGATCGGCCGATGCCAGATGTGCAGGGACATCTTCCACACTTCCTGCAAAGTGGATCCGGCCATGTGCTGGTCCATTTGCAACCTTGTTAACCAATTCATCTCGCAGGTTCGCTGAGTCAAAACCGCCTATGAATACCATATTCCAGGGTCGATCCACCAAGGAGTCCAATGCGGCAATCAAGACATCGTGGCCCTTCCAGCGCGATATACGCGCAACCATCATCAACAACGGTCGATCGGAGGCTCCGAAACTATTTCGGATTTGCTGTTTCTGGGCCGCCGAAGCCGCTTGCGGACAAAACCGACTCACATCAACGCCTCTCTGCGCGACATGAATGCGTTCGCGAGGGTGGCCGTAGGCAGAAACGATATGTTCGGCGATGAACTTCGAATTCGCGATAACCAAGGGCCCACGAAGCATGATCCGGTTGTACCAGCGCTTCAGGGCCGAACTGTGTCCGTAAAGCCCATGGAATGTTGTTATAAACTGCGGGTGGATTTTTGCGCGGCGGGCCGCATGCCATGCCGCCCACGCTGGCGCGCGACTGCGCGCGTGCAGTATGGTGATTTGATTTGCCTCTGCAAAACTGGCCAAAGCCAGACTTGCGCACCGTATGCCCCAGGGTGATTTTGAACCGACATCCAAGGTGACATGAACTGCGCCTGCGTCTTCAATCTGCTCGACCAGCCGTCCGCCACCGCTGACGACCCAGTTTTTGATGCCGCGCTCACTCAGATAGCGTGCCATATCAACCGTGCTGCGCTCAACGCCCCCGTCGTTCAATGCCGGAAGTATCTGTGCCACCCGCATCGTGTAGCGTCCGCCCATGTTGGCCTTCAGTGCAGGGCGCACAATGCCACCTTGCTTGATCAGACTTCAAGGCCGCCCACGTGCGTCGAACAGTTTAGATGGATCTCTTGACACGTTATGCGTCATGCATCGGAAATTTTTGGAAAAATACCGTCATTCGGGCGGCATGGTTTGGCTGCGGGTGATCGCCCCGTGCTTTGATTGCCGACAAGCGCTGATACCTGGGCGGTTTTCAGGAAATCGGAAGCCGCAGCATTCAGACACGGTCAAAAAAAACGCTGATTAATTCAGCAGTCCCGTTGAAAGAGAACGCGAAAATTTCGGTGTTTGGTGGAGCCTAGGTCTACCTAATCCTTGCTGCGGAGCGTCGCAGGTTGTCGCGAAATGTTAGATAAATCACAGTAAGTTGGAATCCAGGCGTCGCATAGTGTCGCACCTTGATGAAGTCAATCGCATGATTTATGGTGGGACAAACGGTGGGTCATGTGGTGGGACAGCAATGCCAAACTTAACCAATCGCAAAGTCGAGACTGTGAAGTTGCCCGGCATGTACGGCGACGGCGAAGGGCTATATCTGCGTGTCGGACCGTCAGGCGGCAAGTCGTGGATAGTTAGAACACTCATCAAGGGGCGCTACACCAAATCCGGCAAGCCGCTACGTTGGGAGGGCGGACTAGGTTCCGCCAAATTGGTTTCTCTTGCTGAAGCCCGTGAGAAAGCAAGGGCGCTGCGTAAAATTGCGCGTGACGGCGGTGATCCCGTCACTACACACTCGAAGGAAACGTTGACCTTCGAGGCTGCTGCCCGGCGCGTGCATCAGAACTTGCTGCCGACCTGGCGCAACAAGAAGCACGCTGAGACCTGGCTGGCCACAATCGAGAACTACGCCCTTCCCGTTTTCGGCAATCGGGTGATTGAAGATGTTGGGACGGCAGACATTCTGGCAGTGCTGTCTCCGATATGGGTCGAGAAACATGAAACCGCAAAACGATTGAAGCAACGGCTTGCAACAGTGTTCGACTGGGCCAAGGGCGCTGGACACTATCCTCACGAAAACCCGGTGAACGGACTAAAGAAGGCCTTACCGCCGGTTAAGCATCGACCTAAGCATATGCCTGCCCTGCCGTGGCGCGATGTTCCTGAATTCATGTCGTCGTTGTCCCAGCGCGAAGGAATGTCCGCTCGTACGTTGGAATTTTTGATCCTAACGGCCTGCCGGTCAGGCGAGGTTCGTGGCGCGCGCTGGGAGGAAATAGACTCCGATGTTTGGACACTTCCTGGTCAACGCACCAAAGTCGGGCTTCCGCACAGGGTGCCTTTGTCCGACCCGGCAAAAAACGTGCTTGAGTTGGTGCGGGGTCAGGATGCTGAATTTGTATTCCCGTCCCATGTACGCGGCAAATTCGGCGAAGCACGGGAACAATCGGTGATGGTATTCAAGGGTCTCATGAAACGGATGAGCGTTGAGGGCATCACCATTCACGGATTCCGTTCGACGTTCAGGGATTGGTGCAGTGAGTGCGCGCGCGCGGACCGTGAGGTGGCGGAAGCGGCCCTTGCGCACGCGACCGGCAACGAGGTTGAGCGGGCCTACGCTCGGTCAGACCTGTTTGAGCGTCGAGTTGTTTTGATGGATGCCTGGGGCAGGTTCTGTGCAGGTGAAACAGGGCAAGTGGTGAAGATGGTGCGATAAACGGTGACTCCGGCATATTTGATTGGGAATCGAGTTCTCCCAGAATCCTCTCTGTCTTGAGAGACTCTTTCCCAAGTCGCGGTGATGGGGAGCTAAACACATGGGCTGACAACCTGTATGACCATTGGTCGACGGCGAGCGCCCTAGAGGCCATCGACCGAAGTAACCGCACTCCTGCTGCGGACATCAAGAGCTTGAATAACTGTTTGTCAGCTCTCAGACGGGCTGAAGTTCACATAGCCAAGACTGGCTGGCATGCTGGCGAGGCGCTCGTGCCCATGGCGGAAAAACTCTTTGCCCAACGAAAATCAGCGGGTTGGCCGGTTCGCTCGACAATAAATGGCGCACGTTCTGAGATTGGAAATTCAATCAAAGAACTAGCGTCAGGAGTCGAGGAGGCAATTACGCAAATCGACCCAAACGGCGCGTCGGTAAATACAGCATTTGGGGACGGTCCTGAATTTGAAAAGTTTGGTACCAAGGTTGCCAAGTCAGGCGCGAGGTTTCTTGCGCAAGAGTGCTTCCGGGCGTTCACTGCCCTTTCTGAAGATAGGCCAGCGGTCCGAACTGACCTGCAATATGCTGAGGCCTATGGTCCGTTTCTTGAATTTGTAACGAATATTTTCGAGGCCCTAGAAATCGACGCTAGCGCCGAAGCCTTTGCGCGCGAAGCGTGCGCTGAGTTGCGTCAGGAATCCTCAATAAAATAATCGAATTCCTCCTTTGGATTGGCGCTCCACGATGCCCCATATTGCACTTCATAGAAACAAGAGGTGACACTATGCAGTTGGAAGTTAACGAAGAATCTCTAGGTCATCGTATCAACGCGTCGCTGCCGAAGGGCGGCTTTGCAACGGTTGCTACATTCGCCAACCACATTGATTGCCACACGGCGACTATCTGGCGCAACGCGCGCCGCGATCCGAATTTTCCTCAGCCTGTCAGGATTCACGGTCTCACACGTTGGCGCGTTGCCGACATCGAGGCCTATCTGAATCGGGTCGCGGAAGCCGCCTAAGAAAAACCCCCACTCAATCCAATGGACTGGGCAGGGGCGTTTTTCTTTCAACGGCAAATTGAAGATAGCGTACTTAACCCGGTCCTTGCAACCTCAAGGATCATTAAAATGACCACTAAGACTACAGGCAACACCAACCGCCCGCCGAACAACGCACTGCGCGTTGAGCGTTGGGCCGACATGCCGGGCAACAAGACCCCTTCCCGCCACGGCGTCGCCAATCCCTGCCCATCGCCGCACAAATCTTTCCCTATCTTGGCAATGCATTGGGGCACGCTGATATGACCATTGTAGAAAATCAGGCCCAGCCGTAAAAAGCGTAACCGGGGCTATATCGGCAACTACAAGCCGAATACCAAAACGCGCTTACTGCTGGATCAGGCTCAAGCCGTGCTGGACGAATACCGCCGGTTCTGGCCGCTGACCTGCCGTCAAATCTTCTACCGCATGGTTGGTGTGCACGGCTACGACAAGACGGAGACCGCGTATGGGCGGCTCTGTCACCATCTAGCCAATGCCCGCCGGGGCAATATCATCCCCTTCGACGCGATCCGCGACGATGGTGTGACGACCTCGTCGATGGAGCATTTTGATGATCATGACGACTTTCTGCGCCACGTCCGCGAACTGGGTGAGGGGTACACCCGCAACAAGCTGGTCGCGCAGGATGTTCATATCGAGGTGTGGTGCGAGGCGGCGGGCATGTTGCCTCAGCTTTACCGGGTGGCTGAGCCGTATTCGGTGCCGGTCTATTCCTCAGGCGGCTTCGACAGCCTGACGGCTAAAAAGCGGCTGGCGGATCGTATCTGCGCAATAGAAAAGCGCGCGATCATTCTTCACCTTGGAGACTTCGACCCCAGCGGCGTTTCCATCTTCGACGCGGTAGCGCAAGACGTGGAAGCCTTTGTGATGGCTGACAGGCCGCATGGGCTGGTCAGCGTCGAGTTTGAGCGCGTGGCATTGGTCGAGGAACAGGTGGTGGCCTATGACCTGCCCACAGCCCCGGCAAAGGCCAGTGACAGCCGATCCAAGAACTGGTCGGGCGGGACGTGCCAGCTTGAGGCGCTTCCCCCGGACGTGATTGCCGACATTCTCAAGGCGGCTATCGAGCGCCGGATTGATTGGGTTCAGCTTGGTCAGGATCAGCAGGCTGAGGATCACGACCGTATGTTGATTAGCGGCTTGCTGCCTGCCCCGAACGATGGGGAGGACAGCTAGTGACCAGCATCATGTCCCGCAATGCCAAACCGGCACATAAATCGGCTGCGCGTGTTCTGGGCTACGCGCTAACCGCTGGCGACTTCGAGACATGGAATGCTGCCTCGGCGGCCTGGGAAGCCCGTCTAACAGCGCAGGAACGTGCGGCGCTGGCTTACATGACGCTCAAGTCGCTGGATTACGACGACGCAATCGACGTGGTCGATGCGGTCTTTCCGCCCGCGCACGGGAGGGCCGCAGCATGATGGATGTCAGTTTCGAGGAGTGGGTCGATAAAGGGTGTCCCGGTGATCCTGGCAAGCCCGACCCGGACAAGCGCAGGTCGCAGTTCTATTCTGCGGCAACTCTCAATGGTAAAGCCGTCAAGCCGCGCGAGTGGTTGGTACACGGGTTGATACCGCAAAAGACGGTCACGCTCTTTGGGGGCGATGGCGGTACAGGCAAAAGCCTGCTGGCACTGCAACTGGCCGTCGCGGTCGCCTCTGAGGGCGGTTGGCTGGGCAAGGGCACCAAGGCTGGCCCGGTGATCTATATGAGCGCCGAGGACGATGACGACGAACTGCACCGCCGCCTTGCCGACATTCTGCGCGCTGAGAGGCGTAACTGGGATGACACCGAAAACCTGACCCTGAGGTCGCTGGCTGGCGAAGACGCATTGCTGGCCATCGAAAGCCAGGTCACGCTGATCCGCTCTGAATTGTTCAAGGAGTTGGAACGCCGTGCCGAAAGCGAGTCTCCCGCGTTGATCGTGGTGGACACGTTGGCGGACGTATATCCCGCCAACGAGAACGACCGGGCCAAGGTGCGTCAGTTCATTGGTTTGCTTCGTGGCTTGGCGTTGCGCCAGAATTGCGCGGTTCTGTTGTTAGGGCATCCGTCGTTAACGGGGCTTTCCAGCGGTACGGGCGCATCGGGCAGCACCGCCTGGAACAACTCGGTTCGCTCGCGGCTCTATCTGTCGCGCATCACCGACAACGGGTTCGAGGCGGACCCTGACCGGCGTGTCATGACCACCATGAAAGCCAACTACGGGCGGATAGGTGAAGAGACGCATATGAAGTGGCAGGCTGGTGTGTTCGTCGCTGAGGCGTCTGAACAGGGGCTGGATAGGCTGGCGGCGGGTGCCAAGGCGCAGCGCGTGTTCATGAAGCTGCTGGCCGCTTTCACCGCGCAGGGCAGGCCGGTCAATCATGTCGTTGGTTCGCGCTACGCGCCCAAGCTGTTTGCAGAACACCCCGATAACGAGGGCATGACCAAACGGGCGTTGAAGGCTGCGATGGAGGGGCTGCTGGCTGCTGAGCAGATCAAGATTGAGACCGAAGGACCGGCCTCGCGCCGCACGTCTTTTATCGTGGAGGCGGGCCAATGACAGACTGCAATACCCCTACAATACCCCCCTACGATAGTCATACGAAAGTGGCTTCATCCCCCCTGCAATACCCCCTTCATCCCCCTAGCCAAACACACCCCCATACCCCCAAGGGCTGTGCGCCCGCCCTGAGAGGCGGGGCGCGCCCTTTGATTGCAATTCGTTCAGCAATGACGACGGCATCAACCCGCAGCGACATGCACAAACGTAAAAAGCCCCGGCGCTATGCCGAGACCTTTTCTACACGGAATGTGTTCGCAGTATTAACCCGGCGGGCACTTCGAAACGCAAACCTGCCCTGCAGCGAGCATTGCCAGGCTATTTCGCTTGGCCGCATTCGGCTTGATGTAGGGTTTCTTCATGTCGTTTTTCCTCGTTTTGCTGAATGCTGTCTGACGTCAGCGCTTATGGGTCCAAATAGGGCGATTTGATAAGAGAGAGTTGTTGGCGCATCGTAACCACTGAGGAGTGGGGCATGAGACAGACAACGAAGAGCGCCGGCGAGAAGATCGTCAAAGACATCAAGCGGGCGACCCGCAGGCAATATTCATCGGAAGAGAAGATCCGCATCGTACTGGACGGCCTGCGCGGCGAGGACAGTATTGCCGAGCTGTGTCGCCGTGAGGGCATCTCACAGGGCATCTATTACAAATGGTCGAAGGACTTCATGGAGGCCGGGAAGAGACGCCTGGCGGGCGATACAGCGCGTGCTGCGACGACCGACGAGGTCAAGGATCTGCGGCGCGAAGCTCGGGACCTGAAGGAGGTCGTTGCGGAGCAGACGCTTGACCTCCGTTTGCTCAAAAAAAGCATGACAGGGGATGGGGGCGACCAAGAATGAGGTATCACCCATCCGAGAAGCTGGAGATCATCCGGCTGGTCGAGGGATCGCACCTGTCAGCACGTCAGACGTTGGCAAAAATGGGCCTGCCCCGCACCACATTTTACCGTTGGTATGATCGGTATCTGCAGCGTGGCGAGGCTGGGCTGCAGGATCAATCCCCCAAGCCAAAAAACGTCTGGAACCGCATTCCTGACACGGTGCGCCGCAAGGTCGTCAAGCTGGCGTTGAAGGAAACGGAGCTGTCGCCGCGCGAACTGGCGGTGACCTTCACGGATCGGAACCGCTACTTTGTCTCAGAATCTTCGGTCTACCGAGTGCTGAAAGCCCACGATCTGATCACCAGCCCCGCCTTCATTGTTATCAAGGCAGCGAGCGAGTTCACCGACAAGACCACCGCCATCAATCAGCTTTGGCAAACCGACTTCACCTACCTCAAAGTTCTCGGCTGGGGTTGGTTTTATCTCAGCACGATCCTCGACGATTACAGCCGGTACATCATCTCGTGGAAGTTGTGCACGAACATGCGGGCTGAGGATGTGACAGATACGCTCGATCTGGCCCTGCAGGCATCCGGCTGTGATCAGGTCCACGTCGTTCACAAGCCACGCCTGCTCAGCGATAATGGCTCCAGCTACGTCTCAGGCGACCTTGCTGAATGGCTGCAGGACAAAGGCATGAAGCATTCTCGCGGTGCGCCGTATCATCCGCAGACTCAGGGCAAGATCGAGCGATGGCATCAAACCCTGAAGAACCGCATCTTGCTCGAAAACTACTTCTTGCCGGGCGATCTCGAAGCCCAGATCGAAGCCTTCGTCGAACACTACAATCATCAGCGGTACCACGAGAGCCTCAACAACGTCACGCCATCCGACGTCTACTTCGGCCGTGACAAAGCCATTCTAAAACAAAGAGAAAGGATCAAACGAAAGACGCTCGAAACGCGGCGCTTGCATCACAGACAACGCGCCGCATAATCACAGAAATCAGATGAGCCAGACTCTCTCTTAGTTTAGGCCGTTCTTGGTTCCAAAAACTCTGACGACGCACACGATGCTGCAAGTCAACCGCGCGCGCCGCAGCGGCCATGTCAGTGTGGTGGTCTGGTCACGTTCAACGGGCTAAGCACGCCAACCTTCTGCTTTGGGGGGCTATCGCAATGAGCAAACGTAAAAACGACGGGAAAACGTACACCGATGAGGGTGGCAAGTTTGCTCAGGGCAATCCTGGTCGCCCCAAGGGCGCGCGTCATAAGATAACCCGCGCCGTCGAAGAATTGCTGGACGGCGAAGGCGAAGCGATCACCCGGAAGGCTGTCGATATGGCGCTGGATGGCGACACGACGGCTCTGCGTCTTTGCCTGGAGCGTATATCGCCGCCCCGTAAGGACACGCCGGTCCAGTTTGCCCTCCCACCCGTGGAAACCGCTCAGGACGCCTCACGGGCCGCTCAGGCTGTGCTGGCGGCGGTATCGGCGGGCGACCTGACCCCGTTGGAAGGGGCCAGCGTCATGGGCTTGGTCGAGGGCTACAGAAAGACACTGGAAACCGAGGATTTGGAACGTCGACTCACGGCATTGGAGACGACGAAATGAGCCTTAAACAGCGATTGCGGAATGCCGAAAGGAAGATGGGCACAGCCGACGATGAGCCTGTCGAGTTCCAGACGCTCTACGAAAATGAGGATGGAAGCGCAGATGAGGTTTCCCGGTTGGTCCTGCTCCCGGGATCAGGCCGCATTTTCCAAGCCACCCGCGAACCAGGCGAAACGCAGGATCAATTTGAGGCGCGTGTTCAGCAAATGGTACGGCGCGCCCAAGAGGCTTGATCTTTAAGAAATCGGACGACATCCTGACAGCGACGGCTTTTTGCTGGGGGACTGGGGGAATGTCGGCTGAAGACAGACAAACCAGAACCAGATAAGTAAGCTATGAATTTGTATGAAATGTACCGCCGACGCCGGTTTGACAAGATCAGAAGGAGGATGCTGAAAGATATAGGATTATCTTCGCCAAGGGTGAAAGTCGTGGTGCGCAACGACATTGCCGCTATGAGCGATATGCTGTTGTCGCGCGGGCCATCAGGCCTGGAACTTGGCATATCACCGCGGCCCCATCGGTCCGTCACTCGCGCTAAAGCTGTTCCGTTTCTTTATTATTTTAGCCAGTGCGACCTGACCGTCACGCAGGTCACGTGCAATACAAGTGACGGCAATCTTCCAAGTGAGGCGCGGTTTTCCTATTCCAGTTTCAGTGAGCATGTGATCCCGCTGCCCGATCTCTATTTCTTCCAGTCTGGTGGATATTCTGCCCTGCGCGATTTGGTCTCGAAAAACCCGAAGCCTTGGCACGAGCGATCCGGCGACATCGTTTGGCGGGGTGCTCCGAACGGGAATGGGTATCTTTCCTTTGCCCCGGAAATCCGCAATCATCCGACCTTACGACAGCGCATCCGCATGGCGTGGATCTGTCGTGACAGTGAGGTCGATTTCCGCTTTGTGTTCCCAGAGCACGAAAAAGATGCCGCCGTGGCGCAGAGGGCTGGTTTCGTGGGCACTCGCATTCCGAGCGATCAATGGATAGGCAAGAAATACGCGATTGATATTGATGGCTTCTCGAACGCGTGGGACAATTTTTATCATCGCTTGTTGATGGGTTGTTGTGTCCTGAAAGTTCAAAGCGATTTCGGGTTCCGACAGTGGTATTATGGTGAATTGAAACCCTTCGTTCACTACGTCCCGGTCAAGGCGGACATGTCGGACTTTTTTGAGAAAGTTGATTGGGTGCGCTCAAATCCACAACAGGCAGGATCGATTGCATCTGCAGGCCAGGCTATGGCCAACAGTCTGACCTTTGAAAGTGAAATCGCGCGCGCTGCCCGATTGATGAAGCAATATGCTTGAGGGCGATGCCAGATCACTTCTAAACAAAAGGGTCCTGATCGCGGGCGGGGCTGGTTTCATCGGTCGCCACCTCAGCGAAGCCGCTCTTGTGGGCGGCGCACAGATTGTAGTTCTCGATGATTTTTCGACTGGGTCGCGGTCGATGTTTGATTGCTTTGCAGAGAATGGCCAAGTCACAATTTTGGAGGCCGACATTGCCAAATCTCTGCCCGAACTGCAGCGATGCGACATTGTGTTAAATCTCGCGTCCCCGGCATCTCCGCTGGTGTATCAAAGTGACCCACTTGGCACGTGGCGCACCAATGTTTATGGCACCGACAACCTGTCGAGCCTGGCGCTTGCTTGGGACGCGGTATTCGTTCAGGCTTCGACCAGCGAAGTCTATGGTGATCCAGCGATCCATCCGCAGCCTGAAACCTATTGGGGTAATACAAACCCTGTTGGTACCCGTTCATGCTATGACGAGGGCAAACGAGCGGCTGAAACACTGACCATGGATCTTGTGCGCAGGCATGGATTGAACGGACGGATTGCGCGTATCTTCAATACATACGGGCCAGGTATGAATATCGACGACGGGCGCCTGCTGCCCAATCTGATCAGCCAGGCCCTGAACGGGAAATCCTTGACCTTATATGGCGATGGGAGCCAGACGCGGAGCCTGTGCTATGTGGACGACCTGGTCGCTGGGCTTATCCTGATGGCGACGGTCGATGCGGCGCACGGCGAGGTCATTAACCTTGGCAATCCACACGAACTGACGGTGTTGGAGATCGCACAACTCGTGGCCCACCTGCTGGCCCACGATGGACATGTTGTGCATGGGCCGCTTCCGCTTGACGATCCGATCCGCCGCTGTCCGGATGTAGGAAAAGCTCAGCGATTACTGGGCTGGACGCCTACCACGCGGCTTAATGAAGGCCTTGTGCTGATGGCGAATGACTTTTCAGGCCGTGCGGTTGTCCAGGATTTGACCGCATGATCTGTGTCGGTCTCTCTGTCAACGGCGGCGTAATATCCTGCCACTAGGGCGGAGCAAAAGCCGGCCAGTTTGTGGTGTGCGCCTTGGAGCGTGAGGCCCTCAGGTAGCAAGCACGTTCCAAGGCGCATTGGCCGTCAGGCCAATCCTGCTTTGATCAAGTTCCGGTTGTTTTGGTTCGTTGGCGGCTCTGGCTGAGGCGGTAGCTTTCGCCGTTCATTTCCAGAATGTTCACATGATGGGTCAGGCGATCCAGAAGGGCGCCAGTCAGGCGTTCGGTGCCGAATGTGTCAGTCCATTCTTCGAATGGCAGGTTGCTGGTGATTAGCGTGGAGCCGCGTTCGTAACGCTGTGAGATCAGCTCGAACAATAGTTCAGCGCCGGTTTTGCTGAGGGGCACGAAGCCCAACTCGTCGATGATCAGCAGTTTGACTTTGGCCAGTTGTCGCTGCAGGCGCAGCAAGCGCTTCTCGTCTCTGGATTCCATCAGTTCATTGACCAACGCCGCTGCTGTTACAAACGCCACCGGCAGCCCTTTTTGACACGCTGCAAGGCCCAGCCCGAGCGCGACATGGGTTTTGCCGGTGCCGGACGGGCCGAGCGCGATGACGTTCTCCTGGCGCTCGATCCAATCACAGCGCGCCAATTCCAGAACCATCATCTTGTTCAGCGATGGGATCGCCTTGAAGTCGAAGCTGTCCAGGCTTTTGACCGCCGGGAACTTCGCCGACTTGATCCTGCGTTCGACCATGCGTCGTTCGCGGTCGATCAGTTCCAACTCGGTCAGCCGGGCCAGATAGCGGACATGGTCCACGCCCTCTGCGGCGCAGATACGCGCTTGCTTGTCGTGCTCACGCAGGAATGTGGGCAACCGCAGGGTTTTGAGGTGATGGGCCAGAAGCAGTTCAGGAGCCTCGGTCATGCGCCACCGCCTGTCAGCAGGCTCATGTAGGTGGCTGCAGACGTTGTGGCGACATTGGTTCTGGGCAGAAAGGGATAGACATCCAGATCCAGCCGCGGCGGTCGGCGCTCAACACGGCAGAGAAGCAGATGCTTGATCGCGTCGAAGCTGACCGCTCTCATCAGCAGTGCGTCTTTGATCGCCAGATGCAGCACCGCCAGATCAAAGCGTTCCAACAGGCGAAGAACCTGCACATACTCCCGCTTCCCGGTCTTGCCTTGCCGGGCCTCCAAGAGCCGCTGGAGCGTGGCGAAGGCTTCTGGCAGCTCCCAGCCCTGCAAGGGCGCTGCCTGATCAAAGGACATGATCTTGCGCTCGATCAGGCGCAGGTAATGCACCGGGTCAAACACCATATCGCCTGAGTCATAGGAGCGGGGATGGTCTGCGATGATCTCTGCCGCGCAGCCAATCACGACGCGGTCAACGAAGCCTTTGATCCAAACCTCTCGATGGCCATAGGCAACGGGGACTGAGTAATCGTTGCCCCGGTAGCGCACCTGGGATGTTGATGTGACTTGGCCACTTTGGAGATCACAGGCTTCAAAGGGCGCGGCGGGCAAAGGACGCATGGCCGCCAGATCAGCCTCCAGCCGTTCGCCGATACTGACCTTGTGACCGCGCAGCATGTCGGCCTGCCGTTTGCGGCATTGTTCTTCAAGGTAGTCGTTGAACGCATCCCAATGGGCAAAGCGCGGGATCGGTACCATGAAGTTGCGCCGCCCGTACCCAACAAGGCCTTCGACTTTGCCCTTATCATTGCCCTTGCCGGGACGGCCATAACGGTCACCGATCACATAATGAGAGAGCATCGCGCTGAACCGCTGGGTTCTCTGGCGGGTGTCATCCGGCATGATCTTCGCCACAAGGCAGCGATCATTGTCGTAAAGGACAGAGCGCGGCACCGCGCCAAAAAAGCCAAAGGCATGTACGTGCCCGTCCAGCCAGGCTTCGGTGTTCGCCGCAGGATACGCGCGGATGTAGCAGGCATCACTGTGGGGCAAATCAAGCGCAAAGAAGAACGCCTTTTGCTCGACACCGCCGATCACAACCAGCGCTTCGCCAAAGTCGGCCTGGGCGTGTCCAGGCGGATGGCTCAGCGGAACAAACATCTCCTTGCCGGAGCGCTTCCTGGATCGGACGTAGTCTTTGACAATCGTGTAACCGCCACCGAACCCACATTCGTCACGTAGCCGTTCAAAGATCCGCTTGGCCGTATGGCGCTGCTTGCGGGGACGGGTCTTGTCTTCCGCAAGCCATTGGTCGATCTGACCCGTATAAGGATCAAGCCTGGGACGCCTGATCGGCGCCGTTCGCCGATATCCGGGCGGCTCAGAATACGCCAACATCTTCGAAACACTGTCCCGGCTAAGCCCAAAATCCCGGGCAATCCGGCGCCCGCTCAACCCTTCCTCAAAGTGAGCGTGGCGAACCTTCAAATACAAATCCACGGTGAAAATCCCCAAGCCCTCCCGAAAACCGAAAGGGCAAAAGTGGCCGACTTTTACGCCGCCCGCGACAGCACTGTGCCGCCGCTACCGTGGCCGAGTATTGCTCCGCCGTTCTCACACCACTCAGGCACACAGAGACGTGTACGCGATAAGCGAGTTGATCCAGTGGGTCTACCGTTCCCGCGTCCGCGACGCGCAGCCCATCACCCTCTATCTGCCCTCAGCTCGAATGCGGAAACTTCTGCGAAGCTGGTTTGATGGCGAGCTCGAGCTGACCTGAAGAGCCGACAGCAGCTTCTTGAACACATAAACAAGGACACTCAATATGTACGATAACAGCGACGACAAAGAACGCCGGATCAAAGCGTCTGCAAAAGCATCAGCCATGCGGCTAGGCTATGAGCGACAGGCCAAACCGCATCGACGGTGCCCGGTAAATGGCTGCAACACACAGCCGAAATACTACTCCAGGTTGTGTCTCGAAAGTGGTGGAAATTCTCCGGCGGCGTTCTCCGAGCGTTTTGATTTGCGCCTGATCAGGCGACGAGGTCAAGTGTCATTGGTTCAATTGGTTGCGCGAGCGTTTCCCAGCCGTCGACCTTGCGCATCTGGATTTGGCCTGAGGCGAGGAGCGCCCAAAGCAGCATCGGCACGGTTGCAGCGCAGGGCAGCACGGTCTGTGTTTTGATCCGGCGGCGAAACTCCTCGTTCAGGCGCTCGATAGCGTTGGTTGTGCGAGCTGACTTCCACTGCGACGGATCGAGGCGGGTGAAGGTGAACAGCCGATCCCCGGCCTCTTCAAGGCTGTCTGCGACCGCTCGACACTTGAGCTGCCATTTGCGTAGAAAGGATTTGCGCTGCTTCTCAACTTCATCGGCGGTTTCAGCGTAGATCATGGCGCGATAATCGTCGCCCAGCTCCTCGTGCATATGTTTTGGGGCGTGGGCCAGCAGGTTGCGATGCTTGTGAACAGTGCAGCGTTGGATCGGCAAGTCTTGGCCCCACAACGCGACCAGCGCGGCCTCCAATCCCGGCGCGCCATCAACCATCACGAACTCGGGCCGCTTGAGGCCCCGCGCATCGAGGTCGTCAATGAACTGACGCCAGGCGGCTGTGCTCTCCCCGCCCCATATTCATGATGGAAAGCAATACTTTCTGCCCATCACGACGCACGCCAATGGCAGCCAGAACCGAGATGTTCTGCGCTTTCCGATCAAGACGCGTCGTGATGACGGTGCCGTCAAGGATGAGCCGAACGATGTCCTCATCAGCAAGGCTGCGGGCGCACCAGGCGTCCCAGTCGGTCTTCACCTTGCGCCAAGCGCGGCTGACGACGTCTTTGCCGACAGCCCCCTTGAACAGCGCAAACAGCGCGCGCTTCACACGCCGCGTGTTGGTGCCCGAGAGATAAACCGACGCAATCAACGCTTCGGCCGTCTTGGTCAGGCGCTGGTAGCGCGGCAACGCTTTTGAGCGCCATTCACTAGCCTTACCGACTTCATCTTCAACCCGGGCGCGGGGTACGCTGATCGTCTCGGTGCCAAATGTCCCGGTGATCTGACGATCCCGGTGGCCGTGGCGATAGCCTTTCACCGCCTCGGCGTCCCGGCCATACCGCAAACGGCCAAGAAAGCCGTCCAGTTCTTCCTTGAAAACGGCCTCGATCGTGCCGCGGATGTTGGCGCGCAGCCGATCTTCGATCGGATCAAAGCCTTCTTCACATGCAAGTAGCGAAATGGGGCTCGTGTCTGTAGTCTTGGTCATGGCGTGATCTCCTAAGGCGGTACCAGCCGCCGATTGGGTGGGTTTGATTCACCCGGAGATTACGCCACCTTCAAATTTCCACCAACTTCCCGACACGACCCTACTCCAGGTATTGCGCCAGTCATGCTGACAGGTTGCGCAGGAACGGACATCCGACTTTGAGGGTGTCGACGAAGACTCGTGAAAACTATGCCAACTGCCTCAAAGTTGGACGTTGGGTGCGTCAGGCGTTGACCAAGGATGATGCTGGTCTTCCTGGTACACAGTGCCCAGCGACTCCGTTGCAATTGTTCAACGGTTCGGAAAGTACGCGGCCGAGGTCCCTCCGGGGCTGCACTTCAAGATCCCGTTCGGGATCGACGTGACCACGTTGGTCCCGGTCAAGCGCCAGTTGAAACAAGAGTTCGGGTTTACGACTCCGGGTGCCTCCGATCCCTATCAGAGCCCGACGGACGGTCGCCGCGAGACCGAGATGGTGCCGGGGTCATCGCTGCGTCATCTGCCGTCTACACGGTCGGCGAGGTAGAACAGGCCATCATCACCCAGTTCGGCAAACCGGTCGGCGCGCCGATCACCGAGGCCGGTCTCAAGTTGAAACTCCCCTTCATTCAGGAGGTTACAGCATTGTCGCGACACATGCCCTCTTCACTGACGTTGCTTTCCTCGCAAAGGAAGGCCTTCTGCTTGGCTATGATGTTGTCATCGATGAGGTCTTGAGCGTTGTCCGCTGTGTAACCCAAGAACTGCTGATAGGCGGTGCAAAAGCTAAAGGTGTCGGCATCAAATCGTGGAAGGGCCTCTATCTTGAGCATGGCTTTGCAACCGTCGATCCAGATACCGGCTTGGTCCACGCCACAGAGGAGTGGGAACACAAGCAGGACCTGCCAGAGCTGAGCAAGACTCTGTTCAACATGGCAAACGCAGATTGCCTCTTCTCGGTCGGCGACAACGTGCTCCTATGGGAGCTTCCGCCAGTTCTGCTCAAAGCTGTAGGATCGCTGACAGTCTACACCTTCCTAGCAGAGGGTTCGCTCATGGCGTCGTTTATGAGGCGCAACGGGATTGATTTCATTTTGGACCGTGACCCTGCTTCAGAGCGAAGGTTCAAAGACAAAGCTCGGCATCTGATCAACATTCGAGACATCCCAAACATCAACAAGCTGCGGTTTTCGTACTCTGACCCCGAACGCTTGCTCAAGATCCAAACGTCTTTAGTTGAAGCCATTCGACTGGAGCAGCGCAAAATAGTACGAGATCGGCCCAAAGGAGACATCCAAGGGTACTAGGCAATGCTGCGGGCGCATCCCGCATTGCAGACATTCGTGCACTGTGCAGCATTTGGCGGGCCCAGATGACTGCAGTGCGGACAAGGACGAAACCGCTCTCGCGGTATTGGCGTGTGTTGCTGGTGTTTCGGACAAGTCGACGCGCGGTGATTTTGTGAACTGACTGACCTGTTGGACAATTGTGACCTTCTCAATCTGATGACAGGAGGTTCCGATGACGGACCAATATGTACCTGCGCTGCGCCAGCGTTTTCTTGAAGATATGCAAATCAAAGGGCTGCAGCCCAAGACGCAAACGATGTACCTGCGCGGGATGCGGGATTTTACGGGGTTTCTGGGACACGCGCCTGATACGGCAACGCCGGAAGAATTGCGGGCCTTTCAACTCGATATGAAGAAAAAGGGCGTTGGTGCGCCGACCTTCAACAACCGACTGACGGTGTTGAGTTTCTTTTTTGCGGCGACATGTCCTCGGCCTGAGATGAAGCGGCACATGCGGTATCAGCGGGCAGCAAAGAAGATCCCAGTTGTGCTGAGCGTCGAAGAAGTGGCTCGTATTTTGGAAGCTGCCCCGGGACCAGGGCTTGAAGTATCGGGCAGCTTTTAGCGTGGCTTATGGTGGCGGATTGCGGGCCAGCGAAGTCACCCATCTGAAGGTTGAGGACATTGACAGCGACCGGATGCTGATCCGGATCGAGCAAGGCAAGGGCCGCAAGGACCGACAGGTGATGCTGTCACCAAGTTTGCTGGATCTGTTGCGTGAATATTACCGCGAAGCGCGCCCGAAAGGGTGGATGTTCCCGGGGCGTAATCGCGTCGATCCGATCTCGACGCGTCAGTTCAACCGCGCTTTTGGGGTGGCTTGCGATTTTGCCGAGATCAAGAAGCAGGTGTCGCCGCATACGCTGCGACACAGCTTTGCCACGCATCTGCTGGAGGGTGGAACTGACATCCGCGTCATTCAGGTGCTGTTGGGGCACGCCAAGTTGGAAACGACGACGGTCTATACGAAGGTGGCCACCAAGACGATCCAGAGCGTGATAAGCCCTCTCGATTTACTCGTGCAGCGAGATGCCGGTCCGGGTTAAGCCCAGTCACGGTGCCCCGTCCCAAACTGGAGGTCGCGGACGTCTTTCGCAACTATGGGCCAGCTTATCGTCGTGAACATGCAGGACACCTAAATCTACCGCAACTGAAGGTGATGTCCGCCGTTGAGAACTGTCGCACTGCTGCCCTCGGCGGTCACGTCGCGGCCTGCACCAAGTGTGATCATCAGCACATCGCCTACAACTCGTGTCGCAATCGGCACTGCCCGAAGTGTCAGGGCGCTGCGGCGCAAGACTGGATGCTGGCGCGCATGGAGGACCTGTTGCCGGTCGAATACTTCCACGTTGTCTTCACGCTGCCAGCCCAGATCGCCGACATTGCATATCAAAACAAGGCAGCGGTCTATGGCCTGCTGTTGAAGACTGCGGCCCAGACGCTGCTGACTATCGCCGCCGATCCAAAACACCTCGGAGCACGGATTGGTATGACTTCGGTACTGCACACTTGGGGCTCCGCAATGACGCACCACCCACATGTGCATGTCATTGTACCTGGTGGCGGGCTATCGCGCGACGGAAGCCGTTGGGTCGCCTGTCGCTCAGGGTTCTTCCTGCCGGTAAAGGTCCTGTCGCGGTTGTTCCGACGCTTGTTCCTGGAAGGGTTGGCTAGATTGCACAAGACAGGCAAGCTGCGGTTCTTCAACGATCTCTCCGAGTTGGCTGATCCCGGCATCTTCGCTGCCCATCTCGCAGCGCTGCGCAAAACCGATTGGGTTGTCTATGCTAAACCACCCTTCGGGGGCCCCGAGGCCGTGCTGGCTTACCTCAGCCGTTACACGCATCGTGTGGCGATCTCCAACCATCGCCTCGTCAGCGCCGAGGCCAACACCGTGGCCTTCCGGTGGAAAGACTACCGCATCAAACGCGGTGATCACATGAGGGTCATGCGCCTGCCAACTGACGAGTTCATCCGCCGGTTCCTGATCCACGTCCTGCCCTCTGGCTTCCATCGCATCCGACATACAGGCTTCCTCGCGAATGGCATCCGCCGAGGCAGAATAGAGACGATCAGACGCTTGCTTGATGCGAAACCGAGCCAAACGCCAGTTGAGGCCGAAAGTGACGATCCCTCCGATCCCCAACAGCAACAGCCTTGCCCCAAATGTGGGGGGCAAATGCGCATCATCCAGACCTTCCTGCGCGGACAAACCCCAAAGTCCCGAGCTCCACCATGGGAGGACGCCGCATGATACAACAAGAAAACCCGACCTTGGCTTGCGCAGGCATCGGACCGGTCACTGCGGCCATCTCAAGAAATCTTATCCTGCACAGGGTCTATGACCGTGTGAAGAAATGCCAGTCGGTTAGGTCATCTCAGGAAAATCGACATACTTGCGCTGGCTATCGTCATTCAATCGCACGCTCTGCCAGTCGACCACTGCAGCCGTAACGCAAAATCCCCATAGCATCGCAAACCTGCCCGCGCTTTCCTCCTTGTCGGATTTGTCGCCGCTGCAGCTCACGCTGACAGCAGCCACAAACCTTAGACAAAACGGGCTTTTGCTGCAGCTGCCCAAATGGCTGCATTGTGCGCTTCGAGACTGCAGCGAAAAACAGCAACGGCGGGAAGAAGACCTTCGCTGCGCTTGCAACATCTTTTCAACGAGGCCACGAAGCAGACATTCTTTGTGATGAGAATGGCCTCGCGGCTTTGTGCCCTTCAAAGGATCTAGAGAACTGGCCCTCTCGAGAGGTCATTTTCGCTGGATTGGGTAAGCCGTGGACTTAATCCCTGATCACTTTATTCTTGCTTCCAGTGATCCTCATGAGGAAGTGGCCCGTGATCCGTGCCAGAATACTTTGCACGTTCTTATTAGCAGTCTTTTCTAGCCACGTTTGGGCTCAGGATGCAGGCGACTGGTCTGGCAACTGGGACACCTACTGGCGCGACGGCGAAGCCCAGATGCAACTGCAACAAGATGGGGATCGTGTCACTGGCACTTATGAGCCAGGAGAAGGCCGAATAGAGGGGCGGACCGAAGGCAGGATCCTCCATGGTTCGTGGTTTCAGGACGGCGTCGAGGGACCGGTTATGTTTGCCCTGTCGCAGGACGGGCAGAGTTTTACTGGTAGATTTGCTGATGGCGAGTACTGGAATGGCAAAAGAGTGACCGGCACCGTCGGCTCCAGTGGGAATTTTGCCACCCGCGACACGCCACGCGCGGCCTTTCGGTCTCTGGTCTTTTTGGCGAACGCAGCGGTTTACGACGGCGATATTTCAGCAGTTAACGCAACCGAAGCGTTGTTGTTGTATAGTGGCGGGACCTCTGGGGTGCGTGACGAACGGAGGCGTCGGCGCCTGTTGTGGACGATACTCGATGTTTCGACTTTCCGTATCTATGATGCCCCTGGGCACGTCGAAGGCGAAACGGCAAACTTCTCCATCGGCCCGGCTGGGGCAAACATCGAATATACCATACGCTTCCGCAGGGTCGGGAATGTGTGGTTTGTTGTCGTCCCGTCCGCGTCAGACTTGCGCGGGGATTTGAACAAAATGATCTCGTCGTTTGGCTATGACACACTTTCTCAGCTAAGAGAGGCGACAGCCAACAGCCCGCGGGCTGCCATGCGCGATTTCCTGATGGGCATGCGCACATGGAGAACTGGAGGACGTGAACGCGCTTTGCAAGCGCTTGATTTGTCATTTGTGCCACCGAGGCTTCTTAGCTTCGAGGCACCTTTGCTTGCAGACTACCTCAAGCAGGTTATCGACCGGGCAGGCTATGTGACTTGGCAAGAGATTTCCAACAATCCCAACCGAGCCGGTTCATACGTTTTCTATCGTCATCCCGCAGGATCAATTGTAATCGAGCAGGTAGCAGACCTCGAGGGTGGGCAGGCAAAATGGAAATTCTCGTCTGATACCCTGCGTAACGCGCCCCAGCTCTACGGACAGATGCAGGGTCTGCCGGTGGCAGCTGGAATATCCGCATTCGAGCCCATCACCAGTTTTTTCGAAATGCGTGAACGGATCCGAACAAGGGCCCCGTCGCTCCTCGTACGCTATGGTTCGCTGGAGTTCTGGCAATGGCTAATCATTCCGGCGTCCGTCGCCTTGAGTGCGATCCTAGGCTGGTTGATGTGTAAGGGGATGTCCATCTTGTTAAGCCGAAGCCTGCATGGTGCCGAACGCGGTTTGCGCATCGGTGCTGCCAGGCGGGTTGGAAAACCCTTCGGTCTTTTGGTTGGAGCTGGTTTTCCAGTTCTGGTATTCACATGGTCGGGCTTAGCCGAGACCATACTTTCTGCGGCCACACTTGCGCTGGTAGCGACGACTGTAGTGGCCCTTATCTGGATTCTTTATACTGCTATCGATCTGGCCGAAGGGTATTTCCAGCGACGCGCACGGCGTACCAGCGGCTTTGTGGACGAAATCGCCGTTTCGTTAATTTCCGGCGTGTTGAAGATCGGCACCGTGGCTGCTGGGATCATCGCCATCGCGGACATCACTGGCATCCCATACGAAGGCGTCATTGCGGGCCTCGGTGTTGGCGGCATCGCACTCGCTTTTGCGGCGCGCGATACCGTCAGCAACCTGATCGGCGGCGCAATCCTGATGAGTGACCGGCCCTTTCATCGCGGTGATCTGATCGAAACCGAAAGCCGGATGGCCACGGTTGAGCATGTCGGCCTGCGATCTACGCGCATGCGAACATTTGACGATTCCCTTTTGGTGATTCCGAATTCTCAGCTCACAGACAAGTCGATCGTGAATTGGGGGCAGCGACGCAAGCGCAAGATCCGTCTCGAAATCAGCTTGCATTACGACACATCCCGTCACCGGCTCGATGCTTTCAAGGCCCGACTGCGTAAGGTGTATCTTGACCAGCCCGCCGCTGACGACACGACAGGTTATGTCGGGTTGCGATCCTTTGGCGAGTCGGCATTGAACGTGGAGCTATGGGGGTACTTCAACCTTGCAGAGTTCGATGATTATGTCGCGGCCAGGCATCAGCTAATTGGCGATATCGTAGATCTAGCACGCGAACTGAACGTAGTATTTGCCTATCCAACACGCACAATAAGGCTCCTGTCTGAAGAGAACGACGGGAAAGAATACGAGCAATCGGCATCGCAGTCTGCATGAGTGCAAAGAGGAATGTGAAAATTTCCATAGGCCGACGAGAATGCTGCGCGGCCCACGCCCCAATCAATTGAGAGGGGAAGGCTCGGGAGTGCTCGAGATGAATACAAGGTTCGGGTGCCGTTCGGTCACG
>CALSNT010000018.1 GCA_943787785.1 uncultured Paracoccaceae bacterium | reverse complement strand
GTTCTTCGATCATCGGGCGAACATCTGCAGAAAGCGGATCGGGCCGGAGTAGTTGTCGATGACGGTTGGCTCGATCAAGCCCGGATCAGCGTCGATCTGGTCTTGCGATGGCATCGAGCCGGTGAAGATCGCGGCGTTAATGCTGCCTTCCTCGCGGCCTGCGCGGGTCAGGAGCTTCTTGAAGCCGTTCGGGGCGGCGGTGTCGAACGCCATTGCTTCGGCAAACCGGGCGCCGCGCAGGGTTGCATCGCTGGCAAGGGCTGCCAGTTCGGCCTTGTCACGCCCAGCCAGGATCAGCCCCGCGCCCTCGGCTGCCATTTGGCGGGCAAATGAACGTGCAATGGCCGACGTCGCACCCAATATGATCCATGATTGTTGCATCATGCGGTCCTCAACTTCAATCGGCGGACCAGATCGGTCACCAGTGTCTTTTTCGGATCGGCCTTCGTGGCTGCCTTCGCCCAATCGCCATGTTCGGGATACATCGCTTTGATCGTATCCCGGATGCCAGCGAGTCTTTGGCCAGATATATGCGCCCACCTGCGTCAGCCGCCGCTGCCTCCAGTTCGGCTATTAGCGAGGTCACGCCGTCGCGGTTCGGGAAATCGACCGCCAGCGTATAGCCCTCCATCGGAAAACTCATCATGCCTGCGCGCCCGGCCCCCATGCGTTTCAGGACAGCAAGGGGTGAGGCGAGGCCACTGTCCGCAATTGTCGCCAACATCTCACGCAGGGCGTCCGCCTGATCCAGCGGCACGACGCATTGAAACTGGTGAAATCCACGTTTGCCGTAAAGTTTGTTCCAGTCGTGAATCCGGTCCAGCGGGAAGAAGAAATCACCAATTGGCTTGACCGAGGTCCGCCCCGACACCGGCACCCGCCGCCAATAGGCCGCATTAAAAGCCCGGACAACTGGGCCGGACAGCGCAAACCCCGGAGCGTTGAACGGCACTGATTTGGCGCCCTTCTTCTTCGGAAGCAGGCCCGAGCCCGTCTCACCCTCTTCCAGAACGCCGCGACCAAGCGAGGCCCATTTGGCCGTCGCATCCACCCAACCGACCGTATAGGTCGCGTCAGAGGCGTCCAGCAGGGCGATATGCTCATCCCAATCGGCCACGCGGCGTTCCGTGACGATCATCACGTCGCCCTTGGCACGCAGCATGTTGATTTTTGCGTTGGCAATTATCCCGGTCTGACCCAGCCCGCCAATCGTTGCGCGCCACAGGGTCTTGTCCTTTTCGGTGATGGTTCGTGGTTTGCCGCCGGGCGCGATCAAGGTGATCGAGGCCAGGTGCTGCCCGAAACTGCCCGCGCCATGGTGGTTCTTGCCATGGACGTCCATAGCGATGGCCCCGCCGACAGTGGCAAAGCCGGTCCCCGGCATCACCGGCGGTAGCCAGCCTTTGGGTGCGAAGACCCGGGCGAGGTCACCCAGAGTCGCGCCCGCCTCGACTTCCAGAACGCCGGTCTTGTCGTCAAAACCAAGCAACCGATCCAGCCGCGTTGTATTGATCGTCTTGCCACCGTCATTCAGGCAAGCGTCGCCATAGCTGCGGCGCATACCCACGGCGGGGCAGGGGGTATCCGCAACAACGGCGGTCAACCCGGAGCGCTTTTCGGGTCGCGCAATCTCTTCGGTCGCGCTCAGCGCGCGGCCCCAACCGGTGACGGTTTCAGTTTTCCAGCGCATGCGCGGCCTTTCGGGAGTGTTTCTCGGCGAACGGGAACACCCCGAGGCCGATCAGAATTGCGAACCAGAGTGTCGTAACGCGGATAATCGCGGTCGCGGGAACCGAGACCTCAAGCGGGATGCCTTCCAGCGTCAGGAGTGCGATCATCGCTGCTTCTGCCCCGCCAAGCCCACCCGGTGCGCCGGTCAAACCGCCAGCGATGGTGGCGAAAACGAAGATGGCTGTTGCCTTGGCGAGGCCGATGTCAGCCCCCATCCAGACCAGCAGAAGGTGGAATGCGTAGCACTCGGCCAACCAACCCAGCAAGCCGAGGACGATGGCGCTAGCCATAACGGGCGCCGTCGAGAAATGTTCAAGCGTCCGCGCGGCGCGGCGCAGCTTGGCAAACAGGCGCGGCCAGCGGCGGACGAGGGCGAATAAGGCTTCGGCAATCCGTTCGGCCAGCACGGGTCGGGTCACGACGACGGCCACCAGCAGCGCGACGATCGCCACCGGAATGCCGCCGGCAACGCCCGTGGTCGACAGCGCGAGCCCTGCGGCCAGCAACAGCGCCAATGCGGCAAGGTCCGAAGCGCGGTCGATCAGCACCAGTGGTGCAGTGTCTTCAAAGCTGGCGCCGGTTTCGCGGGCGATCCAACGCATCCGCACCAACTCCCCGACACGTCCCGGGGTGACGGTCATTGCAAAGCCGCCGAAAAAATGGCGCAGATCCTGCAGCAGGTTGGTCCCAAGCCGCAGGCAGCCCGTGAACACATGCCAGCGCAGCCCTCGCAATCCATAGTTCACCAGCGACAGTGCCAGCAATCCGATGAATTGCCAGATGCTCAGCCGAAGGAACGCCGCGCGGGTTTCCTCCCAGCCTGTTGCGTTTGCTAGTCCGACCAATCCGATTACCACAAACGCTAACAAGCCGCCTAACAGCAACGTATCGCGCATCCGACGCGAAGTGGGAGAGGGCAGTGTCGCAGTCATACTCATCGGGGCCGACGGCTAGATACAAAGTAGGGCGACAATATGATGCTGTTTCGCGATAAGCGACAATCAAAAGGCAGGATTGCGCCCAAAGACGTCAGGCTGAGGCGTTGTGCTCGGCGTCAGATTCTTCGGAGCAGAATCTGGCGACCGCACGCGTGTGGATTGCAGGGCAGTGGTGTCGACGGGAAAGCCCGCCCCATCCCTCAGACCGGAAGATCATTGCCAAATAGTATAGCAAACATCGGATTCTAATGCCGATGTTCTAGACAATCGTGCCCTCGGTGGCCGCGATCATCTGTTCCCGGGTGACGCCGGGCGCCAGCTCTTCAATGTGCAGACCCTTATGCGTTACGTCCAGCACACCGAGGTCGGTGATGATCCGGTCTACGACACCAGCGCCGGTCAGCGGCAGCGTGCACGCCTTCAACACTTTTGATTCGCCCTTCTTGTTGGTGTGATCCATGACCACCACCACGCGGCCGACGCCCGCGACAAGATCCATCGCACCGCCCATGCCTTTGACCAGCTTGCCGGGGATCATCCAATTGGCCAGATCGCCGTTTTCGGCCACCTCCATCGCGCCAAGGATCGCCATCGCGATTTTGCCGCCACGGATCATCCCAAAGCTTTGCGCGGAGTCAAAATAGGCGGTTCGGCTGAGTTCGGTGATCGTCTGCTTGCCTGCGTTGATCAGGTCGGGGTCCTCGTCTCCTTCAAACGGGAACGGCCCCATGCCAAGCATCCCGTTCTCGGATTGCAGTGTGATATCCTTGTCGCCAACGTAATTGGCAACCAGCGTCGGAATCCCGATCCCGAGGTTCACATACCAGCCGTCTTCCAGTTCGTCCGCCGCACGCGCGGCCATTTGATTGCGATCCCAAGGCATTAGTTCATCCTTCCACACATTCAGGGGTCAGGTATTGATCAAACGGATCAAGTGAGATGTAGCGAGTATCGTCGGCGTTCCGGCGCCAGATAGCTTCCCAGTTTTTTGCATTACCATCGTCAAGCAAGAAGCGTGCAGTCGGATTCAACGCATAATTTTCACCGTCCACCGCGATCCACAGTAAGAAGTCCTCGCCAAGGTTGACGTCCTGATAGCGGCAGAAAAGCGTGCCGCCATCGACCGTCAGCGGCCATGGTTCACCAGTCTTTTCCTCGAAACCGGCAGCGTCAACAGGGCCGAGTTCGACATTGTCTGGTTTGTCATCGCAGGCTACCAGCCCTAGAATAAGCGCCGCCGCGACGATCAGAGATCGACGCCGTTTCGTCATGCTTCCTCCCGCTGGCGCACGGTTCGCTGTTCGATCCGTTTTTCATGGTCGCCCTGAATGATCCGGTGCACATAAATGCCGGGCAGGTGGATCATGTCTCCGTCCAGCGACTCGCGCGGCACAATCTCCTCGACCTCGGCCACGCAGACCTTGCCGCACATGGCGGCGGGCGGGTTGAAGTTGCGCGCCGTTTTGCGGAAGACGAGGTTGCCTGTATCGTCGGCCTTCCATGCCTTGACGATGGACAGGTCGGCCACGATGCCACGCTCCAGAATATAGGTTTCCCCATCAAAGTCGTGGTGCTCCTTGCCCTCGGCGATCACCGTGCCAACGCCGGTCTTGGTGTAGAACCCTGGAATGCCGCAGCCGCCTGCGCGCATTCGTTCGGCAAGTGTACCTTGCGGGTTGAATTCCAGTTCCAGTTCTCCACTCAGATACTGGCGCATGAATTCGGCGTTTTCACCCACGTAGGAGGAGATCATTTTCTTCACCTGCCGCGTTTGCAGCAGAATGCCGATACCGAAGTCATCGACGCCCGCATTATTTGAGGCGAATGTCATATCCTTAGTGCCCGCATCGCGAATCGCTGCCAGCAAAAGCTCAGGAATACCGCACAGGCCGAACCCACCAGCGGCGACAAGCATTCCGTCGTGCAGCAGTCCATCAAGTGCTTCGGACGCGGAGTCATATACTTTTTTCATGGGGCGAAACCTCTTGTCGGAACCGGTGTCTTTAGGTGACGGGGGGGGCGGCCAGAGTCAATGGTGGGTGAGGGGATGCTGCCAGCCTGGAGCGGACTCTGTTTGATGCGATTTTCAAGTCAGACCATTGCCCGTCCCGGGGGGGCGGACAGGTACCTGCCCGGCGCATTTCGGGCATGTTCCAGGTCGGTTCGCGCGGGATCGAAGTCGGCTTCATGCCACCTACGCAGATTTCTTCGCCGCCGTTTTCTTATTGGCAGCCGCTTTCTTCTTTGGCGCGGCCTTCTTCTTGCGCACGCCTTTCTTAGCAACCCGCTCTGCCAGCAATTCTACTGCCTGCTCCATTGTTACCGCTTCGGGCGCGGTTTCCTTGGGGATCGTCGCATTGATCTTTTCCCACTTCACATAAGGCCCGTATTTGCCCTCCAACAGACTGACCGGGCCGCCATCGGGATGATCGCCCAGCTCTCGCAGGGTTTTCGCCCCGCGCGCACCACGGCTGGCCACCTTCTCGGCCAGCAACTGCACAGCACGGTTCATTCCGACGGTGAATACCTCTTCATTGCTTTCCAGATTGGCGTTGGTCCCGCCCCGGTGCGAGGTGCTTTCGGCATGTTTCAGATAAGGGCCATAACGCCCGATATTGGCCCAGACCATCACCCCGTCTTCCGGGTGCGGGCCAATCTCGCGCGGCAGGGACAGCAGCTTGACGGCCTGCTCCAGCGTCACCTCTTCAGGTGGCCATTCCTTCGGGACCGACTGGCGCGGAGGTTTCTGGTTCTCCTCAGTCACCGGGCCGCGCTGGGCGTAGGGGCCAAAGCGACCCTTGAAGATGCGAATCTCGTCGCCCTGATCTTCGCCCAGCAGCTTGCCATCGGGCGAGATTGCGCCGTTGTCCTCGGCATCCGGAGGACCAAAGGCGCGTGTATACCGGCACTCAGGATAGTTTGAGCATCCAATAAACGCACCGCCGGATCGCGCGGTCCGCATGCTCAGCCGTCCTTCACCGCAATGCGGGCACAGGCGCGGGTCGCTGCCGTCCTCGGTGGGCGGAAACAGGTGCGGTTCCAGCACCTCGTTGATCTTTTCAAGCACTTCTGTGATCCGCAGTTCCGAGGTCTCGGCAATCGCGGCGGAAAAATCGCGCCAGAAGCGGCCCAGAACGTCGGTCCATTCACGATCACCAGACGTGATATCGTCCAGCTGCTCTTCCAGATCGGCGGTGAAATCATAGCCGACATAGCGGCGAAAATAGTTTTCGAGGAAGGCGATGACCAACCGCCCCTTATCCTCGGGGAACAGGCGGCCCTTGTCCTTGCGAACGTACTCGCGGTCCTGAATGGTCGTGACAATGCTGGCGTAGGTCGAGGGGCGGCCGATCCCCAACTCTTCCATCCGCTTGACCAGCGTCGCCTCGGTATAACGTGGCGGCGGCTGGGTGTGGTGCTGGCTGCCCAGAACCGCGCCATTCTCGGCCATCACGGCTGAGGCGGAGCGCATCATCCCGCCGGCCGCAGCATCCTCGACAACATCGTCCGAGCCTTTGTCGAATTCGCCTTTCAGTCCACCTGCCGCCAGCTTTGCCGCTTCGCCTTGCGAGACTTGGGGCAACCGGCGGCTGTCGTCATCTTCGGGGGCCTCATCGCGGCCCTCTTCGTAGACCTTCAGAAAGCCGTCAAACAGCATCACCTGACCGGTGGCACGCAACACGACTTGCCCATCGTCGCTGCCCACATCCACGGTCGTTCGTTCCAGCCGCGCCGCCGCCATCTGGCTGGCGATGGTGCGCTTCCAGATCAGATCATAGAGCTTCCTTTGATCCGCATCGGAAATCCGCGCGTCATCGGTCGATTTGGACAGTTCTGTCGGGCGAATGCACTCATGCGCTTCCTGTGCATTCTTGGCCTTGTTCTTGTACATCCGTGGGCTGTCAGGGACGTAATTCGCGCCATAGTGATCCTTGATTGCATCGCGCGCGGCCATCACCGCTTCGGGCGCCATGTCGATCCCATCTGTCCGCATGTAGGTGATAAGGCCCGCTTCATAGAGGCGCTGCGCAACGCTCATTGTCTGGCGCGCGCCGAAGCCGAACTTGCGGCTGGCTTCCTGCTGCAGGGTTGAGGTCATGAACGGCGCTGAGGGGTTGCGGTTCGCCGGTTTCGCCTCGACCGACGTGATCGACAGGCTGCGTGACGTGACGGCTTGCACGGCCAGTTCGGCAGCGGTTGCGTCCTTGATATCGAACTTATCGAGTTTTTTGCCGGCCAGTGTGGTTAAGCGCGCCTCGAAGGTCTGGCCGCGCGGGGTTTCGATCATCGCCTTGACCGACCAGAATTCGCGGGCGCGGAATGCCTCGATCTCCATTTCGCGCTCGACGATCAGACGCAGGCAGACGGATTGCACGCGGCCTGCCGATTTGGCACCCGGTAGCTTGCGCCACAGCACCGGCGACAGGTTGAATCCGACGAGGTAGTCCAGAGCGCGTCGGGCGAGGTAGGCCTCGACCAGCTCCATATCGACCTGACGCGGATGGGCCATTGCTTCGGTAACCGCCGACTTGGTGATCGCGTTGAACACAACGCGGGAAACTGGCGTATCCGCCTTCAGTGCCTTGCGCCCCCGCAGGGTTTCTTCCAGATGCCAGCTGATCGCCTCACCTTCGCGATCCGGGTCGGTGGCGAGGATCAGTTCGGGGTCGTTCTTCAGCGCGTCGGCGATGGCTTTGACGTGTTTTTTGGAATCACTCGCGACTTCCCACTTCATCGAGAAGTTGTTGTCGGTATCAACAGAACCGTCTTTTGGCGGCAGGTCGCGCACGTGCCCGAAACTGGCCAGCACGGTGTAATCCTTGCCTAAATAGCTGTTGATGGTCTTTGCCTTGGCCGGGGACTCAACAACAACAACAGGCATGGGAATCCTTCCGGGGCGATCAATTCAAACGCGGCAGATGTGGGGTCGGGGCAGGGGGTTTGTCAACGCGGTGTATTTTCAGGCTGTGTAAGAAGGCGGGTTTTCGACCTGCCATGCTGGCTTTGGAGTGGCCTAGCGGCGTGTTAACCTGGGAGGGCAATCATTCCACCGGCGTGGCGTTCGATCCTCCCGTCCAGTTCCAGGTTGGTCAATTCCGGCGCGATCACGTGGGGTGGCAGGCCGAGGTCGCGGATCAGTTGATCCTCAGCAACCGGGCTAGCGCTGAGCTGGGCGAGGATTCGCGCACCAATCGGCTCGGTCCCAGTGGTGATAACCGGAGCAGGGGCGGCCGGTTCCTTCGTGGCCTTTGGACTAACCACGGGGGATGTCGGCGCGTCGGGTGTTCCGAGAGCCTCCAGCACATCGATCGCGCCGCGGATCAGCGTCGCGCCGTCCCGGATCAGCATGTTGCATCCCGATGCGCGCCCGTCGAACGGATGGCCGGGTACTGCCAGAACCTCGCGCCCCTGATCCAGCGCCAGCCCGGCGGTGATCAGGCTGCCGGATTTGCCTGCCGCTTCGACCACAATAACCGCCCGCGCCAACCCGGACACGAGGCGGTTGCGGCGTGGAAAATGCCGCGCTTGCGGCTGCAGGCCCATTGGCTGTTCGGACAGCATCAGCCCACGCGCGCGGACCTGTGCGCCCAGATCGGCATTCTCGGTTGGGTAGATCACGTCGACGCCGCCCGCCATCACTGCAATCGTGCCGGTATCCAGCGCCGCGGCGTGGGCGGCCGCGTCAGTGCCACGTGCGAGGCCTGAGACGATGGTGAACCCGGCATTACCCAGATCGACCGCCAATTTGCGGGTCATCCTGAGACCGAGGCTGGAGGCGTTACGCGCCCCGACAATCGCAACGGCAGGGCGACACGTCAGCGCCGCATCACCCAATGCCCAGATCAGCGGCGGTGCGTCGGCCAGATCATTCAACGCGCCCGGATACAGGGTGGTGCCCTGCGCAAGTAGCCGCGCGCCTGCTTTGCGCCCAGCAGACAATTCTGACAGCGCAACCCCTTCAGGACAGGGCGCATAATCCTTCACGCCCGCATCCCGCGCCACATCCGCCAGCGCCTCCAACGCGGCAGCGGCTGTGCCATGTTCGTGCATCAATCTGTTGAAAGTCGCCGGACCCACCCGGCGGGATCGCAAGAGCCGAAGGCGGAAAAGCAGTTCTTCCTCGGTGAGGTTTGGGGTGAGGGGGGGTGGGGAAGAGTGAATTTCTTCAGCCATCCAACCTCCGGCCTCTTGCAAAGATGAACATGGAATGAGTCGGTTAATTCAGTATGAACGTAACAGATTATTCAGCACGTTCGTTAATTCGGACGGTGAAATCGGGGGTTTTCGGCCCTTTCGCCAAAAATTATCCCGCCGGAGGCAAGAAGTCTCTATGCGTGTCGCCAAAGGGAAGAGCCTTCAACCGGATAATTTTGGCGAAAAATTTGGCATTTACCGAACCAGATTCAGGTTTGGTTGACGGGCGGTACAGACGGAGGCGCCGATGACCCCACGAGGAGACGGCCCCCTGTGGTGCGGGGGTTTGTTGGTCGGTCATTCAAGTGCGAGATGTAGCGCGGAAGGCTGCGGGTGCGAGGAGGCGGAGGGCCAGCCAGTAGGACAAACCTAGTGTCGCGCCGATTGAAGAAACAGCAACCACTTGCAAGTATACCATGTATGTCTCCGCGAAGTTGGGTCCCGCCCTTCCTTGCCATGAGTAAATGGTGTCAAAACCGAACGTTGCAATCAAAACTAAAGAGATGCCGGTACCTAGCGCGACACTCCAACCGGCAGTGCCATGCCTCATACAACAGACAGCTATGAAAATTGCTGGGGGGAGCGCCCAGAATGAAACCAGGTAGGAATATTCGAGAACCAACAGAAATGCTCTGAAAAGTCGTCACTTCGTGAAACCATGGTTATCCGTGCCAACCATGCCAATGTAGGCACAATCAGTAACACCGATACGCACCCAATTCCATGATGCCATCAGCGCACATGCCGATCCCCACCCGGAACACTCCGTATCGCGCCAAGATCCCTCAAGCCGCCGATCCACCCACGGTCAGCCCGCCAATCAACAACGTCGGCTGGCCAACGCCCACGGGCACCCATTGCCCGGCCTTGCCGCAGTTGCCCATGCCGGGGTCCAGCGCCATGTCGTTGCCCATGGCGCGGATGTTCTTCAGCGCCGTCGCGCCGTCGCCGATCAGGGTCGCTCCTTTGACGGGCGCGCCAACCTTGCCACCTTCAACCCGGTAGGCCTCGGTGCAGGAGAACACGAACTTGCCGCTGGTGATATCCACCTGGCCGCCGCCGAAGCCGACGGCATAGATGCCGTCTTTGAGGTCTGCCACGATATCTTCAGGTGCGGTTTTGCCACCCAGCATATAGGTGTTCGTCATCCGGGGCATCGGGGTGTGGGCGTGGCTTTCGCGCCGGCCGTTGCCTGTGGGTTCAACCCCCATTAGTCGTGCGTTCTGGCGGTCCTGCATGTAACCGACAAGGATTCCATCCTCGATCAACACGTTTTTGCCCGATGGCGTGCCTTCGTCATCGACCGACAGTGATCCGCGCCGATCTGGAATTGTCCCGTCGTCAAGCACAGTGACGCCGGGGGCGGCAACGCGTTGCCCCATGAGGCCCGCAAAGGCGCTGGTTTTCTTGCGGTTGAAGTCACCTTCCAACCCGTGGCCGACGGCTTCGTGCAGCAGAATGCCGGGCCAGCCGGAGCCGAGGGCGACGTCCATCACACCTGCGGGGGCCGGGACGGCCGACAGGTTGACGATGGCGATGCGCAGGGCCTCGCGCGCGACACCTTCCCAGTGATCGCGGGTAATCAGCCCGTCCAGACGAATGCGTCCGCCGCCGCCGGAGCTACCGGATTCGCGCCGTCCATTTTCATCCACGATGACCGAGATGTTCACCCGTGTCATCGGCCGCACATCGCGCACCAACGTGCCTTCGGGGCGTAGGATTTCAACCTCTTGTACGTTTGCGCCGATGGTCGCCGTCACCTGCACGACCCGCGGATCAAGGTCGCGGGCAAAGGCATCAATCTCGCGCAGGGTCTCGATTTTCACCGGAAAGGCGGCGTCCTCGATGGGATTGAAATCGCCGTAGAGTTTCAAATTGGTTGGGCGCGGGCCGGGGGCCATGACACCGCCGCCTTCACCGACGGCCAGATGGACGGTTTCCACTGCGCGGGACAGCGCGGCGTCGGAAATTTCGGAGGCATGGGCATAGCCTGTGGCCATGCCATGCACGGCGCGCAGTCCGAACCCTTCGGACGTGGTGTAGTTGGCGGTGCGTAACTGACCGTCGTCGAAACTCAGCGTTTCAGCGCGTCGGCGTTCAACGAAGAGCTCTCCGTCATCTGCCCCGCCGGTGGCGGTGCGCAGCCGCGCAAGGGCGGTGTCGCGGTCAAGTACATCCTCAAACGGGCGGAATGGTGTGGAATCGGACATTTCACGTGGCCTTTCGGGCGGGGTTCGCGGCTGAATGCCGCAAGCTGTCGGGCTTGTTCCGCCCCGTCTAATATGATTTCTAACGCGCAGGAAACAACGGGGGCCCGTATCGGGCGAACCGGGCAGGGCCGGAACAGGGGAAACCTCGTGCCGGACCGGGATCAGACAGGACCACGATGATGCAGATCAAATCTATCGCAACCGGGATCATGGCCGCTTTTTTCGGGGCTGGTGCACAGGCACAGGTAATCGAGCCATCGGGGCTTGAGGTTGTGGGCAAACCGGATCCGGATGCTATGGGCTTTCAGCCAGCGGTGACGGGCCAGATGCAGGACATTGTCTGGTTGGACACCTTGGTTCACGGTATCATGGCGGCGATCACGATTTTCGTCACTCTGCTGCTGATCTGGGTTATCGTTCGCTTCAACCGCCGCGCCAACCCTGAGCCCGCGCGCTTCACCCACAACACGCCCATCGAGGTGACCTGGACGCTGGTGCCAGTGGTTATTCTGGTGTTCATCGGAGCCTTTTCGCTGCCGGTTTTGTTCAACCAGCAGGAAATCCCCGATGCGGACATCACAATCAAAGCGACCGGCAACCAGTGGTTCTGGACCCATGAGTACGTCGATCACGAGTTTGGTTTCGACAGCTTCATGTTGGCGCGCGAAGATCTGGCTGCAGCGGGCTACGCCGATGACGAATACTTGCTGGCCACTGACACCTCGGTCGTGGTGCCGGTCAACAAGACCATCGTTGTGCAAGTCACAGGATCGGACGTGATCCACGCCTGGGCAATGCCCGCATTTGGTGTGAAGCAAGACGGCGTTCCGGGCCGTTTGGCCGAACTTTGGTTCAAGGCCGAGCGTGAGGGGGTCTATTTCGGGCAGTGTTCCGAGCTCTGCGGCAAGGACCACGCCTATATGCCGATCACGGTGAAAGTCGTCAGCCAGGAGGCCTATGACACCTGGCTCGACAGCGCGATTGCCGAATACGGTGGCACCCCCCGCGAGGAAGACCTGGCGCTGGCCAACTAGGACTGCGCGCCTTCTCGAAAGACAGAAATGACCGACGCAACCGCGATTACGATTGAGCACGAGGCCGGGTTTGGCGACTATGTCGCCTTGCTGAAGCCGCGTGTCATGTCACTGGTGGTTTTCACTGCGCTGGTTGGCCTGCTGGTCGCACCCGGGGCGTTACATCCCTTCGTCGGGTTCACCGCCGTTTTGTGCATTGCTGTCGGGGCAGGGGCCTCGGGCGCGCTGAACATGTGGTGGGACGCGGATATTGACGCGGTGATGAAGCGTACCGCCGGTCGTCCTGTGCCTTCGGGCAGGGTCGAGGCCGGAGAGGCGTTGGCAATTGGTCTGGCGCTGTCGGGGTTCTCGGTCGTGATGCTGGGGCTGGCGACGAACTGGTTTGCCGCCGCGCTGCTGGCGTTCACGATCTTCTTCTATGCTGTCGTCTACACGATGTGGTTAAAGCGCTGGACGCCGCAGAATATCGTCATCGGCGGTGCATCGGGGGCGTTCCCGCCGATGATCGGCTGGGCGGCAGTGACCGGGGGCGTCTCGGTCGAATCTATATTGATGTTCGCACTGATCTTTATGTGGACGCCGCCGCATTTCTGGGCGCTCGCGCTGTTTATGAAGTCGGATTACAAGGACGCAGGTGTGCCGATGCTGACCGTTACCCACGGTCGTCGGGTCACCCGGACCCATATCCTTGCCTATACGGTGCTGCTGGTGCCGGTGGCGATGTGGCTGGCGTTTACATCGATTGGCGGGCCTATGACTCTGGTCGCAGCGCTTGTGCTAAATGCCCTGTTCCTGAAAGGCGCTTGGGACATCTGGAACCGCGATGAATCTGCCGCCGAGGCTGACGCTTACTTGACTGAGCGCAAGTTCTTCAAGCTGTCGCTGGCCTACCTGTTCCTGCATTTCGGCGCGCTGCTCGTCGACGCAACCTGGCGGGCGTTCGCATGATCCGGGCCGAGCACGAAATGCACAAGCGCCGCCTGTCGCGCAATGTCGGCGTCGGTCTGGCCTTGTGCGCGTTCGGCGCACTAATCTTCGGTTTGACCATCGCCAAGGTCTCTGAAACCGGCCCGGTTGAGGGTTTCGACCATGTCTCTCGCCCAGCAATGACGGCAACTGAATGAGCGATCCTGTGATCTCTGAAATGGACGCAGGTGACGACCTGGCCCGGCGCAAGAAGCGCACTGCACGCCAGATGGTGGGGGTGGCGCTGTTGATGGGCGCGCTGGCTTGGGCCTCGGTCCCGTTCTACAACTGGTTTTGCAGCGTTACAGGTTTTGGCGGAACACCGCTGGTGGCCGAACAGGCCCCGGACGAGGTGCTGGACCAAACCGTTACCGTACGCTTCGACGCCTCTCTGGAACGCGGTATGCCTTGGAAGTTTCGCCCCGAAGTGCGCGAGATCACTGCCAAGATCGGTGAGCCGATGCTGGCCTATTACGTGGCACATAACCCGACAAGCCGCCCCGTCGCCGGCTCGGCCAGTTTCAACGTCGCCCCGTTCGAGGCCGGTGGATTCTTCACCAAAATCGACTGTTTCTGCTTCGAATTGCAGGTACTGCAACCGGGTGAGACGGTGCGCATGCCCGTTACATTCTTTATCGACCCCGAAATGGTCGATGACCGCGACGCTAAGTTTGTCAAACACATCACGCTGTCCTACACCTTCCACGTAACAGAACTGCCCGAAGAACAGGCCGCACTGGTCATCTCTTCGCCGCAGGACGACTTATAAGATCAGAGGGCCCGCAAAATGGCACATGCAAAGAACCACGACTATCACATCCTGAACCCCTCTGTCTGGCCGTTCATCGGCGCCATCGGCGGTTTCGTCATGCTATTCGGCGCGGTGTTGTGGATGAAAGAGGTCACGGCCGCCGACATCCCGCTGTACCCGTGGGTATTCATCTTCGGCCTGCTGATGGTCTGTTATGTCATGTACGCTTGGTGGGCCGATGTGGTCGAGGAAAGCCAGGTCGGCGACCACACACCCGTGGTGCGGATCGGGCTGCGGTATGGCTTTATTTTCTTCATCATGTCCGAGGTGATGTTTTTCTCGGCCTGGTTCTGGTCGTTCTTCAAGCACGCCATGTATCCAATGGACCCGAACGGCCAAAGCCCGGCCATCGACGGTGTGTGGCCACCTGCAGGGATCGAGGTTTTCGACCCCTGGCACCTGCCGCTGATGAACACGCTGATCCTGCTGTTGTCTGGTTGTGCCGCAACATGGGCGCACCACGCGCTGGTGCACGAGAACAACCGTAAAGATCTGGTCAATGGGCTGATCATCGCTATCGCTCTGGGTGCGTTGTTCACAGTCTTCCAGGCTTATGAGTACAGCCACGCGGCCTTTGGGTTCTCAGGCAATATTTACGGTGCAAACTTCTTCATGGCGACTGGCTTTCACGGCGCACATGTGCTGATCGGCACCGTGTTCCTGTTCGTCTGCCTGATGCGCGCCTTGAGGGGTCACTTCACCCCCGAACGGCACGTCGGCTTTGAAGCGGCGGCCTGGTACTGGCACTTCGTTGATGTGGTCTGGTTGTTCCTTTTCGCCGCTGTCTACATCTGGGGAAGCTGATAAGCGCCGAAATTCGGTATCGTTAACAATTGCTCTGGCGCAGGTCGTGGCCTGCGCCTCTTTATGGTGGTCACCATGAATCGTCGCCTCGCTCTTATCATTACCGCTTCTTTGGCCGGGTTTGTTCTGCTCGCCTCTCTCGGCATCTGGCAGATGCAGCGCCTCGACTGGAAACGCGGCGTATTGGGAGAGCTTGAAGCCGCGATGACCGCCGATCCGGTGGCCCTGCCCGAGATGCCAAAACGGGATGAACACCGCTATCTTCCCGTCGTTGTGGAGGGCGTGTTCACCGGCGATGAATTGCACGTTTTAGCCAGCGTCAAGGGCGAGGGGGCCGTCTATCGCATTATCGCTCCGTTTCAGACCGCTGATGACCGGCTGATCATGGTCGATCGAGGTACTATTCCGACAACAGAGAAGGACGATATACGCGGCCCGTCAGGCGCGCGCGTTGTCGGAAACCTGCATTGGCCGGACGAAGTGGACGAGTTCACGCCTGACCCCCAGCGCGAGGAAAACATCTGGTTCGCCCGTGACGTGCCGCTCATGGCCGCCGTTCTGGGGACCGAGCCGGTGCTGGTTGTCGCGCGCGAAATGAGCGGTTTGGCAACGGATACCACGCCGTTGCCCATCGACACGTCCGGTATCCCCAACGATCATCTGCAATACGCGATCACCTGGTTCGCGCTGGCATTGATCTGGGCGGGGATGACAGTGACGCTGGTTCACCGTATCAGTCGTCCCAGAAGACGGCGGTTCTAAGGCGACACTTTCAATGCGTTACATTTCGACCCGCGGGCAGGCGCCCGCGCTCAGCTTTGAACAGGCTATGCTGACCGGGCTGGCCCGTGATGGCGGACTATATGTGCCTGAGGCGGTGCCGACCCTGACACCGGATGAAATTTCGGCGCTGGCGGGATTGTCGTACGAGGACGCAGCTTTCCGCATCATGTGGCCTTTCGTCGGCGACAGCTTCTCCGAGGTCGAATTTCGTGCCGCCATCGCCGCTGCCTATGACGGTTTCGGCCATGCTGCGCGCGCGCCGCTTGTGCAACTGGCCGAAAATCACTTTCTGCTGGAACTGTTCCACGGCCCCACCTTGGCCTTCAAAGATTTCGCCATGCAGCTGATCGGCCAGCTGTTCCAGACCACCCTGGCGCGTTCCGGCGACCGCATTACCATTGTCGGCGCGACCAGCGGCGACACCGGGTCGGCGGCGATCGAGGCTTTTCGGGGTCTCTCCAACGTTGACGTCTACATCCTCTACCCGCATGGCCGTGTCAGCGAGGTCCAACGCCGCCAGATGACGACGCCGATTGAAGACAACGTCCATGCCCTGGCGCTAGACGGCGATTTCGACGACTGCCAGGCCATGCTGAAGGCGATGTTCAACGATTTTGACTTCCGGGACGAGGTTGCGCTGGCGGGTGTAAACTCGATCAATTGGGCGCGGGTGCTTGCGCAGGTTGTCTATTACTTCACCAGTGCCGTCAGCCTCGGCGCGCCGCACCGCCCGGTCAGTTTCACGGTTCCCACCGGGAACTTCGGAGACATCTTCGCAGGCCACATCGCCCGTGAAATGGGCCTGCCGATCCAGCAGCTTGTGATCGCCACAAACCAGAACGACATCCTGCATCGAACGCTGGAAACCGGGTCCTATTCCAAGTCGGGCGTGACGCCGTCGATCAGCCCGTCGATGGACATACAGGTCTCTTCAAATTTCGAGCGTCTGCTGTTCGACCTCTATGACCGCGATGGCGCGGCCGTGGCTAGACAAATGGACGATCTGGCCAATACGGGTAGTTTCAAGATCTCGCAGGGCGCGCTGCAACGTTTGCGCGACGGCTTTGCCTCGGGCCGCGCGTCCGAGGATGAAACACTTGCCACGATCTCCGCGATTCGCGCCACCACCGGCGAGGTCCTTTGCCCGCATTCCGCCGTCGGCGTAAAAGTCGCCGCTGATCATCTGGACGCGACGCCGATGATCACGCTGGCCACGGCACATCCTGCGAAGTTCCCTGACGCCGTGGAAAATGCCACCAAGGACCGTCCACCCCTTCCCAACCGGATGGCCGATCTCTATGACCGATCAGAACGGCTGACGCAGGTGCCAAATGACCTTGCCGCCGTTGAAAACCTGATCCGGGGGCGGCGCCAGACTTGACCGTAGAACTTGCCAGATTGCCCAACGGGCTGCGCGTCGTGACCGAGAATATGCCGGGGCTGAAAAGCGCCTCGGTCGGGATCTGGGTGACCGCTGGCGGGCGGCACGAGCGCATCGAACAAAACGGCATTGCGCATTTTCTGGAGCATATGGCGTTCAAGGGCACCGAGCGACGTTCTGCTTTGGAAATCGCCGAAGCGATCGAGGACGTCGGCGGTTTCATCAACGCCTACACCAGCCGCGAGATGACGGCCTACTACGCCCGAGTGCTTGAAGCCGATGTGCCACTGGCACTGGACGTTTTGGCCGACATCGTACTGAACCCGGTATTCGACCCCGACGAGATCGAGATTGAACGCGGCGTGATTCTGCAGGAAATCGGGCAGGCACTCGACACCCCCGACGACATCGTCTTCGACTGGCTGCAAGAAGTCGCTTATCCGGATCAACCCATCGGTCGCACGATCCTTGGTCCAGCCGAGCGGGTCGGTGCCTTTAGCCGCGATGATCTATCCAATTTTGTGACCGAACGGTATGCCCCCGGCCAGATGATCGTCGCCGCAGCCGGCTCAGTCGATCACGACGCCATTGTGCGCATTGCCGAAGATCTGTTCGGGGGTATCCCGGCCCGCGACTCTGGTCCCGCCAGCGCGGCCAGCTTCAAAGGCGGAGAATTCCGTCGCGCGCGCAACCTGGAACAAGTCCATTTCGCGCTGGCCGTCGAATCCCCTGGATATCGGGATGACGACATCTATACCTCGCAGATCCTGGCTTCGGCGCTTGGCGGCGGCATGTCTTCGCGGCTGTTTCAGGAAGCCCGCGAAAAACGGGGGTTATGCTATTCGATCTTCGCCCAGGCTGGTGCCTATTCCGACAGTGGGCTGATGACAATTTATGCCGGAACCGGGGCCGATGAAATCGCCGACCTCGCCGAGTTAACCGTTGATGAGTTGAAGCGTGCTGCTGACGATATGACGCCCGCCGAAGTGGCCCGCGCCCGCGCGCAGATGAAAGCCGGCTTGCTGATGGGTCTTGAAAGCCCGTCGTCGCGCGCCGAACGTATCGCTCGCCTGTTGGCGATCTGGGACCGGGTGCCTGATCTGGACGAGACCGTGGCCCGGATTGACGCGGTCACCACGGGTGACGTGAAGGCGTTAGCTAGTGAAATGACCGGGGCAGGGGGTGCAGCGATGGCGCTGTACGGTCCGGTCGATAAGGCCCCGGACCACGCAGCCCTTCTGGCACGCCTTGCGGCGTGATGATCTGGTTCCGCCGCCGTCTGCGGATTGAAACCGCGCGTCTGACACTACGTCCACCAGCCCATGCCGATTTCCGTCCCTGGACAGCCCTACGTCGCGAAAGCGCCGACTTCCTGACCCCGTGGGAGCCCGCCTGGGCCCGCGATCACCTGACCCGCAAGGCATTTTCCAACCGCGTGTACTGGGCGCAGCGAACGATCAATGGCGGCACGGCGCTACCGCTGTTCCTCGAAAGACGCAGCGATGGCGCGCTTTTGGGTGCGATCACGCTCGACAACATCCGTCGCGGCCCTTCCCAAGCCGGAACGCTGGGCTATTGGATCGGCCAACGCCATATCCGGCAGGGCTATATGCGTGAGGCGATCATGGCCATCGTCCACCATGCTTTCACCAACCTCGACCTGAGCCGGATCGAGGCCGCCTGTTTGAAGGAAAACACCGCCTCGCGCGGGGTGCTGGAAGCGACAGGGTTCAAATACGAAGGAGTTGCGCAGAGTTATCTGCAGATTGATGGGCGATGGCGAAACCACGTCCTCTATGCAAATTTACGCAGTGACCGGCGCGGGCGGACAACAGCGGGCTAGGTGTTCGTCACAATTGGTGCACGCAATCCGAGCCACCGGCGTCTATGTTTATCAGCCGCTTCAATTAATGCGTTCCGCTGAGGCCCATCCGGTAGATTATCTATTGCAAGATCAATCTGCACCAAACCCCACGTTGCCTCCATTGCTGATGTGAATTTCAGGTTCTTATAGTAGCTCGTGGCGTCTAGAACCTCATCAAAAACCAAGGTTTGATCCAGACCTCCGTAGTCCATTGCAATTCGTGTTCGCATACATTTTTCGCAAATGCCGCAATTTCCACCAGATTCTTGCTCGTTCAGGCAAAAGCCGACGATTTTCAGAAGATCAGGTGTGACTTCATGGATTGCACGTAATTTTTCAGATCGAGTATGGTTGTCGAAAAGCATTTCTATGGGAAACTGCTTGGTAGACAAATACGCGTCAATTCCAGCACTCGTCGAAAAGTAAATTGCGCTAAGCTGACCGCGGTGTGGGAAATCGCCAGAAAAACCGCCTTTGGTCATTCCGTAGCCTGCAAAACTGAGGCACGCAGCGTAGAAGAATACATTGTAGACATCAAAATACGTTTTGAACGACAGACTTAAGTCAGTGGTTAGATTACGGAGCGGCATCCCGAAATGATCAGCAACTTGCTGCATCCGGCTCTTGCGACCACCGAAGCCCGAGTCATTCGACAGCGGGAAATCGAACCCCCGAATAGCCAACCCTTCGCTATACCCCTCCGCCTTGGCGGCACTGAATGTTGAGTCAACGCCTCCGCTGATACACAAAAGTCCGCCTCCCTCTCCAGGGCGGCAATCATCAATTATATTTGTCAACTCAAGATCCAATGGCGACACAGCAAAAGGAGCGCGGATTTTCAGGATCGAGTGTAATCGTGTCACCGCAAACGCTGCCGATTGGGACACCGGTAGATCGAAACGTATTCTGGTGCCTCGGCGCATCGAGAGTGCGGCCAGAATGAAAACGGCAAAATCGAAGTTCTCAAAGCTCGGAAGTGGTCGGTCCATTTCCAAATAGCGCGAGTTCTTACCCATCCTTAGAGTAAGTCGCGTTCCTTTGGTTTCAATTTCGGCCGATACTTGTCGTCGAGCGGGCTGAACAATGTTCAGGCATTTCCGGTGGAGGCGTTGTTTGCGGGTCACGACTCCGATTTTCATTGCGTGAGGTTCCTTATCGATAATGGACTTCGACTCCTGCCTTTAAGCGTAGGTGAAGAAGGGCTTTCAACCATACATTTCGCTACCGTTCGAGGTCAGGGGGGACTAGACACAATTGGGGCGGCATTTGTTCCAACCTGAGTACGGTATTTTTCGATCAATCGATTTAGCCGTACGCGGTCCTCTTTGTTCTCCATACCGGCAAGTGAGTTTTCCAACCGATGTAAAGTCAAAAGATTTTTCTGTTTTGTAGCTCGGTAGTTCGTCTCATAATAAGCCATCCAATCTGCAACGTCAGGAAAAATTGCTCGCTGGCCAAGCCCCGCCTGTTCCAGCGCCCACCTGGAGCGCATGCATTTTTCGCATACGCCGCAATTTCCACCGCTCACTTGCTCTTCGATGCAAAAGCCCAACTTCTGGATCAATTCGGGTTCTTCACAATGGATCGCCTTTAGTTTCGCGATGCGATCCAGCGGCGCGCCAAAATGGTCAACTTGAAAGTTTTCCGCAGACATGAAGCCTTCGACGCCTGGGACATTGCTATTTCCGACCGCAACGAGTGCTTCGGCCGTCGTTTGATCCGCAGAAAACCCGCCGCGCGGTAGATTTACACCGGCAAACTTGAGGCACACGAGCAGAAGGAGTGAATAGTATTGCCCGAGGCTGTGCAAAGAACGGCTCAAATCGGTTTGAACGACGATCAAATCCAGTCCGAAATGATCCGCGATCTCTTTCACCCGAGAGTGACGCCCTGAGAACCCCTTCGTATTCGAAAGGTTGAAGTCCATTCCGTGCATCATCATTCCGTGAGAATAGCCGAGTGACGCTTTCGCCTCGATTGCTGCATGCGTTGAATCGACACCTCCACTGAGACAAAGAATGCCGCCACCGGATTGCTGCGGTGGATCTGGCACAATGTTGGGCAGCTCCAGATCAAGCGGGTAGGCTTCTTGCGGAAATCGGAATGTCCAGAGGGCGGCTGTGCGGCTGATGGCTAATACGGCGCTTTCTGAAACCGGCAAATCAAAGCGGACGGGAACGCCGCGCCGTATGGCTAGCGCTGCGATCATCCATGCCGCGAAGTCATATACCTCGGGGTTTGGCAGATCGTGGTCCGCTTCCAAAAAATAGGCCCGGTCACCCATTTTCATCTCAAAACGATTATCATTCATGCGCGCAACAACCGCAATCCGATGGCGGTGCGGCAACGCGGCCTTCACGATGCGGTGTTTCAGCCAGTGCTTCATTGCGGTATCACCCTCTATCCGGCACCGTTTTGGCCAAGGTAGCCAATGGCGAACGCACCGCAAGCGCAGATGCGGAGTTCGTGCGGCGTTTTTTCGATGAAAGTCCATCGTACTGTGCTAATGTTGGCAAATGCGACGTATGATCCAAAACCTTCTATTTGGTGGTTTTCTTCTCCTCTGCGCCACATCGGCCGACGCTCAGGATCGCCGCCCGAGCCACTGCATAGCACTTGCTGATGCGGCACCGGGCTTGGAATACGTACAGCTTGCTAGCTACAGCGCCCCGTTGGAACGAAATACGGTGCGCCTCAATTACGTCGCCCACTCGATGTACTTGTTGGAGACCGAGGGCGGATTGCGAGCGGCGACGGACTTCACCGGGTTCCTCGGCGTCACGGATATGATTCCCGACGTGGTGACCATGAACCACGCCCACGACAGTCATTGGACCGCTATGCCCGATCCGGCGATCCCGCATGTCCTGAAAGGATGGGGCAACGGACGCGAAGCCGCGGACCATCACCTCGACCTGGGAGAGATGCTTGTTCGGAACGTCGCCACCGATATTCGCAGCCGGTTCTTCGATGATGTCGAAAAATACGGCAACTCGATTTTCGTATTCGAGGTTGCGGGTCTGTGCATTGGCCATCTGGGTCACCTGCACCATGAACCGGACGCGCAGCAATACGCGGCACTCGGGCGGCTCGACGTTGTGATGGCGGCTGTCGACGGCGGCATGACCGTGGATTTGCCTACAATGATCCGCATTCTGAAACGATTGCGATCGTCCATCGTGCTGCCGATGCATTGGTTCGGAAATGGAACGCTGGAAGTCTTCCTGGCGGGAATGAGCGACGACTTTGATGTCCAGCGACCGGGCCAAAGTTGGATCGAGGTTTCGGTCCGCTCGCTGCCATCACGACCGACGGTTGTTGTGCTGGACCCGGAGTATCTGAGTGATAACTAGGAGTTCATGCTGAACCCGGTTGATGACGCCCTTATCGAGAAGCTGCGAGCGGCCCTTCCCGACGGGTCGCTGCGCCCGCCCGAACCACGCGATCTTGAGGAGCCGCGCGGCAAATGGCACGGCCAGGCGGGGATTGTCGTGTCACCACGCAATACGGAGCAGGTGGCCGAGGTCATTCGACAGGCTGGTCAAGCGCGTGTCGGCGTCGTGCCGATCAGTGGCGGTACCGGGTTGGTGGCTGGACAGGTTGCGACCCAAGGGCCGCCTCCGATCCTGTTATCTTTGGACAGAATGAATGCTGTCCGGGGCGTCTGGCCTTCCGAGAATGCCCTTGTAGCTGAGGCCGGGACGATCCTTGCCGATGTGCAGCTTGCGGCCGATGGCGAAAACCGCCTGTTCCCACTTTCGCTCGCCTCGGAAGGGACTTGCCGGATCGGCGGCAACCTCAGTACCAACGCAGGCGGCGTGCAGGTCCTGCGCTATGGCAACGCACGCGATCTGTGTCTGGGGCTGGAGGCGGTGCTGCCGAACGGCGATGTCTGGCACGGCCTGCGCCGCTTGCGTAAAGACAACACCGGCTATGACTTGCGCAATCTGCTGATCGGGGCCGAGGGCACGCTGGGCGTCATCACTGCTGCTAGCCTGCGCCTGTTCCCGCGCCCGACGCGTGTGGGCACAGCGATGATGGTGGTGCCCGATCCGGCGGCGGCGCTGGACCTACTGGCGCTTGCTGGCGCGCACCTGGGGCCGGGTGTGACGGCGTTCGAGCTGATCGGCGGGCAGGGGCTGCACTTCCTCGCCGACACCGGCCTGCCGCACCGCGCCCCCTTCGCTGACATCCCTGACTGGAGCGTTCTGATCGACGTCAGCGCTTACGGAGCGGACGACCCGAATGCGGCGCTCGAAGCGTTGTTCGCTGCCGCTCTGACGGCAGAGCTGTCCAGCGACGGCATCATCGCGCAATCGGACGGGCAGGCCGCAGGCCTGTGGAATATCCGCGAAAACATCCCCCAGGCGAACCGCCTGATCGGCCCGATCGCCAGCCACGACATTGCCTTGCCGCTGTCTGAAATCCCCGGCTTCATCGCCGACATGCCGGACCGGCTGGCGCGCCTCGGCGACTTCCGGATCAACTGCTTTGGCCACCTGGGCGACGGCAACCTGCATTTTAACGTTTTCCCCGTGTCGGGCCGGTCCAGAGCCGACTATCCGGGTGCCTCTGAGGCGGTGACACGCATGATCCACGACCGAACCCACGAACTTGGCGGATCGTTCAGCGCAGAACATGGGGTTGGTCGCGCGAAGGTCGGTGATCTGCAACGCTATGCCGATCCGGCGCGTCTGGAGGCGATGCGTGCGGTCAAGGCGGCGCTGGACCCGGCGGGGATCATGAATCCGGGGGCGGTACTGGGGTAAGGGATCGCGAAGGGTGAATGTGACGCTCGACGTCACTTCTTTCGAAATGCCAGCCGGATATCTTCGATTGCGTCGGTCTGACCCTGAGACAGGTTGTCTTCAACCAGTTCGGCCAGAATATCCTGTAGCAGATCCCAGGACGCATCTCCCTCGATCTTGTTTAGGCGGCGACTCAGGCGCGGGATTGCCGGTTTCGCACCGTTGCACTGTGTCAAAAGCCAGCGGCCCAGAACCTCCATCTCTTCGGCTTCGCTGTCGTCGCAGCGCAGCTTGGTGCGCAGCATCAGATGCAGGCGCTGGCGTTGGTCTTTCGTCGGAAGATCATCCAGTTCAATGAAGGCCTGAGCAATAGCGCAAATAGCGATGCGGGCATCATCAATCCCCTCGACCGGATGGGCGTTCATTTGTCGGCGAAATGCCAATTTGCGTGGGGCGTTTTTGAGAGTGGTTGCGACGTCCTGCGCCGCGTGAATTGCATCGCGCGGGTTGTTTCGAGCCCACCACCAAATTGCACCACCGATTGCCGTCAAAACCAACAAAATAATTGGCATATCAATATACTCCGTGTTTCGCTTGGAGAATTGCCAACAGGTTGATGAGATCACTCCTACAAATTTGTCCGCGCGCATTCTTGGCGAACGGATTTCGAAGCCGAGACCAGTCCAGACGTGGTCGGGTTGTCGTTGTCAGGCCCCTTCGAACTCGCACAGCACATGCACGTCCATCCCAAGCGCCGCTAACCGCTTGCGCCCGCCTAGTTCGGGCAGGTCGATTACGAACGCGCAGCCGGTAATGTCGCCGCCCATGCGCTCGATCAGTTTGATCCCGGCCTCGGCCGTACCGCCGGTGGCAAGCAGATCATCAACGACCAGCACACGTTCTCCGGGTTGGATTGCGTCGTCGTGGACCTCCATCACCGCGTCGCCATACTCCAGCGTGTAGCCCTGTTCGATGGTATCCCCCGGCAGTTTGCCTTTCTTGCGGATCGGCACAAAACCGACCGACAACTGGTGAGCGATCGCCCCGCCGAGGATAAATCCGCGCGCCTCAAGCCCGACGACCTTGTCGATATCGGTCCCGGCATAGGGATGGAGCAACTGATCAATCGCAATCCGAAACCCGCGCGCATCGGCAAATAACGTGGTGACATCGCGGAACATGATCCCTTCGTGCGGGAAGTCCGGGATCGTGCGGATGTAGTCTTTGACGGTTTTTGGATTTTGCATCTGTATGTCCCCGGCATTCCGGACTCATGACTATGCTGTCAGGCACGCTAGGGGCAAGCGCGACCGATCCGTTCACTTCGCAAATGCGCGTGGCGGGTCAAGGTGTGCGGTCGGAGGCAAGCGTCATCGGGCGTCGGACCGAGTTTAGGCTGCCGCACACTCAGGAACGTCGCGGGTGCCACTCCCTGCCCATATAGACGTCGCCTGCTTCAAGTTCAGCCAGCATCTGATGCAGCCGTTTGCGTTTTGTTGCATCGCGAACAGCGCGATTGATCCACGACAGGTAGTCGTTGCGCTGATAGGGTGGGCGATCCCTATAGGCTTGCCCAAGTCCGGCATCCACCAGCGCGTCGCTCACCCATCCGGGCATAGATTGTAGCGGCCTTTTGAGCCGCCCGCTGTCATTCCGTGAATTCATTCCGCAACCTTTGATAGCAGCTCGGAGTGCCCGATTGGTGACATCAAGAATAATGCAATCCTTAGCTACATGAGATTGATCCAACGCAATCGATCACTCGGAAAATCTGTCAAGTTCTTTTCAATCGAAAATTTTGACCTAGCAACCAGCGTGCCCAGTCAGGGCCGCTTGGCAAAGGAGAAAACTATGAGACTGCCAAGAATTCTTCATTCGCTGGCAATCGGGCTTGCAGCAGTTTTGGTTCCAACCGCCGCAGCCGCTACCGAAGCAAGTGCGACGACGGCGCTCAACGGAGCTATGACTGAATCTGGTGTTTTGGCGGTTTGAAGGTTGGCGGCGTATCTGGTTGATTTGTTGTTGCGAGACAGCAGCCCAACCGAAGGAGATACACCACCATGGAAACGACTAACATTGTTGATTTTTCGCGTCGAGACGGGATCACGGACGCGCTGACGGATTTGCTGAGAACGGGGGCGCAGCAATTGATCGCATCAGCCGTTGAAGCTGAACTTGCCGGTTACCTGGCTCAATTTTCCGACTTGCGCACTGAAGCAGGTCACGCGGCTGTCGTGCGCAACGGGCATCATCCGGCCCGGCCCCTCCAAACGGGCATTGGCCCTGTGAGCGTACGGATTCCGAAGGTTCGATCCATGGACGGCACACCGGTGACATTCCGGTCTGCCTTGGTGCCACCCTACGTGCGCAGAACCAAGACGTTGGAAGCAGCTTTGCCCTGGCTATACCTCAAAGGGATTTCCAGTGGCGAAATGGGCCCGGCCCTCAAGGTTCTTCTGGGCCCTGATGCGGCGGGACTGTCGGCGAATACGGTCTCGCGGCTTAAACGTGATTGGGCCAAAGAATACGACGGCTGGAGAGAAGCGGAGTTGGACGATGAACCTTTGGTCTACATCTGGGCCGACGGCGTCCACAGCGGCCTTCGGGGCGAGGATGACAAGCTCTGCGCCCTTGTCATTGTTGGCGTCACAGCCCGTGGTAAGAAGCTGTTCTTGGCAATTGAGGACGGGGTGCGCGAGTCCACACAGAGCTGGCGTGAGGTTCTGCTCAGCCTCAAAAGCCGTGGCATGAATGCTCCCAAACTGGCCATCGGAGACGGTGCTATGGGGTTCTGGGCCGCGATGGATGAGATCTACCCCACTACCCGCCAGCAACGCTGCTGGCAGCACAAAACGATGAACGTGCTCAACTGCCTGCCCAAGCTGTCGCAGCCGAAAGCAAAGGCCGCGATCCACGATATCTGGCAGGCCGAGACCAAGGATGATGCAATCAAGGCCTTTGATTTGTTCATCAAAACCTATGAGGCAAAGTACCCCAAGGCGACTCTGTGCCTACAAAAGGACCGTGAGGAGCTCATGGCATTCTTCGACTTTCCAGCCCAGCATTGGCAAAGCATCCGCACCAGCAATCCGATTGAATCCGCCTTCGCAACGATCCGGCACCGCACCAAGCGCTCAAAGGGCTGTCTGTCACGCGATGGCATGCTGCACATGATGTTCAAGCTGGGCCAATGCGCTGAGCAAAACTGGAGAAAATTACGCGGCTTTGATTACCTTGCCAAAGTCATCACAGGCGTCACGTTCAAAGACGGAATTGAAGCCACAAAACCCGACCAGATCGCCGCATGACCGACAAGCCTCAAACACCAGACTCGACAATAGCTCCGCTCAACGTGCGTTCTGGGCCATCCACAAGTTTCATCGTGGTTGACACGCTAACCCCCGGTGAAGTCGTCGAGGTCACCGAGTGTGAACCCGGTGGCTGGTGTTTTATTCAACATCCAGGGCCGGATGGCTGGGTCAGTTCCAACTATCTGACGGCGACGCCCAGTGCCGGTTCGGCCGGTCCCGATTGCAGCTTCCGGCTTACTCTGGGACCCGATGGCCCAGAGTTCACTCTTGTCTGCGGTGATGACCCGGGACCAAGTCCTGGACTGGGGCCAGTTCCGGCAGCGACGCGGGCCTGTTTCTACGACCTGCCCAACTATAATGGCCAGAACTTCTGTCGAACTGTTGGTCTCTACAACTCGCTTCCACCGATCGCCAACGACCGCATCACCTCGGTCCGGCTTTTCGGAGGCGCGAAGGTTCCGTTGTGCGCTAATGTAAACATGGGTGGTTATTGTCGGCAGGTGAACAACAACGTGCCGCTGCTCGGAGCGCTGATCAACAATCGCACATCGTCCCTACGGGTGTTCACTGGTGCCTTGCCACCACCGCCGCCACCGACACCGGTCACACATTCGACCGGATCTGTTGATCTGCTCCAGACTGCCACGCTCAATCTGGATAACGGAGTGATTGCGGGCGCCGGGACCGATATCTGGCATCAGGCGGTTACCGCGACGCAGAAATTCATTACGCCACGCAATGGCGCAAGGCTTGCGCGTGGCGATGGATCGAACCGCGGATTTTCAGGATGCAGCGTTGCAAGCTTCAGTACAGACAGCATCCCCATCGCAGCGCTGCCGGTTGGAACTTACGTTTGTGCCCGCACAGATCAGGGCCGCATTTCTCAGTTCCGCGTAAATGCCTATATTGGGACGACGATGCGGCTGGGTTACACAACCTGGGCGAACTGAAACCCCGGAGGTCGCAAAGGATGGCTTCGGGCGCTGCCGACTTGTGTCCGGAGCCGAATACATCATGGGGCTTCGGCGAAGGTCCAACGACCCGAGCCGGGCACCTAATCATCAGCCTTGGCGGCGGCGGCCAAGGGAGAATAGGCCGCTGCCATAGGGATCGGTTTCTCGGTAGGTTCGCCAAATTTGCTCATCCCAGGGCAAGCGCTTGTTAACTTTCTGATCGACCTCGCGACCCTCTCCTCACAACACCCGTCCAGCTACGGCGTCCAGCTTGGCCACCACCGCCGGGTCCCGCGCATCCGGGCCAGTCAGCACCGCGAATTCCAGCGCCCGGTCGCATCCGTGCGGGCAGGGGAGGCGGTCAGCACCCAATAATCCCGGCAACCGCTTGACCAGACCGCGCGCCTTGTCGGCATTGCCCATCAGAGTGGCGATGATCTTGGTCACGTCGACCTCGCCATGGTCCGGGTGCCAGCTATCATAGTCGGTAATCATCGCGACGGACGCATAGCAAAGCTCGGCCTCGCGGGCGAGTTTGGCTTCCGGCATGTTAGTCATGCCGATTACATCCGCGCCCCAGGCTTCGCGGTACATCCTGCTTTCCGCTAGCGTCGAGAACTGCGGCCCTTCCATAGCCAGATAGATGCCGCCGTCGTGGACCGTGATCCCTTCGGCACGCGCGGCTTCGGCGCAGGCCGCGCCAAGCCGGGGGCAGGTCGGATGCGCGACACTGACATGGGCGACGCAGCCGTGGCCAAAGAAGGATTTCTCGCGCGCGAAGGTCCGGTCGATGAACTGATCGACGATGACGAAATCGCCGGGGGCCATTTCGTCGCGGAACGACCCGCTGGCGGAAACGCTGATAACGTCGGTCACGCCAAGGCGCTTCATCGCATCGATGTTGGCGCGGTAGGGGACCGAGGTCGGCGAATGGACATGGCCGCGGCCATGCCGGGGAAGGAAGGCCATTGCGACGCCGTCGAGCTTTCCGGTCAGAATTTGGTCCGATGGCTCACCCCACGGCGTTTCGACCGATCGCCATTCCGCACCTTGAAGCCCATTGATGTCATAAACACCGCTGCCGCCAATCACCCCGATCACTGTGTCCATTCCGTACCCTTCAAGCGCATTGGTTTGTACGCATCATGGACATGGGGGTCGCGGCGTGTCCAGCCGTTCAGCCCGGAGCAAGGATGCCGACCAGAACGATCAAGGCGAGCGCGCAGAACAGCACTCCGAACAAGGCCGAGATCAACCTCTGCGCCCCCCCGAACCAGCGAACCGCCGGGCCGGTCGAGAACACCAGTGCTGTGATCGTGTTCAGCAGCGCACTCAGGATTGCATACTCTGCGACGATACCGACAAGCACCCAGGTTGGCGCACCCGCAGGGATGAAGGCAGTCAGGATCGACCCGAAGAACAGAGGCGCTTTGGGATTCAACATCAGAACGACAAAACCGTTTCGGAACGCCGCCCAACCGCTGGATCGGTTATGCCCGGCGTTCAAAGCGCTGGTTCCGCCGCGCCATGCCCGACGTAATGCCCCGAATCCCAGCCACAGTAGATACGCTGCCCCGGCAAGCTTCAGCGCAAGGAACGCGACTGGCATCAACTGGAACAACAGCGCGACACCGGCAACGCTGAGAATTGTCCAAAGCGTCACACCGGCCGCGATTCCGAAGGCTGTCAACACCCCGGCCCGCCGCCCTGCTCCGGTCGAGGCGGCAATAATTGCCAGCAGGTTCGCGCCCGGTGTCAGCCACCCGGCAATCTGCAGCGCGGCGAGCGTGGTGAACAGGGCTGCGTAATCCAAATCTGCCTCCCGTCGCCGCTCGCGTGGCGGCACCTGCTTGGCCAGCGGTCGCGCCCGGTGACACCAAAGCGCGATTTTTCGCGATTTCTTCGGGGCAGGTCCAGCCCCAAGTGCGTGCCATGCACCCGGCGCAGAACAGCTATGCGCCCATGGCTGTGCCCCTTCGGCCCATAGGTCGCTACACCTGCGCGACCGATCCTCCCAATCCGGACCCTGCCCAAGTGCCCAGTATTTTCTCCGCCGTTTCAAACGGCATTGCTTTGCCCGCCTTCGACCGACGCAATGTCGGCATGACACCGCGCCGCCTGCGGATCGAGCTTCTGGCTGGCCTGACCGTAGCGCTAGCCCTGGTGCCCGAGGCTGTGGCCTTTGCTTTCGTGGCTGGGGTCCATCCTCTGGTCGGTCTTTACGCCGCCTTCATCGTCGGGCTGATCACCGCAATTATCGGCGGGCGACCGGGGATGATTTCCGGGGCGACCGGGGCGCTGGCTGTGGTAATGGTCGCGCTGGTCGCACAGCACGGGGTCGAGTACCTGTTCGCCACAGTCGTTTTGATGGGTCTGATCCAGATCGGCGCGGGCATTTTCCGGCTGGGTAAATTCATCCGTATGGTGCCGCATCCCGTGATGCTGGGCTTCGTCAACGGCCTTGCGATCGTGATCTTTCTTGCCCAACTCAGCCAATTTCAGGTTCCGGGGACTGCTGAAAGCTCGGGCCATGGACTAGCGAGTGGTGAATGGTTGTCCGGCTGGCCGCTGGTGACAATGCTGGCGCTGGTGGCCGCGACAATGGCGATAATTTGGGTGATGCCGCGCCTGTCCAACGTTGTTCCTGCGCCGCTGGCAGGCATTGGCATTATTGCGCTAGCGGTTGTTGTCTTCAACATCGACGTCCCGCGGGTCGGCGACCTCGCATCGATCCAAGGTGGTCTGCCCACATTCCACATCGCGGCCGTACCGCTGAACCTCGAGACTCTCTGGATAATCCTGCCCTATGCCCTGATCCTTTCGGCGATTGGCCTGATCGAAAGCCTGCTGACCCTGAACCTTGTCGGCGAAATTACCAACAAACGCGGTGGTGCTAGCCAAGAGTGTGTCGCTCAGGGCGTCGCCAACACCGTCACCGGCTTTTTTGGAGGCATGGGCGGCTGCGCGATGATCGGCCAGTCGATGATTAACGTGAAGTCCGGAGGCCGGACGCGCCTGTCGGGGATTTCTGCAGCGCTGTTCCTGCTGGCCTTCATTCTGGTTGGTTCAAGCCTGATCGAGCAAATCCCGCTCGCCGCCCTCGTCGGCGTGATGTTCATGGTGGTGATCGGGACGTTTGCATGGAATTCGTTCAAGATCATGACCCGCGTTCCGCGCACCGATGCGGCGGTGATCGTGCTGGTCACCGTGGTCACTGTTTGGCAGGATCTTGCGATGGCCGTCGTGGTTGGCGTGATCGTTTCAGCGCTCGCTTACGCCTGGCAGAACGCGACTCGTATCCACGCCCACGTCGAAGATCGCGAAGATGGCAGCCGGGTCTACCGCGTTCAGGGGCCGCTGTTCTTTGGCTCGTCAGCAGGGTTCGCCGAACTGTTCACCCCGGCAAAAGATCCAGACATGGTGATCATCGACTTCGCAGACAGCCGGGTGGCCGACCAATCCGCACTCTCCGCAATCGAAGCCGTCGCCGAGAAATACGAGGCCGCCGGAAAAGCCGTGCAACTTCGCCACCTCAGCCACGACTGCCATGCTCTGTTGTCACGGGCTGGCCAGCTGGTTGTCGAGGAGGATGACGACCCGGACTACGAAGTCGCAGTCGATTATGGCGTGCGCATCGGGCAACTAGGCGGCGGGCACTAAGCGCGCCGGGCTTACAGGTACAATCGTCCCTCCATCACTTTCACAGCTGCGCCGGACACAACAAAGCTGGACGCCTTTCCGTCCGAGACATCGACCTCAACGCCGATGGATGACGGGCGGCCCATCTCGACCCCTTGGGTGATCGCGAAGACCTTTGAGACGCCCTCAAGCTCGGCCAGATAGCAGGCGAGGGCTGCCGAGGCGCTGCCAGTAGCCGGGTCTTCGGGAATGTTGGACAGCGGCGCGAACATCCGCGCGAACAGTGCGTCCCCATCGCGCACATAGACCATCGCCGAGAAGAAATCGCTTTTCACCGGATAGGTGTCGGCGCAGATCCGAAACGCGTCAGTCACCGGGTGTGCATCGCGCAGGGCCTCCATCCCGGTTAGCTCTGCGCAAGCAAACGGCAGACCGACGCTGGCCATCACCGGGGCGTGGCGGTCGGCGCGGATCGCGTCCGGAGCAAGTCCGACGCAGGCGGCCATCAGTGCCGGGTCAACCGACGCGCCAATCTCCAGCGGTACCCTCGAGGTGAATTTCGCTGATGACCCGGCCACCTCACAGGCAATCGGCCCGACGCCAAGTTCCAGCACCAATTGGTCGCCGTGCCCCATTGCAGACAGGGCAATCGCGGTGCCGATGGTTGGGTGACCAGCGAAGGGAAGCTCGCTCATCGGGGTGAAAATTCGCGCGCGCGCGGTGTGGGCAGGGTCGGCCGGCGGGTACAGGAACACCGTCTCGGACAGGTTGAATTCACGCGCAATTGGCTGAAGCTGCGCCTCGGGCAGGTCCTGCGCATCCGTGACAATGGCCAGTGGGTTGCCGCCAAAGGCGCTATCGGTGAAGACGTCATAGATCAGATAGTTTGTCATCCAGCGCGGTCCTTTTGTGGCGATGCCGTCTGGCGGTTCGGATTGCGAAGATCGGCGAGGCCGGGCAAATCCGGATTGCCGGGCCGGGCATTCAGAAAACGGTCAACCTCGGCCCCCAGTAGAACAACATAGGCCGATAGCCATAGCCACATCAACAGGATCACCGCCCCGCCCAACGCGCCAAAGGTCTTTTGATAACTGGCAAAACTCGACACATACCACCCAAAGCCCGCCGATCCTGCCAGCCACAGAACCGTGGCCAGCAGCGCCCCGGTGGTGATCCACTGCTGCGGAGGGCGTTCGGCGGGGCCGAACCGGTAAAACAGGGCGAGGCCGGGGACCGTGAAGACAATCAGAACGCCCCAACTGACCCAACCCAGCACGTCTTGCCAGGCGGTCAACATCGGCAGCAATGAGATCGCAGCCGGGATCAGCGTCGCCGCCAATACGGCAGCGAAAAATGCCACGAACAACGCCAGCGACATTGCAAAAACCGTTGCCATAAACGGGATGTAGCGCCGGGTCTCGGTCACTCCATGAATGATGTTCAACCCGGCAATCAGGTTGCGCACGGCGCGTGACACCGACCAGAGCGCGAACAGAATGCCCACTATTGCCGTCAGGCCCAAAGCCTCGCTGCTGGCAAGCTCGGTCGCTTGCGTCAGAACCATATCGCCAGCCTGCGCAGGCAGCAGCCGGGCCAATGTTGCGATCTGATCGTGGATGAGCGCCGGATCCAGCATCAGCCCCGCCAGTGCCATCGCCGAGGCAAGCCCAGGAAACAGCGCCAACAGGCTGTAGAACGCAACTCCGGCTGCGATAAGCCCGATCTGGTCCGAGGCAAGCCGATGCCACAGGGCAAGCAGAACCTGGCGTCGGGTCATATCTGCCTGTGGTCAGACAAGATCAGGCTCGCGGCCAATACGGCGGGCCAGCGGGGCAACAGTCAGCCCCTGGATGATGATCGAGAATAGCACGACCATATACGTCGCCGTCAGGATCAGCGGCTTCCACTCCCCCTCGGGCAGGGACAGCGCCAGTGCCACTGATATCCCGCCTTTCAGACCGCCCCAGGTCATGATGCGGATCGTCCCGGAGTTGAAGCTGCGCAGCGGTCTGAGCAGGCTGACCGGAACGGCGACGGCTGCGAAGCGTGCAAACAATGCCAGCGCGATGGCAAAAAATCCGGCGGTGGCCAGATCGGCAGAGAATGCAACGGCGAACACCTCGAATCCGATTAGCAGGAACAGCACGGCATTCAGAATCTCGTCGACCAGAGTCCAGAAGCCCTCGACGTATTGGCGCGTCGTCTCGCTCATCCCATGTTTTGCGCCGATGTCACCGATCAAAAGCCCAGCGCAGACCGCCATGATCGGGGCTGAGACATGCAGGTAAACGGCCAGTTCATAGCCCCCGAAAGCCAGCCCGAGAGTCAGAAGGACCTCCAGCGCGTAGTCGTCGATCCGCCGCATCAGCCGGAAGGTCAGCCAGCCCAGAACGATACCCAAAAGCGCGCCGCCCAGAGCCTCCTGAAAGAACAACTGCACAGCGCCGGACAGACCCGATGCATGATTGTCACCATGGGGAAAGGCGATGCCGACCAGCACGAGGAAGACGACATAGCCGACACCGTCATTGAACAGGCTTTCCCCGGCGATCTTGGTTTCCAGTGATTTTTGCAGGTTGGCTTCGCGCAGGACCCCCAACACTGCGACCGGATCAGTGGGCGAGATCAGCGCTCCGAAGACCAGTGCGACCAATAACGGCATGCCCGTCAGCCAGGAAAACCCGAAGCCGACGATCACCGTCGACAGCGCCACACCCATGGTCGCCATCAGCGCAACGACGCCCCATTGGCGTTGCAGGTCCGACAGCTTCACATGCAGCGCTCCGGCAAAAAGCAACAGGCCGAGCATGCCTTCCAGCAACGCCTCGGAAAATTCGATCCCGCGCACGAGGCTGCGCACCTGATCTGCGACACCAAGCGTGGGCATCACCCAGTCCAATCCCATGATCCCAAGTGACGCGGCGAGAGCGACTATCAGGATTCCGATGGCGGCTGGAAGTTTGAGGAAAAAGTAATTCACCGATCCAAACAGCCCGGCCAGGACGATTAGCAGGGCGGCGATTTGCAGGAACGTCATGGGCGAGCCTTTGGTTTGGGGCAGTGTTCGGGACGCGTTGAAGATGTCCTAACATGGCAGGAAGGGCGGCGGAATGGCGTTGGTGAGCTGGGCTCGCGGAGGGTGTTTGTTGGAAGAGACCTTGCGCGGAGGTTGGCCAAGGGCGCGACCCGGGCGAGCGTCCGACCGGGGGACGGCGCCACAACGTTTGAATGGGGCAATTTGTCTTGTCGCGTTGGCTATGACCTCAATGCGTTGCGCCTCAATGCCAAAGCATCAGACCGCGGAAGGGTCAGGCACTCACCAAGCGGCTTCGCCTTGTTTCGGACTGTGGTTGCGCGTGAGACCAGCGTCCCCGCAATTCAAGCTGCAATCGCCCTAATCCGCCCAAGCACCACTCACGTCCCACAAAACGTCTGCGTCACTTCCTCGTCAACTGTCGGCGGCCGCGCCAGATCGGCGGTATCGGGTCCATCTTCGAATGGCTTCGCGAGCGCCGCAGTCAACCGCTCGAACGGGCCTAGGTCACCTCGCAACCCCGCCTGTATTGCCTCCTCAATCCGATGGTTGCGCGGGATGATCGCCGGGTTCACGGCGCGCATCGCCTCGGCGCGAATCTCCGCAGAACGATCCTCGCGACCCAACCGGTCCTGCCAATCATCCTGCCACGCGTCGATTGGCGCGGCATCCGCAAAGGCCAGCCGCACCGTTCCATCCGACAATCCCCGGAACGTATTGGTAAAATCAGCCCCGCCTGCCGCCATCGCCGCCAGCAATCCTTCCACCAGCTCCGCATCACGTTCCTCAGCCTGCGCCAGTCCCAACTTGGCGCGAAACCGCGCCAGCCATGCGGCCTGAAACAGCGGCTCGAACCGATGCACGCTGGCCGTTGCCGCTTCAATCGCCGCGTCCCGTTCGCCCATCAACGGCAACAGCGACGTCGCCAGTTGCGCCAGGTTCCACGCCGCGACTCCGGGCTGCTGGTTATAGGCGTACCGACCATGCTGGTCGATCGAGCTGAACACCCGTGCCGGGGCGTAGGCGTCCTGAAATGCGCAGGGGCCATAGTCGATGGTCTCACCCGAGACTGCCATGTTATCAGTGTTCATTACCCCGTGGATGAAGCCCAGCGACATCCATCCTGCGACCAATTCCGCCTGCGCTGCCACCACCGCATCAAGCAGTCCAAGCGGCCCGTCAGCGTCAGGATAATGCCGCGCGATCACATGTTCCATCAGCGCCTGCAACGCCTCGGTGTCCCGGCGCGCCACGAAATACTGGAACGTCCCGACCCGGATGTGGCTGGCTGCCACACGCGTCAGCACGGCACCGGGGAACCCCGCCTCGCGCTGCACAACTTCGCCCGTTGCCACCGCAGCCAGCGCCCGCGTCGTCGGAATGCCAAACGCATGCATCGCCTCAGAAACGATGTACTCCCGCAGTACCGGCCCCAACCACGCCCGCCCATCGCCCATCCGGCTATACGGTGTCCGCCCGGAGCCTTTCAGTTGAATATCAACCCGTGCTCCGTCAGCGCCGACATGTTCTCCCAGCAACACAGCGCGCCCGTCACCCAGTTGAGGCGACCATCCGCCAAACTGATGCCCCGCATAGACCTGCGCCAGCGGATCTGCGCCCGCGGGAACCGAATTCCCCGCCAGCATCGCAACACCGTCCGGCGATTGCAACGCAGTGGTGTCCAACCCCAACTCCGCCGCCAACCCATGATTTAGGGCCAACAAAGAAGGTGTGCGCACAGCGACCGGAGGTTGGCGCGTATAAAACCGCTCAGGCAATCGCCCATAGCTGTTATCGAATGAAAACCCGAGATCCATCACGCAGATATGGCAACGACCGACCAGATTGCCCACCCCGGCGCCATCATTGGTTCAAAATTTTCCTCGCCGAAGGCAATAATCTCGTTTCACGTCGCTCACAGCTTTCGCGTCATCAGCATATAGCGCTCGCGATCCTCAAACTTCGCGCGGTTATACATCCGCCGCGTCGCTTCGTCGGCGCGGTCCACTTCCAGATGGATCGCCTTCACACCATGCGCGCCGAGCGCTTCCGGCAGACGCGTCAGGATGTCGGTGCCGATACCGCGCCCTCGCACAGCCGGGCGTACCCAGAATTCATCGAGAAACGCATCCATTCCACCAAACTCGACCGCCCAACTTAGCGTGACAATGGCATATCCCATCGGTGCACGATCAAGACCAACGAGGTATATCATCCCAAAGGGCGAGCCATCCAACAATGGTTTCAGCGCCTCCTCGCGATCCACTGGGTCACTGCCAATCCCCATCTCGCGATGAAACGCCTCGACCATCGGCATCAACCGGTCGAGGTCATCGACCCCCGCAAGGCGCATCGCGGTCATAGGCGTGCCAATCGCTCGGTCAGCAGGTCAAAAAAGGCGGCGTCGTCGATGTCGCCGATGAACAGGGCATTGGCGGGCCGGTCGGTAACGCCCCACCAGTCGGCGACGGTCATGCCGCGCGTCAACGGGCTGTCGACTTCGACTTCGACATTGATGCGCCGTCCGGTGAACAGCACAGGCTTCAGAAGGTAGGCGATTACGCAAGGATCATGCAGCGGTGCACCTTCAGAGCCGTATTTTTCCTTATCGTAGCGTTCGAAGAAGTCGGTCCACTCGGCGACGGCCTTGCCCACCGGAGAGCCTAAATCGCGAAATGCCTCGACCCGCGCGCGACTGGTTAAGGCCTTATGGGTGACGTCGAGCGAGTGGATCACGAGGTCGATACCGGAGGCAAAGACAACCGCCGCCGCCTCCGGATCGACGTAGATGTTGAACTCGGCCGCCGGAGTGATGTTACCGACCTCGAAATACGCGCCGCCCATCAGAACGATCTGCTGTACACGCTCGATGATATCGGGTGCGCGTTGGAAAGCGGTGGCGATATTGGTCAGCGGTCCCAGTGGGCAAAGCGTCACCGATCCCGTCGGTTCGCGTCGCAGAATGTCGATGATCGCGTCAACTGCGTGTCCGCCGCTCAGCGGCATCACCGGATCCGGCAGGGTGGGGCCGTCCAGCCCTGTTTTGCCGTGGACATGCTCGGCTGTTACCAGTTTCCGGGCCAATGGGCGGTCGCACCCTGCATGAACCGGAATGTCAGTGCGGTCGGCCAACTCGCAAATGATCCGCGCGTTCTTTTGCGTAAGGTCCAGCGGGACGTTGCCTGCGACGGCGGTAATTGCCAGCACCTCTAGCTCTGGCGAGGCAAGCGCCAACAAAATAGCAACCGCGTCGTCCTGGCCGGGATCAGTATCAATGATGATCTTGCGCGGTGGCATACGCTGCTCCGGTTCTGACGGTCGCCCCGTCCTGCCACGGGCAGCGGTTCAGCGCAAACGACGCCGCGCGCCAGGTGCGGATGGACGCCGATCGCACCCCGCCAGACCCGGTGCATTGTTTCGGCGGGGCCGCTCGATTGAAAATCGTGCGGTTGCTTGCCGGCGGCAATGGCTGGAGGGGTGAGGCCCGAACTGGAAATCGTCGAGTGGACGATTTCAGGGCCAATCGGGCAGAGCCCGGTCTCGAGCCCCACCAGACCTCCCTGGATATTTATGAACCAGGGATGGTTGGTAGGGCTTTTTGGGCTAACCGTCGAAGTCAACCGTCTCCGTCAGGCGCAGAGCCTCAGGGCGGTGGCCCGCGATGTCGGCCAGTGACGTCGTGTCCGGGGTCAGCGTTCCCCAGGCGGCGACGGTGTCCGAGGGCGCAACCCCCGGCGTCACAGGATATTCATAGTTCGTCGCGCCATAGATCTGCTGCGCCGTTGGCGAAGCGAGGAATTCCATCAACGCAAGCGCGTCATCACGGTGCGGCGCCGCGGCAGTCATTGCCATACCAGAGAGATTCACATGCGTTCCGCCGCCCTCAAACACGGGGAAAACGATCCTAACGGATTTGGCCCAGTCCTGTTGGTCCGGGTCAGCCTGCATCAATCCCATGTAATAGGTGTTGCCCAGTGAAATATCGCACTCCCCCGCCCAGATTGCCTTCACCTGGGCGCGGTCGTTGCCTTGAGGCTTGCGAGCAAGATTTGCCTTTAGGCCCTCCAACCAGCCTCGCGCCGCCTCGGCCCCGCCCCGAGTGATTACAGCTGACGTCAATGCGATGTTATAGGCGTGCAAACCGGAACGGGTACAAATCCGGCCCGCCCATTTCGGATCCGCCAGATCTTCGTAGGTTGTCACCTCGCCATCAGCGACGCGGTCGCGGCTTGCATAGACGACGCGCGCGCGCGTCGTCAGGCCGAACCAATGATTGTTCGGGTCGCGCAACGATGCGGGAATGGCAGCTGCGATTGCCGCGCTATCGACCGGCTGCGTGACCCCAGCTTCGACCGCTTCAGTCAGGCGCGAAATGTCCGAAGTCAGGATTACATCTGCAGGCGAACGCGCGCCTTCGGCCTGCAAACGCTGCACCATACCTTTGTCGAGGAAGGCGACGTTGGTCTGAATGCCCGTCGCCTCGGTGAATGCGTCCAACAGGGGTTGGACCAATTCGGGCTGGCGGTACGAGTAAATGTTCACTTCGGCCGCGACAGGGGTGGCGGCGACAATCAAAGCAAACGTGGCAAGGCGGAGGTTCATAACATGCATCCTTAGTGTGATTTTGCATGTTACATAAATCCGAGTCTTTTAGTCAGGTCAATAGATGATTAAATCACTCAGGTATTTTCTCGCCCGCCTTCGCGGCATCCCATAGCGCATCCATCTCGGCCAGATCGGACTCCGCCGGTGTCTTCCCCTGCGCGGCCAGCGCCGCCTCAATACTCGCGAACCGGCGCGTGAATTTGCTGTTGGCGGCGCGCAGTGCCTCCTCCGGATCGACGCTCAGATGTCGCGCAAGGTTCGCCATCACGAACAGCAGGTCACCGAATTCCTCGGCCACTTCATCCGGTCCCAGGCCGTCCCGCGCCTCGACCAATTCGCGCGATTCCTCGGCGATCTTGTCAATCACCTCGCTGGTCGATGGCCAGTCGAATCCAACGCGCGCCGCGCGTTTCTGCAGTTTTACCGCGCGGGTCAGGGCGGGCAGGGCCAGCGCCACACCATCCAGAACCCCCGCCGTGCCTCGCTCTGCAGCCTTCGCCGCCTCCCAGTCCTTTGTCTGTTGTTCGGCGGACTTGTTCCGGTTGTCATCGCCAAACACATGCGGGTGCCGATCGACCATTTTGTCGGAAATCCCACGCACCACGTCATCGAAGGTGAAATGCCCCGCCTCTTCGGCCATCTGGCTGTGATAAACGACCTGCAACAACAGATCGCCCAACTCTCCGCTTAGCCCCGGCCAATCCTTCTGCGCAATTGCGTCCGCAACCTCGTAGGCCTCCTCCAGCGTATAGGGCGCAATACTGTCAAAATCCTGCTCGATGTCCCAGGGACACCCCGCGTCCGGGTCCCGCAACGCTGCCATGATCGTGCGCAACCGCTCCATTCCACCATCCGCATCCCGGATCAGATCATCGCCCATTGCCTCGCCCCGCTGTCTCTGAGAGGGTCATTATCGCAACGAAACCACCGGACTGTCGAGCCATGCCCATCATCAATCGGATCGGAGACTTTGCCCCGGATATGGCGGCCTGGCGGCAGCATCTCCACGCGCATCCTGAGCTGAGCCTGGAGTGCCATCAAACCGCCGCCTTCGTGGTCGGCAAGCTGCGCGAATTCGGCATTACGGAAATCCACGAAGGTATCGCAACCAGCGGTGTCGTTGCGATCATCGAAGGACAGGGCGCAGGACCCACCATCGGCTTGCGTGCCGATATGGATGCATTGCCGATCCATGAAACGACGGGCGTTCCCTACGCCAGCCAAACTCCGGGGGTTGCCCATTCCTGCGGCCACGACGGTCATACGACGATACTGCTGGGTGCGGCGAGATATATGGCCGAAACCCGCAATTTCAAGGGCCGTGTGGCGCTGATCTTCCAGCCTGCCGAGGAATCGGTCGGCGGCGGGCGGATCATGGTCGAGGAGGGCATCCTCGACACGTTCGGCATTTCTCAGGTCTATGCCCTGCATTGCGATCCCGAGATTGGCGAGGGGCTGATCTCGACCACGCCGGGGCGGATTATGGCGGCTGTCGACGACTTTTTCATCACCGTGACCGGGCAGGGCGGCCACGGGGCCTATCCCTACGAAGCAGTCGATCCCATCCCGCCAGCGCTAGCGATTGCGCAGGCGTTTTCCACCATCGTCAGCCGCAACACGCGCGCCAAGGACGAACTGGTGATCTCGGTCACACAGATCAACGCCGGGTCGGCGACCAATGTGATTCCCGAAAAGGTGACAATTGCTGGCACGGTCCGCACGTTCGACACCTCGGTGCAGGACATGGTGCGCAGGCGTATGGCCGAAATTGTCGACGGGCAGGCGGCGGCCTTCGGTTGTACGGCGGAACTCGACTACCGCACAAATTACCCGGCCACCATCAACGACGTCGGCAAGACGGCCTTTGCGGTCAGTGTCGCGCAGGATGTTGTCGGCGAGGCGTCGACAATCTCCGACCGCTCCCCCGACATGGGAGCCGAGGATTTTGCCTACTTCCTGAACGAACGCCCCGGCTGCTATGCGTTTCTGGGGCAGGGCGTCGGGCCGTTTTGCCACCACCCGGCGTTCAATTTTAACGATGCAGTCGCCCCCATTGGCGCGTCATATTTCGCCCGGCTCGTCGAAAAGGCCCAACCGCTATGACTGACACCAACGCCGATCTCGCCGCCCTAGACCACGCGCACAATCTGCACCCGTGGAACCAGATGCAGGGCAGCACCGACCGCCGCGTTATCGTGAAGGGTGACGGGCTGTTGCTGTGGGACGATCAGGGCAACCGGTATCTGGACGCGGTCGGGGGTCTATGGTGTACTCAGATCGGGCTGGGGCGTACCGAAATGGCGCAGGCCATAGGCGATCAGGCGCAGCGGCTGGCGTTCTCCTCTACCTTCGTTGATATGTCCAACGGTCCCGCCGCGCTGCTTGTCGCCAAACTGGCCGAACTGGCACCGGGCGACCTGAACCGCGTGCATTTGACGACCGGAGGATCCACCGCGCTCGATTCCGCATTCCGCATGGTGGCATTCGCACAGGCTTCAATGGGCCGACCCGGCAAAACCCATGTGATCGCGCGGCAGCATTCCTATCACGGTTCAACATTCGCGGCTATGTCGATGGGGATGCGCGACGGCGACCGCGCGCCGGAATTCCGCTACCTCAGCGACGGCATCAGCCATGTGAATGCCCCGCACCAATACCGCCCGCCAGACGGGGCCGAGGGCGACCTCACCGACTGGCTGGTGGCTGAATTTGAGGCTGAGATCGACCGGATTGGGGCCGATAGGGTCGGGGCATTTTTTGCCGAACCGATCCAGGCCTCCGGAGGGGTTCTGGTCCCGCCTGACGATTATCTGCGCCGGATGAAGGAAGTTTGCGACCGCCACGACATCCTACTGGTGGCGGACGAAGTTGTGACCGCCTTCGGGCGCCTCGGCCACTGGTTCGCCAGCGAGTCGGTCTACGACGAGATTCCCGATATGATATGCTGTGCCAAGGGCTTATCGTCCGGTTATCAACCGATAGGTGCACTTATTTTCTCGGACCGGATATGGGAGGCTATGGCCTCTGAGGACCGCTGGTATACCTCTGGGTTCACCTATTCTGGTCACCCGGTTGCCTGTGCGGCGGCACTTAAGAATATCGAGATTATTGAGCGCGAGGAACTGCTGGCCAACGCACTCACGATGGGAGACGTCTTCCAATCGGCTCTCGCACCGCTGGCCGACTTGCCGCTGGTTGGCGACGTGCGCGGTAAAGTCCTGCTGGGCTGCGTCGAGTTTGTCGCCAATAAAGTGACCAAGGCACTGCTGCCAGATGAAATCGACATAGGGCACCGGATCGCCGACGCGGCCGAGGGGCAAGGCCTGATGGTGCGCCCGATCGGCCACCTGAATGTCATGTCACCGGCGTTAACAATCGATGAGCTTCAGATTAGTTTCATCTCTGAAACTCTTGAAACAGTTATAAAAACCGTCGCAGACGACCTTACCCGATTGCGATTCAAACTGGACTGAACGGAGCCCCCCATGCCCAACCAACCGATCAGCGGCAATGATCTCGCCCGCTTCGCCGGACCCGGAACATTCATGCGCCTGCCACAGGTCGAGAGTGCGGCTGGTTTAGACGTCGTCTTCGTCGGTATCCCGATGGACCATGGAACTTCTTGGCGTTCCGGCACCCGCTTCGGACCGAAAGAAGTGCGCTCCGAAAGCGCGATGATCCGCCCTTATCATATTCAGACCGGTGCTGCACCGTTCGACGCATTGGATTGCGCGGACATCGGTGACGTGCCGATCAATACGTTCAACCTGGCCGACAGTATTGAAATAATAACAGCATATTATGACGAACTTCTAACTCATGACGTGAAGCCGCTAAGCATCGGTGGCGACCACACGATAACCCTGCCAGTCCTGCGTTCCATCGCCAAGAAGCACGGGCCGGTCGCGCTGGTCCACGTCGATGCCCACGCTGACGTCAACGACGAGATGTTCGGCGAAAAGGAAACCCACGGCACCGTCTTTCGCCGCGCATATGAAGAAGGTCTGATATCCCCTGAACATGTCTGGCAAGTCGGCCTTCGCGGCACCGGTTACACCGCCGAGGACTTTACCGAAGCGCAAGGCTGGGGCTTCAATTGCGTCCTCGCCCCTGAGATTTGGCACAAATCCCTGACCCCGCTCGCCGAAAAAATCCGCACCTCAATCGGCCCGGACCGTCCGGTTTATGTGACCTATGACATCGATAGCCTTGATCCTGCCTATGCGCCCGGCACCGGCACCCCGGAAATCGGCGGCCTCACCACCCCGCAAGCCATGGAATTCATTCGCGGGCTACGCGGGTTGAACATCGTCGGAGCTGACCTGGTCGAGGTGTCCCCACCTTATGACCTGACCGGCAACACCGCTCTGACGGCTGCGAATCTGATGTTCGAAATCCTCAGCGTTTTGCCGGGCGTGCCGTATCGGTAGGGCAACCAGCGCCAGCGTTGTCCGCTCAGAGTTTCAGCCCCAGCAGGCGAACCGCATTATCCTGATAGATTTTCTGGCGTGTCTCCTGCGGGATATTCAGCGCGTCAATCCGGGCAATTGTGTCGCGGATGTACATCGGGCCGCCTTCGGGGTCGAACGGGGCGTCCGATGCGAACAGAACCCGGTCTTCGCCGAAAAATTCGATTGCATGTTCTATGGCGCGACCCGAACCGAACGTGGCGGTGTCGGCATAGAAGTCTTTGAAATACTCAAGATGTGGTCGCTTCAGCTTTTTCAAGGTGGCTCCCAGATCGCGATCGGTCGTGCGGGCACCCATCTGATCCCAACCGGCACCGACACGCCCTTCGAAGTAGGGCACCATGCCGCCGGCGTGATGCGTGATGATCCGCAAGTTCGGATAGCGGTCAAACAGGCCCGAGAATACCATCCGGGCCATCGCCGCCGAGGTTTCGTATGGCCATCCGAATGTCCACCAGATTTCATAGTCCGATTCATTCTCGGTCAGATAATCGGGAAAATTCGCCCCGCGCGCAGGGTGCATCCAGACCGGCTTGTTGACCTCGTTCATATAAGCAAAAAACGGTTCGAATTCCGGCAGGTCCAGCGGCTTGCCCTGGACATTGGTGAAAATCTGCATTCCCAGCGCGCCGAGCTCCTCGATATTGCGCCGGGCATCTGCAACCATCTTTTCAGGATTGGCCATGATCGCCGTGCCGATGAAACCGGGGAACCGATCGGGATACTCATCGACCAGTGCCGCCATCGAGTCCGAGCCGACACGCGCCAGCGCCGGGGCCTTGTCACTGCCGACGATCTTCTCGAAAGACGGCGAGGCAAGGGACAGGATCTGGCAGTAGTCCGGGCCGAACATGTCCATCACCTCAAACCGCCGGTCAAGGTCGGTCATCATCGGCACGGCTTCTGATCGCCGGGTGATGTCGGTCGTGCTGCCGACCTCGTCGATGATCGCCTGGTGGTATGGCTTTGGCCAGATATGGGTAAAGACGTCGATTTTCCGCATGTGGGTGTTCCTTCAGGCGATGGATTGCATGGGTGTAATGGTGAAACCAAGTTGGGCTGAAACCGCCGCGGCCGCGCGTTGCACGTCCGTTTCGATTGACTTTAACGTGGGCGGGATGACGTCGCGTGCATCGCTGGTCAGGCAGAGCGCGCCGAGCGGAGAGCTGTCGCCTGCCAAAATTGGTGCGGCCACGCCGATGACACCGGGCGTTACCTCGCCCTTCGCGGTCGCGTGCCCGTCACGCCGCACACGGCGCAGCGTTGCAAGCACATCTTCAACCGTCTCGCCCTGACCAGTTTGCACAAACGTATCGAGGAAATCTGTGACCAATGCGCGCCGTTCCCGCGTTGGCAAAAACGCCACGATTGCCCGGCTGATCGCGCCACGGCCTAGTGGCATGGGCCGACCGCGCGGATAGCTGGTCAACGGCTGACTGGCCGAGACTTCTGATGCAATGCACAAAAGTTTTCGCCCGTACCATCGAACCAGAAAGACCGAACTCGGAAACCGTGCTGCCAACTGCTTCAGGTGCGGCGCGCCAGCGTCGATCATCGGATCTGAGCGTCGCATCAGGAAATCCAGCTCGGTCACCCGGGGCCCAAGCACGAATCCGGAATAGGGCAGCGACACCAGATAGCCTGCGTCCTTCAAGGTCTTCAGATAGCGATAGAGCGTCGTGCGTGAATACCCCAGTTGGCGCATCATTTCGTCTGGTTGCCACTCAGGGCGATCTTCCGAGAACAAGTCGAGAATAGCGAGGATGCGTTCGCCTGATCCAGATACGCTGGTCATCCGCCCACCTCGGCCACGCGGTTTCGCCGCGTCGCGATTACGTCAACTGCCAACAGAATTGCGCCCAGCGAAATACCCAGAATGTCGGTCACGACGGCGCCGGGAAAAGCGCCTGACGGTATCAGGGTAAGCAGTCCGGCCAATGCAAAGAGGAACCGGCGGGACGGGGTCAGCGGCCCGGTAAAATAACCGGCCAGCGCCGATGAAACCAACCAGACTCCAATACCTGCTGTTGTAACAGCAAAGATGATCTCGGTCGTTTCGCCGATCAGGATCAGGCTTGGCGAGAAAGCGAACAGTACCGGGATCACGTAAGCTGACCAGCCGAACCGCATTGCCGCCCAGCCCGTCGCCATTGCCGGGGCCATGGCAATCGAGGCGGCTGCAAACGCTGCCAGGGCGATCGGCGGGGTGATCATCGACATCATGCCGAAGTAGAGAACGTAAAGATGGGCGGCGATGGGCTCGATCCCGACCTGCACAAGGGCAGGGGCTACCAGTGCGGCTAGCAAAACGTAGACGCCGAGTGTGGGCAGGCCCATGCCGAGTATCACGCAGACGATAGCCGACAGGCCCAACAGCGCGATCGCGCTGCCACCACCAACCTGCACCAGCAGGTAAGTCAGATTGAAGCTGAGGCCGGTGACATTCAGCACACCGATGACGATCCCGGCAGCGGCCGAGATCAGCAGGATCTCCAGCACAGAATGTCCGGTTCTAGGGATGCCGCGCAAGATATCCATCACACTCGGTCGCCTTCCCTGATAGCCGATCAGCAAGGCGCTGGCACACAGGACCAACGCGGCCCAAAAAGCGGCGCGTTCCGGTTGATAGCGTTGCCAGAACAGCAAATAGATCAGCAGCGCGAAGGCAAAGGCGAAGTGAACCCCGACAATGACCTTGCGTCCCGATGGCATCTGATCACGCGGGACCGGGGCGATGCCAAGTTTCGCAGCTTCAAGATCAGCCTGAATGAACAGCGCAATGTAGTACAGGATCGCAGGTACCAACGCGGCAAGCACGATTTGAGAATAGGGGATAGCCAGAAACTCGGCCATCAGAAACGCCGAAGCACCCATCACCGGTGGCATCAACTGCCCGCCGGTCGAAGCGACGGCCTCGATTGCCCCGGCTTTGTGGGCTGGATAGCCATCGCGCTTGATCATCGGGATTGTCACGACGCCGGTGGCGGCAACATTTGCCACGGCCGAGCCCGAGATTGACCCGAATAGGCCGGATGCGACGACGGCGATTTTCATCGAACCGCCTCGGAAGCGGCCCATGCCAAGCATCGCCGCGTCAGTGAAGAATTGCGAGCCGCCGGTGATGCCAAGCAGGACGCCAAACAGAATGAACGAGACCACGACGGTTGAGGCGACCGAGATTGGCAACCCGAGGATGCCATTGGAATCGACGGCCATATAGCCTGCCAAAAGCTGCCAGTTCTGTGGTCGCCCCTGCAGGCGACCGGGAAAAACATCCCCGAACAGCGCATAGAGCAGGAAGGTAAGGATGATCAGGACCAGCGCCCAGCCGGTGGCGCGCCGCAGTGCCTCCAGCAGCAGCAGGATGATCAGAATACCGGGTATCCAGATCTCGGGCGGGCGCGAGAAGATCATCAGAACAAGACGCGGGTATTCGACGGCGACAAAGCCGATCGCGCCCATTGCGATCAGTGCCAAAGCGACATCGACCCAAGGGACGGCATCGCGGCTTTGGCCACGTCGGGCGGGCAGCGTCAGATAGGCCAGCGGCACGGTACAGAACAGAATCGCCGCAAAGAACTGTTGCGGGTAAAGATCAAGGCCGATCCGACGTTGCAGCGACAGCGCCCAGCCGACAGCAATGATTACCATGGCTGAGGCCAGCGTATCCGCCACGGGGCGCGCCACAGCATAAGGGAGGCCGCGCACGGCCCCCCTCTGGTTTTCTAAGTCGTCGGCCATTGACCGGATCAGGCTCTAGTTCAGGCCGACTTCTTCAAAGAATTTCAATGCGCCGGGGTGGAACTCGGCTATGCCCGGGTCGCCCTTCATGTTTTCGGGTTTGAAGGCCCGGAATGGGGGGAATGTGTCGGCCATGACTTGCGCGTTTTCGTACATCGCCTTGGCCATTGCATATACAGCCTCGTCCGAAGCACCAGCATGGGTGAAGATCACCTGCGGGAAGGCGATATAGGTCGTGTCTTCCAGCACGCCGGGCATTAGGCCTTCCGGGAGTGTCATGAAAAATGCAGTCGGCCAGTGTTCGCGCGCAGCCGCCAGGGCGGCATCGCTGTCATCCTCGACCCCAAGTGCCCGCAAACCGCCAACTGCAGCGTCCGCTTCACGCACCTTGCCTGCGCCGTGGGCGAATATGAAACCAACCGTGTCGCCTGCCATAAATGCCGCGGCACCCGCGACCACGGACGCGACAGAGACCTTTTCGACGTCGTCGCGGGTCATCCCGGCCGTGGAATAGAAGGCTGACAGCTGCGGCAGGATCGTGTTCTGCGCAGTGTAGCCATCGGTCATCGGCAACCCCTTCAGGTCCGAAACCTTCATGATGTCACTGTCCTTGCGTACGAAAATCGCCTCGACCAAGGGCATCAGATGGGCAACGACACGTATGTTTTCGTTCTTCACACCGTTCCACCAAGCCTCGCCAGTGATGGAATAATTCACCTCTTGCAGGTTCGCGACGCCAAACTCGATGCCACCCTGATCGACAAAGGGGATGAACTGGTTCGGGCTGGTGGCAGGTTGGATTGTGGTGTTCAGCCCGCCCGCATTGGCCGCGTTTGCAACTGCGGTACCGATGTTGTGGAACAGCGAACCGGGGTTGGATGTCGCGATTCCGACACTTTGCTGTGCCGAGGCCAGTGTTCCGGCGCAAAGGCCCGCCATCAGGACCGTGGCAGTTATGATCTTGTTCATTGTAGGTCTCCTCCCATACTCTCAACCAGTGTCGGAATCCCGACTATTGAGATTGGCTTTGACTTTACGGCCTCGGAATTGAATATCAAGAACAGATGGTGGGGCCGGATGACTCAATCTAAAAGCATTCTCCAAACTGGGGCCGAGGCGTTGTTGACAGCACTTGGCGACTGCGGCGTCAGTTATCTATTCGCGAATGCCGGGACGGATTTTCCGGCGATTATTGAGGCGCTGGCGAAGCTGCCAGCCGATCAGGTTCCCCAACCTGTCACCATCCCGCATGAAACGGCTGCAGTTGCGATGGCGCATGGGTTCTGGCTGGTGACCGGGCAGGCACAAGCCGTGATGGTCCACGTCAACGTCGGTTTGGCAAATGCTGCGATGGGGGTGATCAACGCGGCGTCCGACAATATTCCAATGATCGTGTTGTCCGGGCGCACGCCGATCACCGAAACCGGTCGGCCCGGGGGACGGAAGACCCCGATCCAATACGGGCAAGAGATGTACGACCAGACGTCCCTGGTGCGCGACGTCACGAAGTTCACCTACGAAATCCGCTATCCGGAGCAAGCCGATACGATCATCAAGCGTGCGCATGGGATTGCCACCGCCGCGCCGGAAGGCCCGGTCTTTGTCAGCCTGCCGAGCGAACCGCTGGTAGAACACCTTCCGGACGGGTTCAGAAATGCGCCAGCACCAGCACGGACTAACCCGGCGCTGCCAGATCACAACTCGATCGAGCAACTGGCGACGTGGATCGCGCAGGCACGACTGCCGGTCGTTTTGTGCCAGCGCGGCGACCCAGCTGGCGAACTTGGCCCTGTCCTGTCGCAAGTCGCGCAGCAGTTCGGACTTGGCATCGTGGAACCCTTCAGCCTGCGAAATGTGCTGGGGTCCAACGACCCGGCGCATCTGGGGTACGATCCAAAAGCCGGACTTGAAGGCGCGGATCTGGTCATCGTTCTGGACAGCGGTGTGCCATGGATCGAAGGCGTATCACCTCCGCCACAAGATGCGCGGATCGTTCATATCGGGCCGGACCCGCAGTTTGCGCGGATGCCCGTGCGCGGATATCGCTGCGATTTGTCGATTACATCGGACCCGCGTCACGCGCTTGCGGCGTTGATTTCATCGGGTCGTTCTGCGCCTTCGGTTGATGACAGACGGAAAGGTATTTCCGACCGTGCCGTCACACGCCGCGCCGACGCCAAACGCGTCGCCAGCGTCAAATTGGGGCAGGGGGCACCGATGTCTCCGGCCTGGTTAAGTCGCTGTGTGTCGGACGTCATGGACGACGGCGCGGTTGCCTTCAACGAACTTGGACTGATCCCCGATTTCATGGCGCTCATCAGGCCCAACCAATTGTTTTCAAACCCACATTCTGGTGGTCTTGGGTGGGCATTGCCTGCAGCGCTCGGGGCGCAACTGGCCGACCGCGACCGGCTGGTGATCGCCTGCATTGGCGACGGATCATATATGTTTGCCAACCCGGTGGCCTGCCATCAGATTGCCGAAGCGCTCGACCTGCCAGTCCTGACCATCATCAAGAACAATGGGATGTGGAATGCGGTCCGCCGGTCTGTTCTCCGAGGATACCCGGACGGTGAAGCGGTTCGGATGAACCAAATGCCGCTCACATCGCTCAGCCCGTTGCCGGATTTCTGCGCAGTTGCAAAAGCCAGCCGAGCATATGCCGAGCGAGTTGACACTGCAGCGGACTTGCCGGACGCGCTGGCGCGCGCGCTGGAGGTTGTCCGGACCGAGCGGCGACAGGCATTGCTTGATGTAAGTGTGGCGGCAACCGACACCTACTGATGCGACCGCCCAACCACCGTGATATCGTCGGCAGGTTGCGGGCCAGCCGCACTATCCCGCCAGAATATTGACGGCTTTGACCTCGGTATAGCTCAGCAATTCATCCAGCCCTTCTTCGCGCCCGGTGCCGCTGTTCTTGAAGCCGCCATGCGGGACATTGCGGAAATGCGTGCCGGTGCCGTTGACCCAGATGTAACCAGCCTCGATCTCGCGTGTGAAGCGCAGGGCCAGGTCCAGATCATGGGTCCAGATCGACGCTGTAAGCCCCAGGTCGATGGCATTTGCCATCTCGATGACCTCGTCCACCTCACGCCATTTCAGAACGGACAGAACCGGGCCGAAAACCTCTTCTTTGGCGATGCGCATATCCATCGTCACATCGGCAAAAACCGTTGGTTCAACCCAAAAGCCTTTCTCGAACGCAGCACCCTCGGGTCGTTTGCCACCAGCCACCAAAGTTGCGCCGTCTTCCTTTGCAATCTCGATATAGCGCAGTGTCTTGTCGTGCTGCATTTTCGAGTTCATCGGGCCCATCGAGGATTTCGGGTCCAGCGGATCGCCCGCGCGCATTTTTCCGATGCGATCCAGCACCATGGGCAGCACGGTATCGTAAACGTCCTCATGCAGCATCAGTCGAGAGGTTGATCCGCAGGATTGCCCCTGCCAGGCGAAATTCATGCCTCTGACCGCAGCCGCCCCGGCTTTTTCCAGATCCGCATCCGGGCAGATAATCATCGGATTCTTGCCGCCGAGTTCCAGCGTTACGTGCTTGACGGCCACTTCGGCCGCGGCCCGCTGGATCGCCATGCCGGTTGCGGCGTGGCCGATGAAGGCGATGCGTTTGATTTTCGGGTGTCGGACGATGGCCTCGCCGGTTGCCGGACCGCCGGTCACGATATTGACGACCCCTGCTGGCAACACATCGTTCACAATCTCACCGAGCACACAGGCAGACAGCGGGCTGGTTTCGCAGGGTTTGATGATGATCGTGTTGCCGGGGATGATTGCGCTGGCCAGGCGGGACGCGGCAAACCCGAAGGGGTGGTTGAACGGAATAATCCGCCCAACGACGCCGTAGGGCGTGCGTAACGTGAAGTGAAGACCCGCAGTAGTCGACGGGATCGTCTCGCCCTTCAACTCCATACCCAGTCCGGCGGCCAGTCGGATGCGTTCGACGGCTTTCTCTACGTCTGCGACCATCTTGCCGATCGTATTGCCGGTGTCGATCGCCTCGAGCCGGGCGAGGTCTTGTGTGCGCGCCGCAATCGCATCGCCCAATCGATTGAGGTAGTCGGCGCGTTCGGCCATGTCGAGCGCCGTCCAGGCTGGTTGCGCGGCGGCAGCGGCTTCGTATGCGGCCTCAACATCGGCTGCACTTCCCTCTGGCACACGGCCGATCAGCTCCTCGGTCGCCGGATTGATCGTGTCGCGCCAGTTGCCGCTTTGGCTTTCAACGAAGGCGCCACCGATCAGCATGCGGCCCGTGATCAGGTCTTGGTCGGTTGTCATCGAGTACCTCTTCTATGCGTCGCCGGCGATGCTGGCTTCCATTAACGCCCGCAAATCCGGGGTTACCGTGGCGGTTACGTCGAACCACAATTTCCAGGCGGGCGGCCCCTGGTGCAACAGCATTCCCAGCCCGCCAACCGTTTTGTTGCCGCGTGCCTTTGCCGCCGCAAGAAACGGTGTTTCCAGCGGCGTGTAGATGATATCCGCCGCGACCGCATCGAGTGCCAAAGCGTCAAGACTCAGATCCAGCGCAGGCTGGCCGACCATCCCCAGCGATGTCGTGTTGACGATAATCGTTGCTCCGTCGAGCGCTTCATGGCGCTGATCCCATCGCAGAATGGTGATCGGGCCACCGATATCCTCGGCCAGTTCCTCGGCGCGAACCGGGGTGCGATTGACCAGACGTATTTCGGGCGCACCTTCCAACAGCAGCGCGTGGCAAATGGCGCGCGCGCCGCCGCCGGCACCAATAACCGTGGCAATGCCGGCATCTGCCCGCCAACCCGGCACGGACTGCTTGAGATTGCCAAGGAATCCGCGCCAGTCGTTGTTGGTGCCCCAAAGGCTGCCGTCGTCTCGCACGACCACGCAACTAATCGCGCCGATCTTACGGGCAACCTCGTCCACTTCGTCGACGATCTCCATCGCGTGCAGTTTGTGCGGGATCGTCAGATTGCACCCGGCAAAGTTCAACGCGGGAAGGGCGCGCAGCGCCGCCGGCAGACGGTCAGGTGGTAGGGGCAAATAAACGTACTTCCCCGGCAGGCCGCTTTGGTCGAACCAGTAGTTATGCATCAATGGAGAGCGGGAATGCATCACCGGCCAACCCATGACGCCGATCAAGTGAAACGTCTGATCGATCATGCGTCTTCCAGTTTGGCGGCGAAATGGTCCCAGGTGCGACGGAACAGTCCGGGGTTCCACAGCTTCTTGCGTGCCGCCTCGATTTCGGTTTCGGAGAACACATAAGGCGTTCCCAACTGCATCGCCATGTATTGGCGGTGGGCGTTTTCTTCGAGGTAGTTGATCAGCACAAACGCCTCGGAAATATCGGCGCCAACCGTCACGGCACCATGGGATTTCATCAGCGCAGCAGGACAAGCACCCATTACCGCGTTCAGACGGGCCGACATCTCGGGCGAATTGATCGAATCCGGCGTGTCCAGCACCGGCACCGGGTGAACAAGCGTTCCTTGCGCGAAAACCGGCAGATACTCATTGCCCGTCATCGTCAGATAGGTGGACCACTGCGGATGAGCGTGAACGATTGCGCCGACATCCGGCCGCGCCTTGTAGATTCCGGCGTGCAGGTGGAACTCCAGCGGCGGCTTGCCTTTGCCCTCGATCAAACGGCCATCCAGATCGACGGTGCAGATATCATCAGCCGTCAGGCGATTGCGCTGAGAGCTGCCCACATTTATCAACATGCCGCCTTCGCAGCGGATCGACGCGTGACCGTTATAGTCAATGATGCCCTGATGTTCGAGCATCCGCAGGCACAGGGCCAGATCATCCTTATCGCTCATCCTACCACCCTGCCTGATCGCGTATTTCGGCGCGCCACAAGTCCCAGGCTCGCATGCCCGCTGTCTGGTTCGGAATGTCGGCCAGCCGACCCTCTTCCTCGGAAAGTGCTGCCAATTCTTCGCCGTCTTCGGCCAGTGCGAGCGCCCAATGCTGAACCCGCGCGCTGACTTCGGTGTAGACGGCGCGAAAAACGGCGACCTCCAGCGATGGCCCGCATGCGACAGATCCATGCGCCCGCATCAGGGCAACGGGTTTGTCGGCAAGGCATTCGGCCAAAGCGACGCCCTTGTCGTTGTCGGACACCAGCATATCGGTCGCGCCGTGATCTTTGGCGATGTCAAAGACCGGCACGCCCTGCGCCAGGAAGGCCGCGTTGTGAAAGCACGCCTGCATCGGCGCTTTGGTGAGGCCGAAGGGGATGACCGAAGGCGAGTGACTGTGAACCACCGCGCCGATATCGGGCCGCGCGGCGTAGATCTGCCCGTGAATAAAGCGTTCGAGGAAGCCCTTCGGAGCATCCGGGTCGCATGCTTCGCTATCAAGGTCATACTCGACGATGTCGTCGGGCGTCACCAGCGCCGGTGCCAGGGCGCGCGACATCAGATAGCGCTGCGGTGCATCCGGGTGACGCATCGAAACATGGCCAAATCCATCGACAACGCCCCGCGCTGCAAGGATACGGGCCGCCGCTGCGACATCAGCAATGCGCTGGGCCGGGACAGGGCCTCCGCTGGCGGACATCAGATGATCACCTTGGTGGCGACGCTGGCGGGGAAGATGTCTTCAGGTGTGAACTGGTGATGTGCAATGCCCTGCTGGAAGGTATACAGGCCCATCATCTCCCATGTTTTTCGGTTTGCTTCGACGCCGAATGGAAACGGGTCCTTGCCGAAAACCTCCTGCATCTTGCGACCATAGGATGACAGCCACGCCAGCGGATAGCGTGACACGGCCGGGTCCAGCAAACGCTCAACACTGCGCCGTTTGCTGTCTTCAAAAGCATTCAACATGTTGCGGGCAACCCACGGATGCGCGTCATGAACCGACTTTTTCATCGCGACGATATGCATGATCGGCCAGATGCCGGTTTCCGAATATTGCGCCTCTTCGCGTTCAACAAAGTCCGGGAACAGCCGGATGACATCCGGGTGGTCCTCCAGAAAACAGGTCGGCGGGCGGGCGATGATGGCGCAATCCAAGTCGCCCGAGGCGAGCATTTCAGACAATGACTTCTCTTTGACGCGGGTAATCTCGATCCCGTCCGGCAGGTTCAGCTCGACCTTCTCCTCGCGCCCCGGCGCATTGGCTCCGGCCTGCACCCATTTGATCCGGGACATGTCCATGCCAAGATCATTCTGCATCCAGCCACGCATCCAGACAGCCGCAGAGTGCGCCCATTCCGGGCTCCCAACCGATTTCCCGTAAAGGTCCGCGATCGTCTTGATGCCGGATTTGCGGTTCACGTAAAAAGACGAGAACCGGAACAAACGCGAGCAGATCACCGGCAGACCAATCAGGTCACTGTCTTTGCGCGTCACCTGAGTTGCAAACTTGGCGAAGGACATCTCCGAAAGGTCGAATTCGCGGTTTGCTGTCATCCGCGCAAAACACTCATGGTGGCCCAAAAGGAACCAGTTGAGGTCAATTCCTTCAGGCTGGACAACACCTGTTCGGATGTCGCGGAAGTGGTCGTAGTCGGTCGTCGCAATGGTCAATGGCAGTCTCGTCATATCAATTCCTGACCGGGTTGCAGGCTTCGCGCATCAATTGTCCGCCGTCGGATGATTTGGGACTGATGACTGATTGATGTGGCAGGTTTATTGCGCATCGAATGTGAGTTAAGCAGCCGATCTGACTTGTCGCAAGCGCCTTTGTTTCATGGATCATCGCTTTGAATCCTCGTGTTCCGGCGACTGGGCATTGCCGCCATGAATGTCGGCCGCCAACCGTTCGAGTTCGATTGGGAACGCCGATTCTGTCGTCCCGTCCAGAACGGCGAAAAGCAGGGTTGGATGCGGTAAGCAGGGAGCAAACCTCAGGCAAGATGCGGGTCTGAGACCGGGTGGAAACTGGCCAATCAAAACAGCGGTCTCCCTAGCCAATGATCGCGTCCGGCCAGTCCAAGCCAGTCCAGCAGAAATTGCGTCTCAATCACCAATGCAGCCGCCCCCAGAATGGACAGGAGGATCGTGGCGATTACAAACGGGTCGAAGACTTCATTCTCGCGGTTGATCGCGGCACCGAACAAGATCCGGAACACCGCACTGAGACGCTGAATTGGCACGACGACCGAGATTGGTGCGACGGCAAACGCCATATATCGCAACAACTGCGATAGCCCCACAGCCAGTGCCGACAGCACAAACCAGTTGGACGAAGACCGGTCGAGGTTGCTCATGTAGCCGCGCCCCCCGGCTGCCGCGACCATAGCCAGCACCACAACCGTCGCAGCGACGTAGGAGACAAGGCCGCCCGCGGCGCTGTCGGCAAGGGTTCCGGCCTCTCCCAAACCGAGCGCAATAAACAAGGGACTGGTGCCGTGTCCGATAGCACCAACAGCACCCCAAAAAAGTCCGGGTCCGTAGTCCGGTTCAAACCCCTTGCGTTGCCCGGATTTTTCAACAGATTTCCGACGTTTGATCAGCAACATCGGCCCGAACAGGATGAGCGCGATACCCAACAGGTTCACGGAGTTGATCGTTTCCCCCAAAAAGACAAAGGCAAGCGCCAGTGCGACCAGAATCCCGGTTTGCTGGATCGGTGTTGACAGGGTCGCGCCCAAGGCTTGTGAAGCGCGGTAATTGCCGTAGCGCCCGATGACGAAATGAACCACTCCGGCGGGGATCATCCAGCCAAAGGTTGCTGGTGACCAGTCCAGCATTGCGCCAAACCCGCCCAGGATCAGCGCGGCGGGAAGTAAAATGGGGATGCCCAGGGGGACCGTGATCGCCAGCCCCTGAAGGACGGTGCCTTTCAGCACACCTCGGCGTGCCGCCGCGCTGTTCAGCCCAAAAAGCGCTGCCGAGCCAAGCGCAAGTAGGGGTCCCAGCAATGACTAGCGCCGGGTCAAATAATCGCGGATCGTCTCGGGGCCGAGAGTGACCGACGGATCATACTCCGGCGCATCCTCGATCTGCTCCAGGTCGTTCAAACCGCATTGCTTGAAAATACGGTTGATGCAGGAAATCAGTCTGAGCGGGCGGTCAGGATCGGCGTTGAAATGTTGATGAATCGTATTGGGTGGTATGTAGATCACATCGCCCGCTTCATACTCCCAACGTGAGACTTTTTCCTGTGGCTTCCAGAAGTATTCATCGGTGATTTCGACGTCGCAATCCTGATGCAGATCATAGCCGTTACCTTCAAGCACATAGAGGCATTCTTCGGCCAGATGCCGATGCTTGCCAGACTTTGACCCCGGCGGCACGATCTGCATGTAGGCATCGACCGTTTCCATCCGGGTGTTCATGTTCTCGTTGATTAGGTGCTTCAACAGACCTTGGCGCGACATTTCCCAGGGCATTTCCTGCGGGCTGACAGTCTTCTTGCGCTCGGCATCGCGGCCCGGACGGGCGGCGGCATCGTCCAGAAGGTCCTGATACAGCGGCTGATTGTCTGTGCCGTCGATCCAGGCAGATGTCTCACCCCAGGCCATCAATAGCCCCCTTCAGGATGATTGTGGTCTTCTTCTTCTTCGCGCACCTCGAAGTCTTCACCGCCGGGCGCTGCAACGGTATCGCGCGGTATAACCGTTTTCTGAAACAGCATATTCATAAAGACGAACATCGGTTTGGTCTTCAAAACAAGAGCGCGCGCCGGCTTGGTGTCCGAGGCATTGAAGTGCTGGTGAACGCAATTGTTGTGCACAATCGCGACATCCCCGGCCTTCCAGTCATACCGGATATTGTCGTGAATCTCGTATCCCTCGCCGTCGAGGATGTAGAACGCAGCTTCGTTCACATGGCCGTGCTTCTGGCTTCTGCCGCCTGGCCCGTATTCTTCCAGATGCAGGTGAAACAGCTGGCTGATGCCGTCCTTGGGTTCGACATAGTGACGGGAATACGCCTGTGGGCCGTCGACCGAACTTGATCTCTTTGGCTTTGCGAACGCGTGGCATTGCGCGCAGCCGATCCAGTTCCCATTGCAGATTATATTCACCCTGAATGGCGCGCACGAAGATGCGGTCTTTCTGGCTGTGGTAATGTCCTGCGGGGCCGATCTCGGCCTCGTCGTCGGGGGAGTTTTCGGGTTTTTTGTCCATGTCTGATCTTCCCACGACGCGATGTATGAGGGCAAGAAAAGCGGAACGAAATTCCCCTATGCGGAACCCGCTAGCAGCGGCGAGATTTTCCGGAACCCGGTCAACCACTGTCCCCTATCGCCGAGCGACCATATCCACCAAGGCGGACATGCCATCGTGGCCCGGCCCTTCCGAAATGCCGGCGTCATATGCGGTGATCTGCACATCGCTGAAGTCTGCGAAGGCACGTCGCAGCAGGTCTTCTGTATAGAGTTTCTCTCGGGTTTTCGGACCACCGGTCCCATATTCTATTTGCCCAAGGCCATAACCTTCGATCAGAACCAGCCCGCCGGGCCTTACGGTCCGGCGAATGCCTTCGAAGACGCTTGCGCGGTCGGTTGGCGCAAGGAACTGGAAGAAAATTCCGACAACGACGTCATATTGATCTTTCTCCCACTCGCGGGCAGTGAGATCTGACAATTCGAAATTGAGAGATACACCACGTTCGTCGGCAAGTTTTGCGCGCCTTAGCCTGAGCATTCGGCGAGAAATCTTGGGCCAGCACAGTCCAATCCCTGCTCGGCCAGCCAGACACCGTTGCGACCCTCACCCGTCAGCAATTGACAATGCGGTCATACCGGCCTGCAACAGTGGTCGTTGGCGCGCCAGGAATGCGTTCGGCGCCTTTCCAAAGACGTAGTCATCGCTGGCAAAACGACCTTCCCAGCGACCAAGTTCGCTCATTCCGCTGTGCCGGTTTGTCGCCACCAGCGCAGCTTGCGCATCGCGGGCAGGAAAAACGTGACCACCGTGGCCAAGATCAGCAGAACCGATACCGGGCGGCTCAGCATGTATTCCACAACCTGACCATCCGAGATCAGGCGAACCTGATGGAACGAGCGTTCGGCAATCTCACCCAATACAAAGGCGATTACCAGCGTCAGGCGCGGATAATCAAAACGGATCATCAGATACCCGAGTATCCCCATCAACAGCGCGCACAGCACATCAGCCATGCGCCCCTCCAGTACGTAAACACCGGTCAGCGACAGCGTGACCACGACCGGCACGACGATATTGACGTCGATCCGGGTTATCAGGACCAGCAAACGCGCAAAGATCAGGCCCAAAATGGACGCTCCGACGGCCGAGGCTGTTAGTGCAACGATCAGCCCGTAGATCTCTTTTTCGTTTTGCAGTAAAATCTGCGGGCCGGGCTCGATACCGTGCAGAACTAGAATTCCAAGGAAGATTGCAGTTTCCGCGCTGCCTGGAATTCCGAATGCCACCGTGGGGATCAGCGATCCTCCGTCCTTGGCATTGTTGGCGGACTCTGGCGCGATGACACCCTTGATATTGCCCTTGCCAAAGGTCTCACGATCCTTGGCCGTCTGTGCGGTTGAGGAATAGCTGAGAAATGCAGCAACCGTGCCGCCAAGGCCGGGAATGGCGCCGATCAACGTTCCGATCACTGATCCGCGCAGCAACACAGGCCAGTTTCTGAACACAGCGAAGATGCCTTCGCCGACACCTGAAATTTTCATTTTTGCCGCTTCAAGCCGAGAGGCTTCGTCCGCAACCGAGCCACCTTTCAGCGCCAGTTCGATCATCTGGCTGATGGCGAAAAGGCCGGTCAGGGCAGGGACCAACGGGATGCCGTCCCAAAGGTAGTCAATTCCGCCAGTGAATCTGGTGTGGCCGTTGAATTGGTTTGCCCCGGTAAATGCGATCAATAGCCCAAGACAGGCGGCCACCAGCCCGCGCAACAGCTTGCCTTTCACAGACACGGCAATGGCGGCGAGGCCCAGAATCGTCAGAAGAAAAAACTCGGATGAGCCGAAGCTCAACACGACCTCGCGCGCCACTGGGATGAACAGCAGCAGCGTGAACAGCCCGATCAGCCCGCCAAGAGCCGAGGATGTGGCCGATGCCCCGATCGCCAGCCCGGCCTTGCCTTGTCGTGCAAGCGGGTAACCGTCGAATGTGGTCGCCGCATTGGGCGCGGTGCCGGGGGTATTCAGCAAGATCGCCGAAATTGAGCCGCCAAAAGAGGTCGCCCCCATGACGCCGCCCGCCAGATACATCGCATCCAGCGGCGCAAGCGTGTAGGTGACCGGGATTAGCAGCGCCAACGCAGTCGTCCCACCCAATCCAGGAATAACTCCAAAGGTCAGCCCCAGCAAAACGCCAGCTGCCAGGTAGGCCAGGCTACCGCCATTCAGGATCGCCAGAGAAGCGTCAATCAGGGTGTCGAGGCCCATGTAGTGGTCCCTTGATGCGGCGCGCTACCCGAAGGAAGCGCGCCGATGTGATCACTCAGGAGCGGCGGCCAGATCTTTGTATTCTTGGTAGAAAGTCGCAAGATCATCCATCATGGCCGCAGTTTCTGTTGCTCCCATGAAACCAAGCTCGACCCCGGCACCATCGGCCCAGGACGTAACGGCGTCGCTTTCAGAGGCAGCGCGAAGACCATTTTCGATAGCGGCAACAACGTCCGCCGGCATGCCGGGAGGGCCACCGATGACGCGGTTCAGGGTAAACTTCGCCAATTCAGGATGACCGATATCGGCCACAGTCGGCACACCCGGCACGACTTCGTCCTCGGTTAGAGTCAGGATCAGCTTAAGGTCGCCCGAACCGGACTCTCGCAGGTACTTCTTCAGCGATGAGACCGGCTTGATGGTTGCATCAACCTCACCACTGATCACCGCGATCATTGCGTCGTTGGACCCCGAATAGCCGGTCACATCAACGATGTCGCAGCCCATGATCCCAAAGGAGATCCGCGTGGTCACTGATGCGGTGGAGGTCGCACCAGTATCCGACAGCTTTGCCGGGCTGCCTTTGGAACACAGGTCCTCGACCGAATTGATGTCGCTGTTGGCCGCAACCGCAAGCCCATAACGCGCAACGGCAAGGTTGGCGATCCAGGTTACTTCACTCAGCGCAAAGCCCTGATCGCGACCCGTTACTTCGTTCACAGTCAGGCCGGGGATATTGTAGATGCCGATTGTATAGCCATCAGCGTCCGCCCGGTGCACCGCCTGACCACCACGAGAGCCACCAGCGCCCGAAATATTTTCGGGTACAACCGTGGTTCCCATGGCTTCTTCCAAAGCGGGTGCGAATTGGCGAACAATCGTGTCAAAACCGCCGCCGGGGCTGTAGGGGATGACAAACGTGATGTTGTTGTCCACAGGATACTCGGCCATCGCGGCACCCCCGGTGACAAGGGCAACGGCGGCGATGCCGGTCGCTAGTATATTCTTCATTTTAGTTCCTCCCAGTTTCTGGTTTTTACAGCGTCACCACGCGGAAACGCCTCCCTTGGTAAATGCCAATCCTCGATAAAGTTCATAATCGAGTGCCCATTCGAAGACGATGAACTGAAACGCCAGCACGCCCAACCCGATCCCCGCGGATACAATTACCGAGCGTCGACCACGCAGGCGCACGAAAGCAGCGCAAAAGATCGGCGACGCAGCCAGCAGCCCGACCGTTGCCATCAGTACAAATGCGCCCGCGATCCAGCCGACACATTCGAGTTGCTCCAAGAAACGCGGATTGTGCATCATTTCGCGTTGCCGAAAACTCGTGCCACCGAAGGTTCCGACCAGTTTGGCACCCGGCAGGTTGGATCGGCTCCAGATGTCGAATAACGCGAGTACGATCATTGCGCCCGCGACCATCGATGGGAACCGGGCCGACGTCGCCGAATAGCCGCGCGCGATCGTGAATACGACGATTGCGAAGACCAACAAGACGACAGCGGGCCAGATCGACGTTACCGAATAGGGGGCTTCTGAGGCGTCTCTATCGCTCATCTTCACTCCGTCGGGAACAGTAAGGATTTGACGACAACCGGGGTCGCACCCGTGGCGCGCAGTACTTCGCCGATGTCGATGAAATCGAATTCAGACAGCGCAATGCCGTCGATCGAGACGATCGGGCCGGGCACGCTTTCTTCGCTGCGGCATTGCATCCCGATCAGCCCGCCGATGTCACTGTCGGTGACGATGACCAGCGGATGGCCCTGGTGCAGCACCGGCGCAAGTCCACGTACCATACCATTCCCGACCGCCTGCAGTCGGGCATAGCTCGCCGTCCCTGACCAGGGCAGGGCTACAGCAACCGGAGCGTGTCCATCCTGCAAATCCAGCCGTTCCAATGCGTCCGATACTGCGGTTTCCACTGCTGCCGGATCAACGTCTTCACCAAGGGTCATTGTCGGGGCGATGACGGCGAGATTGCGTAGTGGAAGCGCGTCATCGGGGTCCAGAAAGATCGTCGAACCTGACACCTTGACGGTGTACTGCGATGCGCCAACCACGGTTGCACGAATGCGCTGACGCGCCGGTGTCGCTTCAAAACCGAGCGATCTGTTTACGTCCGTCAAAGCACGCGCCAGGTCAGGTCCCAGATCACCGGTGTCGCCATCGGTGCCATCCAGGAATTCCGATACACCGCCGGAAAACACCGCAGGGCCGGGCGCAGCGGCAGGCAAAAGCGGTGGCAGGCGCATGAAATCCCGCACATCAGCACCCTGTGCTGCAGCCATGATAGTCTGCGCCATTTGCCGCGCCACACCTTCCCGGACGTCCGGTGGCAGCACATCACCCACGGCAAGGTCAGTGCCGATGGCACCGAGATGACGCACGCCAAATGGCTCCAGCCGGGTGATGCGGCCATCCTCGTCAAACGCGATCAGCCGAGCGCCTGCATCAACTGCCGTGCGCGCCACAATCTCTCCGTCCAGGCACAGGGCGATTTTCGTCGTGCCACCACCTACGTCAATGTTCAGAACCGTGCCTAGTCGCTGCGACAGTGCTACCGCGCCTGAACCGTGCGCCGCCATCAGCGTTTCAAGAGCGTCTCCGGCACTGACGGCCACGAATTTTCCGGCCTGAGCCGCAAAAATCTCAGCAATCGAACGCGCATTGGCCCGTCGTGCTGCCACCCCGGTCAGGATCAACGCGCCTGTGTCGATTTCCTCAGGTGACATTCCAGCCGCAGCATATTGATCGGCGATAAACGCAGCCAGCGTGTCGGCGTCGATAGTATTGCCGCTTGCATATGGGGTCAGCAGAATCTCGGATTGAAACTGAACCTCGCGCCCGGTCACCACATAGCGCGTGTCCATCCGCTCCAACGTGATCTTCGACACCAGAAGATGCGATGTGGCCGATCCGATATCGACGCCAACGCTGGTCAATTGGATCTGGTCTTCTTCAATCAAGGACCGCCCGGCACCGGAGAAATGGATGCGACCACCTGCATCAACCTCGTCGGGATGCAGCGCCATGTTCATGCGCCGTCTGGACGATCGTAGAGCGCGGGATCCATGCGGGTTTTCCCGCCGTTGGATTCGATCAGTGCCTCAAATTCGGTCCGCAGTTTCTTGTCTTCCATCCAGTAGGGGATCGAAGTGCCGCCCTCGGTCACGTCCATCGCAGTATAGTCGATCTGCTTGGCCCCCGGCGGCAGGCCAGTCACCAGCGAGGGGTGGTTGGTGCCGAACCAGGCGGTCAGCCGGAAAGGTTCCGCCGAGGCGTTGAAGTGCTGGTGATACCAGCGGTCCCCACCCGGGGCGGCGGTCACCATGCCGAATTGTTCGTAATCCAGCCGTTGAACCAGATCGCCTTTGCCGTCGCTCCAAGGGGTCTCACCGGCGCGTTCGGGCCAAGTATAGGTATAGCCGTTGCCCTTCAGGCAGATCAGCACCGCCGCCGAGCTATGGGCGTGTGCTTTGGAGTACTTCCCCGTCTCGTGCTGGCCCAGCCACAGGTAGAACTTGTTGCCGGTCATGAATGGTTCGACCCGCCGCCACCCGGGGCTTCGGCGGTTGTCCAGCGGCAGATCGCAGTTAATCACATCGGGCACCATATTGGTGCGCCGCATCGCCAACCCCCGGATCGGGTCCGGCTCAAGGTCTTCATTGTACTTGTAGAATTCTTCCGACCCCGAAAAACGGCTGGCCATTTTGTACGAGCAGTTGAAAATCAGGTCCGTCTCGCCGAGCAGGTTCAGCAGGTTTGGCGCAGTGGTGCCGCCGATCAACAGGGCAGGGTCCTTCGTGGCGTTGACGATCCGGTGGTACGCATTGACGGGGATCGAGAACAACGACCCCTTCTGCCACTCGAACACATGCTTGGGGCCGCCGTCTTCCAGCCAGACCTCGGTCGTGCCGCGCCCCTCGGCGACCAGAAAAATCTCTTCATAGAGGTGCTTTTCAACGTTCAGCGCACCCGCGCCCGGCACTTCGACCACATATTGGCCCCACTTTCCTTCGGTTCCGTGCAGTTGGATGTAGCTTCCGCGCCCACCCATGCGGGGCCAGTCGGCGAGTTCCAGATCGTGGACGGTGCGGATGCCGATGCCGCGAAAGATCGGGATGCCTTCGGACTCCATGAATTTGTCATAGTCGGACAACGGCTGGCCGAATTTGCCAAAGCCGGCGCGTTCACCGCGCTTGGGTTCGTGCCAGTGGACCGAGCCATCCATATCGTGTGGCATGAAGCCTCTCCCGAAGTGCCCTCAGACAGGATTTCAGCATGTCCTACGCAATCGCGTCCGTCAATTAATGTGGAATGCGGTTCCATATGACGGAACGCACGCGCATCCCAAGCGAATTACCGACTTCCTTTTTTGACAGCGGCAGAGTTGCCCGCATACCGTTTTCCAATCTTGCCGGACGTAAGGGGATGTGCATGTCGACGGAAGAGGAACACGCGGACACCTGGAAGTCCGAGCCAGTTGCAAGCCCCCTGGACCAGTCCGTGGCCTGGGGCTCGGACGTGGCTGCCCAGATGCTGCGTCGCCTTGGCGTTGATTGGATCGCGCTGACACCCGGGGCGAGCTATCGCGGATTTCACGACAGTCTGGTGAACCATCTGGGCAATGAGCGCCCGGAAATGCTGCTGTGTCTGCACGAAGAACATGCTGTCTCGATCGCCCACGGCTTTGCCAAAGTGACGGGGCAGGCAATGGCTGTGGCGCTGCATTCGAACGTCGGGTTGATGCACGGCTCGATGGGGATTTTCAACGCGTGGGGCGACCGCGCGCCAATGCTGGTTTTGGGGGCGACGGGACCCGTCGATGCCACCCGGCGCAGACCTTGGATCGACTGGCTTCACACGGCCCAGGATCAGGGGGCTTTGATCCGCCATTTCACGAAGTGGGATGATCAGCCGGGCTCGACCGAGGCAGTGCCGGAGTCCATGGCGCGCGGCTGGAAGATCACCAACACGTCGCCAAAGGCTCCGGTTTACATCAATATGGACGCTGGTTGGCAGGAAGCGCCGCTCGACGCCGAGATCACCTGGCCTGACCTTGCGCGACATGCGCCGCTGGCTCCTCCCGCGCCAAACGCGGCGTTGATCGAGAAAGCTGCCAAGGCGCTGGCAAACGCCAAATACCCGGTGATCCTGATGGGTCGCGGCGAACCCAGCGAAGCGGCGATGCAGGTCCGCGTTGCGCTGGCCGAGCGTACCGGTGCGGCGATGCTGTCGGATCTGAAAACCGGCACAATGGTGCCAAGCAACCATGCAAATCATGCCGGTGTTCCGTTCAACAAAGTTTCGACCGTTGCCCGCGATGTTCTGGCGCGCGCCGACGTGATCCTGAGCCTCGGCTGGATCGATCTTGGAGGTGCGTTAAAACAGACCTTCGGCGACGAGGCGTGCACCGCCACGATCATTCACGCCAGCGATGATATGCAACTGCATCGTGGTTGGGGGCAGGAGCATTTTGCCCTGCCAGCCGTCGACATCGAATTTGGTTGTGCCGCAGATGCGGTTGCCGAAGCGCTTCTCGAGGCCACGGCAGCGTCCGACAAACCTGCGCCTGCGTTGCCGCACACGCCGGCCACGTCCAGCGCTCCGGGTGGCAGCCTGACGATGCGGGACATTGCAGAGGCTCTCAAACGCGAAGCGGGCGACACGCCTGTCACGTTTCCGGCTTTGTCGCGAAGCTGGCCTCATGAACTGTGGCCGCTGCGCCACCCGTTGGATTTCCTGGGCAAGGACGGTGGTGGTGGGATTGGCGCGGGGCCAGGGCTGGCTGTCGGTGCCGCGCTGGCGCTGAAAGGATCGGGCCGTCTGGTGGTGGCAACGCTGGGTGATGGCGATACTTTGATGGGTATCACAGCGCTCTGGACCGCGGCCAAGTATCGTCTGCCGGTGTTGTTCGTGATCGGCAACAACCGGTCCTATTTCAACGACGAGCTGCATCAGGAATCCGTTGCCGTGCGGCGGGGTCGAAACCCGGCCAATGCCTGGGTGGGGCAACGCCTTGATGAACCGGCGCCAAACATCGCCCAGATGGCTGAAGCGCAAGGCGTGGCCGCCGCCGGACCAATCAAGACCCTCGACGCCCTTAGCGCTGCGATGGCCGACGGCGTCGCTGCACTGCGAGAGGGGCGGCCCTACCTGATAGATGTCTGGATTGATCCGCGTCAGGGGCGCGAAACGGCTGTAAAGCGGGCGACCTGACGGCGTTCAGAAGTCGCGATAGCCCAGGAACCACCGGATTATCAGGCCGCGATAGAGGTCGATATTAAATATGAACTCGAACACACCGTAGATGAACAAAGTGGTGCCCGCCGCGACCACCAATGTCAGTGGCCAGCTTTCACCTGCCAGAAACCGCATCAGGATCGCGCAGAACAGGAAGATGCCGGCGTAGTGGCCAAAGACCACGATGATCAGGACCAGCCCTACCATCCACGCCGAGAACCCGACGACTTTATTCAGCGTCACATCGCGACCGGCGAACGCGCCAGCGATCCGCGCGCGGGCATCGAATTCACTGCGCACTGACCAAAGCCTGCGTGCCTGAATTGCAATCAGGATCAGCAGAGGAATCATGATGACGAACGGCGTGCGTGAGGAAACAATCTTGTAGGTTGTTGCCTCGAGCAAGGCGAGCACGACGACGAGACCGACGAATGCCAGAAAGCAAACCTCGAGCGTATAAAGCCGATTACGCCGATCCCGTTCGGCGGGCTCCTGAATTTCGGGCTTCTCAGTCATTTGGGATCACCCGTTTGCGGTCGCGGTAGATCGTCCAGACGTTCCACGCCAGAAACACCACCGTCACCAACGCCAATCCCGCTGCGATCGGTTGGGCGATGAAGAACGGCCCATCCAGAAGCAGCGCGAGGTACAGGTTCTTCTCCACCGCGAAGCCCAGAACAAATCCGATCAAAAGGGCCGCGCGAGAGTAATTCAACACCTTCATTGCATAGCCCAGAATGCCGAAGACGACGGCGACACCAATATCGAAGATGGCCCGTTCTCCGGCGAAGGCTCCGGTTGCGATGACGGATATCAAGACGGGAACCATGACCGAGGCACGGATCGACGTGGCGCGCGACAAAGGATTGACCAGGAACATACCGACAATCGTGCCGATCAGATTGCCGATGATGATCGTGAAGATCATGACGAAGACGATGTCGACGTTCTGGTTCATCATCTGCGGCCCTGTCTCGAGGCCCAGAATGAACAGCCCCGACAGCAGGATCGCCATCGAGGATGAGCCCGGAATGCCGAACGCCAACGTCGACGCCAGCGCGCCGCCTTCAACCGCATCATTCGCAGCCTCAGGGCCGATCACGCCCTTCACATTGCCGGTCCCAAACGACTCCTTGTCGGGCGATGACTGCTTTGCGTGCCCATAGGCCACAAAGGACGCCGGAGCCGAGCCGAGGCCGGGAATAAGCCCCATGCCGGTGCCAATGGCCGAACAGCGCATGACCAGCCACCAGTGCCTGAAGGCAAGGCCAATGCCCTTGAAAATCTGCATCTGTGTGTCCTTGGCTGACAGCGCTTGCGGCACGCCTTTAGCCAGCGAGCCGCCACGGACCCAAAGGTCAATCATCTCGGCCACTGCAAACAGCCCCAGGATCACCGGCACCAGCTGAAGACCGTCGGCCAACCGCTCAGAGCCCATCGTAAAACGGTGCGTATTGGTCACGTTATCGACGCCGATCATTGCCAGGAGCAGGCCGAGTAGGGCTGCGATTAAGCTTCGGGTCATGTCCTCCTTGCCAAGTACGGCGACGAAGGTCAGCGCCAGGAATGCCAGAACGAAAACTTCCGGAGGACCGAAGAACAGCACAACCTCGCGCAGCACCGGGATCAGAAGGGCCAGTACAATTGCCCCGAAAGTGGCGCCCAGAAAGCACGATGCCATGGCCGCACCGACAGCAATCCCCGCCTCGCCCTTGTCGCGCATCGGAGGGCCATCAAGAAGAGTCGCCGCATTCTGGCCAGTCCCGGGCGTCGAAAACAGGATAGCGGTCAGCCCGCCGCCCTGAGCGACCGTGGCATGGGCCCCAAGTATGAAGGCGATGCCCGAGGTGGGCTCCATCGTGTAAAGAAACGTCACCGCCATCGCCATGGCGAAATGGCCCGACAGGCCGGGAATGACGCCGATGATCAGACCAAATAGTGATCCGACGAATAGATACGGAAAGACCGAGAAGCTTATCGACTGGAAAAAGCCGCTCGTCATGCCTTCGATGATCGTCATGTCCGGGTGCCCCGCCGCAAATGCGCGCCCCGCCAGTGGTCTGGCGGGGCGGTCAACGGTTCTTAGAGTGCGTTAGATCTCGCCGCGAATGGCCGCAACGAACAGCGCCTCGATCTCAGGATCAAGCTCGGTCGCCGTCTTGGCGATCCCGGCCATGTCGTCGCCAGACGCATAGCTGAGCGCCCCGCTTGGCTTCCTTTGCCTGTGCGACAAACTCAGGGTCGTTCATCGCCTTCTGGAACGCGTCGCGCAGAAACGCGAGGCGATCTTCCGGCACACCCGGAGGAGCCGCAACAGGGCGACCGACGGCCGAAAGAGCCTCCCAGCTTTCCAGGATTTTAACACGCCGCTCGCCATCGTCCATGGTCATGGCAATGTCATAGATCGACGGCACACCTTCCAGAATTCCGGTCGGGTTTTTCTCACCATGCAAGATCAGCGTGTGGTCGCCGCTTTCGATCCCCTTCAGCGCCGAGCCGAGCGAACCCCACATCGCATGTACATCACCGCGCAACATTGCCGTGCGGATATCACCCGAGCGATCGAAGCCGTGCACAACTTTCTGGTCGATCTCAAGCGCGTCGCCGGTGATCACAGCATCAACATAAGTCGAGCCACCAAGGCCGGTGGCGCCAACAATTTCGGGAGAGCCATTGGCGACCAGATCATCATAAGTCATGATGCCCGAGGCTTTGCTGGCTACCATCACACGCTGGTCAGCAACGATGCGGCCCAGATAGTTGTAGTCCCCGACCTTGTAGTTCGCGCCTTCAATCTCGGCCAGCTGGTTGGTCACCATGGCCGATCCGTTGATGATGCCTACCGTCAGGCCATCGGACGGCGAGTTGAATATCTCGACAGCACCCTTCATGCCGCCAGAGCCGGGCATGTTGGCGATATCGACGCGCGCGCCGGTGTATTTTTCGAGGTATGGGGCAACGATGCGGCTGTATTCGTCATACCCTCCGCCGGGATCGTAGGGAACAATCCATTTGATCACGTTGTCCTTGTAAAACTCGGCGGCGTCCTGACCAGATGCTGCTGTGCCCAAGCCAATGGCTGCGAACATCGCTGCCCCGGCGGCAGCAGTTTTCAGAAAAGTGCGTCTCATGATATCTCCCTTGGTTTTTGTGGTTCTCGGCACTTTGGCCGTCTTGTTTTTTCGCTTTCCTGTCGTCGTTGCTTTGTGGTTGTGCCTTTGATTGAAACCTATTTCCGATCCGTTGCGCGTATGGCAAGGGGTGCGCTGTTCGCTGTTGATTCCGACCTATAGCTGGCCGTTTCTCAGCAGCTGCGAATTTCTTGTCAAGAATGCTAGAGACGCACGGAAAACCTGTCAACGGGACGCCGTTCCGTATGAGGGAACGCGCGAAGTCCGCAAATCAGGACGCTGCAACAAGAAAAACACCGACAATTGCCAGTCCGGCAGAAAACAGGATTGCGGTTCCGGGGCGTGGTTCCAAGCGGAAAACGAAGGTCGACAGAAAGATCGAAAAGAAGATTTCCATCGACGAGATCATCACGACCGTGGACACATCCTCATGCGCCAGTGCGGCAAACATCAGGATTTGTCCCATCGACACAAAAATCGCAGCGGCCATCACGTTTCGGTCGATATTGTGGAATAATCCACGAAACATCGCGCGATAGCGTTTGGATACCACCGCCAGTGTGGCAAATGCCAGAAATCCCGAAAGGGCACTGACGAAGGTGCCGAAGGCAGGGGCATCCATCAGATCGAGGCCCGATTTTCTGGCGATATAGGACACCGCATAAGCAAAGGCCGCGCCAGCCCCGATCAAATACGCCGTTGGTCCCGCGCGACCGGTGGCAGAGTGGTCGGGTCGCAGGCTGGACCGAAACAGAATCGCAAAGGCGAATGCAATCGCCACCAGCCCTGCCAGGTCAAAACACGTGACAGGCTCGGACAGGAACACAGCTGCCAGAAGCACCGAAAAGAATGGATTTAGCCGCTTGACCGCAGACCCCCGCGTTGCGCCAAGACGGCGGACAGACTCGAACACCAGCGTGCGCCCGAAGACCATCGCCGACAGCCCCGCAAATGCAAAAAACGCAAGGCCCGCTCCTGTGGCTCTTGTTGGGGCGATTTCAATTCGTCCCGCCTCAAGGATAACAAACAGGGCCAGCGAAAAGCCGATTGTCACCAGGACTGAAAACAGCACGCCCTTGTCACCACGCGACGATGAGGTGCGGGTGATCACGACGTTGAACATCGCGAACGACAGAGCCGAAAGGGTGGCAAGGATTTCACCCCAGAACGATTGCATGGCCGGCCTTTGCTTGTTTCTGTTTGGCCTCGGGGCATCCGATCTGCGACCTCGGACAATCTCGACCAGTGCGCGAAAACCGTGGCGCGGTATCTGCCGCGTGCTATGACGCCGTTTTCCCGGCCGTCAAGGGACCGGGCCATCGATTGCCACGCCCGCGCGCCGCGCCCAATATTGCCAAGTCCGGTCATACCCTTCGCCGGGTTTGGCGTCGCCAAGACGTGACTGAATCAGATCAATCTCACCATCAGTCAGGTACTTCACCGATCCCAACTGCATGGCTGCTGCCTGAAGCTGAGCGTTCACGTCAAGATACACGGCCGTATAAACAGCCTCCTGAACCGAGCGCCCGATCACGGTCGAGCCATGACCCCGCATCAGAGCGGCGCGCCCACCGCCCAACCGCTTGGCAAAATCCTCGCCCATGGCATTGCTTGAGATCAACAGGTTGGTGTCACCGAAAGCATCGCCAGCGTCCCAGACAGGAACGTCGTGACCCAGCACGCCACAACTGTGCAACAGCGGGCGGATCGGTGTTCCGGTAACGCCAAACGGAATGACACCGCGCGAATGGCTGTGGACGACGGATTGAACATCGGGGCGCGCCGCCATCAGTGTTCCGTGGATGAAGCGTTCCAGAAATGGTTTCCGGGTGTCCTCGATGGCCGTCCCGTCAAGCGCGAACTCGATGATGTCATCGCCGGTCACAAGTTCGGGCGCGATTGCGCGGGCCAGAAAAAAACCGCTCGGGGTTTTCAGGATTGCGCAGGCTGACATGGCCAAACGCGTCGCAAACGCCCTCATGCGCAAGTATGCGACTTGCAATGACGAGGGCATCTTTGGCCGCTTCGATTGTGGACGTCGCAGTCATGGCGGTCTCTCCGTGATGGATTGGATGCTAAGGGCGTCTCGATCCCGGGCAAAGGAACGATGGAACGACGTTCCGCTTAAAAGAACGCACATCGATCGCGTTTTGCACCCTGCCTCGTCCTGCGTAATCTGTTTGGCGCTGGCAATTGATGGGATGCGCGGTGCTGAAAGCTCAGGTTTTGATCGTTGGCGCCGGGCCCGTTGGCCTGACCCTGGCAATTGATCTTGGGCAGCAGGGCATCGACGTTCTGTTGATCGACAAGAAACCGGGCCCCGAGTTTCTGCCCAAGATGGAACGCTGCAACGCCCGAACGATGGAAATATTCCGTCGTATGGGGCTGGCACAAAGCGTGCGCGCAGCTGGCCTGTCAGCAGACGTGCCGATGGACGTCTACATCATCCGGTCGATGACGCAGCAACCCTGGCTGCACCTTGAATACCCATCCGTCGCACGCGCCCGGGCCGACATTGCAAAATGCGAGGATACCTCGCAGCCAGCCGAACCCTACCAGTTGATTTCGCAATACACGCTGGAACCACTGCTCAAGGCGGCTGCCGAAGCTCTGCCAACGGTTCGGGTGGTCTATGGTTGCGGCTTTGAGGCGCTCGACCAGACCCCGAATGGCGTGACCGCAAGGGTGCGGACGCAGGCTGATGAGCTGGAAACCGTGCATGCGGACTATCTCGTCGGTTGCGATGGTGGTGGCAGCCCGGTGCGTCACGCCCTCGGCATCGCTCTGACGGGTGAGGGTGACATCGCGCGCATGCGGCAGGCACTCTACCGCTGTGATGACCTGTTCGACCGCCTGCCCATGGGGCCAGGTCCCGGACACGGGCGGCACTATCATGTGGCCGATGCGGCCCAGTCCTTCTTGATCATGCAGGATTCGACGCGCCATTGGACCCTTCATGCCATCGTGGACAGCGATCAGGCCATGGCGCAGCAGTTTGAACAGGTTGTGGGAACACCGCTGGATTACGAGATGCTCTATGTCGGGGAATGGAAGCAGAACCTTCTCTTGGCCGAAAGCTACGGCGGGGGTCGCGTGTTTCTTGCCGGCGACGCGGTGCATCTGGTGATCCCGACCGGCGGACTTGGCATGAACACCGGCATCGGTGACGCCGTGGATCTTTCGTGGAAACTTGCTGCGACCCTGAAGGGCTGGGGGCGGGCCGCATCTGCTGGCCTCCTACGAGGTCGAGCGCCGACAGGTCGGCGACCGCAACATCGGCGCATCGCGCTACGCCTCGGCCGGGCGCCGCAGGTGGCGGTCGCTTTGGCAGCCCTCGCTGGATGTCGACGGCGCTGATGCCGACGCCGCGCGGGCCGAATTCACCCGGGTGGCCGATATTGAACAGCGCAAAACCAACGAGATGATCGGTGCCGAACTTGGATACCGATACGTCGGCAGCCCGGTAATCGCCGAAGAGCCCGGCGGCCCGGAGCACTTGTTCAGAACCTACGACCCAACAGCCTGGACAGGCGTCCGACTGCCCCACGCGTGGCTGGCATCGGGCACGTCGATTTTGGATAAGTTCAACCGTGAATTCACGGTGCTGCGCTTTGGAGAAGATCAACAGGGCGCCAAAAATCTGGTTGAAGCGTTCCGTGCCGTCGGCGCACCCGTAAGTGAAGTTTTCATAAAATCCCAACGGCTGCGCGACCTCTACGGGCGCGACCTGTTCATTCTGCGACCCGACCTGCACATCGCCTGGCGAGGCAACAGTGCCCCCAACGACCCCTTGCCTTTGGTGCGCAGGATTTGCGGGCACGTGGGGACCGACGCGGCGCAGGTATCCAATCCCTGACGACGGACGGCTCTTGGCGGCAAACCGTCAGCCGCGGCCTATTGGATAAGAAAAGACAAAACCAAATCCGATCAGCAGGAGCATGGAGTAGCCTTCGTAGCGCGGTAACCTATCCAATAACTGCGGAGCCGCTCAAATACCCTAGCACCAGTAAACGCAACGATGTGCTGATTGATGCCAAGTTCGCATCGTCGTGTAGACGAACTTGTATTCCTCTTCCGAGAACGAGCCACGACTGTCTGCTGATTTGCCCTTGTTGATCAATGACGGACGAATAGAGCTTGTGATCCAGCCACGCTGCTCAGCTTCGTCCAGAACTCGGTTCAAAGCTGAGTTGTGTGTGTTGATCGTGCTGTGAGCTGCTTGTCTGCCAAGCTTTTGAGTGCGCCAGATGTCAAAAGCTTGCAAGTCTTTGAACTTGATAGACGCAACATCCATCTTGCCGAAGTAGGGGATGAGATACTTATCGATAGCTGTGATGTAATCGTGAAAGACCACGCGCCCGCCATCCGAGACCAGTTCTTCTGCCATGCGCTGTTTAGCAAACTCAGCAACTCTGCGAAACTTACGTGTTGATGGTGGCAGCTTGTTTTTCGTGCGAAAATCAATCGAGTAGTATTGCTGGAGCGCGACCTCTTTCGCGTCCTCGAGGTCTACCTTGCCAGTTGAGAAGCGATGCCACTCACCGCTTGGCAGCCGAACGCGCGCCTGCCATCGCGAGCTGAACCCGCGCCGGTAGATGGTCAGTTTTTCGTTGATGCGTTCTGTTTCTGACGCCATCAGGTCCATCTTGACTGCTAAGTCTTTGGACCCAATCTATCATCACCTGAAGCACAACAAAAGTGTGCTATGGGTGTGTCATGACAATTTTGAGGCGATCTCAGAAAAAAACACAACATAAACAATGCTTTAGTGGAGGCGAGTACCGGAATCGAACCGGTGTACACGGATTTGCAATCCGCTGCGTAACCACTCCGCCAACTCGCCCAAGGGTGTGGTGCAGGCCTTCTACGGGCGATTGGACGATGCTGCAAGACTGCGGTTAAGGTCACTAAAGGGGGCGACCGATGACGCGCGACGACCCTGTTCACGCGGACCAGCATAGATTTGACATGACGCTGGTGGCGATGTCACCTGCGCGCTGAATTGCTGCGTCGGGGAGGCAAAATGTCAAAAGCTCTTGCCGGCTGCGCATCTTACGGCGCGGCTTTCTTCTCGCGGCTCTCAGGCTGGCAGGATCGACCGCCGTTGGCCAATGGTCAACGTGAGCTCACGGCCTTGGACATCGCACAGCGGGTGCCGGTTATCGCCGGACACCTTCGCGAGGCCGGGATAGGGCAGAACGACGTCGGTTTGATCTGTTTGCGCGATCCGATCGACACCGTGTTGGGGTTCCTCGCACACTGGTATCTGGGTGCCAGCCCCTTGGTTCTGGACTTTCGCCAGCGCGCCGAAGAACGCGCGCGGATGTTTCAAGCCTCCGGTGCGCGGCTGGCACTCGTTGAGGCAAATTCCCCGGAACGAGATGGCTTTGCGCATTTGGACTGGTCGCCTGAGTTTCTACACGCAGCTACACCAACCCTTGCCCCGGTCTCGACGGCGGTTGCGGCCCCGGCAATGTTGTTGGCTTCATCAGGGACCACCGGTTCTCCGAAAATCTATGCCGTAGACTATGATGTGATGATTGCCTGGGGGGGCATCAGGGATGCGGACCTTGAAATGCCGCTTGGGTTAGCTTTGTGCGCGTTGCCGCTGCAGTACGTGGCATCCATCATGCTCGTCCTTCGAAATTTGCTTATCGGGTTGCCCATTCGGTTTCATCCGGTTCTGACGTCGCAATCCGACCTCATTGAAGCGATGCTCAGCCACCCGGTGGTGCACACCGCACTCTCGCCCAGCGTGATCCGGGCAATGGCCGCGGATGTCGGGACGCGGGACGTTCCGCTTCTTGAAAACGTCCGCTCGTTGCGCTCATCCGGTGGGCCAGCACTTCCCGATGACAAGATTGCCGCTTATCGAAACCTGTCGAGCGGTTACAACATGGCATTTGGATCAGGTCTTTCCGGGTTCGTTTCCGTTCTGGCTGGCGAGGACGTCTTGCTTCGCCCGGAAACCTCCGGGCGGGTCCACAGCGGCATGCATGTCGACGTTGTTGACCCGAGCGGTCGCGTCCTGCCGAAAGGTACTGAAGGCGCCCTGCGAATTCACACGAAGACGCCAAGCCGCCTGATTGCGCCGACACGGCCTGCAAATGAGGTACTCGGCGACGGCTGGTGCATGACGGGTGATGTCGGGATGGTCGATGAGGACGGTTTTCTGACCGTTCTCGGGCGCTCAATGGATATGATCGTTCGAGGCGGTATCAGTATTTCAGCCACCGAGTTGGAGAGCGTGATTGCCAGGTTGCCCGGCGTCAAAGACGTTGCTGTCATTGGCCTCGATGACCTTGAACTGGGTCAGGAAGTGGCTGCAGCCGTCGTTGCGCCGGGTATAGAAAGTGCGGCTCTGAGGCAGTATTGTATCTCAAAGATATCGCCCGACAAACGTCCGCGGAAATTCGCGCTGGTGGATCGATTGCCATACAGCGCCAACGGGAAGTTGCTGCGACGCAAGATTGACCTTTCGGTTTTTGGCTGACGCCGACGCGAAACGCAGTCAAACGCACTGCGGCATGGAAACCCGATACGACGCGCGGTTTCTCTGGACCACTGGACGTCAGCGGGCAGCGCGCTAGCATTGCACACCAGACCAGAGCTTCGGAGCAGCCATGAAACGATCTCGCATTAACGACATCATGTCATCGGCCGATGGTATGATCCGCCATTTCGGTTTCGTTCTGCCGCCGTTTGCCTACTGGACGCCGGACACATTCAAAGCCCGTGCCAACGACGCAAGCCGGATTATCGAGGCCCGCATGGGTTGGGACATCACCGACTATGGCGAAGGCCGCTTCGATCAGATGGGGCTGTTTCTGTTCACCCTGCGCAACGGCGATCTGGCAGACCTGCAACGCGGAGGCGGCATGTGCTATGCCGAAAAGCTGCTGATTAGCCGTCAGGACCAACTCAGCCCGATGCACACCCACGTGATAAAGGCCGAAGATATCATCAACCGGGGCGGGGCGACCCTTGCGATCCAGCTATTCGGCTCAGCCGATGACGGCACTTGTTCGGACGATCGCGGTGGGCGGGTAATCTGCGACGGGATCCCGCGCAACTATGCCCCGGGCGAGGTGCTGAAATTTGCCCCCGGCGAAAGCGTGACCCTCATGCCCGGCGACTGGCACGCCTTCTGGGGCGAGGGTGGTGATGTGCTGATTGGCGAGGTCTCGACCGTTAACGACGATCTGACCGACAACGTCTTCCGCGAACCCATCGGCCGCTTTGCGGACATCGAAGAAGACGTCGTCCCGACCCATCTTCTGGTCAGCGACTACGACCGCTGGTTGGGACAGGTGACCTAGCTGCCCCGATCAACCCGCTGCCAGATAAGGAATCTGCCCGGCAATGTCGGTGTCGTCGATCAGATGGAAATTGCTGACGCTTCCCGCCTGACGGGCCCGACCGAAGGGCGCATAGGCCGGATCCTGGGCAAACGCGTCCAGTGCAGCACGGGACGGAAACTCAAGCAGTGCGATCAATGTGCTTTCCTTGTCGGCCCCCTCCAGTGTTTCGATATTGCCACTGCGTGACAGATACTTGCCGCCATGCATTTCCACTAACTTGTGAACCTCCGCAGCATATTCTGGCATCCAGCTATCATTCGTTACCTTGATGTCCGCGATCAAAAAAACGCTCATGTTTCGTCTCCTGTTGGTCTGTCGCCGCAAACTCTGATGAGTCCGGCTTGCGCGCAGACCATGCAGGAGCAGGTGGCTCGGCATCCAGTCACCGGTTTGAATCGATGGGTACAGTTTCTGAACTAGCCTACGCCGCGCGGCGGCCCTAGGCTCGACGAAGAAAGAATTGGAGAACAATGTGGGACATGCGGGATACAAGCAGTTTTGCCAGGTTGCGATGGCGGCCGAGGTTTTGTGCACCCGGTGGACAATGGTCCTGATGCGCGAACTCATTGCCGGAACAACGCGGTTCAACGACCTGCGCCGCGGGGTCCCGAAAATGTCGCCAGCGCTCTTATCGACGCGTCTCAAAGAGCTCGAACTGGCAGGCATCGTGCAGCGCAAACCACTCAGGTCTGAAAAGGGCGTCTTTGAATACCATCTGACCGCGGCAGGCCGGGATTTGCGCCCCGTTATTGAAGCGTTTGGAAACTGGGGACAGAAATGGGTCGAATCCTCTGTGTCATTGCGCAATCTGGATCCGTCGTTGCTGATGTGGGACATGCGGCGCAATCTGAACCCGGCGCCGTTGCCGCCAGAACGCACGGTGGTTCAATTTCTGTACTCTGATCTTCCATCGACCAAAAGCCATTGGTGGCTGGTGATCGAACCCGACGGAGATGTTGATCTTTGCTGGTCCGATCCGGGCTTTGATGTCAGCCTTTATGTCACAACCGATCTGCGGACGATGACGGCGATCTGGATGGGATTGGCAACGATAGACAGCGAAAGCGAAAAGCTGGAACTGCTGGGATCACGGGCGGTCGCTGCAACGATGCAGACTTGGCTGGGTCTTAGCCCCTTCGCCAAACAGAAAAAGCTGGTCGCCTAAAGCACCGTTCGAACGCTCCACAACTCCGGAAACAATTCTACCTCCAGCATCCGGCGCAGGTAGCTTACGCCGCCGGTGCCGCCTGTGCCGCGTTTCAGTCCGATCACCCGTTCAACGGTGGTCACGTGGTTAAAGCGCCAACGGCGAAAGTAATCTTCGAAATCCACCAGTTTCTCGGCAAGTTCGTACAGCTCCCAGTGAACTTCCGGCGCGCGATAGACCTCGGCCCAGGCGGCCTCAACGCCCGCGTCCGGTTGGTGCGGCGCGCGACGATCTCTGTCCAGAACCGACTTCGGAACCTGCATCCCGCCCGCCGCCAATCGATCCAGCGCCACATCATACAGCGACGGTCGCGCCAGCTCCGCCTCAAGCGCCGCAACTGCATCTGCATCATGTACGTGCGGCTTCAGCATTGCCGGATTGCGGTTGCCGACGGCAAACTCAATCAGCCGGTACTGCAGCGACTGAAACCCGCTGGACGCACCGAGCGTTTCGCGAAACCGCGTGTAGTCGCTTGGGGTCATTGTGCGCAGCACGTCCCATGCATTGTTCAACTGCTCGAATATCCGCGACACCCGCGCCAGCATCTTGAAGGCAGGGCGCAGATCACCCGCCGCGATCAGGCAGCGCGCCGCGCCCAGCTCATGCAGCGCCAGCCGCATCCACAGTTCCGAGACCTGATGCTGCACGACAAACAGCATCTCATCATGGGCGTCGCTGATCGGGTGCTGTGCGCTTAGCAGCGCATCAAGATGCAGGTAATCGCCGTAAGACATCGTGTCCGAGAAATCCGTCTTCGCCCCGTCGTGGCTCGGATCCTCGGGCGTGCTCATGCGGCGGTTTCCGCCGCTCCGAGGTCCAGCGACATCACGAAATTGTCGAGTTGGGCTTCGCCCTTGGTTACCGTCTGGCGACGCTCCTCCGACCAGCCGTGGCGGGCGAAAAAACTGCGCGCAACAAGACTCGCCTCGGTCGTCAGGCGGCTCAGCCCGCGCGCGCGGGCGGCTTCGGTCAGCCGTTCCAGCAAGTGGTCAGCCAAGCCTGAGCCGCGCAGATCAGGCATCACGTAGGCAAAATCGACCAGCCCGGCATCCGTGAGGGAAAAGAAGCCGATGACCTTGCCTGCGCTGTCCACAGCGACCAGCACCAGTTGCGGGGCCAATCGATCCTTCAGACTGTCCGCGCTCGGCCCCGCAGCCCAGGCATCGCGCTGCACCTGATCGTAATGCGCCGCGGCCCCTTTCTGGACGGCCTGGCGAAACACCTCGGCGCGGGCAGTGGCATCTTCGGCGCGATAGGGGCGCACATGCCAGTTGGACTGGCGCTTGGATGGGTTCGCAAGACGGTTCATGTCATATCTCAGGTCACGGCGGCGCGGGTCTTGAAGGCGGGCGTATCCCACAGGCGTTTCTCCAGTATTCGGGTCAGGGTCGCCACAGCCTGGTCGATATCGGTTTCGTCAAGGTAAAGAGGCGTGATGCCAAACCGCATGATGTCCGGGGCGCGAAAGTCGCCGATCACTCCATTGGCAATCATCGCCTGCATCGCCGCATAGCCATGCTCGAACCGGAACGAGACCTGGCTGCCGCGCTCAGCCGGATCACGCGGCGAGGCGAGCGTCAGGTCAGGGCATCCGGCCTCAACCCCCACCAGAAACCGTTCGGACAATTCAATCGAGCGCGCGCGGACGTCATCCAGATCAATGTCGTCCCAGATATCCAACGCCGCCTCCAGTGCCACCATCTGAAGGATTGGTGGGGTGCCCACCCGCATCCGGTCAATCCCTTGCCCGGCGCGATATCGCTGTTCGAATGCGAACGGCGTGTCATGGCCCAGCCAACCCGCAAGGGCAGGGCGGATGTGTGGCGCGTGGCGCGGGGCGACGTAAATGAACGCCGGCGCGCCCGGCCCGCCATTAAGGTATTTATACGTGCAGCCCACGGCGAAATCCGCCCCGGCCGCCGTCAGGTCCACCGGCAGCGCCCCGGCAGTATGCGCCAGATCCCAGACCGTGACCGCCCCGACCGAGTGTGCAAGTTCGGTCAGCGTGGTCATGTCGTGCAGCCGCCCGGTGCCGTAATCCACCTCGGTCAGCATCAGCACGGCGACCTCATCGGTGATCGCCTCGGCCACTTTGTCGGGCGCAACGATGCGCAACTCGTAATCGCTGCCCAGCATCCCGATCAGCCCCTGAGCCATATAGAGATCCGACGGAAAGTTCCCGGAATCCGACAGGATCACCCGCCGATCGGGCCGCATTTCTACCGCTGCCGCCAGTGCCTGATAGACCTTCACCGACAGCGTGTCGCCCATCACGACCGAGCCCTCGGGCGCGCCAATCAGCCGCCCGATCCGATCCCCGACGTGGCGCGGCATGTCCATCCACCCGGCCTTGTTCCAGCCGGTAATCAGCAACTCACCCCATTCATCCGTCATCATCTTGGCAACCCGCGCGCTTGCCGATTTCGGCAGCGGCCCCAGCGAGTTGCCGTCCAGATAAACGACTCCGTCAGGCAGGTGGAATTGAGCGCGAGTGGCAGCGAAATCGGTCAAAGGAAGCTCCGGGTTCATCGGCCATCCAGGCCGGTCGCGGGTTCCTTAGCGGGGATTTGGCGGGAATTCCAGATGGTGTGAGTTGGCTTCGGTTTTCTAACCACGCGCCAGTCCGCCCACAAATCTCGCTCAATCAGCTTGCGCAGAACAGCGCGAGGGGACCTTGCGAACTGAAACCAATCCTGGTCGGATCACCGAGAATGACATGTCAAAGTAACTCCAAGTCTGGATCGTCCCGTCAGGAAACGCCAAAAGCGCGTGTCCTGAGGTCCTTCGTCCCTCATCGAACAAATCAACCGCCCCGATCTTGTCGAACGTCGAAGCGGTGAACGACTGCACGTCAAACAGACAACCCTCGTTTCCCAAATGATAGGCGGAGTTATGGATGATTGGACGCATTGTGATTTCGCCTGCCGTGAAAAAGGTCAATATCGAAACGGGTCCGGCAAGCAACGCTGACCACGCGGGTTTCGTGCGCGACCATCGAAGCCAGATGCAAAACGCCAAACCCGCCAGACAAAGTGGAACGAGCAGTACCGGTACGAGTGCAAAGGCCTTTATGATGCCAGCATAGCCCAGGCCAATAAATGTGTAGATCGCGAAGAGCGGGCTGGCGAAGATTATCACCAGACAGGTCGCGAGATGAAACCCAACAAGGCCAAGACAAACACGCATCATCAAAATGGCTATTCCAAGATTGTGGTCACATTAAATCACCATGTGCGCGGGACGTAACCTTCAAATCAGCGCGTTCTCATTCGCCGCTACGCCACCGATCATCTGCAACCGCTCCCAATGCTCCACATATTACCCGCCAAACCGGCGGGATCGAGGGTGTCGCCGCCGCCGCCATGCTGTTAGCACAATCCCATGATCCTCCCAAACCCACCCGCCGCCTTCATCTTTGACCTCGACGGCACGCTCGCCGACACCGAGCCCGCCTGGATACGCGCCAAGTCGGAGGTCGCGGAAATGGAAGGCGCTGCGGTCAGCGAAGCGGTCCTTAGCAGTTTTACCGGTCGGCGCATCCTGGATTTCCTCGAAGAGGTCTTACCCAGCCACGCCCCCGATCACCGCGTTGATCTTGTCCGCAAAGTCGCCCGCCGCGCCCGCCTCTACCTGCCCGAAATCACCCGGCCCATGCCCGGAGCCATCCCCTTCGTCCGCCACCTGCAAGGGCAGGGGGTACGGCTGGCCGTCTGCTCGTCCTCGGCCACCGATCTAATTGAGCAGGCGCTTGGCATTCTCGGCATTGCGGACGCCTTCGGCCCGCTGGTCAGCGGGTTTGGCATGCCACGCAGCAAACCCGACCCGGCCCCATACCTCGAAACCTTGCGCCACCTGGATCTGTCCGCCGATCAGGTGATCGCGTTCGAAGATTCGCCCGCCGGCATCACCTCGGCCAGCGCAGCCGGGATCGCCACGATCGGCCTTGGCACCCACGCAAAACCGATGGCGTCTTCTTGCGTCGCCGTTATTGCCGACCTCAGCCACGCGTATGATTTGATTGGCGCTGTTAAAGCAAACAATCTGAATGTCGCAACTGCACCGTCGACCGCATTACGCTAATTTAAAGAGCATCATTCCCGGCGCGACCGTCAATTGACCAAAGTATTGTCCATTTAGTCAGGCGCCGAGTGCGATCCAAAATTCGCATACATAATTTCATCAAATCCAAGCGCTATGCCCGGCACCGCCAAATCGGCACACACCAACCACATTCTTCAGCATTTTTCACCTATAAGCTATATTCAGATTTCAGTTCGACGAGTTCTTCGTCTGTAAAATGTATTAATGTCACCGCTCTGCACCTTTTGATCAACCACCGAAGCGGAATCGCCCTGGGCAAACAAAGGTTGACAAAATAGTCTGCCCTGCTGTGCCGCATGATAGAGTTGTAAGGTTCGCTGGGCCCTTTCAGTGCCACTTCCCAGCCGCGCTCCTCGAAATAGGAGATTATGTCAGTGGGCGGACAATGCGAACCAATCAAAGGTTCACCAAGGATGTGTGAACTGATACTCATGACCGTCTGGCCATCCAATTCAACGAAAGGAGCCGATGCAAGCATTTCCGCGCAGTCCTGAGTGGCCTGTTCAGCGCGCGACGTCCCTGGGGATGCGAACAATGCTGCATAGAGTAACAGGATCAGATAACCATGGATCATTAAGGTTGATCGCCGCATAAATCTAATCGGACTTGGGTCGCTGCGCTTCGGGGAACGCATATAGAGCTCGGGCGAAAATGTCTTCGTCGCAAATGCACCTCCACTTTTGTCTTCATTAAATCGAACCTTCAAAGAAGCACCTTTTTAAATTGTACCCGTCTTCTTATAGCGGGCCCTGCCGATCTGCGCCGGGATTTGTTTGAGGCGATGAGCTTGGTGGCCGAAACCGGCGACGGGCCGCGTGATCAGATCGCAAGTATGGGATGTTCGATCAAATGGGCCGGCTGATATCCGGCACGGAAAAGGCCCCTGCCGGGGCCTTCACCTAAATCAATGCAGCGTGACCGTCAGTAATAGCCGAAGCCGCTGTAGTCTTCCTTCTTGGCATTGCGTTCATAAAAGCTGGGGGCCTGATTGCCGAAGGGCAGATTGATGGCCAATTCGATGGATTTATTGTCGCTATTGATATCGTCGACGTATTGCAGCCGCAGCGTCGCGGGTCCGAATGAAGACGAGACGCCTTCGCCGAATTCATACCAGGCGATCAGGCCATAGCTGTCCAACTCGCGATCGCCATTGATGGCAACACTGCCGGCGACACGCAGCGACTTGGACACATCATAGAGCAGCGTTCCGGCCAATTGGTCGGCACTGCCGCTGTCATCCAGATCGTTGTGATAGACGGTGTGAAAGCCCCAGCCACCCATATCACGACCCACTGCAATCTGCAGATCCTTGGCGTCGGTTTCATAGCCAGCGCGCAGGAAATAGTCGCCCAGCATCGTCGACAGGCCCCATTCGGTGTCGTCGCCATCGTCGGTCGAGAATGCAAGATGCACGTTGTCCAGCGCCAGATCTATGCGGGTCATCGGGACATCACGCGCCGTGGCATCGTTCAGAGCAAAGTAATCTTCGGACACCATGCCGCCTGCGCCATAGCCATAGCCGTGACTGACGGTCACCGGTCCGACACGCACGAACCCGAAACGGTTGCTGTCACTCAACTCGAAATCGTCGTGCTGTTCGCTGAAACGCGCGCCCACGCCAAAGGCGAAATCGCCGGTATCATAGCCGACAAAAACTTCGCCACGCAGCGTCGTGGAATAGTCAACGAACGGTTCGCCGTAACTCTCGATATCACGTTCAATCGTGATGTCGCCGCCGAACAGGAATTCTGCATGCGCTGGTGCAGCAACTGCAATCACTGCGCAAGAAACGGCAGTCGTAATACGAAGTGTCTTCATGGCAAAATCCCCCAAGTATCAACCGACATTCCCCAAGTGGCCTGCCTTCTGACGTGAAGATCGCCTGACTGCGCCACTGGATCAAGCGTTTTCCGCCCCGAGCGGCGTCTGTGGTCGCGCAAACGCCTGAAGTTGGGCGAATCGGCCCGTAAACCCGCAGCATCCCGGCCCAGGCGGCGGTGTTTTTCAGCGCAGTCGGACAGACCTGTCCTGCCGCTTTCGTTCAGTTTGGGCTCGGATCGCGGTCATGCGCATAGCGGTGGCGCTCGCAATCGGCGGATGGCGGCGAGGATGGCGCGCACCATCGGGCCGGTGACGGCCACCTCGGCCAGCTGGAAGGTGATGGCGCGGGCGTGGCGCACGACGCGTGCCCCGATCTTGATCAGCTTGAGCTGCAGGCTGGTTAGCGACCAGTCGGCCATCGCCTCGGGCAGCTCGATGCAGCGCAGGAAGGTGGCCAGGTTGTAGGCCAGTGCGTGCAACTGCAGCCGCACCTCGTTGTCGCGGAACTTCCGGCATGACAGCCGCGTCCAGTGAAAGGCATGCTTGCCTTCCTTGATATGCTGCTCGGCGGTGCCGCGCTGGTTGTAGAACCGACTATCCAGTCCGGCTCCATCGGCAGGTTGGTGACGATGAAGCCGACCGGGGAACAGTTCGCCCGGATGCCATTCGATCTTGGCGATGACGCGGCGCTGGCTTGTCCCAGACGCCGCCTGATACTGGAAGTCCTCGTAGAACCGCTTCACCTTGGTCTGCGACGGTCGCCCCACGGGCCGGGTCAGCCGATGAGCGATCTTCTCGCGCAGGACGTTGTTGCGGCAGCCGGATGGCGTAGAAATAGCCGCCTCTTCCAGCCGCTCATAGAGTCGCCGGGATCGCATAGGCGGCATCGGCCCGGAAGAACGCGGCCAGCCAAGGTTGCGCCAGCGTACCGGGCGATCACCGGGTCGAGGACGTCCCGCCAGCCGTCGGCGCTGTGGACGTTGCCATGGCGCAGGGCGCAGCGTTCCAGCATGCCGAACTGGTTGAACAGGAAGTTCGGGTGATAGCAGGTGCAGTCGAAATGCCCGTTCCAGGCGGACCCTTCCTGGTCGCCATGGGTCGGGCTGACCGAGCTGTCCATGTCCAGCACGATATACTTGAGCCCGTTGCGGTCATGAAACCGGTCGATCCATTGCCCGTTCAGGTCGGCCAGCGCTTCCCGGTTCTCGGCAAGGCCAGCGTCTCGGTCTCGAACCGCCCCATCTGCGATGCTGAGGCCGCTTGCGCATCGACGGCCCTGCCACCGACAACCTGACGCATCACCGGGATCGAGCGCGAGACGGTCGGCATCGTTGACATCCTCGTATCCGGCCAGCCGCCCGAACACCGACTGCCGGAACAGCCCGTCAAGCCGATGGACCGTGTTCTTGCCGATGCGGTTGTCGCGCAGCGCCGCTGACGCCAGATCGGACAGCCCAAGCGCGTCATCAAGCTCGCGCATCACCAGCAAGGCCGCCGTCCGAACTGATCTGCGTGCCACGAAATTCCAGCCGCACGCGAGGGTCGAAATCCACCCGATCTCCCCGCTGCAAGCCCGCACCCTCTGGGTGATCCATGAAACACGCCCCTCGCAGCCATCAACACCATGATTTATATAGGAAATAACGAGATCAAGACAGCGAAATCAAAGATTTACTTGGGGAATGCGGGTTGTAATTCCGCCTTTGGATACCCGAAAAACAAGGCGTCGCGGAAACGACACCATGCGGTGTGATTGCGCGTCAAGGCGGAAATTCTTTGTTGGCCAAACCCACCCGGCATGGGGCAGACTGGGGATAACAACTCAAGGCCCGCACATGTTCTCGGCCCTCAGCCATCCGCAGTTCCGCCGTCTGTTCGCCGCCCAGGTCCTGTCGCTATTCGGGACTGGGCTGCTGACCATCGCGCTGGCCTTGAAAGCGTTCGAGATTGGCGGCGCGGCTGGGGCCGGGCTGGTTCTGTCTGGTGTCTTCACCGTCAAGATGCTCGCCTACGTCGGGTTCGCACCAATTGCCGCCACGCTGGGAGAACGCCTTCCGGTCCGCGCACTGCTTGCAGGCCTCGATGTGGTCCGCCTGCTTATCGCGCTGGCCCTGCTGACCACGACGGCAACCTGGCAAATCTACGCATTGGTCGCGGTCTTCTACCTCGCCGCCGCTGCCTTCACCCCCGCCGTGCAGGCCGTGGGTCCCGTCTTTGCTGGAAGACGAGGGCGACTACACCCGCCGCCCTGTCCGCTGTCCCGCGCCGCGGCCAGCGTTGAAATCCCCTTCTCAGCCCGCTTCTGGCCGCTGCCCTCCTGACGCTTGCAAACGCCAATGGCCTTTTCCTGACTTCCGCGCTGGCATTCGCCCTGTCCGCCGGCGTCCTCGTCGTCACCCCCGCCTGCCAAACCGACCCGCCAGCGCCCCCGGTCAACGATTCCGTGACCGCCTGACCCGGGGCTTCGCGATCTATCTGGCAACTCCGCGCCTGCGCGGCCTGCTGGCCGCCAATCTCGCCATGTCACTACCGCTGGCCTGGGTGTTGGTGAACTCGGTCGGCTTCGCGGGCGCAGAATTCGGCGAGGATGGCACCGCCTACACTGGCTTGATGGCAGCCTACGGTGTCGGCGCAATCGTCGGGGCGTTTGCCGTACCCACGCTGCTGCGCCGCACGTCCGAACGCCGCGTGATCCTGACCGGGGCTGTCGCAATGGGCCTGTTGCCGTTGGCACTTCCGCTGGCCTCGGCCTATCCCGCCATGACTGTGCTGTGGCTGGCCCTCGGGCTGGCCGGGTCGCTGGTGATGACGCCCGGCGGGCTATTGCTGAAACGCTCAGCGCGGCAGGCCGACCGACCGGCGGTTTTCGCCGCGCAGTTCACCCTCAGCCACGCGGGCTGGCTGATCGCATATCCCCTGGCGGGATGGTTGGGCAGCGCGGTCGGCCTGCTGCCCGCCTTCGTAACGCTGGGTATTGCTGGCATCGCATTGACCGCATTCGCTTGGCGCATCTGGCCAGCGTCCCACGTCCACGAGCATCCCGATTTGCCTTTGGACCACCCGCACCTGCAAGGCCACAGAGCGCACCGCCACCCGATCGTGGTGGACGAGCTGCACCCAAACTGGTTGGGCCGGGGCTGAGGGTTCTGCCGCCCGAAATCAAGCGGGCAGGGCGCCGGGCGACGGGGCGCAACTGCCAATACTTCATCCAAAAACATTTTAGACTTGAAATAACGTCCACCCCCGCTAACCTTCCGCCCATGACAGGGCACGACACATGAAAATCGCCTGCCTCGGCGGTGGACCCGCAGGCCTCTACTTCGCGATCTCTGCGAAACTGCGCGACCCCCGCCCATGACATCACCGTGTTCGAACGTAACAAGCCCGATGACACCTTTGGTTGGGGCGTGGTCCTGTCAGGACGAGACCCTCGAGAACCTCGCCACGAACGACCCCCGTCAGCGCCCAAATCGATCGGTGAGAATTTCGCCTACTGGGACGACATCGCCGTCCATAAAGACGGCCAGACGATGCTGTCCACCGGGCACGGGTTCTGCGGTATCGGGCGCAAACAACTGCTGATCCTGTTGCAGGAACGCGCCTGCGAGTTGGGCATCACGCTGAAATTCCAATCAGAAGAAGATGCCGACACCCTCGCCAAGACGCACGACCTCGTCATTGCCTCAGACGGGGCTGAATTCCGCCACCCGCAAGACGCATGAGGGGACCTTCCGCCCCGACATCTCCACTCGCCCCTGCAAGTTCGTCTGGCTCGGCACGCATCAGAAATTCGACGATGCCTTCACCTTCATTTTCGAGGAAACCGAACACGGCTGGATCTGGGCGCACGCCTACCAATTCGACGATGACACGGCGACTTTCATCGTCGAGACCAGCCCCGAAACTTTCGACGCCTTCGGTTTCGCCGAAAATGAGCCAGCAGGAAAGCATCACTACCTGCGAGCGGCATCTTCGCCGCCCACCTTGGCGGCCATTCCTTGATGAGCAACGCCAACCACATCCGCGGCTCTTGCCTGGATTAACTTCCCCCGCGTGCTCTGCGAAAACTGGCATCACGAGAATATCGTCCTGATGGGCGACGCCCGCCGCCACGGCGCATTTCTCCATCGGCTCCGGCACCAAGCTGGCGCTGGAATCCGCCATCGCGCTGGCCGACTACATTCACCACCGAGCCCACCCTCGACGCCGCCTTCGCAAAATACGAAGACGCCCGGCGGCTAGAGGTTCTGCGCCTGCAATCGGCCGCCCGTAACTCGATGGAGTGGTTCGAGGAAATCGGCCGTTACCCTCCACCTCGACCCGGTCCAGTTCAAACTATTCTCTGCTGACCCGATCCCAACGGATCAGCCACGAAAACCTGCGCCTGCGTGATCCCGATTGGCTCGCTTTCCCGCCGAAGGGCTGGTTTCAGAACCGGGCAGGGGGCACCGGCCCGACCCGCGCGCCCCGATGTTCGCCCCCTTACAAACTCCGCCACATGGCGCTGAAAAAACCGCGTCGTCGTATCGCCGATGGCGCAATACAAGGCCGTCGACGGCTGCCCCGACCGACTGGCACCTCGTCCACTTGGGCGAGCGTGCGAAAGGCGGCGCGGGTCTCGTCTATACCGAGATGACCTGCACATCCCCCCGAGGGTCGCATCACGCCGGGCTTGCCCCGGCCTATACGCCCCCGAACACCTCGACGCATGGGGACGGATCGTTGACCTTCATCCACGCCGAAACCGACGCGAAATTCTGCTGCCAGATTGGTCATTCGCGGGCGCAAGGGCTCCACCCAACTCGGCTGGGAGGAGATGGACGCCCCCGCTGAAATCCGGCAATTGGGACCCCTCGTCTCGGCCTCCGCCATCCCGTGGAGCCCGACCAACGCCATCCCCCGCGAGATGACCCGGGCCGACATGGACCAAATCCGCGACGATTTCGTCGCCTCCCACCAGAATGGCCGAAGCCGCCGGGTTCGATATGATCGAACTCCACGCCGCCCACGGCTACCTGATCTCGTCTTTCATCAGCCCAAAATCGAACATCCGCACCGACACCTACGGCGGCTCTCTCGAAAACCGCTTGCGCTATCCTCTCGAGGTTTTCACCGCCATGCGCGCCGCATGGCCCACCGAAAAACCGATGTCCGTGCGCATCTCTGCAAACGACTGGGTCGGCGACGAGGGCCGTCACTCCGGATGAGGCCTGTCGAGATTGCCCGCGCCTTCTCAGAACGCCGGGGCCGACATCATCGACGTCTCGGCCGGGCAAACCTCGATCGACGCCGACCCGCGCTATGGTCGCATGTTCCAGACCCCATTCTCGGACCGCATCCGCAACGAAGCCGGGATCGACACCATGGCCGTCGGCAACATCTACGAAGCCGACCACGTCAACTCGATCCTGATTGGCGGGCCGCGCCGATCTGGTCGCGCTCGCCCGCCCGCATCTGGCCGATCCCTACTGGACGCTGCACGCCGCAACCGGCATCGGCGACCGCCTCGCCGACTGGCCGCTGCCCTATGAAGCGGGCCGCGATCAGGAATGGCGACTTGCCGGCCGCGCCCGCAGAAATGGAAGGTGAGGCATGAGACGGATACTTGTAACAGGCGGCGGGTCTGGTATCGGGCGCGCCGTCGCGCGCGCCTTCGCTGATGATGGGCGATGCGGTCACGATCACAGGTCGCCACGCCGAAGCGCTGGCCGAAACCGACAACGGGCGAGGCATGACCTGCCGGACCTCGGACATCACCGACGAAGCCAGCGTGAACGCCCTGTTCGACACACCCTTCGATGTCGTCGTCGCCAACGCCGGCACCGGCAAGGTGGGCAAGGTGAAAAAGGACCAGTCTCGCCGATTGGAACGCCCAACTCGCGGTCAACCTGACCGGCCACATTCCTGGACCTTCCGGGGCGCTCTGCAAGGTATGGAAACCGGAGGCAGACTGATCGCGATCGCCTCGGTCGCCAGCTTGAAGGGTCAGGCGAACATCGCTGCTTATTCCGCTGCAAAGCATGGCGTTTTAGGGCTGGTCAGATCACTTGCACACGAGGTTGCGCGCGACGGAATCACCGTTAACGCAGTCTGCCCGCACTACGTCGACACCCCCATGGCAGACCGTGCAGCCGGCAGGCGTAGCCGCGAGGTTCGACATGACCCCAGGACGAGGCCGTCGCGCAAACTGGTCGCCGATAACCCCGTCGGGCGGTTGATTTCGGTTGATGAGGTCGCCTCGGCGGTCCGCTACCTCGCGTCACCCCGATGCCGCGATGATCAATGGCCACGCGCTGTCCATGTCAGGTGGCATGGTATGAGTGCCGCCTACAAGCCTCGCCTGCCGCCTCTGGCTGCGCCTGCTGAAAACCACCCAGTGGATCGAGGGTGAAATTCGCGAGCGTTTCCGCACCGAATTCGCCACCACCTTGCCGCGCTTCGATGTCATGGCTGCGCTGCACCGTAACCCTGACGGCCTAAGGATGAGTTACATCTCCGGCCTGCTCAACGTCTCCAACGGAAACATCACCGGCATCGTTGACCCGGTTAGAGGACGAAGGTTTGGCCGAACGCCGGCCGGTTGCGGGTGATAGGCGGGCGTATTCGGTGAAATTAACCCCCGCGCGGACTTGAAGATTTCGAACACCTTGCCCGTGCACATGAAAAAATGGGTGGATGAATTGCTGACAAATGTCCTCCGCCGCTGAAGCTGAAGAATTGACCGATTTCATTGGGCGAACCACGCCCGAACGACAGATCGAGGCCGCCGAATGACCCGCATTGCAGATAGACAAACCGAACATTTTGCCAGTTCGGTGCAGGACGGCGTCGCAACCATCCATTTGACCAACCCGGACCGGAAAAAACCCCCTGACCTTAGACAGCTACGCCGAGCTGCGCGACTGGTTCCGCGCACTTGCGAGCGCCGAAGATTGCCACGCCGTCGCCTTCATGTCCCACCAAGGCAACTTCTGTTCCGGCGGCGATGTGCAGGACATCATCGGCCCGCTTTTAGACAAGGATATGAAGGGCCTGCTGGAGTTCACTCGGATGACTGGCGATCTGGTGAAGGCCATGCTCCATTGCGGCAAGCCCATCATCGCCGCCGTCGATGGCGTGGCCGTCGGGGCGGGCGCAATCCTAGCTATGGCCTCCGACATCCGCCTGGCCGCGCCGGAGGCTAAAACCGCCTTCTTGTTCAATCGCGTCGGGCTTGCAGGCTGCGACATGGGTGCCTGCGCGATTCTGCCACGGATTATCGGCCAGTCGCGCGCCGCCGAATTGCTGTTCACCGGCCGGACGATGAGCGCTGAGGAAGGCGCGGCTTGGGGCTTCTATTCCCGCATCGTCGATGCCGACCAACTGCCATACGAAACGCAGACGCTTTGCAGACGCATTGCTGACGGCCCCACCTTCGCCAATTCGCTGACCAAAACCATGCTGATTCAGGAATGGACGATGACCCCCGATCAAGCGATCGAGGCCGAGGCGCAGACCCAGGCACTAGCCATGCAGACGCAGGATTTCCGGCGCGCATACAATGCCTTCATGGCCAAAGATAAATCAAAGTTTGAAGGTAACTGATGGGTGACCGTAGCTTCCTCAACTGGCCATTTTTTGAGGCCCGCCACCGCGAGTTGGCGGAAAATCTGGATGCCTGGGCGACCGAGAATTTACGCGATATTAACCACGCGGAAACCGATGCCGCCTGCCGTGATCTTGTCGCTGCTTTGGGTCGCGGCGGCTGGCTGAAACACACTGGCGCTCCGCTGGACGTCCGAACTCTGTGCCTGATCCGCGAAACGCTCGCCCGCCACGACGGCCTCGCCGACTTTGCCTTCGCAATGCAAGGCCTCGGCATGGGGCCGGTCACGCTGTTCGGAACTGATAAGCAACGGAAATGGCTTGAGAAAACGACGAATGGAGAGGCAATCTCGGCATTCGCCCTCAGCGAGCCAAAATCCGGCTCCGACGTTGCCAATATCGAACTTTCCGCCGTTTCAGACGCGAAAGGTTGGATTCTGGATGGCGAAAAAACCTGGATATCCAACGGCGGCATTGCTGATGTCTACACCGTTTTCGCCCGTACCGAAGATGGCCCCGGAGCAAAGGGCCTTTCGGCCTTTCTGATCCCTGCCGACACGGCCGGGCTGGAGGTCGCCGAACGTCTTGAAACTGGCGCGCCACACCCGCTCGCCCGGCTTAGGTTTAATGGGGTCCGTATCCCGCAAGACGCGATGATTGGCACATCTGGTCAAGGCTTTCGCATCGCGATGTCCGTCCTCGACATCTTTCGCAGCACCGTCGGCGCTGCCGCCCTGGGCTTCGCCCGCCGCGCGTTGGATGAAACGCTCACCCCGTGTCCAAAACCGCCACTTGTTCGGCGGCCCGATGAGTGAACTGCAAATGGTCCAGGGCCACTTGGCCGAGATGGCGCTGGACGTCGACGCCGCCGCCTTGCTGATCTATCGCGCTGCCTGGACCAAGGATATGGGCGCGGACCGGGTGACCCGGGAGGCGGCGATGGCCAAGCTGTTTGCCACCGATCAGGCGCAGCAAGTTATTGATAAAGCGGTGCAATTGCATGGCGGCGACGGGGTGAGGAAGGGGCACATCATCGAACGCCTCTACCGCGAGATTCGTGCCTTGCGGATTTATGAGGGCGCATCAGACGTGCAGAAAATCGTCATCGCGCGCGCGGCCCTGGCGGGGCATGGAGGGGTTTCATGATCCTCGGCCCGACCGGACACGTCGACACATTCACCCGTGACAACCTGCCCCCGGCGGACCAGTGGCCTGAAATCAATCTCGACGGTTTTGCCTATCCTGAATGGTTAAACTGCGCCGTGGAACTGACTGATGCGATGGTGGAAAAAGGGTTCGGAGATCACACCGCCTTGATTGGCAACGGGCGCCAGCGGACCTATAAAGAACTCACCGACTGGACCAACCGCATAGCTGCGGCATTGGTTGATAATTACGGCGTAAAGCCCGGTAATCGTGTACTTATCAGGTCAGCGAACAATCCGGCAATGGTCGCGGCCTGGCTGGCGGCAACCAAGGCCGGCGCTGTTGTGGTCAACACCATGCCGATGCTGCGCGCGGTGGAACTGACCAAGATCGTTGATAAGGCCGAGGTGACGCTGGCGCTCTGCGATACCCGCCTGATGGACGAAATGATTGCCTGTGCGAAAACTTCCAACCACTTGAAAACAGTTGTTGGTTTCGATGGTACAGCCAACCACGATGCTGAACTAGATCGCGCCGCGCTGGCGCATTCGGTGCGCTTCGAGGCGGTCAGAACCGGCCGCGATGACGTGGCGCTTCTGGGGTTTACGTCTGGTTCAACGGGTGAACCCAAGGCGACGATGCACTTTCACCGTGATCTGCTGATTATCGCCGACGGTTATGCGAAGGAAGTTCTGCAGGTCACGCCCGACGACATCTTCGTCGGCTCGCCGCCCTTGGCATTCACATTCGGTCTCGGCGGGTTGGCGGTGTTTCCTTTGCGTTTCGGCGCGGCGGCGACGCTGCTCGAAACAGCCTCACCGCCCAATATGGTTGAGATCATCGAGACCTACAAAGCCACGGTTTGTTTCACCGCGCCGACGGCTTACCGCGCAATGCTTCGTGCAATGGATGAGGGCGCTGACCTAAGTTCTTTACGTGCGGCGGTTTCTGCTGGTGAGACCTTGCCCTCACCGGTCTATGACGACTGGATGGCTAAAACGGGTAAGCCGATGCTGGACGGGATAGGTGCAACCGAGTTGCTACATATCTTCACCTCCAACCGTTTTGGTGACAGCCACCCGGCCTGCACCGGTCGTCCAGTGACCGGGTACGAAGCTCGGGTCGTGGATGACGATATGAATGAAGTGCCGCGCGGCACGGTGGGGCTATTGGCAGTCAAAGGGCCGACCGGGTGCCGCTATCTGTCGGACGATAGACAAAAAATCTATGTCCGCGATGGCTGGAACATAACCGGGGACTCGTTTTCGCAAGACGCCGATGGCCGTTTCCATTTCGCCGCACGCTCTGACGACATGATCCTGTCGGCCGGCTATAATATCGCGGCCCCGGAAGTGGAGGCCGCGCTGCTGTCGCATCCCGATGTCGCCGAGTGTGCTGTTATCGGTATCGCTGACGAAGAGCGCGGCCAGATTGTGCAGGCGCATGTGGTTCCAGGCAAGGGTGCGATGGCAGACGCACGAACTCTACAAGATCACGTCAAAGCGACGATCGCGCCATATAAGTACCCGCGAAGTATTGTTTTTTGCAGCAGTTTGCCAAAGACAGAAAGCGGAAAAATCCAACGGTTCCGGCTCAAAAGCTGAACCATATCAGGGAGACTACGATGAGAAAGACACTTACGACACTTGCCGCTCTCGCGCTGGCTACGGCGGCAACCGCCGAACCGGTAAAGGTCGGCATGATTACGACCCTCTCCGGTGGCGGCGCGGGCCTTGGGATCGACGTGCGCGATGGCTTCATGCTGGCGCTGAAGCAGGCCGAGGGCAACGAGATCGAGCTGATCGTCGAGGATGACCAGCGCAAACCAGAGGTTGCCGTGCAACTGGCCGACAAGATGATCCAATCTGAGAAGGTCGACGTGCTGACAGGCATCATCTGGTCGAACCTTGCCATGGCGGTTGTCCCGGCCGCGACAGCGCAAGGGAAATTCTATCTTTCTCCGAACGCAGGGCCCTCAGCTTTGGCCGGGAAAGGCTGCAGCCCACTGTACTTCAACGTCGCCTGGCAGAACGATAATTTGCATGAGGCTGCAGGTGCTTACGCGAATACTGCCGGTCTGGCCAATAGCTTCATCATGGCTCCGAACTATCCCGCGGGACAGGACGCGCTGACCGGGTACAAGCGGATGTACGAGGGTGCAGTCGCGGACGAAGTTTATACTCAGCTGGGTCAGACGGACTACGCAGCAGAGATCGCCCAGATCCGGGCGAGCGGCGCGGATTCTGTGTTTTTCTTCCTGCCGGGCGGCATGGGTATCAGCTTCATGAAGCAGTATGCTGAAAGTGGTGTTGATATACCTTTGCTTGGGCCAGCATTCTCTTTTGATCAAGTCATCTTGCAGGCCGTAGGTGATGCAGCACTTGGGGTGAAGAACACCTCGCAATGGTCCAAGGACATCGACAATGCGACCAATGCGGCTTTCGTCGAAAGCTTCGAGGCTGAATACGGGCGGCTGCCGTCACTTTATGCCAGCCAGGGGTTTGACACTGCCAATCTGTTGCTGAGCGCGGCGGCGACCGCCCCGGTCAGCGATGCGGCGGCGTTTCAGGCTGCACTTGAGGCGGCCGAATTCGACAGCACACGTGGCGATTTCGCCTTCGGTCCGAACCACCATCCGATCCAGGATATCTACGTGCGCGAGGTCATCAAAGAGGGTGAGGTGTTGACGAATATGATCGTCGGAACGGCGCTTGAAGACCACGCGGACGCCTACGCGGCTGAGTGCAGCTTCTGATCGCGGGCGGGGCGGGCATAGGTCCGCCCCGACTCTCATGTCCCTGATATTGTTCATAGAGCAGCTCCTGAACGGGCTGCAATTCGGGCTGATGCTGTTCCTGATGGCCGCCGGGCTGACGCTGGTGTTCGGCGTCATGGGGCTGATCAACCTTGCCCACGGATCGCTTTACATGGTGGGCGCTTTTGCCTGTGCAGGCGTCGCGACGGCAACGGGCAGCTTCTGGCTGGGGTTGGTGGCGGCGCTAGCAGCAGCGGCAGCGGCGGGTGCATTGGTCGAGCTGGTAGTGATCCGCCGTTTGTACACTCGTGACCACCTCGATCAGGTGCTGGCAACCTTCGCGTTGATTCTGATTTTCTCGGAAGGGACACGCTGGCTGTTCGGGTCGTTCCCCCTCTACCTATCTGTTCCGCCGCTTCTTTCCGGCGCGGTGACCTTGCCGGGCGGGATCGAATACTCCCTCTATCGTCTTGCGCTGATCGGGGCCGGTCTGGGGGTCGCCGGAGGGTTATGCTGGCTGATCAGCGGCACGCGCATCGGCATCCAGATCCGCGCGGGCGAGGCGGACCGCCAGATGATCGCGGCCCTCGGCGTCGACATTGGGCGGCTTTACACGCTGGTCTTCGCACTTGGCGCGGCACTGGCGGGCCTCGCCGGCGCACTGGTCGGGACAATCCAGTCCGTGCAGGTCGGCATGGGCGAGCCGGTGCTGATCCTGGCCTTCGTGGTGATCGTGATCGGCGGCATCGGGTCGATCAAGGGAGCGCTGGTCGGGGCGCTGCTGGTCGGGTTGACCGATACGCTGGGCCGAGTGCTGCTGCCTGAAGCGTTCGGTCTGTTCATGGAGCCTGCTGCCGCCACCGCCGTCGGCTCTTCGCTGGCCTCGATGGCGATCTACGTGTTGATGGCGGGGGTGCTGATCTGGCGACCGAGCGGGTTGTTCGGCGAGGCACCGGCGTGAGCCGCCTCGCTTGGATCAACGGAACGCTCGCGGGCGCGCTGCTGGTGATACCGCTTGTGGCACTGATCCTGGATGAGCCGTTTGTGATTACTTTGGCAACGAAGGTGGCGGTGCTGGCGTTGGCCGGGGTGGGGTTGAACCTGGCACTCGGCTACGGCGGTCTGGTCAGCTTTGGCCACGCAGCCTTCTTCGGGATCGGCGGCTATGCCAGCGGGATTCTGGCAAGCAGCGGCTTGGCTTACACACCGATCTTCACTTGGCCAATCGAGATTTCTGGCACGACGCAGATGCTGATCATATGGCCGGTGGCGATGATTGCGGCAACCCTGGCGGCATTGTTAATCGGAGCGCTCAGCCTGCGAACCAGTGGCATTTTCTTCATCATGATTACGCTGGCTTTTGGGGCAGATGTTCTTTTTCTTCGCCATCAGCTGGCCCGCATATGGCGGCGAAGATGGTCTGCCGATTTACGTCCGCAGCGGCTTTCCCGGCCTCAACACGCTGGCTCCGATCCAGTTCTTCGCGATCTGCTATATCCTTCTGATGGCGGCGATATTTCTGGTCTGGAGGCTTGGCGGATCACGCTTCGGCCTAGCCCTGCAAGCCGCCCGGCAAAATCGCCAACGTCTGAGTGCAGTTGGCATTCGCCCTTTCGGCGTGCTGCTGGTTGCCTTTGCCATTTCCGGTGCGATCACCGGGTTGGCGGGCGCACTGTTCGCCGATCTGAACCGTTTCGTGAGCCCCTCGATGCTGAGTTGGCAGACCTCCGGAGAGATTCTCATATTTGTTATCCTGGGTGGGGTCGGGCGGCTGTTCGGCCCACTCGCCGGGGCCGGGTTGTTCATCCTGATGGAACACAATCTGGGCGGCGTCAGCGATTATTGGCAGTTGTTCCTTGGCGCACTGCTGCTGGGCGTAGTGCTGTTCGCGCGCGGCGGGATAGTCGGCGTGCTGGCGAGGGATGGCCGTGGCTGACCCGGTGCTGTCCCTAAGCGGCCTCAGCCGCAGCTTCGGCGCATTGAAGGCGACGGATAGTGCCTCGCTGGACCTCATGCCGGGCGAAATTCACGCGTTAATTGGGCCAAACGGCGCAGGAAAATCAACTTTAATCAATCTGATAACGGGAGAACTTAAACCCGACGCAGGAACGATCCGGTTTCTGGGGCGCGATATCAGTGCCTTGGACGTGGCGGCGCGGGCGCGTTCCGGATTGGCGCGAACGTTTCAGATTTCCTCGGTCGTTGCGGACTTTACGGTGTTGCAGAACGTCATGCTGGCAGCGCAGGGCGCGGATGGCGGAACCTTTCGGTTCTTTCGCGCTGCGCTGTCGGATGCGACACTGACAGGATCAGCGCACAAGCACATCGCAGCAGCCGGCCTCATCGATCGGGCGGAGGTCCCGGCAGCAAAGCTCAGCCACGGAGAGCGGCGCAAACTGGAAGTTGCGATGGCGCTGGCGCTGCAACCGCGCGCCTTCCTGCTGGACGAACCGATGGCGGGGATGGGGGCCGAGGGGGCCGCCGAATTGGGCATTCTGCTGCGTTCGCTGGTGCTGCAGGCACCGATCCTGCTGGTGGAACATGACATGGACGCCGTGTTCGCGCTAAGTGACCGGATTTCCGTGTTGGTGTCGGGGCGGGTTATTGCGACAGGGAGCGTTGATGACATTCGCAACGATCCAGAAGTGCACCGCGTCTATTTGGGTGACGACGCATGAGTGCCTTGCTGGAAGTATCTGATCTGAATGCCTTTTACGGTTCCAGTCAGGCGCTGTTCGGCGTCAGCCTCAGCGTTGCGGAGGGGCAGGCCGTCGCCCTGATGGGTCGCAACGGAATGGGCAAGACGACGACAATCGCCTGCCTGATGCGGATGCTGCCGTCGACCGGAGTTATCCGGTTTGGGGGCACGGACCTGACGCGGGTTCCAAGCCACCGCGCGGCGCGGCTTGGCATCGGATTGGTGCCAGAAGGACGACGGGTCTTTGCACCACTTTCTGTGCGCGAGAATCTGGTCGCCGCGGCAAAATCCGGCCCATGGGACCAATCCAAAGTTGTCGGGTTGTTTCCGCGTCTGGGGGAGCGTCTGAACCAGTCCGCACGAACGCTCTCCGGAGGCGAGCAACAGATGCTGGTCATCGGCCGCGCCTTGATGACCAACCCGCGCCTGCTGATCCTGGACGAAGCGACCGAGGGGCTTGCTCCGGTTGTTCGCCAGGAAATCTGGCAAGCAATTCATTGCTTAAAAGATGATGGGCAAAGCATTCTTATTGTGGATAAATCTGTGAGAGAGTTATCCACGATCGCTGATCAATGCGTCATCCTCGAACGGGGGCGCGATGTCTGGCACGGTGGGCCCGACGCGCTAACAAACGACCTCACCAATAAATACCTCGGAGTTTAAACGTGCCCTTCAATGTCACCCAAACAATTCGATTCCAGCATTGCGATCCCGCCGGGATTGTCTTCTATCCACGCTATTTTGAGTTGATAAATACGATGATGGAGGAATGGATGGCCAGCATGGGACGCCCATACGACCAAATGCATGGGCCGGACGGCCACGGGGTGCCGATGGCGGGATTGGAGATTGATTTCACAGCTCCGTCGCGATTGGGCGAACGCATCGATTTCTCGGTGGCGCCGGTGAGAATCGGGCGTAGCTCAGCCCGGTTGAGCATCGTGGCGGCGGGTGGTGGCACCCAGCGTTTTGACTGTACGGCGACGATCGTGTGGTTGAACTTGACGACAATGCGCAGTGATCCCTGGCCCGACGATCTACGGGGCAAGATGACCGCTTTCATGGAGGACGCGCCATGACCGCCAAACCGATCCAACCCGAAGGCTGGGCGCCTCCATTGGGGTATTCCAATGGGATGATGGCCGAGAACGGTGTGCTGTTTGTCGGCGGCCAGATCGGCTGGACCGCAGCTAAGGTGTTCGAAAGCCTTGATTTCATAGGCCAAATGGAACAGGCGCTGCGCAATATTCTGGCTGTGGTCGAAGCTGCCGGAGGGGCGGCTGAACATCTGACGCGCCTGACATGGTATGTCACCGACAAGGCCGAATATCTCGCCCGCCAAGGCGAAGTCGGGCAGGCATATCGGCGCGTTCTTGGCAAACACTTTCCGGCAATGACGATGGTGGTGGTTAGCGCGTTGATCGAGGATGAGGCGCTGATCGAGATCGAGGCGACAGCCGTGATCCCACAATGACGCCGGGTTATTTCCTCTATCACTCCATCGGGCAATATCCTGAAAAGGCGACAGAAATGTCGGCTGCGCTGGCGGAGTACGCCGAGGTTTGGGCCGCAGATGACGACAGCCAATGGCCGCGCGTGCTGGAACGCCGCGCCGAGTTCATCGCGCTTTGGGAGGCTTTGATCAACGCGCCCAAGGGGTCATTGACGACAGCGGATAATGTTACGTCTGCCCTCTATTCGCTGATCGGGTCGTTGCCCGAGGACCGCCTGCGCGGCAAGCGTGTGTTGGTGACTGCGGATTGCTTTCCGTCGCTGCATTTTCTGCTGGCAGGGTTGGCGGAACGGTTTGGTTTCACGCTCGACACGGTGCCGCTGCGACAGGGTGAAACCTGGGTCCGGGACGAGGATATTCTGGACAGCTGGGGGCCTGATGTGGGCCTTGCGTTGCTGACCTTTGTGACGTCGACGGCCAGTTGGCGGTGCGATTTGGCGGGGTTGACTGCGCACGGGCAGGCGATGGGATCGCTGGTCGTGCACGACTTGACGCAAGGTATTGGAATTATTCCGTATTCCCTGACCGATTTCACGCCGGATGCGGCTGTATCGACCTCGCTGAAGTGGCTCTGCGGTGCTTCCGGCGCCGGGGTTTTGCAGGTCCGGCCCGACCTGATTCCCGAGTTGCGCCCGGAGCTACGCGGCTGGTTCAGCCAGCCTGACCCGTTCGCCTGGGACCTGGATGGATTCACTTATGCGCCGGATGTGCGACGGTTCGATCATGGCACGCCATCAGTCATTGCAGCCCTTGCCAGTGTTCCTGCGTTGCGGTGGCACGCCACACAGGACAAGGCTGCCATGCTGGCGCATAACCGGGCGCTTCAGACGCAGATTGTAGTCGGAGCCGACGCGCTTGGACTGCCGCTGGCAGGACCGGAGCAGGAGGCGCGGCGTGGTGGATCGGTCATGCTGCGATTGCCAGAAGGGACAGACACGAGCGCAATGATCAATGAATTTCGTGGGCGTGGTGTCCACACCGATTGTCGTGGGCTGACACTCAGGCTGTCGCCCGGGATAATCACGGCAGAAGAGCACGTAGAATACCTTCTCTCATCGCTTGAAGAAATTCTTATAATTCATTGAAAAAACGCTGCATCCGATCCATGGCGTCGCTCAACCGATCCATCGGTTGCGCCCCGAAACAGACCCTCAGATGCCCCTCTCCAGCGTCGCCGTAGAATGATCCGGCTTCGACCACCACGCCGACGTCGTGCATCATCATCTCGGCCAGTTCCTGAGACGCCATCCCAGTCGCTGTAATGTCCGGAAAGGCATAGATTGTCCCTTCCGGTTCCGGGCAGGTGACCCCCGGCATCTGGTTGAGCCGTGCCACCACCAAATCGCGCGCGACGCGGTCGTCGGCGACCATCCTTGCCAGCGCATCAGGCGGGCCGGTCAGTGCCGCGACGGCACCGTATTGGATGAAGGTGTTGACGTGGGTGACCTCGTTCGTGGTGATCTTCATCAGCGCGGGCATCACGTCTGGGTGCGCCGTCAGATAGCCGATGCGCCAGCCGTCCATCGCATAGGCCTTGGTGAACGCCGACATGGTGATCGTCCGTGCGGCCATGCCGGGCAGCGAGCCGACCGAGATATGCTGCGCGCCATAAGTGATATGCTCATAGACCTCGTCCGAGATCACCCAGAGGTCATGGTCGATGGCGAGGTCTGCGATGATCTGCAATTCTTCGAGGGAATAGACCCGACCGGTCGGATTGCAGGGGTTAACGATGGAGATCATCTTGGTCCGCGACGTGATATGCGGTTCCAGCGCGGCATGGGTGATCGCGAAATCTGGCCCGGCGAGTGGCGCGAAAACCGGCACCGCCCCGGCAAGCTCGATCTTGCCGAGGTGCTGCGGGTAATAGGGTTCAGGCAGGATGCATTCGTCGCCCGGATCAAGCAGGGCCATGAAGGCGGCGAAACTGGCCTGGGTCAGCCCGTTGGTGACCAGGATGTCATCGGCGGTGACGTTCAAGTCGTTCTGACTGCTTAGTTTTGCCGCCAGGGCGGCGCGCAACGGTTCGATGCCGCGCAGATCAGAGTAATGCACATGACCATCGCGCAGCGCCTGGATCGTTGCCGCCTTGATGTGGTCGGGCGTATCGGCGGCGGGCATACCCAGTTCCAGATGGATGAGGTCGCCGGGAACCGCCATTGCGCGGGCGAACATACCGAAGTTCTTCGGAGCGGATGCGGTTATGCGGTTGGCGGGTTTCGGCATGGGTCAGCCTTCAGCGTTGTCGTGGGTTACGGTTACGTCTTCCGCCCGGCGTGCGCGAAAACTCACCATAGCTGATCCACTACCGGCAGCGGGATCGCGTCGATCAGGGCGCGGGTATAGTCGCTGGACGGGCGTGTGAACAGCGCCGCCGTGCCGGCGTCTTCGACGATCTTCCCACCCTCCATCACGATGGTGCGGTCGCACAGCCGGCGCACGACGCTCAGATCGTGGCTTATGAACGCGAGAGTCAGGCCCAGATCGCGAACCAGATCTTGCAGCAAGCTGAGGATCACGGCTTGCGAGGATACGTCGAGGCCGCTGGCAATCTCGTCCGCCAGAATGAACGTCGGGCGCTGCGCGATGGCGCGCGCTATGCCGACACGCTGGCGCTGGCCACCTGAGATTTCGTGCGGATAGCGACGGGCGAAATTGGCGGGCAGGCCGACCATTTCAAGCGCTTCGGCGGCGCGGGTGCGTGCCTCCGCGCGACCCATCCGCAGGGTCAGCGGGGCCGCGATTAACCCAAGGATCGTGTGGCGCGGGTTAAGCGAGCTCAGCGGGTCCTGAAAGATCATCTGCGCCTTCTGACGGAATCCACGCAGCGATTTCTCCCGCGTGTGGGTGATATCTTCGTCATCGAAAATCACCGTTCCGGCGGTCGGTTCGATCAGCCGCAGGATCGCGCGGCCCAGCGTCGATTTGCCAGATCCGCTTTCGCCAACGATCCCGATGACCGAACCCCTCGGCACATCGAAGTTCAACCCTTTCAGGATGTGGATCATCGGCGCGCGACCCATCGGTAGTTTATGCGCCATGTCAGGCAGCGAAACTTCAAGATTGCGCACGGCGATCAGCACCTCAGACATCGTGCGCCTCCGCTTCCGCGCGGGTGGCGTCGATGACAGATTGCGGCACCGGACGCAGAGACGCACGCGGGTCGTCGTAGCGTGGCGTGGCACTGAGAAGTGCTTGGGAATAGGGGTGGCCGGGGACCGACAACAGGGTGTGGATGTCGGCATCCTCGACCACGTGACCGGCGAACAGAACGCTGACACGCTGGCAGACGCGGGCCACCACTCCCAGGTCGTGGGTTACGAACAGCATCGTGGTGTTATGGGCGGCTTGCATGGCGGCGATCATCTTCAGGATCTGCTTTTGCACGGTCACGTCCAGCGCCGTCGTTGGCTCATCCGCAATAATCAACTCAGGTTCAGCTGCGAAGGCGGCGGCGATCAGCACCCGCTGACGCATGCCGCCGCTGAGTTCATGTGGGTAGCTTTTCATCACGCGCGCCGGATCCGAGATCTGCACTTCGTCCAGCAGTTCCACTGCCCGCGCGTCGGCGCGCGCGGCGCCCCATCCCAGTACCCGCGTCAGCCGGTCGGTGATCTGCCCGCCAATCCGCCGGGCCGGGTTCAGTGCGGTCAGCGGGTCTTGCGGTATCAGCGCGGTGCGCTGGCCGAGTTCATGGCGTCGCGCCTTGGCGGGCAGGGCGGTCAGATCTGTTTCCCCTAACGTGATCCGGCCGCCGGCAATTTCGACCGATCGGGGCAGCACATCGAGAATCGCTTTGCCGATCATCGACTTACCCGCGCCGCTTTCACCGACGAGGCCGTGGACCTGTCCCTGCGCAACCTCTAGAGAAACTCCGCGCAGCAGGCGTTGGCCGGACCCGCGCAGGCGCACGTCGAGGTCCTGGATTGTCAGGAAACTCATCGCAGCACCGGATCGAAGCGTTCGCGCAGCGCCTCGCCCAGTTGGGTGAAGCTGAGGACGGTCAGGAACAGGGTTATCATCGGGAACACCAGCACCCACCAGGCCTGATGGATGGACAGCCGCCCCTCGGAAATCATGCCGCCCCAGGTTGGATCGTCCGAGCTGATCGACAGGTTCACGAAGCTCAGGATCGCCTCGACCACGACGGCGATGCCCATTTCCAGCGTCAGGACGGCGATGATGACCGGCAGCACGTTGGGAAACACCTCACGGAATAACGTCCGGGCCCGGGAAAACCCGGCGATGCGGGCGGAGTCCACATAGTCCATGCGCGATTGAGCCATGGTCTCGGCGCGCACGACGCGGCAGAAGCGGGTCCAGTCGATCACCACGATGGCGACAATCACGCTGGTCAATCCGGTGCCGATCACCGCGACCAGAAGGATGGCAAACAGGACAGCAGGGAAGGACATCCAGACGTCAACGATCCGGCTGATGATCTGGTCGACCCAGCCACGATAGTAGCCCGCGATCAGGCCCAGAGTCGTGCCAATGATGCAGGCCCCGAAGCCAGCAACGAGGGCCACGATAGCCGCGATGCGCGCGCCGTGGATCATGCGGGACAGCACGTCCCGGCCCAGCGAATCCGTGCCAAGCCAGAAGCCCGGTTCGGCACCGCTGGCCCAGAACGGCGGCAGGCGCTCGAACAACAGATCCTGGGCGAGAGGGTCTTGCGGGGACAGCGGTCCAGCGAAAATTGCGCAGGCGAAGAACACTGTCAGCCAGCCGCAGGACAGCCACAGGCGCAGCGGGGTGCGGCGGCGGATTTGCAGCGCCTCAGCCATGCCGCAGCCTTGGGTTCAGCACCGTGTACAGCAGGTCGACGATCAGGTTGATTGCCACGAAAATCACCGCAAACGTCAGCACGATCCCCTGGATCAGCGGCAGGTCGCGATTGATGACGGCGTCAATCGCCATGGAACCAAGGCCGCCGTAACTGAACAGCCGTTCCACGATCACCGTGCCGCCAATAAGATGGGTCAGTTGTACGCCCGTCAGGGCGAGCGTCGGCAATGCGGCGTTGCGCAGCGCCTCGCGGAAGATCACCTGCCGTTCGGTGTAGCCCTTGGTGCGCGCCAGCAGGGTGTAATCGAGGGTCATCACCTCTTTCAGCGAGACTTTCAGCACTTGCGCGATCATCGCGCTGAGTGGGAGCGCCAGCGCCAGCGCGGGCATCCACATATGCGCCAGCAGGTCGGCGGTGAGGTCGAGGCGGAACCGGGCGAGGCTTTCCAGCAGGTAGAATTGCGTGACGAAAGGCAGGTCAAGTTGTGGAGAGACTCGTCCAGATATTCCAAACCATTGCAGGACGACGCCAAACAAGAGGATTAGCGCCAGACCCCATAGGAAATCAGGGGTGGACAGTGTCAGCCCGTTCCAGATGTCGATGCCGGTCTCGGTCTTTTTGCCGCGTCGAATAGTGCCAAAGATCGCCAATGCCACCCCGATCAGCACCGCGAAGAACAACGCCAGCCCGGCGAGCTCCAGCGTTCCCGGCAGGCGGCCCAGCACCAGTCCCAAAACGTCCTGTCGCAGCGATATTGAGGTGCCGAAATCGCCCTGCAGCACGCCACCCAGCCAGATGACAAATTGCTCGGGAATTGATTTGTCGAAGCCATAGAGGGCGGTCAGGCGGGCGATGTCGTCGTCGGTAGCGCCGGGTGGCAGCATCATAGCAATCGGATTGCCGGGGATCAGGCGGATCACCACGAAGACCACCAGCGCAACGCCAAACAGCGTCACCGCAATGGACAGCAGCCGTGACAGGATCCGCAGCAGCAGCATTTATGGGGGTCCGTTCGAATGGGACCGGCCGCCCCGAAGGGCGACCGGAATTGGCATCACGCGGGTTTCATCAACAATGGCAACAACGCACCAGAAACGCTTGGCGTCACTGAGATATTCGCGTTATGCACAATAGGCTGAACGTATTGCAGCAGCGGGATGACATAGGCGTTTTCGGCGACAAGCCGGTCGACGGCCTTCCAGCCTTCAATCCTTTTGGCCTCATCCGCTTCGCCCCACAGTGGCAGGATTGCGTTCATCACATCCTCACCATCCCAGACCGAGTGTGGCGAGGGACCGAACATCGCAAATCCGGTGCTGGTCGTCGGATCACCGACCGAGTTGCCCCAATTATAGAACGCCGCCGGGGCAAGCGTGTCCGCCGCGCGGAGTTCGTAGTGCTTGGCGATCTCGTAGACCTCGATCTCGGCCTCAATCCCGACCGTGCGCCACATGCCGACGATGGCCTGGATCATCTCGTAATCCTTGGGCTTGAAGCCGCGCGTGGTCTGGATTGTGAAACGCACCGGGTTGTCCAGTGAATAGCCCGAGGCCGCCAGCAATTCGACTGCCTTGTCGGGGTTGTATTCGACGGTAATCGAGGCGTCATAGGCGTCGTATTCAGGAGCCTGCAGCGTGTCGATGGGCACGCCGTAGCCGCGCAGCAGACGGTCCACCAACAGCTTCTTGTTGATCGAATGCGCCGCCGCCATGCGGACGTTCGGGTCGGTCATTACCTCAATATCATTGAGGAAAATCATGCCGATATCCGATACCGGAGTTGTCACCCCGGCCAGTCCATCCTTGTCCTTCAGGCGGTCAAACTCCTCATAAGGGATCTCCAGCGTGACGTCAGAGTTGCCCGATTCCACTTCGGCAATCCGACTGGCCGCATCGGGGACGAATTTGATGGTCACGCTTTCAAACGCTGGTTTTTCGCCCCAGTAGTCGGGGAAAGCCTTGAGCGTGAGGAAGCTGTTACGTTCGAACTTGTCGACCATGTAGGGGCCGGTGCCGATGGGGGCGGCCTCGAAGCCTTCGGCGCCGACTTCCTCATAGTACGCCTTGGGCATGACATAGCCGGTCAGGAACGCCATCCATTTGAAGATCGTCGGGTCGAACCGCAGCACGTCGCCGGTGATGACCTGACCGTCGATGGAAAAATTGCCAATTGTGGACCAGACGAACTGGATCGGGTTGCCGGTTTCTTCCTTGCCCGCGCGTTCCAGGCTCCAGACCACGTCTTCGGGGGTCAGGTCGGCGCCGTTGTGCCATTTCACCCCCTCGCGGACGGTCATTTTGATCTGAGATTTATCCTCGGTCCAGCCCCAGTCGGTCAGGATGCCGGGGCCAAAGCTCAGGTCCGGGTTTTGGTAGATGAACATATCGAAAATCGACTGGAACAAGCCCTGAATGGTCGGGTTCACGGCGCTCGGGCCGGTGGTCGGATCGAACGCGGGCAGGTTCACGTTGTAGGCGATTGTCAGGCTGCCGGAATGGCTGGCCGCCAGCACCGATTTTGGAACGCCGGCAGCGGCGAGGCCGGCCAGCGTCAGCTGCAATGTATTGCGTCGTGTAAGGTTCATGTGTCGTCTCCCTTTGGGTGATCGGGCTTTTGGCGCCCGTTAGGTTCAGTGTCGCCCCCGAACGAGGCGTTGTGCAAGCATATATCCCGATCCGGCCCCGGTTCCCGCTCCGGGCCATGTGGATGCGCCGACGTGGTAGAGGTTGCCGACAGGAGTGGACCATTCGGCATGGCCCGGTGGCCCCCGGAACAGGAAATTCTGGCTGATGTGGTGGCTGCCGCTGATCTGGTCGCCGCCGACAAGGTTCGGGTTGTCGGCTTCAAGGTCCAGGGGGCTGACAACATGGCGGGCTATGATCTTGGAACTCGCGCCGGGCGCATAGGAGTCGAGGATATCCAGCACCCGGTCGGCGTAGGCCTCTTTGACGTCGGCCCAGTCGGTCCCCTTGATCTTCCCCGCAGCGTCGCCGCCGATTGCAGCCGGGACCATACGCACCTGCAACCAAAGTACGTGTTTCCCGGCTGGTGCGCGACTTGGGTCCACCGTCGTCGGCTGGCCGACAACCACGACGGGTTCGGCAGGCAGCAGTCCCGCCTTGGCCTGCGCGTAAGCGAGGTCCATCATCCCCAACGAAGGCGCGAGGTGGATGTAGGCGAAGCGTTTCAGGTCCTCTCCGGCGGTCCAGTCGGGCAGCGCGTCCATCGCCAGATGGATCATCATGGTTCCGGGCGCATAGCGGAAGGCCAGCGCCCGGTCGTCATAGCGGTCATCGCCGGATTCGTCGTCCAGCAGGCGGACCAATGCCGCCGGGCCGGTATTGGCGATCACCGCTTTGCGGGCAGTCACGGTGGTGCCGTCGGCCAGCCGGATGCCGTTGGCGGTGCGCCCGGTGCGGACTATGCTGGTCACGCGCGCACCGGTGTGAATCGCTCCGTTTTGCGCTTCGATCATTTTAATCAGGGCATTGACCAGACCGCCAGCGCCGCCCTTGCCGAGGACCATGCCGAAGCTCTGGTTGGCGAAGGATTCTAGGTACGGGAACACCGCCCCACCCGCCACGTCGGGGGCGAAATCCAGGTGCATCCCCCAAGCGGCCATCATCGCCTTCAATTCCGGGCTGCGGTAGTGTTCATCTAGGAATGCCCGCGGGCTGGAAGCCATGAAACGCGCCAATTCGATTGCTCCAGCGGTTCCGCGTTTCCTCCATAACTTCCACAGGTATTTCGCCATCCGGTGGCGTGCCATCGGCGTACCGAGCAACCCGCCGATATCCTCCAACTCGCGCATGAAGTCGCCCGCCATGTGTCGCCATGTGGCGGCGTCCATCTCATCGAAGGCTTCAATGCGAGAGGCAGTCACGTCCAGATCGTTGGTTACGCCCAGCCACCGGCCATCCGGGAAGGCGGTGGCGAAGGTGTCGGCGGTCGGAGCAAGCTCGAAGCCGTGTTTGGCCAACGCGGCCCCGTGTTCTGCGTGGAAGGCGGATCCGGCGAACAGCGACAGGTTCATCGCGCCCAGATCGTGCTTGAAACCGGGGGAAGTGACCTCGGCAGTCTTCACAGCCCCGCCCGGAATATCCGCGCTTTCGAACACCCCAACGCGCCAGCCTTGCACACCAAGATGTGCCGCAGACGCCAGCCCGTTGATCCCCGACCCGATGATCACCGCGTCAAAACTCATTTCAGCGAATTCCCCAAGGTTTCTGCAAATGCAGGCATTAGTGGCTTCCCTAAACCCTTATATTTGTGCATTCTCGTCGAGATTAATGCGGATATAGTTGCACATGCACGTTTCGCGTCCAAGAATATTCAGCCTCGGCGACCAGAATATCATCGCCGCAGATCAGGGAGTCAAAAACATGTCAGCCAACGAAACCATGCAGAATCTGGGGGCCGCACTGCTGAGCGGCGATGTCGAGGTTGTGGATTGTACGGGCGTCCTCGGCCCTGACACACCGATCATCCAACTGCCGCCGGATTTCGCCAAGCCTACCCCGGATGTCGAGATACACAAAATCAGCGAATACGACGAGGATGGCCCGTTTTTCGCCTGGAACTGGCTGAAGCTGGGCGAACATTCGGGCACGCATTTCGACGCCCCGCACCACTGGATCACCGGTAAGGATTACTCAGACGGTTACACCGATACGCTGCCGCTACAAAAAGTGGTTGCACCGGTGAACGTGATTGATTGCTCAGCCGAATCCGAGGCCGATGCGGACTTCCTGCTGACGGCCGACCTCGTGAAAGCGTGGGAAGCCGAGCATGGCGAGATCAACGAAGGCGAGTGGGTTGTGTTACGCTCTGACTGGTACAAGCGGGCAGGGTCCAAAGATGATTTCCTGAACGTCAATGAAACCGGCCCGCATTCGCCGGGGCCAACGGTCGACTGCATTGAATACCTGCTTTCAAAGGGTATCACGGGTTGGGGCAGTGAGTGTATCGGCACCGATGCGGGCAAGGCCGGAGAATTCGATCCGCCCTATCCGGCACACAACATGCTGCACCGGGATAACAAATATGGGCTGGCCAGCCTCGCCAATCTCGACCAACTTCCGCCCAAGGGCGCGGTGCTGATCGCCGCGCCGCTGAAGATCGAACACGGCACTGGCAGCCCGATCCGCGCGCTGGCGCTTGTGCCCAAGAGTTGATCGTGGGCTGATGCCAGACGCGCCACAACCTGACTGGATTATTGTCGGCAGCGGCATCAATGCATTGGTCGCTGCCGCGATGCTGGGCAAGAAGGGCGCGCGGGTTCATGTGGTCGAGCGCAACGAGGTCGTCGGGGGCTGCATCCGCTCGGGTGAGATTACTGAACCCGGCTTCACCCATGACCTGATGGCGGCGACTTTTGTGCTGTTCATCACTTCACCGGCGTTTGCCGAGTTGGGCGATGATCTGGCGCGCCATGGGCTCGAGTTCTGCAACGGGTCCAGTCCTACTGGTGTTCTGCGCCCGGATGGATCGTCTCTGATTCTGACCACGGACCGGGAGGCAAACGTCGCCCGGTACGAGGCTTTGGCGGCCGGAGACGGTGCGACCTATCGCGCCGAGGTCGAGCACGTCGAACAAAACGCCGAACTGCTGTTTGGCATTCTCGGCGGGCCTGCATGGTCAGGCGCGACGGCGAAGCTGCTGGGCAAGGCGATGTTCCGCAAGGGCGGGACTCGCAAGCTGGCTGCGACGCTTGGAGGCGGGCTGATCCCGGCGCGAGGCTGGCTGGAAACACGGTTCGAGTCGGACTTGCTGCGCGACATGCTCGCCCCCTGGTGCTTGCATGCGGGGCTGGGGCCGGAGGCGTCCTATTCCGGCGGCATGACACAGGTCATCGCCTTCGCGTTGGAAGCTGCGGGCGCGCCGGTTGTGAAAGGCGGGGCAGGGGCGATCCTGAACGCCTTCCACGAACTGATCGAAGAACAGGGCGGTCAGATCACCACCGGGGCAGATGTGGATCGGATCGTGGTATCTAAGAGAAAGGTGACAGGGGTTCTGGTGGGCGCAGATCATCTGTCGGCGAAGAAAGGTGTGATCGCCAGTGTTGCGCCCGGGCAGCTATATGGCCGGCTGCTGGACGAAGAATCCGCTGGTTGCAAGCGAACAGAATCTCAGAAATTCCGCCACGGCAAAGGCAACTTCCAACTCCACTACGCGCTGAACGGTCGTCCTGATTGGGGTGACACGGCGCTGGGGCAAGTGGCGCTGCTGCACCTGACACCGGGCCTTGATGGCGTATCCAAGGCGACGAACGAGGCAGAACGCGGGATGCTGCCCGAGGTGCCCACCATCTGCGTTGGTCAGCCCGCAGCGCTCGACCCCTCTCGGGTGCCCGATGGCAAGGCGATCCTATGGTGCCAGATGCCCGAAGCGCCGCGCTATATCAAAGGCGATGCAGCCGGTCACATTGAGGCTGGTGACGGCAAGTGGACCGAAGGCATCCGTGAGGCCTACGCCGACCGGATAGAAGCCATTCTGCGCGCCCAAATAAAGAATTTTGACGCGATCAAGGGGACGCGCGTGGCCTATTCCCCCGCCGATCTGGAAGCGATGAATATCAATCTCGTCGGCGGCGACCCTTACGGTGGCGCGGCGACGCTGGACCAGTTCTTCCTGTTCCGCCCATTCGTGGACAGCATTAATCACCGAACGAATATCAAAGGACTTTTTCATATTGGCGCCTCGACCCATCCAGGCCCCGGCCTGTCGGGCGGGTCGGGCTTCTTAGTCGCACAGGAGGTTTGATGGAAGATTTGAACCCGCCCGCAACCCTCGGCGAGATCGGTCTGCAACGGTTCGCGCCGTACCTGATGAACCGGATTATGGGGCGATATAACGACTCGATCCAAAAGACTCTGGCGGAAGGCGGGTTGACCACTGCGAAACTTCGCACCTTGGCGGTTCTGACCTCGCACAACGGCCTGATGATCAATGAACTCGGCGTCTATTGCGTGATCGAACAATCAACGATGAGTCGGACCCTGGCCGCAATGATGGATGACGGATTGGTGCGGCGCGAAGAAGACGAAAACGACAGCCGGGCACGGCGGATATACATCACCGAACAGGGGCGCGCTGTGTTTGACCAATTCTGGCCAGCGATGGGCGCGGCAAGCGAGGGGATGTTCGAAGGGATCGACGAGGGTGAGCGCGAGACCTTTGTCACGACCTTGCAAAAGATCCTCGGCAATGTGCGGCAGAACCCGTTTTGAAGCGGGCTCAACGCATGCCGGTTTTTGCCATTTCGCCCGGCTTGCGATCCGTCGAAAGGATATGACCCATGGCTGAACGCTCATTCGCAAAAGAAGTCCAACAACTGCGCGTCGGCGCGGGCACCACGTTTCGAGGTGAAGGCATCCTCGCCATCACCAAGGCGCTGCTGGAAAACGGGGTCGGCTATGTCGGCGGCTATCAGGGCGCGCCGATCAGCCATTTGATGGACGTGCTGGCGGACGCGCAGGAAATCCTCGGGGAACTCGGCGTGCATTTTGAGGCGAACGCATCGGAGGCGGCGGCCTGCGCCAGCCTTGCGGCATCTGTCCACTACCCTATTCGGGGCGCGGTCACGTTCAAATCTGCCGTTGGCACTAACGTCGCCTCAGACGCATTGGCCAACCTCGCCTCGGGCGGGGTGAAGGGCGGGGCGCTTCTGATCGTGGGCGAGGACTACGGCGAAGGCTCCTCCATCATGCAGGAACGTTCTTACGCCTTTGCCATGAAAAGCCAGGTCTGGATGCTGGACCCGCGCCCGAACCTGCCCTCGATTACTGCCGCCGTGCGTCATGGGTTTGAGCTCTCCGAGGCCTCCAACACCCCCGTCATGCTTCAGGTTCGCATCCGCTGTTGCCATGTGACCGGCGAGTTCGAGGCCAAGGACAACCTGCCCCCACCGATGACCGTCAAAGATGCGCTGGAAAACCCGCGCCGCGATCATTCGCGCGTTGCACTGCCGCCCTCGACTTACTCCCACGAACAGGAAAAAGTGCATCAACGCTGGCCCGATGCGGTGAAATACATCCGCGAAAACAAGCTGAACGAGGTTTTCGGCCCCGAAAAAGCTCGGGTGGGGATCATCTGTCAGGGCGGCATGTACAATGGTGTGATCCGCGCGCTGCAGCGGTTGGGACTGGCCGATATGTACGGCGAAACCCAGGTACCGATTTACTGCCTGAACGTGACGTATCCTTTGATTCCTGAGGAGATTGTCGTGTTTTGCGGTGGCAAAGACGCGGTGCTGATGGTCGAAGAAGGTCAGCCGAAGCATCTTGAGGAAGCAGTAGGTGCCATGCTCTACCGGGCCGGTGGCACCTGTAAACTGGTCGGCGATGGCCCGTTCCCGAAAGCCGGAGAGTTGACCGGCCAGATCATGCTGGCCGGGATCAGCAGTTTCATGGGCGACTATGGCGCGGCCATGCTGCCGCCCGAGGGGCGCGCATCGAACGCGCCGCCGCCGGTCCCGGTTCTGACCGATGTGGTGCCGCCGCGCCCGCCCAGTTTCTGCACCGGCTGCCCGGAGCGTCCGATATTTGCCGCCGCCAAACTGGTGGAACAGGACCTCGGTCCGCACCACATTGCCTGCGATATCGGCTGTCACCTGTTCTCGATCAACGCGCCGTTCGATATCGGCGCAACGACTGTGGGTTACGGGCTGGGTCCGGCGAGTGCTGCGGCATTCAACGCGCCAGACGCCAACCGCCGTTCGATCAGTTTTATGGGCGACGGCGGGTTCTGGCATAACGGGCTGGCGACCTCGATCGGGAACGCGGTGTTCAACCAGAATGACGGCGTGATCGTGATCGTCGACAACTATTATTCCGCCGCAACCGGGGGGCAGGACATCCTGTCCAGCCGGGCCGAGAATGCGACGAAATCCACTCAGCACCCAATCCGCGATGCGGTGGCAGGGATGGGGGTGAAATGGATCAGGCAAATCGACCGGACCTATGATGTTGGCAAGGTGCGCGCAGTGATGACCGAGGCGCTAACCACCAAGGTTAAAGGCCCGAAGGTGGTCATCGCCAGCAGCGAATGCAGTCTGAACAAGCAGCGCCGGGAACGCCCGATTAAGGCGGCGGCGGAGAAAGACGGAAAGCGTGTCGTGGCCACCCGTTTCGGCGTGGACGAGGATATATGCACCGGCGATCACGCCTGCATTCGCCTGTCGGGTTGCCCGTCGCTGAGTGTCAAAAAGCTGGACGATCCCTTGCGCGATGACCCGGTCGCAAGCATCGATCAGACCTGCGTCGGCTGTGGGAACTGCGGAGAGGTTGCCGATGCCGCCGTCCTGTGCCCGTCGTTCTATCAGGCTGATATCGTTCACAATCCCAATGCGTGGGACCGCTGGTGGGACCGCCAGCGCCGCAAGGTTATTGGCAGGCTGCAAGCCCGCCGCGACGCCAAACGTCTGAGGTTTTCGCACCTATGAACGAAATAGCTGACATCCTTGCCCCCGCAGGCTCCGACACCACGGCAGGTGTGACCAAACTCGCCATCATGGCGGTGGGCGGGCAAGGCGGTGGGGTGCTGACCAACTGGATCACTGAGGTGGCGCAGAAAGGCGGCTACCGGGTGCAGGCGACCTCGGTCGCGGGCGTTGCACAGCGCACCGGGGCGACGATTTACTATATCGAAATGGCGCCCAGGACCGACCATCTTCCGGTCTTCGCATTGGCGCCCTCGACAGGGGACATCGACATCCTGATCGCCGCCGAATTGATGGAGGCCGGACGCGCCATGATGCGCGGCTTTGTCAGCGCGGACCGCACGACCCTGATCGCCTCGACCCACCGGGTCCTTGCGATTGAAGAAAAGCTGGTGCCCGGTGATGGCCGCGCTGATCCGGCACCGGTAATGGCTCAGGCAAAAGAACAGGCACTGCGTGCGGTCTGGCACGATTTCGACGCGGCAGCGACCGGATCCGGTAGCGTTATCTCGGCCAGCCTGTTCGGCGCGTTGGCGGCGTCGGGGACTCTGCCGTTCGAACGCACGCTTTACGAGGATGTGATCCGGGCATCCGGTCGCGGGATCGAGGCCAGCCTGGCCGCTTTTGCTGCTGGGTATGACGGGGCCACCGCGGGCGTGTCTGAGGTTGAGAACATGCCGGACATTCCGTCCGGCATTACAACGCCGGATGGACCAGCAGATTTGATCGGCGGGTGGCGTGCCTTGGAAGCCCGTGTTGAGAAGCTACCTGAGGCGGTTCGCCCGATTTCGCTGCGAGGGCTCGAGAAAGTGGTGGATTATCAGGATGTTGCCTATGGTAGCGATTATCTGGACCACCTTGAGAAGGCCCGTGAAAAAGGTGGAGGTTTCCTGGTCGAAGCTGCAAAATACCTCGCCAATGCCATGTGCTACGATGATCTGATCCGGGTTGCCGACCTCAAGACCCGTGCCAGTCGAGACGTGCGATTGCGCAACGAACAGGGTGCAGATCGGGACGCAATCGTCCACGTCACCGAGTATTTCCACCCGCGGGCTGAGGAGGTTGTCGGGGCATTCCCGGCGGGCCTTGGAGGATTTATCGAGCGACGTGGGTCGTTGATGAAAGCCCTCGACTGGCTGGTCAATCGCGGACGGCGGGTACGGACAGACGGATTGCGCGGGTGGTTGTCGTTATGGATGGTTTCGGGCATGAAACCATTTCGACGCAGGTTGTTACGGCACAAAATTGAAGCGGAACATCTGGAGCGATGGTACAGTCTGGCGCTGGAACAGTCCGACGAAGCGCTGGGTATCGAAGTCTTGAAATGTCGTCGCCTCATCAAAGGATACTCGGACACCCATGCGCGCGGGCTTAGCAAATACGACCGGGTCATTGGCGCGCTGCCCGATCTGGCCGAGCGCGACGACGCTGCGGACTGGCTGCGTCGGTTGCGAGAGGCTGCCTTGCAGGATGAACAAGGCGACGCGTTGGACGGCGCGCTGAGAACGATCGGGACTCTCTAGGTAATGGCGGCGACTTACACTCGGGTTGGTGTGATCGGCGCGGGGGTCATGGGCCGCGGTATCGCACAGGTCTTTGCACAGGCAGGCGCGCGGGTTGCCTTGGTTGATCAATCGATTGCCGCGCTGGAAGCGGCGGTCAGCGGAATCGGCGAAACACTGGACCGTGCGGTTTCCAAAGATCGCATATCAGGGCAGGACGCCAAAGAGACCCTGGCTCGGATCACGCCATCACAGAGGCTTTCTTCGCTGGCGGGACAAGACCTGGTAATCGAGGCGATTGTTGAGGACGTTACTGCAAAGTCAGAGGTGCTGTCTGAAGTTGCCGCGCTTGCACCTTTGGCGGTGCTGGCATCGAACACGTCGTCCTTGCGAATTTCAGACATTTCCTCGGGTATTTCTGCCGAAAACCCGGTGATCGGTATGCACTTTTTCAACCCCCCGCAAGTCATGAAGTTGGTTGAGGTTATTTTTTTGCCAACAACCCCGACGCAGGTGCGGGAACGCGTCGTAGCGACGCTGCAGGCGGCGGGCAAGCATCCAATCGTTTGCGCGGACACGCCGGGATTTATTGTCAACCGCTGCGCGCGCCCGTTTTACGGCGAAGCCTTTGCTATTCTTGAGGAAAATACCCATTCTGCGGCCGAGATTGACGCCGCGATGACCGCCGCGGGGTATCGGATCGGGCCGTTCGCGCTGATTGACCTGATCGGGGCTGACGTACACTTGGCCGCGACCGAAGGTGTGGCGACGGGCTTTGACAATCACCCGCGTTATCGTGTTTTTGATGCGCTAAGGAACGCGGTTAATGCGGGCCGGTTGGGGCGAAAATCCGGGTCCGGATTTGTGACACCTTCAGAGGTGGTCGCTGCGCCCGACGAAGCTGCTGAAATCGTCCAGAGAATTGAAGTGATGCTTGTGAATGAAGCTGTAACTCTCTGGGAGAATTCATCTCTCTCGCGTGGAGACATCGATACGGCGATGATGCTGGGGCTGAATTTTCCGCGTGGCCCATTCGCTATGGCAGTAGAAATTGGCGCGGCGCAAGTTCGTGACACATTGGCCCGATTGCATGCCGCTGCGCCTGCCGCACTGAAATCGCGCTATGATCCGGCACCGGCCCTCGACCGATTGGACGCACAATGATCCGCCCCGTATTCATCTGCGACGGCAAACGGACCCCAATCGGGCGCTACGGCGGAGCGCTTTCATCGGTTAGGCCTGATGACCTCGCCGCCCATGTTATCAATGCTGTCGCGGGTGATCTTGAAGTCGATGAGGTCGTTTTCGGGGTGCGCCAATCAGGCGGGAGAAGACAATCGTAACGTCGCCCGGATGGCGGTGCTGCTGTCGCAATTGCCTCAGACGACGCCGGCGCTGACGGTCAACCGGCTCTGCGCCTCGGGTCTGGACGCCGTGATCGCTGGGGCGCGGAGCATTTCGGTGGGCGAGGCCGACGTGGTGATTGCCGGAGGTGTAGAAAGTATGAGCCGCGCGCCCTTTGTGATGCCCAAGGCGGGTGCTGCGTTTTCGCGGGACGCAGAAATCTACGACACGACAATAGGTTGGCGGTTTATACACGATCGGATTGCGAAGGATTACGGCGTGGAGTCGATGCCTGAAACGGCTGAGAATGTTGCCGAAGAGTTCGGTATTACCCGCGACGATCAGGACGCATTCGCCTTGCGAAGTCAGCAGCGTGCAGCGGCGGCGCTGGGGCGGTTAGGCCGGGATATCGCCCCGGTGACTGTGCCGAATAGAAAGGGCGATACTGTTGTTTCGGAGGATGAACATCCCCGGGCTACAACTTTGGAAAAGCTATCGAATTTAGCGACTCCGTTTAGGAAGGGCGGCACCGTTACAGCTGGAAACGCCTCGGGCGTTAACGACGGGGCAGCAGCGCTGGTTCTAGCGTCCGAGGCGGCGACCGCGCGCCACGGGTTGCGCCCGATGGCCCGGATTACACGCGCGGCTTCGGCTGGCGTTGCGCCCCGGATCATGGGAGTTGGGCCGGTGGCGGCAGTGGAAAAACTGTGTGCGGCCAGCGGGTTAGTCATCTCGGACTTTGATCGGATCGAACTGAATGAGGCCTTCGCCGCACAGGCGCTGGCCTGCACTCGTGCCTGGGGTCTGGCCGATGATGCCGCTCATGTGAATCCCGATGGCGGCGCTATTGCTCTGGGGCATCCGCTGGGGATGTCAGGTGCGAGGATCGCTTTGGCGGCGGCGCGCGCCGTTGGCGACGGGCAGGCGAAACGGGCGTTGGCGACGTTGTGTGTCGGCGTCGGGCAGGGCGTTGCACTGGCGATGGAGGCGGTCTGAAAGGCGCCCGTTGCTGTCGTCTGCATTGCGTCGGCAATGCGTATGCGAAACGTATGGCACTTGAATGCCATTGAGGCGCGGTCTGTTTCCTCTACGGAAACATGAAAAATGAACCAATTCGGTTTGGTGCTACACTTACTTGATAACAACGATTCGTGCCGCTTATCACCTGCGCCCCGCAGGTGGGAAAGGTTTTCATGACACGAGCCACGATACTATTTACCCGCTGGACTCGCCGAATTTCCGGCGCAGCACTTGCCTCGATTACTGCGACCTTACTGCATGCGCAGGCGCTGGAATTTGAAGGCTCGATCTTCAATCTGGACCCGCCGGCATTGCAGAGCACCGATCTGGAGCAGGTCATCGGCTCGGACGAAACCACGCCGCTGAACCAGTTTCACGAGACCGACTATTATCGCCGTCTGGGCAAGCCCATCGGGCGGTTGGCGGTGGAGTTTCTGAACGGCAAGTCGGCCTATTGCACCGCTTCGTTAATTGCCGACGATCTGATCCTGACCAACGCGCATTGCCTGCTGGATAGTACCGGCAACAACATCGTGCGCGCCGGGTTGTTGTGGATGGGATACCTGACTGCGGGCGAGGCCGAGGGTGGGGCGCAGTTCATTGTCGATATGCGCAATCCGGTCGAGGTCGGGTTTCCTGGTGCCGATGGCGCGCCGGACTATGCGATCCTGAAGGTGCAGTCCGGCGCACCGGGCAAGGATTGGGGAACCGTCCGGCTGTCGTCGCGTGCGCCCGCGGATCGGTCCTCCCTTGTCGTGGTGCATCACCCGCTGGGCTTTCCGATGGTGGTCAGTGCAGGGGGCGAGTGCCGCTCGGCGCGTGCCTCGGACGACGACGTCTATCATGTCTGTGACACCCAGCCCGGATCGTCGGGTGCGCCGGTCTATTCGCTGGGCGACAGTCAGGTTGTGGCGCTGCATTACCGCAAGGCCGGGACGGATGAGAACGCGGCCGTGCGCGCGGATCGGTTGATCGCCAGTTCCGAAGTGCTGCGCGGGATTGTCGCCAGCTATGATGGTGGCGATGTGGTTCCGGTGCCGGAGACGTTGCCAGATCCGGACCCTGAGTATGTCGAGCCTGAACCGGCTCCGGTTTCCCCCGGTATGCCAGCCTCGGAGGCCTGGGCGTTGATTAAGGATGACTATAACGAGGCATTACTGACCGCCTTTATCGACCGCTACGAGGGCAGTTTCTATGCTGATATCGCGCGCTCGCGGCTCTATGATTTGCAGAACCCTGACGTAGCCGCCGTGACGCCGCAGCCTCAGCCGCAACCCCAGCCACAGCCGACGACACCGCAGAGTGACACCGGCCCATGGTTGGTCATCATGGGATCGTATCGCCATGATGAGCGTTGGCGGGCCGAGCAGCGGCTGGAACAGATCAGCATCTTGGCCCCAATGAAGCTGCAAATCATCAACTCGGACGATTATCCGGGCCTGACGAACGGGCTTTGGGTGATCGTTAGCGGGCCGTATGACCGTGCCTGGGCCGAGACGCAGCTGAATGTGGCCAAAACCCACGCCCGTGTGAGCGATGCTTATATGAAGCGGGGGTACTAGGGTTGTGTTTGGTGTGATTAGTTTTTTTGTTTTTGGCGGCGCCCGCGACGCACTCGCGAAGGATAGCATGCCAGGCGCTCGGCCAGCGCTTTTCGGGCTTGGCTCCGGGCGGTTGGTTTTTGGGGCGGCTATCGCCTTTTTTCTTGCCGGAACAGCCCCGTCCTTCGCTGCCGAGCCCCTACCGATCCTGCCGCGCACGGACTGGGGCGCAAAAGCGCCCAGCATGCTGATGTCGCCGCAGGTGCCGACCCATGTGACGTTCCATCATTCCGCCGCCAAGCAGCGGCCCGGCAAGTCGGCAGCCTCGAAGATGCTGTCGTTGCAGCGGTTTTCGCAAAGCAGCGAAAAGCTGGCTGACGGGCGCACCAAGAAGGCTTGGGCGGATGTGCCGTATCATTTCTACATCGCCGCCGACGGCACGGTTGCCGAAGGGCGCGATGTGTCCTTCGCGGGCGACACCAACACCGATTACGACCCGTCCGGCCATATCTCCATCGTGCTGGAGGGCAATTTTGAGAACGAGCTTCCGGGCGAGGCACAGATCGAGGCGGCGATCAGTCTGGGCCATTTGATGGTGGCTGCCTACCAAATTGACGCTGCCAACTTTGGCTACCACCAGCATCACGCCAGTACGGCTTGCCCCGGTGCAAATTTCGTCAAGGTCTGGCCGCTGGTCCGTGAACGTATTTTAGCCGGAGGCGGCTGACCAATTCGCGCCACCCGGCGCACCGAAACGATGTGCATAGACAGATCAGAAGGAGGCGCCCCATGCGCTGGCTGACCACTTTGACCCTTGCCCCGATTGCCGCCCTTGGCCTGTCGGCACCGCTGGCTGCATATGATTTACCCGCTGACGCGACAGAGATGGAGACCGCGCTTTACGGTGTTTTGGAAAAGCACTGTTCGCGGTGCCACCAGGATGGGGCGCTGAAAGAGGGCCTGGCCGGGGCGAAATCCGGGTTTGGCCATGTGTTGGACCTGCGGCGATTGGCGGAAGACCCTGATTATGTGCGCCCCGGCGATCCCGGAGCATCGAAGCTGTACAACGTGATCGGACCTTATTCCTTCCCGTCGATGCCGGATGATTGCCTTGACGATGCCTGCTATCCGACCAATGACGACGCCAAGATTATCGAAGACTGGATCGTCGAACTGGCGAACCAGGAACCAGAGCCGCGCCCTTTCGTTAGCTTTGAGACCCTGCACGAGGCGGCTTACGCCGACCTGCAGACTGTGCCGACGAACCGCTGGGATCGCATCCGCTATATCTCGATCCGCAACATGCACAACGACCAGACGATCAGCGACGAGAACCTGATGGGCTATCGCGCCGGGGTGGTGAAGTCGATCAACGCTCTGTCGTGGAATCCGGTGCCTTACAGCTTTGTGCCGGTGGACGAGCATGAGGTGCTGATGCGCATCTTCCTGCCCGATCTGAACTGGGATCATCAGAAGTGGGGGCTGTTGGAGTCGCGTTATCCCTATGGGCTGACCGGTGAGACCGACGCCAATCTGCGCCAGTTGACACATGCGACCCACGCCAAGGTGCCGATCATTCGGGGCGACTGGTTCACCTCGCACGCGACGGCCGCACCGCTTTACTATGACATGCTGGGTCTGCCGGACACGGTGGCAGGTTTGGAGCATCTGCTGAACCTCGACATCAACGCCAACATCCTGAACGAACAGGTCATTCGCGGCGGGTTTCAGGATTCCGGCGTGTCGACCAACAACCGGATGATCGAACGGCATCCGCTCAACACCGGGTTCTTCTGGACATCCTACGACTTCGCCGGGTCCAAGGGGCGGCAGAGCTTTTTCGAGTACCCGCTTGGCCCGAAAGAGGTTTACGGCCCCGAGCTGGCCTTCGAACATGACGGGGGTGAAAGCATCTTCACGCTGCCGAACGGTTTCCACGCCTATTACCTAAACACCGCCGACGGGGCGCGACTGGATGTTGGCCCGACGGATATTGTGCGCGACGATGATTATGCCGAAGGCACGGGCGAGGTCGTGAACGGCATTTCGTGTATTTCCTGCCATTCCAAAGGGATGCGGTTCCGCGATGACAAGGTGCATGACTCTGCGATGGGCAACCTAGCGTTCTCGGCCGAGGCGCGTCAGATTATCGGCGCGATTTATCCCGGCAAGGATGTCGTGAACGATCAATTGACTGCGGATGAGGCGCAGTTTGCTGCCGCCCTTGCAGCCGCCGGCATCGACGTCGCGCAACAGGCGGGTGGTTTGGAGCCGGTGCGCGGGACGTTCGTCTATCATGTGGACGGCTACATCGACTACGCCCGCGCCGCGTCCGAGCTTGGCCTGACCGAAGATGAATTCCGGGAACGCGCCAACTTCGCCGGGTTCGAACTCGCCGGGCTGATCGCGCGGCTGGATCAGTCGCCGATTGCGCGGGACGAGTGGGAGGCGGTTTATCCCGTCATGCTCGACCGGGTGACGGATTATGAGCCGTATTACCCTGAATACCGCGCGGCGGATTACGACGAGGGCCTGTCCTATTCAGTCAAGAAGGTGGTGGACGACTTTACGCCGCCAACCGTGGACTACAAAGACGTTCCGACCCCTGCCGCCTATAAGGGTCGCCACGATCCGGGGCTGACGATCTATACCGAAAAGCCGGTCTACAAGCTGGGCGAGGGGCTGCGGATCTACGTCGAGCCGCGTCACGATTGCCGCCTGACGCTGATCAATATCGACAGTGCGGGGAAATCCTGTGTGCTGTACCCGCATCCTTCGATCGAGGATGTGGTCATCAGTGGGGGCAGCCAGTACGTCTTCCCGCCGCGCGGCAGCCTGACCACCGGAGAGGTTGGGACCGAGACCTTGCTGGCGATCTGCAACGGGTCGGGCGAAGCGCTGGGCTGGGCCACGCGGGACACCCATCTGACCAGTTGTGACGCCGGACAACGGTACGAGCCCGACAAGCCGATCACGGCGCATGATGTGTACGAGACGCTGATCCTGGATCTGGATGCACCGTCGAAAACGACAGCATCGGGGGCGGACTACGACGCGCTGTCCACCCATAACCCCGACATCACCCAGTCACGGTTCAGCTTTGAGGTGACGCCATGATCCGGATTACGCTTGCCGCCGCTTTGTCGCTGGCCCCAATCGCTGGGCTGGCACAAAGCAACGATGACAGCGGGATCGAGCTGTTCGTGACTGAAGGCGATGCGCCCGTGCCGGAGGAGACCGCGCCCGAGATTGCGACCGATCCGCTCGCCTTGTGCCTGGCGCGCCCCGGTTCGCCTGCCTGTCAGGGGCTCACACCGGGCGGGGGTGGCGATCTGGAATCTACGGCCACTGCCGAAGGCGCGGTACAACTGGAACTGTTGGTTTATGACGATGGCTCAAAAACCGTGAAGAGTGTCGTGGTGGAGCCGGACCATGCCGCCGACGACTACCAGCCCCCTGCGGATGATTATGTGGCCGATGACGGTAGCTATGCGCCGCCGCCTCAGCGCGATGGCTATGCGGGTGATGTGAAGCTGCCGGATGAGTATGCGGGTGATAATTACGTCGCAGCGCCGACCGTGGCGATCTCAATCGCGTTTGATTTCGGGTCTTCCAAAATTCGCTGGGATCAGCGTGAGAAGATTGCTCAGATCGGCCATGCGCTGAGTGATCGGCTGAACTACGACACGCCCTATGCGGTGATTGGGCATACCGATGCGGTCGGCAGCTATCGGTACAATTGCGACCTGTCCTGGCGGCGGGCGACGGCCGTGGTAGCGGCGTTGCAGCAGGGCTGGGATCTGCCGCAGTTGATCGCCATCGGGGCCGGGGAACATGCACTGATAAACGCGCAGTGGCCCGATGCGGCTGAGAACCGGCGGGTTGGATTCCTGCGTGCGGACTACAACGGCCAGCAGGTGATCGGTGCGCTGGGCCGGGTCTGCGGGTAGGGGGCCGAAACTCTTACGCCCGGTACAAACCTGTCGAGCGCCGAGCTAGCGCCTGACCACCGGACGGTCAGGCGCTAGCTCGGCTTGCTCATTGGTGCGAAGGTTCTGATTGCGTTTCCACATTCGCGCGAAACCCCCTAAACCCGCTCCATGCCGCGCGACTTCCCCACGCTTCTCGACTTGCTCGATCACGGCGCTGATACGTTGATCGATGTGCGATCTCCGGCGGAGTTTGCCGAGGATCATATCCCGGGTGCCATTAACCTTCCGGCGCTCTCCAACGAACAGCGGGCCGAGGTTGGGACAATCTACACCCAGGACTCGCCCTTCAACGCCCGAAAGATCGGGGCGGCGATGGTGGCGCGGAACGTGGCAGCGCATCTGGACGGCCCGTTGGCGGGGCACGATGGCAGTTGGCAGCCGCTGGTCTATTGCTGGCGGGGTGGGCAGCGCAGCGGTTCTTTCGCGTCGATCTTGACGCAGATCGGCTGGCGGGCCGAGACGGTTGCGGGTGGCTATCAGACATGGCGGCGGCTGGTGGTGGCGGCGCTATACGAGGGCGACTGGCCAACGCGTGTGATCCTGCTGGACGGCAACACCGGCACGGCCAAGACCGAGGTTCTGGCCCTACTGGCTGACCGAGGGATTCAGACGATCGACCTTGAGGGGCTGGCGGGGCATCGCGGGTCTGTCTTCGGGGCGACCGGCGCGCAGCCCGATCAGAAAAGGTTCGAGACCGAATTGGCGAGCGCGATGGCGCGGCTGGATCCGAACAGGCCGCTTGTGGTCGAGGCGGAAAGCTCGAAGATAGGGGCGCGGCTGATACCCCCCTCGCTCTGGGCGGCGATGCGTGGGGCACCGCGCTTGCGGATCGACGCGCCGGTGGCGGCGCGGGCGGCGTATCTGACCCACGCCTATGCGGATATTATCGCAGATCGGGAGGCGCTGGACGCGGCGATTCTGAGTCTGAAACGACTGGCCGGGGGCGAATCTGTGAGACGCTGGCAGGGGTTGGCTCGGGAAGGGGCGTTCGAGACGCTCGCCGCGGAGTTGATCGCGAAGCACTACGATCCGCGATATGCGCGTGGCGCGGCGCGGAACGACGGGGCAGAGGCAGTGTTCGAGACCGATGCGCTGGACGCAGACGCGCTGGAACGACTGGCGGAGGCAATTGCCAGGCATCTGAACGCCGGGTGAAATCGGGTCCCGTGGCTGCGGTGACATTTGGCCCGGAGCGGACCCAAGCAAGACCCCTTTACGCCCGGTGCGCGTCGAAGACGCAGTGCGCGCGTCGGACCGGCCCTCTGGTCTGGCGCTTTTGGAAGGCTGCACAAATCTCTGAGGTCAGATGCAATGCGGGAACATTAAGTGCATCACAAAAACGTTGCAACGCCAGCCCCCCGTCCGGCGCGCGCCCTGCTTGCGTTGCGTAATGTCCGAACGGCTGCAAATGGCTAAACGTATCAACCAAGCCACCATGGGCGATCAGCGAACCGTTATGAACGGGACCCCCTCGACCACCTCTCCAATCCGATTTCCTGCGTCCCCCAATGCCTCCAAAACCGCCTCTGCCCGGTCCATCGGCACGGCGGCCAGCAGCCCTCCGGCGGTTTGCGGATCAAACAGCAGGTCGGCGCGGGGATCGTTGGGCAGGGTCATCCGATTTACGATCATCGCGTTGTCGGGCCATAGGGTTGAGCGGACATTCGCCTCGGCCAACGCAGCCGAGCCGGGCAGTAACGGAATCGCATCAAGCTCTATCACCGCCGCCACGCCTGAAGCTTCGCAGATGTTCATCAGATGCCCGGCCAGCCCGAAGCCGGTCACGTCGGTCATCGCGTTGGCCTCGTGCAGAGCCGTGGCCGCATCTCCTTGCGGGGCCGCCATCGAAGTCAAAGCCTCCGCCACATCGGCGCCTCGCGCCCCGCCGCGCATTCCCCCGGCCAGCAGCACGCCGGTGCCGATTGGTTTGGTCAGGATCAGGATGTCTCCGGGGCGCGCGCCCGCCAGTGTGATCGGATCGCGCTCCAACAAACCGGTCACAGTAAACCCAATCGTCAAACTGGTGCCCATCGAACTATGTCCGCCCGCCACGGCTGCCCCGGCCTCGGCAAACACATCTCCGGCCGCGCCCATGATCTCGGCCAGCCAGTCGGCCTGCATCGCGGGCACCATCCGGGGCAGGATCACGCTGGCGAGCGCCGCCTGTGGCGTCGCCCCCATCGCCCAGATGTCGCCCAATGCGTGAACGGCAGCGATTTGTGCCATTTGGTGGGGATCATCGGTGACAGCGCTCAGATGGTCGGTGCTGATGACCTGCTGCGCGCCACCGATCCGCAGCACTGCCGCGTCATCGCCCGGCAGGTTGGTCACATCCGGGCGGGTTGCCCCGGTCAATTCGGCCAGCGCCTGCGCCAGCGCGCCCGGTGCCACCTTTGCCCCGCAGCCGGTGCACAGCATCGGGTCATCCGGAGCGCCCATTGCGGGCAGGTGGTTCAGTCGGTCCATGAAGCGCCGGTCGATCCGGTCCTTCCAGCGCCAGACCCACGGCCCCTGAACCGTCCGGCCCCATTTGGCGGCCATTGCCGACCGGTCGCCCAGCGAGATTATTTTCAGATATTGCTTTTGCGGATTGAATTTGCGCAGTGGTTTTCCAGTCACCGCCGCCCTGAGATTGTCGTGCAGGACCGGGGCCTGCCGCACCGCGAAAACCCCTGCCTTGGGGCGCGGCGTCTGGGTCATATGGGCGCAATCTCCGGCGGCGAAAATGGCCGGATCGCTGGTTTGCAGTGTTGGACCGATGGTCAGGCTGCCGTCACTGTGCAGATCCAGGCCGGTCTTCCCAAGCCACCCGGCCAGCCGCGCGCCCGCAGCACCAACCGTGAAGCCAGAGGCAACGTGCGTTGCGTCCGACAGGATCACCGCATCGCCGGTGACCTCGACCGCTTCGACCTGTTCCAGAACGGCGATGCGCATCGCGGCCATCTGTTTCAGAATCGCTTCTCGCTGCGGCAGAGTGCCGAGAACCTGCGCTTGATCGATCACCGTGATCCCGGTTCCCGACCCGCGCGCGTGGGCCATGGCCATGGCAAGTTCACAGCCGCCGACGCCGCCGCCGAGAACAGCAATCGGATCCTTGCGATCCGTCACAGCCCAGGCATCGGCAAAGCGATCCAGCGGCTTGGCCGGAATGCCATGTTCGGCAAAACCCGGCACATCGGCTGGCCCAGAACTGATGCCGACGTTGATCGAGGCCGCATCGAAGCGCAATAAGCGCCCGCCCGCCAAACTGATCCGCCGAGCTTCGCGGTCAATCGACACAGCGCGGTCCAGAATGATGCGCGCGCCTGCGAACCGCGCAAGTTGCATCAAGTCGATCTCGAGCGCCTCGCGCGGATAGTGCCCCGCGATATGCCCCGGCAGCATGCCGGTATAGGGCGCGGTTGGTCCCGGATTTATCAGTGTCAACCGCGCGCCGGGCAAGGGGTTCATGCCCCACAGGCGCAGCACCAGCGCATGGGTATGGCCGCCGCCGATCAGGACGGTTTCGTTCCTGAGTGTCGGCGGCGGAGTGGTCATCGCCATGGCTTTGGTACTTTGGTTGAGCGCTGTTTCATGACATTCAGTTGGCCCGCTATTGCACGAAGGTCAATTGCCGCGATACGGCGCACCGGTTTCGGGATCCGCAAAAATGCGCGCGCGTTTTAGACGACCGAACAGACGCAGCCATAAAGCTTGCCAGCGGGTGGCGCCGTAAAGCGTGGCAAACAGTGACCGCGCCGCCTGTCCGTTGTCATCAGCCGAGATCGCTTCGCGGATAGCCGCGGCCAAGACCGAGTGCCTCGCGCCTTCAAGATTGCGTTCTTCCCAAGGCGTGCCACGCCGCCGACTCCATTTCTCGGTCCAGTGGTCGATGTCGATGGCGTCGAAATGCGCAATCAAGACATCCTGAAGATCCGGGAACGCTTCGTGCAGCCACTGCCCGGCAATCTTGCCGTCTCGTTCGCTATGATGAATTTCGACCGCCAGTTCCGGCGCGCCGTTGCGGACGAAATGCTTGCCAAGACTATGACCGGTGACACCTTTGCGCAGCAGAGCACCGTGTTGACCATGCAAGAACCGCATCAGGCGGCGCGTTCGACCCGGGGGGCCGGCCGTTCGCATGTAGCTGCACGTGAACGTCGTCCCTAAGGCGTCGCCAGGTCCCCAGACTGCCTCGACATTTCGAATGCGCAAGGCGTCCTCATCCGGCCCCAGCCGCTGCAAAATTTGAGAGATCGGGATCGGGCTGGTGAGGAACTCGTCTATATCAACAATCAGGCTCCATTCGGACGCGTCCGTTCTCACACTCTCCTCATATGCAATTAATTGCCTGAGAATATGGTCAGCCGGGCGAGCGGATTCTTGATTTGCCCAGAAGGCTGCGTCCATCGCTGTATGGGTAATACCGTCGCCCGTCGTCAGCCCGTCCGGAACCGGCCCGTCGTGATAAAGCGCCAGATGCGACGCGCCAATTCCTTGGTAGTAGTGGATAAAACGGTTGATGATATCCGGGCGCTCCAGCACCATCGCTACAACCTGAAATGTCGGATGATCGCCAGTCACAGGCGCTAACCCGGCCGCAAGAATTGTCCGAAGCCGCCGTCGTGGAACACCAGAGGCTCGCCGTCCGCGCGGGAGGCCGCACTGGTTACCCGGCCAACGATGATTGCGTGGTCGCCGCCATCGTGCACCGCATGGCGGTTACAGGAGAACCGCGACAGACAGCCGAGGATACGCGGCACACCGTCGTCGTCCGTGTCCCACTCGCAACCCTCGAACGCGGCGCCATCGCGGGCGAAGCCGTGGCACACGTCGTCCTGATCGTCGGCAAGAATGTGAATCGCGAATTTCGGGGCGTCAGTGAATGCCTTGAATCGCAGAGAGGATTTCGCTGGCGACCACAGCACCAGCGGCGGGTCCAGTGAGACGCTGGCGAAGCTGTTGGCGGTGATTCCGACCGGTCCCCAGTCGCTGGCCGCCGTCACCACCGTCACCCCGGTGGCATAGCGCCCGAGGGCGGCGCGATAGGCGCACGTGGTATCGGGGCCGGGGATGATGGTTTCGTGCATGTCTCAGGGAACTTCACTGCCAAGGGCTGCGGTGTAAAGCTCGAACCAGGTCTGGCGGTCGAGTTTCACCTTCAGCGCATCCGAAAGGGCGCGAATGCGGGTGAGGTTGTTGGTGCCCATGATTGGCATGATCCGGGCTGGGTGGCGCAGCAGCCAGGCAACCGCAACGGCGGCGGCATCAACGCCAAAGTCTGCACCGATGCGGTGCATCAGGTCCGACAATTCCGCGTCACCCTGCATCAGCGCGCCGCCGCCCAGCGGTGACCAGGCCATCACCGGCACGCCGTGTTGCTGGTGAAACGCCACGTCGCCGTTGGTCAACGGCGCGTTGTGGGTCAAGCTGAGTTCAATCTGGTTGGTTACCAACGGGGCCTTGATGGCCGATTGTAGCAGCGACCAGTCATAGGGCCGGAAGTTCGACACGCCGACGGCGCGAACCTTGCCTGATGCAATCACCTCGTCCAGGGCAGCCCCGGTCTCGGCGTGATCCATCAGCGGATCGGGGCGGTGGATCAGAAGCAGGTCGATCCGGTCGGTCCCAAGGGCCGCCAGCGAAGCGTTGACCGAGGCCACGATGTGATCGCGCGAGGTGTCGTAGTACTTCACCCGTCTGTCGGCGTAGCGGCCAACGGGGGCGACGATGTCGCATTTGGTGACGATCTCCATCCGGTCGCGCAGGGCGGGCGAAAGGGCGGTGCCGAGAATCGCCTCGGCCTCATACCCGCCATAGATATCGGCTTGATCGAATGTGGTGATGCCTTGGTCGAGGCAGGCGTCGAGCTTGGCGCGCACGGTATCGGGGCTGGTGTCTTCGACATTGCCGATCCGCCACATACCATAGACGATGCGCGAAAAGCTGAGGTCTGGGGTGATGTCGATGCGGTCCATCAGTGGCGGTCTCCGACCCCGAGAGGGGTGTCTGGGGTTTCGGCGGGCACCCGGCCATAGGCTTCGGGCAGCGAACAGGTTTTCAGCTGCGGCAGGACCCGCTGGCCGAACGAGATGCACTCGTCGATATGCGGATAGCCCGAGAATATGAAGCTGCGTATGCCCATTTTCTGATAGGCCTCGATCTCGGACAGAACCTGATCGGTCGAGCCGACCAGTGCTGCGCCACAGCCAGAGCGCGCCCGCCCGATCCCGGTCCAGAGGTGTGGTTCGATATAGCCAAATTTGTCGGCCAACTCGCGTGCCTTGGCCTGATGCGCCACGCCAAGGCTGATACTGTCGTGGGCGCGATCGCGGATCAGCTTGCCGTAGTCGTCATCCAGTATACTTGTCAGGCTCTCAGCGTATTCATTTGCTTCCGCCTCAGTATCACGAACGATAATGTGGACGCGCAATCCGTAGTCTAGCGTTCGACCATATTTTGCAGCTGCTTCGCTGGCATCCTTCATGCGTTGCTTGATGTTGTCTTTCGGTTCGGGCCACATGAGATAAACGTCGCAGTGCTGCCCACACAGATCCAGCGCCGGAGGCGAATAGCCGCCGAAGTACAGTAGCGGGCCGCCGGTCTGATAGGGTTGGGCAGGATCGGTGGAAACCTCTTTGAAATCGTAGACTTCACCGGTGTAGTTGATCGTTTCTTCAGTCCAGGCCTGCTTCAGGATTTCAACGACTTCGCGTGAGCGTTGATAGCGGAACGAACTGTCGGCCTTCTCACCAGGGAAGTCCGAGCTGATGATATTCACGGTCAGCCGCCCTTTCAGCATGTGGTCCAACGTCGCGATGGTTCGCGCCAGCATTATGGGCTGCATTTCACCGCAGCGGACTGCCGCCAGCATGTTGATCCGTTCGGTCAGCGGCGCGCAGCCTGCAACAAAGCTGAGCGTGTCCTGTCCGACCTGATAGGACGACGGGCAGAGGATGTTCCGGAACCCCTGTTTTTCCGCCTCAAGCAGGATGTCCCTGCAATGCTCCCAACTGGATCTGAGAGCGCCGTCGGGAACGCCGAGATAGCGATAATCGTCTGAACACAAAGCGGAAAACCATGAAACCTCCAACGCGTCGAGATCTGCTGAGGTTATGGGAACAACGGTCATGGGCGAGCCTTGAAAATGCAGCGGTTTCACGCTTGCCTAACAGGGGAAAGCCTGTGCATCAATGCTGTATCAATTCTATGGATCGCGATGCCAGACTCTGCCGCCCTGCCACTTTATCTGCGCACAGCCGAGGCGTTGATCCGCGACATTGCTGCGGGACGGTTGCGCGACGGCGAACGGCTGCCGCCTGAACGAGTGATGGCCAAAGCCCTGGGTCAATCGGTCGGCACCCTAAGGAAAGCGTTGGCCGATCTGGAACGCAAGGGCCTGCTTGAGCGGCGGGAGGGGTCGGGCAATTACGTACGCCACCGGGCCGAGGTCGACAGCGTATACGCGATGTTCCGGCTGGAACTGATCGGTGGGGGCGGGTTGCCCACGGCCGAGGTCCTTTCGGCGGAACGTCAGCATGGTGGCCCCGAGCTTTCCGAGACGCGGCACGCCGATTTTCGCATTCGCCGATTGCGCCTTCTGGGCGGACAGCCAGCGGCAGTTGAAGAGATCTGGCTGGACAGCGCACGGGTCGGGCCGCTTAGCGCGGCTGATCTGACGGAATCGCTCTATCGATTTTATGAGCGGCGATTGGGGTTTGCCGTGGTGCGCGCCGAAGATCAGGTCGGCGTCGGCGCGATGCCTGACTGGGCACCAGCGCAGATTGGTCTCGCGGCGGGAAACCCTTGTGGGCTGGTGGACCGCACCGCCCGGGACGCCAATAACACCATCGTTGAAATCTCGCGAACCTGGTTCGACGCCACCGTAGCGCGCCATGTCACACGCATGAAATATCCGGGGATATCACTTTGAAAACGTTGAATTATGGTCTGATCGGCTGCGGCATGATGGGGCGCGAGCATCTGAACAACGTCGCATTGTTGCCAGGCATCAATATTGCTGCGATCTATGAGCCGGACGAGGGCATGGCGGCGCAGGCGCTGGCTATTGCACCCGGCGCGCAGATGGCCGGATCAGTTGGCGAGCTGCTGGCGATTGAGGCGCTGGACGCGCTGGTGATCGCCAGCCCGAACCATTGTCACGCGGCACAACTGGCCGAGATTGCTGCGTCGCGGCCCCTGCCAATTCTGGTCGAGAAGCCTCTGTTCACCGACCCCGCTGACGCACCGGCAATTGCGGAGCTGAACGCCAGCTACGGTGCGCCGATATGGGTGGCGATGGAGTATCGCTATATGCCGCCGATTGCGACGATGGTTGACCGCGTGCAGGCCGCCACCGGCGGGCCACTGATGCTGTCGATCCGCGAACACCGGTTCCCGTTCTTGCAGAAAGTCGGCAACTGGAACCGGTTCAACAAAAACTCCGGTGGCACTCTGGTGGAAAAATGCTGCCACTTCTTCGATCTCATGCGCCTGATCCTAAAGGCCGAACCGGTTCGGGTGATGGCGAGCGCTGGTCAGGCGGTCAATCACAGGGGTGAGATATACGAAGGTAAGGAATCTGATATATGGGATTCCGGCTATGTTTTGATAGACTTTGATAGTGGAGCAAAAGCGATGCTTGAGCTGTGCATGTTCGCCGATGGCAGCCGGTATCAGGAAGAATTCAGCGTCGTCGGACCAACCGGCAAAATCGAGGCCTTCGTACCGGGTGCAGCAAAGCATTGGCCACCAGAGCTCGGCGAGTTGCCGGTTCCGAAAGTCATCGTCAGTCCGCGCGACCAATCCGGCTTTGAGGTTCTGGAAACCCCGGTTGACCCGGCATTGCTGGTCGCAGGGTCGCACAATGGGTCGACATTCTATGAGCATCAGAAGTTCGAAGCCGTTGTTCGCGGCACCGGGGCGGTCGAGGTGACGCTGGAGGATGGTGCGAAGGCGGTCGCAATGGGGCAGGCGGCGCAGCAGTCCGCCAGGACCGGCCGCGCGGTCGAGATGTAGGATAGTCCGGGTGCCTCCGGCGGGGATATTTCAGATGAAAAAACGCTGGTAGGCGAAAAGCGACAGGATTTGACGCGAATAGGGTGTGACTTCCGGCGATTGCACAGTCAGTTTTACCGCAGGCTCAGGCAAAGGATGCGGTGATGCGAACGACGGCGCGTGTGGTGGTGATCGGTGGCGGGGTGGTTGGGTGTTCGGTTTTGTACCACCTGACCAAGTTTGGTTGGACGGACGTGATCCTGCTGGAAAGGTCCGAGCTGACCAGCGGCTCGACCTGGCACGCGGCGGGCGGGTTTCACACGCTGAACGGCGATACGAACATGGCCGCGTTGCAGGGCTATACCATTGGTCTGTATGCGGAATTGGAGGAAGTCACCGGCATGAAGTGCGGGTTGCACCATGTCGGCGGGCTGACCCTAGCGGATACGCCGGAACGCTTCGACATGCTGAAGGCCGAGCGCGCGAAGCATCGTTATATGGGGCTGGAAACGGAAATTCTGGGCCCGAACGAGATCAAGGAGCGGGCAGAACTGGTAAACGTCGAGGGGATACTTGGCGCGCTGTACGATCCGCTCGACGGGCATTTGGACCCCTCTGGCACGACCCATGCCTATGCCAAGGCCGCCCGGATGGGCGGGGCCGAGATCGAGACGCACTGCAAGGTTGAGGAGACCAATCAGCGCCCCGATGGCACATGGGACGTGGTGACCGCAAAGGGCACGATCCATGCCGAGCATGTGGTGAACGCAGGCGGGTTGTGGGCGCGCGAAGTGGCGGCGATGGCGGGCGTCTATCTACCGCTTCTGCCGATGGCGCACCAGTACCTGGTGACTGATGATATCCCGGAAATATATAACCGTGGCAGTGAGTTCCCGCATGTTATTGATCCGGGAGGTGAGAGTTATCTGCGCCAGGAAGGTCGGGGCCTATGCATCGGGTTCTACGAACAGCCATGCGAGGCTTGGTCGGTCGACGGAACGCCGTGGGATTTCGGGCACGAGCTGTTGAATGATCAGTTGGAGAAAGTCGCCGACAGCATTGAATTCGCTTATAAACGCATTCCCGTTCTGGAAACCGCCGGGGTGAAGAATGTGATCCACGGGCCGTTTACCTTTGCGCCCGATGGCAACCCGCTGGTCGGGCCGGTACCGGGCAAGCGGAATTACTGGGCGGCCTGTGCGGTGATGGCGGGTTTCAGCCAGGGTGGCGGCGTGGGACTGTCGCTCGCCCAATGGATGACGCATGGCGAGACCGAGCGTGACCCGCGCGCGATGGACGTGGCCCGGTTCGGGCATTGGACGACGCCGGGCTACACGGTGCCGAAGGTCATCGAGAATTATCAGCGGCGATTCTCGGTCAGCTATCCGAACGAAGAATTGCCGGCCGCGCGACCCAATCGTACCACACCGATGTATGACATCTGGGACAGCATGGGCGCAGTGTTCGGTGAGGCTTATGGCCTTGAAGTCGTGAACTATTTCGCGCCCGAGGGGGCGGAGCGGTACGAGGTGCCTTCGTTCCGGCGCTCGAACGCGTTTGACATCACCGGGGACGAAGTTCGCGCGGTGCGCGCCGGTGTGGGCATTAACGAGGTGCATAACTTCGGCAAATTCCGAGTCACCGGACCAGGCGCGCGGGCGTGGCTGGACCGGGTGATGGCGGGCCGGATACCGCAGCAGGGGCGGCTGAGTTTGACGCCTATGCTGGCACCCTCGGGGCGGCTGATGGGTGATTTCACCGTGTCCTGTCTGGGCCCTGACGAGTACCAGTTGACCGCCAGCTACGGCGCGCAGGACCAGCATCTGCGTTGGTTCATGGATCACATGGACGACGGGGTGGAGGTCAGGAACATCTCCGACGAGTGGACTGGATTCCAGATTGCGGGACCGAAGGCGCGGGACCTGTTGGCGGAATGCACGCGCGACGATATCGCCTCGATGAAATTCCTTGATGTGCGCTGGATAACGGTGGGGATGAGCCGCTGTCTGGTGCAGCGCGTCAGCTATACCGGCGATCTTGGGTATGAGATTTTCACCGAGCCAACGAAGCAAAGGCAGGTGTTCTCGACACTCTGGGAGGCTGGACAGCCGATGGGCATTCGCCCCTTCGGGATGCGGGCGATGATGTCGCTTCGCCTCGATCGGTTTTTCGGGGCGTGGAGCCGGGAGTTCTCGCCGGATTATACCGCGGGGGAAACCGGGATGGATCGGTTCATTTCGTGGAAGAAGAACGTGGATTTCATCGGGCGGGCTGCGGCTGAGGCTGAGCGGGCCGAGGGTGCGGCGCGCAAGCTGGTCGCGTTTGTCGTCGATGCGGATGACGCGGATGTAGTGGCCTACGAGCCGATTTGGATTCACGGGGCGGTGCAGGGGTTCTGCACGTCGGGCGGCTATTCGCATCACGCGCAGAAGTCGGTAGCGCTTGGGTTTGTCCCGACCGACCGCGCAGTTGAGGGGCTGGAGGTCGAGATCGAGATTTTGGGCGAGATGCGTGCCGCGCGGTTGGTGACCGAGGCGTTGTTTGATCCTGAAGGGGAGAGGTTGCGTAAGTGAAGTTAAAAATGGCCAGTCGCAATCGTTTCCGCATCTGAGTAGCGTAAAATAATTCTACACAAATTAGCGGGGCGCAGGGGTGGCAATTTTGACCGAAGAGCAGGCTTTTGCGGCGATGCAATTGTTTCTGACGGGACACTATCAAGCCACTAAGTCCGATGACATTGGCTCATTGCTTGGCAGTATGGCATTGCTGCAAGATATGCGCCCAATGGATCCGGCGACATGGCAGGATTGGCTCAATTGCGTTGCTGCAGCCCGAAACGGCGAAGTGGACAACAGTTTTCGACTATCTGAGAGCTGACAAGCCTGAGTGACATGCTCGTATTGCCAGTTACGCCATACGAGATGGTATGCATCCGGCGCATTCCGGCAATACCCGCCCCCCCCCGTTGCTTAATCTGCCGTGCGGGGTAGTTTGACCCTCAACCAGTATTTTCCGGAGGTATGCGGGCATGGCCGCGAAGAATTTTGATCTGATCGTCATTGGCGCTGGCCCCGGCGGCTATGTGGCCGCGATCCGGGGGGCTCAGCTGGGCCTGAGCGTTGCAATTGTCGAACGGGAGCATCTGGGCGGCATCTGCCTGAACTGGGGCTGCATCCCGACCAAGGCGTTGCTGCGCAGTTCCGAGGTGTTCCACCTGATGCACCGCGCCAAGGAGTTCGGGCTGAAGGCCGACAACGTTGGTTATGACCTCGACGCCGTGGTCAAGCGGTCGCGCAAGGTTGCAGGCCAATTGTCCGGCGGCATCGGGCACCTGATGAAGAAGAACAAGATCACCGTGTTCATGGGGCAGGCGACGCTGGCCGGGAAAGGCAAGGTCGCGGTCAAGACCGACAAGGGGGCCGAAGATCTGACGGCGAAGAACATCGTTGTCGCCACTGGCGCGCGGGCGCGGGAGCTTCCGGGGCTGGAGGCGGACGGCGATCTGGTCTGGACCTACAAGCACGCGCTGCAACCGCCGCGGATGCCGAAAAAGCTGCTGGTGATCGGATCCGGCGCAATCGGGATCGAGTTTGCGAGCTTTTACAACACTCTGGGTGCCAATACGACGGTGGTCGAGGTGATGGACCGGGTGCTGCCGGTGGAAGATGCCGAGATTTCGGCTTTTGCCAAGAAGCAATTCGTCAAGCAGGGCATGACGATCATGGAAAAAGCCATGGTCAAGAAGCTGGACCGGGGTAAGGGCACGGTCACGGCGCATATCGAATCCGGTGGCAAGGTTGAGAAGCTGGAGTTCGACACCGTGATCTCCGCTGTCGGGATCGTCGGGAACGTCGAAAACCTGGGGCTGGAAGAAGTCGGCGTGAAACTCGACCGGACCCATGTGGTCGTTGACGAATATTGCCGCACAGGGGTTGAGGGCGTTTACGCGATTGGAGACATCGCGGGCGCGCCCTGGCTGGCGCATAAGGCATCCCATGAGGGCGTCATGGTGGCCGAGATGATCGCTGGCGGCCACCCCCATGCGGCGCGCCCCGAAAGCATCGCGGGCTGCACCTATTGCCAGCCGCAGGTTGCCTCGGTTGGCTATTCCGAGGCGAAGGCCAAGGAGTTGGGGTATGAGGTCAAAGTCGGTCGTTTCCCCTTCATCGGCAACGGCAAGGCGATTGCGCTGGGTGAGGCCGAGGGGATGGTGAAAACCGTCTTTGACGCCAAGACCGGAGAGCTTCTGGGCGCGCATATGGTCGGGGCTGAAGTGACCGAATTGATCCAGGGCTACGTCGTCGGGCGGCAGTTAGAAACCACCGAGGAAGACCTGATGAACACGGTGTTCCCGCACCCGACGCTGAGCGAGATGATGCATGAATCGGTGCTCGATGCCTATGGGCGTGTTATTCATATGTGACGGTGGACCGGGCCGGTAGCTGGAAGGGCCAACCCATCCAGACGTCCCCGGGATAATTGTGAACCAAATGATTTTGGGGGGCTGAGGCATTGGCTGATCCATTTCAGGATGTTTCTGCCGCCGGGGCGGCGTTTATTGAGGCCTTCACCACGCAGCTGGAGGTGCGCGCGGCGGAACCGGCGATGCGGGCAATTGTCGAGGCATATCTGGATGACATCGACTGGTCGGCTGTGTCGCTGGCGGTAGAGCTTGGTTGCGGCACCGGGCCGATTGCGCGGGCCATGGCGGCGCGCTGTGTTGCGGGGCGGGTGCTGGGGACCGAACCGTCGGTGGAACTGCTGGACCACGGGCGTGGGCTGGCCGACGGGATCGGTAATCTGGACCTGCAGGTTGGCGATGGTTCGGCGGTTGATCTGGCCGACGGAGCGGCGGATGTCGTGGTCTTTCACACGGTGCTGAGCCATGTGCCCGATCCGATGGTCCTGCTGGCCGAAGCGCGTCGGATTTTGCGACCCGGTGGGACACTGGTTGTGTGCGACGGGGATTTTTCGAAATCCTCACTCGCCAGTGCCGACAATGATCCGCTGAACATCTGCGCGCGCCATTTTGCCGAGAACTACGTGACTGATCCACACCTGACAGGGCGGCTAGGTGGGCTTGTGAAGGACGCTGGCTTCACACAGCGTGCGTTCCGGGTGACCATCAGGCTGGTTACGGATACGCCCGGAATGCGGGCCTGGGTGAAGTTGAGCGGCGATGATCTGGTCACGGGCGGCAACATCGGGCGGCCTATGGCCGACGCGCTTCTGGATGAACATGATCGCCGGGTCGAGGCTGGCACCCTCTATGGGTTCCAGCCGTTCGTGACGCTGGTGGCGGAGCGGGTCTGAGGGCCCCGCTCAGGCTGTCAGATACCCTGCATAGATAATCTGGTCGATCGTATTGGCCACATAAAGCCGATGCCGCTGCAGCAGTGGCTGTGGCGACCAGTCGGTGTCGTAGTGGAACAATGTCCCCGGATCGCCAAGGTTGCAGTTTGTGCCATCATAGAGCTGAGGCATGAAGTCGGGGTCGGAATAGGTATCGAAAGCGATTGCCCCCATGCCCCCGGCCGAGCCGACGCCGGGGACGGTGGCAATTTCGACCCCGAACGGGTTGATGATGACAATCTCGCCCGCGTTGGAATCGACGAATGTCCAGCTCCAGGGGGAGGCGGTAATGCCTTCGACATTGCGACCGGGGTAAGTCCGTTCGCCTAGTTTGTTGCCGTTCATGGTGAACAGCTCGATAGTTTCGAACGATCCGCGTGCGAAGACCATTCCGTTGGTGGCAAGTCCGGTGCCGCCGTAACTGTTTGAAGTTGCCGCCAGATCAAGTGCGAAGGTTTCAACACCGGTGCCGACTTCGAACGCTGAAACGATGGTGCGATCGTCGATCGAATAGCCGCACCAGATCCGTTTGGTGATCGGATTGAATGCCAAAGCCGAGATTGTGTTGCGCCCCGCCGGTGTCGCGTGACGGGCCCATTCGACGTCACAGCACGGCTTCAGATACACCACATCGTCTGCGCCGCCGGTCTGCGTCAGGAAAGCCAGCGCCGCATCGCCGTGAAATTCGCAGACGGTCATCCCGGTTTCGCCCAGCCAGGCGCCGGTGGAACCAGTAGTGGCCACCGGATAGGCGTAACGATGCGTTTCGTGAAATTGAGGCATGTCCAAATCCCTTCCAAAACTCCAGCGGTGGCGCGGCCCGAGGGGAAATCCCGGCCGCGCCTTGGCTCACTCGGTCACTGTGATTGGCACCGACCCGATGACCTTGCTGGTTCCGCCCATCTGATAGCGCAATTCATAATTGCCGGGCGTATCCGGCATCTTGATCTCTGCCGGGCTGCCGTGGCGGCTGTAGCGATAGGTAACGTATCGGGTTTTCTCGTCCGGGTCGGCGACCGAAATGAAGTCGCGGTCATAATCCGGGCCGTCCCATATGACGTCGATTGTTTCGCCAGCTTTGGCGGTGCCCGGCCCGGACAGGGTGGCGGTGACCTCGGTGACCTCAATCGTCTTGCGAGCCAGGATTTTTGCGCCCTCTCCAAGCTGATAGCGCAGCTCATACGTGCCCGGCGCGTCGGGCATCAGAACATCAGTTGGGCTTCCGTGGCGGGTGTATCCGTAGGCTATGTAGCGGGTTTTTTCGTCCGGGTCGGCAACCGAGACATAATCGCGATCCTCATCCGGACCGACCCATTCGACGCCCAGGGTCGACCCCATCGGGGCGCTGTCCGGCGCAATGATGGTGACGTCGATGCCGGTGATTTCGATTGCGCGGCGCGCGAGGATTTTACCGCCTTCACCGAGTTGTTACCGCAGCTCATACGTGCCCGGTGTGTCGGGCATCCGCACCTCGGCGGGTGTGCCATGGCGGGTGTAGCCGTACCGTATGTAGCGGGTTTTCTCGTCCGGGTCGGCCACCGAGATGTAATCGCGATCCTCATCAGGGCCGATCCATTCGACATCAACGACCGAGCCGATAGGGGCTGTGTCGGGGGCAGTCAGGGAGACTTCGACCGCCACGACCTCGATGGGTCGGGTGGCCAGAATGCGGCCGCCTTCGCCGAACTGATAGCGCAATTCATAGACGCCCGGGGTGTCCGGCATGCGTACCTCGGTAGGGGAACCATTCCGGGTGTAACCCTAGCGGATGTAGCGGGTTTTTTCTTCCGGATCGGCGACCGAGATGTAGTCGCGATCCTCATCGGGGCCGTCGAACACGACATCAACGACAGAGCCAACCGGCGCGGTATCGGGCGCGGTCAGGGTGACTGCGACATCCAGAACCTCGATCATACGCCGTGCGATGATGTCGTCGCCGTCGCCGAGCTGATAGCGCAGCTCATAGGTGCCGGGTGCAGAGGGCATCCGCACTTCAGTCGGGTTGCCGGCGCGGGTGTAGCCATAGCGGATGTAACGCGTCTTTTCGTCTGGATCGGCTACGGAAACGTAGTCGCGTTCTGCGCCGGGGCCTTCCCAGGTGACGTCGATGAGCGATCCAATATTGGCGGTGTCAGGGGCGCTCAACGAGGCCTGCGGAAGTAGCTCGGGCAGGACTACTGTGAAGGTCATGGCCTGATCGGGCGAGGTAAAACTGGCCGAGGCCTGCGCGGAATCCTCGGGGCGCAGGGCCGTGATCTGATACGCGCCGCCCGGCAGAAGCTGGGCGGCGGCGGTGCTGCCCTGAAAGCCGGTGAATACGCGCCCGTCGGGTCCGGTCAGATCCCAAATCAGGTCGTAGCCCACGGCGGGACCATCGTCGCTTTGCGAGGCGACGAAGGTCACAAGAACGGGCGCCGGTGCTACGGGTTCTTCGGCCACTTCGCTGAGCGCAAGGCTGAGTTCGTCGGCGTTCGAAGCGCTGAGAAACTTGCCGCCGGTTTCGTCGGCAAGGCATTGCAGTTGGTCGCGATCCTCGACTGCGACGTCAAACCCGATGACATGGGCGGTGAAACCGATGCCGTTTTCCTCAAGCGCACGGCCCACGGCGCAGGGGTCACGCTCGCAGGTTTCCAACCCGTCGGTGACGAGGATGACCGTGGCCGCTTCTTCGGTGTATTTGAGCGCCTCGGCCGCCTGAATGACCGCGTCCGATAGCGGCGTTTTCCCTTTCGGAGAAATCCCGTTAACTGCCGCAGCAATTGCGGCGCGCGTGTCGCCGCCGGGCAGCACCATGGTTTCAATGTCGCTGCAGTCGCCTTTGACCCGGTGGCCATAAACCGTCAGCCCCAGCGACTGCTCCGATGGCAGGTCGGTCAGCAGGTCGCCGACGACGGACTGCGCGATCTCGATCTTCGAGATGCCGTCAATCTGCCCCCACATGGAGCCAGAGGCGTCCAGCACAAGGATCGCCTGCGGACGTTCTTGTGCAGCAAGGGGCAGGGCGAACAGGGCTAAAAAACAGGCGAACAGAAAGCGCATTTCAAATCTCCGGCGATGTCTCGGCTAGGGAAGTTAACCATGCGTCACCGCATTTTGCGAGTCCCGCTTGTGGGCGCGGAATGCCGGGCGTAGGGGTCGGGCCTGATGAATGCTCGCGTGGACACGAATTGGCTGGCGGTGGGACTGCTGTGGGTGGTCGGCCTGCTGGCAGCGGCGCAGTTTGCCAAGATTGCGGTCATGCTGCCTGAAGTGGCGGCGCTGTACGACGCCGGACCGCGCGCCGCGCTGGCGATTTCGATGAACGGGATTGCCGGGCTGATATTTGGCGCGACTGCCGGGGTGGTGATTGCGCGGGTCGGGCCGCGGCGCGCGCTGGTGGCGGGAATGCTTCTCGGTGGCGCACTGTCGTTGGGGCAAGCGATGACCTCCAGCTTCGCCGCCCTTCTGGTGCTGCGTCTGGCCGAGGGGTTTGCCCACCTCGCCATCGTGATCGCGACGCCTGTTTTGATGATCAACGCTGCTGCCCCGCGTCACCACACCACCGTGATGGGGCTGTGGGGCATGTTCTTCGGGGTTGGGTTTGCGTTGTCGGCAACCCTTGCGCCCGGCTTGCTGGCGCTGGGCGGAGTGAAGGCGGTGCTGATCGCCCATGGAGGCGGATTACTGGTTCTCGCCGCGCTGGTACCGCTGTTGGTCGCCCGCATTCCGCCCGCGGTGCAGGAACGTCGCGGCTGGATGGCCGAGCATGTCGCGATTTATACCGACCCGCGCCTGCTTGCGCCCGGACTGGGGTTCCTGTGGCACACGTTCATGTTCTTGGCGCTGCTGACATTCCTGCCACCCTTGGTCGCACCGGGGCTTGTCTGGTTCGCCGGAGCACTGCCGCTGGTCGCGCTGGCCGGGACCTTCGTCGGCGGTGTCATAGCGCGTCGGATCTCGCCCCGCTGGATCGCCAGCGCCTCCTTCGCCGGATCCGCGATTTTGATGTTTGCCCTCTGGCTGTCCCCGGCGGGCGGGCAGATGTGGCTGGCACTGCTGATGATTGCCGTGGTCGGTTTCGCGCCCGGAGCGATGTTTGCGGCCATCCCGGTACTGAACGACGATCCGCGCGATCAGGCCCGCGCCGGGGGAGCGCTGGCGCAGATGGGTAACCTCGGCACGGCAGGCGGCCCGGCGCTCTATGCAGTCGTTCTGGGGGCCGCGGGGCTGGGAGGGATGACTGCGCTGACGGTGCTTCTGTGCCTCGCCGGGATTGTTGCGCTTGTCCTGATATTCGCGCGGATTCAGGGATCGGCCGTCAGGTAACCGCCATAGATCATCTGGTCTGCCGCATCGACATAATACAGCCGGTGCCGGAACAGCCACGGGGTCGGGTCCCAGGGCGTATCCGGGTGCATCGGAGAGCCGACCGGGCCAAGAATTCCCTGGGGCGGAATGATCTGCGGCATGTTGCTTCGCTGGGAAATCGAGTCATAGGCGATTGCGGCAGCCCCGGCGGGGTTGCCCGGTGCCGGAGCCGTCGCGACGATATTGCCGAAGGGACCGATCACGACGATCTCGGACGCATTCCGGTCGACGAATGTCCAACTCGCGGGAGAGGATGAGACGCCCTGAATGAATTTCCCCGGGTAGGTACGCTCACCCAGCCTGAAACCATTCATGGTGAACATCTCGAGCTTGTCGCGGTCGGAGCGCAGGAAGAAGTTGTTAGCGACGCCGAAGCCCTCGATCCATTGTGGATCGGGATAATTGGACCAGTCCATCGAGTCAGTCTCGAGCCCGGTCAGCGGGTCGAGCGCAAAAACCTCGCTCTGCTGGGCGCCGTTGCTTGCGCACCAAATCCGTTCCGACGGTTCATGATACCCCATTCCGATAACTGTCGGTCGCCCGGACGGAGTCACGTCACGTTTCAGTTCGGTATCCAGACCGAGCGACAGATATACAATCTCGTCATCCTGCGGGGTCTGCGCCAGGAATGCCACAAAGGGATCGCCTTCGAGGGCGCAAACCGTGATCGCAGCGCCGGTGCCGTCGGCCTGATTGCTGACGGTCACGGGATAGGGCGCGGTGTTGGTCACCTCAAATCGCAAGGTCTGCATTTGCATTCTCCCAATGAAAATTGCTTTCAAAAATAGTTTAACGAGATCATCTCGCAGGCCAAGATGCTAGCGCATTGACCGCTTTTGTCAGCATTGCACCGCCCGGCGATTAATGTTCTATTAATGTTCCACACTTCCGGTTGGCGACTCGGGGCGCGTCACCTATGTGTCGGAACAGGACTGGTGGGGTGGCGATGGCCGAGCTGAAATATATCGAGGTGCGCGGCGCGCGCGAGCATAACCTCAAGTCGATTGACGTCGATATTCCACGCGATCAACTGGTGGTGATTACCGGGCTGTCCGGGTCGGGGAAGTCGTCTCTGGCGTTCGATACGATCTATGCCGAAGGACAACGGCGGTACGTTGAATCGCTGTCGGCCTATGCCCGGCAATTCCTTGATATGATGGAAAAACCCGACGTTGATCACATCAGCGGGTTGTCTCCGGCGATCTCGATTGAGCAGAAGACGACGTCGAAGAACCCACGCTCCACCGTCGGCACCGTCACTGAGATTTACGACTACATGCGGTTGCTGTTCGCCCGCGCCGGGACGCCCTATTCGCCTGCCACCGGTCTGCCGATTGAGGCTCAGCAAGTGCAGGACATGGTTGACCGGGTCATGACGATGGAGGAAGGGACGCGTGCCTATCTGCTGGCCCCCATCGTTCGCGACCGCAAGGGCGAGTACCGCAAGGAGATGCTGGAGCTGCGAAAGCAGGGCTTCGCGCGGGTCAAAGTGGACGGGGTGTTCCACGATCTGGATGAGGCTCCGACGCTGGACAAGAAGTTCAGGCATGACATCGACGTTGTCGTGGATCGCATTGTTGTCAAAGAAGGATTGGAGACGCGTCTGGCGGATTCTTTCCGCACGGCACTCGATCTGGCGCAGGGGATTGCGATCCTTGAGACGGCCCCGAAAGACGATGAGCCTGAGCGCATCACCTTTTCCGAGAACTTCGCCTGCCCGGTCAGTGGCTTCACAATTCCGGAAATCGAACCGCGCCTGTTTTCCTTCAACGCCCCTTTCGGGGCTTGCCCGACCTGCGACGGGCTAGGGGTGGAGTTGTTCTTTGACGAGCGTCTCGTGGTGCCGGATCAGTCGCTGAAAATCTATGACGGCGCGTTGGCACCTTGGCGGAAAGGGAAGTCTCCGTACTTCCTGCAGACGATTGAGAGCATTGCCAAGCATTATGAATTTGACCGCAATACCAAATGGATAGACCTGCCAGAGAAGATCCAGCAGGTATTCCTGTATGGCTCCGGTGAGGAGGAAATCCAGTTCCGCTATGACGAGGGCGGGCGGGTCTATCAGGTCTCCCGACCGTTCGAGGGCGTGATCCCGAACATGGAGAGGCGCTATCGCGAGACCGACAGTAACTGGATTCGCGAAGAATTCGAGCGCTTCCAGAACAACCGTCCGTGTGGCGTTTGCGAAGGGTTCCGCCTGCGGCCGGAAGCACTGGCGGTGAAGATCGGCCCGGCCAAGGGCAAACCTGAAAAGCGGCTGCATGTGGGGCAGGTGGTGCAGATGTCGATCCGCGAGGCGTTGGCCTGGGTCGAAGACGTGCCGAACCAGTTGAGCAAGCAGAAGAATGAGATTGCGCGGGCGATCCTGAAAGAAATCCGCGAACGGCTGGGCTTCCTGAACAATGTCGGGTTGGAGTATCTGACGCTTTCCCGGAATTCGGGTACTTTGTCCGGTGGGGAAAGTCAGAGAATTCGCTTGGCGTCCCAAATTGGCAGTGGGTTAACTGGCGTTCTTTATGTTCTGGATGAACCGTCCATCGGGCTGCACCAGCGCGACAATGGGCGGCTGTTGCTGACCCTGAAGAACCTGCGCGATCAAGGGAACACGGTGATTGTTGTGGAGCACGATGAGGAGGCGATCCGCGAGGCGGATTATGTCTTCGATATCGGCCCCGGTGCTGGCGTGCATGGCGGTGAAGTTGTCGCCCACGGCAAGCCGGCGGCGATTGCCAGACACAAGACCTCGGTCACCGGCGCCTATCTATCGGGCAAACGTTCAATCCCGGTTCCGGACAAGCGTCGGAAAGGGAACAAGAAAAAGATCACGGTGAAGAATGCGACCGGGAACAACTTGCAGAATGTGACAGCCGAGTTCCCTCTGGCCAAGTTCGTCTGTGTTACCGGGGTGTCGGGGGGCGGCAAGTCGACCCTGACGATTGAAACGCTGTTCAAGACCGCCTCGATGCGGCTGAACGGCGCGCGCCAGACCCCCGCGCCCTGCGAGACGATCAAAGGGTTGGAGCATCTCGACAAAGTCATCGACATCGACCAGCGCCCCATCGGGCGGACACCGCGATCAAACCCGGCGACCTATACCGGGGCCTTCACGCCGATCCGCGACTGGTTTTCCGGCCTGCCGGAATCCAAGGCACGCGGTTACAAGCCGGGGCGGTTTTCGTTCAACGTCAAGGGCGGCCGGTGTGAGGCGTGCCAGGGCGACGGCCTCATCAAGATCGAGATGCATTTTCTGCCCGACGTCTATGTCATGTGTGAGACCTGCGCGGGCAAGCGCTACAACCGAGAAACCTTGGAAATAAAGTTCAAAGGCAAGAGCATATCTGACGTTCTTGATATGACGGTTGAAGATGCGCAGGAGTTCTTCAAGGCCGTCCCGTCGATCCGTGAAAAGATGGATGCGCTGATGCGGGTCGGCCTTGGATATATCAAGGTGGGCCAGCCAGCGACGACCCTCAGCGGTGGTGAAGCGCAGCGGGTGAAATTGTCGAAGGAACTCGCACGACGCTCGACCGGCCGGACGCTTTATATTCTGGACGAACCGACCACGGGTCTGCATTTCGAAGATGTACGTAAGCTTTTGGAAGTGCTGCATGAATTGGTCGATCAGGGTAACACGGTGGTGGTGATCGAACACAACCTCGACGTAGTGAAAACTGCCGACCACATCATCGACATCGGCCCGGAAGGTGGCGATGGCGGTGGTCGGATCGTGGCAGTCGGAACGCCAGAACAGGTGGCCGAGGCCGAGGGTAGCCACACCGGTCGCTATCTGGCTGATATGCTTGGGGCCGCGAAGGTGGCGGCGGAATGAGCGGTCAATTTACCGCGCGGCTGGCCTGCTCTGTGACCCGCTCAAGCACCTCGCGGGTGCGAGCGTCAACGCGGTAAACCTCGCGCTCGACCCGGAAATACATCCAGCCATCGCGCGGGGGCGGCAGGCCGTAGCGGCGGGTATTCATCAGGATGTAGTATTGCGGGGGCAGTGTGTCGCCAACCTCAACCGGATAGATGGGTTCGGGCGCTTTCTGGAACTTCGCACCGCCAGCCTGTGTGTCGGCCGCACCGATGCCGAACAGGCTGTCCGCCGCCGTCGCGCATTTCGCGCCTGTTCCGGCGGTCAAGCAGGCCTGCGCCGGGCTGCCGAGAAGGCAGAGAATGAAGATCGTGCGCCACATGGTTCAAGAATCAATGATTTTCTGGTGTCGGTCAAGCGGGTGTGGCAAAGACCAGCGCACCCATATGATAAACGCTACGTAAGGCAATTTGTTCCCAGAGGCGCCTATGCAGCCAGGTCCACCCAGACCGGCACGTGGTCGCTGGGCTTTTCACGGGCACGGGCGAAGGCATCGATCTGGCAGTCAGTTAACAGGTCGGCGCATTGTGGGGTCAGCAGGAAGTGGTCGATGCGGATGCCATCGTTGCGCTGGAAGGCTCCGGCCTGGTAATCCCAGAAGCTGTATTGCTCAGGCAGCTGGTTGCAGGCGCGGAATGCCTCGGTGAAGCCGAGGTTGACGATGCGGCGGAAGGCTTCGCGGGTTTCGGGGCGGAACAACGCGTCGTCGCGCCAGGCGTCGGGGCGGGCGGCGTCGATAGCGCTTGGGATGACGTTGTAATCACCTGCCATGAGGGCGGGTTCTTCGAGCGATAGCAATTGGTTGGCGCGCGTCTCTAATCTTTTCATCCAGGAAAGCTTATAGTCATATTTCGGCCCCGGCGCAGGATTGCCATTGGGCAAGTAGAGGCCGCAGACCCGGACCGGCACCTCTCCCATCACTGTTGCTTCGATCCAGCGGGCTTGTTCGTCGGTGTCATCACCAGGCAGGCCGCGCGTGACGTCCTCCAGCGGAAGTTTTGACAGGATAGCGACACCGTTGAAGCCCTTTTGACCGTGGGTTTCGACCTGGTATCCGCGATCTTCGAAGATCTCGCGCGGGAATGCCTCGTCGACAGATTTGATTTCCTGCAAAAGCGCGACATCGGGCTGGGCCTCGTCCAGCCAATCGGGCAGGGCGTTGATCCGGGCTTTGATGCCATTGATGTTGAATGTTGCGATTTTCATGGGGGTGAGTGTCGCCCGTGCGGGCCGACGGGGCAAGGTCAGAAAATCCTGATCGCGTGTTGTGGAAAATGCGAAATGCTGGGGTTGGACATGTGTCGGTTCGCGAGGACCGATTTCAGGCGATGCTCGGCACAACGATCACTTCTGCCGCGGTGCCCCAGACAGCATCGCGTTGCCAAGCCAACCGAGGCCGAGTGTTGCCACCGCATCGGCCAACCTGCTGGGTTTTGTTTCCGCCTGAGGCGCTTCATCTTCACGCAAATCTTCCCACAGTGTGAGGAAGTCGGCGAACGATGCTGGCTTGCCGGCGGAGTGTGTTGTTGATCGCGTCATGGTGTCCCCATAGTCCGTTCAATGCGCTTAAGGAATCCTTACTCCGGGAATTGGTTTCCATTTTGCCGCTCAGGTGTTGCTTTTCGGCACTCCCAATTGATCCAATTCAGCTCTTACCTGCGCCAATTGCTCGGCGGTTATTTCTGAATCGGTGGCATCAGGCGCTCTCTCAGCGTGGCGCGGTCATCCGGATCGGGCGATTTGAAATGGCGATCCTGCATCCCCATTAGAGCGGTGAGGTGATTCATGAAATTTAACGTTTAGCGCTAAGTTATTAGGCGCTTATATACGAGATCTGCATCTAGATTTCAGATCGTTTGTGCGTTGCGTATCCCTGCCTTTGCATAGGCGGCGTCCATTGTCGGTCCTAGGTTTTGGATCGACGAAACCGGCGTCAGCCCGGTGTCAGATATGTGCCCAGTCCACAAACAGGGCGCGTGGCGTTTCGCGACGCTCGCGGTTGGCGCGGATCACGGCGGCGAAAGTTAGTGCACGTTGATCGTGTGGTGCTTCGCTGGCCGGCGGTGTCGATGGAAAGTCCATTGGTCCGTTTCCGTTGGCTAAATGCGTCGGGTTTGGCGGATATGCGACCCTTCGCGATACTCATAAGTCGGTCCACCGGCAGTAAAGGTTCAGTTTGCGGCGTCCCGTAAGATCAGCTTTGCGCCGCGCCAAGGCGGCAGAAGGTCGCGAATGTGTCGACCGAGGGGCGTTTTGTTGCGGATTCTGACGATTGTGGCGGGCCGTTCTGGCGCTTGAGTTCGCGCCTTGCGCCGCCTAGGTAGCACTGGAAACCCTGCGGAGGCCGACATGGCAATCTATCCCGATCTTGAAGCCGCCATCGGTAATACACCGCTTTTCCGCCTGCGTGCGGCGTCCGAGGCGACGGGTTGCGAAATTCTTGGCAAGGCCGAGTTCCTGAACCCCGGCCAGTCGGTCAAGGACCGGGCGGCGTTGTTCATAATCCGCGACGCAGTCGCGCGCGGCGATCTGCGGCCCGGTGGTACGATTGTGGAAGGCACGGCGGGAAACACCGGCATTGGGCTGGCGCTGGTCGGGGCCTCGCTGGGGTTCAAGACGGTGATCGTCATCCCTGAAACTCAGAGCCAGGAAAAGAAGGACATGATCCGATTGGCCGGGGCCGAATTGGTTCAGGTTCCCGCCGTGCCATACAAGGACCCGAACAATTACGTGAAATACTCGGGCCGTCTGGCCGCGGCATTGGCCAAGACTGAACCGAACGGCGCTATCTGGGCCAACCAGTTTGACAACGTCGCCAATCGGCAGGCGCATATTGAAGGTACCGGGCCGGAGATCTGGGAGCAGACGGGCGGCAAGGTCGACGGGTTCGCCTGCTCGGTCGGTTCGGGTGGGACGATTGCAGGCGTTGCCACGGCGTTACAGCCCAAGGGCGTCAAGGTCGGGCTGGCTGATCCCGGCGGTTCTGCAATGTACAGACTGTATCACGACGGCGCGCTGAAGGCTGAGGGGACGTCGATCACCGAGGGTATCGGGCAGGGGCGTGTGACGGCGAACCTCGACGGATTCACGCCTGATTTTTCCTGGCGGATCACGGATGAGGTGGCGCTGCCTATCGTCTTTGATCTGCTGGAGGATGAGGGGCTGTGCATGGGTGGCTCTACCGGGATCAACATTGGTGGGGCGATAGAGATGGCGCGGGAAATGGGGCCGGGGCATACAATCGTGACGATGCTGTGTGATTACGGCACGCGGTATCAGAGCAAGGTGTTCAATCCCGATTTCCTGCGGTCAAAAAACCTGCCTGTGCCGCATTGGCTGGCGGATGACGCACGTGAGATGCCCGAGGTGTTCGAAACCTCGTGATCCACCTCATTAGAACACTGTGTGTCGTGGCGCTGCTGGTAGGCGGCGCGTTGTCAGCGGCTGCGCAACCTGTTTCTTCCTCGGTCGATTTTGATCAGTGGGCCAGCGTGGTTGAACGTGCAGATACTGCAATTCAATCCGATGGAGTATCGGACAAGGCGCTTAGCACATTGCGCGCGGAACTTGTTGATTGGCGCACAAAGCTGGGAGCTGCGCAGTCGGTAAACGCCGCCCGCATTGCCACTGTTCAAGCGCAGGTCGACGCGCTTGGTCCGGCACCAACTGATGGCCAGACGGAATCCGAAAACGCCGCAGCGCAGCGGCGCGATTTGACCGATCAATTGAATGATCTGACCGAGCCCCGACGTCGCGCAGAGATCGCACATACCAAGGCAACGGGTCTGATTGCCGAGATCGATGCCCTGCTGCGCGAGCGACAAGCGCGGGCCTTTTTCGAAGTGGGGCCAAGCCCGCTGAGCCCGGCGAACTGGTCGGAGGCGGTGGGTGAACTGACGCGCGATATTCGTGTGATCGGGCAGGAGCTGAGCGCAAGCTGGGCCAATCCAAGCGACCGGGTTCTGGCGCGCGAGAACCGCCCCCTGATCCTGCTTCTGCTGGCCATGTCCGCGGCGCTTATCCTGCGCGGGCGGGCCTGGATGGAACGTTTGGCCCTGTCCATTTACCGCAACGCCGGGCGTGGACGCGGGGTTGGAGGTTTTGTGGTCTCGCTGGGGCAGGTCGTTGCGCCGGTTTTGGGGCTGGTCGCCTTGCACGAAGCCGCGAAGCTGACCGGGTTTTTTGGACCACGCGGTTCGGTTTTTATTTCGGTGCTGCCGTGGTTCGGCGCGATCCTGTTCGGGGCCCGTTGGCTTGGTGCCAAAGTGTTCCCGCGCACCGAGCGTATCCGGGCGATGTTCGATCTGGATGCAGATATGCGGCGCGAGGGGCGGATGTTATCAGGCATCCTCGGTGGCATTTTGGCACTGGACCTGCTGCTGATTACCTTGGTGACTATCGGCGGACAGGCTGAGCAGATTCTGCCGATCCTGCGGTTTCCGATCTTCCTGGCGCTTGGTGTCGCGATGTACCGCCTTGGGCGGCTTGTGCTGCGGGCGTCTGCGTCAGGTGAAGCTCCTTCATCGGACGAAGATCCTCAGAGCTTCCGCTCTCAGCTGGCTGTGGTCCTGGGGCGCATTGTTATCGCCGTGGCGGTTATCGTGCCGGTTCTGGCGCTCTTTGGATACGGCCGGGCGGCCAATGACATCGGTATTCCATCGGTACTGACGCTGGCGCTGATGGCGCTTTTGGCGACGCTCATGATCCTGGTGCGTGAGGTGTTCGATCTGATCGCCGGCGAAAACGATCAACCGACCGGAGCGATGCCGCTGACGCCGCTGCTGCTGAGCTATGCGCTGGTGATTGCATCCCTGCCGCTGCTGGCGCTGATCTGGGGCGCGCGTGTTGCCGACCTGGTCGACCTCTGGGCGCGGTTCCGTGACGGATTTACGCTTGGCGATACCCGGCTGACGCCCGGCGACGGTGTCACCGCATTGATCGTCTTTTTCCTCCTTCTGGGTCTGACGCGACTGGTACAGGGCGCATTGCGGGTCAGCGTTCTGCCGCGCACGAATATCGCCCTCGGGGGACGCACTGCGATTACCAGCGGCGTTGGTTATGTCGGAATATTCCTGTCCATCGTAGTCGGGATCATGGCGGCGGGCATTGACCTGTCCAATCTTGCGCTGGTTGCGGGCGCGCTGAGTGTCGGGATCGGTTTCGGGTTGCAGAACATCGTCTCGAACTTCGTCTCGGGCATCATCCTTTTGATCGAACGCCCGATCAGCAAGGGCGATATGATCCAGGTTGGTACCCAGACCGGATTTGTGCGCGATATCTCGGTCCGCTCGACCCGGATCGAAACGTTTGATCGGACGGACGTCATTGTCCCGAATGCTGACCTGATCAGCGGCACCGTCACCAACCTCACCCGCGGCAACCTGCTTGGCCGGGCAATTCTGCCGGTTGGTGTGGCCTATGGCACCGACACGCGGCGGGTTGAGGCGATCCTGTCCGATATTGCCGCCGGGCACGAGATGATTATCCAGCATCCGCCGCCAGCGGTTTTGTTCATGGGGTTCGGGGCCAGTTCGCTGGACTTTGAAATCCGTGCCATCGTGCGGGACGTGAATATGGTGTTCGTGGTGCGCTCGGACATCAACCATGCGATTGCGGAACGCTTTGCGAGCGAAGGGATCGAGATACCTTTCCCTCAGCAGGACGTCTGGCTGAGGAATTCGCAGTCGCCCGAGGGGACGACGACCTCGCAGAATTCGAAAACAGCGGGCGCGAAGACGAGCGATCTGGGATTGCAATCTGAGGATTCGCCAGGCTCTTCCGGCCAGCCTGACGCCGACATGGCATGACGCCTCCAAGCTGACCAAAAACGGCTGTGGTTGGTGAATGCAGTCACGCTCAAATAACTGGCTTCAATAAACAAATGATCCGTCGGGCGACCGTACGGTCCAGGAAGAAAGTGGGGAATGCCAGAACGGTTCGTAGATAACAGTTCCGCGCGACAGCAACGCGGCAACATAGCTGAACGAGCTCTTTGCGGTGACCAGCACGTCGGCATTCAGCAACTGGCGCAGAGTTTCGAACACGTCGACATCAAGGTAGAATTTGCACCCTCCTGGAAGGCGGGAAAAGTCCTCGGGCGGCCCTTGTGAAAAAACGCGCACTTCGATGCCTGGCCAAGTTGCCTGAATTATTTCGATCGCCCGGGCGTTCGCGTCCATTGATGTCAGCCGGCGCGTGACTTCGGATCCTGGCTTGGCGACATCGCCGCGTCTGATGTGGACAGCAGCGATCCGGGTCTGGCCCTTCCCTGCAACGACCAGCGGGCAACTGGCACGGAACTCATCTAATAGCGGAAGGTAGCGGTCAGCGTCGGCATCGAAAAATTTGTGGAAATGCCGTGCTTCAATGATCGGCGGTGGCCCGGAATACTCGTCGAGAAAGCGCTGAGAGGTGACGATTTTTCCTGTGCCCTTTGCGCTTCGATGGCAATCTGACAGGCCAAACGCTGCCTCCCATTTAGCGGCCCACCTACGATCGAACCGGGGGGCATGGGCGACGCGCCGCAAAGGCGTGTGGAAATAGGGCACATTGGCTACCCGTGCGAAGGCCTGTGCCGACAGGATCGCATGAACCTGCGCCCCTCCGCCGTCTTGCTTGCCCCGACACGTCACTCCAAGAATTGGCCGTGTCTTCAGTGCATTGAATAGGGTGACGGCGTCATGCATGTTGAGGAACGGCGCCTGCCTTTGAAACCGCGACCTTAACATCTCTATTGATGCTCGGGATTGGCCAGCGGATTTATCTGCTGCTGCCAGGTTTCGACCGCCTCGACCGGATAGATCAGCATCAGTGTCGTCAGTGCCAGGCTATCGCGCGCAACAAAGGCCGCAATCAGCTCGAACGCGACGATTACTGCGACGATGCCGAGCGTGGGCAACGCGCGGGCCAGAAAGAAGCCGCCAAGCATCCAGAAGTAGTCGGCCACTGCGTTCAGGACCGAGTCTCCGTGGTAGCCCTGGTTGATCGTCGTGGCGCGGAATTTGCCGAGCACCCATTCGGTGTGTTCGATTATCTCCCAGGCCACGCCGGTGATCATCGCGATGGCAAACAGCGCCGCGAAGGGCAGGGCGGGGACGACCAGGCGCGCGACCAGAACGACCAGCATTCCGTGCAGAATATGCGACAGAGTATACCAGTCGGCAATGTGCTGGCTGTTGTCCGGCGAAAACACCGTTGGCACCCAGAGCTTCACAGTGTTGCAGGTGCAGATCAATGGCTGCCCCCAGAAAGCCAGCGTCAGCGCGATCAGCCCTGCGCCGGCAAGTACGGAAGTCAGCGTTGTCGTTCGTGTCAAGTTTGCGTCCCCGTCTTTTCCCCAATTTAGAAAGCCCGTTAGCTGCAAAGAAATGCAACCCTTTATGCAATTGCTGATGGCCAGGTGGTTAAGAAAGATGGCATGCGGCAACGGTGCAGGCAGGGCTTGCAATTCGGCCCACGGCAGGTATGACCTCGACCTTACGCGGAGAGGTGGCCGAGTGGTCGAAGGCGCACGCCTGGAAAGTGTGTAGGCGGGAGACCGTCTCCAGGGTTCGAATCCCAGCCTCCTCCGCCACTAAAATGCACTAACTCATTGTATTTAAGCGATAATATAAACGGACCTTAGAGTTGGGTCCACACTTGAGTCCACATTTGAAGCTAGCGTGACCTGCGCCGATTGAGCGCCCGGTGTAGCCGCATACGACGGGCACCCCCATGTAGATTCCAAACACCACACGCTGACCCCTACCGGGGTAGGGGGGCCTTTTTTGCGCCGCTGGCACGCGTCACCTAGTAGTCGATTTTCGACGAACGAAATGCGTTCTGATGGGAACTGGGCTAGCGTGCAGTTGGCGGGCGACATCGCGGTAAGGTCGACGAGCTGATGCCGTGGCGATTATAGGCAGTGTCGATGCGCGCGTGGGATTATCCATTCAAGACCGTCAGGATCGCCTGCAAGGTCTGCAACCGGCGGGGGCAGTATTCTAAAGCGCGCTTTGTCGAGATCGTCGGCCGCAACACCGCACTACCGACCGCCCTAGGCGTAATCGCCAAAGATTGCCCGATGGCCGGCAAGCCTTCCAACATCATCCACGACCGCTGTCAGGCCCATTACCCTGATCTGATCACGTACTCGCAAAATAAAGCTGGCCGGGCGATGCGGGGCGTCGGGGGCGTCGCGGACTGAAAACCGGGGCGGCCGCATTCGTACAGGCACAGACCTGCGCAACGAAGGTTGCGCAGTTGTGAACGGGGGTCGTGATGTCCGATGGTCTGCGCCTGATTGCCTACGAGCGCGTTTCGACCGTGCGGCAGGGGCGGTCCGGGCTAGGGCTGGAGGCGCAGCGAAAGTCCATCGCCGACTTCGCCGCCACAAGAGGCGCCGAGGTCGCTGCCAGCTTTACCGAGGTGGAAAGCGGCCGGCGCAGCGATCGACCGGAGTTGCACCGGGCGCTGCATCTGGCACGCGTAACAGGCGCTACATTGGTCATTGCGAAACTGGACCGCCTGTCCCGCAACGCGGCGTTCCTGCTGACCCTGCGCGACAGCGGGGTTCGGTTTCTGGCCGTCGACATGCCCGAGGCCAATGATCTGACCGTCGGCATCATGGCTTTGGTCGCCGAGCAGGAACGCCGGGCGATCTCGCAGCGTACGAAGGAGGCGCTGGCTGCAGCCAGAGCGCGCGGGGTGAAGCTGGGCAACCCCAACGGCGCTGCCGCCCTGCGACGTGCTGGCAAGGGCGGACAGGCGCTCAGGGCCACTGTCTCGGCCAACGCCGATGCCTTCGCGGCGGACTTGGCAGAGGTGATCGCGGACATTCGGGCCGACGGGCATGTCTCGCTGCGCGCCATCGCCGCCGAACTTACCCGGCGAGGCATTCGGACCCGGCGCGGCGGCCTGTGGGGTGTTTCGAATGTCAGGGGGGTAATCGAGCGGGTCGCGATCAGATAGCCATCATCGAAATCTCCTTCCAACAAGCAACCCCAAATCCCAGCTGCGCGGACCCATAAACATCTCATCTACAACGATGCCCGGCTGTTGCTCGATGGGCTTGCCCAACGGCGGGCATAGAATCGAACGGCTGGGCAGCATGTCCGCCGATCGTGGAATACAGCAGGGAGTTAAAGGTGCGGGCGGCCGAGGAATTGGCGCTGCTGCCTGATGGATCGGCCCTCGTCGAGATGATGGGGGATTACGCTGTCATGCGGGAGCAGGCGCGGGTGTGTCGTAAGTAGATCTCTTGACAATGAAACTTGGGCGCAAAACGCTTGCCGCTGGATCTGAGAACCGGACCGGTCGTTCGTACATTCTGCGGCGAACGGGCGGAACGAGCCCATACCGTGAATTGGTTTTCACACTGCGAGCCCAAGCAGCGCTTCTTCGCCTCAGACGAACCAAGCAGAATGCCGCAACGCGCCCAGAAAACCAGACGTTTGGGCATGTGTGGCGACGAAGGACAATTGAGATCTCTGTTTACGGACAAACCTGACCGAGCAGGGCGTCCACTATCGAAAAAACTTAAATCGGTTCAGACAACCGGACCGCCTCCACTACTAACCACACCTTTAGCGGATACTGGAACGCGACGACTGGATTTGTGGACATTGCCCAAGTAGGATAGCTAGAATGAGAAGTTGTGAGACAGTGAGCGCGGCATGGATCTTGGCGTCAAAGAAAAAGCGAATGCACTCTATGATGCCCTTGCGAACATGGGCATGGATGTAGATCTCGTTCGTCGCGCACAGGCGGAAAGTGCTACGCTAAAAATCTCGGCGATCGGGTTGGATAGCAAGGACTTGCTTGCACTCGATTTTCAGCTTGAGGAAGGTCACGGGCTGAACATTCAGTTCAATGATGTAAGTGACGACATGACCATTGACGAATTCCTTGGTCACATTTCAAAAACGGACGCATGACGAGATATCCACTCATACCAGTGGACGACATGCAGCTGTTGACTGAATATGATGGAGATCCGATCGTAATTGACGGTCCAAAAACCTTCAAATCGATTTCGGCCGCGCGGGGCGCTCCAACATTCCAGTTTGCCCAATGGTACATTGATCGGGTCCCCCTGTTTCTTAATGGTGAAGCACGCCAAAAACTTACCGAGTTCGTTGCTGCGCGTTTTGCGGAGCGGCATGAAAAAGTTTCGAGCCGCGCAGCGTTTACGGATGAACAAAAATCGGAGCTGCGCAGCGGTAGGAAATTCAATATCGTCGACGACATCTGTGAGCCAGCTGTCCATCGTGTGCTTGGTCTATATATGATCTGCCCTGAATCGTCGCGAGAGTATCTGTGCAACTTCAATGCAGTTTCATTCCACCGAGAACTTCGGCACGGAAAATTCAAGAAGCTCGACGCGCACCTTGCCGCCATTTTCGCGGCCACCCAGGCATGCGAAGAAACGCGACGGTATTGCGATACCATTCCCACGATCATCGTCGCGCGGCAAACATTGCTGCGAATGCTGGCAATGTCACTTGATGAGGTGTTCGTTAGTTGCCAGAGCAATGCCCTTGAGGACCTGCAGTTTCCAGTAGTGCCACCGAAAGGCAGCATTCCTTATGTCCATAGGGTTGTTCCCGAAGACCTGAAAGGCATACACGGTGTTTATAGGAAAGGTGATGTCTATTTGTGCCCTGTCTCGATGCGAATTGGTGAAAGAAATCCGCCGCTTCTGCCCAGCTTTGGGAAAGGCACTCGCGCATGCCTGGGAAGGACCATGGCCATGTTTATCTGGCGCGAGATTGCTTCGGATATGGCTGACTTGATGAGGCAATACATCCAGGATGGCGCAACGCGCTTTAAAATTGTTTCTCCTGTCGACTTCGGGGAGTTTGGCGAGCGCCCTACGCATGGTGATTTGCGGATTGAATAAGCCGAAATGAGGCTCTTACCGATATTGACGGTCCCGCGGTCAGGCTCGGAAGTTTTCTGCAACGCGCTGCGCGACGGTGGACTTCGCTGTGCATATGAAATCAATCACCCGGCGTACAGAAAACTGCTCGCCCAGGAATTTTCCGCTGACCTGGAGTCCATGGACTTACAGGCGACGTTAAAATACCTTTCCAATCTAGCGCCCGACGACAACGGCATGGCGTACAAGGTCTTTTATTCGGACTCTCATTCCGTCCCGATTGAAGCGCTCGTTGCCGATATCACGCCAATTTACCTCGAACGATTTGATTTTGTTTCACAGGTTGTCAGTTTTGTCGCCATGTGGACTTCGGGGCATGCACTTGATGACGTGCGACACACGTTTCGGAGCCGGAGTCGCGGCTTGGATGAAGATCTTGTGAAGGCGTCTATCGCTTTCTTGAGGCATGAGCGTCGAATGTGGGCACGAAAGCTTGCCCGTCAGAATGTTTTAAGAATCCAAACCGAGACCCTGTTCGACGATCCGGTCAGTGTATTCCAGAGGGTCGCGAGCACCCTGGCAACCTATGGTATCGTGTTCGACTGGAAGCTGGCTTCCTCGAGCATCCGCAAGACGCGGCCCTATGATCAGGATGCGGAGTTGAAGGCGCAGGTTCGCGCCGACTACGCGCATCTGCTAAACCCATTGAACGTTGCGGCGATCTGACCATGGCAAATATCGAAGACATAGCGTTCCAGCCAGCAGCGTACCATTCGCCGCGGCAGCTTCAGCACGTTCTGACACGCGCGGCTGACCACAACGCGACCTATTCGCCTGAAGTACTTTTCGAGCTGATTGAGCAACTAGCCATCCATGGGTTAGTTAATGAGTTTGATGAATTCGCCACGTCTCGCGAGCAGCAGCTCGCGCGCAGCAAGGCGCTGATGCGGCATGCGTTTCACTACAGGAATTTCCTGTCCGATTGTGAGAAGCTGATAGGCAAAGACTTTTCCGCGAAACTTGAATTTGACCTGTTGAATGAGGTTCCGCAACTTGTCGCGCGCGGCGAGAAAAGTGAACGTCTTTTGATCGTCGTTCCGACTTTCTACAACAACGCGATGCTTTCTATGCCATTGTTGAACGCAATCTTGGATCCGCTGAAAATCGACACGCTTTTCTTGAAGGCTACCCATGCGACGCTGCCGTACTACGACGGTTTCTATGGATTTGGTCATACAAGGGATAAATCGGCCGAGGTCATCGGCGCGTTTTGCGCCTCTCGCGGTTATACCGAGGTAAACATTATCGGCGCGTCATCAGGCGGATTCCTTGCACTGTGGTTGGGCGCAGCTCTTGGTGCGCGGCGTGTTTGCGTTTATGGCAGCGACATTAGACCGACCATGCAATCAAAACACCTCAGCAGACCTCATATTGCCCGTTCGGTTGGTGAAAAGGAAATCGGGGAACTCTCGGACCTTTCGAGGATCGGCACCATCCATGCCTTCGCTGGCAACATGCGCAGCAGGGATGTAGAGTGTCTGACCTATCTTGAACGATACCCGAACGTGACCACAGAGCTCGAAATAGGCGTTGGACATCTCGTACTTCTTAAATTGATTTCTAAGGGTTACGATTTTCCGGAATTTCAAGTGGCGAAATCGCATCACTAAGGGGTGGAGTTTTTGCCATTTGTCACCGCATATTTCATACTGAAGAACCCATTGGCGTTAATCCGGAATGCGTCGAACGGAGGCTTTAATCGTTCGTCAATTGTCATTCCGCCCTTTGTCCATGGTATTCGTCGAACCTTTCCTTTTGCGTAACGCCCCGTGTTCCAGTTGCTGAAATGCGCATAGGCGAGCGACCGATCCCCCATGGCATCGCTGGTCAGCCTTCCGTGGTCCCCAGTACCATTCCTCGACCAGACCTATCCGGCCATTGGGGAGCAATCTCGGACGATTGAAGGTTGAAAATCGTTCGGAAAAATGTGCCGATATATCAATTCCGTTTACGAGAGCCGTAGGAAGAAACAGCGGGGCATTGAAAAAAGCCTGACGGTCAGGGTGATCTCGAAAAAAAAGCATCGACATGATGCTCTCGTCGAAGGATTGATGTGTTGGTAGTGTTACGATTTTGCGCCAATTGCCAAAACAGGAGAACAGCGAGCGCATGGTCTGAGTGTTGCGCAAAAACGCGAGGTGCCCTGACAACAGGTAGGTGTGACATGAGATGACGTCAAACTGACCCAGTTGGCTGCCAAAATGTTTGCGCAAGTCGCCATAAATGACATCGAGGTCACCCCAGCCCCAATAATCGAATGGTTTCAGTATATCTGCAAAGACGTGGCCTAGCATCGGCTTCAAATCAGTGAGTTTGTAGGAATCCTTGCGGACGACATCCAAGTTTAGCTCAAGCCCTTCTTCCAGCGCCGTTACGAACTCATCAAACGACTGGCGGTGATGTCGGACATTTTCCGGTGCAGAGCCGAGGTCAAAGTCGGAAAAAAGTATCCAATCGAAACCGGGATTACGTTCACAGCTTTTCAGAAAAAACGGCAGCCAAGGTGGTGCCTCACCGAAATAGGGGACAATGATGGCCGTGCTTGCAGCGCTTGGCATTTGTGGATCGGCTATGTCATTCATCATTCATCCTTGGCACCGGGTTGATCCACACTGAGGAATTCAATTATCTGATCGACCGCTTTGGCTGCATTCCAGGTGAGAAATCCCATTTTTGGGGATGTGTAGGTCGAAATATTTTTCGGTATCCGGTCCAAACGTTTCGGCGGGTGAATGAGGTTTTTGAATTCTGCCAGCCGTCCATTGATAATTGCAACTGGGCAGGTCTGGCGAACAAGTTGCGCCCCGGAAGAGTAAGTCCTCGACGGGTCTGCAAAAAATTGGCGAAACGCTGCTGCGTGTACCGGAAACTTGAACACGTTCCCCAATTCTTGCACCCGTTGTAGTGCAATGGCCGATACGAATTTACCAAACCTGCCATAGGGTCCCGAAAGCTGCCGGAGTTCGCGCTCGAACTGCTCAAGATCAGTGGTTGCGATATCGGCGATTGAATGCTCAAGAGGCATTACGATGTCCACGGCATATTGTACCGTATTTACGTAGTCGAACAGATAAATGCCAATCAGATTCTCGTATTCGGGCTTGATGCTGTGGAGCGCGATATGGCCACCCCAGCCGTTGCCGACCACCAGCATCGGTCTATCCGAATAGCTGCGCAGTACGGCGCGAACGCTGGAGATATCGTTGTTCGGTGAGTATTCGTCAGGCTCAAGCCATTGGCTAGCTTCATGGCCGAACAAGTCCAGGCAGCAAACTCGATGACCGGCTTCAACCAATTGTTCGGCCGGGCCAGAAAACTCCAACCCGCCGCCACCAAAGCGGTGGATGTAGAAAATGGTGACCCTTGCATCCTCGGGTCCAAATTCACGAAGCGTCGCTGTCCGATGGCCGCCGTTCACCGGCACGAGGATTTTACGTACGACAAAATCGAGCATCAGTGCGCGATGAGCTTCACCAAATGCTCCTCCACTCGTCCGATGCCGTCCAGATCTTGAAACTTCTGCCAACACAATAGCGCTTCGTCCGAGGCTTTCTGATACGCAGTGCCGTCATACATGAGATCCTCGATCGCGGCGACCCAGGGCAATGCAATTCGAGCTGGTGGTATCAGGCGATTCGTGTCGCGCAGTTTCACAGGAACCTTGATAAGTCTTCCGGCACCAGCAACGATATCACAGACGCCAATGTGGTCGCTGGCGACGATTGGGATACCCAGCGAAAGTGCTTCCAGTGCGACGCGCGGTCCGCTTTCATGCCACAGAGAAGGGATTAGCAAGACCTTTGTCCGGGCATAGACTCGCGCCATGTCGCGCTGCGGCCCAGCTAGCCGGATGTTCGCCAACCTATTAAATGGCAGGTCTGTTTCTTTCTGAATACTTTGCAGTGTACGCCGACTTTCAATGACCTGAAAGCGAGTCTCGGGCCTGTGTTCTGTCATCATTTCCGCGATCCGATAGAAAAGCGTGGCGCCCTTCTCATACGTCGGGTTGACAAAAGTCACGTAGCGCGATGTTTCGCTGGCCACGGTTTCGACTGGGTGAACGAACTTACCAATGACCACGGAACCGAGCGCCAGGGAATTGCGATAGTGCCTTGAAGTGGCGTCTGTATCGCACATGACCAGGTCCACATCCTCGAAGCACTCTCTATCTTTGTAGTTGGGGTTCGCGAGATAGAAGACGACGGGGGTATCGCGTCGCGCCATGTGGGCGCGAACGGCCAGCTCGGCCGACGTTCCCCCATAGCTTAGCATAACTGCTGGCTCGATCTGTTCCAACTCATCAAGAACGTCTCTGGCGACGTGGGCCATCTGGCTGTGATTGAGTTTACCGACGTTAGAGGCACCGCCTTCAAAGGCGATATGGTTCACGCCACTGTCCCGACACTGCCAATGCTTGCCAATCTTCTCGAACCCTAGAGACGTCAGCATATCGCCTTCATTGATATGTTCCGGCCGATCGAAGCAGGCCGCTGTTACCGACACAACTTCATGACCCCGAGCGGCGAGGCCCTCGAGGATCGTGCGAACGGACTTCGCAGCGCCACTTACCGGATCGAACAAACAGTTCAGCGAATGAAAGGCGATTTTCATCGGGTTCGAGCACATTAGCAGGCGGGCCGGATTATCCGGTGCACCTGTGCCAAACTGCGGAATCGCATTGCGTTTTGACCTTCAGTATTCACTTGCTGCAAAGTCAGGATTGGGTCGGACAAGTTGTCAGCAGTGAGTTCTCGGCACTCAGAACTCGGTCTGAAATCCCATGAAGAGGGATTCCGTCCGAACACTACCCTCATCAAACTCATCGGCGAGACCGACGAACTGCGCGACATGGGCACCTGCAAATATTTTTGACCGATCAGATAGGTGGTATTCGCCCTGAAGGGTCAGATCTAGATTCACAAGGAAGCCATCTTCAGAGACGCCCGACTCGCCCAACGACATCGTCGAACCATCAAAGGTGACCTCACCGTAAAACTCAGACTTTTTGCGTCCGTACAGCGCTGACGCACCAACTTCGCCAGAGAAGCCGAATTGTCCAGCAGAGGGTAGTGTCGAGTAATTCGCACTGACACGCGGACCCAAGCCTACAAACTGCACACGCGGACCGAACTCTCCACTGAACGCTCCACCTGAGCCCGGCCCACCACTGCCGTAACCGTCGAAGCCGAAACCCGCGCCGTGTTCGACATTTAGTCCGCGCAGACCAGCACCCCAAGACAATCCGGGTGTACCGGTCTGTTGAGAGGTTCCAACGTCGAGTGCAAACCATTTCGTATTTTCTATGAAAGAGAAGGAACCGCCGCTGGGTCCAGAGAAGCCGGAAAGGCTTTGATTGGAGTCCTGATTATAGAAGCTCAGTCCGACATAACCTTCCCCCACGCCGAACGGCTTAGATACCATAATCGAACCGTAGTAGCCGAGGTCGGGAGAGGAAAATCCGCCGCTCTCGAAGTTCAGGCCAGACGCCTCGCCAATGCCACCGCTGAACGAAAGGGTGTAGCCGTCTTGTGCCTCAGCTTTCTTGGCTACAGCAGCACCAAACGCCAAGCTTCCGATTGCGACAGTCGAAACTGTCTGAAGATATCCATTTTTCATGAGTATTGACCTCCAAGAACGAAAGCTTTCGCTAAGTCATAGACTGCATCCCAGTTTTGAAAGAGTCGGTCAAGTTTGAATTTGCCTTTTAGGCATTTTGGTGTGCTGATGCTGCCACTTGGCTGCAGTCAATGCACCAGCTTCGATCCGTTTGAACGACCGGTTCAGTGAAAATCGCTGCACTGCCAAATATGCGTTGCTGCGCATGCGATAGTTTTTGCGTGAGCATTAGCCGCGACTGCACAAAGCGGTTTTGTCCCGCGTATTGATTGTTGAGCCCTGTGCAGCGAAAAGGCACTGCGGATTCGCTGGTATTTACCCAATCGAATGGCCGCTCCGGCTAAATCCGCTGCACCGCCAAAAGATCGTTGCTGCAACTACGAAGAATTGCTGCGCCAGCAAAGGCAAGAAACTGAACGGCGGCGTTGTCCCGCTCATTGCCATTTCGTTCGTCACGCAGCGAAGGTCAGCTCTTCAGAAACCAGCCGTCCGTACACCGCGCAGAGAACGGCTGGAGAGAGCCCACACCGGAAGTCGTGATTTTTTGCTGCGCGCGCTCGCAGCAGAATTGTCGCTGCATCGTGGTAGAAATCTGCGCCACAGTGTAGCAAAGAGACCGGCCGTTCGTACATTCTGCAGCGAGATTTTCACTGGCTATGACCGGATCGCGGGGCAAGGCAGACTGTACCCCATCAGGCATAGACGGTTGTGAAATCTCATCCCACCTTTGGCATCGCTGGCGACAACGACATACGCCGCGGCGCAAGTTTACCAAAGCGGCCACTGTTGCCGGGGTCGGCGGAATGGTTGGGCGTGGCTCCAATGCGGTCGATCATGGGAAGGTGTCTTGCCCCAAACTTTGCCAATCGCGGTGTCACGAAGATTAGGCTGCGAGATGTTCAAACAACCGGGCGACGGCTTCTGCGCCCGGATCGATATGACCCTCCAGTTGCTCGGCGCTGATATACGCTGCTCGGCCAGCATTGGCCTTGGTCAACGTGGCCGTGTGATTGGCACCGTCTCTTGCGGCCTTGGCCGCAGCTGCGACGCCGGTTTCCAAGGCATCCAACGCTGGTAAAAGGGCATCAATCATCGTCCTGTCACCTGGCTTCGCCCCTCCAATCGCTTGCATACGATCAAGACCAGCGAGCAAGGCACCTCGCATTGGAAGGCCCGAGGAAGAGGCATCCCCGGCCGCAGCAAAGAAGATGGCCAACAGCACTCCGGACGAGCCTCCCATCGTCTGGCTCAATTCCTGGCCGATGGCCCGATAAAGCTGCGTGTGGTCTGCCAGCGGCAACGTGTCGATTGCCTTGATGAGCGCACGCGCGGCTCCAGCCAGCGTCGAGCCTGTGTCACCATCGCCGGACTTAGCGTCCAATGCGTTCAGGTCGGCTTCTGCAGCGATAAGAATCTTACAGCAAGCCGTCAGAAATGCTTTTGTTGGATCATGCCGCGACGGCATCGCTTTGATCGGGGCAAGCCCATCGGGAAGCGGCAGAACATTTTCGGGCTTTGGCGATACGCACCCCGGCCACGCCGCGATGCCGCAGGGGGCGGACAGCAGCTTTTGATCCTCGTTTCCCAATTCGAACACAGAGACAGAGAACCCCCGCATATCCAAAGATGTCATCATCGACGCCGGACCAATCATCAATGATATCTTGTCTCCTATCGTGGACCGGATCAGCTCGGCAGCAAGGACCGACATTTCCAGAACCGTAGAACCACCAAGATTGTTGAGCAAGGCAACGTGTCCCTTGGCCGACATTTTGGGGGCGAGCTTTTCCGCAACCGCCGACATCGCTTGCTTTGCATCGATATATGCCACTTGTTCGACGCCCGCCTCGCCGTGGATGCCTAGGCCAAGCTCGGCCATGCCTTGTGGAATGCGGGCTTCCTTTGGCGATCCCGGGACGCTGCAGGTGTCCAGCGACATCCCGATACTATGCGTGCCCGCGATGACTCGTTCGGCGGCTTCTGTCACGGTATCAAGGTCGGCGCCCTGCTCGGCCAGCGCACCGGCGATCTTGTGCACGAACAGCGTACCGGCAACCCCTCGTGCCTGCGGAAGGTCCGGCAAGGCGATATCATCATCGACGATGACCATGCTGACCTTGTGGCCGAACGCCCGGGCGCGCTCGGCTGCCAATCCGAAGTTCAGGCGGTCACCGGTGTAGTTCTTCACGATTAGCAGACAGCCCGCGGGTCCTGTGACCGACAGAATTCCTGCCAGCACCGCATCGACTGAGGGTGACGCGAAGATATCCCCACAGACCGCAGCGGTCAGCATGCCCGCGCCGACGAACCCGGCATGGGCCGGTTCGTGACCCGAGCCGCCGCCGGACACCAAGGCAACCTTGGACTTGTTCCAGTCGGACCGCACGACGACGCGAATATGCGGATACCCGTCCAGCCGCGACAACGCGCCGCCGGATGCGGCAATCGCTCCTTCGATGGCCTCGATGACCATGTCGTCTTTTTCGTTCATGAAATGGGTCATTTGGGGGTCCTCCTCACGCGAGCCGTACGCCTGCGGCATCAAAATAGAATGGGTTGGCGGGCTGAATCTTGACGACGTCGCCATGGGTCAACTCGGTATGGGCATCCGTCACTGTGATCAGATCGTGGGCTCGGAACTTCAAATGCAGTCGGGTCTGGTCGCCCAGATGTTCGACCCGTTCGACAAAGCATTCCTGGCCGTCACCCTGGCTGACCTGCTCTGGCCTCAGTCCGATGAAGGCAGCCCCTTGCGGAGCGCCACTGAAGAGATCGGCAGGCAAGACGTTGATCCGCGGCTGCCCCAGTCGGCCAGCGGCATAGATGCTGACCGGGTCCTCGTAGATTTCGCGCGGGGTGCCGAACTGCACAAGGCGACCATTGTCCAGGACGCCGACATGGGTAGCCATGGTCATCGCCTCGATCTGGTCGTGTGTGACGTAAAGCAGCGTCGCACCGGAATGGGCCTGAATGCTCTTCAACTCGATACGCAGGTCGCTGCGCAGTTTTGCATCTAGCGAGCTGAGCGGTTCATCCATCAGGTAGACCGACGGATTGCGCACCAGCGCCCGGCCGATCGACACGCGCTGCATCTCGCCTCCGGACAGGGCTGTCGCCTTGTTGTCCAGCTTGTGCGAGATCTGCAGCACCTCGGCCACTTCGCCGACCTTGCGGTCAATCTCGGCTTTGGGCGTGCGCAGAATTGGAGATTTCAGGGGAAATTCCAGGTTTTCCCGGACCGTCAGATGCGGATAGAGCGAATACTGCTGAAACACCATCGCCACATCGCGTTGCGCAGGCGTCAGCCCGGCCATCGGGCGGCCACCGATCGCGACCTCGCCCCCATCGGGCTCATCGAGACCGGAGACCATGCGCAACGTGGTCGTCTTGCCCGCACCTGTCGGCCCCAGAAGCACGACGAAAGAGCCATTTGGCACGGTCATGCTCACATCGTCCAACGCGATGTCTGCCCCAAAGCGCTTCGAGATATTCTTGAGGATGACCTCAGCCATGGTTCAGGACCTCTTGGTTGGCGTCTGAGCGCAGCGCGCGGCCGGACGTCGCGTCGAACAGCGTGAGCGTGCGGGCGTCAAAATCAAGGCCTGTGCGCTCGCCTTCACGGACCTTCACATGCGAAGGAATCCGCGCCTTGACGCGTCCATGCTCGGTTCTAAGCGTCACGATCTGAGTGGTCCCCAGATACTCTGCCGCCACAACCTCACCTCTATAGGCGGATGCATCGTTCAGGTGCGCGTGTTCAGGCCGGACGCCCAGTGTCAGTGCACCGCTTACGCCATCCAATTGACGTGGTATGGCAAAGCTTGCATCGCCCAGTTCGATGGTTTCCGCGCCTTTGCCGACCGTACCGTTGAATTCCAGAAAGTTCATCGGGGGCGAGCCGATAAATTCGGCGACGAACTTGGTTGCTGGCCAGTCATAGATCTGCTGCGGAATGCCAAACTGCTCGACAACCCCGTGGTTCATCACAACGATCTTGTCGCCCATCTGCATCGCTTCAAGCTGGTCGTGGGTCACATAGACGGTGGTGGCACCCATGCGGTCATGCAGCGCGCGCAATTCCGCGGACATGTGCTCGCGGAACTCAGCATCCAGCGCGCCCAGAGGTTCGTCCATGAAGAAGGCCTTTGGATCACGCACGATGGCACGACCTAACGCCACGCGCTGCCGATCGCCCCCCGACAGACCGCCAACGGGCCGGTCGAGGATCTCGGTGATGCCAAGGATTTCGGCGACCTCGCTTACTTTCCGAGTCACATCCGCCTTGGCCATGCCTTGTGAATACAGCGGGTAGCTGATGTTCTTGCGCACGTTCATATGCGGATAAAGCGCGAACATCTGAAAAACGAACGCAATATCGCGCTGGCTGGCGGGCTTCTGACCGACTTCCTGGCCATCGATATAAATCTCACCCGACGTCGGCAGTTCAAGACCTGCCATCATCCGCAGCGTCGTCGTCTTGCCGCAACCCGAGGGACCGAGCAGCATGAAAAACTCGCCGTCCTCGATGGTGAAGCTGGAGGACTTGACCGCATTGAACGACCCGAAATCCTTGCGCACATTTTCGATACGTATCTGTGCCAAGTGCTTACTCCCGGAAGTGGCTGACGATGATGAACATCACCGTGCCAACAAGGGTGACAATGAAAGAATAGGTGTAGAGCCACAGGATAAAGGGCTGCATCAGCATCACCACACCCAAGGCGATCAGGATCGAAGCCAGCATTTCCCACGGGCCGCGACGCAACCCCAGCAGACCAGATAGAAAGTTCGTCATTTGCGGACCGCCCCGAATGTGATCCCGCGCAGCAGGTGTTTGCGCAGCAGGATGGTGAAGACCATGACAGGCACGAGAAAGATCGTGGCCCCTGCGGCGACAGCGGGCCAGTCCTTGCCGGATACGCCGATGATCGTTGGAATGAACGGCGGCGCGGTCTGGGCATTGCCCGAGGTCAGAAGCACCGCAAACGCGTATTCGTTCCAGGCAAAGATTAGGCAGAAGATCGCGGTCGACGCGATGCCGGTGGCCGCCTGCGGCAGCACCACTTTGTAGAAGGCCTGAAACCGCGTGTAGCCATCGATGAGGGCTGCTTCTTCGTACTCGACGGGGATCTCGTCTATGAAACCCTTCAAGAGCCAGACTGACAGCGACAGATTGACGGCCGTATAGAGTAGGATCATGCCGAGATGGGTGTCATTCAGGCCAAGATTTCGGAACATCAGAAAGATCGGGATGGCCACGGCAATCGGCGGCATCATCCGTGTCGACAGGATGAAGAACAGCAGATCGTCCTTCAAAGGCACCTTGAACCGGCTGAATGCGTAAGCCGCCATTGTACCAAGGATCATGCAAAGCGCCGTCGACCCAAACCCGATGATGACCGAATTCAGGAACCTCTCGCCGTAGCGAGAGGGGCCGGAAATGACCGTGCCGCGGTCGCGCGCAATCTGCTCGTACCACGTCGTCGGTGGCCCGGCGTCGTCCAGCATTTGTTCAGTGGCGCGGGTCCGGTCGGTGAAAAGGTTCACGTACCCTTCCAGCGTCGGCTCGAACACCACGACGGGCGGATAGGCGATGGAATCTGCGGGCGACTTGAAGCCGGTCGCGATGATCCACAACAGCGGGATCAGCGTGACAATTGCGTAGCCGATGACAAGCAGACCAGCGAACCACTTTGTCCGAATTGACGGTTCTGTGGCGGAGAAGCTCATCGTTCTTTCACCTTGTTGAGGGCTTTGACATAAATCGAGGCAAGGCCGAAGACGGTCACAAACAGGATAACGGCATAGGCCGAGGAGTAGCCTGTTCGCCACCTCTCGAACGCTTCGCGTTTCAAGTCGATTGACGTCAGCGTCGTGGTGTTGCCAGGGCCGCCGCCAGTAAGCTGAACCACCAGATCAAACATCTTGAAGTTCTCGATGCCCCGGAACAGCACGGCGAGCATCAGGAACGGCAGCGCCATCGGAATGGTGATCGTCCAAAATTGCCGCCATTTGCTGGCGCGGTCGCATTCCGCTGCCTCATAGATGCTGTCGGGGATCGACCGCAGGCCCGCCAGACAGATCAACATGACAAAGGGCGTCCACATCCACGTGTCAGCAATTACGATAGCCCAAGGCGCCAGGTTCACGTCCCCAATCATCGAGAAACTCGCCGGATCAGCCCCGGTAAAAAACGCAATGACATAATTGAAGAGGCCAATTTGCGGTTGGTACAGAAATGTCCAGAAGTTGCCGACCACTGCCGGGCTGAGCATCATTGGAAAGACGATGATTGTCGTCCAAAGATCATTGCCCTTGAATTTCTTGTTGATCAGGAAGGCCAGCGTAAAGCCGATCAGAACCTGGAGGACGATGGTCCAGATCAGGAAATGCGCCGTCGCCTGCATCGTACTCCAGATGCCGGGGTCGGTCAAAATGCGCTCGTAGTTGCGCAGACCAATCCATTCGACATCGTTGTTCGGGCGGTTGACTCGGAAATTGGTAAAGCTCAGCCGGATCGTCCAGATTAATGGGAAAATATTGACCGCCAGCAGCAGAAAGATCGTCGGGGCCACGAATATCCAGGCGATCGTCCGGTCGGACAGCCCGCGTATCCGTCTAGCCATAGGCACAGGCGTGGCCTGCGCCACTTTTTTGATCGGAGACACTGTCATGTCGGGCGTCCTTGTTTGCGTTGATCGCTGTACTGTTTGATTTCTGCGCACGCAAATTTCTGGCCTGAGGTCCCGTTTCCGAACGCGGCCAAACCAGATGCGTTCGGAAACGAATGGTCGTCGGACGCCTAGGCGTCCGACAGGTGGTCGCCCTAGATCTTGCCTTCGTCCTCGAAGATCTCGGTCCAGTCGCGGACCAGACCGTCAAGCGCCTCTTTAGCTGTGCCATCGCCCGCGATCACATAGTTATGGATACGCTCTTGCATCGACAGCAGCAGGTCGGCATAGGCTGGTTCGGCCCAAAAATCCTTCACGATTGCCATCGAGTCAAGGAAGGTCTGGGCATAGGGCTGGCTGGTGGCGAACCCGGGGTCTTCGACAACGGCCTTCAGGGCCGAGTAGCCACCGAGTTCCCACCATTTTGCCTGAATTTCAGGCTGTGCGAACCACTGAATGTATTCCAGCGCGGCGTCCTGCTTTTCGGAGTAGGCAACAACCGAGATTCCCTGACCGCCCAGCTGGGCGAACTGGCCCGCAGGACCCGCAGGATTTGGGAAATAGCCAGAGCGGCCGCTTCCGACGGTCTCATCCGCCTCGACGCCGGGCCAGATGAAGGCAAAGTTCATCTGCATCGCAACCTGACCAGAACGGTAGGCGTCGATGTTTTCGCCCATGTACCAGTTGGACGAACCCGGAGGTGTCGCCGCATCATAGAGTGCTTTGTAGTACTCGAGACCGGCGATAGCGCCGTCAGAGTTCACGAACCCATCCAGATCATAAGGCGTTTCGGGGTTCTCATAGAGGAACCCATAGTTGTAGAGCGCGTTGGTAACGCCCATCGTGATGCCCTCGGACCCACGCTCGGTATAGATGGCAGCGCCGTACACCGTGGTGCCGTCAATATCGCGACCCTGGAAGAACTCGGCGATATCTTTCAGCTCTTCCAAAGATGCGGGAATGCCCAGATCGCGGCCGTATTTCTCTGAAAATTCTGTTTGCAGTTCAGGGCGTTCGAACCAGTCCTTGCGGTAGGTCCAGCCGACCACGTCTCCGAAGGCCGGAAGGGCGTAGTAGTTCGGTGTGTTCTTGGGCCATTCTGCGTAGCCGGTGACCGTCGCCGGAATGAAGTCGTCCATCGTGATGCCGTTTGCATCGAAAAAGTCGTTGAGCTTGACGTAGTGGCCGTTTTCGGCACCGCCGCCAATCCACTGGCTGTCGCCGATCATCAGGTCGCACAATTGCCCGCCCGAGTTCAGCTCATTCAGCATCCTGTCTGCAAAATTTGGCCACGGCACAAACTCGAAGCTCATGTTGTGGCCGGATTCCGCCTCAAAATCCTTGCTTAGCTCGATCAACGCGTTCGCCGGGTCCCAGGCGGCCCAGCACAGTGTCAGGTCTTCGGCCTGCGCTGCAGACGCGATGCCGACAGCGAGCAATGCGCCCGCACTCGCAGTGGTGAATAAGTTCGATTTCATCTTTGAATTCCTCCCTCGGGTTTTTCGCCACCATCGTTGTGCGGCGACTCAGCGATAGACACCTTCATAATGAGGCACGTGTCTCAGAGCAATAATTTTTTGATGCACGTGTCTCAAGATATGATAATAGAAGACTGAGCGAACGACGAGAATTATGAACATTCTAGCGGCAAGACTCTGATAATATGACACAATCCAACAGGCACATCGGGAGCAGCACGTTGTCACGCCCAACGACAAAAGACCTTGCAAGGGTAGCAGGCGTCAGCAGGGCGACCGTCGATCGCGTTCTAAACGGTCGCGAAGGCGTCAAGACAAAGACCATCGACAAGGTGAACGCCGCGATCAAAGAGATCGGGTTTGTGCGGAACATCTCGGCAGCCAATCTGTCCAAGGGCAAAAGCTATCGGTTCTTGTTCGTTCTGCCCAAATCGGGCGATCTGTTTCTCGCTGAAATCCTGCGCCACGTCGAAGAGGCGAAAACGGTGTTCGCCGCCGATATGGTCCGAACCGACGTTCATCATGTCGACGAGAACGATCCACACAAGATCGCGGTTTTTTTGGCGACGCTGTCGTCAGACGACCTTGACGGAGTGGCGATCATGGCGCCGCAGACCCCACAAGTGCGCGACGCGATCATGCGTCTGCAAGAACGCGGAGTTCCAGCCCTGTCATTCATTTCGAACCAGTCGATTTCGGACATGGAATGGGTGGGAATTGACAATATTGCAGCCGGAGAAACCGCTGCCACTTTGTTGGGCCGCTTCAGCCAAGTGCGGCTGGGCAAGATACTTGTTGTGTCCGAGACCATGCAATCACGTGATAGCCTGGAACGCCGTCGTGGATTTGACTGGGTACTGAACACGACCTTCCCGCATCTGGAAGCCTTGCCATCACTTGAGACCTATGGCTCGGAAGACCGCGCACGCGCCATCATATCCGCAGCACTTTCCAATAACACGGACATTATTGGCGCCTATGTCCTATCGTCCGAGGCCCGGGCGCCAGTCGCTGTTCTCACTGAAATCTTTGTGCCGCCGCATTTCGTGGCGCTCGCGCACGAACGCACGCCATTTACAGAGGAGGCCCTTCGAAAGGGATCACTCGATGCAGTGATCACGCAAGACACGGGCCACCTTGTTAGGAGTGCCATCCGAAAACTCCGCGCGAAGACGGACATGCGCGACACTTTGAATTCCCAGGAAAGGATAAGAATCGAAATCCTACTAAGCACTAACCTTTAACAATGTGTCGGTGGAGCTCATAGACTGCCGAAAACCGCTTATCACCGCTGTTGCAAATGCGGACGCGAACCGCTGCATTGTCCGCCCCCGCCATTTCTCTAGCCGAACCAAACGCGGCTTGCTTGAATGACCGCTTTGGGCGGCGATCTCAACCGATCAACGCAACACATTCTGCGAACTTCTCTGCTGGTGTTTGATATTGCAGGGTCTTGCGAGGTCGTTCGTTCAGTTGTCTCGCAATCGCGCTAAGTTTTGCTTGTGAATGGACTGAAAGATCGGTTCCGCGCGGCAGATATTGCCGCAGCAACCGGTTGGTGTTTTCGTTTGACCCGCGTTGCCATGGCGATTGTGGGTCGCAAAAGTAGACATCGACGTCAGTTGCCATCGTCAGGCGCGGGTGATCTGCCAGCTCTTTACCGCGATCCCATGTCAGCGATTTGTAGAGTTCGCGGGGCAGTCTCTGAGCTGATTTGATGAGCCCTGAGATGACGCTTTCGGTGTCTTTGTTGGCGACTTTGACCAGCATGACATAGCGTGACTGGCGCTCGACAAGTGTCGCAATATAGCTGTTCTTGGAACCGCCAATTAGGTCGCCTTCCCAATGTCCTGGAACGGCACGATCCTCGACGGATGCGGGCCTTTCGCTGATCGATACAGCATCCTTGATCTGGCCAAGACCGTTGCGCTTGAGGCTCGCATGCTTGGACCTGCGGACCGTTCGTTTGGCGCGCAAGTGCTCCAGAAGCTCTTTCTTCAGCACGCCACGCGCCTGTATATAAAGGCTTCGATAGATGGTTTCGTGCGACACCTGTTTGTGTGCCTCTTTCGGGAATGCGCGTTTGAGCCAACCCGCGATTTGTTCTGGTGACCATTTGCGTCGCAGCTTTGCCGATACTGCGCGGCCCAACTGACGCGCAATCACACGCAAAGACTGCTTCATACTCAGGCCGCGCGATATCTCTTCTCGTTCCGAAAGGCGCAGAGCAATTCAGCCACGTCTGCGATCTGGCGGGCGAATGCCCCTTGTTGGAGAAATCACCGAAAACACCGACGACGATTGGCGGTCGAATGCTCGCCCAATCGAACTCATCGACTCGCCCCGCTGCCAACGGTCCCAGATCTCCGCGCGTTGCTCAGCCGAATAGTAAATCCTGGAACGGTACTTCATTGCCAACACTCCATCTCTTCCTAAAGATTAAAGTGTTGCGCCCACCTGTTGAGGCCACCGCCAAAAGCCGACCTTGGTTTGCGTGAGGACGGCTTAGACCTAGCGTTCATCGGGAAGCTCCTATGCTGCACTGCGGCCCGTCATAGAAGACGTTCGCTGCATTGGCACAAAGCACTGACATGAAGATTCTTGACCAAAGCATCCAGACGCGTTGGCGCGCCCACAGGAGCAGTCCTTAAACAAATGGAGAAGGCCCTAATCCGCTGGCGTTGCCAATGACGAACACGTCGCAGTCGCACGCGTCCTTCAGCGCATCCACAATCGCCATTGCGCGGTCGCGATCTTCCTCGACCACCACAATGGTCAAGGACTTGGCCGCAGACGCCTGGAAACCCGAATTCTCGCTGTTCATTGCATCAAGACGCCTTCATTTCGGGCCGGGCAATGACACCGTCGTTGTCAGAGCGTTCGGTCGAGTCCCGAAACTCGGCCACCAAGAAGTCAACGAAGGCACGGATCTTGGGCGCTAGATTGCGACGGTCCGCGAACATCACGACAATATCGGTGCTGGCGGTCGAATAGTCCGGCATGATGTGGACCAACTCGCCCGACTGGAATTTCTGATCGGCCATATAGCACGGCAGCCGAGCGATCCCGATGCCGGCAAGTGCAGCACGGAAAATGACATCGGTATTGCTGCCTTCGAATGTCCCCTGTGCTTCAAAACCCGGTCTATTGTCAGGGCCGTCTTGCACCCAAATGTTGCGCTTGCTGTTCTCGGCTATCCTCAGGCAATTGTGACCATTGAGTTCTTGGAAATTCTGCGGTTCACCGCATCGATCAATATAAGAAGGTGCTGCGCACAACACGCGACGGCTGTGCATGATGCGCCGCACAATGATGTGAGAACGGCGGAGCAATACTCGGCCACGGTAGCGGCGGCACAGTGCTGTCGCGGGCGGCGTAAAAGTCGGCCACTTTTGCCCTTTCATCTGATGGGAGGGCTTGGGGATATTCACCGTGGATTTGTATTTGAAGGTTCGTCACGCTCACTTTGAGGAAGGGTTGAGTGGGCGTCAGATTGCCCGGGATTTTGGGATCAGCCGGGACAGTGTTTCGAAGATGTTGGCGTATTCTGAGCCGCCCGGATATCGGCGAACGGCGCCGATCAGGCGTCCCAGGCTTGATCCTTATACGGGTCAGATCGACCAATGGCTTGCGGAAGACAAGACCCGTCCGCGCAAGCAGCGCCATACGGCGAAGCGGATCTTTGAGCGGCTGCGCGACGAGTGTGGGTTCGGTGGCGGCTACACGATTGTCAAAGACTACGTCCGGGCCGAGGAAGCGCTCCGGTTCACGGGAGATGTTTGTCCCGCTGAGCCATCCGCCGGGGCACGGCCAGGCCGACTTTGGCGAAGCGCTTGGTTGTGATCGGCGGTGTCGAGCAAAAGGCGTACTTCTTTGCGCTTTGACTTGCCCCACAGCGATGCGTGCTACGTCCGCGCGTACCCTGCGGCGAACACCGAGGCCTGGCTGGACGGGCACGTGCATGCCTTTGGCTTTTTCGGCGCGGTGCCGCGCTCCGTCCTTTACGACAATGACCGCTGCCTTGTGGCGAAGATCCAAGCCGGACGGCACCCGCCAGATCGAACCCAGCGGTTCAGCGCGATGCTGTCTCATTATGTGATCGGTGACCGTTTTGGCCGTCCCGGCAAGGGCAACGATAAAGGCAAGGTCGAGGGCTTGGTCGGCTATAGCCGTCGTAACTTCATGGTGCCGATGCCCCGCTTTGCTGACTGGGATGCGTTCAACGACTATCTTGAAGAACAATGCCGCAAACGGCAGGCCGACATCCTGCGCGGTCACAAGATCAGCATCGGTGAACGGTTGGGCGCTGATCTGGCGGCGATGCGTCATTTGCCTGCCGCGCCCTTTGAAGCTTGTGATCTGCAAAGCGGCCAGGTCACATCAACATCCCAAGTACGCTACCGCAGCAACGATTACTCAGTGCCTGTTGCCTATGGCCACCGGGATGTTTGGATAAAGGGCTTCGTGGACCGTGTTGTGATCGGCTGCGCGGCAGAGATTATCGCTGAACATCCGCGCTCCTATGAGACGGGCGACATGGCGTTTGATCCGGTTCACTATCTGCCGCTGATCGAGCGCAAGATCATGTCCTTCGATCAGGCGGCGCCCTTGCAGGGCTGGGACTTGCCTGACGCGTTCAAAACACTCCAACGATTATTGGAAGCCCGACAAGGCAAAACCGGAAAGCGAGAATATGTTCAGGTTCTGCGACTGCTGGAGCGCTTTGAACTGGAGGTTTTGCACCTGGCAATCAAAGACGCACTGCGGATGAGGGCTGTCAGCTTCGATGCAATCAAACACTTGTTGCTTTGCCGGGTCGAGAGACGACCACCCAGACTGGATCTGGATGTTTACCCGTTCCTGCCCAGAACCAATATCGCCACAACGTCCGCGTCGTCCTACATGAGCCTGCTGGCAGGTGGTGAGGTATGACTGACGCACCAGAACTGTTGCTGGCCCACCATCTCAAAACCCTGCGACTGCCCACGTTCCTACGTGAGCATGATAAGCAGGCCCGCATCTGCGCCGCCGAAGGTGTGGATCATGTGCGCTATCTAGCACGGCTGACCGAACTGGAACTGATCGATCGCGAACGACGGATGGTCGAACGTAGGATCAAGTCGGCTAAGTTCCCGGCAATCAAAAGCCTGGACAGCTTCGACTTCAAAACGATCCCATCACTTAACAAGATGATGGTGCTGGAACTGGCCCGCTGTGAGTGGATCGACCGCAAAGAGAATGTGATTGCACTTGGTCCATCAGGCACCGGCAAAACACATATAGCGCTCGGGCTGGGCCTGGCCGCCTGCCAGAAGGGCATGCCGGTCAGCTTCGTCACTGCCGCCTCTCTGGTGCATGAATTGATGGAGGCACGAGATGAGAAGCGCCTCATGCGAATGCAACGCCAACTGGCCAAGGTCAAACTGTTGATCATTGATGAATTGGGTTTTGTGCCGCTCAGCAAAACCGGGGCGGAATTGCTGTTTGAGCTGATCTCGCAGCGCTACGAACGAGGTTCCACGCTCATCACAAGCAACTTACCGTTCGAAGAATGGACCGACACATTCGGAACAGAACGGCTCACAGGTGCATTACTGGATCGCTTGACCCATCACGTGAACATTCTGGAAATGAACGGTGAAAGCTACCGCCTCAACCAGAGCAAATCACGGCGCGCGAAAAACTAGCTACCATCAAGTTGGCCTACCGGCCAACGCGCCTTGGAACGTGCTTGCTATTTGAGGGCATCACGCTCCAAGGCGCGGCACCAAATGGCCGACTTTTGCTCCGCCCAAGTGGCAGGCTTTTACGCCGCCGTTGACAGCCACGCTGAGACCGGCGGTCTCGCGTGCCCATACGAGGATGTCAGGGTTCACGTCGATGGTCATGATCAGTTTCGGTGCGTCGTTGTAGCGACTGCAAGGTAGGCCGGATAGGTTGAATACTCAAAGCGCGATCTCGTCGCGCCCGTCGGTTGGCTCAGAAGCGTGACCCTCAGAACCACGACATGATGCTGCAATTCAGGTAGATGGGTTCGCCGTGCTCATAGCGAAAGGCCGTCTCCTCGAGCTTGCGGCACGAGATCACGCCACCGCCTGCCTTGTTCAGAACTCGCTTCTCTCCGCGATGTAGGCGCAGCTGTAGCCGGAGCCGAAGTGCCAAGTCGGTCCACCATTCAACAGCACCGGTCAGATCGTCCAAAATCAAAAGCCCGGGGTGCAAACACTATGCGACCCTCGTGACCTTCGCCTGAGGATTTTCTAGGAACTCCGCCCAGCGGCCCATCATTGAGCAACGCTTTTCGAACAGGTCAGAACGCGCATAAGCCTGTTCCGCTGCGTCGCCCAGCGTGTGCCCAAGCGCCGCTTCGAGAACCTCACGCGGGAAGTTCATTCTCTCTTGGCCCCAGGTGCGGAACGATGTTCGAAATCCGTGCACGTCAGCATCAAAACTGGGTTCTTTGACCAGCTTTGACAAAGTCATGTCTGAAAGCGGATTCGCGCGGAGCGATGGGAAAACATATCCCGACCCGTCTTTCAAAGTCTCAGCGTCAGCCAGAACACCCATGGCGCGGTCACTCAATGGCACGCGATGTGGGCGTTTCTGTTTTGCGCGGTCTGCTGGGACTATCCAGACCCGTTCTTCGAGGTCGATTTCTGACCACAATGCATGTCGAACCTCGCCTGATCGGCTTGCTGTCAGGATCAAAAATTCCAATGCCAGCTTTGTAGAAGCCAATGCTCGCGATTCCTTGATCGCTTCGATGCAAGCTGTGAGGTAGTTGTAGCGCAGCGCTTTTCGGTGCTTTGGCATTCGATTTTTGCGCGGCAAAGCCAGCGCCTGTGAGGTTGTGGGATTGTCTGCGCAAAGGCCCTCGGCAATCCCCCTTCTGAAAACAAACGAGGTGCGATAGACTGTTTTTTTCGCCACACCCGCGCGCTTTCTGACGCGCAGCGAGTATGGCTTGCCTTAGGTCGGCGCCTGTCACATCGGGTAACGGCGTCGACCCAAATCTGGGAAACATGTAGGACTGCAAAGTGGACAGGAAGGAGTCGCGATCCTTCTAGTTCTTCCAAGTTGGTGAAAGCTCCTTGTGAGTTTCCCTTGCGGCCTCTTCGAAGGTCAGCATCCGCATGCGTCATTTGCCTCACCGCAAGCGGGTCTTCACCGCTTCGCGCCAATCGCTTGTTGTCCATCGCCACCTCCCGGGCCTCTGCCAGTGTGACCACCGGCGGGCTACCAAGGCCAATGTCTCGACGCTTACCCCTTATTGTCACACGCTGAACCCAAGAACGTGCGCCACTGGGCTTAACAAGCAAGAATAAGCCCATCCCCTTCCCATCGTGGTATTTGCCTGGGTTCCGGACCGATGCAACAAAGGCTGCTGTGAGCGCGCGAGACTGTTTGTCGGTTTTGGGCATCATCCTGTTCCCTCATAAGTTCCCCCTAAAATTTGGGGGAATGCGCTGGAACATTCGAGGCCTTATCGGTCGGAAATGCTGTATATATATCTGAACAATATCGAATTATCGCATCGTTCTGGAATGGTTGGGAATACCCCATGGCGCTACCCCAGCGCGCCATTTCCCTACAGCATCAGTGTCGGCAGCCAGTTGGACAGCCACGGTACCAGCAGCACGATCAATGCGGCCAATAGGATCAATAGGAAGTACGGGGTCGACCCTGCGAAGATCTGCCCAAGCGTGACGCTCGGATCGGGGACCGAGCCTTTCACGGTATAGACCAGTAACCCGAAAGGCGGGGTCAGCAGGCCAGCCTCGATCACCAGAATCCCGAAAATCGCGAAGGCCAGTGGATCGAAGCCCAATGCCATTGCGATGGGTGAGAATATCGGCACCGTCAGCAGAATGATCGAAACGCTGTCGATCAGCATCCCAAGAATAATCCAGACCGCGATCATCATCGCAATGATCACCCACGGATCTGCGCCGAGGCCCAAAAACAGTCCCTGGATGTAATTCACTGCTCCGCCGAAGGCGAGCAGTTTGGAATACATCTGCGCCGTGATCAGCAGGAACATGATCGGCGCGGTGGTCCGGCCCGCTTGAAAGATCGCCTCGACAATATCGCGCCAGCGCATGCCTTTGACGACGCCGATGATCAGCGCCCCGATGGCGCCGAACCCGGCGGCCTCGGTCGGGGTAAAGGCGCCGGTCCAGATGCCGCCAATGACGAGTAGCACAAGGCCCAGGATGCCCAGTCCGCCGATCAGTTCCGAACGCATTTCGTCCTTCGTCAACGGCACCAGTGCTTCTTCGAAGGGCGGTGCGATCGCGGGGTTTCGGGCCGCAGCGATGATGACGTAACCGGCAAACAACAGGGCCAGCAGGATGCCCGGCAGCAACCCGGCGATAAACAACGCGCCGATGCTCATCTCGGTCAACACCGCCCAGACGATAAGCAGGATCGACGGCGGGATCAGCATCCCCAGACAGGCCGAGCCTGCCACTGCGCCCAAGGCAAAGGTCTGCTTATAGCCAACCTTCTTCATCTCAGGATAGGCAATCCGCGAAAACGCCGCCGCGCTGGCAATGGACACGCCTGTCACGGCGGCGAAAACGGTGTTGCCCGCGATGGTCGCAATCGCCAGCCGTCCCGGCAGGCGCTTCAGCGTCCGGTCGCAAATTCGGTACAGATCGCCGGCCGCCCCGCTTCGCCCGATGAAATCGCCCATCAAAACGAATAGCGGGATAACCGCGAAGACGTCCTTTCGAACCGCCTCGTATGCGGTGTTGCCCAGGATCGACAGCGCGGTGTCGAGGAACCCGACCATCAGCCAGACACCAAGGGCCGAGCAAATCGCCAGTGCCACACCGATATGCACACCCATCAGGATGAACACGATCAGCAGACCCAGCATATAGAGTGCGATATCGCCGCCCATGACCCTAGTCCGCCCCTTGGTCGAGGAAACTACCGGGGGCAGACAAATCCACGTTCAGCTTGTCCTGCCAGTCGAGGATGATCATCGCCAGATAGGCGAAAATCCCGAATACTGAGGTCACCAGAACCGCGCCGCGCACCGGCCAGGTCGGTACCCGCAACGCGCCCTCACCCTCATACTCGCCAATCCGGTAGGCATCCAGAAACGGCTGCCAGGTGCTGAGGACCAGGCCGATGAACAGTGCCACACCCAGGATACCAGCGAATGTGCGCAGTAGTTTCTTGCCGAACGGCGGCATCGCATCAACGAAGATCGAGGTTCTGAGTTGCGAGCCCGAATAGATCGCCAGCGGCAGTTGCAGGAAGGTAATCGAAACGACCGAGTTCTGCAGGATTTCCTTGGTGCCGGGCAAGGGCGTCGCAAACAGACTGCGCCCCAGCACGTCGATCATGATCACGATGGCCAGACCCAGCGTCCAGAAGGCGCTGACCAGATGAATCGACCGTGCAAGTTTTACAGCTGCGCCCAAGATGCCCCCCCACATTTGACGTTCCTGCCACGCTACTGTCTGACCCGAAGCGGTCAAGCCGCAAAAGTTAGCGACCGATAAATAAGCGAAGCGTTCCACCGCCAACCCTTGACCGAATCCCTAATCTGTGGGGAGATAAGGCGACTGTTTATCGTGCGATAAACGGCACCGATCTTCGGCGCGCCAACAAAATAGCAACGCGCGCAACAACCATCTGGGAGGATGACAATGAAATCGACAACCCTCGGTAAAGTGGCGCTGGCCACCGCAATCGCTGGTTTTGGCGCGACCACCGCGCTGGCCGAGACCTTCACGCTGCGCATCGGCTCCGGTCACCCGAACGGCCCGGCCGTCTATGTTGCGGACACCGCGAATTTCTTCGTCCCCGAAGTGAAGCGCCGCGTCGCCGAAGAAACCGAGCACGAGATTGAGTTCGTCGAAGGTTATGGCGGGGCCATCGCCGGGGTCGCCGAAACGCTCGAGTCGGTGCAGAACGGCATCCTCGACATCGGTAGCTACTGCATCTGCTTTGAGCCGGCCAAGCTGTTCCTGCACAACTTCCCTTATTACGCGCCATTTGGCCCGCAAGACAGCGACCAAGCCATGGACGCGGTCCGCGCGACCTATGACGCGGTGCCATGGCTGACCGAACAATTCACCAGCGAGTATGGCCAGGTGCTGCTCGGCCTGCACGGTTGGGACAACTACCATCTTGGAACGACGGACCCGTGGGACACGGTCGAAGATCTGAAAGGCGTGAAAGTTGGCGGCGCAGGTCCGAACCTGCCTTGGCTGGAATTTGCTGGCGCGGTGCCGGTCCAATCGACCCTGCCAGACGGCTATCTCAGCCTGCAGACCGGCGTCTACAACGGCTGGTTGATGTTCCCGTCGGCCTACCTAGGTTTCAAATTCTATGAGCCATCGCCAAATTATACGCTGATCGGGTTCGGCGCGATGGGCGTGAACGCCTTGACCATGAACCAGCGCAGCTTTGACCGGATGCCGCCGGAGGTGCAGACCATCCTGATGGAAGTGGGCCGCGCCTATGAAGATCAGGCCGGTGGTTCATTGAACGCGCGTCAGGAAAGCGGCCTGAAGGGCCTCGAAGAAGTCGGCGCCAACATCAAGACGTTGCCGGAAGAGGCGCGCGCGGGTTGGGCTGAAAGCCTCGCGAGCTTCTCGAACCAGCAGGCCAAGGACGCCGATGGTCGCGGCATGCCGGGGTCCGAGGTGATGAAAGCCTACCTCGCTGCCGTGGCGGACGCTGGGTACGATATGCCTGTCGACTACGTCATCGAATAAGATCGGACAGGGGCACCCACACCGGGTGCCCCACGCCCCATGCTGTTATCTGACCGAGTTCCTTATCAGGCCGCGCCCGACCGGCCCCGCCTGACCCTGCCCGGAAACGCCCGCGTGGCGGTCTGGGTCATCGTCAATGTCGAACATTGGTCGATGGCGCGCCCGATGCCGCGCACTGTATTGCCGCCGCCGATGGGCCAGCCGCTGATGCCGGACGTCCCGAATTGGAGCTGGCACGAATACGGCATGCGCGCCGGTTTCTGGCGTCAGCACGCCGCCATGACCGCTCGCGATATCCCCGTGACTTTCGCCATCAACGGCTCGGTCTGCACCGAATATCCGCGCGTCGCTGCCGCAGGTCGCGACGCGGGGTGGGAGTTTATGGGCCACGGACATATTCAGGGTCCGATGCACAAGCTGGACGATCAGGCGGGCGAAATTGCGCGCGCCCAGGATACTATCGAGGCGTTTTGCGGCACCCGTCCTGTCAGCTGGGAAAGCCCTGGCCTGACCGAGACGGATGAAACGCTCGACCTGCTGGCGACCAATGGCGTGAAGAACGTCGCCAACTGGGTGATCGACGACCTGCCCGAAACGATCCAAACGCCCTCAGGCCCGGTCACCACGCTGCCCTATACGGTTGAAAACAACGACATTGCGGTGCACGCGCTGCAAGGCCACCCGGCCCCTGAGTTCCTGAACCGGGGTCGCGACCAGTTTGATCGCCTCTATGCCGAAGGGGTCGATAATGCGCGCGTTATGGCGATCTCGGTTCACCCCTACATCACGGGGGTTCCACATCGAATCCGGTATCTGGAGGAGCTTCTGGATTATGTGAAAGGCCACGACCAAGTTGCCTGGATGACCGGCGCCGAGATTGGCGATTGGTATCGTAGTGAACTCAGCCGTTTGGGCTGATCCCCGCTTTGGTTTCGATTCCATCCATCAGCCAGGTCAGGGCCTGCAAATAACGGGCGCGTCCATCGCGACGGGCATAGGTGTCAATGTGGTCTGGCAAGACTTCGGGGGCCTCTAAAAACCCCGGCAATTGCAGACGCACTTCGGCGGGGCGTGAGATTTCGTTGGCAATTGATCCGATGGTCAACAATGTGATCGAATCCACCGCTTCCGCCAGCGCATCACCGGTCACACCGCCCGCCCGCAACAGGCGGAACATCCGTTCGGTGGTCAGCGCCGTACCAGGGCCGAGAACCGGTTGGCGCACGAAAACCTGCCCTATGCCGGGACTGGCGACCAGTGGATCGCGGACCTCGCTCATGAACCAGCTGAGCTCATCCCGCCAATCCATCTCCTGCGGTGCGGCGGCCCGCGCCGCATCCAGAAACACCTGATCCACAGCGGCGTTCAACAATGCGTCCTTGTCCGGTAGGTGATGATAGAGCGCCATCGGCGTGACACCCAGATCACGCGCCACGCGCCGCATGGTCAGCGCGGCCTCATCTTCGGTGCGCAGGATCGCCAGGGCGGCCTCAACCACTTTGTCCAGCGTCAGGTCGCGGCGTTTTGCCGATCTTTCTACCATTTTCCAAGCCTACGATCAGAGCGGGTAATTATACGTTGTATATTTAATTATACGAAGTATAAATGGTATCGAATCAGAGATCAACACAGAGGTTTCATTATGGCCATCGCCGGCACCAAAGTTGCGATCATCGGTGGTAGTATCGCTGGTTGCGCGACGGCTCAGGCACTGATCCGTGCCGGGCGTAACGTGAGCGTTTTTGAACGCACACCCGCATCGCTCAGCGATCGGGGCGCGGGGATTGTTGTACCGCTTCCGCTTCGGGACCAGCTGATCGAGGCTGGATATCTGCCTACGGACTACGCCCATTGCGTGATGGGTGAACGCTGGTGGCAGCACCATGATGGCAGTGCCGGCGGGCGGCGGCTGTGGACGCAACCCTCGGCCGGGGTAACAAACAACTGGAGCATGTTATGGCGCGCCCTGCGTTCCGGTGTAACCGATGACGTGTACCACGGCGGCGTGGCTTTGCGCGAATTCTCTGATCAAGGCGAATTTGTCTCGGTGACACTTTCAGACGGGACCACCCGGCACTTCGATGCACTGATCGGGGCTGATGGATATCGCTCGGCGATCCGCGCCAAACTTCACCCAGAAGCTCGGGCGGTCCCGGCGGGCTATGTGCTCTGGCGCGGGAATTATGCGGAATCCGAATTGGTAGATCGCTGCCTGTTGGACGAAGCCGACAGAACCTCAGCCTGGCTAACCTTGACCTTTCCGGGCGGCCACGGGGTGCTTTACATGATCCCGGATTTTGAAGGGAAGGGAAGGCGAGTCAACTGGGCGATCTATTCACGCCCGCCACAAGCATTGGGCGGCGACGGCGTCACATCGGTACCGCCCGGCGGTGTGAGCGCGGAAGTCTATCAAACCCTGGAGCACCTGCTGGCGGATCATTTTCCACCGCGCATTGCAGCCCTGGTACAGCATTCGGCGCGACGTAACGTTTCGATCCAGCCGATCTATGACGGGATGATCGACAGCTATGGGCAGAACCGCGTGGCGCTGGTCGGCGATGCGGGCACGATGACCCGCCCACATACCGGAAGCGGTGCAACCAAGGCCCTTCAGGATGTGCTGGCACTGGAAGACTGCATTGCCGGGCATACAGACTGGCCTGCGGCACTGGCGGACTACGATACGCGCCGTGCCGCCGCAAACAACACCTTGGTCGAGCTTGGTCGCCGCATCGGACGGGCGCAGGTAGAAGAAACACCAGACTGGGCCGCGATGACGCCCACTGACTTTGCGGATTGGACGCAAGCGACCCTCGATGGGACGTCCCTGTATTTCTACGAAAAAGCCTGAGGCACCGCGTCAAACCACCCCCAACGCCCGCAGAACCCGTTGCGGCGTCATCGGCATCTGCGTCACTTCAGCGCCCATCGGGCGCAGCGCATCATTGATCGCGTTCATCAGCGCCCCCGGCGCGCCGCCGGTCCCGGCCTCGCCCGCGCCCTTGGCGCCGAGGGCTGAGGTCTTGGTGGGCGTTTCCACATGTTTCACCACAATATCCGGCATCTCCGCAGCCATCGGCACCAGATAATCGGCCATGGAGGTGTTCAGTTGCTGGCCATCCTCGTCATAGATCACCTCTTCATACAGCGCGCCGCCGATGCCCTGCACCACGCCACCACGAATCTGTTCATCGACCAGCGCGGGGTTGATGACGCGCCCGCAATCCTCGACCGCCCAGAAATTCAGTATCTTGGTAAAGCCGGTTTCGGTGTCCACCTCGACATAGGCCGCCATTGCGCCGTTGGTGAATACAAATGGGAAATCGGTGACGCGGTAGTGGCGGGTCGCCACCAGCTCTGGTTCCAGATCAGCGGGTAATTCGTTGCCGCGATAGTATACAGTGCGGGCCAGATCGGACAGCGTGATCCGCTCGGCCCCGCCCGTCGCATCCACCACTTTGCCCGCAACGATATCCAGCGCCTCGGCCTTGCCCTGCAGGATCACCGCAGCCACTTCCAGCACCTGATCCTTCAGCGCATGGGCCGCCTGCAGCATCGCCTCGCCACCGATCCCGGCCCCGCGAGAGGCCCACGTGCCGCCGCCATAGGGTGTCGTCTCGGTGTCGCCTGTTGTTACCCGAACCCGGTCCAGATCGACGCCGAAAACTCCAGCGGCAATCTGCGCCAGGATCGCATTCGTTCCCTGGCCCTGTTCGGTGATCGAACTGCTGACGTGCAGCCCGCCGCCCGCATCCAGACGCACCGTCGCCCCATCCTGAGACGCAATCGGAGCCCCTCCGATGCCATAGAACATTGGCGACGGATTGGTGACCTCGACCATTGAGATCAATCCGATCCCGCGATGCACACCGCGTTTCCGCGCCGCCGCCTGATCCGCGCGCAATGCGTCGTAATCCATCGTTTCGATTAACTTGGTCAGGCAGGCGTGATGGCTCAGATCGTCCAATTTCATCCCCGTCGCGGTGACGGTCGGATAGCAATCGTCAGCCAGCAGGTTCTTGCGCCGGATCTCGACCGGGTCCATGCCAATGGCAGCTGCAGCAGCCTCGACCAGCCCGTCGGCCACCGCCATTGCCACCGGATGCCCGACGGCGCGATATTGGCACATCATGTTCTTGTTCATGAACACAACGCGTGAGGTGGCGCGATAGTTTTCAATGGCATAGGGCGCGCCGGTCAGGTTCAGGATCTGGTTCGCCTCGATGGCACTGGTGCGCGGGTACATCGAAAAGGGGCCGATCCCGGTGAGGTCGTCGAACTCGATCCCGACGATCTTGCCCTCTTCGGTCACGCCGATCTTCGCGTCGATGATATGGTCGCGTGCATGGATGTCAGTTGTGAAACTCTCCATCCGGTCGGCGATGAATTTCACCGGACGGCCCAGCAGTTTCGCCGCCGCGGCTGTCGCTACCTCATCCCCGTAGGTGTGGATCTTGATCCCGAACGACCCACCCACGTCGCGCGAGATCACCCGGACGTTATCCTCCCTCAGCCCCAGATGCTTGGCGAAGATGAACTGCATCATATGCGGTGCCTGGCCGGAGTAGTGGAAGGTCAACCGGTCGGTTGACGGGTCGAATTCGGCCACCGCCGCGCGGGGTTCCAGCGTGACGCCGGTGTGGCGCCCAAAGGTGAAGCGCTTGTCGATGACGGTGACGCCGTCCGCCGCAAAGGCCGCGTCGATGTCGCCCGCCTCGACGGTCCGTTCCCAGGCCAGGTTGCTGTCGAATTGGTCGTGGATCACCGGCGTGTCCTGGTCGAGTGCGCGTTCCACGTCGACCACCGGGGGCAGGGGATCGAAGTCAACCTCGATCAACTCTGCTGCGTCCTCGGCTTCAGCGCGGGATTGTGCAACGACCATCACCACCGGCTCGCCCTGCCAGCGGGCAGTATCCACCGCCAAAGGGTGCTGAGGCGCAGATCGCAGTCCAACCATATGGCTGAGGACTCCCACGTAAGGTTCCACAGATTCGGCGAGATCGGCCCCGGAATAGATCGCGACGACGCCGGGCAGCACGCGTGCTTCATCCACGTCAATCGACAGGATTTTCGCATGCGCGTAGGGGCTGCGCACGAAGGCAGCGTGGAGCATGCGAGGCAGCGCCAGGTCGTCGACGTATTGCCCTCGTCCGTGCAGCAGGCGCTTGGCATCTCGGCGCACCTCGGGCTGGCCGATATAGCGGTTGGGTTTGTCGAATATGGTCCGGGGGCCGCTCATGATTTGCCCTCCGCTTTCGAGGTTGCCACTTCGGCAATCGCATTGACGATGGATTGATACCCGGTGCAGCGGCAGTAGTTACCCGAGATATGATCGCGGATCGCCGCGCGGTCCGGCCCGGTGGCGCTCGATCGTACGCCACGCAGATACTCCAGCGCGCTGGCCAGCATCCCCGGCGTGCAATAGCCGCATTGCAGCGCGTGGTTGTTCTGAAATGCTTCTTGCAGGGCCGGGCCGAAATCACTGTCGGCGAACCCCTCGACCGTTGTTACCGTCGCTCCGTCCGCCTGCACCGCCAGCATCAGGCAGCCGCGCACCATCGCGCCGTCGACCTCGATTGTGCAGGCCCCGCAGACGCCGTGTTCGCAGCCGACGTGACTGCCGGTCAGGCCCGCCTCGGTGCGGATGAAATCGACCAGGTTCAGGCGGGCAGGGACGGACGCGCGAATCGCTTCGCCGTTGATCGTCACCGATATTTTGTGAAGATCGCTCATGCCGTGTTCCCCCCAGTACTCGACCCGGCCCATGCCCGGCGCAAAACCACGCCCGCCAGATGTTTCTTGGTCGCAACGTCGGCGTTCGGATCGGCGTGGAAATCGAGGCCCTCTAGCCCCGCCGCCGCCGCATCAATGTCGCCGCTCGCCAGCGCCGCCTCGGCCTCAGGCGCGCGCAGGGCGTGGTCGCTGACCGCAAAGAACGCCACGCGCACCGCCTCCCCGACGGCCAGCGCGACCCCCGCCATTGCATAATCGCCGTGCCGCCGTGCCAGTTCGTAGAACCCATGCCGCGTGCCAGGCGCAGGCTTGGGAACGATAATCTCGGTTACCAGCTCATCTTCGGCCCGCGCAGTTTCGTAGAGGCCAAGAAAGAAGTCATCTGCCGCAACTTCCCGCATGCCGCTGGTCGAACGCAGCGCAATCTGCGCGCCCATCGCCATCAGCAGCGCCGGCATTTCAGCGGCTGGATCCGCCAGTGCGACCGAGCCGCCAATTGTGCCGCGATTACGGATCGCCGGGTGGGCGATATGGGGCAGGGCACGCGCAATCAGCGGGGCGTAGGTTGCGATCAAATCCGATCCCGCCAGATCAGCATAGCGCGTCATGGCCCCGATCCGCAGCGCTTCGCCATCCTCGGCAATCCCGGCCAGCCCGTCGATCCGGTTCAGGTCAACCAAAACCTGAGGCCGTGCCAGACGGAAATTCATCATCGGCATCAGGCTCTGCCCACCTGCCAGCACCGCCGCATCACCATCCGCCAACAGTGCCAGCGCCGCCTCCACATCAGTCGGGCGCTCATATCTAAAATCCGGAGCCTTCATGCCACCTCCAATGGTGGCCCTTGTGGTCACCGGTGCATCCATTATTTATCGACCTATAAATAATGCAAGCCAAACTTAGCCTCTCCCGAAAAGGAACGCCCCGATGAAACTGATGCCCGACACCCAAGCCCCCGCACTTTCGCTTCCGCTGGTCGGCGGCGGAACCTGAACGCTGTCAGGCCGCGCGCCCGAGGCGTTCTCGATGATCGTCGTCTATCGCGGCCTTCACTGCCCGGTGTGCGAGACCTATTTGGGCAAGTTGCAGACTGTGGCGAGCGACTTCGTCGCCAAGGGCGTCGATCTGGTTGCCATCTCGATGGACCCGGTCGACCGCGCCGAAAAGGCGAAGGCTGATTGGGGTCTGAGCGATGTGCCGGTCGCCTATGGTCTGACCGAGGACGTCGCGCGGTCCTGGGGCCTGTGGATTTCCTCGACCATCAAGGAAGCGGAAACCGATGTATTTGCGGAACCCGGCACTTTCTGGGTCCGCCCTGATGGCCGGCTGTACCTGATCGACATCGCCACGATGCCGTTTGCGCGCCCCGATCTGGAAATCTTGCTGAGTAAGGTCGGAGCGATGGGCAACGGCTATCCGGCGCGGGGGACCCGTGCGGGTTAGGGTGATTTTGGCCTGTAGCGACCATTTGTCGATGATGTGTATAAGCCGGGCGGGTGCCTGACCGGGGGCTGGCGCAGCAACGGTCATCAGGGGCAATTTATGGTGCGGCTTTGGCTGTGGCATCATTAAGATGCGCAGCTTTGCCAAAGCGCCCGACCGCGGGACGGTCAGGCGCTCGCCCGGCGGCTTCGCCTTTAATCCGGGCTAAGGTAGCGTCCAACGCGAACGTCTACTCAGGGCCAAAAATAACGTCGGGCATTTTGTGAACTAGAGCGACCGAACCTTCGGTGCTGGCTCTCCTGCTCGCATCTTCTCCAGCCCGGTCAGCATCGCTTCCACCGCGTTGTCGATCATTGCGCCCACATCCGTCGCGTCCGCCTCGCCGTAAACCACCCGCCGGACGCCGTTATAGAAGATCCCACCATGAATCAGCCAGGCAAAGTCCGATTCTGCCGGGCCATTGGCATCGACCAACCCCGCTTCGGCCCGGGCTTCGGCGACGATCGGGTCCAGAATGCGACTGCGCACGAGGCCCATGTAGCGGATATTGATATCAACACCCTTCAGTCCGGCGAACAGGAAGATCCGCATCCAGTCGCGGGTGAACACGACCTCGGTATACTCGCGATAAAATTGCCGCAGGCGGTCTGCCAATGGGCGTGTCCGATCGGCCAACAGCACCTCCCACTCCGGCTTCCACCGCTTGACGTAGACTGCGGAATAAACCTCGGCGATCAGGTCGTCCTTGGAGGGAAAATATCGGTACAACAGCGGCTGCGTTACCCCCAGACGTTTCGCAAGATCACGGGTCGAGCTTTCAAAACCATTCTCGGCAAAGAACTCAATCGCCTGGGCAATAAATTCCCGCCGTCGTTCTCCTGAAGGCAGGCGCTTGCGTCTTTCTTTTGGCGCAGTATCGGACGGGACTTCAGGCATCGCGCCAATCATCGCCCAGCTTCAACCGATGCCCGACAACCAACCCCTGCATCAACGTTTGTTCCAGAAAACAACCCTTCTTTGCGGCTGCCAGCAGCGCCATCCGGTCGTCCTCGCTGGCATCCGTCTCCATATCGACGTCCATGTGGAACCCCACGGGTTGCGTGACATAAGGGTCGTTCCCCTCCTGCTCGCCCCGCCAGTGCAGCCGGGTGCTCACGGTGACGTTCCTCAGGTCGATCTTCATTCGCTTCGCAAACGCGCGAATCTGCGTCATCAGGCATCCCGTAAGTGCCGCACAAAACAGCGCCAGCGGCGGCGGAGCCGTCCCGTCGCCGCCATGAAACGGCCCTTCATCGGTGGCAAGCTCGAACTTTTCCTTCATCATCGGCCATTCCACCGAGATGTCGTTGCGCATCTTGCCTGACGAGGTGCCCACCCCCTCAAAAATCACATCAAACGTCTTGGTCTCGGCCATATGCGCCCTCGTTGCCGTCATTTATCGATCGATAACATGATTGACTTAAGCGATGAATCTATTTTTCACTCGACAAATTAACGGCACACCCCGGGGGACGGAACATGGCGAAGCTGACACGACAAGACATCTATGACACCGCGAAAGAGCTGTCGAACTGGGGCCGGTGGGGCGATGACGATCAATTGGGGACGCTGAATAACATCAGCCCCGAGGATATCGTGAACGCCGGGAAACTCATCAAGAAGGGCAAAACCTTCGCGCTGGGGCTTGATCTGAAAGAGCAATTGCAGTCCGGCCTGTTCGGTGGTCGCTGGAATCTCATCCACCAGATGCTGGCAACCGGGACAGATGCCGCCGCAGGGGTCCAAGACGATGACGGCGTTGCTTACCTGCGCTACGCCGATGATGCGATCAACATGCCCTGCCAGGGGTCCACGCAATGGGATGCGCTGTGCCACATCTTCCTCGATGACAAGATGTACAACGGCTATCCGGCGACCGATGTGACGGTGAATGGCGCCAAGCAGCTGGGGATCGAGCATGTGCGCGACAAGATGGTTGGGCGCGGCGTACTGCTGGATATTGCCCGCTGGAAGGGCGTCGACAGCCTCGACGATGGCTATGCGATCACCAACGCCGATCTGGATGGTTGTGCAGCGGCGCAGGGCGTCGAAATTCGCAAAGGGGATTTCGTTATCTTCCGCACCGGACATCAGGAGCGCTGTCTCGCGGCGCAAGATTGGACGGGTTACGCAGGTGGTGACGCGCCGGGCGTGGCGTTCGAGACCGCGCATTGGATCAAAAAGCACGATATAGCCGCGATCTGTGCGGACACTTGGGGCTGCGAAGTCCGGCCCAACGAGACCGACGAGGCCTACCAGCCCTGGCATTGGGTTGTGATCCCCGCCATCGGCATCTCGATGGGAGAAATATTCTACCTCAAAGAGCTTGCCGCCGATTGCGCCGACGACGGCGTCTACGAGTTCTTCTTCACTGCCCCGCCGCTCCATATCCCCGGCGCCGCAGGCTCACCGATCAATCCGCAGGCGATCAAATAGGCTGCAAGCCCGGTCATTTCGCCCAGACTATCCTAGGGGTTGGCATTGGAGACGCCATCGGTCCGAGTGTCCAATGGCGACGGGCCGGACTCCAGCTATCGCCTCCGGTCAGGAACCGGCGGCTTGTGTATCTGGCGGCCCGGTCCTCGTCAGATCGCAACTGCCGTATCGCGCATGATCTCTTCCATGTCCGGATGGTGCCGCCCGTCGCGGTTCAGGTCGGACCCTCCTGAGTCGAATATCAACCGGCCCAGATGCTGACCCCGGTCGTGGGCGGTCCGCGCCGCCGGAACGCGTTCGGTGGAATAAGATTTCAGCGCCGATTCCACATCGGCTGCGGACATGCACCGCGCCAGCGTCAGTGCATCCAGCGCCGCCTTGGTTACGCCCATGCCAACATGGGGCCGCGCAACGCAAGCGGCGTCCCCCAAAAGCGCCACCCGCCCCTCGGACATCGCGGGGGAATGGTGATCGTAGATCGGCGTGAAAAACGGTCGCTCGCCCCGTGTCAGAACGTCGACAAACGGCGCCGACAGCCGGGTGCGGGCGTCCTCCATCATTGCCTCAAGCACCTCAGCGCGTATCAGGGGTGGCGGGATCGACATCGCGTGCCGATGCCCTGCAGTATCCGTCAGCATATCGTCCAGCGCCGCTGGCGGGACGGCGGAATACCAGACAAAGTTATACTGCCGATGACCGGGGCGTAGATCGTTGCCCGGCCCGGCAATCGGATAGCCAATGATCTGCGTGTCACGAGGCAGGAAAAATCCGAAGGGCGCAAAGATGCGCTGATGCACGCCCGGAGACAGGTCCGTCTCCTGCGCGACAGCGCGCCAGACCACATATCCGGCGTAGGCGGGTTGCACCTCGGGCAGCATCTGCGCGCGAATGGACGAGCGGAACCCGTCGGCTCCGACGAGCAAATCGCCCCGCGCCGTCGTGCCATCGGCAAACGATACTCGTACCCCGTCAGCTTCACTGACATAGCTCAGCGCATGCCGTCCGAGATGATGCGCGCCATCGGGCAGCAGCGCACGCAGCAACTGGTGCAACCGCGTCCACGAAGTGACGATCTGCGGATAGGGCATCTCGGCGACGCGGTCCCCGGCCAGATCAAAGGCCACCCGCTCGCTCACCTGGACGCCCAGGTCATCGACGGATGCACCCACGGCCTGCAATGCCGCGATCAGCTCCGGGTGGGTCACAATCCCGGCGCCGCGTCCCGCCAGTTCAACGTCCGAGCGTTCGAACACCTCCACGGACCAGCCCCGCGCGCGCAATGCCGCAGCGGCCAACAGACCGCCAATCGATCCGCCCACAATCAGTGCATGTCCGCCCATTACCGCCCTTTGCAATTCCTAAACGCCGGAACCTGTCATAGTGACGATTGCACTCGGGCTGACAAGCGGGCGGACGCATTTCGCTGGACCTCGCGGCGACAGCGCCACATGGTCGGGCATCACGCCTCGCGAGACCCGACGGAGAAATAATGCCCCGCACCGCCACACTTTATGCGCTTGGGGCAGCCGGGGCCGGGGTGGCGCTATTCCAGCTGTTGGGCATACCTCTGCCATGGCTACTTGGGTCGATGTTCGGCTGCCTTGCCGCGGCGCTTGCCGGAGCCCCGCTCGCCGGGCTGCCGATCATCAGCGTACCCGTGCGCACGATCCTCGGCGTCGCCGTCGGCGCGTCGATCACACCCGCCGTTCTGGGCCAGCTGGGTGGCTGGGCGCTGTCGATTGCGCTGGTCCCGCCGTTCATCCTTCTGATCGGCGCGGTCGGCTACCCCTACTTTCGCCATCTTTGGGGCTTCGATCCCGCCACCAGCTATTACAGCGCAATGCCGGGCGGATTGCAGGACATGCTGATATTTGGTGAGGAAGCCGGAGGCTCGCCGCGCGTCATGAGCCTGATCCACGCCACGCGCGTCCTGATCGTCGTGTCGATCCTCCCGCCAATCCTCGCCCTGTGGCTTGGGCTGGATCTGACCGGCGCGCCCGGGGTTCCAGCCCGCGATCTGCCGATAGGTGAACTTGCGTTAATGGTGGCCCTCGCGATCGGCGGTTGGAAACTGGCCGAGGCGGTCGGCCTGTTCGGCGCAACGATCCTCGGCCCGCTGATTGCCACGGCCGCCGCCAGCCTTCTGGGGTTTCTGCACCACCGCCCCCCTGCGGAAGCCATCGTTCTCGCCCAATTCTTCATCGGGCTTGCGGTCGGCATTCACTACGCCGGCATCACCTGGGGAGAGGTGCGCCGCGTTGTTCTCGCCGCACTTGGGTTCTGCCTGCTTCTGACCGGCCTTTCAGCAGCGTTCATCGCGGCGGCCTATGCGCTGAACGTCGCGCCGTTGGCCGAGGTTGTCCTTGCCTTCTCACCGGGTGGGCAGGCGGAAATGGCGCTGCTGGCCATCGTCGCCGGGGCCGATGTCGCCTATGTGGTCACACATCACATCGCCCGTATCGTCATCGTCATCATCGGCGCGCCACTGGTGGCGCGCTGGATGCGGTAGCCACAATGGATGTCGTCACACTTCTGATCATCGTAACGATCGGCTATTTTTTGGCCGGGACCATCAAAGGTGTCGCAGGTATTGGCCTGCCGACAGCGGCGATCGGGCTGACAACCCTGTTCCTTGACCCTCGAAGTGCGGTTGCGGTCGTGCTGATGCCGATGATCGTCCTGAATGCCTGGCAAGTCTGGCGCTCAGGTCAGACCACCGCCGCACTGCGCCGCTACGCACCGTTTATCGTCGTGCTGATGGTCGGTGTCGCACTGACATCCCTGCTGGCCAGCCGAGTGACCGACAGCGCGCTGATGGGTATCACCGGGGCGGTCATCCTTCTCTTCGTCGCGGTCAACCTGACGGTAACTTTGCCACAACTGCCCGACCGGCTGGATCGCCCCGCCCAGGCGCTCGCAGGGCTTGTGGCAGGCATCATGGGCGGTCTGACCGCTGTCTGGGCGCCGCCGCTGGCGATATATCTGGCCGCGCGCCAAGCTGACAAGGACGAGTTTGTGCGCGCCTCGGGCCTGCTGATCCTGCTCGGCAGCCTGCCGTTGGCCGCAAGCTATGTGGCGCAAGGGCTGATGACTGGCTGGCTGGCGCTGTTATCGGGTGCGATGATCCTGCCAGCCCTCATCGGCTTCACGGCAGGCGAAGCTTTACGCGCGCGCCTCAGCCAGGAACGCTTCCGGACGGTCCTGATGGTGGTATTCCTTGGGCTCGGCCTCAACCTGATCCGCCGGGCGTGGTTCTGAAACGTCGCTGCCAACGCCGCCGCACCACTTTCTCCATCATCGGACTGCAAATATCCCGGGGAGGTCTGGAGGGGCTGGCCCCTCCAGCCAGTGTCCCCAACAACGATCCGCGCGATTTCACATCGCGCCGCTCCGTCTTCAGCTATGAAGTGCCACGATCCGCTGTACGGCGGGGCGCTGCATCATCGCCTCGGTATGGGCCGTCAATTTGGTAAACGCACTCATGTCCACTCCGTCGGCTGGCATCCAGCGGACAATGGTGAACAGATAGGGATCGCAGATCGAAAATTTCTCTCCCAGAACCCAGGGCCCGTCGAAATAATGCGCTTCGATGACCTTGGCGCAGTCAGTCATATTCTCGGTGACCTTGGCGCGCATTGCCTCATGCGCGGAAGCGTCATCGGCCCAACGTGCGCCACGCAATCTGTGGGCGTGTGCGACGTGCACCGTCGAGGCAAGGTAAGCGTTGAAGGCCTGCGCCCGCGCCAGACCGAAAGGATCAAGCGGCGCGAGCGAGGCTTCCGGGAAACGCTGTGCAAGATAGGTCAAGATCGCCAGCGCTTCGGTCAGAACACCGCCGCTGACTTCCAGCGCGGGCACCCGTCCCTTGGGGTTGATCTTCAGATACTCAGGGCTCTGCTGCTCGGCCTTTGAGAAATCTAGCAACTTCGCCTCATATGGCGCGCCGATTTCTTCAAGCGCGATGTGAACCGGAAGCGCGGCGGTACCCTTGGCATAGTAGAGTTTCATGACCTTGCTCCATTAACGAATCCTGGAAATGACATAACGGGTTTCCTGTCGGTAGGTCTCGCCCGGACGCAAAATAATCTGCGGGAAATTCGCGTGGTTTAAGGCATCCGGCCAGCTCTGCGGCTCCAATGCCACAAACCGGCCCGGTACGTTACTGCCAGCAGCCCGCTGGTCGAAGCCAGTGAACACCTGCAGGCCGGGCTCTGTGGTCTCGATCTCCATCCGCACGCCATTCGCCCCGGTCAGAGTTGCAACTCGACGCCGCAGGGTGCGTTCCATTGAAAGGCAGTAGTTCGTGTCGAGGCTCGGCAGATCAGGGTCGGACAAGGCGCGCGACAGGCGCAGATCAAAGGGCGTGGCGTTTACCGGGGATATCTTGCCCGTCGGTAAGTTCGCCGCGTCAGTCGGAAGATACGTGTCCGCCAGAACGCGCAGGCTGTCACCTCCGGTCGGGTCGAGACACCAAAAGGGATGGTGCGCCAGGTTCATCGGCGTGTCGGCATCACTGGTAGCTGTCAGGATCAGGTCCAGCGTCGCGGGTGCGCTGATCCGCCAGGTCGCGCAGATCACCCGGTTGCCGGGAAAACCGCCCAGCCCGTCGGACAGGTCAAGCCGTAGCGAGACACTGTCATCCGCCCGATCCGCAATACTCCAGAGGCGTGCGTGTGTGTTCCCCGCGCCGCCATGCAACGTTGTCGAGCTGCGCTCATTCGCATCCGTGGCGTAGGTCTGATCCCCGATCCGAAAACTGGCCCCGCCTATCCGATTGGCGACCGGCCCGATAATTGGCCCGGCATAGGCCAGGGCCGTTTCATAGTCGGTGGCATTCTCGGACCCCAGTGTCAGTGACTGCGCAATCCCCTCAAGATGCAGGCTCTGCAAACGCGCACCCAAAGGCAATATCGTGATGCGAAGGTCACCAGCCGCAAGCGCAATTGCCGCAGGGGTGTTGTCAGCCACTGCGACGCTCCCAATGAACCCCGGCAGCAGGGATGCTGTGCCCCGCAACGCTGACCGCCTCAGAGTTGTAGTTGAACCAGAACCGGTGTGACCCGGTATCGCGCCGCCGTACACCGGGCGGCATGTCAAACGCCTCCAGCCCCGCCGCGCCCGCCAGATCGCCGACAATCTGCGCAAAGGTCGCGTCGTTGGGCCAACCGGCGAGATAATGCAGCCCGCCCGAACGAACCAGCGCCGGATGGCCGTCATCGCAGCGCAGAACAACCTCGGCACTGCCTTCCAGCCGTTCTACCCATCGGATCAGCGCGCCGCCTGACAGCGGAACCTCGACCCCCGGAGGCAGGCTCTCGACCAGCGAGACCGTGGTATCCAGCCCCGGTAGGGCTGGCGGCAACGGCACCGGGATTGCCATATCGAAGGTTTTGGAATTACTGCGAGGGCCGACCAGCGCAATACCTTCATAGCGCCCCAACGCGTCCAGCAGAGGGGCTGGTATGGTTGCCAAACCGGGCGCGACGACCATCGCATAGGCCGACAGATCAGCGATGTCCGATGAAACAACATCCACCGACAACCCATTGCGGCGCAGCGCGCGATAGGTCGACAACGCCAAATGGAAATATTCGAAATCAGCACCCTGCGGCTGGGTTTTCCATGCCCAGGACGAGGCATAATCGAACACCAGCGCTACTGGCGCCGAGGCGGTTTCCGTCTCGGGCATGTCGGCAATCTCAGTTGCGATCTGCGCCGCCTCGGCCAGCGCCGGGGCCGGTTCGCTATCCGGGCGCAACAAGCCCGCGTGCATCTGTTCCTGTGCAAACGGAACCTGCCGCCAGCGGAAAAAGCACACCGTCTCGGCCCCATGGGCAAAGGCCTCCCACGCCCAAAGGCGCGGCATGCCGGGCAGGGGGGCCGGGTTGTGGGGCGCCCAGTTCACCGGGCCGGGCTGTTGCTCCATCACCCACAGCCGTCCGGTATGGACTGCGCCACCACCGCGCACGGCACCAACCGCGCGGTACAGGTCATGGTGGAACGCCTGGCAATCCGGGTCGCCCTGGCGCAGGAACCTGCGAATATGGTCCGGTTCGGCGTCCATTCGGTCACTCAGGAAGCCGATTGGATAGCTGTCCCAACTGGCGATATCGAGGTCCGCGCCGACGTCGAAATGATCGAACTCCAGCACCCGCCCCATGTAGTTGTGGATCAGCGGTGCGTCGGTATGGGCGCGCAGGATATCAGTTTGCAGCTTGTTGAACGCGACGACCTGATCCGAGGAATAGCGACGGAAATCCAACTCATGGGACGGGTTCGGTTCGGTGACCGTGAGGTTTGGCAGGTCGACCTGTGCGAAGTCGCCGTACTCCATCGACCAGAACACATTGCCCCAGGCGCGGTTCAGCGCGTCCGGTGATTGGTATTTCTGCGCCAACCAATCGCGGAAACCAGCGCGCGCAGCCTCCGAGTAGCTAAGAACCGATTGGTGGCAGCCGTATTCATTGTCGATTTGCCAGGCGGCGATATGGGGATTGCCGCCGTAGCGCTCGGCGAGTTTGGTCACGATCCGCGTACATTCGGTTCGGTAGCCCAAGTGGCTAAAGCAATAGTGGCGACGAGAGCCGAATTTGCGTGGATGCCCCTGATCGTCGATGGCCAGCATATCAGGATGCTTTTCCACGACCCAGATCGGCGGCGTCGCCGTCGGCGTGCCAAGGATCACTTTCAGACCTGCAGCGCCCAGCACTTCGATCGCTCGGTCGAGCCAGTCGAAATCATAGGCCCCCTCGATCGGCTCCATCCGCGACCATGCGAATTCGCCGATTCGAACCCAGGTCAGCCCCGTCTCGGCCATGCGTCGCGCGTCTTCGGCCCAGATGTCTTCGGGCCAGTGTTCGGGATAGTAGCAGACGCCAAGTGTGCGGTTGGTCATGGCTCATGGACTCGAGAGTGGATTGATTGGGAATTGGGGGGTGCAAAATAGAAGACAATCACAGGATCACGCGGGGTTCTGGCAAGCCCGGTCCCTGATCCGTTGCGGCGAACGTCTGGCCGTGGGCGGGGTTGGCGGCGAGGTCTTCCGCGCTGAGGAGTTCCTGCGCCGTGGTGCAGAAAAGGGTCGTCAGGTCAGGTCCACCGAATGCCGGACAGGAGCTGTGGGCAGCGGGCACCGAAACAGCGCGCAGAAACGTTCCGTCCGGACCGTACTGGGCGACACGGCTGGCGCCCCATTGAGCGTTCCATAGGTTTCCGGCGGCATCGGTGACCGCGCCGTCCGGGAGTAGCCCGTCGGCCGTCAGATCCAACCAAACTTCGGCGTTTCCTGTGGGCCAGCCGTCTGAACCAGACAGCGGCTGGCGCATGATCTTCCTGGTGAGCGTATCGGCGAAATAGGCAAAGCGACCGTCGGGCGAAAAACAGATGGCGTTTGGGATGGTGATGCCGGGATGCAGTTTTCTCAACTCGCCTCGGTAATAGCGATAGATCGCGCCCGCGCCCGTTTCCGCGGTCTTGCTCATCGTGCCAATCCAGAAACCGCCCCAGGGGTCGGCGCGGCCGTCGTTGGATCGGGTAGCGGGGGTGTCGGCCTCCAGCGGAGCGATAAATTCGCTTTCGGCGCTGTTCAGATCGAAGGTGAACAAGGCGGTTTCCGAGGCGATCAACAGTGTGCTGTCATCCACCCACCCTGCGGCCGAGACGATTTCGTCGAAGTGCCACTCGATCGGGCCGGAGTCTGTTCGCGTCAGCAGTTTTTGCCCTAGAATATCAAACCAGAACAGCTGCTTGCGCTCCGGGTGCCACAGCGGACCCTCGCCCAATTTACACGCGCGATCATCCCACAGGGTTGCCGTCGTCATCGAACTGCATCCCATGCGGCAACCGCTTCAAGGGCGCGCTGGCCCACGGTTTCAGCGCTGTCGCCGGGTGCGTAAAGCGAAGAGCCAAGACCGAAACCCGAAGCCCCTGCGTTGGCCCACTCGGCAAAGCCGTCCGGGTCAACGCCGCCGACCATGTAAACCTCGGTGGTGGGCGGCAGGACCGCACGGACCGCCTTCAGCCCGTCGATTCCCAGCTTGAACGCCGGGAACACTTTCAGGCCGTCCGCCCCGGCGGCGAGTGCGGCAAAACACTCGGTCGGGGTCAGCACGCCGGGGAAACTTTGCAGGTCCAGCGACTTGGCCGCGCGGATCACGGCCGGGTTGCAGTCGGGCGAGACAATCAGCCTGCCACCGGCATCTGCGACGCGTGTGACGTCATCGGCATTCAGCACCGTACCCGCACCAATGAGCGCATCAGAGCCAAATGCGCGCGCCATAAGACCAATGCTGACCATCGGTTGGGGCGAGTTCAGCGGCACCTCGATCCGGGTGATGCCGGCCTCGATCAGGGCGCGTGCGACAGGTTCCGCATCGGGCGGGGTGATGCCGCGCAGGATCGCGATCAATGGGCGGCTCATATCAGTCCTTTCAATGCAGGGTCGGGGCGGGATCGATGGCAGAGTTGCGCGCGGTCGCCAACCCCAGGCGTGTCATTTGCCCGGCATCACACCGCTTTGGTATCAGCCCCTGTAATCCAAGCGCTGCGGCGTAGACGTCCACGAGTTTCGATGCGCCGATCAGCGCCACCGGACGCCCCAGCCAATAGGGCCTTGCGGCGGCGAGTTCCGCGCCGATCAGCGTGCCGGACAGGCGCGCCGTAGCCTCGGAGGGGGGAAGATCAGCCAGCAGGCTTTCAGCACGCAGTCCGAACAGAGTGCGCGCCATGGCCTCCGGGTGGGTCTGCGCTTCGGCCACGGCAGCCTCGAACGCGGCTTCGTCCCAGCCCGTCCCAAGCGAATGGCGCAGCACACTTTGCTTGGCCAGCAGGGCAAACAACTCGCCGGTCATGAAAGTGCGGAAACTGATGACTTCAGCCGCGCTGATCTCGACCCATTTCGAATGGGTGCCGGGAAGGCACAGGACGCCGTCAAAGCCGGGGTTGGACGAGAGGAATCCGGCGATCTGGGTCTCTTCGCCACGCATGACGTCGGCAGGTGTGCTCTGGCTGAGGCCTGGAACGATGCGCACGTTGAGCCTCGGGTCGGCAGTTGGTGCGAGAACGCCGGGGCCACTGACGGGCGGGCAGGGAACCGAGGAATACGGAGACTCGATCCAGCCTTGCCGAGACCCGGCCATGCCCGAGATCTGAACATCCGTGACATCCGTCCCAAGCCAGTCGGCAATCAGGCCCAACAATGCGGGCTCATAATCGGCAGCGGTCAGAGTGGACATGCCCTGATCGCTGGTCGCCTCGGCCAGAACCGACCCGTCTGTCGCCATCGCCCAGGCGCGCAGGTTCGACGTGCCCCAGTCGACCGCGATCCAGTCGGCCCTTATGTGATTGTCTGAGGTCACCCGGTTGTCACCACACCACCGTCGATCACCAGCGCCTGCCCGGTCATCATCCGCGCCGTGTCGGACGCAAGAAACAACGTGCCGCCGACGATATCCGCCTCGGACAGGTGCTCTTTCAGGCACTGTTTTTTCAGATGGGTTTTCAACGCTTCCGGCGTCGCCCATTGGTCGAGCTGTTTTTCCGTCAGCACCCAGCCCGGCATCAGCGCGTTGACCCGGATCTTGTCGGGGCCAAGCTCGCGCGCCAGGCTGCGGGTCATGCCGGTAATCCCGGCGTTGGCCGTGGTGTAGGTGGCGTAGCCCTCGTTGCCCATCATGTAGCTGATCGAGCTGAAGTTCACGATCGCCCCGCCGCCTGCTGCCCGCATACCCGCAATCACCGCCTGACAGGCGAAGAAATAGGCTTTGAGGTTAATTGCCATCGACCAGTCCCAGAAATCGCTGTCAATCTCCTCGACCTTGATGCGCTTGTCGTTGGCGGCGTTGTTGACGAGGCGGGTGACCGGGCCGTGCGCCTTGGCGGCGGCGTCGATGGCCGCTGTCAGCGCGTCGGTGTCGGTGATGTCGCAGGGGATGAACAACGGGCGAGAGCCGATTTTTTCCTCCATCTCATCGCAAAACGCGCTGGCGTCCGAGCGCTGGACGAAGGCGACCTTTGCGCCTTGACGCAAGAACCCTTCGGTCAGCGCCGCGCCGATGCCGGATCCGCCGCCGGTGATGAAGACCGAGGCGTCCTTGAGGCCAGGAAAAATCGCATCGGTCATGGTGTGGTGCTTTCGGTTGTCATGTTCTCTGGCCTTCGATGACCCACATGGTCGCCGGCCATGCGACCGGCAGGTTCAGACCCTGGGCCATCAGGTACTGACCCGATAATAGCAGCGGTTCGTCGCGCAAGGCCAGCGGGCCCCGACTGTAGCGCGGCGCGTCGCCGGGGTTCTTCAGCGCCAAGCGGTAAGTGGCGTCGGGACCCAGCCGGGTCAGGCGCAAGGGGCGCGGCAGCACTTGGTCTGACGCCGAAGCCTGCCCGGCGAAGACCACGAAGCGGCTGGCGTCGCGGGCCATCTGCATTTCGGCAATGACCGCCGGGTCGGCACTGTCCAGCCGCAGGATATCCGCCCCAGCCATCCAGTCGCGGTTAGCCTTCCACCAGCTGGTGGCCTCGCGAAGAACATCGGCCTCGCGATCCGTCAACTCGCGCGGGTCCATCTCGAACCCCATGTGGCGCTGGGCGGCGACCCAGGCGCGGAAACTGATGTCGAGCACGCGGCCCGATGTATGGGATTTGCGCGGCCCGACATGGCTGCCGGTGACGACCGAGGGCAGGAACAGCGCCGCATCATGCTGTATGCGCAGGCGTTCCAGTGCGTCGTTGCTGTCGGACAGCCAGACCCGGTGGGTGCGTTCCAGAATGCCAAAATCAATCCGTCCACCGCCCGAGGCACAGCTTTCGATCTCGACCAGCGGAAATTCGCGGCGCAACCGGTCGATCAGCGCGTAAGACCCACGCGTCTGCGCCGCATCTGGCATCGGCAGGACGCGGTTGTGATCCCATTTGATATAGTCGATCTCGTGGGCGGACAGCAGCGCCGACATCCGTTCGTGGATGAAGGACAGCACCGCCGGATTGGCCATGTCGATGACCTTCTGGTTACGCCCCAGCGTTTGATCCTCGCCCCCCAGCGCCCAATCCGGATGGGCGCGATGCACATCGCTGTCGGGGTTGATCATTTCCGGTTCAAACCACAGCCCAAAGGTCATGCCGAGCTCATGGACGTGGGCAATCAGCGGTCCGAGGCCGTCGGGGTACTTCCGCGGATCCACCGTCCAGTCTGAAAGGGACCGCGTGTCATCGTCACGATTGCCGAACCAACCGTCGTCCAGCACGAAGCGTTCCGCGCCCAGATCGGCGGCGATGTCCGCGATGTCTTTCAGTTTCGTGGTTTCGTGATCGAAATATACTGCCTCCCAGCAATTGTAGTGTACCGGGCGCGGAGCATCAGGCTTCGGCCAGGTCACGATCCGGTCGCGCAGGTGGCGCTGGAAGCTGACGGCGACGCCGTTCAATCCGTCCGAGGAATAGACCGCATAGAGCGGCGCGGTGCGAAACTCGGTCGCCGGGTCAGTCTCCATCCGTGCGGCGTGGCCGAACTGGATCTGGCGGCGGCCGTCGGGGAGTTCCTCGGCGATCATCCGGTGACCACCGGACCAACCGTAATGGAATGCCCAGGCTTCTCCGCTGGTATTGGTGGCGCCGCGTCCGGGGACGATCAGGCCGGGGAAGTGCTCGTGGCCCGTGCGCCCTGTGCGGTTTTCGCGGTATCGAATGCCGGGCGACCACGGCGTGCGGTTCAATTGGAACTCTCCGGTCCAGCGCCCGGCAACGTCGATCATCTCGTCAGAGAGTTGCGGGCCGGGCAGGACCGGCGCGGCCAGCCAGTGCAGGTGCAGGGGTCGTTCAGCCGAAATGCCGGACAGCAGTTTGAGCACATGCGTGTCGGAGTCGAGCGTGATTTCGGCCCACCATGTCAGAGCGTTGTCCGCGTCCTCGCAGGTGATCGCCAGCGACAGCGCCTGCGCGTCGACCTTCGCCAGTTTGAAGCATGGCAGCAACGGCGTACCGTCGGTGTCGCGCAGGATCAGGCCGGGTTGGCCGGGGAATGTGCGGCTGGCCTCAGGACAAAGGCTCAGGTCGGGGTTGGCATCCAGCATGCCGCCGGTGACATCCGCCATCTGCGCGCGGGCCAGAACCGTCAGGTCATCGCTCTTGGGCAGCGGTGCACCCCAATAGATGACCTGCGGAATACCCCCGGAAAGGGACGACAGCGCCAGCGTCTGGCGGGCATCGTCCAGACGCCAGCATTGCATTTACTTGACGGCCCCCAAGGTCAGACCAGCGATGAAGTGCTTCTGCATCAGAAAGAACATCGCGACGGGGGGCAGGGCGGCGACAATCGCCCCGGCGCTCATCAGGTGATAGGCGGCGCGGTACTGCGCGTTGAAGCTGGTGATCCCGGCAGTGACAGGCTGCGCTTCGGGGCCCTGTGTCAGCACCACTGCCCAGAAGTAGTCGTTCCAGATGAAGGTAAATATCAGCACTGACAGGGCGGCGATGGCAGGCTTCATCAGCGGCAGCACAATGTACCAGAAAATGCGCCACTCGGCGATGCCTTCCACCCGCGCCGCCTCGATCAACGGGAAGGGCAGGGCGCGAATGAAGTTCCTCATAAACAGCGTACAAAACCCAGTCTGGAAGGCGATATGGAACAGAACCAGGCCGGTTTTCGTATCGTAAAGTCCCAAGCCTACGGTCATGTCGCGCACCGGCACCATCAGGATCTGGAATGGCACAAAGTTGCCCGCGATGAACATGAAGAAAATCAGCAGGTTGCCTTTAAAGCGGTAGATTCCAAGCGCGAAGCCGGTCATGCAAGAAAGTGCGACCGCCCCGATCACGGTCGGTATGGTGATCAACAGCGAATTCAGCAGGTATCGTGGCATGTCGCTGTCGAAGAACACCTTGCCGTAGTTGGTAAAGAACTCGAAACTGCTTGGCAGGCCCCAGTAGTTGCCGTTGGTGAAATCGGCGTCTGGCTTGATCGAGAACACGGCCACCGCGATCAGCGGCAGAAGCCAGATGATCAGAACGATGGGCAGTGCGACCTGATAGGCGGTGCGCACTCCGGGGGTGGATTTTTTCAATGGGTTTCGGAAACATCTCAATGCGCTCCCTTTTCGTCCTGGTACATCGACCAGAGGAAGTAGCCGATGAACAGCAGCATCAGGGCGAACAGCACCACCGCGATTGCCGCGCCATAGCCCATTCGAAAGCCGAATTCCGAGAGTGATTCCTCGAACATGTAGAAGCTGAGCACACGGGTAGAGCCGAACGGCCCTCCGTTGGTCATTACGGCGATGAAGTCGAACGAGCGCAGCGCGCCGATGATCGTCACCACGAAGGCGATGAAGGTGGCCGGTTTCAGCTGCGGCAGGATCACGAACCACAACATCCGCCATCCCTTGGCACCGTCGAGCCGCGCGGCCTCGACCTGTTCGGGGTCCACTGCGTTGAGGCCAGTGAGGTAGAGTATCATGCAATAGGCCGTCTGAGGCCAAAGGCCAGCGGCGATGATCCCGTAGGTCGCGAGTGTCGGATCACCAAGGATGTTCACCGGCCCCATGCCAAACACAGCGAGGACGGCGTTCAGCAACCCCTCTTTGGGCAGGTAGAACCACGAGAATACCAGCCCGACTACAACCTGGCTGACAACGAAGGGGAAGAAGAAGAGCGACTTGTAAAGGCGGATGCCGCGCACGGTCTGGTTTAGGAACAGGGCAATGAACAGCCCACCGGGGATCGCCAGCAGATACAGCACCAGCCATTTGACGTTGTTCCAGAACGAGAGTCTCGAATTTGCGGTCGCCGCCAAGCAGGCGTTCATAGTTTGCTGTCCCGACCCAGGTTTTTTCACCCAAGCCGTCCCACTGATAAAAGCTGATCCAGAAGCTCTGGAAGACGGGAATGATCACATAGACCATGAAAAACAGGATGCCGGGCAGAAGGAACAGCCAAGGCGTAACCTTGATCTCATTGCGCTTGTACCAGCCTCGCTGCACCGGCGGGTGCGTGTTTGGAACGGCTGTGACGCTCATGGAACGGCTCCTTCAGGGTCAGCGCATGCGGAAAATCCAGACTGGCGTGGATCTTGCGGATATGCTGGTGAGAAGGGGCGGACCCGAAGGCCCGCCCGATATCGCGTTTACTGATAGATGCGCTGGCGCGCTTCTTCCATGCGGGCCAGGATGTCTTCCAGGTTGTCCGGGAACACCATGAACTCCTGCAGGCCTTCCATGCCGACACTGGCCATTTCGGCCGGGAAGTCACGGTCGAAGAACTGTGCAATGCCGCCGGTGGCGTTGTTTGACAGCATGTCGAAGCCCTGCTTGATGAACTCATCATCGCCTACCGAGGCGTTGGCGTTGACCGGAAGCTGTCCCAGTTTATCGCCGCCGTTGATGTCGGACTGAACTTCAGGCGAGGTCACAAACTGCAGGAACGCGCGCGCCGCTTCCTTGTTTTGCGCCCCCGAAGCGACATGGAACGTATCAATGGGTGCATCTTCACCCATCGCCACATCGGCGATTTTCGGGAACTGGTAGAAGTCGATCTGGTCGTCGGTCAGCCCTGCTTCGCGCATTGGGGCAACGGCGAAGTTACCGATCAGATAGGCCGTGGCATCGCCCGAGGTCATCTGGTTCAGCGCTTCCTGCCAGCTGTAAGACTGGTGGTCGTCGATATAGGCGCCCATGTCGATCAACTTGCGCCAGTTGGCGAAGGTTTCACGTACACCGGCGTCTTCGGTCCAGTTCAGCTCGCCACGGGCCAGCTGCATGTGGTGGTCAAAGCCGTTGGTGCGCATGTTGAGATAGTCAAACCACCCACCTGCGGTCCACAGGAACTTGGTGCCGATGGCATAGCACTTTTTGCCCGAGTCGAGGATTTTCTGGCAGTTGGCAATTTCCTCTTCAAAGGTCGCAGGCTCGGTCAGGCCCAGGTCGTTGAAGATATCTTCGCGGTAATAGACGCCCCACTGGTAGTAAGTGTACGGAACGCCCCACTGCTTGCCGTCAAGCGTAAGCGCGCCTTTCACGGCGTCCAGACCAGGCAGGTCACCGTTTTCGTACATGTCCGAGATATCTTCGAACAGGCCAGCGGAAACGTAAGGGCCCATACGGTTGGCGGCGTACCAGTTGACGACATCGGGCGGATCAGCGCTCAACGCGTTGCGGATCTGGGTTTTCCAGGCATCGCGATCAACAATGGTTAGCTCGATGTTCAGGTCGGGGTGCATCTCGCCGAACTGGGCGACCAGCCCTTCTATCACCGCGCGCGGCGCCGGATTTGACATGTCCGAGGTGATCCTGAGGTCGCCGGACAGCGCATGGGCAGCGGCATTGGCGCCGGTGGCCAGCAGCGCCGAAGCGGCAAGCGAGGCAAAAGTTGCCTTGAGTGTAGAACGCATGAGTTTCTCCCTGTTTTGCATTCTCGTGTTTCGCATCATGTGGTTTCACATAATGAAACTTGGTTTTGCATATTGATATTTAACCGTATCGCGGATAGGTCTGTCAATGGGGATGTCCGGCACGTCCGGACAGTTGAACCCGGAATGGGACGTGGATCGAATGGGTGAAAAGTCGAGCAGTGACGGGACGGTAGGCAAGGCGTTGGACGTTCTGGATCAGGTTGCTGAATTTGGCCGACCCGTGCGATTCTCTGAGCTTCTGGACGGCTCGCCCTATCCCAAGGCTACGCTTTATCGCTTGGTTCAAACGCTGACGAATCAGCGGATGCTGCATTTCGATCCCGAGCGTGGGACCTACGCGCCAGGTTTTCGACTGGTCCGTCTGGCCCATGCAGCGTGGGAGCAAAGCAGCCTGGCCCCAATCGCCCGCCCGCATCTGGATGCGCTGTCTGCCCGGTTAGGCGAGACGGTGCATTTGGCGCAGCTCGATCATGGTCAGGTGCTGTACGTCGACAAACGCAACGCCGCTGACCCGATCGAGATGTTCTCTCAGGCCGGGAAGGTCGGCCCAGCCTATTGCACCGGCGTTGGTAAGGCGATGATGGCGTTTCTTGACGGTGCTGCATTGGATCAGGTTCTGGACCGGCAATCCTGGCATCGGTTCACCGATACAACGCTGACCAATCGGGCCGCTCTGCGCGCCGAGTTGGGCGAGAGCCGCAAGCGCGGCTATGCGTTCGACCGTGAAGAACACGAGCCGGGCATTATCTGTGTTGCGGTTCCAATCCTAAGCGGCTCGGGCCGGGTTCTTGGCGGCCTGAGTGTTACGACTGCGACCAATCGAAAATCTCTGGATGATTTGGCGCGTCTGGCCCCGGAACTGCAGGCCACGGCCGCGTCGATTGCAGATGAAGCCCAGAATTGGCGGTTCCCGGATGAACCGTCCCACACCAAAATCTCAGCAGCGGAGTAAGCTCATGTCTGGCGTCACACTGTCCAATGTTATCAAAAAATACGGCGACGTTCAGGTCATTCACGGGATCGATCTGGAAATTGAAGACGGTGAATTCTGCGTTTTCGTCGGCCCATCGGGATGCGGTAAATCCACATTGCTGCGGATGGTCGCCGGGTTGGAGGAAACCACGAGTGGCCAGATCAATATCGGCGCCCGCGATGTGACCCGCGCAGATCCTTCGGATCGAGGCGTTGCGATGGTGTTCCAGACCTACGCGCTTTACCCGCACATGACCGTCAAGGAAAACATGGGTTTCGGGTTGCGGATGAACAAGCATCCGAAAGCCGAGATAGATGCCAAAGTGGCCGAGGCGACCCGGATCCTGAAGCTTGAACCGTATCTGGATCGTAAGCCCGCCGCTCTGTCTGGTGGCCAGCGCCAGCGGGTCAGCATCGGCCGTGCCATTGTGCGCGGGCCCGAGGTGTTCCTGTTCGACGAACCCCTTTCGAACCTCGATGCCGAACTGCGTGTTGAAATGCGGGTCGAAATTGCGCGTCTGCACAAGGAGATTGGCGCGACGATGATCTACGTCACCCACGATCAGGTCGAGGCGATGACACTTGCCGACAAGATTGTGGTGCTGCGCGCTGGTGTGATCGAACAAGTCGGCGCGCCGTTGGAGTTGTATCGCGACCCAGACAATCGGTTCGTTGCGGGGTTCATTGGCTCTCCGTCGATGAACTTCCTGAATGGCACGGTGCAGGGCGGTGCAGTCCAGGTGCCCGGATTGGGAGGGGCCGGCGTGAAGCCGCCGGTCCAGATGCCAGCCGATGGCACAGCAGTTATTCTGGGCGTGCGCCCGCAGCACATCACGGTCGACGAGGGCGGCGACACGCATACGGTGGAACTGACGGAATCGCTGGGAGGAGTCAGCTACATGTATCTGAACTCGGCCAACGGCGACCGGATCATTGTTGAGGCGCACGAAGGCGATCCGGTGCCGGAGGGCAGCAAAGTCGGCGTAAGTTTTGATGCGGCCCAGTCGATGCTGTTTGATGCCAGAAGCGAAGCCCGAATTCGGTAGCGTGGGTCGATGACGTTCTGGGACCATTGAGCTTCTATCGATGCCAGCGAAGGAAGTAGGTCGCCGATTTATCGTGCGGCATCAACTCTGACTTCCGTGGATTTCGAGACCTTGCGCGCGGGCCTGCACGTCGACCGAAGGTGCGCCACTTTTTTATGAGGGCAGGCCTCTGGCGTGACGGCCACACAGGTGCTTTCCCGGCCCTCCCGCCGCAAGACAAAACCCACGCAGCGAACCATTTGCAACACATTCCATTGTCACAGTTCCGTCGAGGCAGTTCCGCTTCCCTCAAACCGGGACCGCTCATATAGTGCTGTCGCGAACCGCCAAAAGGCGGCGCAACGGGCACGAAGGCAAAGGGCAGACACCATGGCGCATATCATTGTCGTCGGAAACGAAAAGGGTGGGTCGGGGAAATCCACGACCTCGATGCATGTGGCAACCGCTTTGGCGCGGATGGGTCACAGCATCGGCGTGCTTGACCTTGACCTTCGACAGCGCTCGTTCGCGCGTTTTGTCGAGAATCGTAAGAATTTCTACGCGCGCGAGGGTATCAAACTGCCGACCCCGGAATACCGCGATTTGCCCAACGTCGATCAATCGGCCCTGCAACCGGGCGAGAATGTCCACGACCACCGCCTGTCAGCGGCCGTTGCCGGTCTGGAAGATACCGCCGAATTCATCCTTATTGACTGCCCCGGCTCGCACACGCGCCTTAGCCAGGTCGCACATTCCCTTGCCGACACGCTGCTGACTCCGTTGAACGACAGTTTCGTCGATTTCGACCTGCTGGCGAAAACCGACCCGGTCACGGGGGAAATCCTTGGCCCTTCGGTCTATGCCGAAATGGTGTGGAATGCCCGGCAGTTGCGCGCTCAGGCGGGATTGAAGCCGATCGACTGGCTTGTGGTCAGAAACCGCCTTGGTGCCCAGCAGATGCACAACAAGCGCAAGATGGGCGAGGCGCTAGACCGGCTGGCCGAGCGTATTGGATTTCGCGCCGCACCGGGATTTTCTGAGCGAGTCATTTTCAGAGAGCTGTTCCCGCGCGGCCTGACCCTGCTGGATCTGCTGGACATCGGCGTTAAGGGCCTGAACATCTCGAACGTTGCAGCACGTCAGGAAGTCCGCGATCTGATTAAGACGTTGAACCTGCCGGGCGTCACCGTAGACTTCTGAGATTTGACGCCACCATCACTTTTTTCGCGACCTCGACCAGAGGCCTACCAGTGGGCCGTTGAAATCGCGCGCCGCCGTCTCTGCGGACGGATTGGCCGACCTGCGCGATCGCGCGCGCGCGTCCAAGGCGCGTTTTCATCCATACGGTCAGCCGCCCGGTGAATTGGGTCGGCCACTCGGCCCTATCCAGGTCAGATTGCGTCGGCAGAGCCTGAAACCGCGGGTCATGCTGCGCGAACCCTTGGACGCCAGAGTCCAGCGTCTTTGTCTGGTCGTCATTGGTGCCCTTGGCGGGTTCGCGGGGTGTCCTGGATGTCATTGAAGGCCTCGTCACTTGTTCAACGTTTTGATCTCGTGACTTCAAGGCCAGACTGTGGCCCGCATCGGGAGATGTTGCGCGGTCGTTTCTGAGAACGCCACTCTCCGCGCCAAATAAGAGGAAGTGTCGCCAGACGCGAAACACGTTGGTTAACAGTAGGTTAAAATCCGCCGGTCCCGCGTAGCTGAGAGCCAAGGCGAAACGGTTTACAGGGCCATCTGCGCGCGCCCCAAATCGGTTAGATCGTCCAGAGTGGCGCGCCCCCTGAAATCGACCTCATAGTCCTCAGCGGCAAAATCCGGGGCGCTTCGCCCTTCCAGAAACGCTTGAGCCTGGCGACGGGCATAGGCCTCGTTCTTGGGGCATTTCGGGGTCGCGCCGATGTAGATCACACTGGCGTAGTCCTTGCCGTGATGCTCGTCGCCGACTGCGTGGATTACGTCCGGGTGCCACCAGACAGTATCACCGGGCTCAACCACCGGGATGCTGACGAGGCCTTCCAGGATATCTCCATGCCATTGTGGCGTTGCGCCCAACGCGCGCCCCGGCAGAGCGCCGCAGAGGTCATCTTCGGCCACGTCATCCTGCAAGGCGCGCAGCAGGAAATAGGCGATACTGCCCGCCAGCGGGATCAGACGCAGTGTGCCATCCTCAGGGCCTTGCGTGGTCAATCCGGTCCAGCCCTGAAAGGTCCGTGTCATCGAGCAAACCGCCGGAGAGGCGAATTCGCGGGTCTGGGTGCGGAACGTCGCCTTCCACGGATCATAGTCCTGCCAGTTGCCCGCAAAGATCGGCCCATAGATTTTCTGATAGGCCGGGTCCAGCCAGCGCTCATAGCTGCCGCCATCCATATGCGGCGACAGGCCCAGCGTGGTGTCTCCGGGGGCACGTCGTCGGGTGCGGTCAGCGTAGGCGTAATCCTGATCCGGGTCGAATTCGTCACCCATCGGTCCTGCCACATCCCATAGCCGGTTCATGAACCGCTTGGTCGCTGCCATCGCCGGATCTTGCCGCGCCATCACCTGCGGGCGCGACCAGTAGAGGCCGAAAATCTGCGGTGCGCCCGCGTCCAGCCCGCTGAAGTACTCATCCATTCCCGCCTTTTCCTGCGAGCGTTTCACATAGTCGTTTTCGGCGATGTAGTCGCCCAATTCGGCATTCCAGCCTTCCGCTGTAGCGCGCGGGAAAACGCCCCTGATTATCGCGCAACCGCGATGGCGGATGTCGGCGCGCTGCGCCTCGGTGACGGAGCCATCGGCGATGTTGGCATAGTTGATTTCTGGGATCACGGTCCCGCCTTTGGCATCCGCCTCGCGAATTGCGTCAACCTCGGCGCTCATGGCGTCCCGGACACTGGCAAACCCGGCAGCGACGTCGCCTTGCGCGCGCAGGTGCCGCTTTGCCTCGGCCACGTAGGTTTTGAATGCGTCGTCCATGCGACCCTCCCTATTTGCTGTCTGTCAATCTGGCAGCATCCCCAAGTGCGTCAAGCGCGTTGGCAATGACGCTTGCGACGGGGGGGGGGCTGATATCCACCGCGATTGCGGCTTCGTCGGCGTCTGGGACTTCCAAGGTGGCAAACTGACTGGCCAGCAGTCTTGGCGGCATGAAGTGATCGACGCGGGCCGCCATTCGCTCTGATATCAGGGTCTGATCGCCAATCAGATGAACAAAGATTACCGGCCCGCCAGACGCGGCCCGAATACGATCCCGGTAGACACGTTTCAGGGCCGAGCACGCGATCACGCAGTCGCCTGCCTCACCAAGTCGGTCCCCGACGCGGTCCAGCCAGGGTGCACGGTCCGCATCATCCAGCGGATCACCACGCGACATCTTGGCGACATTTTCCCGCGGGTGCAGCGCGTCACTGTCTACGAATGTCGCATCCAGGGCGGTCGCTATTCCGGCTCCGACCAAGGACTTCCCACTTCCGGACACGCCCATCACGACGATCTTCAACGAATTCTCAGACACCGGACCCTCATCCGTTCGCATCACCTTGTAATCCTGCCTCTGTTTGCGCCAACATGAAACGGGAAATCTGAGCGTAGCGGGAATGGGGCGTGTGATGGCAAAATCAGAGATCGGGCTGATCGGCCTTGGCACCATGGGCGCCGCATTGTCGCTGAACATCGCCGACCATGGGTTCGCGATTTCTGTGTTCAACCGGACGACGACGACGACGCATGAATTTCACGCCGAGGCCGGGACACTGGCCGACAAGATCACACCGACCGAGACGCCGGAGGATTTTGTCGCCTCGCTCGCCAGTCCCCGCGCCATCATTTTGATGGTTCCGGCTGGAGAGATCGTGGACAAGCAGATCGCCGCCCTGCGCCCACTTCTGGACCCCGACGACCTGATCATCGACGCAGGCAATGCCAATTTTCGAGACACCCAGCGGCGTGCTGAAACCGCCGACAAGGCCGGCGAGGTCTTTCTGGGCATAGGCGTCTCGGGTGGCGAGGAAGGCGCGCGGTTCGGACCCTCGATCATGGGTGGTGGTCCCAAGGCTGCATGGGAACGGGTGGCGCATATCCTCACGGCTATTGCCGCCGACTACGAGGGAACTGCTTGTGCGACCTGGATGGGTCAGGGCGGTGCAGGGCATTTCGTCAAGACCGTCCACAACGGCATCGAATACGCCGACATGCAGATGATTGCCGAAGCTTATGGCATTCTGCGCGACGGCATGGGGCAAAGTGCCTCGGACATCGCAAAGGCCTTCAAGACCTGGAATAATGGCCCGCTGCAAAGCTATCTGATCGAAATCTCGGGTGAGGTCGCCGCCGCCACGGATCCCAAGTCCGGGGCGGCGATGCTTGATGTTATCCTCGACCGCGCCGGGCAGAAGGGAACCGGGCGGTGGACGGCGGTAGAGGCGCAGCATCTTGCCGCGCCGATCCCGGTGATCGAGGCGGCAGTGGCGGCGCGAAACATCAGTACCGCCAAACCTTCCCGCGAAGAGGGAGAGGCGATTTTCGGCGCTGCCCCACAGCCGCTGGACGGCGCGTTGACGCTGGACGATCTTGAGGGCGCGCTGATCGCGGGCAAGATCATGTGTTATGCGCAGGGGTTCCATCTGTTGAACAACGCCAGTGCCGAGTTCGGCTGGGAGTTGCCAATGCCTGAGGTGGCGCGCGTCTGGCGCGCTGGTTGCATCATCCGCTCGTCTATGCTGAACGACATGGCGACAGCGTTGACCGAGACGCCTGACACCAACCTGATGTTCGCGCCGTTTTTTGCCGACAAGATGCGCGACACCCATGGTGCGCTGCGTAAGGTCGTGGCGCGGGCAAGCGAGCACGGTCTGACGGTTCCGGCGCTGTCTGCAGCGCTAAGTTACTTTGACATGATGCGCACCGCGAGGGGCACGGCGAATATGATTCAAGGCCAGCGCGATTTCTTTGGCGCGCATGGGTTTGAGCGGGTCGATGGCGGTTCGGATCATCATGGGCCGTGGGGCAGCTAGGGCGCAAGCCCGGCGAAGAAAACAACCAAAATTCCGCAATAAGACTCTGAAAGCCAATTCGACGATCCCAGACATCTCCTACTGAAACGGATCAATTCCAAACAGATACACCGCCAGCGGCACCGGAGCGACGGCAATGGCCGCCGCAAGGATGAATCGCGCGACGGGGACGGCACGGCTCATGCCCGCGACCATCGCGATGCCGCCGCCGCCGCCGATCAGGGCATTTCCCGGCAGGTTAAACAGCACGATCAGCGTCAACTCCGGATAGCGCAAAATGAAAGCTGCGACGGGGCCAGAGAACCCCTCGGTCAGCGCCGACATCCGCGCAGCGCGCTTCATGGTGGCAATCCGGGCGATGCCATCGGCTACTTTATGCAGCCCGATCCGCCGCAAAGCACCTGTCGTAAGGCGCACCGGGATGAGCCGCCCTGCCGCGTAGGCCAGCAACAGGCCGGTCAAAGTCGCAGCGTAGACCAAGGCGGCAACGGGCGGACCGAGGACGCTGAGCATCGCCGCGCCAATCTCGACCCCAGGCACGAATGGCAGCGCCAGCAGCAGCGCATAGAGCCCGGCGGCGGTCACCACCATCGGGTCGCTGGCGGTGAAATGGCCCGGGGCGAAGTCCTCAGGGTTGATGGCCCAGGCCGCCAGCCGGTTGATTGCTACGATGACCGCCACAATAAGCACCAAACGCAGGATCAGCTTGCCAATCCCTACGCCAGACCGCGACGTTTCCGGCGTATTTTCGTTACCGGAATCGGGGGTGTTCAAGCGGTCGCTCCGCAATCGGAGCCGCTTGGCTCCGTCATGCAAATTTGCCACCGTTCAGGGCGTGCCCGGCTCATCAGGCACATTCGATCAGACATGGTGAAAACCCTAGCACACCGGCGGACCACAGCAACTCATGCTGATGTGCGACGACGTACAGCCAATGAGGCGACAAACAGGACCGCAGCCGCAACCACGATTGACGGACCTGCGGGCGTGTCCAGCCGGTAGGACGCCGCCAATCCGCCGAGCACGGACAGCACGCCAGCCACCACGGCCATGACGGCCATTGCCTCTGGACTGCGCGCCAGTGACTGCGCGGCTGCTGCCGGGATCACTAGCATCGCGCCGATTAGCAGTGCTCCGACGACTTTCAGGGCGACCGCGACAACCACGGCCAGCGCCAGGGTCAGCACAAGCCGCTCGCGCGCGGGGTCGAGGCCAGCGGCTGAGGCGAGGTCTTCGTTCAGCGTCGACGTCAGCAGAGCCGACCAACGCCAGAGCAGGAGGGCGACGACCAGAATGGCTCCGCCCCAGACCACCTTCAGGTCGCCGGTCGTGACGGTCAGGATGTCACCGAAAAGGTAAGCTTCGAGGTTGACGCGTCCGCCCCCTGCCAGCGAGACCGCAACAAGCCCTGCTGCCAAAGCGCCATAGGCGACGACAATAAGCGACATATCGACAGCGCGCCCACGTGCCGCCAGAGCGGCGACCGCCCAGCCGACGAAGGCTGCCAGGATCAGCGTGCCAAGGACGACGGGAAGCTCCAGCGCCAGAGCAAGGGCAACACCTAGGATTGCTGCATGGGCCGTTGCGTCGCCGAAATAGGCCATGCGCCGCCATACGACGAAGGACCCCAGTGGTCCGGCGGCCAGCGCCACGCCAACGCCCGCCAACCCGGCACGGACCAGGAAATCGTCCAGCATCAGCCGTGGTCTCCATGGTCGTGCGCATGATCATGACTGTGATCATGCGCGTGCCGATAGATCGCCAGCGCCGCTGCACTGTCGGCAAACAGGGCGCTGTACTCCGGCGCTTCCAAGACTGCCTCGGGTGTTCCCTGACAGCAAATGTGGCCATTGAGGCAGATCACCCGGTCAGAGGCGCGCATCACGACGGTCAGGTCATGGCTTACCATCAGCACCGCGCAGCCCCGCTCGGCCCGCACTTCGGCCACCAGGGCGTAGAAGGCGGCAATCCCCGGCTGGTCGAGGCCTTGTGTCGGCTCATCCAGAATCAGGATGTCAGGGTCGCCCAGAAGCGCGCGGGCCAGCAGGACGCGCTGGCGCTGGCCGCCGGACAAGGCAGCAAGCTGGCGGGTTTGGAGGCCGGCAACTCCGGTACGTTCCAGCGCTTCTGCGATCTCGGCCTTGCTGTGGCGGGTCGGTAGCGACAGGAACCGCGCCACAGGCATCGGCAGGGTCGTATCCAGCGCCAGGGATTGCGGCACATAGCCGATGCGCAGCCCCGTCGCGCGGGTCACAGTGCCGCTGCTTGCAGGGACCACGCCCAGAAGCGCCTTGATCAGCGTTGATTTTCCTGACCCGTTCGGGCCGACAAGGGTAACAATCTCACCCCGCGAAATCGCCATATCAATACCGTGCAGGACAGGCAGGTCACCGTGATGCACGTGCAGGCCCGTGGCCGAGATCAGCGGTGCACCGGTCACTCTGCGCCCTCGCAAGCCGGACATGTGCCGACGGCCTCAAGGTTCATTTCGTCCAGCGCAAATCCGATCCGCCCAGCGGCGGCCTGCATCGCATCACCTACGGCGCGGACAGGCGTTTCGGCGACCGATTGGCATGTGTCGCAGATGAAAAAGGCGGGCACATGATCGGTGGCAGCCTCGGTGCAGGCCGCGAAAGCATTCAGCGCCTGAATTTTGTGAGCGAACCCGTGTTTCACGAGGTAGTCGAGTGCGCGGTACGCCACGGGTGGCTGACGCTTCGCACCACTTTCCGCCAGCCGGTCCAATATATCGTAGGCTCCCAGAGCGCGGTGGTCCGAGGCGAGAATCTCAAGGACGCGGCGGCGGACCGGCGTCAGGCGCAGCCCCTCCGCCTGGGCGCGGGCATCCGCCCGGGACAACACGTCTGCTGCGCAGGCACCGTGATCATGATGGCAAAATGCGACGGGTGGGGTTGGCAAGCGAAATCCTGACTTGTTACTTTATAACAATTACTGATAGAGCACTCCGACATTCGCCGCAAGGAGGGTCTGATGCGCGCTTTGTTTATTTTCATGTTCCTGGCAACTACGGCATCCGCCGAGAGTCCGAAGGTCGTAACCGACATTGCACCTGTCCACTCATTGGTCGCGCAGGTGATGGAGGGCGTCGACACGCCCGACCTTTTGTTGGAGGCTGGCGGAGATCCGCATCACATGGCGCTGCGCCCGTCTCAGGCCCGTGCGCTGGCGCAGGCCGATTTGGTGATCTGGGTTGGGCCTGCGTTGACTCCGTGGCTGGGAGAGGCATTGGCCGGCAGTGCAAGTGTGTCGCTACCGCTCGCTCCGGATTTGGTCGAGGATGTCGATGATCCGCACCTCTGGCTGAATCCGGACTTTGCGGAGGCGTGGCTGACAGTCATCGCAGAAGCCCTGTCGCAGATCGACCCCGATAACCTTGCGACATACAGGACGAATGCGGAGTTGGCGCAGCAGGCCGTGCAGGCTTTGACGCAAAAGACAGCTACGCAGCTGGACGCGATTGGCGGTGCGCGCCTGTTGGCGGCTCATGACGCATGGGGACATTTCGCGGATCGATTTGGTCTGCAAATCGTCGGCGCGATCAAATCGCATGATGACGCCGCCCCCGGCGCGGGTCATCTGGGCGAGACGCGCGATATGATCAGCATCGGAGCGGTCGATTGTGTCCTGTCCGAGGGGGTTGAAACGGACGCTCTGGTGGCCACGGTCGTTGGCGACAGCGGCACGCCTGTCGCGACGGTGCATCCGCTGGGGGCTGGCATTGATACGGGTGTGGAGTTTTATTCCGGGTTGTTGAGCGGCGTAGCGCAGGCGATCGCGGCCTGTGTTGAAGCGGGTTGACGGGCAGGAGAGGTGCACCCCGAGATGCCGTCGAATGTGCCCGCCGAAACGCAAAACGCCGCCCCGTAGGGCGGCGTCTGCGTTATCGAAAATCTCAGGTCGATTAGAACCCAAGCCCTTCGTATTTCTTCTTGAATTTCGACACGCGTCCGCCTGTGTCCATCAGACGGGTGCCGCCGCCGGTCCAGGCGGGGTGGACTGAAGGATCGATATCCAGCGACATCTGATCGCCTTCCTTGCCCCAGGTCGATTTCATCTGCACGACGGTGCCGTCAACCAGCTTGACGTCGATCATGTGATAGTCGGGATGTGTTTCTTTTTTCATGCTGCCGCTCCGTTCACGCGTTCGCGCCCGAGGGCGGGCGATAGTTGGCCTGCTCGGCGATCCGGGCGGATTTGCCACGGCGCGATCGCAGGTAATACAGTTTCGCACGACGCACCCGGCCACGGCGGACCACGGTGATGCTGTCGATGTTCATTGAGTGCAGCGGGAACACACGCTCCACGCCCTCACCAAACGAGATTTTGCGCACCGTGAACGATCCGGCAATGCCGTCGCCATTCTTGCGCGCGATGCAGACACCTTCGTAGTTCTGTACCCGGCTGCGGGTGCCTTCGGTGACTTTGTAGCCAACGCGGATGGTATCACCCGCTTTGAAATCCGGGATGTCTTTCCCGAGGGCGGCGACCTGTTCGGCCTCCAACTCAGCGATCAGGTTCATCTGATCTACTCCTAACAATGCGCAGTTTGCCTGCGGTATGGGGCCACCAGAGAGCTCTCAGTCTTTATCCGGGTCCATATCGTGGCTCTCACAATATGCCCGCCAGAGGTCAGGTCGGCGTTCTTTTGTCAGCCTTTCGGCCATGGCCTGTCGCCAGTCGGTGATCTTCGCGTGATGGCCCGACAAAAGCACTTCGGGTATCGCGCGACCGTTCCAGTCGGCAGGTTTCGTGTATTGTGGGTGTTCAAGAAGCCCGGTGCTGAAAGATTCCTCCTCCACGGACGCCTGATTCCCAAGCACGCGGGGTATAAGGCGGACCGTCGCGTCGATCAAGGCCATTGCGGCAATCTCTCCGCCTGTCATGACGAAGTCACCGAGCGAGACCTCTTCGACGTCTCGCGCGTCCAAAACGCGCTGGTCCACGCCCTCGAACCGGCCCGACAGCAGAGTGACGCCATCAGCGGCTGCAAAGCGCTGGGCCATCGCTTGATCAAATGGTTTGCCGCGCGGAGAGAGGTAGATCACCGGCCAGTTTTTCCCGGCGGTATTTTCGGACGCTTCGGTTAGCGCAGCATCGACGACATCGGCGCGCAGAACCATGCCCGCGCCGCCCCCCGCAGGCGTGTCGTCGACGTTACGGTGCCGCCCTTCGCCAAAACGGCGCAGGTCTATGGTCTGGAGCTGCCACAGGCGGTCGGTCAACGCCTTACCGGTCAACGAAGCGCCGAGGACACCGGGAAAAACCTCCGGCAAAAGCGTCACGATCCGCGCGGTCCAGACATCGGCCAGCGGCGCCTCGGACATCAGATCGCGCGGACGTGCGGACGCCGCGATGGACTTCTTACCATGAGATTTCGACGGTGGTGATGTCTTGTCGGTCAAAGGCTGTGTCCTGGATTGCATGTCTGGGGACAGCTATAGGGGCCCAGCCTCTGGCCGACAATCAACGCGGTACCGGGGATGGTGCCGCAATCAGTCCAGGTCAGGCGATCGCCACAACCCCAAGAATGACCAGCAGGAAGACGATCAGCGCATCGCCGATCAGGATTTTCGCACCGGTCAGTGCTGCGCCAGAGATGCGCCCGAAGCCAAGAAGCGCTGCAACCGCAGCAACCACCAGCAAAATGAGAATCAGCTTAATCATGTTCCGTCCCTTCGTTCGTCGAGGCGTGCACTCGACAGTTCCTGGGACTGAAACACGGTGCGGGGAGAATTGTTCCGAAGACGGCTTCCGCGTCGCCTGTGGCCGCCAAAGACAGATCGCCAGAACGACTTAGTCCGCAGGATCGCCAATAAGCCCATCTGGGGGATCGGCAACGATGCGGCCTGCGGTCAGGTCCACGGTCGGGACCACTGCGCGAGTGAATGGCATCATGATTGCCTGTCCACCACCTGGGGGCGCAATTTCCAGCAAATCTGATGCCCCGTGGTTCAGCACGTTGCGAACCGTGCCCAGTGTCGACCCACCGGTGTCCACTACCTCCAGACCGATCAGATCGGCATGGTAGAATTCGTCGTCGGGCAGGCTGGGCAACTGCGCACGCTCGGCAAACAACAACGTACCGCGCAACGCTTCGGCAGCTTCGCGGGTCGCGACACCTTTGAGACGCGCTGCAAAGCCCCCCCTGGCGGGGCGTAGCGCGGCAATGTTGAAATCCCGAAGACCCGCCTCGTCGCTGAGCGGTGCATAGTCGGCAATTGCGGCCGGGTCGGCGCAGAAGGATTTCAAGCGTACTTCACCGTGAACCCCGAAGGCGCCCGAAATGGCGCCGACGCAAATACGCTCGTTCATCCCGGTGCGTCCGTCGGGCCGGGAACGCCGCGCCACCGCGCCGCGCCCAATTGGTTACAGAGCGAGAGCCAGAGTCGGGTCATCTGTTCGCCGGTTCTGGCCTCGCTCACCGTGTCACTCGGATTTTTCGGCGTCGTCAGCAGCGGCTTCCTCAGCAGGGGCCTCTTCGGCTGCCGGTGCCTCTTCTGCGGCGGCCTCAACGGGCGCTTCCTCGGCAGCCACCTCTTCAACCTGAGCCTCCTCAGCGGGGGCTTCCTCAACAGCCGGGGCTTCGGCAGCGGCAGCAGCCTTGTCGGCCTTCTCCTGCGCGCGCTCGACTGCTTTCTTGCCGGGCTCGGCGCGCTGCGGGTTGTTGCGCTCGGTTTTGGCGCGGTGGCCAGCGGCCTCTAGCATCCGGGCGATCCGGTCGGTCGGTTGTGCGCCAACACCCAGCCAGTACTCGACCCGTTCCATGTTCATCTTGACGCGATCTTCGCTGTCTTTAGCCAGCAGCGGATTATAGGTGCCCAGCTTTTCGATAAAGCGGCCATCGCGCGCCATGCGGCTGTCGGCGGCGACGATCGAGTAATGCGGGCGTTTCTTGGACCCGCCACGGGCGAGCCGGATTTTCATAGCCATGTGTTTGTTCCTTCTGACTTATTTCTGATGTTGTTTGTGATGGTGGATGACTTCCTGAATGATGAAATTCAGGAATTTCTTGGCGAACTCGGGGTCGAGCTCGGCTTCGCGGGCCAGCGCTTCGAGGCGCGCAATCTGCGTCGCCTCGCGCGCGGGATCTGATGCGGGAAGGTCGTGTTCGGCCTTCAGTTTGCCGACGGCCTGAGTATGCGCGAACCGCTCACCCAGTGTGTAGACGAGGACCGCATCCAGCCGGTCGATGCTGGCGCGGTGGCTTTTTAACAGCTCGGCTGCGCGGGCGGTTGCGTCGCTCATGCGGCGGCCTCCGGTTTGGGGTGGCGATAGACGAGGCAGGGCTTTTCGGGATTTGGCTGCGGCGCATCCTGGTCCAGCACTGCGCCGAGACGTTCGGCGAGCGCAACCGAGGGATCGTTGCCCGGATTGATGTAGCTGACGATGGTATCCCACTTCAGGACGTTCCACGCGTGATCGACCGAGGCCTCGGAGGCTTCGCGTGCGTAGCCCTTGCCCTCGTTAGCGGCGTTGAACAGGACCCAGCCGACCTCGGTCTCGGGCCAGTTTGCGGGGACCCAATGGCCGACAATGCCAATGGCGGTGTCGTCACCCTTCAGGGTCACGATCCACATGCCGCAGTCATGAAGGACCCAGTGCCCGATCTCGGACGTAAAGGCATTCCAGGCGGCGCGACCCTCAAGCGGGCCGCCAACGTATTGTGACCGTTCAGTCGCATAGAACGCGCAAAACGCGTCGTAGTCGCGTGGCTGAGGCGCGCGCAGGATCAGGCGCTCGGTTTCGAGCGTCGGTACATTTGAGAGTTCGACCGTCATTTCTTCTTTCCGAACCCGCTGAGGCCGGGGGGCAAACCACCCGGGCCGCCTAGCCCGGGAAATCCGGGGGGCAGGCCACCGGGGCCCGCACCGGGCGCGCCCTTTCCTGCTGCGGCCTTGGCGGCGGCGACCTCAGCCGCGCTTGGCCCGCCTTTGCCGAACATCGCGCCGATAGCGTTCTTCAAAGCGCCACCTTTGCCCATCTTGCCCAGCTTTTTCATCGTGTCCGACATTTGCCGGTGCATTTTCAGCAGCTTGTTCAGCTCAGACACTTCCAAACCGGCGCCCTTGGCAATCCGCTTCTTGCGGGACGCCTGCAGCAGCGCCGGGTTGGCGCGTTCGCGTTTGGTCATCGACTGGATCAGCGCGATCTGGCGTTTCAGCAGGTTGTCATCCATCCCAGCCGCTGCAACCTGACCGGCCATTTTCTTCATGCCTGGCATCATCCCCATGACACCGTCCATGCCGCCCATCTTCAGCATCTGCTCCAGCTGGGCGCGCAGATCGTTCATGTTGAACTGGCCCTTCTGGAAGCGCTTCATCATGCGCTCGGCCTGCTCGGCCTCGATGGTCTCCTGCGCCTTTTCGACCAGCGAAACGATGTCGCCCATGCCGAGGATACGGCCCGCGATGCGTTCAGGGTGGAATTCCTCCAGCGCGTCGAGTTTTTCGCCCAAGCCGACGAACTTGATCGGCTTGCCGGTCACCGCGCGCATCGACAGCGCTGCGCCGCCGCGCCCGTCGCCATCCATCCGCGTCAGGATCACGCCCGAGACGCCGATGCGGTTGTCAAAGTTTTCAGCGGTGCTGACGGCGTCTTGCCCGGTCAGACCGTCGACCACCAGCAGCGTCTCACGCGGGGTGGCGATGTCGCGCACCGCCTCCACCTCGGCCATGAGCACATCGTCGATGGACAGACGGCCCGCGGTGTCGAGCATATAGACGTCATAACCGCCCAGGCTCGCCTGCTGCTTGGCGCGCCGCGCAATGTCGGTCGCGGTCTGGCCGGGAACGATGGGAAGCGTGTCGACGCCGATCTGCGTCCCAAGGATCGCCAGTTGTTCCATTGCCGCAGGGCGGTTTGTGTCGAGCGACGCCATCAGCACGCGCTTCCCGTCCCGTTCGGTCAGGCGTTTGGCCAGTTTTGCGGTTGTCGTCGTCTTACCACCGCCCTGCAGGCCGACCATCAGGATCGGCGCGGGCGGATTGTCGATTTTCAGCGCTCCGGCTTCGGCACCGTCACCAGACAGCACGTCGATCAGCGCGTCATGGACGATCTTGACGACTTGCTGGCCCGGTGTAACCGATTTGGTAACTGCCTGACCGGTAGCCTTTTCCTGCACGGCGGTGATGAAATCGCGCGCCACGGTCAGGGACACGTCCGCCTCCAGCAGCGCTACGCGGACTTCACGCAGCGCGGTCTTAACGTCGTCTTCACTCAGCGCGCCCGCCTTGGTCAGCCGGTCGAAAACGCCTGACAGGCGGTCAGAGAGGGATTCGAACATATGCGGCCTCCTTCTTTCCTTGCTCGCCCCCAATATGGAAAGCGATCTGCCAAACGCCAAACGCACCCGCGGGCGAAACCTCGCTGACGGGTGGCGATCCCGGCTGATCCGGGACCGGAAGTCTGTAGACACCTCCGGATTGGCCGCGTCTTATGGCGGTGGCGGGCGGCTGTCAAGAATGGCCGCAGGGTAGGGAGGGCGCCATGACCCCGACAGGCATCGACCACATCGTGCTGGTGGTGCGCGACATCGACACCTCGCTGGCGTTCTATCGCGAGGTGCTGGGGATGACACCGCGCGAAGAACGGCCCGGCAAATGGTCGCTGGATTTCGGCGGCGGAAAGATCAGCGTGCAGAAGGCCGGCAAGGAGCCGAAGATCGCCGCAAACTGCACGCCCGGCAGCGCCAATTTCTGCCTGCTGACCGGGGATGATATCGACGCCTTCGCGCAAGACCTGCGCGACCGGGGCATCGAATTGCTGACCGGGCCCAGCGTCAAGGACGGCGCGGCGGGGCCGATCAACTCGGTGCATTTCCGCGATCCGGATGGCAATCTGGTTGAGGTCGGTGCGCTGGTCTAGCACGCGAGCCAGTCGTTGATTGCATCGGCCGCTCGCTGACTGGATCGGCTGCTGTCATAGACCTCGCCGGTTGCGATCACGCGATGTGGGTTCTCGAAAATAAGAGCGACACGGTAGGTTTCCGTGTCCCCGCCGCTGGTCTGGACCCGTGCCGCAGCCAAATCCCTCAGTTTGAATTGCTGGCGGGTTGTTCGGCGAACGCCTTTCGTCCGGATTTCCACAAGGTCGTTCGCGCGATCAAAGTAAACGCGGACCCGTCGGAGAATCAGGAGAAACATCACTATAGCGAGCACACCGAATGTTCCGCCCCAGAAGACCCGGACCAGATCAAGTGCGAGAAGACCTGAGATAAGGACGCCCAAGCCAATCAGAACCCAGGTGGCGATGAGAAGCGACCAGAAAATCGGCCTGTCTTCGACGATCAGCATGTCCGAGGAGTGGGATACGACGCGCATATTGGCAGTCTAGATGGAGGGCATTTGAAGGGAAATGGTTTTGGACCACACCGGCAACGGTCATCCCGCGCCCGTCACACCGCTCAAATCAGCCTCGAAACTGATCCTTATGCGCATAGAGTACGATCGCCGACATCACGCCCAGAACCAAAGCCGGGATCGCCGAAGGACCTAGGACCACCAGATGAGCGATCACTGCGCCAATCATCGTACAGACCAGCAGCCCCGCCCCACGCGCTTGCCAACCGGGAATGAACAATAGCACGGCGCACACGACCTGGATGGCCCCGGTAACATAGCGGAACCATTGGCCCCAGCCGATCACTGCGAAGGTCTGGACCATCATCTCGACCCCGATCAGCTTGGCAGTCCCCGCGGCCAGAAACGCCAGCGCGATGATGATCTTGATGGCCAACAGGCCGTAGAGGCGTACGGGGTCTGACATCTCAATCTCCATTGGTCGGGTCGCTGTAGCTGCGCCGATGGTGCTTTGCCCTGTCGCAAGTAGCAGAGTTTCCAAAGCCACAATATGCGCATTAGCGCACATCGCAGGCGGATCTTCGCAGAAACGGTGCGGAATCGCGAAGTTTCGATTGTGCGGCTGAGACGAATCGCGTTTGCTGTCAGCGAGAGCAGGGGCCTGTAAAACGACTGTTGAGCAATTAGATGGCAATTAGCGATTGGGATGAAATCCGGACCGCCTATCATGTGGCGCGCCACGGCACGGTTTCGGCCGCAGCTCAGGCGCTTGGCGTGCATCATGCGACAGTGATCCGCCACATAGATGCTCTCGAAGGGCGGCTGTCGGCGAAGCTGTTCCAGCGCCACGCCCGCGGCTACACCCCGACCGAGGCCGGCGCCGATCTGATGCAGGTCGCGCAAGTGACCGAAGATCAATTCAGTCAGCTTGCAGGGCGTATTCGTGGCGGCGGTGCTGATGTCTCCGGAGAGCTTGCGGTGACGTCGCTGGTACAGCTATCGCCCCTGATCGTTCCAATTCTCGCACGCTTTCAACAGGACCACCCGGCCCTGAAGGTTCGCTTGCTGACCGGCGACCGGCTGCTCCGGCTGGAATACGGAGAGGCCCATGTCGCGATTCGCGCCGGTTCGGTGCCCAGCGATCCGGACAATGTGGTGCAGCCCTTCTTCCGCGCCCCGATGGCGCTGTTCGCAGCCAAGTCCTACGTCGAGCATCGCGGCTGCCCGCAAAGTGATGCCGACCTCGTGGACCACCGGTTCGTTGCCTATGACGCGGAAAATTCTCGCGCTCCGTTCGAGCGCTGGATGCGGGAGACCGTCGCCCCCGAAAGCATCGTGTTTCGCGGTGCTGACACCCGTGTTCTGATCGATGCAGTTCTGGCCGGTGTCGGCCTGGGCTTCCTGACCTACTGGGAGGCCGCCGATCATCCCGACCTGATCGAGGTGTTGCCGCCGCGCGAGGAGTGGACCGTGGCGCTGTGGCTGGTTACCCATGTCGATCTGCATCGAACACTCAAAGTGCAGAAATTGCTGGCGGCCCTGAAGCAGGCGGCGCTGGAATGGCCGGCAGATTGGATCGAATAGGGTGACTGACCAGTCACCACCGTTGGTCGCTCATGGCAGGGCGCGACTGCCGCAAACCGCGCTGGGCCATCTGGCGATGCTGGCGTTTTCGATCCTTGTGGCCGGATCTTTCAGCATGGGATCGATGGTGGCGCGCGATATCTCTCCGTTGGCGTTGACGGCCGCGCGGTTCTTTCTGGCTTTGATCGTCATCGGCGCATTGGCGGCGGCCACAGGTGTGCTGAACCGAAAGATGTTGATCCAGCCCTGGCGGCATCTGGTTCTGGGCGGCCTGTTCGGGATGTATTTCGTGCTGATGTTTCAGGGCCTCAAGACCGCTTCGGCCGTCGCCACTTCGGCCATTTTCACCCTCACGCCGTTGCTGGCTGCCGGGTTCGGCTGGCTGATCCTGCGTCAGATCGCAACGCCACGCGTTCTGATGGCGCTGTGCGTTGGCGCGCTGGGCGCGCTTTGGGTGATCTTTCGCGGCGACCCAGCTCTGGCGATTGCGTTCCGCGTCGGCGAGGGCGAGGCGATCTATTTCATCGGCTGTATCCTCCACGCCCTTTATATTCCTCTGGTCCTGCGGCTGAACCGGGGCGAGTCTGCATTGGCCGCAACCTTCGGTATGCTGGTTGGAGGCACGCTGGTTCTGGCCCTCGCTGGTGGCCCGGCAGTGCTTGCAACGGACTGGAGTACACTGCCGCTCATGGTCTGGATCACGCTGGCGTACCTGACCTTGGCATCGGGGTCCGGGACCTTCCTGTTGCTTCAGTATGCCAGTATGCGCCTGACCTCGGCACGGGTGATGGCCTATACCTACCTCACCCCGACCTGGGTCATCTTGTGGGAACTGGCGCTGGGAAACTCCGCGCCACCGCTGATCGTGTTGGGCGGTATCGGACTTAGCATCGTCGCCTTGTTCCTGTTGCTGAGAGTTGATCCGCCTTCAAAAATAGTCTCGACACCTGTTGCCGAATGAATGCTGTCGGCTGACCTCGAGAGACATATTTGGCAGCTGGGTTTTCCCTGCATGCGGGTTTCCCTGCTGGTTATGCGCTGAGTGTCCTGGAAAGCAGATCGTTTGGGCGCAGGTGTCCGGATGGCGGGTACGAACCGGAGTCATTCATGCGCAGAATCATCTATCTCGTCGGCCTCATCGTCATCGTCTTGGCCATCATTCAGTTCGTCCGCTAGGCCGCCCTCTGCTTCCAGAAACCGTTCGAACGCGTCCAGATTGACGGGTTCGAACTGCCCGAACGACTGCATCCAGACCGAAGCATCTTTCATCGCGTCCGGCTCTAACCGGCACCATGTCACCCGCCCACGGCGGTCCCGGCTGATGAGGCCCGCACGGGTCAGGATCGATAAATGCTTCGAGATCGCCGCCAGCGACATCTCGAACGGTTCGGCCACGTCGGTGACGGCCATGTCGTCCTCTAGCAGCATTGCCAATATGCGCCTGCGCGTCGGGTCGGCGAGGGCGGCAAAGGTCTGATCCAGATCGGGCATGAAACCTCAGGCAATCAATTCCAGACGCATGCGCCTTGTAGCTGTCTAGCACAACTGCATGGCCAGAAAAGCGATGGGCAGGTTGCCCGGAGCGATCCGGCCGTGTTTGCCGCCCTTTGCGGGCGCGGTTTGCCCGCCACAGTTCGGCGCGCCGCGCTGCGTCAAAGCATCGGATGGTGCTGTTGAGACGGCAGCGTCAGCTGCGCACGGTCAACCTCGGCCTGGTCCAGACCCATATCGCAGGCCAAATGATCGTTCAGATGCGGCAATTGCCGCTGATCGACGCGCCATCTGACCAGAGCCAGCCAGTGCCGTGCTATTTTCGCAAGTTTTGAGTCCCCGTTGGCGCGGGTCCGCATGGCTGTATCAAGCATGGTCTCTCTCATGTTTATGAATTTATTAGGCGTTTCTTCGCATGTTTGGCCGCGGGGTTCAAAAGCCTTTGCTTGACATAACCTGTGCAAAAAACGCACAAATATATATGTCCCGTCAACTTCCCCCGCTTAACGCCCTGCGCGCTTTCGAGGCTGCCGGACGCCACCAAAGTTTTTCGCGCGCGGCCGAGGAACTGAGTGTCAGCCACTCCTCAATCAGTCGCCATGTGCGCGGGCTGGAACACCGCCTCGGCGCACCGCTGTTCCGCACCGAACAGCGCGGCGTTGCCCTGACCGAGGCGGGCCAGCGTTACCTCGCCCATATCTCGCCCGCCTTCGATCAGATCGCCGAAGCGACCGAGGCGCTGGCCGAACGCCCCGAAGGGACATTGGTTGTAAACAGCGAGTCCAGTTTCGCGATCAAATGGCTGACCCCGCGCCTCGAGGATTTTCGCACTCGGTTTCCAACCATCGACCTGCAACTGGACGTGTCGCAGAATCTCGTCGACGTCACGCGCTACGAGGCGGACTTCGCACTGCGCTACATTGCCAAGGGTCTTCCCGATGGACCCGCCGATCTGATCGGCGGCCTGCCGATGTATCCGTTTGCGACCCCGGAGCTGGCCGCAACAATCAAATCTCCGCGCGACTTGCTGCAGCACGCCCCGTATCGCGACCGCCAAGCCAACACCTGGGCCGACTGGTTCGCGCTGGCGGGCGGAGTTGCGCCCGACGAACTCCCACCCCACGGCTGGCGCATGCGCGTGCTTCTGGCGATCGAATCCGCGCTTTGCGGCCATGGCGTGATCCTGTGCTCTGCCGAATTGGTCGAAGGTCACGTCGCCGAAGGACGCCTTGTACGATGCTTCGACATCCCGCTGACTGAAGGCGCGTATTACCTGATCGGTAGTGAACGGAGTGCGCGGTCTCGCAGTGCGCGATCCTTCCGCGACTGGTTGCTGGATATCACGGTCCCGCTGCGAAACAGGTCAAACCTTTAACCGATCAGTTGAATGTCAGCACCGGTCTGCAGGCCTGCGGTGCGCTGTCGCACGCTAGGAAAATCCGAATAAAAACAAAATGATATGGAGCATTTCGCGTCGCTTGACTCATCCAAGCCCCAGACCTAGGTTCCGCGCGACTGAACAAAGGGGTCTTCGTCGATGCCTGATGAGAAGCAAAAGGCGCAACTGGACGCGCTGGACGCGAAACTCAGGGCGGCGAAGGGGGCGGAAGCGCCGACCCGGAAGTTCGAAGACCACCATTCTCAGGCCCACCTGGCCTGGCGCATGGTGATCGAGCTGGTGACGGGCATCGTCATCGGTTTTGCCATCGGATACGGGCTGGACAGCCTGTTCGGGACTCTCCCGATCTTTCTGGTGGTGTTTGTGTTGCTGGGATTTGCCGCGGGCGTGAACGTTATGCTGCGATCCGCCAAGGAATTGAACGGACCGCCGCAGGGTGGTGCAGAATCGAAGGACAATCGTGATGGCTGAAGACGCAGCAGAAGGTGGCCTGAATATCCACCCGATGGACCAGTTTGTGGTCAAGCCGCTGTTCGGCGGGACCGAGGTTAACTGGTACACGCCCACAAACGTCACGCTCTGGATGGCCCTGGCTGTGCTGTGCGTTGTCCTGCTGCTGGTCGTCGGAACCCGTGGCCGGGCCATCGTGCCCAGCCGCATTCAGTCCGTCGCCGAACTTGCCTATGGCTTCGTCTATAAGATGGTCGAGGATGTGACCGGCAAGGACGGGTTGAAGTATTTCCCCTACATCATGACGCTGTTCATCTTCATCGTCTTCTCGAACTTCCTCGGCCTGCTGCCGATGGCCTTCACCACCACCAGCCACATCGCCGTTACCGGCGTTATGGCGATGGCCGTGTTCCTGTTCGTAACAATCCTGGGCTTCGTCAAAAACGGTGCTGGTTTCCTTAGCGTGTTCTGGATTTCCGCCGCGCCCCTGGTTCTCCGCCCGATCCTGGCGCTGATCGAGGTCATCAGCTACTTCGTGCGTCCCGTCAGCCACTCCATTCGTCTGGCAGGCAACATGATGGCCGGCCACGCCGTGATCAAAGTCTTCGCGGGCTTCGCCGTTGTGGCCCTGATCAGCCCGGTGTCCATTGCCGCGATCAGTGCGATCTACGCGCTCGAGGTTCTGGTGTCCTTCATCCAGGCCTACGTCTTCGCAATCCTCACTTGCGTCTACCTGCGCGATGCTCTGCATCCGCATCACTGACGCGCCCGCAACAACCTCAATTCAACTGACATACTTCCAAGGAGAGACAACATGACTGGTGATATCGTTCAAATGGGTGCTTACATCGGTGCTGGCCTGGCCTGTACCGGCATGGGCGGCGCCGCCGTCGGTGTGGGCCACGTGGTCGGCAACTTCATCGCGGGCGCCCTGCGCAACCCGTCGGCTGCCGGTTCGCAGACCGCGACCATGTTCATCGGTATCGCGTTTGCCGAAGCACTGGGGATCTTCTCGTTCCTCGTCGCTTTGCTGCTGATGTTCGCAGTCTAAGACAAGCGACCACTGACGACCGGGCGGCATCCGCTGCCCGGCTGGACCAACTGGAAAGGGCGCACCTGCGATGGCGACCGAAGAAACAGACACCAACGGAGACGGTCTGGCCGACGCGCTTGGCGTTGATAGCCATTCGGCAGGCGAAGCTGTTGGAATGCCGCAGCTGGATTTCTCGTCCTTCCCGAACCAGATCTTCTGGTTGGTCATCACGCTGGTGGTCATCTACCTGATCCTGAACCGGATCGCCCTGCCGCGCATTGCGTCGGTGCTGGCGGACCGTGCCGGAGCCATCAGTAACGACATCGCCGCCGCCGAAGACCTGCGCAATAAGGCGGTCGAGGCTGAAGCCGCCTATGACAAAGCGCTGGTCGATGCCCGTGCCGAAGCTCAGAAGATCATCGCTGACGCCAAGGCCGACATCCAGAAGGATCTGGACGTCGCCACATCGCACGCCGAGGCCGAGATCGCCGCCAAGACCGCCGAAAGCGAAAGCCGCATCGCCGAAATACGCGACGGCGCCATCGACTCGGTGCGCGAGGTGGCCAACGATGTCGCGAAAGAGATTGTGTCGGTACTGGGCCAGAAGGCTGATGCCAACACGATCAAGGCGGCTGTGGAACAAAGGATCAAGTCATGATGCGCCTCAGTCTGACCCTTGCTGCAGCACTGGCCGCCAGCCCTGCACTGGCCGCGACGGGTCCGTTCTTCTCGCTCGGCAACACCGACTTCGTCGTGCTGCTGGCGTTCCTTCTGTTCGTCGGCGTGCTGATCTACCTCAAGGTGCCGGGCCTGCTGATGGGCCTTTTGGATAAACGTGCCGATACGATCCGCGCCGAGCTCGACGAAGCCCGCGCTTTGCGCGAAGAAGCGCAGACCCTGCTTGCAGGTTTCGAGCGTAAGCAGGGTGAAGTGGCTGTTCAGTCCGAACGCATCATCGCGCAGGCCCGCTCGGAAGCTGAAGCCGCTGCCGAAAAGGCGAAAGAGGACATCAAAGCCTCCATCGCCCGCCGACTGGCCGCCGCTGAAGATCAGATCGGCAGTGCCGAAAAGGCCGCTGTGCGTGAAGTGCGCGACAGCGCCATTCAGATTGCCATCGGCGCGGCCTCCGAAGTCGTCACCAAACAGATGAGCGATGCCGATCAGGACAAGCTGATCGACGACGCCATCGGAGCGGTCGAAAAGCGCCTTCACTAAAAGGTCTTGCAGCCGCAAGCCGAAAAGCCTGGACCCAGCGTCCGGGCTTTTTCATTAGCAACTCCAGGCGCTGGTCTTTCACCATCATCGGTCCGAAAATACCCCTTCCGGAGGCGGCGCTAGACAGCTGACTACACTGCGCCAAAATCGTGCGCTCACACCGCTCATCGCGCCATTGACGATAACGAAGCCTTTGGCTTTTCCGCTTCATAATAAAAAAGGCCGGGCGCGATGGCCCGGCCTGATTCAAACTTCTTGGTGACGGTTTTAGCCGTTCGGCGTGATGATGATGTCCACCCGGCGGTTCTGCGCGCGACCAGCATCATTCAGGTTCGACGCAATCGGCTGGCTTTCGCCCTGACCGATGGTGACAACCCGCGACCGCGTAACGCCCGAACTGACAAGAATTGCTCCGACATTCGCAGCGCGACGCTCCGAGAGATCCTGGTTGTAGGCAGCGGTGCCGACGTTGTCAGTATGACCCACAACGCGGACAGTCGACGCCGGATATTTGTTCAGGCTGGTCGCCAGGACCTGCAGGTCCGAGCGCAGCACGGCGCGCACGGCGTCGCTGTCAAAGGCGAACAGGATCGCCTCGGGCATGCGAACAATCAGTTCATTGCCGGTGTTGATGACGTTGATCGAGCCATTGGCGAAACTGCCCTGCAATTCGGCCGCCTGCTTGTCCAGGTCATACCCTACGGCAGCCCCGATTCCGGCGCCGATAATCGCACCTGCAAGGGCACGTTCGCGGCGCTCTTCGGAATTGTCGCCAGAGGCGGCGCCGGCGAGCAATCCAAGCAAACCGCCGGTAGCGGCCCCTTGGTTGCGTTGCTGGTTCGGGTTGTTGGGGTCAAACGGCTGCGGTGCGCAGGCTGTTAGAAGAAAGGTGGCTCCGACCGCCACAATCATCGGTGTTTTGATATATTTCATGGGGTCCTTGTCCCTGATGTCCCACATCTCCAAGCGGTTTTATACTGCCCGGCCAGGGTAAAGGACAGCCCCGTCGCCCAGGTAAGCGACGCAAAGCTCGGCGGATTGCTGCCGAATGTGCGCTCAGGCGCTCTCGGCGGCCTCCCATGCCAGCAACACCCGTTTGACGGGCAATCCCCAGTGATACCCTCCCAAGCCGCCCGATTTACGCAAGGCCCGGTGGCAGGGCACCAGCCAGCTGATCGGATTGCGACCCACGGCGGTGCCGACGGCGCGCACGGCCTTGGGGTTGCCGATGGCGCGGGCAATCTCGGAATAGGTGGTGACGTGGCCGGTCGGGATGCGCAGCAAGGCTTCCCAAACCTTGATCTGAAACGGAGCACCGATCAAGTGCAGCTTGGTTTCATTGCCCCTGAACGCGGCGGCGATCCATGGGCGCAACGCCTCGGCATCCTCAACAAACGTGGCTTTCGGCCAACGGCCCCGCATATCGTCCATGGCGGCGGCATCGCCGGACTCCTCGGAAAACGCCAGCCCGCAAAGTCCCCGATCCGTACCCATCGCAAGCGTTCGCCCAAACGGCCCCTCAAACCAGCCCCAGCGAATTGTCAGCCCCTCACCACCAAGCGCATAGTCACCCGGTGACATCGCCTCCCAGCGTACAAAAAGATCGTGCAGCCGACCGCCGCCGGAAAGACCCACGGCATCGGCGGTTTCCAGAGTTGTGAACCGATTGGCCAGCAAATCCTTTGCATGCCCCAGCGCCAGCCATTGCTGATAGCGCTTGTGAGACACACCGGCCCAGCGGCTGAATATCCGCTGGAAATGCGCCGGGCTGAGGTTCATCTCGGCCGCAATGTCGGGCAGGGCCGGGGCGTCGGCCCCACTTTCGTCAATCAGGTCAATGGCCCGGCGCATCAGCTTGTAGTGATAGGCGTCTTCGAAATTCAGCGTGTTGGTCATGTCATCCTCCGGCGTTACCCCAGAAATAGGGCCTGAACCGCCCCCATGCGACCCGAAACCTGCGCTTTGTCTTGCCCCGCCCGCGCCGCGCCGCCATAACGCCCGCGCCATGCAAGCCACGCTGCCATATGCCACGATCCACGAGATTTTTCGCCGCTTCCGCGATGCCGAGCCGGAACCGAAAGGTGAGCTGGAGCACACGAACGCCTATACGCTCGTCGTCGCCGTCGCGCTCAGCGCGCAGGCAACGGATGTGGGCGTGAACAAGGCCACACGAGGGCTGTTCGCCATCGCCGACACGCCCGAGAAGATGCTGGCCTTGGGCGAGGCGGGCGTCATCGAACACATCAAGACCATTGGCTTGCTCCGCAACAAGGCGAAGAACGTCATCAAGCTCAGCCAGCGTCTGGTCGATGAATTCGGTGGCCAGGTGCCGTCGTCGCGCGCGGCCCTCGAATCCCTACCTGGCGTGGGCCGAAAAACCGCCAACGTCGTGCTGAACATGTGGTTCCGCCATCCCGCACAAGCCGTCGATACCCATATCTTCCGCGTCGGCAACAGGACCGGCATTGCGCCCGGCAAAGATGTCGTCGCTGTCGAGCGCGCCATCGAAGACAATGTCCCCGCCGAGTTCGCCCAGCACGCCCATCATTGGCTGATCCTGCACGGGCGCTATGTCTGTAAAGCCCGCAAGCCGATGTGTCCCAACTGTCTGATCCGGGACCTGTGCCCGTTCGAGGAGAAAACCCAATGAGCACCCCCCAAGTGATCGGCCCCCGCGTCATCGGCATTGGAAATGCGATGGTCGATGTGATTTCCCATGCCGATGACAGTTTCCTGGACAATATGGGGATCGAAAAGGGCATCATGCAGCTGGTGGACCGCGCACGGGCCGAGCTTTTGTATGCCTCCATGGAGGACCGCACCCAGACACCAGGAGGATCTGTCGCGAATACCATCGCCGGTCTGGGGATGCTGGGTCTGGAAACCGCCTTTATCGGCAAGGTGAAGGACGATGGGTTGGGTCGGTTCTATGCCCAAAGCATGGCCGACGCGGGCACCGCCTTTCCGAACCCGCCCGACGGCGACGCGCTGGCCCCGACATCGCGCTCGATGATCTTTGTGTCTCCCGATGGCGAACGCTCGATGAACACGTATTTGGGTGCGGGTGCTGATCTGGAAAGCGGTGACGTGGATGCAGGCGTTTTTGCCAATGGCGGCATTCTGTTCCTCGAAGGCTATCTGTTTGACAAGGACGAGGGCAAAACCGCCTTTGCCGAGGCTGCGCGCCAGATGCGCAGCGCCGGCGGACAGAGCGGTATTACACTCAGCGATCCGTTCTGCGCGGACCGGCACCGCACTGATTTCCTGCGCCTGATCCGGGATGAAATGGACTTCGTGATCGGTAACGCGGCCGAGTGGACGACGCTCTATGAAACTGACGATCTGGCCGCAGCCCTTGCGCAGGCAGCCGACGTTTGCGCCACGGTGGTCTGCACTCGGTCCGGCGATCCGGTCTGGCTGCTTCAGGGCGGGGAAAAGACTGAAGTGCCAGTGGAGAAGGTTACTCCTGTCGACGCCACAGGGGCCGGGGATCAATTCGCGGCCGGATTCCTTTACGGCTTTGCCACCGGAACAGATATGGACCGGGCAGGCCGCATGGGAGTTGCCGCCGCCGCCGAAGTCATCGGACACGTCGGCCCGCGCCCGGTGGCAGATTTACGCGCCTTGTTCGCCAGCCACGGATTACTCTGAAAATGCGGTTCCAGCTAAGGCGAATTTCACCGCGCGCCTGCGCGCCACCGTCCTAGCCGGGATCGCCCAGTTTGACGTGAACCTCGTCCAGATCAACTTCGCGCACGGGCATCTTGTTGGATGGGTCGTCGAAGTCATAGCCAAACAGTTTAAAGTCGCGATGATAGATTTCCCACATCAAGTGGCGTGACAGATCGTCGAAGTACTCTTCGACCGGATGCGCGCGTTTGGGTCCGTGGCCTTCGCTTTCGTTGAAGCGCGGCACGGATTTCATATTGACCGGCACCTTCGTGTCGATCGACGCCAGCACATCGTTCATCCCGTCCGAGAAGGTCTCGGTATGGATAAATCTGTCATAGCGTCCGCCGTTCACGATAAACGTAGACACATGCCCTGCCATTGCGGACCAGTGGATATCCGGGTCCATCGGTTTGCGGAATTTCACCGTGTCGCGCACGAACAGCAGGAACCGGCGGAACGAGGCGATCTGGTCGAAATCACCCTCAACCTCGATCCCGTAGGTTTGGATCAGCTTGGGGACCAGATTGCCACGATACCGGCTGCCGTTGCGCTGAATGCCGCAAATCTTGTCGAAAAAGGAACTCAGCACACGCGTGTAGGGATTGCGCACACATGTAAACGCATAGGCGCGGTGGTTCTTCACGATGTCTTCGATCTTCGGCTGACTCTCCGGGATCGCCCATTTGTGCAGCCCGCTGGTCGCGTCATGGATGTCGCCGTCGAAGTATTCGCCGTGGTCTGAATAGTACATGACCTGCCCGATGGTCGAGCAGGCACACTTGGGCACAACGCGGTAAACCACGCTTTCACTTTCCGTCATCCAAGTGCCGGGAAATCCCATCGAAACCTATCCTCGAAGCCCGCCTGGGCGCCTTGTCGTTCTAAAGAACAATTAAATCCTGTTTTTTCAATGCCCGTTCGCGGTATCAATCTGCAATCGGCTTAAATATTCCTGAAGGTGCCTAGGCTTGGCCAGAATTGCTTATATTTTGCTTTGCCACAAGGACCCCAAGGCAATTGTCGCCCAAGCGACACGTCTTACCGCTGGTGGTGATTGCGTTGCCATTCATTTCGACGCCAATGCCCCGGCGGCCATGTTTGACGAAATAGCAACCGCGGTCGCCGACACACCCCAGGTTGTCCTGGCCAAAAAGCGCGAGAAATGCGGCTGGGGCGAATGGAGTCTGGTGCGCGCCTCGCTGAATGCGATCGAGGCGGCGGTAGACGCCTTCCCGGATGCCACGCATTTCTACATGCTGTCCGGCGACTGCATGCCGATCAAGACAGCCGACTACGCGCACGGTGTTCTGGACGCCGTCGACGCCGACTATATCGAGAGCTTCGATTTTTTTGAAAGCGACTGGATCAAGACCGGGATGAAAGAGGATCGGTTGATCTTCCGACATTTCTTCAATGAACGCGGTCGAAAATGGATGTTCTACCAGTCGCTTAATCTGCAGCGACGTCTTGGGTTGCAGCGCGCCATCCCTGACGATCTGCAAATCATGATCGGCTCTCAGTGGTGGTGTCTGAGACGCGCGACGATCGAGGCGATCCTGGAATTTATCCGCGACCGCCCCGACGTGATCCGGTTTTTCCGCACCACCTTGATTCCGGACGAAACCTTTTTCCAGACTCTGGTGCGCCACCTCGTGCCCGAGGCGCAAATCCGCTCTCGCAGCCTGACATTCCTGATGTTTTCGGACTACGGGATGCCGGTGTCGTTTTACAACGATCACTTTGACATGCTGCTGGCGCAGGATTTCTTGTTCGCCCGCAAGATCAGCCCCGAGGCGACTGATCTGAAGACCAAGCTCGGGGATCTCTACGTCGCCCATGACGTCGAGTTTGAAATCTCGGGCGAAGGGCGCAATCTGTTCCAATTCATGACCAGCCGTGGCCGCATCGGGCGGCGGTTTTCCGGGCGGTTTTGGGAGGTCGAAAGCTCGCTGGGTCGCGACCGGGAACTGATGATCGTCAGTTGCAAGAAATGGCATGTGGCCAAACGTCTGGCCGAGGCAGTACGTACCCATACTGATCTTCCGGCGATCGATTATCTGTTCGACGAAGAAGCTACGCCTCTGCCGAATCTTGGCGGCATCGAGACAACTTTGGCGAAACGGGCGCGGCATCGCCGGGCTCTGATCCGGTTGCTATATGACCAGTTTAAAACGTCGCGGTTGCTGATCTGCATGGACAGCTCCAACCTCGAGGTGTTCCGCGATTTCTTCTCGGACAGAAGCAAGACCCGACTGTTGGAGCTCAACTGTGAATTCTCCGACGAGTATCTGCTGGGCCACGCCCGTCGCATTGGCCTCGCCGGTGATCAGACACCAGAACAGGTCGTGCAGGCCGTCATCCCGACACTGCGCGAGCAAATCCGACACGAAAGCGAGGCGCTGCACGATCAGGAGTTCGCGGGGGTTTTTCGGATGAATGAAGGGGCCTCGTCGGAGGCGAATGCCGTCGCTCTGGCGGCGTTTCTTGGCATCGACCTGGCGACTGCAAAAACCATTGCCGAGGCACCACACCTGTTTGCCGACTGAGAAGGACCACCGATGGACCATACATACGACGATCAGAACATTTTCGCCAAAATTCTTCGCGGCGAAATTCCGAATGCAACCGTGTTGGAGACCGAGCACTCACTCGCTTTCAACGATATCTCGCCGCAGGCCCCGGCTCATGTACTGGTGATTCCGAAGGGCCCGTATGTGTGCTTTGACCATTTCGCCGCAGCGGCCAGCGACGCCGAAATTGCCGATTTCACCCGTGCGGTGGGCGAGGTCTGCCGCCTCGCCGGGGTTGCCGCCGACGGTTATCGCCTGATCGCGAATGCCGGTCGCGACGGGGTGCAGGACGTGCCGCATCTGCATGTTCATGTGCTGGGCGGCCGACGGCTGGGCCGGATGCTCTCACCCGTCAGCTGATGTCCTCGGGGCGGGTCTTCGCTCTGGTCAGCCAGCGCGCGTAACGCGGTTGCGCGGGAAACGGGTCGCCCAACGGGATGTGGCCGGGCATCACTCCGGTGACTCACAACCGGAGAGGTCGAATGCCGATAGAATTTGTAGCAATGGAAACGGATCTGGTGCACGCGTATCGCGCGGGGGAACCAGATGCCAATGGGCACCCGGCCGAGCGCGCCGTGTCTGACGGTATTGGCAAACCCTGTCGCCATTGCCTGCGTGACGTTCCAGCTGGCGACGAGATGCTGATCCTTGCCCACCGACCTTTCGATGATCTCCATCCCTATGCCGAGGTCGGGCCGATCTTTCTATGTGCTGCGGATTGCGCACGTCACGAACCGGGTGCTGACTTGCCACCGGTGATCGCAGACACGCCCAAATTTCTTATTAAAGGGTATTCGAAGCGGGAACGCATCGTTTACGGCACCGGCGCGGTGGTCCCAACAACCGAAATCGCAGATCGCTGCGCCTGGATATTCGCAGACCCCGACGTTGCGCAGATCCATATCCGGTCGGCACGGAACAATTGCTATCAGGCCCGCGTATTGCGCTCGGATTGATTGCGGATCGACCCTTGCCGGCGCGGGGGCGTTCGCTATCATGGCTCCGCGATTTCAAACCCGGAAAGTTGCTGCCAATGCCCCGTGAAGCCCCTGAGATTGAGGTTGTCCCAACCGCCCGTATCGCCTGCGACGGCGGCGGTGGCGCGCTGGGCCATCCGCGCGTCTGGCTGATGATTCCTGATGATCTCGGCTGGGTTGAATGCGGCTATTGTGACAAGCGCTTTGTGCTTGGGGGCGACGAGGATGGCGGCGACTGAGCCGCTGCCGTTCGTCGCCAAAGCCGCCATCACAGCCGGCTGCATCGTCGCCTTCATCAGTTTCGGGTTCTCCGCCACCTTCGGGGTGTTCTTACGCCCGATGTCTGCCGACCTCGGTTGGGGGCGCGAGGTATTTGGCTTGTCATTGGCGTTACAGGCGCTTTGCTGGGGCGTAACCCAACCGCTGGCCGGGATGGTCGCAGACCGGTTTGGCACGGCGCGTGTTCTGGCCTTCGGGGCCATCGTTTCCGCCCTCGGATTCTGGCTGCGCGGCGCGGTCATCGACCCGCAGGTTTTCGTCGCCTCAGGTATTATCGCCGGGGTCGGCACCGGGGCCTGTTCCTTCCCAGTGGTTATCATCGCGTTGGGCAAGATCGTCCCACCTGAGCGGCGCAGCTTCATCCTTGGCCTAGGCACAGCCGCCGCTTCAACCGGCATGTTTTTCGTGGCCCCGGCGGCTACGGCGCTGATCGGCTGGCTGGGCTGGCAGTCGGCGATCCTCGCCATCGCCGCCAGCTTCCTGCTGATCCTGCCGCCGCTGGGCTTTATCGCGCGCGCCTCGCGCCCCTCGGCGACCGGGGCGGGAACCAGCTTCGGCGCAGCTGTCAGGGGCGCCTTCTCGGACCGGGCCTTCGTTCTGCTGTTTGTCGGTTTCTTCGTTTGCGGCTTTCACGTCGCCTTCATCCAGACCCACTTGCCCGCCTATATCGCGGATGAAGGGCTGGCTCCGATTATCGGAGCATGGTCTCTGGCGCTGATCGGCCTCTTCAACATCGCCGGATCATTCCTGTCGGGATGTTGGGGGGCGCGAAACTCGAAAAAGCGACTGCTGGCTACGATCTATTTTTCGCGCGCCGTGGTGATCTCGCTGTTCATCCTAACGCCGCTGACGGCGGGCAGCGTTCTGTTATTCTCGGCGATCATGGGAGTGTTGTGGCTCTCAACCGTTCCACCAACCACCGGGTTGGTGGCCCAGACGCAAGGCTTGCGATATCTGTCGACGCTCGCAGGTCTCGTTTTCTTCAGCCACCAGACCGGCAGTTTCATCGGCGCGTGGCTTGGTGGGCGGATGTACGACCTGACCCAGGACTACACGCCGATGTGGTGGGCGGCCGTGGCGCTGGGACTGGCAGCGGCGCTGATCCATCTGCCGATCCGCGAAACACCCGGCCCGCTGGCACGGCAGGAAACGGCGGCGGGTTAGTCGCGCGCACTGGCAGCGCCTGCGCAATCGTGGCATCAATCGGCGGAACCAACGGGGGCGCTTCATCATGGCATTCGGCAAGGGACATCACCTCAGTCTGGTGGACGGCTCGGCCTTCATCTTCCGTGCCTTCCACGCCCTGCCGCCGCTGACGCGCAAGTCCGATGGGCTGCCGATTGGCGCCGTGTCGGGATTCTGCAACATGCTGTTCAAGATGATCGAGGACAACAAGGGCCCCGACGCGCCGACCCATGCGGCAGTCGTCTTCGACAAGGGCAGCCACACGTTCCGCAACGAGATCTACGACCTCTACAAAGCCAACCGGGATGAAATGCCCGAGGATCTACGCCCGCAGATGCCGCTCACGCGCGAGGCGACGCGCGCCTTCAACATCGCTTGCCTTGAGGAGGAGGGGTTCGAGGCTGACGATATCATCGCGACGCTGGCCTGCCGCGCCCGCGAAGCGGGGGGCCGGGTGACGATCATCAGTTCGGACAAGGACCTGATGCAACTGGTCGGTGGCGGGGTGGAAATGTTCGACGCGATGAAGAACAACCGGATCGGGGTCGAAGGCGTCGAGGCGAAGTTCGGCGTCGGCCCGGAGCGTGTGGTGGACGTGCAGGCGTTGGCAGGTGACTCGGTCGATAACGTGCCGGGTGCGCCGGGGATCGGGATCAAGACAGCCGCGCTTCTCATCAATGAATACGGCGACCTTGAAACCCTGCTGGACCGGGCCGAGGAGATCAAGCAGCCCAAGCGCCGCGAAAGCCTGATCGACAACCGCGAACAGATCCTGATGTCCAAGCGTCTGGTACAACTGGATTGCAACATGGACTACGACGTCTCGCTGGATGATCTGGATGTGAAGGAACCGGACCCCGAAGTGCTGCTTCCCTGGTTGGCCGAGATGGAATTCCGCACGATTACCAAACGCATCGCGGATTCGATGGGTGTCGACTCGCCCGTCATCCCCGATACGGTGCCGCAAGCACCGGACGCCCCCGAAGCGGTGCCGTTTGACCTGTCGGCCTATGAATGCGTCCGCGACATGGATGCGCTGCAGGTCTGGATCGACGCGATCTACGAGGTCGGTCACGTCGCCATCGATACCGAAACCACGAGCCTGAACGAGATGACCTGCGACCTTGTCGGGATCAGCCTGTCGACCGAGGCAGGCAAGGCCTGCTATATCCCGCTGGCCCACAAGGCGGCGGGGACGGATGACCTGTTCGGCTCTGACGATCTGGCCGAAGGGCAGGTGGGGCTGGAGGACGCGATTGCGGCACTCAAACCTGCGCTGGAAGACCCCTCGATCCTGAAGATCGGCCAGAACGTGAAATACGATGCCAAGGTTCTGATGCGCTATGGCATCACCATGGACCCCGTCGATGATACCATGCTGCTGTCCTACGCCCAGCACGGTGGCGAGCATAATCACGGCATGGACCTGCTGAGCGAACGCTACCTCGGCCACGCCACACAGCCGATCAAGGATCTGATCGGCACCGGCAAATCCCAAGTGACGTTTGACCGGGTCGAGATCGACAAGGCCACCGCCTATGCCGCCGAAGACGCTGACGTGACCCTGCGCCTGTGGCAGGCCTTCAAGCCCGAACTTCACAAGGCCCGAGTCACCACCGTGTACGAAACCCTCGAACGCCCGCTGATCCCGGTGCTCGCCAAAATGGAGATGCACGGGATCGAGGTGGATCGCGACACCCTATCCCGCATGTCCAACGCCTTCGCCCAGAAAATGGCCGGCTTGGAGGCGGAAATTCACGAACTCGCCGGGGGCAGTTTCAACGTCGGCTCCCCCAAGAAACTGGGCGAAATCCTGTTCGACAAGATGGAATTGCCCGGCGGGAAGAAGGGCAAAACCGGAGCCTATGCGACCGGCGCGCAGGTGCTGGAAGATCTGGCGACCGAACACGAACTGCCCGCACGCGTGCTCGACTGGCGGCAATTGTCCAAGCTGAAATCGACCTACACCGACGCGCTGCAGGAACACATCAACCTGGATACGGGGCGCGTCCACACGTCCTATTCCATTGCCGGGGCCAGCACCGGGCGGCTCGCCTCGACCGACCCGAACCTGCAGAACATCCCGGTGAGGACGGAGGAGGGGCGGAGGATACGCGAAGCCTTCGTAGCGCCCAAGGGTCGCGTTCTGGTCAGCCTCGACTATTCCCAGATCGAACTCAGAATCCTCGCCCACATCGCGGAAATCCCGGCGCTGAAGCAGGCCTTCGAGGACGGCGTGGACATCCACGCCATGACGGCGAGTGAGATGTTCGACGTCCCGCTAGACGAAATGACCCCCGACGTGCGCCGCCAGGCCAAGGCGATCAATTTCGGAGTGATCTACGGCATCTCCGGCTTCGGTCTCGCCCGCAACCTGCGTATCCCGCGCGATCAGGCGCAGGGGTTCATCGACCGCTATTTCGAACGCTTCCCCGGCATACGCGCCTACATGGACGACACGGTGGAGTTCGCCAAGCGCGAGGGCTTCGTTCAGACCCTGTTCGGACGCAAGATCCACACGCCTGAGATCAACGCCAAAGGCCCCCACGCCGGGTTCGCGAAACGTGCCGCGATCAACGCCCCGATCCAGGGGACAGCCGCCGACGTGATCCGCCGCGCGATGATCCGCATGGATGACGCGATTGCGGGGCTGGACGCGAAGATGCTGCTGCAGGTCCACGACGAACTGCTGTTCGAAGTGGCCGAGGGGGATGTGGACAAGACGATTGAGGTTGCGCGCGACGTGATGGAGGGCGCGGCGGACCCGGCGGTGAGGCTGTCAGTGAAGCTGGACGTGGATGCAGGGCAGGGGGCGAATTGGGCGGAGGCGCATTGAGGAGGGGGTTTGCGAGGCGTGTATGTCGCTGAAGTGAAGGGTGTCTATTTTTGGAGGGCGAGGGCGGTTTGCGGGACTTATCCGCCGTTCACATGCTCATGTATCAGTCGACACGTCGTCCCAAGCCTGATCCAAGTACCCAATCAACCAATTCAATGTATGGTGACGCTCCTGAACGACGCCTCCCTCTAGACCTGCTGGAACGGGTCCACCATTAAGCCGCGCCGCGACCACTGCCCAATTGCAACGATAGATCAGATCTACTCGGTCAAGTAACTCCGCTTGGCTTCGAAGTTTTGCATTTGCTCGAAGACCCTCTGTTCCCATTTCGCTTAACGTTTCGGCGATTTCGGGCACGTCGGCAATTTGATCTGGCCAATTCAACTCATCAAATATCTGCACAGACCATAGTAAGACCTGCACGCCCTCATATCGCCAGGTAAACTGAATTCGATCAGTTTCTGTCGGGTTGGGATTATCGATAAATGCCTGCTCATCTGGAGTGAAAAAATCTTCGGCATCAAACTGCTCGATGATTTGGTGGGTTAGAGCATCGTCGCCTGTTTCCCCTTTGACAGCAACAATGGCCAGGGCAATTACGCGTTGGACCACTTCTTCTTCGGTTCTTCGGGTCGTTTCGTGAGCATGCTCAATTAGTGGCAGGTGCTCTATGAAAGGGATGTCGCGTTCAACTAGCAATTCAATCGAACGCTGCTTGCGCAACTCGGGATCATCAGCACTGGCGCTCATGGGACCAATTGAGGCGAACAGCGCGGCAAGTATCTTCTTCATACAGAACTCCAAGACAGCAGGAGAAAAAGCTGAAACGCGATATTCTTTGTCAACTTGAAGAAATCTACGCTTTCGTCCGTAAATCGATATCACGATAGCCAATTTGGTGACTACTGCTCAAATGCGAATTTGCCACTTCATCGCCCCTTTGCTCGGTAACTTTTGGCTCAATGCCGTTATTGGGCGTTCAATTACGACAGCCAACCCACTGATCCCAACCCACCAGAAACCTACGTCAGAACGAACATCCCATCCGCCTCGCTCTTGATTCCCGGAGCGGGACAACATCTGATGTGCCAAATCCTCGCCGGAGCACCCCATGACCGCCAACCCCTACATCTTCGATGCCGCCTCCAAACCCTCCCTCCCCTGGCACCAGGTCCCGCTGATCCGCGCCACCGAGGCGTCGACCAAACACTACGGCTGCCTTGTCGATGACCCCACCAAATTCGAAATCGCCATCACCCGCTGGCCGCAACAAGGCTGGCGACCGATTGACGAAGACACCGGCGACGAAGGTGGCTTTGTCGAGGGTACCTTCAAAGGCGAATGGCGGGGTGATGTCCTCTACGGCACGAACGAGGCCGTGGGCGGTCATTACGTGCTCGGCTGGTCCACCGATCCGCAAAAGGCGCAAGCCGACCGACAAACTGCGCCGCGCGATCAGGTGCTGCTGTGGCACATGAACTACCACCCCGACGGCGGGCAAATGTTCTGGCCGCTGGATAACCGGCCCTTCATCGTCCCCGTCGCGCTGCCCGGCGACAACCTGACCCCCGACAAGGTCGTGGCCTTCTGGTGCGACGGAACAAGCGGCCTCTATATCCACGCCGGCATCTGGCACGAGGGGATTTTCCCGGTCGAGGACGAGCAGCGGTTTCTAGACCGTCAGGGCCGGGTCCATGCCCGCGTTAGCGCCGACATCGGGGCCGAGTTCGGGGTATATATGTCCTGTCCGTTACGCGCAGATCAGGTCAGGGACGTTTAACACCCGTTGCGGATCTTAACGGTTCGCTTGAGCGGCAGATCAGCTGCCCTGATCCGACCACCAGATTTTCTGCAACTTTATCGGCGGGCGCGTATCCACATTGTCACGGTCCAGCGGATGCGGAAGTACCGGCGTTGGCCCGCCCGGCTTCACCCGATCTCGGCGTAATAGCGTCAGCTCGAGAATTTGAGGAATCTCGACGCTGCCAACTTTCATGGTGTCTGCGGCGTTGTTTGCATGCAAGTGCGCGACCACGAAATCAGCGTTTAACTTTTTAAGAATGAGCACAAATAGTCCCAAATCGATCCCCGACATGAGATCGCCGACTGAATGAAACTCAATCGTAATAATCCGGAATCGCCGCAGAAGATCGCGTGAGGCAAAAATCAAGGCTTCGTATTCAGCGTTCTCGATATCCATCTGCAGCAGAAGATCACCTGTTGCAGGCAGATCCGGTGCGCCCGCCACCCAACCTTCCATCGTCATCAAGTTTTCATCGTCGGCGGCGCCAATGTTTTTCTTGGTGAAATGCAACAATTCATGCGGTTCAGGTGGGCCTTCGACGGTGCCATCGGCAAGGAAGCTTCGAATCTTGAAGTCCTTGGCCAATTGCATCTCGAAATCTGCAGTGGTCGACACGCCCGGCGAAAAACATGCGACGATGCCGTCCAGATCATCCGGCAACAAATAGCCGCCATCCGCTGGGCCGCCGATCCGGATCAACTCATGCCCTGTTGCAACAGGGCGCATCAATGAAATGGTGCTCTG
>CALSNT010000017.1 GCA_943787785.1 uncultured Paracoccaceae bacterium | reverse complement strand
TTGTGAACAACATGAGACCTGATCACAGCCTGAAGCCTGCAAGGCCAGATCCAAGCGTGTCGGTGACATCCTCGGCCCGCATGTTGGTGCAGAGTTTCCACGCGATAATGTAGCGGCTGTAATCATCCAGGATGGTGCTGAGATAGAACCAGCCCCAGCCGATGATCTTCAGATAGGTGAAGTCGGTTTGCCAAAGCTGATTGATGGCTGTGGTTTTGTCTTTGAACTCGTTCGCAGCCTTGATGACGATGAAGGCTGGGCTGGTGATCAGATCATGGGCTTTCAGCACACGATAGACCGAAGCCTCTGATACAAAGTAGCTTTCCTATCCGTGAACGTCACCGCCAGTTCCCGTGGCGACAGTTCCGTCTCCTTCAACGCCAGCTTGACGACCTTGTGACGCATCTCGTCAGGAATGCGGTTCCAGACGATGTTTGGTTTGGGTGATTGGTCCTTCAAGCCCAGCCTCACCACGTTGCAGATACCGATCATACCAACGGTAGAATGTGGTGCGGGGCAATACCCAGCTTTGCCAACGTCTGTCGGGCAGAGAGATGCGATCCCTCGACCAGCCGGATGATCTCCAGCTTCTCAGATGCGGAATACCTCATTCCTGGTCGCCCCCATCGCCGAGCATGCTTTTTTTGAGGAAGCGGAGCTCAAGCGTTTGTTCCGCGACGACTTCCTTCAGATCACGGGCTTCACGGCGCAGATCCTTGACCTCGTCCGTCGTCGCAGCGCGAGCTGTATCGCCGGCCAGCCGTCTTCTTTCCGGCCTCCATGAAGTCCTTCGACCATTTGTAATAAATGCCCTGTGAGATGCCCTCACGGCGACACAGCTCGGCAATGCTGTCCTCGCCGCGCAGGCCGTCCAGAACGATCCGGATCTTCTCCTCCGATGAATATTGCTTGCGGGTCGCCCGCTTGATGTCTTTGACGATCTTCTCGCCGAGCGCTTCGGTTCCGTTGTCTGTCTCATAGCCCCACTCCTCAGTGGTTACGATGCGCCAACAACACTCTCTTAGCAAATCGCCCTATTTGGACCCACAAGCGCTGACGTCAGACAGTTTGTTTTATTGTGGAGACGGAGTGTATGACGATGAAGATATTGATGAAGAGGATGCATTTGGTAAACGGCAGATAGAAATCGTCAGTGAAAAACTTCGTCAGGCAGGTTGGAAAAATTCTAGATTTACAGCTCGTGAAGGCTCTTCTGTTAGACGGCAAATTCTTTCGAACTTCAAAGCTGGGGATATTGATAGTCTTGTGGCGATCAGATGTCTGGATGAAGGGATCGACATACCCGCTTGCGATACAGCTTTTATACTCGCTAGTTCCAAAGACCCTCGCCAATTCATACAACGCAGAGGACGGATTTTGAGACAGTCGCCTGGGAAGAAGTTAGCCACGATCTACGACTTTCTAGTGGTTTTGCCAAAATTTAAAGGGGTTGATCCAATTTCGAAGCGCCTAGTGAAAGGGGAGCTTGAACGAGTTTCGGAGTTTAGCAGACTTTCTATAAACTCCCTTGAAACGTACGAAAGCCTTCGGCCTCTTTTGGTGCGATTTGACCTAGAGCACCTGGTGTGAGTTTCTCCGCCGGTGTCTAGCCCCATTTTTATGGGCCCCTGTTGAGCAGAGTTTCTGGACCCGCATTTCCCAAGTAGCTTGACGTTTTCGCACGTTCGATTGTGAGCGTCCGATAAACCCCACCTAACGCGGCCTGAGGGAGTGATTTAGGTGTCCACCATATTAGTGGACACCATGAGGCATTCTATGGGGCGGCTGTCTGACGTCAGCACTCGTGGGACAGATTTGAGGTTTAGCTAACGGAGGATTTCTGGTTCATCGTAACCGTCAAGGAGTGAAGATGAACAAGAAATCCGGAACCAGTAAAGCTGCGGCTGACAAGCTGGTTAAAACCATCCGCCGCAAAACGCGACATACCTATTCGTCTGAAGAGAAGATCCGCATTGTTCTGGCGGGCCTTCGCGGCGAGGAAACTATTTCTGTGCTATGCCGCCGAGAGGGTATCTCCGAAAGCCTGTATTACAGCTGGTCAAAGGAATTCCTCGAAGCCGGGAAACGCCGTCTGGCGGGCGATACGGCCCGGCAAGCGACGCCGCCTGAGGTGAAGGATCTGCGATCCGAGGCGACGGCACTGAAGGAATGCGTTGCCGATCTAACACTTGAAAACCGCCTGCTCAAAAAAAGCATGACAGGGGCTGGGGAGTTCGAGGAATGAGATACCCCGCGTCTGAGAAACTGGAGATCATCCGCACCGTTGAGGGGTCCCATCTTCCTGCGAAGCAGACCCTCGACATGTTGGGCATTCCTCGTACCACATTTTATCGCTGGTACGACCGTTACGTGGAAGGTGGGCTTGATGCCTTGTCGGATTGCTCGCCTTGCCCAAAGTCTGTCTGGAACCGTATTCCACAGGATCGGAGGGATGATCTGATCGAGTTCGCGCTGGAACATGAGGCGCTGACGACCCGGGAACTGGCGGTCAAATACACTGATGAGAAGCGATACTTTATCTCTGAATCATCGGCTTACCGATTTTTGAAGGAAGCTGATCTGATCACGGCACCAGACTACGTTGTGATCAAAGCCGCCGACGAGTTCACGGATAAAACGACTGCCATCAACGAGATGTGGCAAACCGACTTCACCTACTTCAAGATCATTGGCTGGGGCTGGTTTTATCTCAGCACGATCCTGGATGATTACAGCCGCTACATCATTGGCTGGAAACTTTGCACGAACATGCGGGCCGAGGACGTGACTGACACGATTGAGTTGGCTTTGGCGGCGTCAGGGTGCGACCATGCCATCGTTCGCCACATGCCTCGCCTGCTAAGTGATAATGGGTCCTGTTACATCTCCGGTGATTTGGCCGAATGGCTGGAGGACCATAAAATGGATCACGTTCGCGGAGCTCCTTTCCACCCGCAAACACAGGGCAAGATCGAACGCTGGCATCAAACCATGAAGAACCGGGTTTTGCTGGAAAACTACTATCTGCCCGGTGATCTCGAACTCCAGATCGAGGCCTTCGTCGATTACTACAATAACGAACGCTACCACGAGAGCCTGAACAACGTGACGCCGGCAGACGTCTATTTTGGGCGTGACAAAGCCATCATCAGAGAAAGGGAAAAGATCAAGAAACAGACAATCCAACAACGCCGCTTGCAACATCAAAAACAAGCCGCATAATCAATCACACAAACGAGCCAGAGCCTCCAATGCTCAAGCCGCTCTGATGTTCCATTTTATATGACGACGGACACGCCTGTCCAAATGAAGCACCGCTGCTGTCCTTTGTCTCGCTGGTGGCCCCCGCAATCGCGCTTGGCAATCGTGTGGTGGCTTTGCCGTCGCAGGATCATCCTTTGGCAGCAACAGACATGTATCAGGTGTTTGAAACTTCTGATCTGCCCGGGGGTGTCGTGAACGTCGTATCCGGCGATCAGGATGCTCTTACAAAAACAATGACCGAGCATGCCGGCGTTGACGCGATGTGGCATTTTGGAAGCGAAGCAGGCGCAAAGGAAGTTGAGCAAGCGTCCATCATCAATCTCAAACGCACGTGGGTATCTGGTGGAAAGGCCCGCAATTGGTTTGACGAAATTCAAGGTGAAGGAACCGAATTCCTTCGCCACGCGAGTCAGGTGAAAAACATCTGGGTCCCCTACGGAGAATGAAGCGTCGGGTCGCCCGATCAAATTTAGGAAACATTGTGAAATTTTTTGTCGATACTGCCGAGATCAAGGAAATCCTCGAATTGGCCGAAACTGGTTTGCTGGATGGGGTGACAACCAACCCATCGCTGATCGCCAAATCGGGCAGGGATTTCATCGAAGTCATATCAGAGATTTGCGCCGCGACACCGGGGCCGGTTTCTGCCGAAGTATCCGCCACAGATACCGATGGAATGATCGCAGAGGGCACCAAGCTGGCCGCGCTGGCCGACAATGTTGTCGTAAAATTGCCCCTGACCATGGACGGACTAAGGGCGTGTAGCCATTTTACAAAAGTTGGTGTCAAAACCAACGTTACACTGTGCTTCACGGCTAACCAGGCGTTGTTGGCGGCCAAAGTCGGAGCGACCTACATTTCGCCGTTCGTTGGCCGGTTGGATGACATCAATCTGGACGGTATGGATCTGATCGCTCAGATCAGGCGCATTTACGATAATTTTGGCTTCGATACCCAGATCCTCAGCGCGTCAATTCGATCCGCAAACCACGTGACCGAAGCTGCCTTGGCAGGCTCAGACGTCGCGACAATTCCGCCAAGTGTCATTCATCAACTGATCGCACATCCGTTGACCACCTCGGGGTTGGATAAGTTTGTCGCCGATTGGAAATTGACGGGCCAATCTATTCTATGACGTGTATAGGCAAGGCGGTCTTGCCGATCCGATTAAATGGCAGGCCTTTGTCCCCAGCCGGTGAATCTGCATTCGAAGGTCGGCACAGTTGATCGGCAAGGGGATTGATTGCCCTCCATATTTATTTGACTTTCAAGTGTGCAAGATTTCTGCCCAGCGGAAATATCCGAGTTCAGTCCTGCTGAAAATGAGGATTATCTGTACTTGGCAGATGAGTGGCTCATCTGGCGTCAAACAATCGATGATTCGCGTAGCTTTCGAGTACCCTGTTCCCGATCGAGCTCTTGCCACGGCGGAAGCAAAGAGTCGAAAGCGACCATTTGGGCGCATGCAGCGAAAGCCCGTTTTGTCCGGCGGTTTCAACTGATCGACGCAACACTTTAATCTTTTTGGAAAGATGGAGTGTAAGTTATGGCCTATCGTCGTCGCATATTTTTCACGGACAAACAGAAGTCAGAGATATGGGATCGATGGCAACGCGGAGAGTCGATGAGTTCTATAGGTCGGCTTTTTGATCGCGAGTCGTCTTCGATCTATCCTCTCCTTGCTCGCACTGGCGGCATTCGCCCACCGGCCCGCATCAGATCCGGGCGCGCTCTGACACTCTGCGATCGAGAGGAGATATCGAGGGGCTTACGTGCGAAGGTCTCCCTACGGTCGATTGCCCGTGCTTTGAACCGATCGGCGTCCACAATCAGTCGAGAGGTCCGGCGTAATGGTGGTGCCAAACAATACCGTGCAGCGCCCTCAGATGCTGCGGCCTGGGACCGTGCCCTCCGCCCAAAGCCCTGCAAGCTGGAGGGCAATGTCTATCTCTGTCGGGCGATATCAGCCAAGCTGAAGCGCAATTGGTTCCCACAACAAATCGCAGGCTGGTTGATGCGTGAACATCCCGATGATGAAGGTAAAAGGATCTCACATGAGACTATCTATCGAAGCCTGTTCATCCAGACCCGGGGCGTTCTGAAGAAGGAATTACTGGCACATCTGCGCGCCACGAGGTCCATTCGCCGATCCCGTCACGCCACCCTGAAGCGCAGCGGATTGGGCAAGTTCAACGATGCGGTTTCTATCCGGGAGCGCCCCGCAGAGGCCGAGGATCGTGCCGTGCCAGGACACTGGGAGGGTGATCTGATTGCGGGTTCCGGCAACAGCTTCATCGCCACTCTGGTTGAACGCCACACCCGGTTTGTGATGCTGGCCAAGGTCAGCAACAAAGACAGCCACAGCGTCATTCAGGCGCTCATCAAGCAGTCTCGCAAACTACCAAAAGAACTGTATCGTTCTCTGACATGGGATCGTGGAACAGAGATGGCCGGGCATAAGACGTTCGCCCTGGCGACGGATATCGAAGTCTTTTTGTGTGAACCACACAGCCCATGGCAACGCGGCACAAACGAAAACACGAACCGCCTGCTGCGACAGTACTTCCCAAAGGGCACGGACTTGTCGATACATAGTCAGGCAAAGCTCAGCGCAGTTGCCAGACAGCTCAACGAAAGACCTCGAAAGACGCTCAACTACGAAACACCAGCCGAGCGTTTCAATGCATGTGTTGCATCGACCCATTGAGGCCGCCCCGCAACCCAGTCATTGCCCTGGTTTCTACGAACGTCCGCTGCAGCAAGAAGCAGCCATTGGTCGACGTCGATCCATCTTTTAAGTTCGCGAAGGTCGGCCTACGCGGAAAGCAGACCTTCGCCAGAAAAGGCTCGAATGTCCGGGATGCGGGACGAGGACGAAACCGCTCTCGCGGTATTGGCGCTGTGTTGCTGGTGTTTCGCACAGAGTCGACGCGCGGTGATTTTGTGAACTGACTGACCTGTTGGACAATTGAGACCTTCTCAATCTGATGACAGGAGGTTCCGATGACGGACCAATATGTACCTGCGCTGCGCCAGCGGTTTCTTGAAGATATGCAGATCAAAGGGCTGCAGCCCAAGACGCAAACGATGTACCTGCGCGGGATGCGGGATTTTACGGGGTTTCTGGGACACGCGCCTGATACGGCAACGCCGGAAGAACTGCGGGCGTTCCAACTCGATATGAAGAGAGCGGGCGTTGGTGCGCCGACCTTCAACAACCGACTGACGGTGTTGAGTTTCTTTTTTGCGGCGACATGTCCTCGGCCTGAGATGAAGCGGCACATGCGGTATCAGCGGGCAGCAAAGAAGATCCCAGTTGTGCTGAGCGCCGAAGAAGTGGCCCGCATTTTGGAAGCTGCCCCGGGACCAGGGCTTGAAGTATCGGGCAGCCTTCAGCGTGGCTTATGGTGGCGGATTGCGCGCCAGCGAAGTCACCCATCTGAAGGTTGAGGACATTGACAGCGACCGGATGCTGATCCGGATCGAGCAAGGCAAGGGCCGCAAGGACCGACAGGTGATGCTGTCACCAAGTTTGCTGGATCTGTTGCGTGAATATTACCGCGAAGCGCGCCCGAAAGGGTGGATGTTCCCGGGGCGTAATCGCGTCGATCCGATCTCGACGCGTCAGTTCAACCGCGCTTTTGGGGTGGCTTGCGATTTTGCCGAGATCAAGAAGCAGGTGTCGCCGCATACGCTGCGACACAGCTTTGCCACGCATCTGCTGGAGGGTGGAACTGACATCCGCGTCATTCAGGTGCTGTTGGGGCACGCCAAGTTGGAAACGACGACGGTCTATACGAAGGTGGCCACCAAGACGATCCAGAGCGTGATAAGCCCTCTCGATTTACTCGTGCAGCGAGATGCCGGTCCGGGTTAAGCCCAGTCACGGTGCCCCGTCCCAAACTGGAGGTCGCGGACGTCTTTCGCAACTATGGGCCAGCTTATCGTCGTGAACATGCAGGACACCTAAATCTACCGCAACTGAAGGTGATGTCCGCCGTTGAGAACTGTCGCACTGCTGCCCTCGGCGGTCACGTCGCGGCCTGCACCAAGTGTGATCATCAGCACATCGCCTACAACTCGTGTCGCAATCGGCACTGCCCGAAGTGTCAGGGCGCTGCGGCGCAAGACTGGATGCTGGCGCGCATGGAGGACCTGTTGCCGGTCGAATACTTCCACGTTGTCTTCACGCTGCCAGCCCAGATCGCCGACATTGCATATCAAAACAAGGCAGCGGTCTATGGCCTGCTGTTCAAGACTGCGGCCCAGACGCTGCTGACTATCGCCGCCGATCCAAAACACCTCGGAGCACGGATTGGTATGACTTCGGTACTGCACACTTGGGGCTCCGCAATGACGCACCACCCACATGTGCATGTCATTGTACCTGGTGGCGGGCTATCGCGCGACGGAAGCCGTTGGGTCGCCTGTCGCTCAGGGTTCTTCCTGCCGGTAAAGGTCCTGTCGCGGTTGTTCCGACGCTTGTTCCTGGAAGGGTTGGCTAGATTGCACAAGACAGGCAAGCTGCGGTTCTTCAACGATCTCTCCGAGTTGGCTGATCCCGGCATCTTCGCTGCCCATCTCGCAGCGCTGCGCAAAACCGATTGGGTTGTCTATGCTAAACCACCCTTCGGGGGCCCCGAGGCCGTGCTGGCTTACCTCAGCCGTTACACGCATCGTGTGGCGATCTCCAACCATCGCCTCGTCAGCGCCGAGGCCAACACCGTGGCCTTCCGGTGGAAAGACTACCGCATCAAACGCGGTGATCACATGAGGGTCATGCGCCTGCCAACTGACGAGTTCATCCGCCGGTTCCTGATCCACGTCCTGCCCTCTGGCTTCCATCGCATCCGACATACAGGCTTCCTCGCGAATGGCATCCGCCGAGGCAGAATAGAGACGATCAGACGCTTGCTTGATGCGAAACCGAGCCAAACGCCAGTTGAGGCCGAAAGTGACGATCCCTCCGATCCCCAACAGCAACAGCCTTGCCCCAAATGTGGGGGGCAAATGCGCATCATCCAGACCTTCCTGCGCGGACAAACCCCAAAGTCCCGAGCTCCACCATGGGAGGACGCCGCATGATACAACAAGAAAACCCGACCTTGGCTTGCGCAGGCATCGGACCGGTCACTGCGGCCATCTCAAGAAATCTTATCCTGCACAGGGTCTATGACCGTGTGAAGAAATGCCAGTCGGTTAGGTCATCTCAGGAAAATCGACATACTTGCGCTGGCTATCGTCATTCAATCGCACGCTCTGCCAGTCGACCACTGCAGCCGTAACGCAAAATCCCCATAGCATCGCAAACCTGCCCGCGCTTTCCTCCTTGTCGGATTTGTCGCCGCTGCAGCTCACGCTGACAGCAGCCACAAACCTTAGACTTTGCCGACATAGGCTGCCTGTTGTCGAACGACCGCTCTCCGTTCATTTTGACCAATGACCATTCCTCAAGCAATCGGGAGCGTCGGTCTTCAGCAAGGTCTCGGGGCACCAGGGTCATCTACAGAATTTTCCGACTAAGGATTTCAGCCAACAGCTGTCATGGGTTGGGAAAAAATTCCCTTTCTACCTACTCGGTCGGCGCGGGGGCATCGTCTTTTCTAAATCGACAACCTAGCCACTAAACTTGTCCAACTCATTTGTGTGGCCTGTCTATGGCGCGTCTAGTAGCGCAATGAAGCTGTCGTTGATTTCCTTTTGAGCGACGGTATCATCCAAAGATGGTCGAAGACAAAGCAGAAAAATTGGCGTGGATAACTTCATCTGCGGAACAGATCGAAGACGGTAGCGATTGGCGTACTTACATGAGGGCGCCAGCAACGCTCGTCACAGACAAGTTTGTTTTTGACCTCGCTCGTATTGAAGAATTTCCGCAGGCAACTCTTGCCTCTGCGTTCCTTCTTGCAAAGATCGGCGATCCGATCGGTGCGCGGGAACGCCTGAATATTTTGGAAGTGGCCACCGACAAAAACGCCTCAAGTGCCGAGCTGCTTGCACCGGACATCCTGCTGGTTGATGCTCACGTAAGGGTCTACGAAGACCGCGCTTTGACGGAAGAAGACTCCACTCGGCTCACCCAATTGTTGTCCACCTTGCCAGCCAATGATCTTGTTGGGCAGGCGTTAACATTCAATCATTTATCGACCGCGGCGCTTCACCGCGGAGAATTTGACCGCGCACAGGATCATGCAGAGAACGCAATCCGGCTGTATCGGCTAGGTGATGCGCAATTTGGGTCTTTGCATATGCATACGCATCTTGGTCAAATCCGCATGATGCGCGGTGACCTCAGCGGCGCGATTGCCCAGTATGATGATATGGAAGCAAGCCTGGACCAACTGACAGGTGACCCGCAGGGTCTGCGTGCAATTTGTCAGGCTTTGAAGTCCGAAGTTTACTACGAAATGAATGAAATGGGGGTCGCCCAATCATTGCTGGACGACGCCTTGACTAGCATAGAGCACGCAGACGCATGGTTGGATATTCTGGCGGCAACTTACCGTGTTCGGGGCCGTCTTGCCTATGTGCGGGCCGGTCTGCCAGGTGCCCTGACGGAACTCGCCCATGCGGATGCAGCCGCCCGCGACCGTCAAATGCCGCGTTTGGCCCGACTGATGGCGGTCGAGCGTATTCGCGCACTGACACTCAGCGATGAGATCGAAACCGCCAACAAGGAAATGCAGAGTATTGGGCTCGATCCTGGCAAGCTCGACGCAGACCAGCCTGACAAGGATTGGGGGCTGCGTCACGGAACCACAAATGTTGCAATCGCACGCTGGCTGGTCCGTGCCCGCCGCCCCAAGCGCGCGCTTGATTTTGTGGAGCTGGCTGAAGAAACCACAATTCGCGGCGGGCAGTTGTTGTCGCTGGCCAAGTTGAGAGTGATCCGTGCGCAGGCCCATTTGCAGTTAAATTCGCGGCGTGATGCGACCAGCGCGCTTTTGTCTGCAATCCGTCTGCTTGGTAACCAACCATTCAGGCGCTTTATCCTGGATGAGGGTTTGCCACTGCGTCCCGCAGTGCAGGCTGTTTTGGATGGCGAACACGTGAAAGTTCCAATCAGTACGGTGCAGCGTCGCCAGTTGTCGGAAATCATACATCACTGGTCGTCGGGATCAGACCTGTCGGAGACAGGCCCCTCCGAGAACCAGCAAGTCCCTCTGAATAAACGCTATTTAGAACTTCTGGCACATGGCTATTCCAACAAGGAAATCGGCCGAGTCATGGGCGTGTCGACAAACACAGTCAAATATCACCTCAAGCAGATTTATGGCGAGCTTCGGGTCGATAATCGTGCGCGCGCAGTCAATCAGGCAAGGGAGCTTGGTATCATTCATGCATAACTACCCGATTGGGTAGTCGCATACATCGCACTCAGTAATCAGGCTTGGGCGTGCAAACCAACCGGATCAGGGGGATTCGATTTTTGGGCTGGGTCCACGTCATCACGCCAATCGTCACGCAGGGTTTTCGCGCTGCTGCTTTGCCCGCACCGCATGGGTGCAAAGTGACGAATGCGCAAATCTCTAATGGCCCGGCTTCGATTGAATCTGCCGTTGACGAGGTTTTGGCCGCTCCAGGCGTCGTTGATGCCGCGATTATGGCCGAAGCGGACGGCGCACAGGCCGTCGTGATTGATTGCATGCTTGACCCTGGTCTTGATGCTGCACGCGAAGCGGTCTCGATCCCGGTGATCGGATGCGGAGAGGCGGCAATGCGGGCGGCTGGCGCGCGATTTGCCGTGATCACTGTCCTGCAGCGTCAAGAACGTGCCTTTGCCGATCTGGCACGCAAATACGGTCTGGGGGACAGGTTGAGTGGAACGATCGGTATTGGCGTTCCAGTGCTTGCCCTTGAAACTGACCGCGAAACGGCACTCGCCGGGACCATCAATGGATCAAGGCAAGCCGTTAGCGGAGGAGCAACATCCATCGTCTTTGGCTGCACAGGGATGCTTGGGTTTGCGGATGAGGTCAGTGCCGCACTTGACGGAATAAGTGTCATCGACCCTTTGCTGAATGCCATCGAATTTGCACACAAAGCAATTCAAAGCGGGCAAAAGAACGACAAATCAATCTACCCATATCCGGATTCAAAACTCACAGCCGGATTTGAAGGATGGACTGCCCTAGACGCCTTGATGAAAGGCAAAAGGGATGACTAAGGCCTTGGCAATCGGCGCAAGCGGCCTATCGCAACATCAATTGAAATGGCTATTGGTCGTCCCACTGGTCGCATTCTTCGTGTTGTTTTTTGTGATCCCGGTCGGGCTGCTTTTCGCAACCTCTTTCAATCCGGCGAAGGTCGGACAGGTCGCCGTCGTGTCAGACATTTCTTTTGACAATTACATCCGCTTTTTCTCACGCTCTAATTATTTGATGGCGGCCGGGCGCTCAGTCCTTTTGGCAAGCATCGTTTCGCTTATCACTCTGGTCGTCGCCTACCCGATGGCATTTGTCATAGCCAAGACCGAAAACCCTGCACGCAATACGTTCCTGCTGATCCTCGTGTTGGCGTCGATGCAACTGGATATGGTCATTCGGCTGTATGGGATGATGGTGATCTTGGGCGACAACGGTCTGATCAACCAGATTTTTCAAGGCTTGGGGCTGACAGACGGCCCCGTCGCCCTGATGTATAACTTCCGCGGTGTGGTTTTCGGCCTTGTCCAGTTCGCACTGCCGTTCATGATCCTGACGCTTGTTGGGGTGATCAAGGGCATTCCCCCAAGCCTTGAAGAAGCCGCGCGTTCGCTGGGCGCGTCCCGGCGTCGCGCCTTCATGCGGGTAACCTTGCCCGCCTCGATGCCTGGTATCCTATCGGGCTCCCTGCTGGTCTTCGCGTTGTCGATCTCATCCTACATTGTGCCCGCGCTGATGGGTGGCTTCCGCGTCGGAGTTCTGCCGATCCACATCTACCAGCAGGTTGCGGAAAGCGCGCGGTTTCAGTTTGGCGCAACGATCGCGGTGATCCTGTTTTTGATTAGTGCCACGGCTGTAGCGGTCTACCTCAAACTTGGAAACCGTAGCTCCGGGGGGCTTGCCTGATGGAACGCAAGATCCCGTTGCCGATGCTGGTGCTTGCGATCCTCGGCTTTTGCTATCTGCTATTCCCGATCCTCGTCGTGGTGCTGGCGGGTCTGACAACAGGCGAGTTTCTGACCTTCCCGCCAAAAGGGCTGTCGCTGCGGTGGGTCATCTCTTTCCTCAACTCGGAAAAATACCTGTCGGCATTCTTCTTTTCATTCAAGCTTGCGCTGATGACGATGGTGGTTTCGACCATCCTGGGCACGGCGGCTGCCCTCTTCCTTGCGCGGTCGCGCTTCATCGGGCGGGCGGCCCTGCGGGCGTTCTTTCTGTCACCAGTGGTTCTGCCAGGAGTGGTTGTAGGATTTGCGCTTTATGCGTTCTTCATAACGAGTGGTTTGGGCATTTCGCGCACGATCTGGGGATTGTGGATCGGGCATATCCTGTACTCGACTCCCTATGTTATTGGCACGGTCGGCGCATCGCTGGCGACCTTCGATGTCTCTCTGGAGGAGGCCGCGCGAAGCCTTGGCGCATCACCCATGCGGGCGTTTCGCAAGATCACATTTCCCAACATCGCCCAGGGAATTCAGGCGGGGTCTATCTTCGCCTTTATCGTCAGCTTTGGCCAGTTCGAGGTGTCGCTGTTCCTGTCAGCGCCGAACTCTGAACCGCTGCCAATCGCGATGTACAATTCGCTGCGCTACAAATTTGAACCCGATGCCGCCGCCGCAGGCATCTTTGCAATCACCCTCGTTATCGCCTCGGTTCTCCTTACGAACCGGCTGGTGAACATCCGCCGCTTGCTGGAACGGCAGGACGGCTAATTCCAAACCAACCAAGGGAGTAAGACAGATGACCACTCAAAAGAAACACAGCAGACGATCGATTCTGAAAGGCGGGGCAGCATTGGGCGCAGCTGCGGCCGTTCCGAACATGTTCTACATCAACCACGCCTGGGCACAGGACGTTGTCTATGATGGCGGCGTCTTTGACGCTGGTGGTGCGACGTTGAATGTCGCGGAATGGGGCGGCGGCTGGGAAGAGTTCGTACGCAAGGCGCTGACAGACCAATTCGAGAAGGACTTCAATTGCAAGCTGAACTGGGACAGCTCTTTCCCCTGGTTCCCGAAATTTGTGACCCAAGGTGCCAACGATCCGGTATATGACGTCGCGAACTGGAACCTGCCAAACCTGATGCAAACCAATGCCGCTGGTGATTTTTTCCTGACAACGGACGAGATCAAGGCCAATGTCCCCAACGCCGCTGATTGCTGGGACTTTGCCTTTGCGAGTGGCGCAGGCGTGACCTGGGCCTATCAGCCATATGTCTACGCCTATCGCACCGACCGTGGCGCGCCGGTGAGCAACTTCCGCGACTTCTTTGCCGAGCGTTTCGTCAACAAGCGGGGCACCTACGCCACCGAAAACGGTTTGATGCACGCGTTCTTCATGGCGACTGCACAAGAGTTTGGCAAAGACCAGTACGACATGGAAGCTGCCTTCACTGCACTTGAGGGTGCTATGCCGATGAAGATCAGCGAATTCACCTTCAACATGCTGTCGCTTCTGGAGCGCGGTGAGGTTGATATTGCGGTGCACATCGAAGGCGAGGCTTTGACGCTGAAAAAGCAAGGGGCGCCAGTCGATGTCTGGGAGTGGGACAGCAAGCCAATTCTGACTCAAACCAAAACGATCAGCCGTTATGCGGATCCGATGCAGAAAAAGCTGGCCCTGGCCCTGTTGAACCGCACCCTGTCGCCAGAATTTCTTGAACCGTTTGGGGAAGAATTCCTGTGGCGTCCGACCAATGGAAAGGCTGCCATGCCTTCAGCGCTTGCCGCTGAAGGGGCAACCAATACGGCTGACGCTGTCTCTGCCTATTGGGTTCCGGATTGGGATTTCTTTGTGGAAAACAAGGCAGACATCACCGACAGGCTGAACCAGATCTTCGGTCTTTGAAAAACAATGGCCGGGGGCATCCGCTCCCGGCCACACTCCAAGGAAACCTGATGGCCTACGTAGAATTCAGCACGATCTCAAAACACTTCGGCAATTCGGTTGCCGTTGCAGATTTGGATCTGCAAATCGAACAGGGCGAATTTTTCTCTCTGCTCGGGCCCTCTGGCTGTGGCAAATCCACGACGCTGCGGATGTTGGCCGGGTTCGTGAAGCCGACCACCGGCACAATCCATGTTAACGGGCGGGATGTGACGGCCCTTCCGCCCGAGGCCCGCGACATTGGGATCGTGTTCCAGAATTACGCAATTTTTCCGCATATGACCGTATTTGATAACATCGCCTTCGGTCTTGTCGAACGCAAATTGCCCCGCGCCGAAATAAAGCAAAAGGTTGATGCCGCTTTGGCCGAGGTTGGCATGACCGGCTTTGAAGACAGGTACGAACGCGAACTTTCGGGGGGTCAGAAACAGCGCGTGGCGCTGGCACGCGTGCTGGTGATCGAGCCTGAGATTTTACTGCTGGACGAACCTTTGTCCGCGCTCGACAAGAAGATGCGCGAAGAGATGAAATTCTGGATCAAGAACATCCAAAGATCTGTCGGCATCACAACAATTTACGTAACCCATGACCAGTCCGAGGCACTGACGATGTCAGACCGTATTGCTGTCATGGATCAGGGCCGCGTGCTGCAAATTGGCACCCCCGTCGAGATTTATGAGCAACCCGCATCGCGATTCATCGCCGAATTCATCGGTGAATCTAATTTGTTAAACGGCACAGTTAAAGAAGTAGATGGCGCGGTCAGTTCCATCCGTATTGGCACCGCTACGGTTACCGGGCGACTTACGCAAAACAGCTCGGTTTCTAAGGATCAGGACGTCGCATTGCTTGTGCGCCCCGAAATGATCCGGCTGCATGCTCTTGACGCGGACGAACAGCCAAAACTGACTGGGACCGTTGCCGAAACGATCTATCAAGGGTCGGTCGTGCGATACCGTATTCAGATCGCTGACCAGGATTTGATGGTTGAAGTTGCCAATCGCCCCGACCTTCCCCGTCTTGATATGGCCGAAGAAGTTGCCGTATTTTGGGACGCTGACAGTGGCGTGGTGATGGCATGAAAATCGGCGTGGATGTCGGCGGCACCAATACCGATGCCGTTGTCCTGGCGGCCAATGGCGTCCTTGGCTGGCGCAAGACCCCGACCACGGTGGACGTCTATTCAGGGATCGTCGCGGCAATCACACAGGCCATTTCGGATGCTGGCGTTGATCGCGCCGACGTTGATTGCGTGATGGTCGGCACTACGCAATTCACCAACGCAGTTATTCAGCGCAAGTCCTTGCTACCGGTTGGAATTATCCGTCTGGCGCTTCCCGCCACCTCGGCCATTCCGCCGCTTACGGATTGGCCAGATGACCTGATCAACGAAGTTGGCCGCAATGCGTATCTGGTTGGCGGTGGGTACGAGTTTGACGGCCGTGAAATCGCACCGCTGGATGAATTCGCCGTTCTCGAGGCCGCGCGCGCATTTCGTCAAAGCGGCATCCAGACAGCGGCGATCACCTCGGTTTTCTCGCCTATGAACGGTGACATGGAACGCCGCGCTGCCGAGATCGTGCAAAACGAGGTTCCTGATATCGCAGTTTCACTTTCTTGCGAGTTGGGCCAGTTCGGCCTTTTGCCACGCGAGAATTCCACGATCATCAACGCCGCATTATCCCAATTGTCTGGCCATGTCGTGCAGGCCTTCCGTCGCGCCCTGCACGAGCTTGGCTTAGATGTGCCACTGTTCATCAGCCAGAATGACGGGACGCTGATGCGGGCCGATGACGTGCAACGCTATCCGGTGCTGACCTTTGCCTCTGGTCCCACCAACTCGATGCGCGGTGCGGTTTATCTGGCCGGTATTCAGGACGCGATGGTGGTGGATATCGGCGGCACGACTTCTGACATCGGCATGCTACGCAATGGTTTTCCGCGCCAATCGACCAACTTTGTCGATGTGGGTGGCGTGAAAACGAACTTCCGCATGCCAGACGTTTTGGCTGTCGGCCTGGGCGGAGGCAGCCTTGTGCGGGATGAAGGGCGTTTGGTTGGGCCAGAATCGGTTGGGTATGAGCTGACAAATCGTGCCCAATGTTTTGGCGGGGACATGCTGACAGCCACCGATATAGCGGTTGCAGGCGGCTGGGCCGATATTGGTGACAAATCCCTGGTTCGGGCAGATAAGGCAACTGTCGATGCAGCGCGCGCGTCGATTCGGCAAATGCTGGACGTAAATGTTGAGCGCATGAAAACCGAAGCCGCTGACCTGCCCCTGCTGGTTGTCGGAGGTGGCGCAATCCTGGTGGATTGGCCGGTGCAGTCAGTCTCGAATGTTTTGCGGCCTGAATTTTCCTCCGTTGCCAATGCCGTCGGAGCAGCCATTGCGCAGGTTTCCGGCGAGGTCGAACGTGTGGTGACGCTGAACGAGGCCAACCGGGGAATGGTGTTGGATGAGGCGCGTCAAGAGGCCAAGGACAAGACGATCAACGCAGGCGCGACCGCCGCGAGTGTCGAAATCATCGAAGTGGAACAAGTGCCGATCAGCTATTTGCCCGGCAACCCAACACGACTTCGCGTCAAAGCCGTAGGCGATCTGCCAATTTAGGAAGCAACATGGAACTGAAATTTGAAGATGTTGACGACCTGTGCACTGGCGCCGCTTTTTTGGGTGCAGGTGGCGGTGGCGATCCCTACATCGGCGGGCTGATGGTCAAACAAGAGCTGGCCGCTGGTCGGAAGATCGAGATTATTGATCCCGACGGATTGGACGACGGCAAACTGATTATCCCAACGGCGATGATGGGCGCACCAACAGTGTTGCTTGAAAAGATCCCGTCGGGCGAAGAGCCGATCCGAGCCCTGCGCGTTGTCGAAAAAGAACTCGGCAGGCAAGCTGACGCGACAATGCCGACCGAGGTTGGCGGCATCAACTCGACAATTCCGCTGTTTGTCGGCGCACGGTTGGGTATCCCGGTGGTCGATGCGGATGGTCAGGGACGCGCTTTTCCGGAACTGCAGATGGAAACCTTCGCTATTGAAGGCGTCAAAGGGTGCCCGTTGGGGATTTCTGACGAAAAGGGTGATACATCGTTGGTGATGACCGATGACAACCATCGCATGGAATGGATCGCTCGTGGTATTACAATCCGTTTCGGAGGGACCGCATATTTTGCGAATTACCCCATGAGCGGGGCGGAAGTAAAACGCAGTGCGGTCAAGCATACCCTTACACTCGCGCGGCGGATCGGAGAAATCATCCGGAATTCCCGTTCTCGCAAACACGACCCAATCGACGAGTTGTGCACCTTTCTGGCGACGACAAGCTATGTAGTTGGCCGCGTTATCTTTGATGGAAAGATCACCGATGTAGACAGACGCACAAGCGAAGGATTCACCTTGGGTAGTGTCTCCATCGATAATCCAAGTGGCCTTTGCATCATCGAATTCCAGAATGAAAACTTGGTCGCCCGCGTTGACGGAGAAGTGCTGGCGATTGTGCCAGATATTATTTCAATTCTCGACGCAGAGACCGCTATGCCAATTACCAACGAAACGTTGCGCTATGGGCAACGGGTCAAAGTGATGGCGGTCCGGGTTCCACCAATCATGCGATCTGAGGCCGCACTCAAACAATTTGGCCCAGAAGCTTTTGGAATGTCGGAGGCTTATCGCGCATTAGATTGAAGCCACTCCATTTTGAAGCAAACTCCAGATTATCGCGCAGCGTGTGACGATCAGTTCAGCCTGACCTGAGACCTTAGAACTCTTCCGGTTTGAATAGGATCGTCCTTCAAATTAAAGACAGTTTAAGTTGTCCTTCAGGCGGCCTATCAGTGCAGAACTTTCGGCTTAATGCGCGTTGCGGACGTTCAAACGTTGCGCGGCATACGCCGCTGTGGGCTGATTTTGTTGAAAAAGTCGTTGGGCTTTATGCTTTGGCGCCAGGTGATCCACATATTTTGTTGAGCAATCCAAAGCGCACCACCGTGCTACGCTGCGGTTAGCGTCAGCGGCTTTAGTTTGGCTAGTTTTCGGAGGTTTTGGGCGGCTGCTGCGAGGGTGAACTCATCTTGAACGCCACACGGCCCCCTTAATCGGAGTCGCCCGAGGCCAAGGATGCGTTTGAGGTGGGCGAAGAGCATCTCGACCTTCTTGCGTCGTTTCTGCGCGATGACATTGTACTCTGATGCGGTGCATTGGCGGGCGAAGTCCCGAACGATCTCATACTTTTCGCGATGAACTGCGCGGGCCTCTGAGTTGGGGCAGCATTTTTCCTTCAATGCGCACCCGGTGCAGTCGGACTTTAGCGCGCGATACTTGCGGGCTTTCCAACTCGGTACATTCCGGGCCGGGTCGGAATAGGTGCGCCATGTATGCCTCATCTCTTTACCGCCCGGACAGATATAGCGGTCGTTATCATCGTCCCATGTAAAGTCGGATCGTGAGAACGTTCCATCCGTGCGCTCACCTTTGTCGAAGACCGGGATGAAGGGAAGGATTTGGCGCTTTAACGCCAGCCAGACAAGATTGTCTTCTGATCCATATGCGGTGTCCGCAGCAATCCAATCGGGCTTCACGTCAAAACGTTCTTCGGTGCGGTCGATCATCTTGCGCATTGCACCCACTTCAGCGGTCTTGTTGGACCGGCTGGCGTCAACGTCCATGATGATGCTGTGATCGGTATCGATCAGATAATTGGTGGAATACGCAAAGAACGCTGGGCCTTTACGTGCAGCGGTCCATTGGCTGGCCGGGTCGGCATGGGCGGTGAACTTTGGTTTGACCGTGGTGGCTGCACCAAAGGCTTCGTCATCCAAAGTGTCGAGATACTCGCGCACCGCCCGTGGCGCGGTGTTCGGATCGGTATCCCGCGTGGCCCAATCCTCGGGATTGCTGGAGTTCTGTTTCTGGACGTCGGCACTTATCAAACTGGCGTCCACGGCAAACCCTTCGCCGCCAACAAGCCCTTCCGCCATGCAACGCGCAACCGTCATCTCGAACACATGACGCAACAAGTCACTCTCGCGGAACCGGCCATGCCGGTTCTTGGAAAAGGTCGAATGATCAGGAAGGCGGTCGGTCAGCTCGAGGCGGCAGAACCAGCGATAGGCGAGGTTCAAATGTACCTCTTCGCAAAGGCGTCGTTCTGAACGGATGCCAAAACAATATCCCACCAAAAGCATTCGGATCAGAAGCTCAGGGTCGATAGATGGGCGGCCCGTGTGGCTGTAGAAATCCGACAGATGCGACCGGATACTGCTCAGATCAACGAACCTATCAATCGACCGCAGTAGGTGATCTTGCGGGACATGGTCCTCCAATGAAAACTCATAAAACAGTGCTGCCTGCGCTTCCTGCTTTGGTCCCATCATCGCCAGATCCCCCAATTCTCAAAGGAATTGAATCAGCGAATGGCCTCCCGATCAAGGAAGAGTTTTTCAACACAATCGGCTCGATCCGGTCATCTGACTATTTTTGTCGGATGACTGCTTTTCCACGCTAAGCGGTCATATTTCAACTGGACTTGTGGGCGAAGCAGAGCGGTAGTGTCCGTGTCGCGACACAGTTTGAACCGCGTGCCGTCTTCTCCGCCCGGGTGACCGGGCTCTGATCAGTAGCAGGACCAAGTCGGTCCTGTCTGAACGGAACGAGGAGAAGACAGCATGACAAAGCAGACCAAACCGAAGACGAAGAAAGCGCAGCTGATGCAGTTGCTAACCCGGAAGACCGGGGCTGACGTTGCCACGATCAGCGAAAAGTTAGGCTGGTTACCGCATACAACGCGAGCGGCTCTAACAGGCCTGCGCAAGGCGGGTTTTTGAAATCTCCACCGAGAAACCGGGAAATGGAAAGCCGTCGTGCTATCGCATCCTGGACAAATCAGTGGAGGAAACCGGCTGATGTCTGGCGAGCAAACCGTCAACGCGCGCTGGGAGGAGCTCGCTCAGATGGATCGGGCGGCCCTGCGAGTGGCCTGGGCGGAGGCGTTTGAGGACGCCCCGCCTCACTTCTTGTCGATGATCTTCATGCGCAAGGCCGTGATTTGGCACATGCAGTGCAAGAAGTTCGGTGGCCCGAAGCCAGACCTGAAGCGCGCATTGAGGTCAGCAGCTGCGAGCAAATCGGTACAGGCGCAGGCACCGCAGCTCCGGGCTGGCACGCAGCTTGTCCGGGAATGGAACGGTCAGCGTTATCAAGTAGAGGTTACGGACGATGGTTTCCGTATGGATGGTGCAGAGTACAAATCTCTGTCGGCCATCGCATTGCGGATCACCGGAACTACGTGGTCAGGTCCAAGGTTCTTCGGTCTGAATAGCCAGGCGGGACCCGGATAATGAAAAAGATCCGTTGCGCCATCTACACCCGCAAGAGCTCCGAAGACGGCTTGGAGCAGGAATTCAATTCGCTTGACGCACAGTATGAAGCCTGTGCCGCCTATATTGCCAGCCAGAGGGCCGAAGGTTGGGTGCTTCTGCCCGAACGCTATGATGACGGCGGAATCTCTGGTGGCACATTGGAGCGGCCCGACCTGCAGCGCCTGCTTGCCGATATAGATCGAGGATCGGTAGACCAAATCGTCGTCTATAAGATCGACCGGCTGACACGTTCGCTGGCTGACTTTGCAAAGATGGTTGAACGGTTGGATGCGGCGGAGACGTCGTTCGTGTCCGTCACGCAGTCCTTCAACACTGCGACCAGTATGGGGCGGCTGACACTGAACATGCTTCTCAGTTTTGCTCAGTTTGAACGCGAGGTGACGGCAGAGCGTATCCGCGACAAAATCGCGGCTTCAAAAAAGAAGGGCATGTGGATGGGGGCAACCGTGCCGCTGGGCTACGCAGCCGATGGCCGATCACTGAAGATTACAGATCCTGATGCCGCTGTCATCCGGGGAATCTATGACCTCTACCTTGAGCACCGAAACGTTCGGCAGGTCAAAGAAGCCGTCGATGCCAAGGAAATAATGACCCCGGTACGGACGCTCGTGTCAGGACGGGTGAAAGGCGGTGCGGCCTTCAGCTATGGCCATATTCACTACATTCTGACCAACCCGGTTTATGCAGGTCGCATCCGGCACCATGCAAAGGTTTACCCCGGCCAGCACGAGCCTCTGATACAGCCGAAGGTTTGGGATAGTATACAGGAGCACCTCAGATCGGATTCCGCAAAGGATCGGACATTCACGAAGCGCAACCGCGATGGTGCCCGGAAGTCCGTCTCTCGGCTCGCAGGCAAGATATTTGATCAGACAGGTGACCGCCTCACACCCAGCCACTCAAAAACTTCGAAAGGGCTCAAGCGCAGGTATTATGTATCCCATCGTCTGATCCGCGGCTCCGCGCCCCGTGATCCCTCCGGCTGGCGATTGCCGGCACCGGAGCTGGAGGAAAAAGTTGCCGTTCTGATCAACCGGCACATGAGCAGCCCGGAGTTCCAGGCGGGCGTTCTTCAAGATGCCACAACCGAAGAGACTGCTGAACTTGGGATCAAACTTGGGCTGCTAGCGGAACCAAATCCCAGCACACCTGATGATCCGCGCGATGTCCATTTGGCGCTTGTCGACCGTATAGACATAGCACCCGGCAAAATCAAAATTTCAATCTCAGCCGAACACCTCGCAACCGCATTGGACTTGGATCAAGCCCGAATTGTCGATGACCTCCTGAAGGTCGCGTCCCCGTTTCAGCACCGCAAGCGCGGGGTCGAAACCAAGCTCGTTATCGGCAACGAACCTATCGAGATCGACGAAACACTGCTGCGCAACATCGGGCGCGCGCATCGGTATTTTGATATGGTCTGTTCCGGTAAAACCTTCGGCGAGATTGCTGACGCGGAGGGTGTCTCGAAACGGCGCATACAGCAGTTGATCGAGTTGGCGTTCCTGGCTCCGGACACGATCCGCAATGTTCGGAGCGGTAAACAGCCCGTTGGTCTGACATCCGACTGGTTGATGCGGCATGCGTTCTCGCCGGTTTGGTCAGAGCAACGCGAACAGTTCACAGCCCTCTGAGCCGAAGCACACGCACTGCTTTTCCATAAAAAAAGGGATTTCGCCGATTCTTTGAGGGCGAACATTAGTTTTTCCGCATCACTGCCACATCAGGGCAGATGCACTGACCATCACAATCGGTCAAACTGCTAGCGCGGAAATCCCGATTCCAGACTTTTTGGGATCCTTACCAGAATATCGCGCCAATCGGTGTCTGCGGTATCATAACACCCCAAAATACCCCGGAAACCACGAGGAATTTATCGTGATTATCCATTAATATCAAATATTTAAGGTGCTGGCTGGGCAAGTAGGATTCGAACTCTCACTACATCATTCGATGCGCTCAATGTTACTTATTATTTTCAATGGCTTACAGGGCAAAGGCCGCCACTCCAATCTGGGCGCTGGCGGTTTGGTGCGGTAGATGGGAATTCTTGGGATCAACTGGCTTGTCTTTCAAATCCTGAATTGTCCGAGTTGTTGTTGTGGCCTTGCCGGGACGCATCACCAGCAGCATCACGTCAGATGTGCTGACCATCACATTCGGTCAAACTGCTAGCGTGGAAATAGCGATTCCAGACCTTTCGCAGAAGAAGGCAGAATAGACCAAATATTGGCGTCTGGGGTACAAAAATACCTCGAAATGCGCCGGAAATCACGCGCGTATTTCTGAAAACATACATTAATAACAATATGTTAGCGGTAGTGGCTGGGGTGGTAGGATTCGAACCTACGATACACGCTACCAAAAAGCGTTGCCTTACCACTTGGCTACACCCCAACTGTGCGCGCCTACTTACTGGCGTGGTTGCCACTTCGCAAGTGGGTCGCGCTCGAAAATGTCGCCCAGCAAGCGCTACTCTAATGCGCTGCCGCGGTTCAACAGGTCCGTGCGTTCATCTTCTTGCCTTTCCGTGTCGACCAGCCGCTCCAGCGCCTGTTCATCAGCGGGTTGAACATCCTCTTCCGCGCCCTCAGGCAGCGTGATCGTGGCAGTGGGTTTCGAAACGGGTTGCGGCGCTGACTTGGCGTCTCTTTCGGTCACCGAGGCAAACAACGGCGCGCTTGTCGCTCCATCCAGCCTGACCCGATATGTGGTATCCGGTATTTCCACGCCAGCGGCTTCAATCGCATCCTTCGCGTGACGGATGGCCGAGCCGCGCGCGGCGACAAAGCTGGTTGAGTGCTGGTCGATCCAGCCGGTTACCCTTAGCACAACTCCGGCGTCACCCAGGTCTTCGATCCAAGTAGAGGCTGCGGGATCGCTGAGGACGAATGGCAGGTCCTGTATGGTTGTCTCGATCAATTGCCGGATGGCGGCAAGATCGCTGTCGTATTCGACACCAATATCGAACATGAAGCGCCGCTCACGGTTGCGGGAATAGTTGATGACCCGGCTTTTGAAGACGGTCGCGTTGGGGATGCGAATGTGATTGCCGTCAAGTGACAGTAGGATCGTCGCCCGGCTGGTCAATCGGATCACCTTACCGACGTCGCCTTCGATCTCGATCAGATCGTTTGGGCTGAAGGGGCGGCGGATCGACAACATGACCGAGGCGATGAAGTTTTCTACGGTGTCGCGGACAGCAAAGCCGATGGCCAGACCAATAATCCCGGCCGCGCCCAGGATCGTGCCCAGCAGCGCCGTCGCGCCAAGGATATCAAGGGCGAGGATCAAACCAACAACGATAAATACCAGCCGGATAATCTGGCGGAAGATTTCGGCAATGAAGGGATTGGGGGCGAGACGGTCCCAGGGTCCACGCATTCCCGCAGCGACAAAACCCAGCGCACTGACGACCGCCGCGGCAATTACGGCGACAAGCAACAAAGGCAGCATGGCGACGATTTGCGAGATACGCGACGCCACGCGATCTGCGGCCGGGTTCAGGCGGCGCGCGATGTCGGTGGTTTCGCTCATGTGGCTTTGCACTGTCAGGACACCTTCGACGCGCCCGACCAGGTCAATAAGGTTGCTGGCCGCCTCTGCGTCCAGAACTTCTCCGGTCAACGTCACCACACCGGCGCGAACCTCGACGCCGACGTCATCATACCCGTCTAATTCCGACAACATCGACCGTACCTGGCGGACAATTGCCACGTCATCCGCGGTTGCGGCTATTTGTTCTGAACTCGCCTCGGTCGGGTCCGCCACCTGCGCATTTACGGTTGGAAACGAAATCAACGTGATCATTGCAATGGTGAGCAATAGGCGAAAAGCAGTCATTCCGGACCCCAGGCAGCGAATCCTGATGATGCTACGCAGCCTCGCCGGGACTTGCCAGACGCAGAGGTTCAAACTGTTACCTTGGCAATTCCTTACCCCGAGACCTGCTCGCGCAGAATCGACACGGTCAACGACGCCATCAGGTAGATCCCCGAGAATATCAGGAACGCCAGCAGCGTGTTGATGAATGATTTGGGATAGGTTGGCGCATCCGGTGCAATTGGACTGACACCCAATGACAGATAGCGGACCTGGCGATTGGCCTCAATCCGGGCGGTTTCCATCTGCTGCAGGGATTGCTGCATCATCACTGTGCGGGTTTGAAGTTCCGTCTCTGCAAGTCGCAGCTGTCCGGACATGCTGGCCAGCGACGCTCTGGTGTCAGTCTCCCCTGTGAGTTGGCCGCGCAGGTCGGCGACCAGATCATCCAACCGCTTTATGTCTCCTTCGACCCCAGCAACTCGCGCACGGTTGGGGCGCCTATTGTCGTTCAGCTGTTGAAGTTCCAGACGCTTTTCCCGCAATTCCGTTTCGAACCGATTGATCTGAGTAAGCAATGCGGCGGACTCCGAGTTCGGGTCCAGAATGCCAAGCCGTTCTTGAAGGTCGAGGACGCGGGCCTGTGCTGCGAGCATCTTTTCTTCAGCCTCGTCAAAGCTTTCACGAGCGCCGAGCATCTGATCGGCGCGAAGGCGTTGTGTCAGGTTGTCGACCTGTTCCTCTGCGTAAGAAATCAAAGCCCGCGAGAATGAAGCGCTGACCGCTGGGTCAGCGGCTACGACCTCCATCTTCACGATACCCTCGGTCGGATCGTAGCCGATCGTCACCTGCTTCTTATAAAGCTTGTAAGCCGCTTCGTTCGTTGCATCCGGGTCCAGGCGCTGCAGTGAATCAATGTCATCCTGACTGAAATGCGCTTTAAATCCGATGTCGCGATCCAGGCGCAGCATCGCCTCGCGGCTTTCGAGATAGCTTTGGACGGTGATCGAATCCTGGCTGGTCGCGAAACTGGTTCCGGAGAACGGTTGTGTCTCGAAAGTGGTGGAAATTCTCCGGCGGCGTTCTCCGAGCGTTTTGATTTGCGCCTGATCAGGCGACGAGGTCAAGTGTCATTGGTTCAATTGGTTGCGCGAGCGTTTCCCAGCCGTCGACCTTGCGCATCTGGATTTGGCCTGAGGCGAGGAGCGCCCAAAGCAGCATCGGCACGGTTGCAGCGCAGGGCAGCACGGTCTGTGTTTTGATCCGGCGGCGAAACTCCTCGTTCAGGCGCTCGATAGCGTTGGTTGTGCGAGCTGACTTCCACTGCGACGGATCGAGGCGGGTGAAGGTGAACAGCCGATCCCCGGCCTCTTCAAGGCTGTCTGCGACCGCTCGACACTTGAGCTGCCATTTGCGTAGAAAGGATTTGCGCTGCTTCTCAACTTCATCGGCGGTTTCAGCGTAGATCATGGCGCGATAATCGTCGCCCAGCTCCTCGTGCATATGTTTTGGGGCGTGGGCCAGCAGGTTGCGATGCTTGTGAACAGTGCAGCGTTGGATCGGCAAGTCTTGGCCCCACAACGCGACCAGCGCGGCCTCCAATCCCGGCGCGCCATCAACCATCACGAACTCGGGCCGCTTGAGGCCCCGCGCATCGAGGTCGTCAATGAACTGACGCCAGGCGGCTGTGCTCTCCCCGCCCATATTCATGATGGAAAGCAATACTTTCTGCCCATCACGACGCACGCCAATGGCAGCCAGAACCGAGATGTTCTGCGCTTTCCGATCAAGACGCGTCGTGATGACGGTGCCGTCAAGGATGAGCCGAACGATGTCCTCATCAGCAAGGCTGCGGGCGCACCAGGCGTCCCAGTCGGTCTTCACCTTGCGCCAAGCGCGGCTGACGACGTCTTTGCCGACAGCCCCCTTGAACAGCGCAAACAGCGCGCGCTTCACACGCCGCGTGTTGGTGCCCGAGAGATAAACCGACGCAATCAACGCTTCGGCCGTCTTGGTCAGGCGCTGGTAGCGCGGCAACGCTTTTGAGCGCCATTCACTAGCCTTACCGACTTCATCTTCAACCCGGGCGCGGGGTACGCTGATCGTCTCGGTGCCAAATGTCCCGGTGATCTGACGGTCCCGGTGGCCGTGGCGATAGCCTTTCACCGCCTCGGCGTCCCGGCCATACCGCAAACGGCCAAGAAAGCCGTCCAGTTCTTCCTTGAAAACGGCCTCGATCGTGCCGCGGATGTTGGCGCGCAGCCGATCTTCGATCGGATCAAAGCCTTCTTCACATGCAAGTAGCGAAATGGGGCTCGTGTCTGTAGTCTTGGTCATGGCGTGATCTCCTAAGGCGGTACCAGCCGCCGATTGGGTGGGTTTGATTCACCCGGAGATTACGCCACCTTCAAATTTCCACCAACTTCCCGACACGACCCGGAGAACAGTCCGCCCATCGCTGACGAGCCCGTAACGTCGGACTGCTGAATCAAAAACTCTGACTTGGTGGCATACATCGGCGTCGCCAAAACGTAGAAATACCAGCCGGTTATGAAGGTCGGGAACAGAACAAATACGGTCAGTCGCGCCAACAGGGTTGCCAACCGTGCGCGTCGCCGCTTGGCAATATCGCGCTGAATTTCGCGAACAGCGCGCACCTGATAGACTCGGTGGTCTTCAGGCATCACCTGTGTGGGCGCTACCGAAGCCTGGGGGACATTATGCGACTGTGTTGCCTGATCCTGCGGGTTTTCGACCACCAGTTCCAACATATTCTCGCGTTGGAACGGATCCACACCGCGTGCGCGCAACAAACGCACAGCATCGAAATCTGACGTTGGCGCAAGACCGTTCTTCTGCGCCAGCCGGCGGGCCATACGCAATTGTCGACCAGTAAGACCCTCACGGCGGATTGCGGCGATGTCGTCTGCGAATGCTTCGCCTGATGTCGTCGTATCTGCATCCAGAGTTTCGGCCGACCTGTCCCGGAACTCGTCCATTGGGTTTTTACCCGCAGCGGTCTCAGGCTGATCGAAAGCTTCGTCCGGAACCTCGGCCGCCAGCGGTGCCGACGGGCGGATCCGGTATTTCAGAGCTTTAGCCTTCGTATTCATAAAGCCGCCTTGCCTCTTGCAGTTCATCGAACATATACAACTGTCCGTTGCGCAAAACACCCGCCGAATGGCAATATTTTTCAAGTATTTCTGGCGAATGCGACACGATAACGAGGGTTGCCGTTTCCATCCGCTCGCTGAGGATATTGCCTGCGCGACGATTGAATTCGACATCGGTCGTGTGCGGCATGCCTTCGTCGATCAGGTAAATGTCGAAATCCAGTGCGAGCAGCAGTGCGTAGGACAGGCGCGCGCGCATGCCCGAACTATACGTGCCGACCGGCGCATCGAAGTACTCCTCCAGATCGCACAGCCAGCGGCAAAACGCTTCGATGTAATCCGGATCAAGCCCATACATCTTGGCGATGAACCGGGTATTTTCCACCGCAGAGAGCTTGTTTTCGATACCGCCCATATATCCCAGAGGAAAGGAGATGCTGGCGTTGCGAGTGATCATGCCTTCGTCGGGTTTTTCCAGCCCGGCCATCATGTTCACAACGGTCGTCTTGCCGGTCCCGTTCGGAGCCAGGATGCCAATCGAGGTCCCGAGCTCAACCCGAAATGTCGCCCTGTCCAGGATCACCTTACGCTGAGTGCCGGTCCAGAATGACTTGCTGACTTCCAGGAACTCGATCATGTCGATGCATTACCAACTTGCATAACGAATGTTTGTCCTAGTTGAACGACAAACCTGAACAAACACTAACACAGACCCGCACGACGGGTCCTCGGTGATGATATGCGGGCCAGAGTGGCCATGATGCAAGTCTTAACCGTTGCGATACCGATGCGGCGGACCGCAAATTGATCGTAAGTTGGGCGCCACGTCATTGCAGCCAGCGCCGTCGCAGCCTATCAATTTCAGGAACTGATTCCGCCTACTTTGTGGGTCTGACGCAGCGGGGGACACATGCGCACAATCGGCATAGCTTTGGTCCTGTTTGCGTTGTGGCTGTTGATGTCCGGCGTCTACAAGCCATTGACGATCGGGTTCGGCGTTGCTTCGGTCTTGCTGGTCGTATTCGTGATGCGACGCATGGACGGTGTCGATCAGGATCGACCCGAGATTCACCTCAACCCGCTGGGGGTATTTGGATACCTCGTTTGGCTGCTGGTTGAGATTGCGCGCGCCAACTGGGCCGTCACCAAGGTTATCTTGTCGCCCGCAATGCCAATCCGGCAACACCTGTTCCCGGTCACATACAGTCAGAAATCTGATGTCGGTCAGGTGATTTTTGCCAATTCAATCACGCTGACCCCCGGCACAATCACGGTCGAGATCGAGCCGAAACATTTCTTCGTCCATGCGTTGTCCTTTGCGCCGCATGATCTGGTGGCTCTGGCCGACATGGATGCGCGTGTGCGTGCCACCGAGAACGGGTTGGCCTGATGTTCGCTGTTGCCGCCATCGCCCTTCTGATCGCCATGGTGATTGTGTTGATCCGGGTGTTCCGCGGCGAGACGCTCTATGATCGCGTGCTGGCAGTGAACGCATTTGGAACCATTACCGTTCTGTTCATCGGTGTGCTGGGTTTCCTTATGGAGAGGCCAGATTTCCTCGATATTGCAATGCTCTATGCATTGATCAATTTCGTCGGCACCATCGCAATTCTGAAGTTCTTCCGCTATCGCGCGATCGGGGATATTCCCCGAAAAGACCCCGAAGAAGAGGCGGCCGGATGAGTGGTCTGGAACTCCTTGTTGAGGTGCTGAGCTGGGGATTCATCCTGTCTGGCAGCGCCTTCCTGCTGATCGGTGCGTTTGGTGTGCTGCGGTTTCCGGATTTCTGGTCCCGGCTTCATGCGGTGTCGGTCATGGACAGCGCCGGGGTGATCTTGTTGCTGATCGGCATGGCTATTCAGGCCGGGCCAACGTTAATCGCGGTGAAACTTATCATTATCGGGATTTTTCTTTTCATTACCGGCCCGACTGCCACCCACGCCGTCGCGAACGCGGCCTTCGTGTCCGGGTTGCGGCCGAAGGAAGGTGAGGGGCTTAAAAGCATTATTGACGCGCCCGCGCCCCAGCCAGAGGCAAAAAAGCAAGCGGTGGAAGCGTCATAGACCAGTTCATCACCATAACGCTGTTCATCTTTATGGTGCTGACAGCGCTCGCCGTGGTGCGGATGCGCAGTCTGTTCGCAGTTGTCATGCTGTCGGGCATCTTCACCCTGCTGTCGGCATTGCTGTTCGTGACTATGGATGCAGTCGACGTGGCGTTTACCGAGGCCGCGGTGGGGGCGGGGATCACCACTGTGTTGATGCTCGGCACGTTGGCCCTGACCTCGCGCCATGAACGCCCCACGGCCCGGTCGCCGCTGATCCCGCTTTTCGTTGTATTCGTCACAGGGGCGGCGCTGATTTATGGCACGATGGACATGCCCAACTTCGGGGATCCGACCGCCCCGGCACAGACTCATGTCGGCGCAGACTATATCGCGCGGACCCCGGAAGAGATTGATCTGCCCAACATGGTGACAGCGGTTCTGGCCAGCTACCGCGGCTATGACACGCTGGGCGAGGTGGCCGTGGTGTTCACCGCCGGTATCGGCGTTTTATTATTAATCAGCGGGTTGCGGCGTCGGCGTCGCAAAGACGAAGATAACGAGGGGTCCGCCTGATGCGTCATCACCTGATCCTGCGCGTCGTCACCAAGCTGCTGGTCGGCACCATCATCCTGTTCGGCCTCTACGTTCAGTTCCACGGAGATTTCTCGCCCGGCGGCGGGTTCCAGGCGGGTGTGATCATCGCCGTTGCCTTCATCCTTTACGGCGTGGTGTTCAGCCTCGACCAGGTCCAGCGCGTCTTTCCGCCGTGGCTGGTCCACAAACTGGTCGCACTTGGGCTGTTGCTTTATGCGGGAACCGGATTGTTCAGTTTCATGCGCGGGTTCCGATACCTCGACTATGCGGCCTTCGACCCACATCACCCCTCGCACGGGCAGCATTACGGAATCCTGCTGGTCGAAGCCGGAGTCGGGATCACCGTGACCGGCGTTATGGTCGCGATCTACTATGCCTTCGCCGCCCGCACCCCCGTCATCAGCGACGAGGAGTGGTGATGACGAGCGAATTTTTCTTCGGCCACCTCAACTACTGGCTGTTCATTATCCTGATGATGACCGGCCTCTATATCGTTGTGGCCAAAGGCAACCTTGTGAAGAAGATCGTCGGGCTGAACATTTTCCAGACTTCGGTCTTCATGTTCTACATCTCGATTGGCAATGTCACCGGCGGCACCGCTCCGATCTTTCCGTTGGATATGAAGATCGACCCGGACGTGATCTATTCCAACCCGCTGCCGCATGTGCTGATCCTGACTGCGATTGTAGTGGGCGTTGCGACAACTGCGCTGGGTCTGGCCCTGATTGTCCGCATCCGCGAAGAATTCGGCACCATTGAAGAAGACGCTCTGCTGGAACTGGAGCATGAAATTGCCCGCAAGGTGAGCGATCAGCACGGCGAAGCGATGGGTGGGCGGCACAGTGGCGACTGAGGCGGTGCACACCACCTACGAGATGGTCGACCACCTGCCGGTGTTGTCGGTTCTGGTGCCGTTTATCGCGGCCCCTCTGATCGTTCTGATCGGTGCCCGTGGGCTGGCATGGCCGATTGCGATGATTGCCAGTGTGGCGTCGTTGCTGATTTCATTCGCACTGCTGATGGGCCAGGTGATCGACGGGGATCCGTGATCTCAGTTATCACCTATCGGGGGGTGGGCGCCGCCGCTTGGCATCGAATACCGTGATCGACGCGGCCAACGCCTTCGTCTTCTGTTGATTTCTCGGATCAGCAGCGTGGTATTTCGACCGTCGTGCTGCCCGACGCCAAAGCCAGTGTCGGGCAGGAGATTCCCGCCACGACACGCATACGCTTGTTCTATGCCTTGCTACCTGCTGTGCCTGACCGGGCTGCTTGGGTGTGGTCGACCACCGGGGACGCGTTCAACGTCTTCGTGTTCCTGGAGATTTCCTCGTTGTCGACCTACGTTCTGATCGCGCATGGGCGCGTCACAAGGACAAGCGCGCCTTAACTGCCGCCTATGACTACCTCATCATGGGGACCATAGGCGCGACCTTCTTCGTGATCGGCATCGGCTTCCTCTATATGGCGACGGGCACGCTCAACATGGCCGACCTGGCCGAGCGGATTGCCGACAGGAAGGGCGCAAACCGAACCGTTAAGGCCGCGTTTGCCTTCATGTATCGTCGGCATGGGCCTGAAAGTAGCGATGTATCCGCTGCATCTGTGGCTGCCCACGCGCTTATGTCTTTGCACCGTCGGCGGTAACGGCTTTCCTTGCGGCGACGGCGACCAAGGTCGCCGTCTACGTGATGCTAGCGGTTCGCGTTTTCGGTGTTCCAACCCGCCTTCGTTTTCGAGGTCAACACGCTGGAAGTGTCATCCTGATCCCATTTGCCCTGCTGGCAATGTTCGCCGCCTCGTTCATTGCGCGCCTTCCAGACGAATTTCAAACGCTTGCTGGCCTATTCCAGCCTGGCGCAGATTGGGTATATGCTGCTGGGGATCGGCCTGCTGAACGAGACCGGGGTGACCGGCGACGCTGGTCCATCTGTTCAACCACGGTATCACAAAGGCGGCGCTGTTCATGGGCGCGGGCATCTTCATCGCTGCGCTGCGGCAGTACGTTTTTTGACGACATCAAAGGCCTCGGCAAGATCATGCCATGGACCAGTGCGGCCGTAGTCATCGCGGGCCTGAGCCTGATTGGGGTGCCGGGCACGGCAGGCTTCATCTCCAAGTGGGTGCTGGTGCAGGGCGCGTTAGAGCGCGGCTGGTGGTGGATCGCGGTGCTGATCGTCGCCTCGTCGTCTGCTGGCGGTGATCTATGTCTGGCGCGTGGTCGAGGTGCTGTATCTGGCCGAGCCAAAGGCGCGTGCGAACCATTTCGCGGCACCGTTGATGATGACCGTGCCGCTGTGGATCATGGCGCTGGCCTGCATCTTCTTCGGGCTGAATACCGACCTGACGATCGGTGCTGCAAGCGCCGCCGCCGAAGTGCTGTTCGCAGGGCTCGGCCGGTCTGGAAACGGGGGGCGCAGATGGACACTAACACCGCCATCCTGCTGAGCATTCTGATCCCGTCGCTGGCGACCGGGACCAATCTGATGTTCCGCCACAATCCGAATTTACGCGACGGTCTGACCCTTACCGCAGCGGTGCTGACCTTCCTGTGCGGTGTTGACCGTTCTGTTCAACGAAGGCAATGGCACGACCGAGGCAATTGCGCCTGTTCGACCGTGCTTCCGGGGCTTGATCTGGCCTTCAACGGTCGAACCGCTGGGCCTGCTGTTCGCGCTGATCGCCAGCGGATTGTGGATCCTGACGCATCTGTACGGCATCGGCTACATGCGCGGGAATAATGAGAGAGAATCAGCGCGAGGTTCTTCGCCTGTTTCTGCTTTCGCCATCGCATCCGTCATGGGCATCGCTTTTTCGGCCGAACATGTTCACGCTGTTCCTGTTTTACGAGGCGCTGACGGTTTCCACCTATCCGCTGGTCGCCCACAAGGGCACGCCCGAGGCGATCAAGGGCGCGCGCACCTATCTGGCAATCCTGATCGGCACCTCGATCGGCCTGCAACTGATTGCGGTTGTCTGGACTTGGGTAATCGCCGGAACGCTGGATTTCACCCGTGGAGGCATTCTGGAAGGCCATATCGCAGGGCCGATGGTCGCCGTGCTTCTGGCGCTTTACGCCTTCGGGATCGGCAAGGCGGCGCTCATGCCATTCCACCGCTGGCTGCCCGCCGCGATGGTAGCGCCGACTCCGGTGTCCGCGCTGCTGCACGCCGTGGCGGTCGTAAAGGCGGGTGTGTTCACAATGCTGAAAGTGGGCGTCTATATCTTCGGGATCGACTTTCTGGCGACCACCGGCGCATCCGTATGGTTGATGTGGCTGGCGGCGTTTTCGATCATCGCAGCCTCGGTCGTGGCGCTGACCAAGGACAACCTGAAGGCACGGTTGGCGTATTCCACGGTTAGCCAACTGAGCTACATCACGCTGGGCATGGCGCTGGCGACCAGCATGGGGGCGCTGGGCGGGGGCATGCACATTGCGATGCACGCGATGGGCAAGATCACCTTGTTCATGTGCGCCGGGAGTATCTACGTCGCCACCCACAAGACCGACATTTCCCAGATGACCGGGCTGGGCCGGGCGATGCCGATCACCTTCATGGCGCCTTCCTGATCGGCGCGCTTTCTATCATCGGCCTGCCGCCGCTTGGGTGGATCGTGGTCCAAATGGCTGCTGATCGTGGGGGCCGCCGACACTGGGCAGATGGTGATGATTGGGGTGTTGATGGCCAGTTCCCTGCTGAACGTCGCTTACCTGCTGCCGCTGGTTGGCAAGGGTTTCTTTCTGAAAGACCCCGAGGCCGCGCCGATCCACCGGATGGCCGAATCCCCGACACTCGTCTGGCTGCCCCCTGCGATCACCGCCGTCGGCTGTCTGATCCTGTTTTTCTATGCCGGCGACATCCTGACCTTCCTGTCGCCCATCGTTGCCCCGAATTGAGGAGAGGCTGATGCATACCCCCTCAAACGACGACCCGGCCAAGTGGCCGCGCCTCGGGCAGATCCTGCATTGGGTCGACAAACCCGGCAGCGCGCATCGGCTGTTTTGGGGCCTGGCAATGGTCTGCATCCTGCTGGTTCTGGCCGACTTCACGTACAAGAAATACGGCCATTTCGGGGTTGAGGCGATCCCCGGCTCTTACGGCATCTACGGCTACGTGATGTTCACCCTGCTGATCTTCGCTGCCAAGATCCTGCGCGATTTCATCAAACGGCCCGAGGATTATTACGGCGACAAGGCCGTCGATTCAGAAACCTACCCCGAGGACCAGATCGAGCGGGTGCAACATGGCGACTAGCATCCCCACGGCCTATCTGTTCTTCGCTGCAGCCATTGCGCTGCTGGCGCTGCCGAAAGGGCAGGCGCGGGGCCTGCTGCTGCTGGCAGTCCCGCTGATTGCCGCCTTGCACGTCTGGAACCTGCCCGAGGGTAGCCTGGCCACAACAACTGTCCTTGGCCTCGACCTCGATCTCAGCCGCGTCGACCGGCTGAGCCGCGTTTTCGGCCTGATCTTCTGCCTCGCCGCGTTCATCGGCAACTTGTTCGCATGGCACGTAAAAGACCCGGTGCAACAGGTCGCCGCGCTGCTTTATGCCGGGTCGGCTATTGGCGCGGTCTTCGCAGGCGACCTGATCACGCTGTTTATTTATTGGGAAGGGACCGCCATCGCTTCGGTCTTTCTGATCTGGGCGCGTGGCACGACGGCGGCCTATCACACCGGGATGCGCTATCTGGTGATCCAGATCGGCTCTGGTGTGATCCTGCTGGCCGGGGTGGCGTTGGTCTACCGTGAAACCGGATCGCTGACGTTCGAGCAGATGACACTGGGCAGCCTCGGCACCTGGATGATCTTCCTCAGCTTCGGGATCAAATGCGCGTTCCCCCTGTTGCACAACTGGCTGCAAGACAGCTATCCGGCAGCGACCATCACCGGCACCGTGATCCTGTCGGCCTTTACCACCAAGCTGGCCGTCTATGCGCTGGCACGCGGTTTCGCGGGCACAGAGATCCTGATCTACATCGGCGTCGTGATGACCCTGTTCCCAATCTTCTTTGCCGAGATCGAGAACGACCTGCGCCGCGTCCTCGCCTATTCCCTGAACAACCAGCTGGGCTTCATGGTCGTCGGAATTGGCGTCGGGACCGAGATGGCGCTGAACGGCACTGCCAGCCACGCCTTCGCGCATATCCTCTATAAGGCGCTGCTGTTTATGAGCGTTGGGGCCGTAATGTTCCGCACCGGCACCTCAAAGGCGTCCGAGCTTGGCGGCCTCTACCGCACAATGCCGAAAACCGCGATTTTTTGCCTGATCGGCGCGGCGTCGATCTCGGCCTTCCCGCTGTTCTCGGGCTTCGTGACCAAGTCGCTGATCCTCGACGAAACCGCCGCCGAGCATTATCCGCTGATCTGGGCACTACTGGTTTTTGCCAGCGCCGGTGTCCTCAGCCACTCGGGCATCAAAATCCCGTTCTTCACCTTCTTCGCGCATGACAGCGGGATGCGTCCTGCTGAGGCTCCGACGCACATGCTCTGGGCGATGGGGATCACCGCGTTCCTCTGCATTGCCATCGGTATTTTTCCGGAGCCGCTTTATGCGATCCTGCCCTATCCGGTTGAGTTCCACCCCTACACCACCAACCACGTCGTCGCCCAACTACAACTTCTGTTGTTCGCGCTGCTGGCCTTCGGTGTGCTGATGAGGACCGGGATGCACCCGCCGGAAATCCGCGCTGTGAACCTCGATACCGACTGGACGTACCGGAAGGCCGCGCCCTCGGTCATCGGACTGGCCGCGCGCGGTGTCGCGGGGGTTTGGAATGCGGTCACTGGTAAGGTGACGCGGGTGGTTGATGCGACAGTCGCACGGCTTTACCGAAGTCACGGTCCCGAAGGACGCATGGCCGCGGCCTGGCCCACGGGTGCCATGGTGCTGTGGCTGGGGATCCTGCTGGGCGTGACGCTGATTGTGAGTTTTTTCAGTTAGGGCGCTGACCCGTTTTGCCCGGAATCAAGCCTGAAGGCGCCGGGCAAGCGCCTGTCCGTCCCCCAGTAAGGCGCGCCAGCGACGTCGCGAAATCCACCGGACTAATAAGGGTAAGCGCTGCACAATAAATTGCCCCCAGCTAGCGTTTCTGCGCATACCCGCAGACAGGCACTCGCCCAGCTTACGATAGGAACTCACGCCACCGCGTTCCAAGCAATCCCGGCCAGCACCGCTCCAACCATCGCCAGCCCGAGATACGCCACGAACACCCGTGGCTTCACCAGTGCCCAGACGGCGATCGCCGCCGGGATACAGCTGACGCCGCCGGCGATGACGAAGGACATCGCGGCGCCGTTGCTCATCCCTTGAGCCAGCAATGCGTCGACCAACGGTACGGCAGCATAGCCGTTGAGGTAGGCCGGTGCCCCAACCAGCGCGCCCAGCACGATCGGGAAGACCCCGTTACCGCCAAGCACACCGGCGATCCAGTCAGCCGGCACGTATTCCAGCATCAGCGCCTCGATCAGATAGGCCAGCACCAGCCATTTTGTCAGGAACAGCGCGTTTTCGAGGGCGGTGGCGCGGAAGGTTTCGTGCCGGTCAGCTTCGCCCCAAAAGCGCCAGTTGGTCTGACCAGAGAATGGCGACGGGCCACATCCGCAGCCCTGCGCCGCCGGGCGCTCGCGCAGGGGGTCGGCGAAAACGGGGCCGCTGGCGAAGGCTTTCACCACGAAGCCGCCGCCCAGCCCCAACGCGACGGCGGCCAGCGTTTTTGCGATGGCAAATCCGGTGCCCAGCGTTCCGGCGGTGATCGCGAACATCGCCGGGTCCATCAAGGGTGAGGATAGCCAGAATGCCATTACTGCACTGAGCGGAGCACCAACCGCGAGCATTGCGGCGATGAATGGGATCACTTCGCAGCTGCAGAACGGTGACAGCCCGCCCAGCATGGCGGCCAGCATGATCATGCGGGTCTCGCGCCCCTCAAAGGCCTTGGCGAGCAGCGCCTCGGCTCCGCTGGCCTTCAGGAAGGCGACGGCGAGGACAGCGAAAGCGATGAAGGGCAGGGTGCCAGCGAAGGCGCGGGCGGCAAATGCCAGCATCGGCGCAACCTGCGGCCAGTCGAACAGGGCGACAAGCAGGACGAGTGTCGCACTTGCCAGCCAGGCCTTGTCGACGGCCCACTTGCGTGCGCCTTGATCGTGGGTCAGGTCAGCCATGGTCGTGCCCTTTAGTCGGTTCGTCACTATCTGCGCAGCATTCGCTCAACAAGTAAGCCGCCAGCGCCTCCATCTCGGAATAATCCGCAGCGATGCAGATGATCTGCCGCCCATCCCGGACCTGACTGACCAGACCCGCCGCGCTTAGAATTTTCATGTGATGGGTCAGGGTTGAGCCAGTGATGCCGCTCCGCGCTCCCAGCGCGCCGATTGTCAGCCCCGGGGGGCCTGCGCGTACCAGTGTGCGCAAGACTATCAACCGCTGTTCCGAGCCGAGAGCGGCGAAGGTTGACGCGGCTTTTTCTACCGGAAGGGGTACCGTTGCTTGTTCAATATTTCGATATATCTAGAAATATCGAAATGATGTCAACTCCGATTTGCGAGTGGTGGCAGAGCGGGCTAGACCCAGCGCAAGGTCGTGTCGGGAAGTTGGTGGAAATTTGAAGGTGGCGTAATCTCCGGGTGAATCAAACCCACCCAATCGGCGGCTGGTACCGCCTTAGGAGATCACGCCATGACCAAGACTACAGACACGAGCCCCATTTCGCTACTTGCATGTGAAGAAGGCTTTGATCCGATCGAAGATCGGCTGCGCGCCAACATCCGCGGCACGATCGAGGCCGTTTTCAAGGAAGAACTGGACGGCTTTCTTGGCCGTTTGCGGTATGGCCGGGACGCCGAGGCGGTGAAAGGCTATCGCCACGGCCACCGGGACCGTCAGATCACCGGGACATTTGGCACCGAGACGATCAGCGTACCCCGCGCCCGGGTTGAAGATGAAGTCGGTAAGGCTAGTGAATGGCGCTCAAAAGCGTTGCCGCGCTACCAGCGCCTGACCAAGACGGCCGAAGCGTTGATTGCGTCGGTTTATCTCTCGGGCACCAACACGCGGCGTGTGAAGCGCGCGCTGTTTGCGCTGTTCAAGGGGGCTGTCGGCAAAGACGTCGTCAGCCGCGCTTGGCGCAAGGTGAAGACCGACTGGGACGCCTGGTGCGCCCGCAGCCTTGCTGATGAGGACATCGTTCGGCTCATCCTTGACGGCACCGTCATCACGACGCGTCTTGATCGGAAAGCGCAGAACATCTCGGTTCTGGCTGCCATTGGCGTGCGTCGTGATGGGCAGAAAGTATTGCTTTCCATCATGAATATGGGCGGGGAGAGCACAGCCGCCTGGCGTCAGTTCATTGACGACCTCGATGCGCGGGGCCTCAAGCGGCCCGAGTTCGTGATGGTTGATGGCGCGCCGGGATTGGAGGCCGCGCTGGTCGCGTTGTGGGGCCAAGACTTGCCGATCCAACGCTGCACTGTTCACAAGCATCGCAACCTGCTGGCCCACGCCCCAAAACATATGCACGAGGAGCTGGGCGACGATTATCGCGCCATGATCTACGCTGAAACCGCCGATGAAGTTGAGAAGCAGCGCAAATCCTTTCTACGCAAATGGCAGCTCAAGTGTCGAGCGGTCGCAGACAGCCTTGAAGAGGCCGGGGATCGGCTGTTCACCTTCACCCGCCTCGATCCGTCGCAGTGGAAGTCAGCTCGCACAACCAACGCTATCGAGCGCCTGAACGAGGAGTTTCGCCGCCGGATCAAAACACAGACCGTGCTGCCCTGCGCTGCAACCGTGCCGATGCTGCTTTGGGCGCTCCTCGCCTCAGGCCAAATCCAGATGCGCAAGGTCGACGGCTGGGAAACGCTCGCGCAACCAATTGAACCAATGACACTTGACCTCGTCGCCTGATCAGGCGCAAATCAAAACGCTCGGAGAACGCCGCCGGAGAATTTCCACCACTTTCGAGACACAACCCAGCGCAATGTCAGAAGGCCTTTCAACCTGTGCTATTTGCGCCGAACGCTTTGCGGCGACGAAAACGGCGCACACCCCGCGACCCGTTGTCTGGTTCCGGCCATCGGCGCGGCTGCTGATTGCGGGGCAGGCTCCGGGAATGCGGGTGCATCAATCGGGCATTCCGTTTGATGATCCGTCGGGTGACCGTCTGCGTGATTGGATGGGGGTGGACCGGGACACATTCTATGACCGCGACCGGATTGCTATCGTCCCAATGGCCTTCTGCTTTCCGGGGTATGACGCCAAGGGCAGCGACCTACCTCCACCACCGATCTGCGCGAAAACCTGGCGGTCGCGCATTCTGGACTCGTTGGGAACGGTCCGGTTGACGCTGTTGGTCGGAGGGCACGCGCAGCGCTGGCACCTGGGCACACGCAATGTGACCGAGACGGTGGCTGATTGGCGGACGCACGTCCCGGCGTCGATCCCGTTACCGCATCCATCTTGGCGCAACACCGCGTGGCTGAAGAAGAACCCATGGTTTGACGCTGACTTGCTGCCTGTGCTGCGCGCGCGTGTGGCTGAGGTTTTGGGATGAGCGAGACGCCTCTCGACGAAGCCCACCTCGCGGCCGAGGCTGACCTGGATCAGCGCCTGCGTTTTTACGACCGGTTGGCGGGGGCAGAGCTGTTTCTGTTGCTGGACGGCGAGGAACCCAAGGTGTTTCACCTGTCTGACGGACCGATTGTTCTGGCGTTTGACACAGAAGCGCGCGTTGTCGAATTCGCCCCGGACGGGGCCGGACGCGCCGAGATCACTGGTCGGGCTGTCGCAACCATGCTGTCGGGACAGGGCGTCGGCCTGGGGCTGAACCTGAGCGTTGCGCCATCGTCTCAAGTCCTGCCTCCGGAGGTGATCGACTGGCTGGCCGGGATGCTAGAGCAAAGCCCGGCGGAGGTGTCAGCCGTTCCCAAGGCGTTGCGCGCGCCGGGCCACGCGCCCGAGGCACTTTTGCGCGCATTGGACGAAAAGCTTTCTGCCGCCGCGGGGCTGGCGCAAGCGGCCTATCTGACGGAAGTAGATTGGGACGGTGGCATAACCGGTCATTTGTTGGCGGTGATTGGCGCGCCAGATGCTGCCCGGCAAGCGTTGACACAGGCCGTGGGTGAGGCGCTGGTGTTTTCCGGCATCGAGGCCGGTGCGCTGGATGTGAGTTTCCATCAGTCAGGCGATCCGGTCATGGCGACTTTGGAGCGTGTCGGACTGCGGTTTGATTTGCCCCAATCCGGCTTGTTTCAGCAGGCACCGGGCAGCGATCCTAAGCGTCCGCCTAGGCTTCGGTAGGGGTGCCTTGAGCCTGAGAAATAGAAGAGACTCATGCCTTTGGCGGGGCTATTCTTGAACCAATGATGGTAGGGGCGCGGCGTCAGTAGCCTGCGTTGCGGTCGACCAGATGCAGGAACGGTTCGCCCGCTTCGCCGCGTCGGATGTTCTCGGCGATCACCGTTGCGGCGGTTTCGGCACGGGTTTCCGAAGCGATGTGTGGCGTCACGGTCACGCGTGGGTGGGCCCAGAAGGGGTGCTCGGCGGGCAAGGGCTCGACGCGGAAGACGTCCAGTGTGGCGCTGCCGATCTGACCAGTATCGAGAGCCGCAAGTAGGGCGTCGTCGTCGATTAACTGGCCGCGGCCGGGGTTCAGAATGCTGGCCTTCTTCGGCATCAAGGCCAGGCTGTCGGCGTTCAAAAGGTTCTCGGTTGCGGTCGTAAGTGGCAGCAACAGGACGAGGATGTCGGAACTGGCGATGACTTCGCGCAGGCCATCATCGCCGCTGTAGCAGGTGATAGCATTGATCTTTTTGGGGCGGCGGCTCCAGCCAGACACGTCGAATTTCAGCGCCGCCAGCGCTTGCGCGGCGGCTGATCCCAACGCGCCGAGGCCCAACACCCCGACACGCCGATGGCGCGCCAGGGGTGGTGCGGTCTGATTCCAGCTGCCCGCCTTGGCTGTCAGATGCGCGTCCATGCCCAGATGATGGCGCATAGCGTGGCCGACAACCCATTCGGTCATCCCTTCGGTCATGCCAGGATCGACCATTCGGGCCAGTGGTTGCGTGAGAGTGGGATTGATCACGATCTTTTCGACCCCGGCCCAAAGGCTGAGTACGGCGCGGGTATTAGTGTAGGGCGCGAAATCGGTAATGCCGCCTCCGGGCGCGTAAACGACGTAATCGACAGTATCGGGTTCGGCTTTGGTGTTCAGTTGTGCCTCAATGCCCGCTTCGTTCAGCGCGTCGCGCAGCGGTCGCTCAAAAGCGGTCCAATTGGCGCGGGGGGCATCGAACAGGACGGTGACGCTCATTTGCCGCGGGGCTTATGAACGTGGGCGGACTGCGCCAAACCGAAAGCGGCGAGCAAGGCGATCATGGCTGTGCCTCCATAGCTGATCAGCGGTAGCGGGACGCCAACAACCGGCATCAGGCCCATGACCATGGCCATGTTGACTGCGAAAAACAGGAAGAACGTCGCGGCGACGCCAAGGGTCACCAGTGATCCGAACCGATCGTTGTTGGTCAACGCCGATGTAATGCAGAACATTAGGATCAGCCCGTAGAGGACCAGCAAGGAAATCGCGCCGACAAAGCCGAATTCTTCGGCCAATGTGGTGAAGATGAAGTCGGTGTGTTTTTCGGGCAGGAAGTTCAGACGCGACTGGGTGCCTTGCATGAAGCCGCGCCCTGAAAATCCTCCGGACCCCAGTGCGATTTTCGATTGGGTGATGTTGTAACCCGCGCCCAGCGGGTCTGTCGACGGGTCGAGGAACGTGTCGATGCGGCGGAACTGGTAGTCTTTCAGCAACTGCCAGTCCGTGCCGCGTGACAGCAACGCGGTGTAGACAACGGCCACACCAGCGATGATGACGGCGATGAAATAGGCCCAATGTACCCCGGCGATGAACATCATGATGCCACCGCCGGCGACCAGCAGGATTGCGGTGCCAAGATCCGGTTGTTTCAGGACGAGGAACGTCGGCACGAGGATCAGCGCCATCGGCACCAGTACCCAGATCGGGTGCGAAATGCGCTCAACTTCCAGCCAGTCGTAATAGGCGGCGAGGATCATCACCATACTGATCTTTGTCAGCTCGGAAGGTTGCAGACGCATGAAACCAAGGTCAATCCAGCGCTGGGCACCGCCGCCGCTAAAGCCAAAGAATTCGACAAGCAAAAGCAACAGGATCGACACGGCATAGGCGAGACCCGCCATGTTGCGCCAGAACCAGATCGGTACCATGGCGATGACGAACATCGCTGCCATGCCGAGCCCGAAACGCTTCATCTGCGGCTCGGCCCAGGGCTGCATGTTACCCCCTGCGACTGAGAACAGCATCAGGAAACCGACACTGGCCACCGCCGTCAGCAGCAGGACGAGCGGCCAGTTCAGATACAGGATCTTTGTAATCCCGGTCGGCACAGTCTTGATCTTGTATTCTAGATAGCTCATGCGCGTGATTTCATCGGCGCGCCGGGCATGCGCTCGCGCAGGGGCAGGGCATTCAGGCGTTCTCCGGCTTCGCGTTGCTGGTTGCTGGGGTACGCTTCCAGTTGGGGCATGCCGCCGTAAAGGGCATAAAGCATCAGGTCGCGGGCAATCGGGGCGGCGGCGACCGACCCGCCTCCGCCGTGTTCAACCACGACCGAGACGGCGTATTTCGGGTTTTCGTAGGGCGCATAGCTCACGAACAGCGCGTGGTCGCGACGTTCCCACGGCAGGTCGGCGTTGCGGGTGACACCCTGCGCACGCTCAGCAGCGGAAATGCTGCGCACCTGGCTGGTGCCGGTTTTGCCGGCCATTGTGAATTCCGGCAGTGCGACACGGGATCGACCGGCGGTCCCGCCGGAGCGGTTGACGACGCCGAACATCCCGTCGCGGACGAGGCGGAGGTGGTTTTCGTTGACGCGCAGCGACAGGGCCGGATCCAGTGGCACCTCGACCGAGTCCACGGATTTGACAAGGCGCGGCTCCACGCCGGTTCCATTGGCGATCCGCGCTGTCATCACCGCCAGCTGCAGCGGCGTGGCCAGCACGTAGCCTTGCCCGATTGCAGCGTTCAGAGTGTCGCCGACGCGCCAGTCCTGACTATAGCGCTGCGCCAGCCAGGTCTTGTCGGGCATGATCCCTCGGCTGACGGCGGACATTGGAAGATCGAACGCGTCGTCAAAGCCGAAACGGCGGGCCATCTCGGCAATCTTGTCGATGCCGACTTTGCGCGCCAGTTCGTAGTAGTACACGTCGCAGGAGCGGCGCAGGCTGGTTTCCAGATCAACATTGCCGTGGCCGCCGCGTTTCCAACAGTGGAACTTGCGATTGCCCAGCGTCGTGAAGCCGCGGCAGCGCTGGGTGTCGTTGGGCTGGATGACCCCATGTTCCAGTCCCGCCAACGCAACCATCATTTTGAACGTCGAGCCCGGCGGGTATGTCCCCTGCACTGACTTGTCTGCCAGCGGGCGATATTTGCTTTCGGTCAGGGTGCGATAATCCGCCCCTGAAATGCCGTGGACGAATTTATTAGGGTCGAACGAGGGGGTCGACGTAATGGCAAGGATGTCGCCGTTGTTCACGTCCATGACCACAGCGGCTGCGCTTTCGTATTGCATCCGCGCCATGGCAAAATTCTGTAATCCGTGGTCGAGGGTCAGTTGTACGTCCGCGCCGGGGTCGCCTTCCTGACGCTCAAGCTCTCGCATGACGCGGCCATTGGCGTTGACCTCGATCTGGCGGCTGCCCGCGCTGCCGCGCAGCGCGGCCTCCATTTTGCGTTCGACTCCGACCTTGCCGATCTGGAATTTCGGGATTTGCAGCAGCGGGTCTTTGTCCTCGATCCGGGACAGGTCATAGTCGCTGACCGCACCGACGTACCCCAGCACATGCGCAAAATCGCTGCCCATCGGATAGCTGCGCGACAGGCCAACCTCTGGCGTGATGCCCGGCAGGGCGGGGGCATTCACCGCAACCTCGGCAATGTCATCCCAGCTGAGCTGATCGGCCAGCGTCACCGGTACGAAGGGCGAGCGGCGTTTCACCTCGGCCACAGCGCGGGCAAGCTCGTCCGGATCAAGGCGCACGATGCGGCGCAGGCGGTCGACGACTTCGTCCACGTCACCGGCAACTTCGCGCACGATGGCGATCCGGTAGTTCTGTTCGTTGTCTGCGATCACCACACCGTTGCGATCGTAGATGAGCCCACGAGCCGGGGCGAGCAGGTGCAGGTTGATGCGGTTCTCGTCAGCCAGCAGACGGTATTCCGAGGCTTGCTTGACCTGCAACTGGTGCATCCGGGTGCCCAGAACGCCTAGAATTCCAAGCTGCACGCCGCCCAGCACCAGTGCGCGGCGGGTGATCAGCTTGGCGCTGTACTCGGTATCACGCGGGGTGCGTTTCATGCCCTGATCCCCAGCGCGCCGGATTGCGGTCGCAGCGCTTTCCTCAGACCCAGCCCGTGGCGGGTCGCCAGCACGATGATGGGGTAAGCAAAGATGGTCAGAATGAACTCCAGCGCTGTCAGGCTGAACTGGGGTTGATCGGCGACAAAAACGGCTAATGCCAAAGCTTGTCCAGCATACATCAGCGCCAGGACGCCTGCGACCATTGCCCATTCGACCGGTAGTGGCATGTCGCGGGAAGTGGGCTCGCGGCTGCGCAGGAATTCCAGCCCGACTACCGCGACTGCGGTCCATAGGCCCAACGGTCGCATCAAAAGGAAATCGCCCAGCAAGACCATCGCTGCAAATAGCCAGACAGGCATGATGGCAGAGCGTCTGAGTACCCAGACAAAGCCGATCAGGACCACGAAATCGGGGATCGGCCAACCGCCGGGGCCTGTCCTGAGGGGCAGCAAATGGACGAAGTAGATCAGCCCGGCCAGCAGGACAAACAGCATCCTCAGGCGCCAACGACGGGAGGTTGAGATATCAGCCATCGGCGGCCTCGCGCGGCAACTGCGGGCCCTGGAAGGCAGGCAGCGGAGCCACCATTGATCCGGGATCTTCGATGGTACTGGCCAGCTTGCTGCGCAGTACACGCAGGAATTCGAGGCGCTCATAATCTGCGGCAAGCGACACGCGGAAGCGTCCGTCGTTTCCAAGGGCAACCTGCCCCACCAGCAGGCCGGCAGGGAACACTCGTCCGTCGCCGGAACTGACCACGCGATCACCGGGTCGGATCTGATCGGGCGCTTCGAGGAACGAGATTAGCGGGCGCGGCACGTTCTGTCCGGTCAGGATCGCGGTCTGGCCGCTGGGCTGGATCGTGATCGGCAATCGAGAAGACGAGTCCGTCAGCATCAGCACGCGCGAAGAATTTGCGCCGACACCGGAAATACGGCCGACCAGCCCCAGCCCGTCGGTCGCAGCCCAGCCATCGCGAATTCCGTCGTGCGAACCGACATTGAGCAGAACCGATTGGCGGAACGGAGATCCACTGTCCGCAAGCACCACACCGCCGATGTAGGTCAGCTTGGGTTCCAGCTGCATCTCGTTCAGGGCCAGCAGCTTGGCGTTTTCCTGCTCCAGCTGGAGGGCGGCCTCTTTCCAGGCTTTCATTTGCTGAAGTTCGCGCTTCAATTCCTGGTTTTGCTCGTGGATGCGCGCGTAGGACTGGAAATCCTCGATCATGCCAGCAAAAGCGGTCACCGGCACGAAAGCCCAGTCAAAGGAGGGGACGAAACGGTCAACCACCATTGCGCGGAAGCGTTCGGCACGCGGATTGTCGATCCGCCATAGTGCGAACAGTGCAATCAGAAAGATCAGCAGCCCACCGACTAAGACCCGCCGGACGGGGCGGGCGAAATCTTCGGCGCGGGCTCGGCTTCGGGCCACGGGTCAACCCCCGATCTGGCGTCAGGAGAGGGCATCGGGCGCCTTTGCGCCCAAGCCCCGGCGGTGTGTTAACTGTCGTAGTCTATCACATGCCGTAACTGTTGTTCATATTCCAGTGCCTTGCCAGTGCCGAGGGCTACACAATTCAGTGGTTCGTCAGCGACCGAAACCGCCAGCCCGGTCTGTTCGCGCAAGGCAAGGTCAAGATCTCCCAGCAGCGCACCGCCGCCCGTCAGAATCACTCCGCGATCCACAATGTCGGCGGCAAGGTCGGGCGGAGTGGCTTCCAGCGCGGCGGTCACGGCTTCACAGATGGCTGCAACTGGCTCGGACAGGGCTTCCGCGACTTGTGCCTGATTGATCTCAGTCTCGCGCGGGACACCGTTGATCAGATCACGCCCGCGGATGTGAACTGCAGTGCCGCGCCCGTCGTTGGGCATCCGGGCAGTGCCGATGGTGGTCTTGATCCGCTCGGCGGTTTGTTCGCCAACCAGCAGATTTTGCTGACGGCGCAGATAGTTGATGATCGCCTCGTCCATCCGGTCGCCGCCAACCCGGATCGAACGGGCGTAAACCACATCGCCAAGGGACAGCACGGCAACCTCGGTGGTGCCGCCGCCGATATCGACGATCATGTTGCCGGTCGGGTCGGTAATCGGCATTCCCGCGCCGATGGCGGCGGCAATCGGTTCGGCGATCAGGCCAGCTTTGCGGGCGCCGGCCCCCAGCACCGACTGGCGGATGGCGCGTTTCTCGACCGGAGTCGCCCCGTAGGGGACGCAGACGATAATCTTCGGCTTTGAGAATGTGGTACGTGGGTGCACCTTGCGGATGAAATGTTTGATCATTTCTTCGGCCACATCGAAATCTGCAATGACACCTTCGCGCATCGGGCGGATCGCCTCGATGCTACCGGGTGTGCGGCCCAGCATCAGCTTGGCGTCCTCTCCGACTGCCAGAACCTGCTTGCGACCGTCCTTGATATGGTAGGCGACGACCGAGGGTTCGGCCAGCACGATGCCCTTACCCTTGATGTAAATCAGTGTGTTGGCGGTCCCGAGGTCAATCGCCATGTCGGCTGAGAACAGCCCTCCGAATAACCAGCCAAACATCGCGTACCCGTTCCCGTGTCACAATCAAATTTGTCCGGTGATTCCCCAACCGCCGGGCAGACAGGTCTTATAGGTGGTGCTACGATGATCGAAAAGGACAATTCCGGCAGGCGGTGGGCAAAGCTCCGCCGCTTGCCGTGACGTCTTTTATCCAGCATCCTTGTAGCTGACCGTTTTCACATCCGCGTCCGGGTCTGACTTCGTCCGCCGCACCAGCAGTCGGTTGAGCGCATTGACATAGGCCTTAGCGCTGGCGACCACCGTGTCCGTGTCCGACGATTGACCGGTCGCGATCCGCCCGTCTTCTTCCATCCGCACGCTGACGGTGGCTTGTGCGTCGGTTCCTTCGGTCACGGCGTGGACCTGATAGAGTTGCAGCCGTGCGTCATGCGGAAACAGCGCTTTCACCGCGTTGAACACCGCATCCACCGGGCCATCGCCCGTCGCGGTTGTCTGGTGATCCTTGCCGTCGACCTCCAGCGTCAGGTCTGCCGACTGAGGCGCTTCGGTGCCGCAGATCACTCGCAGGAACTTCACGCGGATCCGCTCCAGCGTCTCATCCCCTGGCTGATCGCGCATCAGGGCGACCAGATCATCGTCATAGACTTCTTTCTTGCGGTCGGCCAAATCCTTGAAGCGCACAAAGACATCGTTCAGCTGATTGTCGGCCAGATCGAAGCCCAACTCCTTCAGCTTGGCGCGAAGGGCGGCGCGGCCCGAGTGTTTGCCCATCACGATGTTAGAAGTGTTCAGCCCAATATCCTCGGGCCTCATGATCTCGAAGGTTTCGGCATTCTTCAGCACGCCGTCCTGATGGATGCCGCTTTCGTGCAGGAAAGCGTTCTTGCCGACGATAGCCTTGTTGAACTGCACGGCAAAGCCCGACACCTGAGCCACCAGGCGGCTGGCCGCCATGATTTTGGTGGTGTCGATACCGGTGATGTAAGGCATAATGTCCTTACGGACCTTCATCGCCATCACCACTTCTTCCAGCGCCGTATTGCCTGCGCGTTCGCCCAAGCCATTGATCGTGCACTCGATTTGCCGCGCGCCGCCATCGACGGCGGCCAGGCTATTGGCTGTCGCCATCCCCAGATCGTTATGACAGTGCGTGGCGAAAATCACATCCTGAGCGCCCGGAACCTCGGAAATCAGCATGCGGATCAGGTCGGCGCTTTCGGCAGGGGCGGTGTAACCCACCGTGTCTGGGATGTTGATCGTCGTCGCCCCGGCTTTGATCGCGATTTCCACGACCCGGCGCAGATAGTCGTGTTCGGTTCGCGTCGCATCCATCGGTGACCATTGCACGTTGTCACACAGGTTGCGGGCATGGCTGACGGTGTCATGAATGCGCGCCGCCATACCGTCACGGTCCAGACTGTGCATATCGCGGTGGAACGGCGAGGTGCCGATGAACGTGTGGATACGTGGGCGTTTGGCGTGTTTGATCGCCTCCCATGCGCGGTCGATGTCGCCGTATTGGGCGCGGGCCAGCCCGCAGATGACGGCGGATTTGGCGCGGCGCGAGATTTCGCTGACGGCTTCGAAATCGCCGGGGCTGGCGATGGGAAATCCGGCTTCGATGATGTCGACGCCCATCTCGTCCAGCAGCTCGGCAATCTCCAGCTTCTGGTCGTGGGTCATGGTTGCGCCGGGGCTTTGTTCGCCGTCACGCAGGGTGGTGTCGAAAATTACGACACGGTTCTTGTCAGTGCTTGTCATTGGTCTATTCCATTGTTTCCTTAGCGTTTTTTCCGGCGCGGGGACCCCTCTGAGCGGTCGCGCCGAAAGGCACGCTCAGAGGCGGCTAAGGAGCAGAAGCAGGCCCAACGCGTGGGCAGACGGGATATGTGCAGCGTGCTTCATGGGGGGAGTTATACAAATCCGACCCTCGGAGGAAAGCGAAATTCTCAGATCAGGCCAAGTTCGGTGTCCGTTGCGGCATTTCCGTACTTGTCCGCTGGTGGCATCGGGCGGTTCGGCCAGTCGGGGTTGAACGTGAACGACGAAACCGTGCGCCCCGGCAGCAGCGCCCCATTACCGGCCCCTTTTGCGTAGTCATAATAGAGTTTGACGATTTCTTCGTGGCTCGTCTGCTGGGCCGAAGGATGAGCAAGGCAGGCGTCGTGCCACCTTCGCGCACGCCGAGCGTTGTCAGGTATCGCGTAGCCTTCGTAATAATCGAGGAACCATAATCGCATGAACAGCGGCGTATAGACGACCTCGGCCAGTCCGAAGTCCTGGAACAGGAATGTGCCGTCTGGATTGTACTGCATCAGGAAGGCGTTGAACCAGCGCCAGTGCCCATCCATCTTTTCAATGAACCCGGACCGCTCGTCGTGGGACTGGTTCATCACCATCCGATAGCCATCACCGGTAAACTGACCTTCGCGGGTGATCAGCAGACGTTCGATGGCGCGCTCATAGGGGTCGGCACGGGCCACCGGTGGGCCGAAAAGACTTTCGTCCAGATAGCGTAGGATCACCATGCTTTCCTTCAGAACCCGACCCTGCTCGTCTTCGAAAATCGGCAAGGCGGTTGAGCCGCCGGTCTTCGCCAGCAACCAGTCGGGGCGTGGCTTGGTGATGTCGATGACATTGAATTCGATAGCATCGCGCTGGCCTTTTAGGTCCAGCAGGATTTCGAGCCTCTGGCAGAATGGACAGACCGGGATGTGAAATACAGTGGGTTTGGTCAAATTGCTGAGCCTCTTCGGATTGGCAAAGCATAGCTGCGGGCACGAACTCGTCAAATCGCATTTGACCTATGCCCGCGGTGCGATATGTGCCGGTAATGGATCGAAAATTGGCCTTGGTAATTGGTGCATCGGGCGGGATTGGTTCCGCACTAGCCGCCGCACTGGATGCAGACCACACGGTGACGCGCCTCTCGCGATCTCGCGATGGAATGGACGTCACAGATGAGTCGTCTGTTTGTGCGGCCCTTGACGCCCTGGAAGGTCCCTATGATCTGATCTTTGTGGCAACAGGCGCACTCAGCATCGGTGGCAATGGTCCGGAAAAGTCGCTCAAGTCGGTTGGCCTGGATGGCCTGTCCAGCCAGTTCGCAGTGAATGCGGTTGGCCCGATGCTGGTGCTGAAACACGGCCTACGGCTGCTGCCGCGTGACCGGCGGAGCGTTTTTGCCGCCTTGTCTGCGCGGGTCGGCTCGATTGGCGACAACAAGACCGGCGGCTGGTATGGCTATCGTGCCTCCAAGGCAGCGCTGAACCAGTTGATCCACGGCGCCGCGGTCGAAGTTGCGCGCACGCATCCGAAGGCGATTTTGGCATTGCTGCATCCCGGCACTGTCGACACCGAGTTTACTCGCAACCATCCGGGCCGAGACAAGCTGAGCCCGTCAGATTCAGCGACGCGTTTGATCAGCGTTTTGGATGGGCTGGTGGCCGATCAATCCGGCGGCTTCTTTGACTATTCCGGCGACCGCGTTCCGTGGTAGCGGGGCAAGGCCTGTCGAAATCACCGTTTGAGGGCGTCCTTGAAGTCGGACAGCGCGAATGCGCCAAGCAGCCGTCCGGCGGCGAAGTAGGTGACCATTCCGATTGTCACCAGAAGGAACAGGGCAAGCCATTGCGCCGACCCCGCAAACATTGGTGCAAGGACCAGCATCGCTGCCCAAAGGGCGAACCCCATTAGTGCCGCTGCCGCGCAAATGCGACCAGCGCGGTGGCGTAGCCTGTCGTCGGGGCGCGCAGCTTCACCCATGCCGCGAGCGCCGCGCCAGAGTAACCAGACCATGGCCCAGCCCGCCACGCTGGCTCCGATGGCTGCGGCGAGGTAGCCGACAATCGGCGCTAACCCGATGGCAAGGGCGGCATTCACCACCATAGCAACAAGTGCAAAGCGGAATGGGCTGCGGGTGTCCTCGCGTGCGAAATAAAGCGGCTGCAGGACTTTTTGCAGTACGAAGGCCGGCAGGCCGAGGCCGTAGATAGCGACAGCGGCGGCGGTCGCGGCGGCGTCAGCCTCGCTGAAGGCTCCTCGCTGAAAAAGGGTGCTGACCAGCGGGCCAGGGACGACGATCAGGGCAACGGCGGCGGGGATCGTCAGTGCGAGGCTCATTTCGGCGGCGCGGCTGACTGCATGGCGGCCTCCGGCAGTATCGCCGGCTTGCAGGCGGCGGGACAGGTCGGGCAGCAGGACCACACCAATGGCAATGCCGACCACGCCGAGCGGCAGCTGGTACAGGCGGTCTGCATAGCTGAGCCAGGCGATCGCGCCATCAAAGAAGCTGGCGACCTGCCGTCCGACCAGCAAGTTGACCTGCACAACTCCTCCGGCAAGTGCCGCAGGAGCCGCGATTATGGCGAGGCGTTTCAGATCCGGCGTCAGGCGCGGCCGAGTCGGGATCAGGCGGAACCCTGAACGGGTGGCGGCTGCCCAGACCAGCGCCAGTTGCGCGATGCCTGCCAGCGGCACCGTCCAGGCGAGTGTCAGCCCGATGTCCCAGCCGAGCAAGTCGGCCAGCCAGAGGGCGCCGATAAACAGGATGTTGAGCAGAAGCGGTGCGGCGGCGGCGGCTGCAAAGCGACCGGTGGCGTTCAAAACACCGCTCAGCAACGCGGCAAGCGAGATGAACAGGATATAGGGAAAAGCGATGCGCCCGAACAGCGTCGCCAGCCCCAGCCGTCCATCGTCGGCGAACCCTCCGGCCATGGCCAGAACCAGCCAGGGCATGAATATCTGGGCGATTAGGGTGAACACGATCAGGATGGCCGCAAGTGCCGTGAAGGCATCGCGGGCGAATTCCAGCGGGCCGTCATCCGCCTCGACCTTTTTGGAGAACATCGGCACGAAGGCCATGTTGAACGCGCCTTCGGCGAAGAACCGGCGGAACATGTTGGGCAGTCCGAAAGCTATCAGGAATGCCTCGGCGACCGGACCTGCGCCCAAAAACGCGGCGATCAAAATGTCGCGCACGAAGCCCAGAATGCGCGAGGCAAGCGTCCAGCCACCCACGGTCAGAAATCCGGAAACGAGGCGGACCGGCTTCATGCAGCAGCCCTGTCAGCGCCTTCCGAAATCGCCGCGCGCAGCTTTTTTTCAAGCGCTTTGCGGCGATTTTCAGAGTGCAGCTTCAGCCCGACCATGTCCTTGACATAAAACGTATCCACCGCTTGCGCGCCATAAGTGGCAATCACGGCGCTGGAAATCTGCACATGCGCGGCCGCCAGCGTGCGCGTCAGATCATATAGAAGGCCGGGGCGGTCCCGGGTGTCGACCTCGATAATCGTGTAGATTTCCGAGCCTTCGTTGTCGAAACTGATCGAGGTGGGCACTTTGAATGCGCGTTCGCGTTTCTTGATTTTGTCCCGGTCCAGCACGGCGTCGCGTACGACGACATCGCCACCCAATGTCTTCTCGATCATGGTGCGCAGACGGGGCAAGCGGCGCGCCTCGTACGGGCTGCCCTCGGCGTCCTGAACCCAGAATGTTGCCGTGGCATAGCCATCTTTCGAAGTGTAGGTCCGCGCGTCAACAACGTTCGCACCGACAAGGGTCAACGCCCCGGCCAGTCGCGAAAAAATCCCCGGATGATCGGCCAGCGCAAAGCAGATACGGGTAGCATCGCGATCCTCATCAGGCAGCAGGTCGATGCGAATTTCGGCGTCGTCGATGTCGCGCAATAGGTTGGCAAAGACGCAATGCGCTGCCGTTGGTAATCCCTGCCAATAAGGGCCGTAATGGCGCGCAGTCTCGGTCTTGAGGTCCTTCTTGTCCCAGTCCTCCAATGCCATGCGCAAATTGCGTTTTGCTTCGGCCTCGCGGGTCTCTCGGTTGACGTCTTCCAGACCGGTTTTCAGGGCGCGCGCGGTTTCGCGGTAAAGACCGCGCAGAAGTTCGGCCTTCCAGTTGTTCCATACATTCGGGCCGACGCCGCGAATGTCGCAGACAGTCAGGACGGTCAGAAGATCCAGCCGCTTCACTGTCTTCACCGCCTTGGCGAAATCACGAACCGTGCGCGGGTCGGCCAGATCACGCTTCTGCGCCATGTCTGACATCAGAAGATGCGTGCGTACCAGCCATTCCACAGTTTCTGCATCTGTCGGTTTCAGGCCAAGCCGGGGCGCGACTTTGCGGGCGATCGACGCACCAAGAACGGCATGATCTTCGGGCCGCCCTTTGCCAATATCGTGCAGAAAAAGTGCGAGATACAGCACCTTCCTGTCGACGCCGCGCTCCAAAATGCCGCTGGCAATGGGCAGCTCCTCGACCAGTTCGCCACGCTCGATCTGCGCCAGTGTCGAGATGCACTGGATGGTGTGCTCGTCGACTGTATAGCTGTGGTACATATTGAATTGCATCATCGCGACGACCGGGGCGAATTCGGGGATGAAGGCGGCGAGCACGCCCAATTCATTCATCCGCCGTAAAGCGCGTTCCGGGTTGCCGTGCTTGAGCAGCATGTCGAGGAACAGCCTTGTCGCTTCCGGGTCGGCGCGCATCGCGTCATCAATCAGGTCAAGGTTGGCGGCGATCAGGCGCATGGCATCAGGGTGGATCAGTAAGCCGGTGCGCAGGGCTTCCTCGAAAACCCTGAGCATGTTTAGTTTGTCGCCAAGAAACGTTTTTGGCGACTTGATGCTTAGCCGATTGTTGATGATCCGGTACTCGGGACGGGTTTTTTTGCGCCGCCGAAAAAATCCAACCAGCATCGGTTCGGATTTGACGTGCTTGGCTTCCAGTGCGGTCAGGAAGATTCGGGTCAGTTCTCCAACTTTGGTGGCGTGGCGGAAATAGTCCTGCATGAAGTGTTCGACGGCGCGGCGACCGCCGTGGTCAGTATACCCCAGGCGTTCAGCGACCTCGACCTGAAGGTCAAAGGTCAACTGGTCCATCGCCCGGTCGGCAATAAGATGCAGTTGGCAACGCACTGTCAGCAGGAAATCTTCGGCTGCGGCAAAAGTGGCGTATTCTTCGGGCGAGAACATCCCCAGCGGCACCAGTTGCTCAACTGTCTCGACCCGGTTGAGGTACTTGGCGATCCAATAAAGGGTCTGCAGATCGCGCAGCCCGCCTTTGCCTTCTTTGACATTCGGTTCGACTACATAGCGCTGACCGCCCTGCCGCTCATGCCGCTTGGCACGTTCTTCCAATTTCGCCTCGATGAAAGCCGCACCAGTATTGCGGAACAACTCGGACCAAAGCTTGTCCTTTAGCGATTTGGTCAGGGCTCGGTTGCCGATCAGCGGGCGATGTTCCAGCAGGGCAGTGCGGATCGTCGTATCTTCGCGAGCCAGCCGGATGTTTTCGGCGATCGAGCGTGTCGCGTGACCCACCTTCAGATGCATATCCCAGAACATATAGAGCATCGACTCGATGACGCTTTCGATCCAGCCAGTCGCCTTCCAGGGAAGCAGAAACAACAGATCGACATCCGAATGCGGGGCCATTTCGGCTCGGCCGTAGCCGCCGACAGCGACCACGGCGATACGTTCCGCTTCTGTCGGATTGGGCCGAGGATGCAGATGGTGCGTGGCGACATGGAACACTGCACCCACAACGGCATCCATCACGTCGGAATAGGCGCGAACGGCATCCCGGGCGCCGTTTGGGTTTTCCGCCAGATCGGCTGCAATCTGTGCGCGCGCCTTCGCATTGGCAGTGCCGATCAGCTGAACAGCTGCCGCCCGCGTGGCTGCCGGATCAGCCTCGTCAGCCAACTCGACGTCAAGGCATGCACAAAGCGCAGCCGCATTCAGCCCAGAGCCACTGCCGGGGTCGAGGTGCGGCGCCGCCTCAGAAACCTGCGCCACCGAAACTTCTGGGGGCAGGGTCAATGATCGTGACCTGATTATTGCGAATCTGTGCGACCGCCAGCGCCCGGTCGTTGGTGCCGTCTGCACGAAGCCGCCAGATCCCGCCGGTGCCGACGAAGCCGGCACTGCGGGTCAATGAGCGCGCGCTGAGCGCATCGCGTGAGCCTTCTGAGATCAGCGCACCGACAGCAGCAATACCATCATAGGCAAGGCCCGCGGTGGGGTGCGGATCAGCGCCGAAGCGCTCGGAGTACCTGGAGCGGAACCCAGCGGCGAGCGAGGGATCCGGTATCGCGAACCAACTGCCCTGCAACCCGCCCAACGACAAAGCACTCGACGGGATGTCGAACCGCTGCAGGCCGATGTATTGGACCGATGACGGCGGCAGACCCGCGCCAGGTAAGAGGTCGGCGAGGAACGGCATCGCGCCAGCGGTGCCCGATGTGAAGAAAACCGATTGCGCACCGGTCGATTTAGCGTCTTTGGAAAACCCTGAAATTGCGCGCGTCACACCCTGTTGCGACAGCGGGAACGACCCAGAACCGACAAGTTCGGCCTGCACGGAGTTCCCAATGGCATTCCGGATAGCGGTCGCGCCGATCTCTTCAGCCGCGTCTTGAGCGTGGATAATGAATATCTTGCCCTTGCCCTGACTACTGGCATAGCTGACCAGCCGGTTGGCCGAGTTTTGAAACGTGTTGCCCAGGACAAAGACGTTTCCACCGGCAACGGCAGTATTGTTTGAAAACGCCAGAACGTTCACGTTTTGGGGTGCGACAGCCAGCCCGGCGGTGTTTGCCGATGCCGCAAAGAACGGACCGACGATGATCTGTGCCCCCTCTGCAACAGCTTGCTGTGCGACAATGGACGCCTGCCCAGCCTGTCCAGCTGTATCATAAACCCGCAGATCGATTGACGTCCCGCCGAGATCCTGGATCGCCATTCGAGCCGCGTTTTCGAGGCTGGATGCGATGATTGCACCACCCTCCGCAGATGAGCGGGGCACCAACAAGGCAACAGGGACCGCACGCGACGTGTCAATTCCGGGCGCTCCGGCATTGCCGCCAAAGCCGCCGAAGTTTCTGAAATCAATTGGCTCGCACGCGGATAACAGTACACTCGAAACCAGCACGAAAGCGGTGATGCAGGCCCGGCGGGCAAAAGAAGAAGCGGCAAGCATTGAAATTCCTCGTCGACACGTAAAATTGGACGGAACAGTCCCGCACTGCCAGACTGGCCACAGTTAATCGGGAACCGCGGCGGAATGACCCTATGATGATCCCAACACCGTGTAAATCGCGTCGATGCGGTAGCAACGCCTTGGCGGCGATACGCTGTGAGTGAGGCTCTGGCAAATACGCCGGACAAACTGGTCGCGGGACTTTACCTTGTGGCGACGCCGATCGGCAATTCCCGCGATATCACTCTGAGAGCGCTCGACATTCTACGTGATGCCGATGTGCTGGTGGCTGAAGATACGCGCACGCTGCGTCGCTTGCTGGAGATTCACGGGGTTTCGGTCAGTGGCCGCCCGTTAATCTCATATAACGACCATAATGGTGCCGGGCGCCGGGCGCAGTTGCTCCGGCATCTGAAGGCTGGCAAGTCGGTCGCCCTGACCAGCGACGCGGGGACGCCCGGAATTGCCGATCCGGGGTTCGCACTCGCGCGCGCAGCGCTGGCCGAGGGCTATAAAGTCGAGGGGGCTCCAGGCCCTACAGCCGCCATTTCAGCGCTGATCGTTTCGGGTCTTCCAACGGATCGTTTCTTGTTCGCCGGGTTCCTGCCACCCAAGAAAACAGCGCGGCTGGCTGATCTGAAGGAACTGGCACAAACTCGGGCGACGTTGGTTTTGTATGAAAGCCCGAAACGGTGTTTGGAAACTATTAAGGATATTGGTTCAGTCTTCGGAGAAGGTGGTCAAGTGGCGATGTGCCGGGAACTGACCAAGAAATTTGAAGAAGTTCGGCGCGGCTCGCTGGCAGAGCTTGCGGATTATCTGAAGGATAATCCGCCGCGAGGTGAGGTCGTTCTGGTCGTGGATCGCCGCGCCGAAGTGGAAGGAAGCGTAGATTTGAACAGGTCCTTGCAGGCGGCGATGGCTCGGCAGAGCGTAAAGGACGCAGTTGCGGAAGTGTCTGCCTCGCTCGGATTGCCGCGCCGTGACGTGTATAAGGCGGCATTGGAACTGGGGAAAAAATCATGAGCGGTTCAACATCCTATCACGCCGGGTTGGCAGCAGAAGACCAGGTGGCCGATTTTTATCGTCGATCAGGGTGTGACGTGACGCACCGCCGCTGGCGCGGGCAGGGCGGCGAAATTGATCTTGTGGCGCGCGATGGTGACAACGTCGTATTCGTCGAGGTCAAGAAATCACGTGATTTTGCGCGCGCCGCCGAAAGTCTTTCATTGCGCCAGATGAAGCGGATCTGTAACCAGCGTATGACTTGTCCTTTTAAACAAGATAATTTAATGATTCTGGTATCTTGCAGAATTATAATGGAACATACGAATGGAACATACGCCACCTAGCAATCTGGTTCTTATCAAGGGAAAGTGGTACGTCAACGTCACCGTCCCTCTGGCGCTCAGAGACACCCTTGGGAAGCAGAAACGTCTTTCCACTGGCACCAGCGACAAGAAGATTGCCAAGCAGAGGCAGCACGGCATTGCCCAGAAGCTGTACGATACGTTTGAGAGCACAGCACCACGTAACGGCTTCTCTGATCTAGCTCGTGAGCTACTGCTTGACCACGGGGCACCACCTCCACCAGAGGACATGCTGGACAAGCATATGGATCAGGTGTCCGTGTGTCTGATGCTGCAAGGCATGGGCGTTACCATCCCCGACGGCCTACTGGCGCTCATGGACCCACGGCAGCGCAGGGAATGGTTGGCCCTACGACGTAGTGAAGATGCCTACTCAGCGACGATGTCACAGCCTCTGACGGCCCCTCCTTCCTCTGGGTCTGTTGCTGATGCAGCACATGAATACATCGCTGGTAGATCGTGGGGCCGTGAAGCAACAAAGACCAAAGTTCAAAGGGCATTGACTCATTTCATCGACACAGTAGCACCAGCAACCGTGGCTGAAATCACCAAGGCCCACGCTTACAGGTTCGCGCAGCTGCTAGATGACGAAGGCTCAGCAGCAGGAACGATCCGAGACAAGGTGAACGCTGTGACGGGAATGCTGAAGTGGCTTGAACGCAACGAACAGATAGACGCCAATCCCTTTGTCGGTTGGACTTCAAAGGATACGGAAGGGCCAGTCAACGTTGGCAACCGTTCACCAAGCAACAACTGCACGATCTGTTTGCATTGGATACGCTACCATGTTCGGACAGGCTGTTGCTTTCGATCCTTATCACCACTGGGATGCGTCTGGATGAAGCTGCACTTCTGTCTTGGGACAACGTGGTGGAAGGAGACGTTCGCCACTTCGATCTGACAAAGGGGATCGTTAAGAACCTAGGATCATCACGTCTGGTGCCTATCCCCAAGGCCCTCAAGCTGCCTGAGCGAAGCACTGGGCGTCTGTTCGATTACAAACTGGACATAGACGGGAAGGCCCAAGCTGCTGCCAGTAACGCCGTTAACGCCCACATCCACCAGATCAGAACATCCGATAGGCAGGTGGCTCACAGCCTTCGTGGTACGCTGAAGGACCTGTTACGCGATGCAGGTGTTCCCAAGGAGACTAACGATTTTATCACAGGACACGGGGCAGGTGATGTTGCTGGTAAATATGGCAGTGGTCCTAGTCTCAAAGTACGGTCTGAAGCGCTAGATAAGGTGGAGCATCCTTGGCTGGATAGGCCCGTAGAGGCTCTGTAAGCCCCGTACAGCGGCAGGTCGAATCATCGGTTGTAAGAGGGTACGCTCTGATGGCGCTGTGTGCAGGTGGCGCATGCCATATCCCGTGCGAGTCTCATTTCCCCGGACAATACTGAAGTAATGTCGATCTATCAGTAACTTAGGTTGGTCCATTGAGCCTTTGGTGTAATTGTAGCAAATAGTATACTACCTTATGTTGTGTACCGGATACTCTAAACGCCTACATGTAGTAATCCTAGTGGATCTCAGGCTCTAGCAGACTGCAAAACATCCATACCGCAGCCTGAATATCCGAGGCCAGTGATGTTCGCGGTCTAGGCTTGATGGGGGGGCGCAGGGGGTCGCGCGGGTTTCCTTCATTCAGAATTGGAACCTAAAAATTTCTCGAAGCAGTTTGGCCTTTGCACTTCAGGGTGTTAGCAAGCTCACACACAAACCGGCCACGGTAGCGGCGGCACAGTGCTGTCGCGGGCGGCGTAAAAGTCGGCCACTTTTGCCCTTTCGGTTTGTCGGGAGGGCTTGGGGATTTTCACCGTGGATTTGTATTTGAAGGTTCGCCACGCTCACTTTGAGGAAGGGTTGAGCGGGCGCCGGATTGCCCGGGATTTTGGGCTTAGCCGGGACAGTGTTTCGAAGATGTTGGCGTATTCTGAGCCGCCCGGATATCGGCGAACGGCGCCGATCAGGCGTCCCAGGCTTGATCCTTATACGGGTCAGATCGACCAATGGCTTGCGGAAGACAAGACCCGTCCCCGCAAGCAGCGCCATACGGCCAAGCGGATCTTTGAACGGCTACGTGACGAATGTGGGTTCGGTGGCGGTTACACGATTGTCAAAGACTACGTCCGATCCAGGAAGCGCTCCGGCAAGGAGATGTTTGTTCCGCTGAGCCATCCGCCTGGACACGCCCAGGCCGACTTTGGCGAAGCGCTGGTTGTGATCGGCGGTGTCGAGCAAAAGGCGTTCTTCTTTGCGCTTGATTTGCCCCACAGTGATGCCTGCTACATCCGCGCGTATCCTGCGGCGAACACCGAAGCCTGGCTGGACGGGCACGTACATGCCTTTGGCTTTTTTGGCGCGGTGCCGCGCTCTGTCCTTTACGACAATGATCGCTGCCTTGTGGCGAAGATCATGCCGGATGACACCCGCCAGAGAACCCAGCGGTTCAGCGCGATGCTCTCTCATTATGTGATCGGTGACCGTTATGGCCGTCCCGGCAAGGGCAATGATAAGGGCAAAGTCGAAGGCCTTGTTGGGTACGGGCGGCGCAACTTCATGGTACCGATCCCGCGCTTTGCCCATTGGGATGCGTTCAACGACTACCTTGAAGAACAATGCCGCAAACGGCAGGCCGACATGCTGCGCGGTCACAAGGTCAGTATCGGCGAACGGCTGGAGGCTGATCTGGCGGCCATGCGTCCTTTGCCCGCCGCGCCCTTTGAAGCCTGTGATCTCCAAAGTGGCCAAGTCACATCAACATCCCAGGTGCGCTACCGGGGCAACGATTACTCAGTCCCCGTTGCCTATGGCCATCGAGAGGTTTGGATCAAAGGCTTCGTTGACCGCGTCGTGATTGGCTGCGCGGCAGAGATCATCGCAGACCATCCCCGCTCCTATGACTCAGGCGATATGGTGTTTGACCCGGTGCATTACCTGCGCCTGATCGAGCGCAAGATCATGTCCTTTGATCAGGCAGCGCCCTTGCAGGGCTGGGAGCTGCCAGAAGCCTTCGCCACGCTCCAGCGGCTCTTGGAGGCCCGGCAAGGCAAGACCGGGAAGCGGGAGTATGTGCAGGTTCTTCGCCTGTTGGAACGCTTTGATCTGGCGGTGCTGCATCTGGCGATCAAAGACGCACTGCTGATGAGAGCGGTCAGCTTCGACGCGATCAAGCATCTGCTTCTCTGCCGTGTTGAGCGCCGACCGCCGCGGCTGGATCTGGATGTCTATCCCTTTCTGCCCAGAACCAATGTCGCCACAACGTCTGCAGCCACCTACATGAGCCTGCTGACAGGCGGTGGCGCATGACCGAGGCTCCTGAACTGCTTCTGGCCCATCACCTCAAAACCCTGCGGTTGCCCACATTCCTGCGTGAGCACGACAAGCAAGCGCGTATCTGCGCCGCAGAGGGCGTGGACCATGTCCGCTATCTGGCCCGGCTGACCGAGTTGGAACTGATCGACCGCGAACGACGCATGGTCGAACGCAGGATCAAGTCGGCGAAGTTCCCGGCGGTCAAAAGCCTGGACAGCTTCGACTTCAAGGCGATCCCATCGCTGAACAAGATGATGGTTCTGGAATTGGCGCGCTGTGATTGGATCGAGCGCCAGGAGAACGTCATCGCGCTCGGCCCGTCCGGCACCGGCAAAACCCATGTCGCGCTCGGGCTGGGCCTTGCAGCGTGTCAAAAAGGGCTGCCGGTGGCGTTTGTAACAGCAGCGGCGTTGGTCAATGAACTGATGGAATCCAGAGACGAGAAGCGCTTGCTGCGCCTGCAGCGACAACTGGCCAAAGTCAAACTGCTGATCATCGACGAGTTGGGCTTCGTGCCCCTCAGCAAAACCGGCGCTGAACTATTGTTCGAGCTGATCTCACAGCGTTACGAACGCGGCTCCACGCTAATCACCAGCAACCTGCCATTCGAAGAATGGACTGACACATTCGGCACCGAACGCCTGACTGGCGCCCTTCTGGATCGCCTGACCCATCATGTGAACATTCTGGAAATGAACGGCGAAAGCTACCGCCTCAGCCAGAGCCGCTCAACGACGCGCCAAACAACCGGAACTCGATCACAGCAGGATTGGCCTGACGGCCAATGCGCCTTGGAACGTGCTTGCTACCTGAGGGCCTCACGCTCCAAGGCGCACACCACAAACTGGCCGGCTTTTGCTCCGCCCTAGTGGCAGGATATTACGAAACTTGTTTCAGGCTATTTGTTAGGTAGTCAAAAAAAACTTAGATCTAACTTAAGTCTTTTATGTTGGACTTTTGGAATCTAAGTATCCTTTTTTTTGCTTTTTTTTTAAGAACCTTGCTAGTCTCTCTTCATACTGTTCTGTCTTGTCTTTATTGTTCGTAATATTTTCGAGTAAATCAAATATTGTATGTCTTTCATGTTGGTGTGCATACATTATATTGGCATAGCTTGGTTGCAGTTGTTCAACTGCCAGTTCTACTCCTAACAACTTTGAAGTTGCTTTGGCCATAGTTTGGTGCAGGTACTCCGTGTCTTTCGTTTTAACGATATAACTATCATGTACTGTCAAGATCGGTTTCTTCTCGGCTACGAACTGTCTGATTATGTCTTCTGTGATTTGGCTATCCATGTACATCAGTTTTATCCCTTTATCCGAGAATAGATCCTCTCTTAGATGTGGGTTCTTTTCAACAAAGGCTTCTAGGAATAATGAAAGTTCTGAATCTTTCAGGCTCTTCTCTGGAGATCCTTTCTTCTGTCCATTCCTGAATGCAGATCTGTTTAATATCAATGGTTTCGATGCGTTTTTTGGATGAAGCGGATCTGGGCAGCGGCCAGCGAATTTTTAGCAGGAGAACCGCGCGGACAACTGACACCATCGCGTTTCGATGTGGCCCTGGTAGATGCGCAGGGCAGGATTGATGTCATTGAGAATGCTTTCGCAGCTTGACCGAATGGTTTGAGTTGGGGTCATTGCGTTGACCCGTCCGCGCGCTAAACAGGGGGCAACTTTCTGTGCGAGGTTGCCATGCCACTTTCCGTTGCATTCCAGATGGACCCGATCCAATCGGTTGATATCAAAGCCGACAGTAGCTTTCGGTTAGCCGAAGAAGCCCAGAGCCGTGGCCATTCCCTGTTTTTCTATACACCCGACCGGCTGGCCTATTCCGGTGGTCGTATTACCGCGCGCGGTTGGCCGCTGACCGTGCGCAGGGAACAGGGAAATCACGCTGATCTTGGTGCCGAGGCTGAAGTGGACCTGAAGGATTTCGATGTTGTCTGGCTGCGCCAGGATCCTCCGTTCGATATGGGATACATAACGACGACCCATCTACTGGATCGCATCCATCCTGATACACTGGTTGTGAATGATCCGTTTTGGGTGCGAAATTATCCCGAAAAGCTGTTGGTTCTGGATTTTCCTGACCTGACCCCTCCCACGACAATCGCCCGCGATTTGGAGGTGCTGAAAGCGTTCCGCGCCGAACATCGCGACATCATCCTCAAACCGCTGTACGGCAATGGCGGTGCGGGGGTTTTCCGGCTTCGCCCTGACGATGGCAATCTGGCCAGTCTGCATGAAATGTTTTCTGGCATTAACAGCGAGCCATTGATTGTTCAGAAGTTCCTGGCCGACGTCAGCGCCGGGGACAAGCGAGTGATTTTGGTGGACGGAGAGCCGGTTGGCGCAATCAACCGTGTCCCTGCAAAGGGCGAGACTCGCTCAAACATGCACGTTGGCGGGCGTCCCGAAAAGGTTGCGCTGAGCGAGCGGGATCGCGAGATTTGTGCTCGGATTGGCCCATTGCTGCGCGAGAAGGGGCAGATTTTCGTTGGGATCGATGTGATCGGTGATTATTTGACCGAGATCAACGTGACCTCGCCCACCGGAATTCAAGAGTTGGAGCGGTTCGACGGGATCAATGTGGCTGGTACGATATGGGACGTGATCGAGGCGAAGCGCGGGGCCTGACACAATAGGCTCGCATCTGGCCGTTTTCCCCCTTGGACCAATACCGGTGCGTCAGGCCGATCAAAATTTTCGAATGCGCGCTCGGAGTTGCTGCTTCCAGTCGATAGTTTGCCAGAGATCGTCGCCTTTTACCGCAACAGCGTGAATTAAAAGACCCGCGCGCTACCCACTTGTTGGCATGCTCATCATTTCTGGCAGACCGTGATGACGTGGTTGCCAGAAGCTAACGCCTCGGTTTGCTCGGTCGCACCGTTCCTAGAATGCGCTATTAGCGGAGTCTCGTAACCGCCAGACGATAGCCGACGGCCTCGGCCACGTGGGATTTCAGGACCGGCTCCGAACCGGCCAGATCGGCGATGGTGCGCGCGACACGCAAGACACGATGGTATCCCCTCGCCGAAAGCCCGAATTTCTCGGCCACCCGGTTCAACAGGTCGCGGCCTTCCGCGTCGGGCGTCGCGAATTCGGCCATTGCATCGCCAGCGATATCGGCATTGGCGCTCATATCCGCGATGTCGGCAAAACGCGCGTCCTGAAGTGCACGAGCATGGGTGACGCGGTCTGCAACCTCGGCGGTGCCTTCCATGGCTTCCGGCACGTCGAGGTCACGGTAGGCGACAGGTGGCACTTCGACGCGCAGATCAAACCTGTCCAGCAACGGGCCGGAGATCTTGCCGAGATAGTCATCCCCACAGGCGGGCGCACGACCGCAGGCACGGTTCGGGTCGGTCAGATAGCCGCAACGGCATGGATTGGCGGCGGCGATCAGCATGAATTTGCAGGGGTATTTGACGTGGGCGTTGGCGCGGGCGACGACCACCTCGCCGGTTTCAATGGGTTGGCGCAAGGTTTCCAGTACCGCGCGGGGGTATTCGGGGAATTCGTCTAGGAACAGCACACCGTTGTGGGCCAGCGAAATCTCTCCGGGTTTCGCGCCGCGCCCGCCACCGACAATGGCTGCCATCGACGCCGTGTGGTGCGGTTCGCGGAACGGTCGGGCACGGCTGATGCCGCCCGCATCGAGCAGCCCAGAGAGCGAATGGATCATTGAGGTTTCCAACGCTTCCATCGGCGTCAGCGGCGGCAGGATGCCGGGCAGGCGCTGCGCCAACATCGATTTTCCAGAGCCCGGCGTGCCGATCATGAGCAGGTGGTGGCGGCCCGCTGCGGCAATCTCCAATGCGCGTTTGGCGCGTTCCTGACCACGAACATCGCGCAGGTCCATGCTTGAAGTCGCCGCAGTGGCGACACCGGCTTCGGCAGGGGCCAGCGCGGCTTGACCGGAAAAATGGCGGACAACATCCGCGAGCGATTTTGCCCCGATCACCCGGGCGGCGTTGACCCAGGCGGCCTCGGCCCCGCAGGCCGCCGGGCACAGCAGTGTGCAATGTGCGTCCGCGGCAGCCATCGCGGCGGGCAGCGCGCCATTGACCGGAACCAGCGCTCCGTCCAGCGACAATTCCCCCATCGCGACGGTCTGGGCGACTTCTTCGGCAGGCAGAACGTCCAATGCAGCCAGCAAGGCCAGCGCGATTGGCAGGTCGAAATGGGAACCCTCTTTGGGCAGGTCGGCGGGCGACAGGTTCACGGTGATGCGCTTGGACGGCAGGGCCAGCGACAAGGCCGACATCGCGGCACGGACCCTGTCGCGGGCTTCGCTGACCGCTTTGTCAGGCAGACCGACCAGCGAAAAGGCGGGCAGGCCAGCGGTGACAGCGCATTTCACCTCGACCAGGCGGGCCTGTACGCCCACGAAGGCGACGGTGTAGGTGCGGGCGACCAAGGGTCAGACGGGCGTTCGGTAACACATGGTTAACGCTTGCCGTGGAAGGTCTTTCACAAAGGTTAACGATTGGTAAGATTTTCCGGGCCGAGCAGATCAGAGGAGTGCAGCGAAGTCTGGCCAGGCCAGCGGGTCGGGTTGGGTTTTGTCACGGCAGAATGCGTTGCAGAAACCGAAGATGCGCCCGCTGACTTCCAGATAGTGCGTCACGGGATCGCCGGAGTAGGGGCAGGTGGCGTTTTCGGAGGGGCCTTCTTCAACGGGTCTGGCGGGCGAGGGTGACGGACCCGGCCAATCGGTCCGAGCAAAGTCGCGGCGATACCAAGGCAAGTCGTCACCTCGCACCAGACCCATGGCGCGCCAGCGGCGGAATGCCGGGTCATTCAGGTGGGCCTCAACGTAGGTCTGAGCTTCGACTGAAACGTGCAGCCCATAGCCCGCAATGCGCGCCGCGACGGGTGCGAAAAAGGCATCGGCAGCAGAGTAATCGCCGCACAGCCAGGGGCCGTTTGGTTTGCAGGTTTCGCGGGCGTGGGACCAGATCGCCTCGATCCTGCGCAGGTCCGAGTGCACTGCCTCCGACGGTTCGAAACCAGTATAGGCCACCCGAAGATTCATTGGGCAATCCTCGCGCAATGCGCCGAAGCCGGAGTGCATTTCGGCGGCCAGATTGCGGGCCGTGGCGCGGGCCAGTGGGTCGGCAGGCCAGAGGCCCGCGTCCGGATGACGGGTGGCAAGTTCTTCGGCGATGGCCAGGCTGTCGCCGAGGATCGCGCCTTCGGGCGTGCGGGCCGTGGGGACGGTTTTGGCGGGTGCGAAGTCGGTCAGCTGTTCGGCAACACTGCCGCCATTGAAATCGACCAGCTTGACTTTGCGTGGGATGTCGAAGGCTTCGAACAGCAGCCAGCCGCGCAGGGACCAGCTGGAATAGGCGCGGTCGCCGATGATCAGGTCATATGCCATGGGCCGGTTCTAACAGGCGCCGGGGCTCGGCGGAAATTCCGATTTGTGCAGGCCTGCGTCACGGAACATGATTGATCGGGTCCGCTGAACCGCCCGCACCATAGGTGATGCGCGTGACCGACAGGTTGTCGATTCTATGGCCGATCACCTGATCGGGCGCCATCCCAGTGGCGCGTTCGATCTGGGTCATGATAACACCGATATGGGCGACAGCGATGATGTGGCTGCCCACGTGATCCCGATTCATCTGATCTACGACCGGGGCGATCCGGGCAGCCGCGTCGCACCAGCTTTCACCGTTCGGGGGGCGGATGTGGCCAGGTTCCTCCCAATAGGCGCGGCTGAGGTCCGGGTCAGTCATGGCGACGTCGTCGAAGGTGCGTCCGTCCCAGTCGCCGAAAGAGAATTCGCGCAGGTCGGGCGTATCGGGCAGGCGCGTTCGCTTGCGCTGAATAGCGTCAGCGGTTGAACTGGCGCGGATCAGGGTAGAGGCAATGACCAGCGCATCTGCAGGCAAGTGGTCTGACAAGCGGGCGAGTTGCGCTGTGTCGCTCAGGTCCGCCGGGATGTCGCGCCAGCCGACGAATGTTTTCGCGTGGGTGGGGCCATGGCGCACCCACCACCAGGTCGCACCTTCAGGCATCGGGTAGTTTACCTTTCAGCACGAAGGGCAGCCCGGCCATCACGCCGACAACACAGTCGGACCGCGCCGCGATCTGCTGGTTCAGTTTGCCAAGCGCGTCCCTATAACGGCGGCCGAGCCGTGTGTCCGGCACAACCCCCATTCCCACCTCGTCAGAGACGATGATTAAAGGGCCGCGCGCACGTTCGATTGTGCCTAGAAAGGCGTCTATCCGTGGCGCAATGTCAGCCTCGGCATGCATGATATTGCTGAGCCACAGGGTGATCCCGTCCAGCAAGGTAACGCCATCGTGATCGGCTGCTGGCAGAGCCTCCGCCAGCGCCAGCGGGGCTTCGACGACCTGCCAACCCTCGCCGCGATTTTTCTGATGCGCCTCGATTTTCGACGCCATTTCAGCGTCTTGCGCCTCGGCGGTCGCAATATAACGACACGGCAACCCGGTCGACACAGCCCATCGTTCAGCCAGATCGGACTTGCCGCTTGAAGCACCACCGATCAGAAACGTTACCCGCTCCATCATGTTTTTTTGAACTTTCTTTGGTCGGAATGCGTGTGTTCTTCCGTAACACTCCTGTGCACGCAAGTTAATCGTGCCGCCCTTGGAGGGGGGAACATGTCCGCAAATCAAGCCGCAGACCAGAAATTCAACCGCCGGGCCATGCAGGCAGAAATGCTGAGCGCTGAGGATGAGCGGGAACTGGCGCTCGCCTGGCGGGACCAGCGGGACGAGGCCGCATTGCACCGACTGATCACCGCCTACATGCGGCTGGCAATCTCGATGGCGTCGAAGTTTCGCCGCTATGGGGCGCCGATGAACGACCTGGTGCAGGAGGCGTCGCTGGGGCTGATGAAGGCGGCGGACAAATTCGACCCGGATAGGGGAGTTCGCTTTTCGACCTACGCGATGTGGTGGGTCCGAGCTTCGGTGCAAGAGCACGTGATGCGTAACTGGTCGATGGTCCGCACCGGAAGCACCTCGTCGCAGAAATCGCTGTTTTTCAATCTGCGCCGTGTGCAGGCACGGTTGGAACGCGAGGCGGCGTCACGCGGTGAGGCGCTGGACAAGCATCAGATGCAGCAGACAATTGCGACCGAAATCGGCGTGTCGCTGGCAGATGTCGAGATGATGTCTGGGCGGTTGGCCTCGGGCGACTATTCGCTGGATGCCAAGCAGGGCGGTGAGGAGGAGGGTCGCTCTTGGGTCGAGGCACTCGCCGACGATGAACCGATTGCCGAAGTGACCGTCGCTGCGCGCAGCGATACGGCGACCCTGCGCGGCTGGTTGCTGGATGCAATGTCTGCGCTGAGTGCCCGGGAGCGGCTGATCGTGCGCGAACGAAAACTTGCCGACCAGCCCCGCACGCTTGATAGTCTGGGCAAGGAGCTGGGGTTGTCCAAGGAACGTATTCGCCAATTGGAGGCCGCGGCGTTCGGCAAGATGCGCGCGGCGCTGGAGGCGCGCTCGGGCGAGGTGGCTGCGCTTCTGGACTGAACGCGCCGCCCTTGTGCCACCCTTGCAGGCTGCATAGACTTTGTGTCTGGCGGGCTTGAAAGGTCGGAACATGCTGGCAGGCAAACGAATTCTGCTGATTATTGGCGGCGGCATCGCGGCGTTCAAATCGCAACTGCTGATCCGTGCGCTACGCGAGCAAGGGGCCTCGGTCACGCCGGTCCTGACCCGCGCGGCTGAGGAATTTGTGACGCCGTTGTCGGTTTCGGCGCTGGCGGCCAACAAGGTCTACCGCGACCTTTTTGACCTGACCGATGAGGCCGAGATGGGGCATATCGAGCTGTCCCGTTCTGCCGACTTGATTGTCGTCGCCCCCGGCACTGCCGATCTGATGGCGAAAATGGCTGGCGGTCTGGCGAATGATCTGGCCTCGACGCTGTTGCTGGCAACGGACACGCCGGTTCTGGTCGCCCCGGCAATGAATGTACGGATGTGGGAGCATCCGGCGACGCAGCGCAATCTGGCGACGCTCAAGGGCGACGGTGTCCGGTTTGTCGGCCCCGAAAAGGGCGATATGGCTTGCGGCGAACACGGCCCGGGCCGGATGAGCGAGGTGCCTGAGATTGTTGCGGCGGTTGGGGCCGCGCTGGCGGACGGGCCGCTGAAGGGGCGGCATGTGATCGTCACCTCTGGCCCGACGCATGAACCGATCGACCCGGTGCGCTATATCGCCAATCGGTCTTCTGGCGCGCAGGGCACCGCGATTGCCGCCGCGCTGGCGGCGCTGGGCGCGGTTGTGACCTTCGTGACAGGCCCCGCCAATGTACCGCCGCCCGGCGGCGTGCAGGTGATACGTGTTCAGACGGCGGTCGAGATGCTGGAAGCGGTCGAGGCGGCTTTGCCGGCAGACGCGGCGGTGTTCGCGGCGGCGGTGGCCGACTGGCAGGTGACCGGCAAGATGACTTCGAAGATCAAGAAGGATGGCAGCGGGAAGATTCCGGCGCTTAAGCTGGCTGAGAATCCGGACATTCTGGCGACGGTCGCGCAGATGGGGAGGAAGCGCCCGAAGCTGGTGGTGGGTTTCGCAGCCGAGACGGATGATGTGCTGGCCAACGCCACCGCAAAGCGCAAACGAAAAGGCTGCGACTGGATTGTGGCCAATGATGTTTCGCCCGAGACCGGGATCATGGGCGGGGCTGAGAACGCAGTGACCTTGATTTCCGATGCAGGTGCCGAGGAATGGCCGCGCATGGGCAAGGATATGGTCGCGCGACAGTTGGCGGCACGAATTGCCGAGGCGTTGGGATGAAGAAAGATGCCTCCGGCGGGAGTATTTTTGAAAAGAAAATGGAGCGGTCGTGACCCGAATTGAGGTCATGCGCGAGGCTGGCTCGGACGAGGGCGTGGCATTGCCGGACTATGCGACTGCGGGAGCGGCCGGGGCGGATTTACGGGCCAATCTGGCCGAGGCGGATCGGGATGCGGGGCTGGTCTTAGGGCCTGGTTCGCGCGCCTTGGTCCCGACCGGGCTGCGGATGGCCATTCCGACCGGTTTTGAGGTGCAGATACGGCCCCGCTCCGGGTTGGCGTTGAAGCAGGGAGTGACGGTGGCAAATGCGCCGGGGACCATTGATAGCGACTATCGCGGGCCGGTTGGGGTGATCCTGATAAATCTAGGCGAGGATGCGATCGTCGTCGAACACGGAGCGCGGATTGCGCAGATGGTTGTAGCCCCTGTTGAGAGGGCCGCGTTCGCTGAGGTCGCAGCATTGGATCAGACGGCGCGGGGCGCGGGCGGCTTCGGCTCGACCGGGGTCGGCTGATGGCACTTGTGTTGGCGCTGGGCGCGGGCCTCTGGGGCATCGGGCATCTGATGGGCGCGCCGATGCGGGCACGGCTCGCGATGCTTGGTTTCCTGTATCTGGCTGTTTTGGCGGTGAATCTGGCGCTGCCCGCAGGGCATCCACTGGCGGCGGCCACGGGTGGGTCAGCGGGCGAATGGCTGGTGGTTGGCGGCATCGGTGCAGCGATCTGGGGTTACACGCGCGGGTTGGCGTTGTTGCGACGGCGAGTGCGGCCTGAGAACCTCACCGGCGATGAGGAGGGGCCCGCGCCCTTCGACCCAGAGCGCCATGCGCGCCATATCGTCTTGCGCGAAATTGGCGGGGCGGGTCAGCAGAAGCTTGCCAAAGCGCGCGTGCTTGTGGTCGGTGCGGGGGGGCTCGGCTCTCCTGTGCTGATGTATCTGGCCGCCGGCGGAGTTGGGACCATCGGGGTGATCGACGACGATGTCGTGGACCTGTCAAACCTGCAGCGTCAGGTGATCCACACGGATGCGCGGATCGGGATGCCCAAGGTTTTTTCCGCCGAAGCGGTGATGAAATCGCTAAGCCCCGGCGTCGTTGTGCGGCCCTATCACCGACGGCTTGAGGCGGACATCGCGAACGATCTTTTCGTGGATTATGATCTTGTTGTGGACGGAACCGACGATTCGGCGACGCGCTATCTGGTTAATGAAACGGCGGTGGCACGCGGCATCCCGCTGATTTCCGGCGCGATCAGCCAGTGGGAGGGGCAGGTTAGCACCTTTGCTCCTGCAGACGGCACCCCCTGCTATGCCTGTGTTTTCCCTGACCCTGCTGCTCCGGGAACCGCGCTCAGTTGCGCCGAAGGTGGCGTTGTCGGGCCTCTGCCGGGGGTCATAGGGTCGATCATGGCTGTCGAGGCGATCAAGGAGATCACCGGTGCGGGGCAAGGGCTTCGAGGCCGGATGCTGATCCACGACGCTCTGTGGGGCGAGAACCGGACCATCACGCTGAAACGCCGCGCTGACTGCCCGGTTTGTGGCGGCTTGCCAGCGGGCGGCGCAGCGTCTTAGGCTGGCACCAGATCATTCCATCCAATCGGAGACTGCTGCCATGCGCCTCACTCAAATTGCTGCCGCCTTTGCCATTGCATCTGCACCTCTTCCTGCGCTTGCCGCAGGCCATCTACCCGATCTTGACGGGCAGGAGATCGTCGTCGTTACCGAAAACGCCTATCCGCCGCTGCAATTCGTGGACCCGGCGAGTGGAGATGCAATCGGTTGGGAATATGACGCGATGGCTGAAATCGCCAAGCGGATCAACATCACCGTCGTCTATCAAAATACCAGTTGGGACGCGATGATCCCCGCCGTGTCGGGCGGCGAGTATGATCTGGGCATGACCGGGATCACGATCCGCGAAGACCGCGCGGAAATGGTTGATTTTTCGGACAAATACATGACGTCGGAAATGGTCATGCTGGTGCGGGCGGATGAAGAACGGTTCTCGGACGCCGCCGGTTTCGCCGCCGATGACGACCTGCTGATGGCCGCGCAACCGGGGACGACGCCTTTCTATGTCGGTGTTTACGACGTGCTGGACGGGAACGAGGAAAACCCACGCATCAAGCTGTTTGAGACCTTCGGCGCGGGCGTTCAGGCGTTGCGCACAGGTGATGTTGATCTTGTTCTGACCGATGGGACGGCGGGCAAAGGCTATGTCGATGCCTCGGACGGCGGGCTGAAAATCGTTGGCGAGAAACTGGGGACCGAGGATTTCGGGTTCATTTTCCCGAAGGGCTCGGAACTGGTCGAGGCGATCAACGCTGCGATTGCGGATATGGAAGCCGATGGCACCATTGATGCGCTGAACACCAAGTGGTTCCTGGACTATAAACTGGGTGGCTGACGACGTGCGCGGGACCCAAATGGGTCGCCCATGAAGCCGGATGAGCAGGACAAGGATTTCCCATGGTGGTTGCTGATTGCCGCTGGGCTGGCCGCGTGGATGTTGTGGAGCGTCGTTGCAGATGATCTCTACCGGCAAGTCCTTGGAACCCTGTCGCGCGGCATCTGGATCACCGTTTTCGTCACGCTGGTTGCGTTCTTTTCGGCCTCGGCAATCGGGCTGGGGCTGGCCAGTGCGTCGCTATCGCGCCACCTGATCCTGCGCCAGATCGCGCGGTTCTATATCGAAATCGTACGCGGCATTCCGATCCTTGTTTTGCTGCTTTACGTAGCCTTTGTTCTGGCCCCGGCACTGGTTGCCGGGTGGAACTGGGTTACCGGCGCCTTGGGCCTGGATCCGATCCGCAATCGCGATTTCCCGCTGCTTTGGCGGGCCGTATTGGCGCTGACCATTGGGTACTCTGCCTTCATTGCCGAAGTGTTCCGCGCTGGGTTGCAATCGGTGGATCACGGGCAGATCGAGGCGGCGCAGGCGCTGGGGCTGACTGGTTGGCAGCGGTTCCGCCACATCGTCTTCCCGCAGGCGATCCGGACCATCCTGCCGCCGCTTGGCAATGATTTCGTGGCGATGATCAAGGACAGCTCTCTGGTGTCGGTGCTGGGTGTTCTCGACATTACCCAGTTGGGCAAACTGACGGCGGCAGGGAATTTCCTGTATTTTGAAACCTACAACGTCGTCGCACTGATTTATCTGATCATGACGGTGACGCTGTCGCTTCTGCTTAGGCGGTTGGAGGCGCGGATGCGCTCACGTCATGGCTAGGTCGCTGGACGACGGGCGGGTGCGGCCCTAGCTAGAGGGCAAAGGAGACGCCGCATGAACCCGCTTCTGTCCGACTGGACTACCGAATTTGCCCTACCACCATTTGCCGAGATCGAGGACCGGGATTTCGCCCCGGCGGTCGATTCTGCGCTTAGCGAAGCGCGGGCAGCGATTGTTGAAATAGCAGATAATCCAGAGGCTGCGACGTTCGCGAATACCATCGAGGCGTTGGAGTTGGCGGATGAGAAGCTCTCTCAGGTTCTGGGCGTGTTTTATAACCTCGCCGGCGCGGATGCGAACCCGGAGCGCGAGGCGTTGATGCGGGAATTTTCGCCGAAACTTGCTGCCTATGGGTCCGAGATCACAATGAACGCGGCTTTGTTTTCGCGGATCGAGGCGCTTTGGGATACGCGAGATGACTTGGACCTCACAGAGGAGCAGGCGCGGGTGCTATATCTGACGCGGCGTGGCTTCGTGCGGGCCGGTGCGGCGCTGGAAGGGGCGGATCGTGATCGGTTGAGCGCGATCAAGGAGCGCCTTGCGGTTCTCGGAACTGAATTCACGCAGAACCTGCTGGCAGATGAACGTGATTGGTCGATGCCGTTGAGCGAGGCTGATCTGGCGGATTTGCCCGGCTTTGTTCAGGACGCTGCGCGGGCAGCGGCGGTGGAGAAAGGGGCGGGAGGCGCGGTGGTCACGCTGTCGCGGTCTATTATCGTGCCGTTTCTGCAATTCTCGCCAAACCGGGCGCTGCGCAAACAGGCCTACGAGGCTTGGGGCGCGCGGGGCGCAAATGGCGGCAAGACCGACAACCGGGCGATTGCGACAGAGATTCTGGCGCTTAGGGCGGAACGGGCCGGGTTGTTGGGCTATGACAGTTTCGCTGATTTCAAACTGGAAACCGAAATGGCGAGAGCACCGGATGCGGTGCGTGATTTGTTGATGCAAGTGTGGACCCCGGCCAAGGCGCGTGCCGAGGAAGACGGCGCGGCGTTGGAAGCTCTGCTGGTCGCTGATGGTCAGGCGGCACCGCTAGAGCCGTGGGATTGGCGTCACTATTCCGAGAAACGGCGCAAAGCGCTCCACGACTTGGATGAGGCAGAGTTGAAGCCGTACTTGCAACTGGATCGGATGATCGAGGCGGTGTTCGCGGTATCGGGCCGGTTGTTCGGGCTGGAGTTTCGGGCGCTGGATGTCCCGCTTTACCACGCTGACGCGCGCGCCTGGGAAGTGACGCGCAAGGGCAGGCATCTTGCGGTCTTCATCGGAGATTACTTCGCACGCGGCTCGAAGCGGTCTGGCGCGTGGTGTTCGGCGATGCGGTCTCAGAAAAAGCTGGGCGGCGAGATTCGGCCCATCGTCGTCAATGTCTGCAATTTCGCAAAACCTTCAGACGGGCAGCCCGCGTTGCTGTCCTACGACGACGCGCGCACACTGTTTCATGAATTTGGGCACGCCCTGCACCAGATGCTGAGCGATGTGACATATGAGTCGATCAGCGGAACCTCGGTCGCGCGGGATTTTGTTGAGTTGCCGAGCCAGTTGTTTGAGCACTGGCTGGAAGTCCCTGAAGTGCTGGCGGAATTTGCGACCCATGCCGAAACCGGCGCGGCGATGCCAACGGCGTTGCTCGATCGCCTATTGGCTGCGCAAACCTATGATATGGGGTTTCAAACGGTGGAGTATGTCGCCTCGGCGCTAGTTGATCTGGCGTTCCACGACGGAGCGGCCCCGGCTGATCCGATGCAGAAGCAGGCAGAGGTTCTGGAGGCACTGGGCATGCCGCGCGCCATTGGGATGCGACACGCGACGCCGCATTTCGCGCATGTCTTTGCGGGCGACGGATATTCCAGCGGCTACTACAGCTACATGTGGTCCGAAGTGATGGATACGGATGCGTATCAGGCGTTTTTGGAAGGCGGCGGGCCGTTTGATCCAACTCTGGCACGCAGTCTGGAAGACAATATTCTGTCGGCTGGTGGGTCGGTTGAACCCGATGTGCTCTATACCCGGTTCCGGGGGCGGATGCCGGGCGTTGAGGCGCTGTTGAAGGGGCGCGGGCTGGCGGCCTAGCTCAGTAGAAAAGCCTGCGGCTTTACGGTGCTGATGGGCGCTTGCGGCGGCGTGAGCCAAATCTGCGACCTAGCGTTTGCGGAGATCTTGCGAAGCACCCGGCGGGGATACTTTGGCAAAAAGACGGGGTTAGTCACGCAATTCTTCCGGGCGCACACCCCATAGGGTGGTCTTCTCGACCCAACCTTTGTGGCCCTCGGCGGTGATCCGGCACCAGGCTGGCTTGCATTTTCCGAGGCGCGCGATGACGCCGGATTCTGCGATAGCCATAGGTTCACTGTCAGGATCGGCAGAGCGATGCAGGACCAGCATGTCCTGATCGATGATGACAGTGCGGATGCCAGACAGCAGCGAATAATGCACCCAGCCACCGGCGCCGTCCCGGTCACGAACCCGGCGCCAATGGCCGTATTCGCCGATGATCTCAAGCGGCATACCGCGGCGTTCGAAGACCCAGTCGATGCGGTGAGTCAGCGAAGGGCCTCGGCGAACGTTCACTTCTGCCGATTTGGTCGACACGTAGCGCGGTAGTGGCAGGTTGGTAACCGGGCCACGCTCGGGCACCGGGACTGATGCTTCCGTTGCTTGCGTTGCCGGCCGAGGTTTCGGAGTGGCCTCGATCGTCGTGGCGGCAAATGCGCCGGTCAGACCAATCATAAGGCACAGACTCGCTGTACCAGCCGCCCGCATCAGGGTTCTCTTGACGTTCATCCGCCCATCCTTGCCTCTGCCCGCCCGGATTTGTCCGAGTCGTGGGGTCATCCGCCTTGCGGCTTGCCCCGTTCCTTGCCAGTTTGCACATGATCAGGGCTAAGGCCAGAAATCGGAGGCCATCATGGGCGCAAAAAAGCTGAGTGTTGTCGCAACGCGACGCTTGCCCGAAGTGGTCGAGACCCGGATGAGCGAATTATTCGACGTGACGCTGGGCCCTGACGATGGTCCGATGTCGCGTGAAGCGCTGGCAGCAGCGATGCGAAATTGTGATGTTTTGGTGCCCTGTCTGTCCGATCATATTGATGGCGCGCTTCTCGCTCAGGCTGGCGATCGGCTGAAGTTGATCGCTAATTACGGGGCCGGGGTCGATCATATTGATGTCGCTACGGCGCGGCAGCGGGGGATCCTGGTCAGCAACACGCCGGGTGTGTTGACCGACGACACGGCTGACATGACATTGGCGCTGATCCTTGCTGTGACCCGGCGCATTCCTGAGGGCCTCGCACTGATGCAAGCGGGCACCTGGAAGGGATGGTCGCCGACGGCGATGATGGGCGGGCGAATTTCCGGGCGACGGCTGGGTATCCTTGGGATGGGGCGGATCGGTCAGGCTGTGGCGCGGCGCGCGGCGGCCTTTGGAATGCAGGTGCATTATCACAATCGGCATCGATTGCGGCCCGAGACCGAAGCCGAACTTGAGGCGACGTATTGGGAAAGCCTGGACCAGATGGTCAGTCGGGTGGATGTCATGTCAATAAACTGCCCGCACACGCCCTCGACGTTCCATCTGATGAATGCGCGGCGGTTGAAACTGATGAAGCCGACTGCGGTGATCGTGAATACCTCTCGCGGCGAGGTGATTGACGAAAATGCCCTGACCCGGATGTTGCGCGCGGGTGAGATTGCCGGGGCTGGCCTGGATGTGTTCGAACATGGGGCCGAGGTTAATCCACGACTTCGCGAGCTGCCAAACGTTGTGCTGTTGCCGCATATGGGGTCGGCTACAGTTGAAGGGCGGATCGAGATGGGCGAGAAAGTTTTGATCAATATCAAGACCTTCGATGATGGCCACCGCCTGCCAGACCTTGTGATTCCCTCGATGCAATGACGTCCCAAGTGCCGGCATCTGCGGAAAGACTTTTTTTGGTCGGAAGCGACGCCCGGACCGTGCTTTGAAGTGGCACAAGTGGCATATGGCGTCGCTGATACTGCTAATTGCAGTTTCAGCATGCGGACGCGACCTGAGCCCACCGGAAGACGCCTATCTTCGCGATTTGCACGGACCGACACTCGACACATCCAGAATGCGGCTAAGTTCCTCCGGGCCCCAAATACCGCAACGCGATGCGCCGCCTCGGCTTGTTGTGCCGCGTCAGGCGCTCAATTGTGATGTACCGCCGGATACGCGGGCTGTGCGCCCGCCGACAGCAGTCGCTTTGTTCAACACGATCTGGGTATCGCCAGTTCTGCATTACGACGATTTGATGGTGGATTGGCCCCAGCGGTTGCCGCTGGCCCGCGCAATCCTCCTGGCGCATGAGGCAACTCACATCTGGCAGTGGCAAAACCGGGCGGTCACGGGTTACAGCCCGTTGGCGGCGGCCGTCGAGAATTTCAAATCGCGTGATCCCTATTCCTACACATTGGAGCCCGGGAAGGCCTTCCTGGACTACGGCTTTGAACAGCAGGCGCGGATCGTGGGTGACTTCGTATGTCATTCAACGGCGGACCCAAATTCAGCCAAAACACGCGCGCTGAGCGCGATTCTGGATCCGGTGTTCGACACCGGGGGCACGCCGACAGGTCGCAATTGAGGCGCGTTGCGTCGGCGGCACTTGCACGGGCGGGACGGTTTTCGCCAGATTGGGCGCAACTTTGTCCGGTCAGGGAATCGCAGCGATGAAAACCCATGTGAAAGCGCTGGTTGTCGGTGGCGGCGCTGTAGGCACCGGCATTGCCTATCATCTGGCCAAGGCCGGTTGGGATGACGTGATGCTGGTTGAGCGGGACGAACTGACGTCTGGCTCGACCTGGCATGCCGCGGGTCTGCTGCCGCTGTTCAACATGGGCTATGCGACGACGCATATCCACAAGTACTCGGTCGATTTTTATAAGTCGCTGGAAGAGGAAACCGGGTTGAACGCCGGATTCTCGGTCGTCGGCAACCTCAGGATGGCGCAGACGAAAGAGCGGATGGACGAATACATGCTGTATGCGAGTACGGCTGAAACCTGCGACGTGCCCTACGAGTGGTTGAAGGCCAAAGACGTCAAGGACCGCTGGCCGCTGATCCACACCGACGATCTGGAGGGTGCGATTTATCACCCGACGGATGGCTACATAAACCCGGCTGATGTCACGATGGCGATGGCCAAGGGCGCACGACAGCGTGGCGTGACGATTGAGCGCAAGTGGCAAGTCGATGGCTACCGCTGGACCGGGGATCACTGGGACGTCACAATGACCAAGATGGTCGAACGCGGCGGCAATCTGGTGTCGGGGACTGAGCAGGTTGTGGTTCAGGCGGAACACGTCGTCACGGCTACGGGCAACCATGCGCAGCGGACCTCGCGGCTGCTGGGGATCAAGATACCGGCGATCCCGGTTGAACACACCTTCATCGTGATGGATCAGGATCCGGCATTGGTCGAATGGCGCAAGAACAATCCCGAACACCCGGTGATCCGGGATGCGGATGCGCAGAGCTATGTGCGGGAAGAACGCGGCGGTTGGATTCTCGGCGTCTATGAAAAAGGCGCTCCGGCGCGCTTCGAGCATTCGGTGCCCGACAGTTTCCGCGCCGATCTGTTCCAGTTGGACCTAGAGCGGATCGAGGAGCAATATCTGGCGATGATCCACCGCATACCGTCCTGCGAAGAAAGCGGGCTTAAGGACGATTTCAACGGGCCGATCTGCTATACGCCCGATGGCAACCCTCTGGTCGGCCCGGCGCCGGGACTGCGCAACATGTGGCTGGCGGAAGGGTTCAGTTTCGGCATCACGGCAGCGGGCGGCACCGGCTATTACCTCGCGCAGATGATGGTCGAAGGCGAGGCCGAGATCGACATGGCCAGCCTTGATCCCAAGCGTTATGGGCGCTGGATGACGACCGAATATGCCGCGCGCAAGAACGAGGAATGCTATTCCCACGTCTACATTCTGCACCACCCGGATGAAGAGCGCGAGGCAGCCCGCCCGCTGAAAACCGCGCCGTCCTATGACCGGATGAAAGCCCATGGAGCGCAGTTCGGGCAGGTGAATGGTTGGGAACGTCCAAACTATTTTGGCCCGCTCGATGCGCCTGACAATTTCGACCACGACGCGCGGTCGTTTCGCCGGGGCGGCTGGTGGCAGTACACGCATGATGAGGCCAAGGCGATCCGCGAAGGCGTCGGCATGATCGACGCATCAGCTTTCACCAAGCACGAGTTGCGCGGACCGGGCGCGGCGGGATTTCTGGACTGGTTCACCACCAACAAGCTGCCGAAGGTGGGGCGGATCAACCTGACCTATGCGCTGACCGATGCGGGGACGACGCGGACGGAATATACGATTCTGCGCCCCTCTGAGACGACGTTCATCCTGATCTCTGCGGGGGCCTGGCAGGCCTATGACAGTGATTTCTTAGCGAAGGCGGTAAACGACAATGTCGGGGGCTTTGGTGAGATGCACCTGACCGACATCACCTCGCAAAACGGGGTGTTTGCGCTGGCTGGGCCGAAATCGCGTGAAGTTTTGCGTGACCTGATCGTGGACCGAGAGCCAGAAACAGCGTTGTCGAACAAGCGCTTCCCGTGGCTCAGCGCCAAGCGGATTGAGCTAAAGATGTGCCCCGTGAACGCGATCCGTGTGGCTTATACTGGCGAATTGGGCTGGGAGCTGCATCACCCGATGGAGATGCAGAACTACCTGTTCGACCAGCTGATGGCGGCGGGTGAAGCGCATGGGCTGAAACTGGTCGGCGCGCGGGCACAGAACTGGCTGCGACAGGAGAAATCCTATCGCGCTTTCGGGACCGAGTTGGGGCGCGATGCAACCCCGCTGGAGGCGGGCCTGGATCGGTTCGTGAACCTGTCCAAGGAATTCCACGGCAAGGCCGCGATGATCGACACCGGCATCCGCAGTAGATGCGTGACGCTGCTGATCGATGGACCGGCGGATGCGGACCCCTGGGGGCGCGAGGCACTTTATGCGGGTGACGCGCGTGTTGGGCGTCTGACCTCGGGCGGGTATTCGGTGGCATTCGGGAAAAGCATCGGGATGGGCTACGTCAGCCCGGATCATTCTATACCGGGGACCAAACTGCAGGTCAAAATGTTCGACAAGCTGTGGGATGCCGCAGTGACCGAGGACAGCCCCTATGATCCGAAGAACGCGGTGATCAGGGTGGATTCCTAGATCGGCGTTTTGGCCTGAAGATGACAAAAGACAAATGCGCGGCCGCAGCCCGGAAACAAGCCTGAAAGGCGCCGGGCGAGCGCCGGGCCGCGGTCTGGCGCATTGGAAAGGTTGTGCAAGGCTTTGAGGTTACAGCCAAAGCGATACGATAAAGTGCCCCTTATCGCCGTTGCAGCGCCAAACCCGGTTCCAGGCTCGTCCGGCTTGCGCTTCGGAGCAGACCGTGGCCCGCTCCACTCCGATCATTGAAGTTGCAGAAAAGTCGTGCCGGGTATCGCGTCCGACCTAAACCGTCGCGTGGCGGGCTCTTGCTCCACGCTCAATGGCAGCGGCGTGCAGGCGATCAATGTTAAGTTCGTACCGCATTTCTTCCAACAGGCGCAGCTCACTTTCGCCCAACGAACCATCGGCGGCGGCGACGTCGCAGGCCAGTGCATAGGCAGTCTCGTTCAGTTTCTCGGGCAGCGCATCGCGGGTCATGCCGAACAGGGCGTCCAGTCCGTCCTCTTCGGTCAGCAGATCGAACACCATTTCGGCAACCACCCGGATGCGGTCCTGATCGTAATCCGCGAAGACGGGCAGGTGGTTGACGATGCGGTTGATCGTCAAAAGCTGGGTCGTGGGCAGACGTTCGTCCGAAGCGGAAATCGCAATCATCAGGGCGACAAGGCCGTCGGGCGGGGTCAGGGGTAGGCTCATGGCAGGCATTCCGGATTTGGGTAAGCCTCGGACATTATTGACCTTGGCCGCGCGCGGCAATAGGACAGCCGCCTTCGTTCCACTTGCCCGAAAGAGGCTGTCATGACCGATTTGCGCGACGTTGCGATGGCCTCGAAGGCCTGGCCGTTTGAAGAGGCGCGTCGCGTGTTGAAACGGTATGAAAAAGCCCCGCCCGAAAAGGGCTATGTGTTGTTCGAGACCGGATATGGGCCGTCGGGCCTGCCACACATCGGGACGTTTGGCGAGGTTGCGCGTACGACGATGGTGCGGCGCGCGTTCGAGGTAATCTCGGACATCCCTACTAAACTGCTGTGCTTTTCCGATGACATGGACGGGCTGCGCCGGGTTCCGGACAATGTGCCGAACCAAGAGGTGATGGCCGAAAGCCTGCAAAAGCCACTGGCCCATGTGCCGGACCCGTTTGGCACCCATGAAAGTTTCGGCGCGCATAACAACGCCATGCTGCGGCGTTTCCTGGATACGTTCGGGTTCGAATATGAGTTTGCCAGTGCTGCGGAATACTATGCGTCCGGTAAGCTGGACGCAGTGCTTCTGCGCGCGGCCGAGCGGTACGACGACATTATGGCTGTGATGCTCAAGTCCCTGCGTGAGGAACGCCAGGCGACCTATTCTTGTTTCCTGCCGATCTCGCCGACAACGGGTCGCGTCCTTTACGTGCCGATGAAGGACGTGGACGGGGCCAAGGGTACGGTTACGTTCGAGGATGAAGACGGCACCGACACCACCGTTCCGGTTACCGGCGGCAATGTGAAGCTGCAGTGGAAGCCAGACTTCGGGGCGCGTTGGGCGGCGCTGGGCGTGGATTTTGAAATGTACGGCAAGGAACACGCGCCCAACACGCCAATCTATGGCCGGATTTGTGAGATTCTGGGCGGCAAGGCCCCGGTGAATTTCACCTATGAGCTGTTTCTGGACCAGAACGGTCAGAAGATTTCCAAGTCGATGGGCAACGGCCTCAGCATCGACGAATGGCTGACCTATGCGGCTACTGAAAGCCTGTCATATTTCATGTACGCCAAGCCGAAGACGGCCAAGCGGATGCATTTCGATGTTATCCCAAGGGCGGTGGATGAGTATCACCAACAACTGCGCGCCTATCCGGGGCAAGACGCTGCCCAGCAGCTGAACAACCCGGTTTGGCATATCCACGGCGGTGACGTGCCCAAAAGCGGAATGGTTGTGCCGTTTTCGATGCTGCTCAACATTGCCAGCGTGTCGGGGGCCGAGGACAGGGAAACCCTCTGGGGCTTCATCCAGAAGTACGCACCCAACGCGAACCCGACGGCGAACCCCGATCTGGACGCGGCAGCGGGACATGCGGTGACCTACTACAAGGATCACGTGGCACCGCATAAAACTTTCCGCACGCCGGATGATAAGGAGCGAGCCGCGCTGGGCGATCTGCGCGACCGGCTGGCGGCCTGGGAGGGTGGCGCCGATGCCGAGGCTTTGCAGACTATGGTTTTTGCAGTCGGGACCGAGCATGGCTTCGACCCGCTGCGCGGGTGGTTCACCGCGCTTTATGAAGTGCTGCTAGGCGCGTCCCAGGGACCGCGGTTTGGCGGTTTCATTGCGCTGTATGGCGTGGCCGAGACCATTGATTTGATTGATCGTGCTCTGGCGGCCAAACTTTCCGCCGAGGCAGGACCAGCATAAAAACTTGAAACTTCTCCGTTGTGCCGCACGTGTCTTCAGTAGGACCGGGGAAAATGGAGTGTTTGTTTCATGAGGAAATTGCTGACAGCGATCGTTATGGCATTGGCATTGGCGACACCGGTTTCCGCGCAGGACGCTGCATCAGGCGACGCGATCCGGGGTGTAATCTCCAGCCAGTTGGAGGCATTTCGCGCCGGCGACGTTCCCGCCGCGTGGGCCCATGCATCACCGACGATCAAGCGCCTTTTCGGGTCTGAGCAGAATTTTGCCGTCATGGTTGAGCGCAGCTACCCGATGGTTTGGGAACCCGGCGACGTGCAGTTCCTGGAACTGAGAGAGATCGGCGGCAAGCAGTGGCAGAAAGTCATGGTCAAGGACGCCAACAACGTCTTTCACATCCTCGATTATGAGATGATCGAAACCGAAAGCGGTTGGCAAATAGATGGTGTGCAACTCTTGCCCGCGCCGCAAATCGGGGCCTAGCGGAACGCCAACACGGCAAAGCCAAGGGCGATGAAGGCTGAGGTCAGTGTCGCCACTCCCATCGCGCGGATGCGACCCGGCTTGGGCTGTAACCCGGCTTTGACAGCGTTGCGGGCCGTGATCCGCGCTATCACCGAGATACCGGTCAACAAGACGACGAAGGCTAATTTCGCCTGAAATGCCGGAATCGTCAGTGCATTCAGCCCGCTCCAAGCCAGCAAAAACAAACCGCTGAGCCATAATAGCGCCAAGCCCAACGTCGCAACTCTTGCGTAAACCGGGGCCATGCCGCGCAGGACTCCGGCGGCCTCGGGCATGGTCGTACGACTGGCTCGTAGCCCCAGAAGCAGGTTCGCCATCCCGCCGCCGATGCCCAGAGACAGACCTGTGAAATGTAGAAATATCACGACCTCGTAAAGCATTGCGTCACCTATTTAACCCGCAAACCTGACTTTGCTGGTTGGGGCGGCGCTCCGTCAAGCGAACGCTGCCTTAGCGGGTGATTAATCATGCCCGCCATACCCCCCTTCGCCATCCGGACAGCCGCGCCTTGGGCGCGTCGCCGCCAAGGCTGCAGTTGCGCCAGAAAAGGGGAATGGGATGAACAAAGCAATCACCGAAGGGCTGGTGTTGACACCACCGCCATTTGTGGACGGGCTGACGGTCTGGGCGAACGGAGACGGGACGCCGGGATCGGCCTCTTACGACGGCGATCCGGGTGCGGCACTGATTGCCGCCGATCAGGATTTCGGAGGTTGCCTGGAGTTAATCAAAATCAACGCGACCCAGCGCTTGCGTTACATGGGCCAAACGCCGATCCATCCGGGGTGCTATCTGCGCATCCGTGCGCGGGTGAAGGCGATCAGTGGCAACCTGCCGGACGTGGCAATTTCGGCCTGGGCGGGGCTGGCGAATAATTCCCATGCTTCCGGGCTGGTCGAAGTTGGGCCCGTGACGACCCTGGCGACCTATGGCGAAGTGGTTGAGGTCTCGGCAATTGTCGGCACGGGCGTGCGTGGCGGGGTAGATATGCCCTGGGGGATCGCTCCGGTATATGGCCACTTCGGGTTGGACCTGACGGGCCCGTCGGGCGGTATTGTGCGGGTCGACGATGTCGTCATCGAGGACATCACAAGCGCCTATCTGCGCGATATGATGGATTGGGTCGACGTTCGCGATTTCGGGGCTGCAGGGGACGGCACGACGGACGATCACGCTGCATTTGATGCAGCGGACAATGCCGCCGATGGGCGCGATATTCTGGTGCCCGAGGGTGTCTATCTTATCGGTTCGAACATCACACTGGACAACGCGGTTCGCTTTCAGGGAACGGTCACGATGCCCGCCGACAAGCGCTTGATCCTGCGTGGGAATTTCAGTCTGCAACCCTACGTTGACGCGTTCGGGGACGAGGTTCTTGCCTTCAAGAAAGCCTTTCAGGCGCTGCTGCATTACACCGACCACGACGCCCTCGATCTGGATGGTCTGAGAATCGACGTCGATGGTCCGATTGACCTGCATGATGCGGTGAACACAGTGGATACATTCGAGGTCCGTCGTGTAATCCGCAACGGGCAGTTTTACGTGGTGAACGGCTCAAACTGGGATATCGATACTGTGACCGGCGACGGCAGCTACTCGGCGGGCAATCCGCTGCAGCTGACGAGCGTCACCAACGTTGCAAACATCCCTGTCGGGGCGCAGGTGAGCGGCAATGGCGTCGGGCGCGAGGTTTACGTGAAGGCGACCAATCCAGGGGCAGGAACGGTGACCCTCAGCCAGCCATTGTTCGCACCGAATGCGACGCAGAGCTACACTTTCACGCGCTACAAATACGTGCTGGATTTTTCGGGCTTCACAAAGCTGTCGAAATTCACGCTGAGCGATATCGAGCTGCAGTGCAACGGTGACGCCAGCGGCATCCTTTTGGCCCCGGCGGGTGAGACGTTTCACCTGAAGGACAGCTTCGTCACCAAGCCCGAGCATCGCGGGATTACCTCGATCGGGACCGGGTGTCAGGATTTGCAGGTGGATCGGTGTCACTTCGTATCGGATGAACAGCAGGTTCCGGCGACCAGCCGAGTCTCACTGGCGCTGAACGTCAACAATAACGACGCCAAGATCCGCGACAACCGGTTCCAGCGGTTCGGCACGACGATGGTCCTGAAGGGGACCGGGCATCTGATTGTCGGAAATCACTGGTTCCAGGGGGATGAAGTTACGGACGGGCCGCGCAAGGCCGGGCTGGTCTTCACCCAGCCAAACGTGAACTCCATCGTCACCGGCAATTACATCGATAATTGCTTTGTCGAGATGACCAACGAGCATGACGCCGCGCCGGACTTCAGTTCAGAATTCAGTTTCGGCGGGCTGACGATCACCGGGAACATTTTCGGGGCGATTGATGTGGCCAGTTCGTTTGCCTGGCTGGTGGTCAAGCCGCACGGGCCGGGGCATTTTCTGCAAGGGCTGACGGTCTCGGCCAACAGCTTCAAGACCGTTAACGGCAACATCGACCGAGTCGAGAAAGTGGACGATTCCATCGCTTCGCTGGACATGTCGCGGGCGCGCAACGTGGTGTTTTCCGGCAATACTTTCAACGGGATCAGTCAGAACACGATCAATCCGGTGGTGATGGAATTCGATCAGCCAAGCAATCAGTCGGTCTGGACGCTGGACGCCGGGGACTATCTGCCGTTCGAGGGCTGGGCGCGGAAAGTCAGTTCGGTGGTGGTGGAAGATCTGCAGTCGTCGAGCCAGTCGATCTATACAGCTCCGCAGGTTTCCACACAGCAAGGGGTGAACAAGGATCAGATCACGCTGGGCTGGTCGCAGGCGGTAAATGGCAAGGTTCAGGTGACGGTGCGGATGGACAATCCGGTGTAACGACCGGCTCCAGGGAGCAGTTGAACTGGCGCGCAGGGTTCGATTGCCCTGCGCGTTTTCGTGTCGGTCGCGCCTACCGGCGCGGCGCAGTCACCGGGCCGTCAGCGGTGATTTGGGTGGTAGAGAGCGTATGATCGGCATTGCACATCCGGTGGCTGAGCAGTTTTTGGGTCATTTCGAGCAGCACCGGGGCCATCATAGGCTCGCCCGCCAGATCGCGCATTTCTCCGTCACCTTCTGCATCAAACAGTAGCGGCGGCAGGGTGTCGGCGAAGTGGACCAGGGTGTAACGCGGCCCTCGCAGCACCGCAAAGTTTGCCGCCGAGGCATGCAGATCATGGGCGGATTGCCAGCGGGTCTGGGTGGCGGGATTGCCGAAGTCCAGCTCGCAATAGCTATGGGTGCGCCAGTTGTCTGGCAGCACCCCGTCGAGGAGCGGCAGCAACGAGCGCCCATCCATCGACGGTGGCGGCGTTTGGCCCAGGCATTCGAGGATTGTTGGGGTTACATCCACCGACTCAGTCGGCTGGTCCAACTGCGTGCCATGGGCGGTCGCGCGTGAAGGATCGCGGATGATCAGAGGTGTGTGCCAGGCCGCCGCATAGGGGCTCATTTTGCCCCAGCTGTGACGATCCCCAAGCATTTCCGCGTGATCCGCGGTGACGACCAGCAGCGTATCGTCCCACTGGCCGCTGTCTTTCAGGAATGCGATGACGCGCCCGATGTGCGCGTCCACTTCAGAGGCAAGCCCGAGGTAGATGGCGCGTAGGGTCTGGACGGTGGCGTCATCATTGCAGAGATCAGGAAAGCCCTCCACCAGCGCTGCGGCGTTTGCCGGGGTGAAGAATGGGTGCACCGCCAGTTCGTCATTCTGGCTCGCCAGACGGTCGGGCAGGGGGAGCGTCGCTGGATCGATCATCCGATTGTAAGGCGCAGGGGCGACCAGTGGCGGATGCGGGCGGATATAGGTCAGATGTGCAAACCATGGCCGACCGCCGCGCGCACGCAGGTGCGTCAGGCAGGCGTCTGTCAGAAACGCCGTATCGCTGTCGTCAGCCCGATAGAACGCTGGATCATCGACACGGCGCGGTTGGCCTTCTTCTGCGACCGGCACATAGAAATCGGCGTAGTCGGGAAGATCGTACCCTTTGGCGACAAGTGAGGCGCGCCATGGAAAGCTCTCATCCGCGCCCATTTCTACCACCTGAACGAAGCCGGGGATGACCCGCTCATAGGTCCGCAGATCCGGGTCAACGGGCTGGTGAAGTCTTGGGTCCAGCGTTGTATCGGTATAGCCGAACAGCAGCGGCAGATGGCCGCCTTTGCGTATTTCGGTGGCAAGGTTGGGCGTGTCGTGGCGAAGCGGCGCGCCGTTCCTGACCGAGCGGTGGTTCATCGCGTATTGACCGGTCAGGATCGAGGCACGCGACGGACCGCAGGGGTTGGCGACCGAGTAATGACGGGTAAAGCTGACCGCCTCTCCCATCAGGGCGCGCAGGTTTGGAAGGGGCACGTGTTCGGCAAGCGCACCATGCAGCAGGTCGGCGCGCATCTGGTCGATGATGATGAACATTACGTTGCGGGGGTGGGCGTTTGGCATGGTATGCAGATTCTATTTTGAGGTCGCCTGCCCAACGCAGACCCGAGATGGCATGTGAATGCAATCAGAATGCAGTCGCCCATCTTTTAGCGGTTTCACCCCGGCTTGCGGAAAATCCGGGTAAGTTTGAACAGTTCCTCCAGCTCATCATAGCGCTTGCTGGTCCGCGGCCAGTTTTCTTCCTGCACGGCGGCAATCATCGCCTCGAGCAGCATCATTGTGGCGATGTTGCTGTCCCAGGCCGAAGGAATCTGCACCCAGCAGGGGAAAACAAAAGCCGCGACTTTCGAAACGGGTGAGGCCCATTGGTCGGTTATCAGCACGACTTTGACGCCGCGCTCGGTTGCCAGTTCGGCCAGTCGCAACAGGTTGGTTTCGTAGCGGCGGATGTCGAACATCAGAATCACATCGCCCGGCCCCATATCCAGCACGTAATGTGGCCATGTGGCGGCGGAGGACGTCATGTGCGTCACCTGCTCACGGATCGCTTGCAGGTGGGTGAAGGCATATTCCGCCAGCGCCCGCGTAACCCGACCCCCGACGACATAGAGGTGCCCGTCAGCCCGCGACATCTCGGCCACGGCGGCGTCGAATGCGTCGGTGTCGAGGTTCGCAAACGTCTGCCCCAGGTTGCCTAACACGGCCTCGGAAAACCGGTTCAGCATGTGGGAATCCGGCGCGGTGGCGGCCCAGACTTCCCGCTTTTTTACCGGCCCGGAGAGCGTCGCTTCAAGCTCATCTCGGAGTGTCTTGTGAAACTGCGGATAACCTTTGAAACCCAGCTTCTGAACCATCCGTGCCACGGTCGGCGTTGAAACGCCTGCATTTTTTGCGACGATGGTGATCGAAGCCAACCCGGCGGCGGGGTAGTTTTCCAACAGCGATGCAGCCAGTTTGCGCTCAGCCGTCGTCAGCCCGTCAAAGGCCTCGCGGATCAGATCTCGGACAGTGCGGAAAGTATCGGGCACGGGCAGCACTCGCATTATTCTGCCTTCAACTTAGGCATAAAGCGTAAGTGCTGACCAGTCGCTGAAAGTTTATTGACAGTGACCGCGCAGCAAGAAAGGATATTGTCAGCCCGTGGGGAGAGTCGGCCCGGATGGCCATGTCGCAAGATCAGGAACAGGTGGTTGAGGTCATCAATCCGGGCACAGCCGGGCCTTTTCTTCTGGTATGCGAACATGCCTCGCCCCACATTCCGGCGGAATTTAATGAGCTGGGCCTGAAGCAAGAGGATCGGTTGAGCCATGCCGTCTGGGACCCCGGTGGCGAGGACTTGTCACGCACTATAGCTGGCCGTCTGGGCGCGACCCTCGTGGCCGGGCGCATGTCGCGGCTTCTCTATGATTGCAATCGGCCGCTGTCATCCGAAGCGGCAACGCCGTCACAGGTCGAGCTGATTTCAGTTCCGGGAAATGCCGACCTGTCGGAGACGGATCGGACCAGGCGTTCGGACCGTTTTTACGAACCGTTTCGCGCCGCCGTTTCTTCGACGCTCGATGCCCTCGCGGCCCCGGTTCTGGTCACGATTCACAGCTTTACGCCCACCTATTTCGGCGCTCACCGCGCTGTCGAGATTGGAATCCTGCACGACAGTGATGCGCGACTGGCCGATGCGATGCTGGCCAATGCCGGGCCGCTGTCCGACTGGCGCGTCGAGCGGAATGAACCATACGGCCCCGCAGACGGCGTCACGCATACGCTGAAAGTTCACGGCCTGACACGCGGTATCCCGCATGTGATGATCGAAGTGCGCAATGACCTGCTAATCGGTGAAGCCGAGGTCAATCGCATTGCCGACGGCCTTGCTGCCAGCCTGACCCAGGCTCTGGCGCACCTCGCCAAATCCGAACCCGCCGAGGCGCATCATGCCTAGAGTGTTGCTGGGCTATATCTGGCTGGTGGACGGCCTGAACCGCCGGGTCGGGCGTTTCATCATGTACGGCATCTTCGTCATGATGGGCATTCTGTTGTGGTCCTCGATCAGCAAGACCTTCTTCAACCCATCGCTCTGGACGCTGGAGCTGGCGCAGTTTGCCATGGTCACCTATTACATTCTGGGCGGGCCGTATTCGATCCAGCTCGGCTCCAACGTGCGGATGGACCTGTTTTACGGCGAATGGGACGACAACCGGAAAGCCTGGTTCGACGCCTTCACGATCTTCTTTCTGATCTTCTATCTGGTCGTTTTGCTCTGGGGTGGCCTTGGCTCTACCGCCTATTCGCTAGGATATTTCGGCAAGGAACCCCTGCAGTTCTTCGGAGAGCTTGGCGGGGCCTTTGCCACGGGCGGTCCGGATGCGGCGGCCGAGAAGCTGGGCTTCCTTGAACGCAGCGCGACCTCATGGCGTCCTTACATGTGGCCGATCAAGTCGATCATGATCTTCGGGTTCTTCCTGATGTTGCTGCAGGCGATTAGCGAATTCCTGAAGGACGTCGCGCGTCTGCGCGGGGTGGCGATCCGATGAGTCAGGAATGGATCGCCATCATCATGTTCGCGACCATGATGCTGATGCTGATGACCGGGCAGCGTGTGTTCGGGGCCATCGGTTTCGTTGGCGTCATCGCAGCACTGCTGCTTTGGGGCCCAAACGGCGGCGGCGGCGATATCGGCTTTTCGGCCGCGATGAAGCTGATGAAATGGTTCCCGCTGCTGACCCTGCCAATGTTCATCTTCATGGGCTACGTGCTGAGTGAATCCAAGATTGCCGATGATTTGTATAAGATGTTCCACGTCTGGATGGGGCCGCTGCGTGGAGGCCTCGCTATCGGGACGATCCTGCTGATGGTTCTGATTTCTGCGATGAACGGGCTAAGCGTTGCGGGCATGGCAATTGGGGCCACTATTGCTCTGCCGGAGTTGTTGAAACGCGGGTACGACAAACGGATGGTAACAGGTGTGATTCAGGCCGGATCGAGCCTTGGTATCCTTGTGCCGCCTTCGGTCGTTCTGGTGCTTTATGCGATGATCGCGCGCCAACCGGTGGGGCAATTGTGGCTTGCCGGAGTTGTTCCGGGTCTGATGATGGCGGGGATGTTCATCCTCTACATCGCGATCCGATGCCGCATCAATCCGGCCCTCGGCCCCGCGCTGCCGCCGGAAGAACGCGACATGCCGCGCGCCGAAAAACTGCGCCTGCTGCGCGCCGGGTTGCTTCCATTGGGCATCTTCGCGGTAATGATGGTGCCCTTCGTGAACGGCTGGACCAGCCTCGTGGAAAGCAGCGCGGTGGGCGCGCTGGCTGCGTTTCTGGCCGCCGTCCTCAAGGGCCGGATGACGCGAGAGGTGTTCGAGATTTCGGTCCGCAACACCCTCGGCATTTCCTGCATGTTCATGTGGATCATCCTGGCGGCCCTTGGCTTCGGCGCCGTGTTCGACGGCCTTGGCGCGGTCAATGCCATCGACGATCTGTTCACCGACCGCCTCGGCCTAAGTCCGTGGATGATCCTGATTCTGATGCAACTGAGCTTCATTCTGATGGGCACGTTCCTTGACGACACCGCTATGCTGGTGATCGTCGCACCGCTTTATGTGCCGCTGGTCGCCGTGCTGGGCTTCGATCTGATCTGGTACGGGGTGCTTTATACGATCACGACGCAGATCGCCTACATGACGCCGCCGTTCGGGTATAACCTGTTCCTGATGCGCGCCATGGCCCCGCCGGAGATCACGCTGATCGACATCTATCGCTCGATCATCCCGTTTGTCTTCGTCATGGCCGCCGCGCTGTCGCTGGTAATGATCTTCCCGCAGATTGCCCTGTGGCTGCCGCAAACCGTCTATGGGAACTGAGGAAAACCGATGAAACTCGACTTCCACCATATCAATTTCGTCTCGGGCGATGTCGACCGGATGCACGACTTTTATACGAAAGTGCTTGGTCTGGACGACATGCCGGTCGCACAGTTCCCAAGGACCGAGGCTGCGGATGGGAAGGGTTTTGACGGCAAGATCCGTTTTGCCACCGATGGCGGGATGCAGATGCATCTGGCCGAACGGGCATTGGATATCGCCTTCCACAACGGGCAGGTGATCAACCCCCTTGAGCGTGGCCATATCGCCTTCCGCACAGACGACCTTGGCGCCTTCCTCGCCATCCTCGACGCCGAGGGCATCCCCTATTCCGACTATGGCACCGCCTTTTCCAAGGATTGGCATCAGGTGTTCTTTCACGACCCCGAAGGCAATGTGATCGAGGTGCATCAGCAGGTGGCCTAACAAAGGGGACAAGCCTCGTAACAGACGGGGCCAATAACGCCGCAAAGCGGTATTTCATGGGGCATCCGCCCCGCCAACTGAAAGGATCAGACATGACCTCAAGACGCAAGTTTATCGCAGGGGCCGCCGTGGCACCTGCCGCCGCGCTGGCCACGCCCGCGCTGGCGCAAAGCCAGATCAAATGGCGGATGCAGACCTATGCCGGCCCGGCGCTGGCCGCCGAGGTGATCGTTCCGGCCATCGAGATGTTCAACAAGATCGCCGGTGACCGGATGAACATCGAGCTGTTCTTCGCAGATCAGCTGGTCCCAACGGGCGAGCTGTTCCGCGCCATGCAGAGCGGCACCATCGACGCGGTGCAGTCGGACGATGACTCGATGGCCTCGCCCACCGAAGTGACCGTGTTCGGCGGCTACTTCCCGTTCGGCAGCCGCTACAGCCTCGACGTGCCGGTGCTGTTCAACCAGTACGGGCTGAACGAGATCTGGGATGCGGAGTACTCGAAGGTCGGCGTCAAGCACATCTCAGCCGGTGCTTGGGATCCCTGCCACTTCGCCACCAAGGATCCGATCCGCTCACTGGCCGATCTGGAAGGCAAGCGGGTGTTTACATTCCCGACGGCCGGGCGCTTCCTTTCCCAGTTCGGCGTCGTGCCGGTGAACCTGCCGTGGGAAGACATCGAGGTGGCCGTGCAAACGGGTGAGCTCGACGGCATCGCCTGGTCAGGCATCACCGAAGACTACACCGTTGGGTGGGCCGACGTGACCAACTACTTCCTGACCAACAACATCTCGGGCGCCTGGGCCGGGTCGTTCTTCGCCAATATGGATCGCTGGAACGAATTGCCCGAAGACCTGCAAACCCTGTTCCGGGTCTGCTGTGACCAGTCGCATTACTACCGTCAGTGGTGGTACTGGGGCGGCGAAGCCAACTTGCGCGTCAACGGCACCAAGATGGAGCTGACCTCGATTCCCGACTCCGAATGGCAGACAGTGGAAGACGCTGCTGTGAAATTCTGGGACGAGATCGCAGCCGAGTCCGAAACCAAGGCCAAGGTTGTCGAGATCTTCAAGAAGTACAACGCCGACATGGTGAAAGCCGGTCGTCCGTATCGCTACGGGTAAACCGTCGTTGGCGAAAAAATTGGAGGCTCGGGCCCGAACCGACGGGTGGGCGATCACGCCCGCCCCCGTGGGGGCGGTTCGGGCGCGAGCCGGGCCAATCTTGGCCCGGCAAAGAAATACAGAGGCGACCATGACCGGCAATTTGACACTCGATGACCTGAAAGCCCGCGTCGAGGCGGGTGAGATCGACACCGTTCTGGCCTGTATGGTCGACATGCAGGGCCGCCTGATGGGCAAGCGGTTCCACGCGCGGCATTTCGTGGACTCGGCGTGGGAAGAAACCCATTGCTGCAACTACCTGCTGGCCACGGATCTGGAGATGTTCACGGTCGACGGTTATGCCGCGACCTCGTGGCAGGGCGGCTATGGCGACTACACGCTGCGCCCCGACATGGACACGCTGCGGTTGGCGGCATGGCTGGAGGGGACTGCACTGGTGCTTTGCGACGTGCTCGATCATCACGGTCACGCGCCGGGTCGCCCATTCGCCGCGCGCGATGCTGAAGGCGCAGATCGACCGGCTTGCCGGGATGGGCCTGTCCGCAATCAGCGCCACCGAGCTGGAGTTCTTCATCTTCGAGCAGAGTTTCGACGACATCCGCAAGGGCGGCTTTCGCGACCTGACCCCGATCAGCGGCTACAATGAAGATTACCACATCCTCCAGACGACCAAGGAAGAGGAGGTCATGCGCGCCCTGCGCAACGGTCTCTACGACAGCGGCATTCCGGTCGAGGGTTCAAAGGGTGAGGCCGAAGCCGGGCAGGAAGAGCTAAACCTGCGCTATGGCCCCGCGATGGACTGCGCCGACAACCACACGATTGCGAAACACGCCGCCAAGGAGATCGGCTGGCAGAAGGGCCGCGCGGTCAGCTTCATGCCGAAATGGGACGCGGGCCGGGTCGGCTCGGCCAGCCACGTGCACCAGTCGCTCTGGAAGGGGAAGGAGAATGCCTTCTACGACAAGGACGCCGATCTGGGGATGAGCGCGATGATGCGTGCTTACCTCGGCGGGTTGCTCAAGTATGCGGGCGACATCACTTGGTTCCTCGCGCCCTACGTCAACAGCTACAAGCGTTTCCAGAAGGGCAGCTTCGCCCCCACTCGCAAGGTCTGGTCGGTGGACAACCGCACCGCCGCCTTCCGCCTGTGCGGCGACAGCTCACCTGCGGTTCGCATCGAGTGCCGGGTCGGCGGAGCGGACCTGAACCCCTACCTCGCGATTGCCGGAATGCTCGCCGCCGGGATCGCGGGGATCGAGGAGGGGCTGGACTGCGGCGAGCCATTTGATGGCGATGCCTATGAGGGCGGCAAGGAGTCGATTCCCGACACGCTCAGGGCGGCGACGGAGACCCTGCGCTGCTCCAAAATGCTGCGCGCGGCCTTTGGCGATGTGGTCATTGACCATTACACCCGCGCGCGCTGAGTGGGAGCAGGAGGCCTTCGATGCCGTGGTCACCGATTGGGAAATTGCACGCGGGTTCGAGAGGGCCTAGTCACAATGGCGAAACTCACCCAGATCACCCCGTTCATGCCGGTCTACAACCTGTCCGCCGCGATCGCGTTTTTGAAAGCGCCCTTGGTTTTGCCTGCACATTTCAGGCGGACAACTACGCATTCCTGCGGCGCGATGGTGCTGCAATCCGGCTTCTGGAGTTACCGCCAGAGTGCGATCTCAAAGCGCGACAGCATTCGTTCTACATCGACGTGGAAGACATCGACGGGCTGTTCGGCGAGGTTGGTCCGGGGCTGGAAGGCCGATTTGACTGCCAGGTGCGCGCGCCGTTTGATCAGGACTATGGTCAGCGAGAGTTTCACGTTTCATACGATCACACGCTGATATTCTTCGGCGAAGGCATTAGGGGCAGAACATGACCACACTCACCTGCATATCGCCCATCGACGGATCGGTCTTCGCCACGCGCGAATGCCTGTCGCAGACGGACGCCAAATCTGCGGTTGCCGCTGCCCGTTCTGCGCAAGCTGATTGGGCTGCGCGGTCGCTGGAGGACCGTATCGCACTTGTCCGCGCCGGGGTGGCGCGCTTGGGCGAGATGACGGATGAGGTCGTGCCCGAACTTGCCCGGATGATGGGGCCGCCCGGTGCGATATGGCGGTGAATTCGGCGGTACGGATGAACGAGCTAGTCATATGGCAGACATCGCGGCGGAGTCTCTGAAGCCCATCGAAATCGAAGATTCCGGCAATTTTCTGCGCCGGATTGCTCGCGAACCCCATGGGGTCGTGCTGGTCGTGGCCCCCTGGAACTACCCCTACATGACCGCGATCAATACGGTCGCCCCGGCGCTGATTGCCGGAAATGCGGTGGTGCTGAAACACGCCACGCAGACCCTGCTGGTGGGCGAGCGGATGGTGCGCGCGTTCACTGAAGCCGGTGTTCCGGCGGACATATTCCAGAACCTGTTTCTGGACCATGAAACCACCTCGGCCATGATTGCAGGCGGGCATCTCGATTTCGTAAACTTCACCGGTTCCGTTGGCGGCGGTCGCGCGATGGAACGCGCGGCGGCTGGGACCGTCACGCCGGTTGCGACGGAACTCGGCGGGAAAGACCCCGGCTATGTCCGCGCCGACGCCGACCTGGATGCGGCGGTGGATACTTTGATCGACGGGGCGATGTTCAATTCAGGCCAGTGCTGCTGCGGGATCGAGCGGATCTACGTCCATGAAAGCCTGTTCGACGGCTTTGTCGAAAAAGCCGTCGCTATTGTCAGCGCCTACAAGCTGGGCGACCCGCTGGACCCGGAAACCACGCTCGGTCCCATGGCAAACGTGCGATTCGCCGAAGAGGTGCGCGCGCAGATATCCGAGGCGTTGGCCGATGGCGCGACCGCTCTTATCGAGACCATGGCAGCAGATGATGGCGGCGCGTACCTGTCCCCCGCAAATTCTCACCAACGTGACCCACGACATGCGGGTGATGCGCGACGAAAGTTTCGGGCCCGTTGTCGGGATCATGGCCGTGAAAGATGATGATGAGGCGATCCGCCTGATGAATGACAGCGAGTTCGGCCTGACCGCGTCAATCTGGACCCAAGACATCGACGCGGCGTTGGAGATCGGTGCGCGGATCGAGACCGGGACGGTGTTCCTGAACCGCGCCGACTACCTCGACCCGGCGCTGTGCTGGACCGGGTGCAAGAACACCGGCAAGGGCGGAGCGCTGGGGGTCATCGGATACCAGAACCTGACACGGCCGAAATCCTATCATTTCAAGAAAGTCACGACATGAGCATCACCGGAAACTGGTCTTACCCGACGACCATCAAATTCGGGGCAGGGCGGATTGCTGAACTGCCCGAGGCCTGCGCGCAAGCCGGGATCAAGAGGCCTCTGCTGGTGACGGATCGCGGCCTTGCCAGCCTGCCGATCACCGGGGCGACGCTTGATCTACTTGATGCGGCAGGTCTGGGCCGGGCCATGTTCTCTGACGTCGACCCGAACCCGAATGAGGCAAACATGGAGGCCGGGGTCGCTGCCTACAAAGCCGGGAACCACGACGGCGTTGTGGCCTTTGGCGGTGGGTCGGGGCTGGACCTCGGCAAGATGGTCGCTTTCATGGCGGGCCAGACGCGCCCGGTTTGGGATTTCGAGGATGTCGGCGACTGGTGGACACGCGCGGACGCTGATTCCATCGCGCCGATCATCGCGGTGCCGACGACGGCAGGCACAGGGTCGGAAGTGGGGCGGGCCAGCGTCATCACCAACTCGGAAACCCATGTGAAGAAGATAATCTTTCACCCGAAGGTATTGCCCTCGGTGGTGATCTGCGACCCTGAACTGACAGTGGGCATGCCCCCCGCGATTACCGCCGGGACCGGTCTGGATGCCTTCGCGCATTGCGTCGAGGCCTACTCCAGCCCGCACTATCACCCGATGAGCCAGGGCATCGCGCTTGAGGGGATGCGTCTGGTCAAGGACTACCTGCCGCGCGCCTATGCCGATGGCACTGACATCGAAGCCCGCGCCCAGATGATGAGCGCGGCGGCGATGGGCGCAACGGCGTTCCAGAAAGGCCTCGGCGCGATCCATGCCCTTAGCCACCCGATTGGTGCGGTTTTCGGGACCCATCACGGCACGACCAACGCGGTCTGCATGCCTGCGGTTCTGGCCTTCAACGCCGACGAGATCCGGGATCGGTTCGACGCGGCCGCGGCCTATCTGGACATTGATGGCGGCTTCGACGGGTTCTGCGACTTCGTGCAGGACTTGAACGACAGCCTAGGCATTCCGCGTAAATTGTCCGAGATGGGCGCGGATGCGGCCCGGATCGACGAACTGGCAGCGATGGCGATTGACGATCCGAGCTGTGGTGGGAATCCGGTGGTGTTGACGGTTGAAAACATTTCGGGGCTGTATCGACAGGTGATCTGAACCTGCGCGCGGTCAGCGGTGGCCTGAAGCAGTGGTCGGCGTCATGCGCAACTACTGCCCGGAACAAGCCGAAGGCGCCGGGCGAGCGCCGGACCGTCCCGCGGTCTGGCGCTTTGGCAACCGAGCGCATCCCTCGTAGGGCATAGCCAAAGCGGAGCCATAACGTGCCCCGAACTCACGTCGCAGCGCCAGCCCCTGCTCCGACCATCGCCCGGCCTGCAACAGGCAGAAGTCGACGTCCGATTCGGGCCATTCCTACCCTGCCGCCAGCCCCATAAAGGCCCGGATCATCCGGCTGTCGCGACGCTCGCGCAGGCAGACCAGCGCCTCGTCCATTCGGATGTCGGCGTCCTCAATCGGCAGTTTCGCCAGCCGCGTGTCGGTCCCGAATTCGGCTTCGCTGACCACGCCGACCCCACCGCCTGCAGCGACGATCTCGCGCACTGCCTCGCGCCCCTCAGCCTCGATCCAGCTGCGGGGTTTCAGGCGCGCGGCAGAAAAAGCATCCTCCAGCTTGGCGCGGGTGCGAGAGCCGGTTTCGCGTAAAACCAAAGGGCTGTGCGACAACCGCCTGAGCGAAATTCCACGTTCGGCGGCCAGTGGGCTGCCTCTGGAAACGAACGCGGTCAGCGGCGCTTGCGACAGTCCGATCACATCGTATTCGGTGCCGCTTGGTATTTCGCCCAACACGCCGATGTCGGCCTCATAACTGTTCAGCGCGGCAGCGACCTCGGCGCTGTTGCCGGACCGAACGCTGACCTGAACACCCGGATAACGCGCGCGGAACGCTGCCAGCAGATCCACGATGTGATAGGGCGTGTCACTGACAATGCGCAGCGCGCCACTTCGCAGGCTTCGGCTTTCGCTGAGCATGTCGCGGGCCAGATCCTCAACCTCGAACAGGCGGCGGGTGATTTCCAGCAGCCGCGTCCCGGCCTCAGTTATCTCGATCTGTTTGCGGGATCGGTCGAACAAGCGAACATCGTATTCCGCCTCCAGCTTTCTGACCTGATCCGACAGCGCCGGCTGGGTCAGGTTTATCGCTTCGGCTGCGCGAGAGAATCCGCCGTGTATGGCGACGTTGTGAAAGGCGCGAAGCTGGGCGTGGCGCATGAAGCTCTCCATCAGAGTTGCAGATGTTTGTCATGCATACATCGTTTTTACTGATAGGTTAATCCGCCACCCTGATTGATGTGGGGTTGTGGGACGTAATCAGCCCGGATTCGCGCCATCTGTTTGAGAATATGGGCGTTCCACAGCACCTGAATCTGTTGACTCAGGCCAAAGCTAGGAGTCACAGTCAATGGCGACGCAACTGCGTGACGGGGGATATCGGGGGACAACGCCAATAACACGACCCGCGCCGAACCACTTGCGTGACGGATGGGCATTGTTCGCAGTGTTGTTACACGACGCCGCCACCTTAGCCTCAATAAATATCTGACGATCCAACGAGGAGAGACCATGAAACGAATTCTTTTGACAGGGGTGGCCGCGATCATCCTACCCGGCGCTGCGCTGGCTAATTGCCCGGCGATCAGTGTTGCCGACATGGGCGGGGTCGCCGCCGGTGCCTATCCGCAGCAGTACGAGCTGTCCGAGTTTCAGGATGCAGCTGGCTGCACCATGGAATTCTCCGGCAACCCGGACGCCGCCGCGCTGAACGCGCGCATTCGTGGCAACGGCGACCTGCCTGATCTGGCTGACCGTATCCCGGCCGAGCCGCTGGTTGTTGTGCCCTACGAAGGCGTTGGCAAATACGGTGGCACGCTGGACGTTCTGTCCAATGCAACCGAAGCCGGGACCTCTGACTTCCTGTCGGTGCGCCACGTCAACCTGACGCGCTACTCGGACGACCTTCAGACCATCGTGCCGAACGTCGCCAAAAGCTGGGAGTGGAATTCCGATTTCACCCAACTGACGTTCCATCTGCGCGAAGGCCATAAGTGGTCGGACGGCGCGCCCTTTACATCGGCAGACGTGAAGTTCTGGTACGACAACCTGATGATGGACACTAACGTCATCGAGAAGCCGAAGGACTATGTTCTGGTTGGTGGAGAGCGGATGACGGTGGACACGCCGGATGCGACGACCGTGGTCTTCAACCTTCCGGCGCCCAAGCCCGGCCTGCTGGCACACTTTGCCACACACTTTGCGCAGGGCTTCCAGCCAAAGCACTTCCTGGGCCAGTTCCACCCCGATATCGACCCGAACGCTGACGCGAACGCGCAGGCCGCCGGGTTTGACACCGGGTACGAGGTGATTTCCGCTTACTTCGGCAATTCGGACTGGACCGATACGCCGTCGCCACTGCTTAGCAACCCCGACAAGGTCGCTGGCATGCCGGCTGACGTGATCCCGACGCTCGAGTCGCATATCTACGTCACCGACACGACGGAAGGCCGCCATCTGGTCGCCAACCCCTACTTCCACCAGGTCGATGTGACCGGTCAGCAGCTGCCCTATATCGGCGAGCAGGACGAGGTCTACATCAACGACAACGAAGTGCGGATCCTGAAGCTGGTCAATGGTGAGGTCGACTACAAGTCGCAGTCGCTGCAGCTTCCCTCGGCACCGCTACTGCTGGAAAATCAGGAAGCGGGCAACTACTCGATCTACCTGAAGCCTGAGATCACGCTGGGGGCCTTCGGCTTCAATGTGACCCATCAGGACGAAGCTAAGCGCGCTATCTTCGGTGACCTGAGCTTCCGCGAAGCCATGTCGGTTGCAATCAATCGGGATGAGCTGAACGAGGTGGCCTTCTTCGGACTTGGGACCGCCAAGCAGTACACGGGCTTCTCCCCGATGCCGGAATTCGTTGATCCGGCATGGGAAAGCTATATGACCGAATTCGATCCGGATGGCGCGAATGCCAAACTGGACGCACTGGGTCTGGCCGATACCGATGGCGACGGCCTGCGCGAAATGCCGAACGGTGACAAGCTTGTGCTGAACCTGAACTACTCGACGCAAGGCATTGCCGGGCAAACGGTGGAACTGGTCAGCCAGTACTGGCGCGACGTCGGCATCGACTCGGTCGTCAAAGAGGTGACGCCGGATGAGTATCGCTCGGCCCAGTCCTCGAACCAGTTGGACGTGTCCATGTGGCGTAAGTCGCAGCCGCTGGCCATCGTGCTTGGCAACAATGAGCTGTGGGTGCCGCCGTTCGAGAACTACTTCGGTAACCGCAACGGTATGCTGTGGGCGGAACATGTCGACAGCAATGGCGCCAGCGGTGTTGAACCGCCGGAATACGTCAAGACGCTGATCGCGGACATCAATGCGTTCCAGTCCGCCGATCAGTCGGGTGACGAGTTCAAGGAAATCGGTGAGAGGATGGTGAAGAACATGGTTGAAAACCTGCTGTTCATCGGCGCGGTTCAGGCCCCGGCACCGATCTACCGGAACAACGATCTGAAGAACTTCGTCGAGTTCCAGACGCACTCGTATGAGTACTACCGGACCTACCCCTACCGCGCTTCGCAGTGGTGGCTGGACGAATAATCAACTCCGCGGGTTGATGCAGAAAATGGTTGCGGGCGACACGTGTCGCCCGCAACCTTACCCTGGCACAGACCGGGGATTCGGGGCAAAGCCCTGACGGATTAACGGGGATGACACCGCCAGATGCTGCAATTCGGTCGATTTGCGTTTGTGCGCGCCGTGATGGCGATCATCACATTGGTTATCGTATCCCTCATTGTTTTTTCCTTGATGGAACTGGTGCCCGGCGACTGTGCTGAGCGGTATCTGGCCTTCAAGAACACTCAAGGCTCCAGCATCCAGATCGCCAACGCGTTAGAGGCTGAACGGGTGCGCCTTGGCCTCGACCAGCCCTTCCTGTTCCGCTGGGGCAGTTGGATCGTCAACGCCTTTCAGGGCGAGTTTGGCGACAGCTGCATCCTGCGCGTGAATATTGCGCAGCTTCTGGGCGACAAGTTCTGGCTGTCGCTGGGGCTGTGCCTGGCCTCGCTGCTGCTGGCTTATGTGATCGCCATTCCTGTTGGCATCATTTCGGTCGCAACGAATTCTCCGGCGCTGAACAACGGGTTGCGTCTGTTCAGCTACCTCGGACTGGCGCTGCCGAACTTCCTGCTGGCGTTGATGATCATGCTGGCCGCGACAGTGTACTTCGGGGAAACGCTGACGGGGTTATTCTCGAACGAATTCCGCGATGCGCCGTGGTCCGGGGCGAAGTTTGTCGACCTGTTGAAACACATCTGGCTGCCGATCTTCATCCTTGGCTGGTCGGCGACGGCCTTTGCGCTGCAAACTGTTCGGGCGCTGATGTCGGATGAGATTGGCAAGCTTTACGTCACCGCCGCCTCGGCGCGCGGCATCTACGGGCGCAAACTGCTCTGGCGTTATCCGGCCCGGCACGCGCTTGGGCCGATTGTGAACTCGCTGGGCTTCGACCTGAACCGGATTTTCAACGAGTTGCCGATCGTCGCGCTGATCCTGATCCTGACCGACGCGGGCGCATTGCTGATCGAGGCGCTGGCGCGTTCCAACGACCAACAGCTGGCCGGCGCGATCATCTTCCTGCTGACCGCCTCGATCGTGACGTTGAATTTCCTGACCGACCTGCTGCTGGCCGCCATCGACCCGCGCGTCCGTCGCAGTATCATGGGATGACCTGATGAGTGACATGACAGCCCAGACCACCGCGGAAGACCAATCGTCAAAAGAGGCGTATTTCACTGCATCGCAGCGTCAGCTGATCTGGGCGCGGTTCAAGAAACAGCGCGCGGCGATGATAGCGGCGATGGTGCTGGTGTTCCTGATGCTGTCGGGCCTGTTTGCGCCGTTCCTGTCGCCCTACGATCCGACGATTGCCGGGCGCGACAAGGACTACACCAACGGCGCACCGCAGATGCCGCAGTTCTGCGACTCAAATGGTTGCTCGCTGCGCCCGTTCATCCACGGGGTGACGCGGGAACGCTCGATGGCGACGAATTTTCGTTGGGTCACTACGGTGGACGAGGACATTCGCCTGCCGATGCAGTTCTTCGTGCGCGGTGACAAATACAAGCTGTTCGGCTTCATCCCCGGCAATGTCCATCTGTTTGGCGTCGAGGGCGGCAAGATCCACCTGTTCGGGACGGATGAGGACGGTCAGGACATCTTTTCGCGAACGCTCCACGCGGTCTGGACGTCTATGCAAGTCGGCACCATCGGCGTGGTGATCGCCTTCGTGTTGGCACTGATAATCGGGGGGGTCGCCGGATATTACGGAGGCTGGATCGACTCGGTGATTCAGATGATAACGGACGCGGTGCGAACCGTGCCGGTGATCCCGCTGTTCATGGCAATCTCGGCTATTATTGCCGCCGAGGGCTCACGAATAGGCATCGGGGACTGGACGCTGGTGGACCTCGGGCCGGGGCTAAGCTCGGAAGGGCGGTTTTTCATCATCTCGGTCATTCTGGGGCTTGTCGGCTGGCCGACCCTGGCGCGCCGGGTGCGCACGCATCTGCTGACCGAGCGCAATCAGGAATACGTGCTGGCCGCCCAGCTTTGCGGGGCCAAACCCGGCCACGTGATCCGCCGCCATCTGTTGCCCAGCTTCACCAGCTATATCATCGTCGATCTGGTCATCAGCTTCCCTTACATGGTGCTGTCCGAAACCGCGCTGTCCTTCATCGGCCTCGGCCTGAAAGACCCGGTCAGCTCGCTCGGCGTGATGCTGCAAAAGGCGACATCGGCCGATGTTCTGCTGAACTATCAGTGGTATTTCATCCCGGTGATTTTCTTCGTCGCCCTTGTCATGGCTTTCGTCTTTGTCGGCGACGGGCTGCGTGACGCCGCCGACCCCTATTCGGACAGCCACTGATGAGCCTGTTGGATGTCGAAAACCTGACGCTGCAATTCCGCACGGATGAGGGGATCATCACGGCGGTCGACAACGTCTCGTTCAGTCTGGAACCGGGTGAGGTGATGGGGCTGGTCGGCGAAAGCGGATCGGGCAAATCGGTGACTGCGAAGTCGCTGATGAAGCTGAACCCCGGCAACGCGATCTATTCCGACGACACCAAGATCACTCTGCATCTGGACAGCGGCCCGGTGGACGTGATGAGCCTCAGGAACGCGCGGGAAATGGAAGTCGTGCGCGGCGGGGCGATCTCGATGATCTTCCAGGAACCAATGGCCAGTTTCGCCCCGGCGATCAGCATCGGCAAGCAGATGGTCGAACAACTGCTGGTCCATTCGGACATGAACAAGAAACAGGCTCGCGATCTGAGCATCGAGATGCTGGACCGCGTTGGTATCTCGGACGCCTCGACCCGCTTTAACCAATACGCGTTCGAATTGTCGGGTGGGATGCGCCAGCGGGCGATGATTGCCATGGCGCTGTCCACCAAGCCGAAACTGCTGATCGCAGATGAGCCAACCACGGCACTGGACGTGACCATTCAGGCGCAGGTGATCGACCTGATGAAAGACCTCGTGACCGAGTTCAACATGGGCATTATCTTCATCACACACGACCTTGGCGTCGTGGCACAAACCGCCGACAAGGTCGCCGTGATGTATCTGGGCCGGATGGTCGAACAGGGCCCGGTGCGCGAGGTCATCCGCCATCCGCACCATCCGTACACTCAGGGCCTGATCGCGGCACTGCCGAAACTGGACGATCTGGAGGCGCCGCTGGTCCCTGTTCCGGGCGACATCCCGTCTCCGCTGGAGCGCCCGCCAGGGTGCGTGTTTCACACGCGCTGTTCCAAGATCATCGGTGATATCTGCAAGACCGAAATACCGCAGTGGGTGCAAACGGCCGAGAACCACCGCGCCGCATGCCATCTGTGTAAAGTGGGGTCAGGCGCATGAGTGACACGCCGCTGATTTCCACCGACGGGCTGTCGGTCACCTTCCGGATCAACGCCGGGGCCTTCAAGAAATTCGATCTGAAAGCGGTCGAGGGGATTTCCATCGACATCCCCAAGGGCAGCTTCTTCGGCATCGTCGGTGAAAGTGGTTCGGGCAAGACGACGCTGGGCCGAGCCTTGTTGAAAGCCGTCGATATCTCGGAAGGCACGGCGACGTATGATGACGGTGAGGTTCAGTACGACATCGGCTCCCTGTCTGGTGCGGAGCTCACAGAATATCGCAAACACGCGCAGTTGATCTTTCAGGACCCTTATGCGGCCTTAAGCCCTCGCATGACCGTGCGCGACATCATTGCGGAACCTCTTGAGGTGATGAAGATCACCAAAACCCGCACTGAAACCGATGAGCGTGTGCGAGAGATAGCTGCGAAATGCCGCCTCAACCTGGAACACCTGCGCCGCTTCCCACATGCGTTTTCCGGCGGGCAGCGACAGCGGATCTCGATTGCCCGCGCGCTGGTCTCCGGCCCGAAATTCATCGTGGCAGACGAAAGCGTGGCGGCGCTGGATTTGTCGATCCAGGCCGATGTGCTGAACCTGCTGAAGCAAATCCAGGCCGAGATGGGGCTGACATTCATGTTCATCAGCCACGACCTGAGCGTCGTCGCCCACACCTGCGACCACGTGGCGGTGATGTACCTGGGCCGGATCGTCGAAAGTGCCACGACCCGCGACCTGTTCGCCCAACCGCGCCACCCCTACACGAAGGCGCTGTTCTCGGCCATTCCATCGCTGGACCCGGACGACCGCGGCAAGGCGCAGAAGCTGGAGGGTGAGATTCCTTCGCCGACGAACCAGCCTCCGGGATGCAAGTTTCACACGCGCTGTCCCTATGCCATCGACATCTGCAAGTCGGCCGAGCCGAAGTTGGAGAAATCACCGGACGGTCACGCGGTGTCCTGCCACCGCTGGGAAGAGCTGCTGGCCGAATCCGCCGCTTGACGCATCGCGCACGGCGATAGGTCGATAAGGCGTATCAATTTGATCAATAGGTGGAAATCGGGCATCTTGCACGGCTAACGCGAGGGGACCGATGCAGGTCATCATTATTCTAATGCAACTGGCCGGAGCGGTCATGTTGCTGCTCTACTCAACCCGCATGGTGCGCACGGGGATAGAGCGTGCCGCTGGTCCGGCCCTGCGCGACCTGTTCCTGACCACCCGCAAAAGCCTGGTGAAATCCGCCGGAGTCGGCGTTTTGGCCGCCGCCTCACTACAAAGCGCCACGGCGGTCGCCCTACTGGTTGGCGGATTTGCGGCGACCGGTGTGATGGGGGTGACCGGCGCGTTGGCTGTGGTGCTTGGCGCAGATCTTGGCACGGCGCTGGTGGTGGTGTTCCTCAGCCTCGATCTGGGGTGGCTAACGGCGCTGCTGCTGCTGGTCGGAGGGTTTCTGTTCCTCAAAACCGATAGCCGAATGGCCAAACAAATCGGGCGGGTGCTGCTGGGCATTGCATTGATCCTGATCTCTCTGTCGCTGATCGCCGATGCCACGGTGCCGCTGCGTGAATTCCGCTATCTGCCGGAAATTATTGCGTATCTTGCAAGCGACCCAATTGTCGCCGTGCTTGGGGGTGCCGCGTTGGCGTTTCTGTTCCATTCCTCAGTCGCGGCAATTTTGCTGTTCGCGGCCTTCGCGGTCGAGGGGATGCTGACATTGGGGGCCGGTCTGCCCTTGGTGCTGGGGGCCAACATTGGCGGGGCCTGCGTCGCCGTATGGCTGACCCGCGCGTCCCATATCAAGGCGCGGCGGATTACGTTGGGCAACCTCGGCTTCCGGGTCATCGGTGCGCTGGCGGTTCTGGGCCTGATGCAAATCGTGACACTGCCGCTGGATCGGTTGGCTGCATCCGAGGCGCGTCAGATTGTGCTGTTTCACTTGATGTTCAACTCGGCGCTGGTGCTGGTCTTTCTTCCTGCCGTCATCCCGTCTGCCAACGCGCTGAAAGCGATATTGCGCGACCCGAGTCCCAGCGAAAGCGTCGATCCGCCACGGGTCAGCGCCCTCGACCCCGCTGCGCTGCGCGATCCGCGCCAGGCGCTCGCCAGTGTTTTGCGTGAGCTTCTGTTGATGGCCGGAACGGTCGAGCAGATGCTGACCCCGGTGATGGAACTGTTCGACACGGCACCGCCAGAGCGTCTGCGTCACCTGCGCAATCTGGATGTTGAGGTGAACGAGCGTCACAGTGAGATCAAACTGTTCCTGGCCGAGCTGAGCCAGCAGCAGCTGAATCGCGACCAGGCAGTGCAACTGATGGACTACCTCGACGCCGCTGTGGCGCTGGAACGGATCGGCGACATCATCTCCAAGGACCTGCTGCGCGCAGTGGCCGAGAAGCACGACAGTGGTTCGCAGTTTTCCGACGATGGCTGGAACGAGCTGTCGCGCCTACATGCGCGGGTCGTGGCAAACGCGCAGATGGCGCTGAATGTGCTGGTCTCGGACGATGTGGACACGGCGCTGCAACTGGTTGAAGAAAAAGAGAAAATGCGGGAGTTCGAACGCACCAGCTTTGACCGCCATGTCGCAAGGCTGGCCACCGGGACGCCAGAAAGCATCGCCACCAGTGACGTCCACATCGAGGTGGTGCGTGCGCTGAAAGAGATCAACTCTCGCTATGCGTTGATCGGCTATCCGGTGCTGCGCCAAACCGGGATGCTGCGCGACAGCCGATTGGAAAAAGCCACCAGCAATGAATAAACAAAACTTATCATTTTGTCGGTATTAACGATTTTTACGATGCGTCGCGCGAGGTTAGTTTGCTCGCTGACTCGATCCGTGGGCGGCAAGGACAAACAGCGATGGGACAGGCGAAACTCGACCCGCCGAAGCTGGGCGAACCATACCTTTTGACGCCCGGTCCGCTGACCACGTCCTACGCGACCAAGCAAGCAATGCTGCGCGACTGGGGCAGTTGGGACAGCGATTTCCGCGCCATGACGGCGGCGATGCGTGCGCAGCTTCTGGAAATGATCGGACCCGGTGCCGACGATTTCGACTGCGTGCCGATGCAAGGCAGCGGGACGTTCGCGGTCGAAGCGATGCTGGGCTCTCTGTTGCCGCGCGACAGCAAGACACTGGTGCTGGTGAACGGCGCTTACGGGCAGCGGATCGCCAAAACGATGGCCTATCTGAACCGCGACCACGTGGTGATCGACAAAGGCGACTACATGCCGCCACGCGGGGATGAGGTGGCCGTCGCACTGGCCGCCGACACCTCGATCAGCCACGTCGTTCTGGTCCATTGCGAAACATCCTCGGGCATTCTGAACCCGGTCGAGGAGATTGCAGAGGTTGTGCACGCCGCAGGGCGGAGCCTGTTGATTGATTCGATGAGCGCCTTTGGAGCGCTGGAGCTTCAGGCGGACAAGGTGCCTTACGATGCCATCGTCAGCTCGGCCAACAAATGTATCGAGGGCGTGCCAGGGTTTGGCTTTGTGATTGCCCGCAAGGCGATGTTGGAGGCTTCCAATGGGAATGCGCAATCGCTGAGCCTGGACCTTTTCGATCAATGGGCGGCGATGGAAAAGACCGGCCAATGGCGATTTACGCCGCCGACCCATGTTGTCGCGGCATTTATGGAAGCGCTGGCGCAACACCGTGCCGAAGGTGGCGTTGCTGGGCGCGGCGTGCGCTATGCCAACAACCGCGACGTAATGGTCGCAGGAATGCGCGACTTGGGCTTCGAGACGTTGCTCAAAGACCGTTGGCTAAGCCCGATCATCGTGACGTTCTTTTGCCCGACCGATCCGGCCTTCGATTTCACACGGTTCTACGACGCGATGAAATCCCGCGGCTTCATCATCTACCCCGGCAAGCTGACGGTGGTGGACAGTTTCCGCATCGGCTGTATCGGCCAGATGGACGAAGCCGTAATGCGCGATGTCGTCGCTGCCGCCCGCGAAAGCCTTACCGAAATGGGTGTGGCCAGTGCCGCACCCCCCGCCGCTGCCCTGGAAGAACGCGCCCGCTTGGCCGCCTGAACACGAAAGACCGAAAGATGAACGACATGACCCCAGCTGAAATCGTGATCAATGAGCGCGCCTATGCGGTGCCGAAAACAACTGCAATCGCGATCTGCCTGGACGGGTGCGAGCCTGCGTATCTGGACGCCGCCATCGCAGAGGGGCTGATGCCAACGCTGAAGCGGATGCGCGAAACCGGCACCGACCGGTTGGCACATTCGGCGATCCCGAGTTTTACCAACCCGAATAATATGTCGATTGCCACGGGAAGGCCTCCGGCGGTGCATGGGATTTGCGGAAATTTCCTCTATGATCCGGAAACAGACTCTGAAGTCATGATGAACGATCCGAAGTGGCTGCGGTCGAGGACGATTTTCAAAGGATTCTACGACGCTGGTGCAAAGGTCGCGATTGTCACGGCCAAGGACAAGCTTCGCGCCTTGCTGGGGAAGGATCTGGCATTCAATGACGGTCGCGCAATCTGCTTTTCATCCGAGCGCAGCGATAGCACAACTAAGGCCGTACACGGAATCGACAACGCCAGCAACTGGCTGGGCCTGCCGGTGCCAGAGGTTTATTCAGCGGAACTGTCGGAATTTGTTTTTGCCGCTGGTGTGAAATTGCTCCGCGAATTCCGCCCCGATGTGATGTACCTGACGACCACGGATTATGTGCAGCATAAATACGCGCCCGGCGATACCCAAGCGAATGCGTTCTATGAGATGTTTGATCGCTATTTGGCCGAATTGGACGCCGACGGCGCCGCAATTGTTGTGACCGCGGACCACGGGATGAAGCCCAAGCACGATGCCAATGGCGACCCCAAAGTGATTTATCTGCAGGACGTGCTTGACGGTTGGTTGGGCGAGGCTGCGGCGCGTGTCATCCTGCCGATTACCGATCCTTACGTCGTACATCACGGCGCGCTTGGGGCTTTTGCGACTGCCTATTTGCCCGCCGGGGTGGACGCCGAGGATATCGTCACGCGGCTGCGCGCGATGGACGACATCATCTATGCGGACACCCGTGCGGCGGCGTGTGAGCGCTTTGAGCTGCCGCCCGACCGGATTGGAGACATCATTGTTATTTCTGGGGAAAACATGACTTTGGGCACCTCAGAGCACCGCCATGATCTTGCGGCGCTGAACGAACCTCTGCGTAGTCACGGTGGGCTGACCGAGCAGGAGGTGCCCTTCATCGTGAACCGTGCCATGCCGGAACTTGGCACCGCCCCGGCGTTGCGCAATTTCGATGCGTTTCATATTGCCTGTCAGGCAGCGGCGATGGAAGTGGAGGGCTGAGCGATGAATGCGATTGATCAAACGGTACGTCATGAGGCGATGCGGATTGGCGGCGAGAAGGTCTTCACCGACGATGTGGTTGAGGTGCGTTATCCCTATAACCGATCAGGTGATCGGCACGGTTCCTGCCGGGACGGCGGAACATGCGCGCCAGGCGTTCGCAATTGCCAAAGCCTATAAGCCGAAATTGACGCGGTATGAGCGTCAGCAGATTCTGTTTCGCGCAGGGGAAATTATTCGCGATCGGCGTGAGGAGATTGCCCATTGGCTGACGCTGGAACTGGGGATTTGCAAGCAGCACTCGCTGTATGAAACCGGTCGCAGTTACGATGTGTTCACTTTGGCCGGTCAGCTGGCTATTCTGGATGACGGGCAGATATTTTCCTGCGATCTGACGCCGCACGGAAAAGAGCGGCGGATCTATACGATGCGCGAACCGGTTGGGGCGATCTCGGCGATCACGCCGTTCAATCACCCGCTGAATATGGTTGCGCATAAAATTGCGCCTGCCATTGCGACGAATAACTGCGTGGTTTGCAAGCCAACGGAATTGACTCCGCTGACCGCGATCACTTTGGCCGATATTCTGTATGAGGCTGGGTTGCCGCCAGAGATGTTCCAGATTGTCACTGGAATGCCGGCGGATATCGGGGATGAGATGGTGACCAATCCGGATATCGACATCATTACGTTTACCGGCGGCGTGCCGGTTGGGAAGATGATTGCGGAAAAGGCCGGGTATAAGCGCACGGCGCTGGAATTGGGCGGGAATGATCCGCTGATTATTCTGAATGACCTCTCCGATGCCGATCTGGAAAAGGCTGCGACAATTGCGGTGGCTGGCGCGACCGGGAATTCGGGGCAGCGCTGTACGGCGATCAAGCGGATACTGGTGCAGGAAAGCGTTGCGGATAAGCTGGTGCCGCTGATTGTTGAGAAGGCAAAGAAGATCAAATTCGGCGACCCTCAGGACCCTGAGACGCAGTTGGGCTGTGTGATCCATGCGCAGGCGGCGGAGGTGTTTGAAAACCGGGTGTTTGCGGCGGAGAAAGCCGGGGCGAAGATCCTCTATCACCCGGAACGTCAGGGCGCGCTGCTGCCGCCCATCGTGGTCGACCATGTGCCGCATGATAGTGAGCTGGTGTGGGAAGAAACCTTCGGCCCGATCATCCCGATCGTGCGGGTTCCGGATGATGATGCCGAGGTGATGCGGATCTCCAACGCCACCGATTTCGGCTTGTCCTCAGGGGTTTGCACCAACGACCTGCACCGCGCGACAGCCTTCATCCAGGGGCTGGACGTGGGTACGGTGAACATTTGGGAACAGCCGGGATACCGGATCGAGATGTCGCCCTTCGGCGGCATCAAGGACAGCGGCAACGGCGTGAAGGAAGGTGTGCTGGAGGCGATGAAGTTTTTCACGAACGTGAAGACGTATTCGATGCCTTGGCCGGGATAGGGGAACCGATCAAACGCGCCGCATTGATCTCGGTCAATCTTCGTGTCGGCTCTGCAAGGTAGCATTGCGCTCTGCAGCTATCTTGGAGGATTTGACCGATGGAACTAAGAATACCGGCAGCTTTGGCACTCGTCGTCGCGTCGGCGATTTCTGCCCCTGCGGAGGAGATTGGCGAGGCAACCTTCCAGCAGTATTGCGCGACATGCCATGGTCTGGACGCCAAGGGTGAGGGCCCATTGACCGAGCTTCTTCTGGAAAAGGTTCCAGACCTGACTGTGCTCACCCAGGAAAACGATGGCAAGTTTCCGATGTTGGATGTGATTCACATTGTCGACGGACGTACTGGCGTCAGAGCGCACGGCGGCCCGATGCCGGTCTATGGTAGGATCTTCAGCGCAGAGGCTGCGGATCACGGAACGTATTCCGCGGTGATGGAAGCGCGCGGTCGCATTCTGTCGATTGCCTACTACCTAGAGAGTTTGCAGAACTGACGTCTAGTCGGTGGGATAGCGAATGCTGCCCGTCGCCGCCTGGGAACAGGAATAGGGCGTTCCGTCGGGCATGCGGCACAGCTGTTCCAGAAAATCGGGCTGTAAAAGCTGATACGTTGGCAGTCGATGTTCGACGTCTTGGCGGTCGAGATAATCGCTGCACGTCGAAATATAGTAACGCTCGCGCCGCCATTCTGCCTCGTACCACTGCGAAAACGCCTCGGCCATGGCGAGTCCGGGATCGTTGATCTCTTCGATGGATTCTAGAAATACATCCGCGATATCTTTGTAGTGGGGAAATCCCTGAATTGCTTCCCAGGGTCCGGGGTTCCCGGCTTTTCGCAGTGCATGGGCAATCAGAACAACCGTTGCGTTTGCGTCAGCTTCCAGCGAAAAGACGGCGCGTGCGGTTTCCTGCATCGACAGATTCGGCGACGGGCATGCACCAACACTTTCCTGATCAAGGTGGCGCAATTCGTGAATAAGAATCGCCAGTTGAGCACCGCGCGTCATGTTTGCGTTCAATGCTATCAGGTTGGCCACCGGATCATAGAACCCTCTGGCGTCAAAAGTAGTCGAATAGGTACAAATGTCCGGCGCGCGGATCCTGAGCGCCTTCTGAAGTGATGGGAAACTGGCAATTGATTGTCTGAGCGTGGAAATCAATTCAGTAATTCTGGTTTCCGCGCCGTCGCCTGATGTATCATAGGGTGCCGACAGGCACGTCAGACCGGGATATACCGACGGTCTATCCTGTAGATCCGCTGCCTTCGATACTGTTGGCAGGGTGGCAAGCGCTGTACAAAATGTGCCCATTAACACGCGAAGGATAATGAGCCCAAACCCCTTCACCGCCCCCTCCGCCTAACATTCCCGCCTCTCTGTCCCGGCCTTCCGGCCGTACTGCGCCCTTTGCCCTTTGTTGCGGCCTCGCTCGCCGCCTCGACCGCCGCCTGCCGCGCCAGTGGATCGTCGGCGATGGCCAGTTCTACCGCCTCCAGCCGTTTGACCTCATCCCTCAGCCGCGCGGCGTCCTCGAACTCCAGGTTCTCGGCGGCTTTCCTCATATCCGTTCGCAGCCCGTCCAGCACGGCCAGCAGGTTGCCTCCGGCGAGGCCTTTGTCGACCTTCACTGTCACGCGGCTTTGATCTGTGTCGCCTTTGTAAAGGCCGGCCAGAACATCCTCGACGTTCTTTTTCACCGTGGTTGGGGTGATCCCGTGTTTCTCGTTATAGGCGATCTGCTTTTCGCGCCGCCGGTCGGTTTCGCGCAGGGCGCGCTCCATGGAACCGGTGATCCGGTCGGCGTACATGATGACGCGGCCGTCGACGTTGCGGGCGGCGCGTCCGATGGTCTGGATCAAGCGAGGTTTCGGAGCGCAGAGAAGCCTTCCTTATCCGCGTCCAGAATGGCGACCAGCCCGCATTCGGGGATGTCCAAGCCTTCGCGCAGCAAGTTGATCCCGACCAGCACGTCGAATGCGCCGAGCCGCAGATCGCGCAGGATTTCGATGCGTTCCAGCGTGTCGATGTCCGAGTGCATATAGCGCACCTTGATGCCCTGTTCGTGCAGGTATTCGGTCAGGTCTTCGGCCATGCGTTTGGTCAGCGTGGTGACAGGGTGCGCATGCCGGCCTCGGCACGCGGCGGACTTCGTCGAGCAGATCGTCGACCTGCATGTCCACGGGGCGGATTTCGATCATCGGGTCAAGCAGGCCGGTGGGGCGGATGACTTGTTCGGCGAAAACGCCGCCGGATTGTTCCAGTTCCCAGCTGCGGGGTGGCAGATACGAAGACCGATTGCGGGCGCATGGCGTCCCATTCTTCGAACTTCAGGGGGCGGTTGTCCATGCAGGACGGCAGGCGGAAGCCGTGTTCGGCCAGCGTGAATTTGCGCCGATAGTCGCCTTTGTACATGCCGCCGATCTGGGGCACGCTGACGTGGGATTCATCGGCGAAAACGATGGCATTGTCGGGGATGAATTCGAACAGGGTGGGGGGCGGCTCGCCCGGTGCGCGGCCCGTCAGATAGCGTGAATAGTTTTCGATGCCGTTGCAAACGCCGGTCGCCTCCAGCATCTCGAGATCGAAATTGGTGCGCTGTTCCAAGTCGCTGCGCTTCCAGCAGTTTGCCCTCGTCCACCAATTGCGTCAAGACGCAGTTTCAGTTCCTTTTTGATGCTTGATGATGGCCTGCTTCATCGTCGGTTTCGGGGTGACATAATGCGAATTGGCGTAGACACGGACCTTATCGAAAGCTGTCGGTTTTTTCCCCGGTCAGCGGGTCAAATTCGGTGATCGTTCCAATTCCTCGCCGAAGAACGACAAGCGCCATGCGCGATCGTCAAGGTGGGCGGGAAAATTTCCAGTGAATCGCCGCGCACCCGGAAAGCAGCCGCGCTGAAACGCCTGATCGTTGCGTTTGTATTGCTGGGCGACAAGGTCGGCCATGACGGCGCGTTGGTCGTAATTGTTCCCGACATGCAAATCCTGGGTCATCGCCCCGTAGGTTTCGACCGACCCGATGCCGTAGATGCACGACACCGAGGCGACGATAATCACGTCATCGCGTTCCAGCAGTGCCCGCGTCGCCGAGTGGCGCATCCGGTCGATCTGGTCGTTGATCTGGCTTTCTTTCTCGATGAAGGTGTCGGATCGGGCGACATAAGCCTCGGGCTGGTAATAGTCGTAAAAGCTGACGAAATACTCGACGGCGTTGTCCGGGAAGAACCCTTTGAACTCTCCGTAAAGCTGAGCGGCCAGCGTTTTGTTCGGGGCGAGGATGATGGCGGGGCGCTGGGTCTGCTCGATCAGCTTGGCCATCGTATAGGTCTTACCGGTCCCAGTTGCGCCCAGCAGAACCTGATTCTGTTCGCCATCGTTCACACCCGCCGCAAGCTCGGCAATGGCTGTGGGCTGGTCGCCCGCCGGTTCGAACTCGCTATGCATAACCAGCCGGATGCCGCCCTGCAGTTTGGGGCGCGGCTTAACCGCGGTAGCAGGGGCGTGGAGCATCGGGGTCTGCATCAGTATTCCTTTCGGCTGACCCACAGATTGCGCTTCTGCGCGCGCACTTCAAGGCGTGGGGCGAAGTCTCCTGTCAGCAGGCGTCAGTTGGCCTTGCCCGGCGGCGATAACTGGACGATAAACAGCGCTGAAAACTTGCTGATCAAGGGTCGCCCCATGCGCGCACGCATCTATCAACCCGCCCGGACTGCCATGTCGTCGGGCACGGCCAGAACCCGAAACTGGGTGCTGGAGTTTTCCGCAGATCACGCGCGCCGGATTGATCCGCTGATGGGTTGGACCTCGTCCGACGACACCCAAACGCAGGTCAAGCTGTCGTTCGAGACGAAAGCAGCTGCGCTCGACTATGCGGAAACGCACGGGATTGACGCCCGTTGTGACCGAACCAAAAAAGCGCAAGCCCAACATCCGCCCCGGTGGCTATGCCGAGAATTTCGCCACCAACAGGCGCGGTGCCTGGACGCACTGACGCTTGATCGCACCGCCTGCCTGCGCGACAAGGCGACCCAAGCGGTCCCGTAGCTCAACTGGATAGAGCACCTGACTTCTAATCAGGATGTTGGGGGGTTCGAGTCCTCCCGGGATCGCCAAATCCGGCATGTCCGCCGGTGCGTCAGGGGGCGGGTGCGCTGAATGAATATCCTGATCGTCTACGCCCACCCGTCCGAGCGCAGCTTCAATGCGACCCTCAGGGAGTGCGCGGTGCGGACATTGACGGCAGCCGGGCACGCGGTTCGCCAGATTGACCTTTACGCTTTGCATTTCAAACCCGGTGATGGCGCGCGTTGAATGGCACGCCTATTTTACCGATCCCGATAGCAACCGCGATGCGCTGTCGGATCACATTGATGCACTGGTCTGGGCCGAGGTATTGTGTCTGATCTACCCGACCTGGAACTACGGCCCGCCCGCGATCCTAAAAGGCTGGTTCGAGCGGGTGTTCCTGCCCGGCGTGGCGTTTGAAGTGCCGGACGGCAACTCGGATCGGATCAGGGGGAAGCTAACGAACATCCGCCAGTTGATCGTGCTCACCACCTCCGGATCGCCCTGGTGGTGGCTGCGGATGATTGGCGATCCGGGGCGGGCGATGATCCTGCGCGGAATGCGCGGGCTGTTCCACCCGCGCTGCAAGCGGCTATGGCTGCAATTGCACTCGATGGATCGCGTCACCGAGGCGGATCGGGCCCGGTTTCTTTCGCGGGTCGAGGGCAAGTTGCTGTCCCTCTGATCCGGTTTATTCTTTCGGCGGCGCTCCGCCCTCAAACGCGTTGTCGCCGTGATAGTCGCAAGGTGCCTCCTGCATCTGCAAATGCAGCCCGCCGCCGGTGAACGGATGCGCCCGCGCAAGGTCTTCGTCGAAGTCTATTCCCAGCCCCGGCAGATCTGGCGGCACAACATAGCCGTTATCCCACCCGTAGGTGTGGCCGATCAGGTCACCATGAAACCCGCCGCCGGTGCCGATCGTCTCGGCAATCAGCAGATTCGGAATCGAGGCGGCCAGCTGGATATTCGCCGCCCATTCAACCGGCCCGGCATAGAGATGGGGGGCCATTTCGGCGTTAAACACCTCAGCCATGGCGGCGATCTTCTTGGCTTCCCATATACCGCCGGAACGCCCAAGTGCGGGTTGCAGGATCTTTACTCCGCCAAGGCGCAGTAGCGCGCCAAACTCGGCCTTCGTTGTCAATCGCTCTCCGGTTGCCAGAGGAACCGGCTGTCCGGCGGCGACGGCAGCGAATTCGGCTAGGTTGTCCGGCGGCACCGGCTCTTCGTACCAAAGCGGATTATAGGGCGCGATGGCGTTGCCCAACCGGATCGCACCCGGTGTGGTGAATTGCCCGTGAGTGCCGAACAGCAGGTCGGCTTTGTCGCCGACAGCCTCGCGGATCGCAGCGCAGGTAGCCACCGAGAGCGAGATATCAGGCATCGACGGCTGATGGCCGCCATGGATAGTGTAGGGACCAGCGGGGTCGAATTTCAACGCGGTGAAACCGTGGTCCGCAACCATCTGGGCGGCCACCTCGGCGTGATCCGAAGGCGAGGTCCAGAACCGCTTCAGGTCCGATCCCGGCGCAGGATAGAGGTAGGAATAGGCGCGGATACGCTGGTTCACCCGCCCGCCCAGCAAGGCATGCACCGGACGATCCCGATCTTTGCCCAGAATATCCCAGCAGGCGATCTCCAACCCCGAAAACGCGCCCATCACTGTCAGGTCGGGGCGCTGGGTAAAGCCGCTGGAATAGGCGCGGCGGAACATCAGCTCGATGTTTTCCGGGTTCTTCGCCCCGCCATGTGGCGCTCAAACACATCGGCGATTACCGCCCGCATGGCGTCCGGCCCGACCGAGCTGGCATAGCATTCGCCGTAACCAACCACCCCGGTATCGGTTGTCAGCTTCGGGATGATCCAGTACCGCCCACCCCAGCCGGGAGCCGGAGGGGTAACGACAAAAATTTCGAGATCAGCCAGCTTCATTGTGCCCGAGCCTCCATTGTCTTTCGCCATAAATATCACCGCCGGAGGGTGAGCGCCCGGAAGTCAAACTGTCCGGTGGACAGTTTGGGGCGCGAACGGGCGAAGCCCCGACCGCGAAGCGGCCCCGGTCGCCGCCGCAGGCGGGGAAATTCTCAATCCTCATTAAACAGGATCACGTTGCGCCGCGCCGACCCGGCCTTGGTGTCGATGATCGCCGCATTGATCCGTTCCAGCGGGTAGGTGGCCGAGACGAGTTCATCCAGCTTCAACCGGCCCTGCTGATAGAGGTCGACCAGCCAGGGAATGTCCCGCGACAACACCACATCCCCCATTTTCGAGCCGACCATTCCCTGTCCGACGGCGGCGAAATTGACAGGGACATAGCTCGCCTCGGCGTCGGAAGCGGGCATCCCAACCATCACGATCCGCCCGGCCGCCGCCAGATAGCGCGGTGCCAGGTTGTAGGCCGGGATTGCCCCGACCGTGACGGCGACCAGATCGGCGCCGCGCCCGATTGCCTTCTTGACGTCCCGCCATGGAGCCTCGCCTGATGCCAGCACGCCGTCCGTCGCGCCGAACTCGATAGCCGCATCCAGTTTGTCTTCATTCAGGTCCACGGCAACGATGCGCCGCGCCCCGGCAATCCGCGCGCCCTGGATCGCGTTCAGGCCGACACCGCCTGCCCCAATAACCACCACGTCCTCGCCGGGGCGTAGCTGGCCTGCGTTCACCACAGCGCCGATGCCCGTGATGACGCCACAGGACAACAGACTGGCCGAGGCCATGGGCAGGCTGTCCGGGATCGCGGCGACCTGGCTTTGATGGACTGTCACAGCCTCGGCGAATGCACCGATGGCCATGGCTTGTACCAGGGGATCACCGCTCGCTGTGGTCAGCGGGTTCAGGCCGGAAGGATTGGAGCAAAGCACCGGTTTGCCGCCCGCACAGGGCGCGCAGCATCCGCAGGCGCGGATCAGCGTGGCAAGGACCGGGTCGCCGACATTCAGGCCGGTGACGCCGTCGCCGAGGGCGGCGACATGACCGGCTGCCTCGTGGCCGAACACGGCAGGCAGATCGCCGCCCCAGATGCCCTCGGCAAAGGCGATGTCGGAATGGCAAATTGCACAGGCGGCGAGGTCAACCTGAACTTCGCCGGGTCCCGGAGGGGCAAGCTGGACGTATTCGACTTGCAGGGGCTGACCGAACTCGTGGCAGACGGCGGCTTTGATGGTGCGCAAAGGGGGCCTCGCTTCGCTCGGGATGATTTTCCGGGGGACTGTGGCGACGGGCGTGGAGGGCTGCAAGCCCAAAAATCGGCTGCGTTGAGGGCAGTTGGTGTGGGGGATATTGGCGCGGAACGAGCCTTAGTCGATGCAGCGCGAAAGCCGGGAGAGTACCTGTCTGTGGCGAGGCGCAGCGACGACAGATTGGGGAAATTTATCGTGCAGAGTTATCTCTGAATTCTGTCGTCTGCGAGATGTCGCAGGAGCGCCTGCCCGGGGGAAAGCTGGTGTTCGCCGGGCGCCTTTCGGGCTTGTTTCCGGCAGTAGTTGCGCATGTGGCCAAGGGCCGCTTCTTTCCAAGTTAGGGGCCTAGCTCGCAGGGGCCGTACCCTCTGGCCGCGCACCTCGGTTGATGAACACCACTGCACAGACAGCGATAAGCACCAGCGACAGCACAAACGGAGCGCCGGGCAGATAGGGCGAGGCCCCCTCGGAAGCGAAGAGGTAGAACGTCTGGGTCATCAGTACGGGCGAGATGATCATCGCTAGAGCCCCGGCGCTGGTCAGCAGACCCTGCAATTCGCCCTGGCTGTCGTCGGGTACCCGGCGCGACATGATGCCCTGAAGCGCAGGCATGGCAATCGCACCAAGTGCTGTCAGCGGCGTCAACATGAGGGCCACCGCCCCGCTGGTGACAAGCGACATCGCCAGAAACCCCGCTCCGTTCAGCGCCAGCCCGATCAGAACCGTCTTACGCTCGCCAAATCTCGCCAGCACGGGCCGGATCAGCAGGCCTTGCGTTACCGCAATCGACACTCCGAAAGACGCCAGCGAAACGCCGATCATACCGGATTCCCAGCCGAAACGCTCTTGCGCGAAATAGGCCCAGATCGCCGGATAGACGAAAAACGCGACCTGGTAGATAAAGAATATTACCGTCAGCCGCCCGATCCCCGGCAACGCGCCCAAGTGGCGGAAGGCTCCAAACGGGTTGGCGCGGTGCATCTCGAACGGACGGCGGATCCGGTCGGTGACGGTCTCGGGCAGGACGAAAAAGCCGAACACCATGTTGGTCGCGGCCAGTGCGGCGGCGGCGTAGAAGGGTGCGCGGGTGCCAAGCTCTCCCAGCAGTCCGCCAATTAGCGGGCCGAGCACGAAGCCGATGCCAAACGCGGCCCCCACGAGGCCGAAGCGAGCGGCCTTTTCTTCGGGTTTGGAGATGTCGGCGATGAAAGCATTGGCTGTCGATTGCGTCGCTGCGGTGATCCCGCCGACCAACCGCCCTGCCAGTAACAGCCATATCGTCCCGGCCACCGCCATCACCAGGTAATCCAGTGCCATGACACCTAGCGCGCTCAGCAGCACGGGCCGTCGTCCGAACCGGTCCGAGAGGTTGCCGACCAGCGGTCCGCACAGGAACTGCATGACCGCGAAGGAGGTCGCCAGAATGCCACCCCAGATCGCCGCATCGGCGAGGGTTCCGCCCCCGACATCGCGGATCAGGTCCGGCATCACCGGCATGATCAGCCCGATCCCCATCGAGTCGATGACCACCGTGACGAGGATGAATATCAGTGGGAGGCGATCGCGCATCGGCTTGAACTAAGGGGTGTGTGACGAATTGGGAAGGCCGGGAGTGTGATTTCCGGGGTGTTTTTTCTGAGAGAATCATGCCTCCGGCGGGAGTATTTAAGAAAGGAAGATGGGATCAGAGGGACGAAGCACGCGTGGCGAAGGCACGTGCCTGATCCGGGGCAGTGCCGAGTTGCGCGCGGGCATTTGGCAACGTGGTGCCGGGATGGGCTGCCGCGACGAGGTCGGGCAAGGGGGTGCCGCTGTCGCGCGCCTCGCTTGCAAGGCGCTTGATCTCGGCTTGGGCCGTCGGTCGGGGGAGGGTGGCGGCGAGCGCGAACGACAGGGCCTCGGCGTGGATCAGCCCCAGGCCATCGTCGAGGTTGGCGGCCATCGTATCCGGGTTCGGCTGGATTGTCTGGCTCAGCGTTTCCGCCACTGCCAGCGCCTTCGTCGTGGTCAGAACCATCTGGGGCAGCAGCAGCCATTCGGTCAGCCAGGCTCCGCCGTCACGTTGTTGGCGATGCACGAGCGTGCCCTGCAGGCCAGTATTCAGCGCATTGGCTGCATTCGCGAGCGCCACAAGAACCGAGGGCGCTACCGGGTTTTGTTTCTGCGGCATGGTCGATGAACTGCCGCTTGCACTGAGACTAACTTCGCTAATGCCAGATTGGGTCAGCAGCGTCAGATCCTCACCCATCTTGCCCAGGCTGCCGGTCACCAGCATGCACAATGAGGACAGCTCGGCGATGTGGTCGCGGCTGGAATGGCGGCTGTCTTCGGCGTCCGACAGGTCCAGCGCCTTGGCCATAGCGGCGCGCACTTTCGAACCTTCCGATCCCATGGCCGACAGCGTTCCGGCAGCCCCCGTGAGTGTGACTGTTAAGAGGCGCGGGCGCATCTCGGCCAGCCGGTCGAGGTGTCGCAGCAGCGGTTCGCCCCAGCTGGCCACGATAGCACCGAATGACGTCGGCGTTGCGATCTGGCCGTAAGTGCGGCCTGCCATTGGTGTTTCGGCGTGGGATTTCGCGAGTGTTCCCAGCGCCTTGGCGGTAGCGGTCAGACGACTTTCGGCAATCACCAACGCCTGGCGCAGCCGTAGGGTCAGCCCGGTTTCGATGATGTCCTGCGAGGTCGCGCCCCAATGCACGAATTGCGCGTGATCCGGGGCTTGCATCGCGGTGCGAAACGCGTCGACAAGTGCCGGGACCGGAACGGCACTGCGACCGGTCTCGGCAGACAGTGCGGCCGGGTCCAACACCACCTCCATCGCGTCGCGGTGGATCGCGGCGGCGGCGGTTTCGGGGATCATGCCAAGCGTGCCTTGTGCCTTGGCCAGCGCACCTTCGACCACCAGCATGGCGCGGACTTCGGCGCTGTCGGTGAATAGTTTGGCAACCTCAGGATCTCCGAAAAGGTGGCGGTAGATGGCGCTATCGAGCGGGCTCGCGGGCATCAGGCGGCCCTGAGGCCAAGGATCTTCCGCGCCTGATCCGGCGTGGCGACAGGGCGGTTGTGTTTGGCGCAAAGATCAGCGGCGCGCTGCACCAAGGCGGCGTTCGAAGGCGCAAGCGTGTTGCGATCGAGCTTGATATTATCCTCCAACCCGGTGCGCGTATGCCCACCCGCCGAGATGCACCATTCGTTGACTTCGATCTGACCGGGACCGATTCCGGCGGCACACCATTGTGCGTCCGGGGCCAGACGGTTCACGGTTTTGATGTAGAAATCAAACGTCTCTCGATCGACCGGCATAGCGTTCTTCACACCCATGACGAATTGGACATAAAGCTCGCCGGGAATGCGGCCATCGCGGTTCATCGCCGCGGCTTGATGGATGTGCGATAGATCGAAGGCCTCGATCTCGGGTTTGATGTCATAGGTGCGCATTTTGCTGGCCAGCCAGTCCACCAGATCGGGCGGGTTTTCATAGACGCGGGTCGGGAAGTTGTTTGACCCAACCGTCAGGCTGGCCATGTCTGGCCGCAGTGACAGCATCCCGCCGCGCGCCTTGCCAGCACCGGATCGCCCGCCAGTTGAAAACTGCACGATCATGCCGGGGCAGGCGTCTTCGATGCCCATCTTCAGCGCCGCAAATTTGCCCGGGTCGGACGTGGTTGAGCCATCATCATTCCTGACGTGGCAATGGGCAATTGATGCACCCGCTTCAAACGCCTCTCGCGTGCTTGTGACCTGTTCCGCAATCGTGATCGGCACAGCGGGATTGTCAGATTTCTGCGGGACCGAGCCGGTTACTGCGACACAGATGATGCAAGGGGCTGTCATGGCGCGGCCTTTGTTCAGAAATCAAAAAAGATCGTTTCACCCTCGCCTTGAAGACGAATGTTGAAGCGATAGGTCGAGGCATCCACCTGTTCGGCGACCAAGGTCGGCACTCGGTTCTGATGTTCGATTCGTGTCAGGACCGGATCGGTGGAATTGTCCTCATCCGGAAAATACATCCGGGTTTGGAGACCCAGATTGATCCCCCGTGCAACAATCCAGAACGAAATATGCGGGGCCTGCATGCGGCCGTCCGGAAATGGCACTGCACCCGGTTTGACCGTCTCGAAGTTCCATTCGCCGGTGGCATAGTCACCGGCCTTGCGGCCCCAGCCGGTGAAGTTCGTATCTGCCGTGCCACGGATCTCTGACGGGCTGTTGTAGAGGCCCGCCGCGTCCGCCTGCCAGATCTCGACCATGGCATCCTTCAGCGGGGTGCCGGTGCCGTCGAAGGTGGTGCCTGTGACGGTGATCCGCTCTCCCTTGGTCTGATCGTTCACCATCGTGTCGCCAAGGTCGTGGGGATAGACCCCTTCGATCCCGCAAAAATTGGGCACGCAGCCGATGTGAACATAGGGCCCTGCCGTTTGGCTGGGGCTTTCGCGTCGGCGATTGAGCGGTATCATCATGTGCCCTCCATCCGGTTTTCAAATATGGTCGCGCGGCGGCCCCTAAGCACGATGTCGAATTTATAGACGCGCGCGTCCATCGGAAGTGTCGCGGCCATGTCGAGGGTTGCGACCAGCGTCTCGATCCCCTCGCGCGATGGTACGGTGTCGACGATCGGGCATTGCCAGATCATCGGGTCGCCTTCGAAATACATCTGGGTGATCAGGCGCTGTGCGAAGCCGTCGCCGAAGATCGAAAAGTGGATATGTGCCGGGCGCCAGTCATTCACGCGGTTGGGCCAGGGGTAAGGACCGGGCTGGATGGTGCGGAACTCATAGCCGCCGTCGTCGTCGGTGATGACCCGCCCGCAACCGCCGAAGTTCGGGTCCAGCGGCGCGATATACCCCTCTTTCGCATGGCGATAGTGTCCGCCTGCGTTGGCCTGCCACACTTCAACCAGCGCCCCCGGTACTCCGCGCCCGTTTTCGTCCACCACCCGGCCATAGACGATGATCCTGGGGCCAATGGCACTGGTACCATCCTGCGAGTAGTTTAGTATTAAATCATTATCCAGATCGCCGAGGATGTTGTGCCCGAAAACCGGCCCCGTTACCTCGGACATGGTCTGGGGCATCGACAGCAGCGCCCGGCTGGGAGAGCGTGCGACGCTGGTTTTGTATTGTGGCGTCAGGGCAGGCGGATGCCAGGCCGTGTCCCGCATGAAAAAGCCGCCCGCGGGTTTGCGATTGCTCATGTGTCTACACCCATTTCCGCATAAGTTTCCTTGATAATCTTCAGCGCGTGGTTTGCTGCCGGAACGCCTGCATAGATGGCGACATGCAGCATCGCCTCACGTATGTCATCGGGGCTGGCCCCGGTATTGGCACTGGCGCGCACGTGCATCGCTACTTCGTCCCAGTGACCAAGCGCGGCCAGCAGGGCAATCGTCAGCATGCTGCGTTCGCGTTTGCTTATGGTGTCGCGTGACCAGACCGAACCCCAAGCCCCCTCGGTGATAAGATCTTGAAACGGTACATCAAATGCGGTCTTCGCAGCTTCAGCCCTGTCAACGTGGGCATCGCCCAAAACTGACCGGCGCACTTTCATTCCATCATCATAACGCTCAGCCATTTGCGGTTTCCGTGATGAATTCCGACAGAACGCGGGCATATTCTTCGGGCGCTTCGACGCAGGGCAGGTGGCCCGCGCCGCGGATCAGGTGGAACTTCGATCCCGGAACCAACGCTGCGGTTTCACGCACCAGATCGGGGGGCGTCGCACCATCTTCGGATCCGGCAATTGCCAGTGTCGGAAGGGTCAGCGCAGCCGTGGTGTTCATGAAATCTGTGTGGCTTATCGCAGCCGAGACACCCATGTAGCCGTCATCCGGCTGGCGCTCCAAAAGGTTCTGCCAACCGGACCGTTCGTCTGTCTCCAGAAACGCTTTCGAGAACCAGCGTTCCATAATCGCATCGCCCAGTGCGGCGATCCCACCGGATTTGACTCCTGCAATCCGGTCGTCCCACATAGCTCGCGTGCCGATCTTCGCCGCGGTATTCGAGATCACCATCTGCGCCACGATGTCGGGCCGTTTCACTGCCAGCCCCTGCGCGATCAGGCCACCAACGGACAGCCCCACGAACACACAATTCCGCACGCCCAGATGGTCGGCCAGCCGCTCTGCATCGCTGACCAGCGTGCCCATGTGATAAGGCGCGGGCGGCGCATCGCTCAGCCCATGTCCGCGCTTGTCGTATCGGATCAGGCGCAGCCCGCCGGGCAGCAGGGGCACAATCTTGTCCCACAGCCGCAGGTCGGTCCCCAGCGAGTTCGAAAACATCACCGCCCGCCCGCTCGGATCACCATCCTCGCGGTAATGCACGTTGATATCGTCCAGCCGGATCATCTGCATCAGTAGGGCAATCCCACGTATTGTTCGGCCAGCACAGTCTGTGCCGCGGCCGAGGCCTCCAGATACGCCAGCTCACTATCCTGAATACGCTGGTCGAAGTCATTCTGGTCCGGGAAGCGGTGCATTGTCGAGGTAAACCACCAGCTAAAACGAATTGCCTTCCACACCCGATTCAGCGCGCGGGCCGAATACCCGTCGATCCCGGCATCGTCACCACCGAAATGCGCCACCAGCGCGTCGTGCAGATAAGACACGTCGCTGATCGCCAGGTTCAGCCCCTTGGCCCCGGTTGGCGGAACGATATGGGCAGCATCCCCGGCCAGGCACAGACGTCCCCAACGCATCGGTTCGGCGACGAAACTGCGCAGCGGGGCGATGGATTTTTCGATCGATGGACCGGTTACGATTCCGTCCGACAGACTGTCTGGCAGGCGGCGGCGCAACTCGTCCCAGAAGGCGTCGTCGGACCAGCCGACAACGGCATCATCTGCCGGAACCTGAACGTAGTAGCGGCTAAGCATCTCGTTCCTGAGCGAGCATAGCGCGAAGCCGCGCGGGTGGTTGGCATAGACAATCTTGCGGCTGACAGGAGGGGTTTCGGACAGAACGCCCAGCCAGCCGAAGGGGTAGATACGCTCGAAGGTTTTCAGCGTGTCCGAGGGGATGCAGGTCCGGCTGACACCGTGATATCCATCGCAACCAATCACCCAGTCGCAGTCGATCCGGTAGCTGGTGCCACCCTTGGAATAAGTGACATGGGGCGCGCCGGTGTCCAAACCGTGCGGCCGAACACCCTCAACCTCGTCGATAATTACACCGTTCATCGCGTCACGCGCGCTAAAAAGGTCTGCGGTGATCTCGGTCTGGCCATAGATCATCATGCGCTTACCGGTCAGCGCCTTGATATCAATACGGAAATCCCCGTGCTGCGAGGCAAGAACCACTCCGTCATCGGGGATGCCGTCCCGGTCCATACGCGCGCCAACTCCAGCGGCGCGCAGGGTTTCGACGCTACCCCATTCCAGCAGTCCAGCCCGGATGCGTCCCGCGACATAGGCGCGGCTGCGCGCCTCCAGAACGACGGTGTCAATGCCTGAGCGATGCAAAAGCTGGCTGAGCAGCAGCCCGGACGGGCCGCCGCCGATTATGCAGACCTGTGTGCGCAAATCACGCCTCCCCAGCAGGCAGAATTGCCCAGCAGGCAGTGCCTGTCAAACGCTGAAACGGGTCAGCGCGTCCGTGAACAGGCCTGGATCGACATTGCCGCCGCTGGCAATAACGATCACGGCGTCGCCTTGCACGGTTTCGGGATGATAGAGGGCGGCAGCCAACGCGACCGCGCCGGCGGGTTCCAACACGATTTTCAGGCGCAGGAAGGCGTCGGCCATGGCGCGCAGGCAATCGTCGTCGGGGACCGCGAGGCCGGGTCCGCACAGTCTTTGCATGATCGGGAAGGTAATTTCCCCCGGAGATGGCGTGACGATTGCATCGCAGATCGAGCCTGCCTGCATATTGTTCCGCTCGATCCTTCCAGATGCGAGCGAGCGTTTGACGTCATCAAACCCCTCGGGTTCGACCGGGCGCGCCCGCAGGCCGGGCGCATCGGCCTGCAACGCCAGCGCGATACCAGAAGTCAGGCCGCCACCGCCACAGCAGACCAGAACATCGGCGGTTTCTACCCCAACATCTGCGGCTTGTTCGGCGATTTCCAATCCGCAAGTCCCTTGTCCGGCGATGACCTGCGGTTCGTCAAAGGGTTTTATCAGAGTTAGCCCCTGGTCAGCGGCGAGTTTTGCGCCGATCGCGTCGCGGTCTCCGTTGACCCGGTCATAAAGGATCACCTCGGCCCCGAAAGCCCGCGTGTTGGCAATCTTCAGAGCGGGGGCGTCTTCGGGCATGATGATCACCGCTGGAATGTCGTGGAGTTTCGCGGCAAGTGCGACGCCTTGCGCGTGGTTGCCGGATGAAAACGCGATCACCCCCTTGCGACGCGTGTCGGGCTCCAGCGCCGACAATGCCGACCAGCCGCCGCGGAACTTGAAGCTGCCGGTGTGTTGCAGGCATTCCGGTTTCACTAACACACGCCGACCGGCAATCTCATCCAGGAAAGGAGAATTCAGTAGCGGGGTTCGGCGAACGTGGCCCTTGGCGCGGCTGGCGGCGGCGCGGATCATGTCGATATTCATGGCAGGTGCGTCCTCCATTCATGCAAGACGGCCAATGCTTCTGGTTCGTCGAGGAACGGCACATGGCCGCGTCCCGGTACGTCGGCATAGATCAAGTCAGGGCGGAGTGTGCGCATCTTTTTGGCAGTCTCAGTGCTTAGTAAGTTGGAGTTTTTCCCACGGATCAGTGCCAGTGGCAGCCCGTCGAGCGCTGCGAATAGCGGCCAAAGGTCGGGCGCGGGCTGCATTGCCGCCGCTGCGACCGCGTCCCGCAAAGCCGGGTCGTAGTTTATGTTCAGACCGTCTGCGGTATTGGTGTAATGGATGCGGACCTCTTCGGCCCAGCGGGAATGGGGAACCCCTTCGAACCCCGGCATCAGGCTGGCGCGCATCGCTGCCGCTTCTTCAAATGTCTGCGCCTTTGGCCGTCGACCGAGATAGGCATCGATATCTGCCAATCCTTCGGCCATCAGTTCCGGCCCGATGTCATTCAAGGCAACGCCCGTAAGGCGATCCTTGGCAGTTGCCGCAATGACCATCGCAATCAACCCGCCACGAGACGTGCCCAAGATCGCTGCCCGCTCGATCCCGAGGTGATCCAGCAGCGCCAGTGCATCGGCGGCCTCGTTTGGGATGGAGTAGGTTGCGTGATCTGTCCATTCGGATTTTCCGCGCCCGCGATAATCCATTCTTATCAAGCGGTTGCGGTTCAGGTGCGGTGTGACATACCCAAAGTCGTTCCCGTTTCGGGTTAACCCTGCCAGGCACAATATTGGCGGGCCTTCGCCCTCATCGGTAAAATGCAGCCGCGTGCCGTCAGGCGCTGAGAATTCGGGCATCAGAGGGTCGTTGCCAGTGCGGCCAGCCCGGACAAGTCGTTCGCCTGATGCTGTGGCACGCCCGGCAAGCGGTCGACCGGTTCACCCGCGCGATTGGCCCAGAGCGTCGTGAAACCATAAGCTGCAGCAGCGGCCGCGTCCCAGCCGTTGGAGGACACGAACAAAACTTGATCCGGGGTGGTGGCGAAGTGCGATCCGACAAGATCATAGACTCGCGCATCCGGTTTGAATTGGCCCACATCCTCAACCGAGAGAACGGCGTCGAGCAGGTCTCCGAGATTGGCCGAACTGACCGCCCCGTCCAGCATGTCCTTTGATCCGTTTGACAGGATCGCGGTAGCAATCCCGGCCGATTTAAGATCGGCCAACATCGCCGGAACCTCGGGATAGGCCGCCAATTCCCAGTAAAGCGCCAGTAAATGTTCACGCAGGTCCAGGTCGTTGAGCCCGTTCGCCTCAAGCGCCCAGTCGAGGCCGTCCTGGGTGACTTGCCAGAAGCTGATGTAGTCGCCGGTGACCGCGCGCAGCCAACTGTATTGCAGCTGTTTCGCGCGCCAGTCTGCGGCCAGCTTTTGCCAGACGGCAGCGAGGTCGCCGCGCCCCGGCTCGGTTGCAAGTGCACGTGCGGCGGCGGCCACATCGAACAAGGTGCCGTAGGCGTCGAAAACGGCGGTGGTGATGGGCATCGTAAAGGCTCCGGCTGTGGGTTGCCGGACGGTCGCACAGGAGCGCGGAGCTTGGAAGGGGTTGCGACGGCCAATCTTGGCGCGAACCACGTTCCTCCGATTGAGCTTAGGCCGATCTGCGCACTGGTTCAGGCAAGGTATCTGCCAATTTGCGTAAACAGTCAGTGAGCGAGGAAAGGTTAAGCGGTTTTGACAGATGGTCATTGAACCCGTCCGCCTGATACCCGGCCACCTGATCCGGCATGGTATTGGCGCTTAGGGCGACGACGTACATAGGTGCGCGGCCGTTCTGAACCTCAAAAGCGCGTAAATCTCGTAGAGCTTCATCGCCATTTTTTCATCGGCATCTTGATGTCGAACAATGCGCCGTCAAAGTCACCTTGTAGTGCCGCATCCAAAGCCTCGGCGCCATTTTCGACGAAGGTCAGATCGACCGACGCACCTTCGAGCATCGCGCTGAGCACGAAGCGGTTCATGGTGTTATCCTCGGCTACAAGCAGGCGCAGCGGCTGAATCATGACACCCAGATCGACTGCCGGAACCGTGGCGTCTGAACCCGTCTCGGCCAACGCGATGGGATGTACCAACAGCGCGGCTTCAAAGGTGGCGCCGCCGCCTTCGGTATCCGAAACGGTCAGGCTGCCGCCGTGAAGGTCCGTCAGTCGGCGCGCAATCGGCAGGCCCAGCCCGATGCCGCTTGCGAAGCCATCGGGGCTGTTGAGCGTTTCGTAGCGATCAAAGATGGATTGCTTGCGTTCGTTGGGAATGCCGCATCCATTGTCGGCGACCCTGACATGCAAAATTTTGCGCACCTCCGAGCCGTTGTCGTTAATTCCCTCAGCCAAATCGTCAGCGATACTGGCCGTGACGCGGATCGTTCCGCGGTCGGTAAATTTCAATGCGTTGGTTACAAGATTGGTGACAATCTGGCGTAGCGCTTTGGCCGAGCCGCGCACCCGTGGAAGATCGTGCGGACATTTAAGGGTTAAGTCGATCCCGCGCTGGGTCGCCGCGACCCGGTGCAGGCGAACGACTGCATCCAACTCATCAGCGACGTCAAAGGGGTCCAATTCCAGCCGCATCGCACCAGCCTCGATCCGGGACAGGTCCAGCATGTCGTTTGTCAGCGACAGCAGATGCTCACCCGATTTCTGGATCACTTCGATCATGCGCAATTGCTCGCTGTTCAGAGACGAGCGCGCTAACACGTCGGTCATCCCGAGTATGCCATTCAGCGGATTTCGAACTTCGTGGCTGATCGTCGCCAGAAAGTTTGTTTTCGCGTCCGACGCCGCTTGCGCTGCATCTCGCGCCTCTTGCAGTTGGGTGTTGGTCACTTTCAGGGCCGCTTCGCTCCGCTTGATGTCCGTAAGGTCCGTAAAGGCACCGAACATGCGGATCGGCTTGCCGCTTTCATCGCGTACGGCGCGGCCCCGGCATTGCACGGTGATCGTGTGGCCCTGCTGGTGGCGATACCGCAGTATCTGATCAAACGGGCAGCGCTCATCCTCGCAGTGCGCAGCGATCTCCCGGCTGGAGCTCTCGAGATCTTCGGGAAATATCAGCTCTCGCCAATCAACCGGGCTTTCCGCGACCTGCGAGGGATCAAATCCCAACACCTCCCAAAAACGATCGCTGATCCAACCATTGTCCTGATCCTCAAGATCCCAGTACCAGATGCCATCCAGTGTGCCGGCATGCAGAAAATCGAATACCGACACATCCGTCTGCACCAGATCGTAAAGCTCTCTCTGCAAATGGTTCATGGTGCCGACAAAACCTCACACGATTGAAAATTCGTGAAGGCAGATTGGAGCGGTTTTGCTGAAGGTTAGGTTAACCGGGTTCTGCGCTGAAAATATTCGCTTCCCGGTCAGAGATTTTCGGGCTGCGCCATACCTAGAACATGATAGCCGCCGTCGACGTTGATGATCTCGCCCGTCGTGCAAGCGCCCTGATCGCTGGACAGGTAAACAGCGGTGCCGCCGATCGCTTCCAGCGTCGCATTGGCGCGAAGGGGCGCGTTCAACTCGGTCGCTTTATAGGTCTTGCGCGCGCCACCAATCGCCGCACCGGCCAACGTTCGCATCGGTCCCGGAGAAATCGCGTTAACCCTGATACCTTCCGGCCCCAGATCATTGGCCAGATATCGCACGGAGCTTTCCAGCGCCGCCTTGGCAACGCCCATGACGTTGTAAAACGGTGTCACCCGGTTCGAGCCCATGTAGGTAAGCGTGATGATCGAGCCCCCGTCGGCCATCAACGGCCGTGCCCGGCGGGCGACGTCGATCAGCGAATAGCACGAGATGCTGAGCGAATTCTTGAAGTTGTCGCGGCTGGTGTTGATGAACCGACCGGTCAGCTCGGATTTATCCGAGAACGCGATGGCGTGGATCAGGAAGTCCATCGAACCCCAGCGGTCCGCCAATTGCCCGAAAGCGGCGTCCATGGAAGCATCGTCGGTTACATCCACATCGACCAGAAAGTCCGACCCGACCGAAGCGGCCAACGGTTCGACGCGTTTGCCAAATGCCTCTCCCTGATAGGAAAACGCCAGCTTCGCGCCCTCGGCGGCCAAGGCCTGGGCAATCCCCCAGGCGATGGAATGGTCATTGGCCACCCCCATCACCAGCCCGCGTTTGCCGTCCATCAGATTGGCCATGTGCTTACCCGTGATATTTGCTGACGCAGAGCGTGGCGTTTGTGCCGCCGAAGCCGAAGCTGTTGGACAGCACCGTGTCGAGGGTGGCTTCACGCGGTTCGGTCACGATTTCTTCCGGCCTGAGCGCGGGGTCGAGTTCCGTCACGTTGATCGAGGGCGTGATATAGCCACCCTGCATCATCAGCATGGAATAAATCGCCTCTTGCACGCCTGTTGCGCCCAGGCTGTGCCCGGTCATCGACTTGGTACTGCTGATCGGCGGATGGTCGTCGCCAAACACGCGCCGCACGGCCTGAACCTCGGTCACGTCGCCTGCAGGGGTCGAGGTGCCGTGGGCGTTGATATAATCCACCTTGCGATCGCCAAGCGTGCTGATTGCCAGCTTCATCGAGCGTTCGCCACCTTCGCCCGAAGGGGCCACCATGTCGTGCCCATCCGAGGTCGCGCCATAGCCCGTCACCTCTCCGTATATCTTGGCGCCGCGCGCTTTGGCGTGCTCCAACTCCTCCAGCACCACCATGCCGCCGCCGCCGGCGATGACGAACCCATCGCGGGTTGCATCGAAAGCGCGCGAGGCAAGTTCCGGCGTGTCGTTGTACTTCGAGGACATCGCGCCCATGGCGTCAAACAGGCACGAGAGGGTCCAGTCGACCTCCTCACCACCACCCGCGAAGACAATGTCCTGCTTGCCGTACTGAATTTGCTCAACCCCGTTGCCGATGCAATGCAGCGATGTGGAGCAGGCGCTGGTGATCGAATAGTTGATGCCCTTGATCTTGAAAGGCGTTGCCAGACAGGCGGAGACGGTCGAGCTCATCCCGCGCGTCACCATGAATGGCCCCATCCGTTTGGGCGCGCCTTTCTCGACAACGATATTATGGGCGATGAACAGGTTCGAGGTGCTCGGCCCACCGGAACCAGCAATCAGTCCGGTGCGTTCGTTGGAAATCTCGGCCTCCGTCAGGCCGCTGTCAGCAATCGCCTGTTCCATCGACAGATAGGCATAGGCCGCTGTCGGGCCCATGAAACGCATTTGCCGCTTGTCGATATGGTCTTCCAGCACGATATCCGGCTTGCCGTGGATCTGGCTGCGGAAGCCGTGCTCAGCGTATTCCGGGGCAGCGGTGATGCCCGATTTCCCGACTCTCAGAGCGGCATCGACAGTGGCAACATCGTTACCGATGGCCGAAATAATCCCGATTCCCGTTACAACAACCCGACGCATCAGCGTTCCCCCTCAGGCTTCTGTCGGGGCGGCAAGGCCGACCCGCATGTCTTTGACGGCACACACCAATTCGCCATCGCACTCCACTTTGCCGTCCGCGACGCCCATCTTCAGGCGGCGGTCGATGACGCGGGTAAAATCCACTGTATATTTCACCACTTTGTTCTCAGGGCGGATCATGCCGGATAGCTTGACCTCTCCGGCACCGAGCGCAAATCCCTGCCCCTGCCAGCCGCGCCAGCCGAGGTTGAATCCCGTCAGCTGCCACAGGCCATCCAGTTGGAGGCATCCGGGCATCACGTTGTTGCCGGGAAAATGGCATGGGAAGAACCAGATCTCAGGGAATAGGTCCAACTCGGCGACGATATGGCCCTTGCCGTGTTCACCGCCGTCGGCTGACACATCGGTGATCCGGTCCATCATCAGCATCGGCGGTTCGGGTAATTGCGCATTGCCCTTGCCGAACAGCTCACCGCGGGCGCATTGCAGCAGCGCGTCCTTGTCGAAACTGGTTGGAAAATCTGCCATCCCTCGTGCCGCCTTTCTTTAATTGCGGGGCGTGTTGAACCCGCGTCTAGCAGAGCGATCCGCCGACTGGCAAGCGTGCCGCGAAGGCTGACAAATCAACGCAGTGCGCGGAAATCCATTGAATCCAAGGGGGTTCGCCCGCTATATTACCAGCGAACGAAGGATTGCGCGCATGGATAACATTCGGCTTGAACGCGGAGAGGCCTGGCTGGCCGGTGCAGGCTTGCGCCCGACGCGCCAGCGCCTGTCACTGGCTGCGATGCTGATCGGCGACGGTCGGGACCGGCATGTGACGGCGGAAAGTCTGTATGGCTCGGTAAAAGATGAGGGCGAGGCGGTCTCGCTCGCCACAGTCTACAACACCCTGCGCGCCTTCTGTGACGCCGGGCTGATGCAGGAGGTGATGGTGGACGGGGCGAAAAGCTATTTCGACACCCGCACTGATGACCATCCGCATTTCTTCTGGGAAGACGAGGCGCGGCTGAGTGACGCCCCGGCGGATGATTTGAAGATCACGGCACTGCCGGATGCCCCCGAGGGTGCAGAGATAGCGAAAGTGGATGTGGTTATTCGGCTTAGGAAGGTCTGAGCAGGACTTCCTGCTCCTTTAAAGAAATCAGGCAGTTAAGAGCAACCACAGCCCGGAATCGAGCCTGGAAGGCGCCGGGCAAGTGCCTGACCGTCCCGCGGGCAGGCGCTTAGGCGAAGTTACACGACAATCTGAAGTCGCCCCAACGCGGCACCATAAATTGCCAATCACAAACGTACCAGCGCCAGCCCCCGGTCAGGCGCTCGCCCGGCTTGCGATCAAACTCAGAGACGGCATTCAATCATCGACCGACCTCACAACCCGTGCCGGGTTGTCCACCGCCACCGTCCGCGCGGGTATCGACTTTTTCACAACCGAGCCCGCGCCGATTACCGCTCCGTCACCAATTACGACGTCTTGCAGAATAATCGCCCCGGCACCGATCCAAACCTCGTCGCCTATGGTGATGGGGCCGCCGATGCAGGCCACGTCGATCGGAATGTCCGAATCCGCGCGCCCTGGAAGGTTGCGATCTTCCGGGCGGATCGGATGACCAGCAGCGATGAACTGTACGTTGGGCCCGACCATACAGCGCCGCCCGAATGTGATCGGCGCAGAGTCGAGCCAGGTCGAGTTGAAATTGACGAAGGTCCCAAAACCAATGTGAATATGGCAGCCAAAATCGACCATGAACGGCGGATTGACCATGCAAAACCCGTCGGTGCTGCCGAACAAGCGCCCCAGCGCCTCGGACCGGGCGTCGATCTCACCCGCCGGAATCGCATCAACCGCGTCTTTTAGCGGGCCTTGTCTGGCTCGCAATGCAAATTGGTCGGGGTGCGCACCAGAAAACACTTCGCCTGAAATCATCTTTTCGTAGTTGCTCTTTTTCATTGCGACCTCCCATCTCAAAACCACTGCCCCGGTTCCATGAGCCCCAGGTCCATCAACTGCTGGCTGTGCCAATCGAATTTCACCGACTTGGCCCATTGAAAACTCTCGATTTCAAAGGTGCTACCAGCGTTGGCCTTGAGCGCTTTGGCGGTTCGAAACGAGGCCACCGCCGCCGTCAGATTATTGTGCCAGGGGCAGGCGAAGGTGTTCATCTCGGGCACGCTCATCCGGTGATCGGGCAGTAGCCGCACACCGGGTCCGGCGCGAAACAGGCTGATCCGGTCGATCCGGCGGCGTTTGTAATTTGCATGCTCCTCGAACCGCCATTTCAGCCCACCGTAGAAGTCCAGCTGGCGTTCCTGAATGGTCCCGCCCGCGTCATGGCGCGCCAGAGCATAGTACCCGGCGCTGTCCAGATACGCGTCCTCCAGCGAGACCGCGTTGGCCGCCGTACCAAGGTCTGCTGCATAGAGATCGATCACATAGGTCAGCATCGCATCGCGGCGTTCCTCGACATTGAAAGCCAACATCTCGCCGACGGTTCGGGATTCCCGAAACGGATAGAAAAGGTACTCGGCGTTATAGCAGTAAAAGAACCATGTCCCCGGTTTTGCGCGTGCGATCAACGGGTTCAGCCCCGATACGGCGGCATCGGCGACGACGGTGTTGTGACCGATTACATGCACACCGTCTTCAAGATCGCCGGCCAATTCCAACGCCGGCGGCGCCAGAACCAGGATGTTTGCAAAGCCACAGGCCAGGTGGTGACGAATAGTGCTGTCCACTTCGACCAGATCCTCGACCAGGATCACCGCAACCGGTCCCTTTTGCAGGGCCGAGGCATGCGTGCCGAGAAATGCCGGTATACTGTCGTGGCGTATGACAAAACCTCTAACGCGCTGGTCCGGCAATGCAAGCTGCGCGCATTGCGGCGCAGCGCGCGCGGGTGTAGGACGCGACCGCCTGCACCGGAGCCCCGCCAATGACGACGTCGAAAAAACTGTTCATCAAAACCTACGGCTGCCAGATGAATGTGTACGATAGTGAACGCATGGCCGAAACGTTGGCTGGGCAGGGGTACGAGGCGACGGATCAGGCTGGCGAGGCCGACATGATCCTGCTGAACACCTGTCATATCCGCGAAAAGGCTGCCGAGAAGGTGTATTCCGAACTCGGCCGCTTGCGTCCGCTGAAAGACGCGAACCCCGATCTCAAAATCGGTGTCGCGGGCTGCGTCGCACAGGCCGAGGGAGCCGAAATTATGGCCCGCCAGCCGCTGGTCGATCTGGTTGTCGGCCCTCAAAGCTATCACCGGCTGCCGGAATTGGAGGCGAAAGCGCGCAGTGGTGCCCCGGCGCTCGACACCGACTTCCCGGCTGAGGACAAATTCGACCACATGCGTGGTCCCCGCGCCGCCCGTGGGCCGACGGCGTTTCTGACAGTGCAGGAAGGGTGCGACAAGTTCTGCGCTTTTTGCGTTGTGCCATATACGCGGGGGGCAGAGGTTTCTCGCCCCGCCGACAAGGTGATGGCTGAGGCGCGTGATCTGGTTGAACGCGGGGTGCGAGAGATCACCTTGCTGGGGCAGAACGTGAATGCCTATGCCGACGCCGATGGCGTGACTCTGGCGACACTTATACGCAGGCTGGCTAAGGTTGACGGGTTAGAGCGTATCCGCTTCACCACGAGCCACCCCAATGACATGTCCGATGACCTGATTGCGGCGCATGGCGAGGTCGAAAAGCTGATGCCCTACCTGCACTTGCCGGTGCAGTCGGGCAGCGACAAGATTTTGAAAGCGATGAACCGGCGGCACACCGCAGACCACTATATTCGACTGATCGAGCGAATCCGCGCCGCCCGGCCTGACATCCTGCTAAGTGGCGATTTCATCACCGGCTTTCCGGGCGAGAGTGAGGCGGACTTCGCCGATACCCTCGCACTGGTCGAAACAGTTGGCTACGGGCAGGCCTATTCGTTCAAATATTCGTCGCGCCCCGGAACGCCGGCCGCAGATCGGGCGGAAGTGCCCGAGGTCAAAAAGGCGGATCGCTTGGCCCGTCTACAAGCCCTTCTGGGGGCGCAGCAGAAAGCAACGCAGGACGCGATGGTCGGGCGTGAAGTTTCGGTTTTGTTCGAAAAATCAGGTCGTTTGCCGGGACAGATGGTCGGCAAATCCGAGTATTTGCACGCGGTTTTTGCCGAAACGGATGCCGCCGTCGGAGAGATCCGAAAACTGCGTATCATCGAGAGTTCGGCCAATTCGCTGGGTGGCGAACTGGCGCTTGGCCAGGGACCGGTCACGCAGAGCGCTTGATCCGTTTGCCGGTTCAATTAAGGTTACGTCATGCGTTTCGTCCTAGTGCATCCTTTTCGAGGGTCGGCACGATGGCGAAAGGCCTCCTGGGTGGGGGCCGAACCGTGGGGTGGCAACGCCCCACGGTTTGCTTTTTGGGAAGGCGGAAATGAGTTGCCTGGCTGATGGGCCGACGCCGATTATGGCCTAGAGCAGACATTCGTACGATAGGTGTGCAAGCCGGGCGGGTGCCTGACCGGGGGCTGGCGCAGCAACGGTCATCAGAGGCAATTTATGGTGCGGCTATGGCTATGACATCAATAAGATGTGCGTCATTGCCAAAGCGCCCGACCGCGGGACGGTCAGGCGCTCGCCCGGCGGCTTCGCCTTGATTCCGGGCAATGGTTGCGTCCAACGCGTACGTCCGCTTAAAGCCAAGATGTTCAACCCCGCACACCACCATCGCATCGCTCAGACCAAGGGGGCTTGCCCTTAGCCCCGCACCGGGCCACCATCGCGGCAACGACGACCTGTCTCTTTCCTCGGAGTGTGCCATTTGGCAACCAGCCCTGCGACCCCCGCCGCCGTCCCGCAACCGCCTGCGGGCGAAACCCCCCTCGAGTTTCCAGACAACCGGCTGTTGATCGACCTTTGCGGGCCGTTCGATCAGTATCTGACGCAAGTAGAAACTGCTCTGGAATTGCAGATCGTTCGGCGTGGCAATCGTCTGATCCTCATTGGCGAGGATGTCGCGCGTCAGCGTGGCGCTGAGGTGCTGGGGGCGCTTTATGCGCGCCTTGAAGCCGGGCGGACGGTAGAACCGGGCGATGTCGACGCCGAACTTCGGATGGATAATTCCAACGTTCCTACCGCGCCCTCAGACACCGATGACGGCGTGCGCGACGGCGACCAGATAGAGATGTTTCAGGGCGGTCGGGTAGAAATCAAAACCCGCAAAAAACTGGTTGAGCCCCGCACTGACGCGCAGCAGGTATATGTTCGCTCGCTCTACGCAAATGAACTCGCCTTCGGAATCGGACCTGCGGGCACCGGCAAGACCTATCTGGCCGTCGCTGTCGGCGTCTCGATGTTCATCGGTGGCCATGTGGACAAGATCATCCTGTCACGCCCGGCCGTCGAAGCGGGAGAGCGTCTGGGCTTCCTTCCCGGCGACATGAAGGACAAGGTCGATCCGTACATGCAGCCGCTTTATGATGCGTTGAATGACTTTCTGCCCAGCAAACAGGTGGCCAAACTGATCGAGGACAAGCGGATCGAGATCGCGCCGCTCGCCTTCATGCGCGGCCGAACGCTCAGCAACGCTTTCGTTGTGCTGGACGAGGCGCAGAACGCCACCACAATGCAGATGAAAATGTTCCTGACCCGACTGGGTGAGGGAAGCCGCATGGTCATCACCGGAGATCGCACACAGATCGACCTGCCGCGCGGCATGCCGTCTGGTCTGGCCGATGCCGAGCGGCTTCTGGGCGGCGTGAAAGGTGTCGACTTCAATTATTTCACGTCCAAAGATGTTGTGCGCCACCCACTGGTTGCACGGATTATCGAGGCCTATGAGAAGGATACGCCCGCAGGATAGCGGGCCGTGGACCCCCTCGCGTTTTTGACCGCGAGGTGATCGCCCCCGGTCTCGCTTCCGCCGCGCAATGGGCTGAACCATCCGACCGACACATCAAGGATTGCTGCGAGTTATGTCAGTGCGCCTTGGCCATTGTTCCACACACGGGGTTCCCCGCCACCCAAACCCGTTGAACCGCCCTGTCGTCGCCCATCATGATGGTCGGGAAGACCGCTTGCCAAATGTCCTCGGCGCGCGTGTTGCTTTGAGCGATGGCTGGGGTCGAGGACAGGTCCAGGGCGATCAGGTCCGCCTCGATGCCAGGTTTCAGCGTGCCGATCCGGTCGTCCATTCGAAGGGCCCGCGCGGATCCAGCTGTGGCCAGCCACAGAAGCTGCGCCGGGTGCAGCGCGCAGCCGCGCAGTTGGGCAACCTCGTAAGCCGCCGCCATGGTGCGTAGCATCGAGAATGACGATCCACCGCCGGTATCGGTGGCCAGCCCGATGCGCTGTCCCTCGGCCATCAGTCCGTCCATGTCGAACAGGCCTGACCCGATGAACGTGTTCGACGTCGGGCAGTGGATCAGGGAAGCGTCCGCTTCGGCGATCCGGGCACGCTCTCGTGGTTCCAGATGGATTGCATGGCCGAACATCGCACCCGGGCCGACCAGCCCGTGACATTCGTATGTATCCAGATAATCGCGCGCCTCGGGGTGGAGGTCGTGGACCCAGGCAATCTCGTCGACCTGTTCGCTGAGGTGCGTTTGCATCAGACAGTCAGGGTGTTCCGCCCAAAGTGCGCCGAGGGCGGCCAGTTGGTCTGGTGATGATGTGGGCGTAAAGCGGGGCGTGATGGCGTAAGACAGGCGGTCAGTGCCGTGCCAGCGTTCCAGCAGGGATTTGCTGTCGTCATAGGCCGATTGGGCAGTGTCGCGCAGCCCGTCGGGGGCGTTCCGGTCCATGCAGGTTTTGCCCGCGATCGCGCGCACCCCGCGCGTCTGGGCGGCTTCAAAGAAAGCGGTGACGCTCGCCGGATGAATCGTACAATAGCTCGCGACCGTTGTGGTTCCGTGGGACAGGGTCAGGTCGAAATAGCGGTTGGCGACATCGGCGGCGTAGGTGGGATCACCAAAGCGCATTTCTTCGGGAAAGGTGTAGGTGTTCAACCAGTCGATAAGACGTTTGCCCCAACTAGCGATTATGGCGCTCTGCGGATAATGGGCATGGGCGTCGATGAAGCCAGGCAGAATTAGCGCTTCGCCCATGTCTTCGACGATCACGTCCGGGGCTAGGGCGCGTAGCGTGTCGGCGTCATCCACCGCCGCGATCACTCCGTTTTCAATCAGCACCGCGCCGCGCCGTATATGTCGGGCGGATTGCTCGGGCGGAACCTGAAAGGGGTGGTTGATAAAGCTGAGGGTCTGGCCCGTGATAAGGCGGCGGTCGGTCATCGGCTGGCCTGTGGGAGCTGCATTCGGCGCAGCGTAAGGCCGCGGTTGCGAAAGGTAAATCCACCGGGGCCGCGTAACGAGGGGCTGTTGTCCGCGTTGCCGCTGCGGTAATGTCAGGTCTGCGGAATCGAAAGGTGTGCGCCATGGCTGATGAGCTTCCGACCCCGGACGTCACAGAAGATCGCGACGACGCCTATGCGCTGGACGAAAAGACCGTGCATGCAATTCAGGCGGCGGTCGAGGCAGATGACGCCGAAACGTTGGTCCGATTGGTCGATCACATGCACGCCGCCGACATTGCGGATGTTCTGGAACAGTTTGACGATGCGACGCGCCAGCATGCGGTGACCCTGTTGGGCAGCAGTTTTGATGGTGAACTGCTGACGGAGTTGGACGAGGGCATTCGCGAGGATGTCATCGACGCGCTGTCTCCCGAGGTATTGTCGGAGGCTGTGCGCGACCTGGAATCCGATGACGTCGTCGATCTGATTGAGGATCTGGGCAAGGGGCAGCAGGCGGCGATCCTCGACGTTCTGGAAACCTCGGATCGGGCGGCGGTTGAACTGTCGATGTCCTGGCCGGAGAATTCCGCTGGCCGATTGATGCAGCGCGAGGTTGTCAGCGCACCTGCACATTGGACCGTCGGTCAGGCGATTGATTTCATGCGTGAATCTGAGGACTTGCCAGATGATTTCTATCATTTGGTTCTTGTGGACCCGCGCTATCATCCTGTCGGCCATGTCACGCTGGGCAAACTGATGTCCTCGCGCCGGAACGTGAAATTGGCGGATATCACCGAGGAAAGCTTCCGGACCATTCCTGCCGATCAGGACGAAGAGGACGTCGCCTATGCGTTCAACCAGTACCACCTGATCTCGGCACCCGTGGTCGATTCCGACGGGCGGTTGGCCGGTGTGATCACTATCGACGACGCGATGATCGTGCTGGATGAAGAGCATGAGGAGGATATCCTGCGTCTGGCAGGTGTCGGCGACGAAAGCCTTGCTGACAGGACACTGGCGATTGCGCGGCGACGGTTTCCCTGGCTGTTCGTCAATCTGATCACGGCGATCCTGGCGTCGCTGGTGATCTCGCAATTCGAAGCGACGATTGCCGCGATTGTGGCGCTGGCGGTGCTGATGCCGATTGTCGCCTCGATGGGTGGCAATGCGGGGACGCAATCGATGACAGTTGCGGTGCGGGCGCTGGCGACACGCGACCTTACACGCTCGAACGCGCTCAGGGTGATCCGGCGCGAGGTTGTTGCAGGGTTGCTGAACGGCCTGGTCTTTGCGGTAGTGATGGGGGTGATTGGTGTGATCTGGTTCGGCACACCGATGCTTGGCGTCGTGATCGGGGTGGCGATGGTGATCAACCTGGCTGTCGCCGGATTGGCCGGGGTCGGCGTGCCGCTGGTGCTGGACCGCGTTGGTATAGATCCGGCACTGGCTTCAGGAGCATTCGTAACGACGGTGACTGATGTGGTGGGATTTTTTGCGTTTCTGGGGTTGGCGGCAGCGTGGCTGATCTGAGCGAAGTGAAAGCGGCTGCGCGGCAGGCGGCATTCGCGCGACGCAAGGCAGCCAAGAGCGTAGCGGTCGAGGCTGCGGCACTTGCGCATTTGACGGAGTGGCTGGCCCCGTTTCGCGGCAAGGTACTGTCGGGATACATGGCGATCCGGACCGAGCTCGATCCGTTGCCTGTCATGACCGCTTGGGAGGGGCCGGTCTGCGTGCCGGTGATCGTAGGTGCCGGTCAGCCGCTGGTCTTTCATCGCTGGGAGGCAGGGTGCGACATGGTGGCCGGACCATTCGGGGCTGGGGTTCCTGCCAGCGCCGAACCATTGGTGCCAGATGTGTTGATAGTGCCCTTGCTGGCATTCAATCGTTCCGGCGGCAGGCTGGGCTATGGCGGTGGGTTTTACGACAGGACCCTGGAGGCGCTGCGCGCACGCCGCACTGCGAGGGCGGTGGGATTGGCGTTCGCGGCGCAGGAAGACTCGGGGCTGCCATTGGAGCCGACAGATCAACCGTTGGATGCGGTGGTGACCGAGGAGGGGGTGTTGCGTTTCGGATAAAGTTGGTTGCGGGGTGTGGGCAAACCCCCGCCACAGGCGTAAGCCAGCCCAATGCGCATCGTCCCCCTGTCACAGGCCCGGCAGCTCCCTCTCTGGCGGCGCCCCTTCACGCTTTTGCTGCTGATGGCCATCGCCTCGCCGCTGGCATTCAACGTCTGGGCAGCACTACTCAATAACTTCGTGATCGAGGCGGCGGGCTTCACCGGGGTCGAGATTGGCTGGCTGCACACCGTGCGCGAAATCCCCGGTTTTCTTGCCGTTGGCGTTATCGCGATCATAATATTCGTACGCGAGCAGATGTTTGGCGTGATCGCACTGGCGGTGCTGGGCCTCGGTACTGCGGTGACCGCCTGGTTCCCCAGTTTCGGCGGCTTGTTGACGCTGACGATGATCTCCTCGCTGGGATATCATTACTTTGAGACGGTGAACCAGTCGCTGCAACTGCAGTGGCTCCCCAAGGCGCGCGCGCCACAGATGCTGGGGTGGATCGTTGCTGCGGGGTCGGCGGCCTCGCTGGTCAGCTATGGCCTGCTGGTGCTGACCTGGAAGACGCTGGGGCTGAGCTATAACTTTGTTTACATGTCAGCGGGTGGCCTTTGCGCTGCTATCGCGCTGTTCTGCTTTTTTGCCTATCCACAATTTGAGGCACCCGAACCGCAGGTCTCTCGGATGGTCATCAAACGGCGCTACTGGCTATATTACGCGTTGCAGTTCATCTCGGGCGCACGTCGTCAGGTGTTCGTGGTCTTCGCAGCCTTCATGATGGTCGAGAAGTTCGGATTTGAGGTGCACGAGGTCACCGGCCTGTTTCTGGCCAATTTCGTCGCCAACATGATTTTCGCTCCCCTGATGGGCAGTGCTGTGGCGCGCTGGGGTGAACGCAATGCGCTGGTGATTGAATACAGTGGGCTGATCGCTGTGTTCCTGGCCTACGGCGGTGTGTATTTCTTCGGCTGGGGCGTGGTAGTGGCGGGCGCGCTTTATATCCTCGACCACCTATTCTTTGCCCTCGCCATTGCGATGAAGACCTACTTTCAGAAGATCGCCGATCCAGAGGATATCGCCCCGACGGCGGCGGTGTCGTTCACCATTAACCATATTGCAGCTGTGTTTCTGCCGGCACTGTTGGGTTATATCTGGATCGTCTCGCCGGGCGGGGTGTTCTTGATGGCCGCGGGGATGGCCGCGACCTCGCTGATGCTGGCGCTGATGATCCCGCGCCATCCGGTGAAGGGGAATGAAACGGTATTCGCGCGCGCACTTGCGCCCGCAGAGTAGGGCAATTCTCCATACCACAAATCGGGCCTCTGGCGGGGATATTTACGAACCAATGATGAGTGGGGCGTGGCAGGACGCAGCCAAGGTCACTATATCGGACTTACGCCAAACCGGAGGATAGCGATGAACCTGTTTTCAAGAAAACCGATGACGATCATCAGCGCGGATGAGGCGCTGCCGGGGCGGGATGTGGCGATCCCGACGGCTGAGACGCATTTTGTTAACGGTCGGGCCCTGACGCTTGATGTGCCGGATGGCATGGAAGTTGCAATCTTCGGGATGGGCTGTTTCTGGGGCGTGGAGCGGATGTTCTGGGGGCTGGATGGCGTGCACCTGACCATGGTGGGCTATGGCGCTGGGCACACCCCAAATCCGACCTATCATGAGGTCTGCACCGGTCAGACAGGGCACAACGAGTTGGTGCGGGTGGTCTATGATCCCTCCATCATCAGTTTTGATGAACTGTTGCGGGTGTTCTGGGAAGGTCATGATCCAACACAAGGGATGCGGCAAGGCAATGACCGGGGCACCCAGTACCGCAGCGGCATCTATTGGACGACCGAGGCGCAAAAGGCCGTGGCCGAGGCCAGCCGTACGGCATTCCAACCCAGGCTGGAGGCGGCAGGATATGGCGCAATCACGTCCGAGGTTGTTGAGGCCGGGCCATTCTTCATGGCCGAGGATTACCACCAGCAATATCTGGCCAAGAATCCCTCGGGCTACTGCGGGATTGGTGGCACCGGGGTGACTTGTCCGATTGGCGTTGGCGCATGAGTGATGCCCTCGCTGCGATTGCGGCCGGGGACTGGTATTGCTGTCTGTCAGATGAGCTTGAGGCGTTGCGGCAAATCGCGCGGCGGGCTTGCCATCAGCAGCGCGTGATGGACCCGGACGCACGCGGGGCCTGCGCGCCTGAACTGGCGGCGTTGTTTGCGCGTTTTGGTACGGGGTGTTTCATAGAAGCGCCGTTCCACTGTTCCTACGGGCGCAATCTTCATTTGGGCGACAACGTTTATTTGAACACGGGTTGTGTGGTGTTGGATTCGGGCGCGGTGCGGATCGGTGATGGTTCGATGCTGGGGCCGGGGGTCCACATCTATTGTGCGGACCATCACCGGGATGTGGAGCAGCGTAGCGCCGGGATCGAACGGGCGTTGCCGGTAACGATTGGCGCAGATGTCTGGATTGGTGGCGGCGCGCAGATCATGCCTGGCGTCACAGTGGGCGATGGCGCGATCATCGCTGCCGGATCCGTGGTGACACGCGATGTCGCGCCCGGTGCCCGAGTTGCCGGCGTTCCGGCGCGGGACATGTGATTTGCCACTGATCGAAATAGCTTGACCCGTGTAACCGCACAGCAGACAGCGGGTTCAAAACCGGGAACGCCAATATGCCGACATTTACAGCACTGACGACACTGACCGGGCGCGAACCAGCTGAGGCGCTGGGCGAAGCGATGGAGCGGATGGAGCCCGCACCGACCGGGGTCGGTGTGTTCGAGGTCGAGGATGGCAGCGGGCTATGGGAAGTTGGCGGGTATTTTACTGACACTCCGGATCCGGCCCGCGCTCGCGCTTTTGGCGGTGGCTTTTGAAGCGCGCCCCCTTCGCGGTTTCCGAGCTTCCTGAAACCGATTGGGTCGCCCAAGTGCGCCGCGAATTGACGCCGGTTGTGGCGGGTCGGTTCTTTGTCCATGGCTCACACGATGCCGAAAAGCTGCCACAGGGCAGCGTTGGATTGCTGATTGATGCGGCGATGGCGTTCGGAACCGGCCACCATGGAACGACATTGGGCTGCCTGAATGCTTTGGAGCGCCTGGTGTCAGCGGGCGTTATGCCGCGCAGCGTGCTTGACGTCGGCTGCGGGACGGCTGTTCTTGCAATGGCAGCGGCGAAGATTTGGGATGTGCCGGTGATTGCCTCTGACATTGACCCGGTTGCTGTCGAGACGGCAGCAGCAAATGTGACGGCAAACGGATTGTCCGAACGCGTCGAGGTGATCGAAGCAACCGGAACCGATCACGCCTCTATCGCGGCCGCATCCCCGTTCGATTTGATCTTTGCCAACATCTTGATGGGGCCGCTGATCGAGCTGGCTCCGGACCTGGCCCGGGTCGCCGCGCCGGGCGCAAATCTGATTCTCTCGGGCATCCTGACTGGCCAGGCAGAGGCTGTAGCCGAGGTTTATGCCGGGGTTGGATACAATCTGGTCAAAAGGGTAGATATTGTCGACTGGACGACACTCAACCTGCGGTTGAGCGACATCTAAATGTCGTAATTTAGCCAAATTGGGGCCATTTGCCCCAAAATTGCCACATTCTGATTCGATTTTAGCCCTGTCGGAAAAACACCCGGCAAGGGGCCAAAGAATGAACTATACCGGACCAATCCATCATACCAATCCGCGGAACGACGCGCCACGTTCTGTTGCGATGGGCCGGCCAATTGAATCCTTCAATCTGGATGGATCACTCATCGTCCGCCGTCAAAATCGGCGCCGGTCGTTGCCATGGCACGGCGTGACATTGATCCTGGTGACACTTCTGCTCTTCAAGGCTGCAATGCATGTCAGCTTAGGACCGGCCAGTTATGAAGCCCGCGTTGTTGAGCTGCGCAGTGGTAATGCGATCCAACAGGTTGGTGGGTGGCTGTTGTCGGCCGAGCCTGCGACCCTCTGGTTGTCCTCAACCATCAAATCGGTGGTCCGCTAGCAGACCGAACAGATTTCTTCTGAGTGTGGTTGTCAGTCACGCTGGAAAAGCAAAGGCCGCGCCGGATTATCCGACGCGGCCTTTTCTTTTGCAGTCTCAGGCGGTGGCTTAGCCGCGGCGGCGCGCGACCAGTTCAATATCGCCGCGTGCCAGGCCGATATCATCCAGCTCGGCATCCGAAAGGTTGCGTAGCGAGCGGCGCGTCACACGCGCGTCGTTCCACGCGAATGCGGCACCAAAGGTGCGATTAATAAAGGACGACAGACGGCCAGTCATGAAAGAGCCGCCGGTCAGCGTACGGGTGGTGTCGAGAGTGGCCATTTTGGTCATCCTATTTACAAAACCGAATGCGACCGTGCATTCGAGATGGCAGGTAGGCCCGCGAACTGGGTCGAGCAAGACAGATTTCTGCATGTCCGCAATGCAATGCGTGCATATCAGCTTCCCCGCGTAAATGTTTGCGATAACGCGGTTAATTTACATTGCGCGAATGTCGTTTTGGGGCATTTCGGTGTCGAAAAATGACCTCGGGTGGGTTCAGCCTCGGATGCGGTGGTTGGCTTTGGCGTTGGCAGGTGTTCGCGTTTCGTGCTAGTCGGGAAAAAAGAGCAGGCAAAGCAGGTCGCATAATGCGGGTAATGGGCATCGACCCAGGTCTCAGGAACCTCGGTTGGGGCGTCATCGACGTCAGCGGATCGCGTCTGAGCCATGTGGCCAATGGGGTGTGCAAGTCGAATGGGGTCGATCTGGCCGCGCGGTTGCTCAGCCTACATCGGCAGTTGACCGAAATCCTGATCAAACATGCGCCAACTGCCGCGGCGGTGGAACAGACCTTCGTGAACCGTGATGGCGCCGGTACTCTGAAGCTGGGGCAGGCACGAGGTATTGCGCTGCTGGTGCCCGCGCAGGCTGGGCTGACTGTGGGTGAGTATGCCCCCAATTCGGTCAAGAAATGTGTGGTCGGGTTTGGCCATGCGGACAAGCGGCAAGTGGCCCACATGGTGTCAATGCAGCTACCCGGAGCGGTGCTGGAAGGACCGGATGCTGCGGACGCTCTGGCTATTGCGATCTGCCACGCGCATCACATGCAGTCTGCCGGCCGGTTGGCGCAGGCGGTGGCCGGATGATCGGGCGAATTGCCGGGCGGATCGACTATCGCGGCAGCGATCATGTGCTTATTGATGTCGGCGGCGTCGGCTATGTCGTGCATGTGTCCGAGCGGACGCTGGCGGCCTTGCCAGGTGCCGGAGAGGCGGCGGCGCTCTATACCGAGTTGATCGTGCGCGAAGACCTGCTGCAACTGGTCGGTTTCACGACATTGCTGGAAAAAGAGTGGCACCGGACTCTGACCTCTGTTCAGGGCATTGGTACCAAGGCAGCGATGGCCATCCTTGGGACGCTGGGACCGGAAGGGACGGGCAGGGCGATTGCGCTGGGCGACTGGAATTCGATCAAGGCAGCGCCCGGCGTCGGCCCAAAAATCGCACAGAGGGTGGTGAACGAGTTGAAGGACAAGGCACCGGCGGTGATGGCGATGGGCGGAGCGCTTGCTGCGCCAACGGTCGTCCCGTCTGATGTGGTCGATCACGGTGATACTGCGACCGCGCCTGCACTCGCCCCCTCGGCCTCGTCTCAGGCCGAGGCGATGTCGGCTCTGGCAAACCTTGGCTACGGACCGGGTGAGGCGGCCACGGCAGTGGCCGAAGCAGCGGGTGCGATGCCTGAGGCAGATACCCCGGCCCTGATCCGAGCGGCGCTGCGCCGTCTTGCGCCGAAAGGGTAATGCGGTGTGGCTTGCGGGAACAGGCCGGGATCAGCCATGATCGGCGCAGTTGAAAAGAAAGGAGATTGAAAGATGCCGATGTATAAGGCGCAAGCGCTCGACAAGAATCCCGATTTGCTGGTCGATGAGGCTGTGTACAAGCAGATTCATGATGCCTTCATTGCCGCAACCGAAGCTGCGGCGCGGTTAAGTTACCGGGCAGAGCACCCAAGGCACGAACACACCGAACCGATGCTCAGGACCAGTGCGGCCTCGGCCATCGGAACCGCCAATTCGCTGATCGCATCAGCCGCTGCGCGCTGCCGGATCGACCCGCCGCCCGCGGCAATCCGGATTGAAACCGATGCGAAGGGCAACCTCGTCCAGATTTGTGGTCACCGGCCGCCGCATCGCTGGTCCATTTCGCAACAAAGAAAGCCCTGAGCCGATGTTCCACTTCGGCCTTGTCGCTATTGCCGTCGTGTTTGGCGCGCTGCTTCCCTATGTGGTTGATCCGGCCAGCCAGGTCGTGGTGATCATTGCGGCAATCGTGATCTGCCTGGTTCTGTGGTTCGCGCCGACGAAACTTCTGCGCGCTGCGCCGCGGTTTGCGACCTGGCTTTATCAGGGCGGCTATGTGCTGGTGTTCGTAATTATCGCGGCGTCCACCGCCTTTGCCTCCTGGCTGGCATTCGCCGTGCCGGGGTGGCTGGCATCCGTTCCCGAAGCGCAGCAAAGCCATGTGAGCGGGGTTGTCGTCGGTGCCTTGAACGCGCTGATCGGGGCGCTGTGGCTGGATGCGGCCCAAGAATCCCGAAAGCAAACTCTGGCCGCAGGGGCGGCAAAAGGCACATCTCTCCGCCGCATTTTCCGATGTGGATAAATTGAAAGGGGATCGGGACAGTGACATGGAGCTTCTGTATTCCGCCATCTACGATGATCAGATGACAGAGCGGGCAATAACTGGCTGGTCCTTTGCGGCACGTTTGGCGCGCGCGGGCATCATTGCCACCTATGATCGCTGAATGACCGCCCCGGACCCCACGCTGCGCCCCGATGCGCGCCCCGAGGATGCGGATCGCGCGTTGCGCCCTCAGACCCTTGATGCCTTCACCGGTCAGGCCGAGGCGCGCAGCAATCTCCGGGTTTTCATCGACAGCGCCCGGCAGCGCGCCGCTGCGATGGATCACACGCTGTTCCATGGCCCGCCGGGGCTGGGCAAGACCACGTTGGCGCAGATCATCGCCAAGGAGCTCGGGGTCGGGTTCCGCATGACCTCGGGGCCGGTGCTGGCCAAGGCGGGCGATCTGGCGGCGATCCTGACCAACCTGGAAGCCCATGACGTACTGTTCATTGATGAAATCCATCGCCTGAATCCGGTGGTCGAGGAAGTGCTGTATCCAGCGCTGGAGGATTTCGAGCTGGATCTGGTGATTGGTGAAGGACCGGCGGCGCGAACCGTGCGGATCGAATTACAGCCCTTCACCCTGGTTGGAGCGACAACACGTCTGGGGCTGCTGACGACGCCATTGCGCGACCGGTTCGGGATCCCGATCCGATTGCAGTTCTATACGGTTGAGGAATTACACCAGATAGTGCGGCGCGGTGCTGGCTTGTTGAGCATCGACATCGACGACGACGGCGCGCATGAGATTGCCCGCCGCGCGCGGGGAACGCCCCGGATCGCCGGACGGTTGCTGCGCCGGGTGGTGGATTTCGCACTGGTCGAGGGGGATGGCCATATTTCCCACAAACTGGCGGACGGGGCGCTTACGCGGCTTGGCGTCGACGCGCTGGGTCTTGATGGGGCCGACCGGCGGTATCTGTCGCTGATCGCCGAGGCTTATGCTGGCGGGCCGGTTGGGGTTGAGACCCTTTCGGCGGCGCTGAGCGAAAGTCGCGATGCGCTGGAAGAGGTGATCGAGCCGTTCCTGTTGCAGCAAGGGCTGATCCAGCGGACGCCACGTGGTCGGACGCTTGCAAGCCGGGCTTGGGCGCATCTGGGACTAGAGCCGCCCAAGCCTGATGATCAGGGGCAGTTGTTTGAGTAAGGGTGCCTCCGGCGGGAGTATTTCTGAAAAGAAGATGGCGGGGTCGGACGACATTGCGACAATGTTTGCCGGCGCGGATGGAACCTATCGCTTTGCGCGCTGGGGGCGGCCCATTGTGCCGGTGGTCTTTGGGGTCGATGACGCGACCTTGGCGGTGGTGAAGGGCGCGATTGAGGCCACCGTTGCGCTAGCCGGGAACCAGATGGCCGAGACGGACCCAGAGCTGGGCGCAAATCTGATGATGTTCTTCCTGTCGGACTGGGCAGAACTCAGAGATGTGCCCAAGCTGGACCAACTCATTCCGAATCTCGATCCCTTGGTCGACCGGCTTCTGGATGAAGATGCAGCGCAGTATCGGACCTTCCGCACCGATGAGAATGGCGCGATCAAGGCCTGTTTTGTGTTTCTCAACATGGGCGGCTTGCTGGCCGACGTTGCGGCTGAGGACATCGCGTTGGCACAGGCGGCGCAGGTGATGTTGCTGTGGTCGCCTACAGCGTTTTCCAATCGATCTCCGCTGGCCAAAGCCGGTGAAACGGTGATCCTGCGACCCGATATCGCCGACATCATCGGCGCAGCTTATGACCCGGTGATGCCGGTCGCTGCGGATGATCCGTCTCATGCGCTTCGGCTCGCCGCGAGGATCAGCGCGTGACGCACCGCTTTGATCTGACGGTTTACTATGAAGACACCGATATGGCGGGTGTCGTGTACCACGCCAACTACCTGAAATTCATCGAAAGGGCACGCAGCGATTGGGTCGCTTCGCTGGGCGTGGACCAGAATTCGCTGCGCGTGACGGGAGAGGTGTTCGCGGTGCGCCGGATCGCGGCAGAGTACCTCGCGCCTGCAGAATTCGGCGACGTATTGCGGGTGGAAACAAAGGTTGCCTCGATAACGCCAGCGCGGTTGCAGCTGGCCCAGGCGGTTTGGCGCGATCAGGTCAAATTGTTCACTGCCGAGGTCGAAATCGTCATGGTCGGGCGGGGAAACCGGCCGATCCGCCTGCCAGCGGAAATACGCCAAGCGCTGGGGTAATCATCGCGTCCGCGTGACATTCGCGCGTTCCTGTTGGATTTCCCGCTTAACCCCGTGTAACCTGCGTTATAGGGACAGCCGTCGACAAGAAAACGGCAACGGATTGAACAAAGAGCAGACCGATGGAAACAGACGCACTTGCGCTTGCGCAGCAGATTGATTTTTCGATTGTTGCGCTATTCGCGCGCGCCACATTCACCGTGAAAGTGGTAATGATCATCCTGATCCTGGCCAGTTTCTGGGCTTGGGCAGTGATCTTGCAGAAAACCTTCTCGTTCCGACGCGCACGCGGCGAGGCGAAGCGCTTTGACCGGGCGTTCTGGTCGGGGGAACCGCTGGACCTGCTCTATGACAAGATCGGGCCGAACCCGAAGGGGCGTGCGGCGACAATCTTTGCGGCCGGCATGACCGAGTGGCGGCGCAGCCATCGCCAGGACGGAGCGCTGATTCCGGGTGCCCAGTCGCGGATTGACCGCTCGATGGATGTGGCGATCACCAAGGAAAGCGAAAGCCTGCAGAAGGGGCTGTCGTTTCTGGCCACTGTCGGCTCGACCGCACCGTTTATCGGGCTGTTGGGGACCGTCTGGGGCATCATGAATGCCTTTATCGAAATTGCCGAGCAGCAGAATACTAACCTTGCCGTTGTTGCTCCCGGTATCGCTGAGGCTTTGCTGGCCACCGGTCTGGGCCTTCTGGCCGCCATCCCGGCTGTGATCTTCTATAATAAACTCAGCGCGGATTCGGATCGCATCCTTGGCGGGTACGAAGCATTTGCCGATGAATTCGCGACGATCCTGTCACGCCAGTTGGACGGGCAGTAACCATGGGCGCAGGCGTCATGCAAAACGGCGGTGGCGGGCGCAGGCGGGGGCGGCGGCGCAGTCGCGCGCGCCCGATGTCCGAAATCAACGTCACGCCGTTCGTTGATGTCATGCTCGTGCTGTTGATCGTGTTCATGGTCGCGGCCCCGTTGTTGACCGTGGGTGTACCAATCGACTTGCCGGAAACTGCGGCCAACCCCTTGCCGACCGAACGAGAGGAACCGCTGACTGTGACGCTGACCGTCGATGGCGGGCTGCTGATCCAGACCGAAGAAGTTGAGGCCGATCAGTTGATCCCACGCCTCAGCGCCATCGCGTCCGAAAGGATCAGTCAGAAGGTCTACCTGCGCGCGGACGGCAACATCGCCTATGCCAGTGTGGCCGAGGTGATGGGCGCGCTGAACAGTGCTGGGTTCAATGAAATCGGGCTGGTCACCGATGCGTCCGGTCCGCGTTTCGATGGCAGTGGCGGATAGGGCGCAGGCATGGGTGCGGGATATTATATCTCGGGAGCTGGCCACGGCGCATTGATCCTGTGGATCATGGTCGGCGGTCTGGTGGACCGGGATCACATCGAGGATATTGAAGCCGCTGACGTGTCGCTGATTACCGAAGAGCAATTTGCAGCGCTGCTCCTGCCGGAGGCCGGGGTTGATGCTTCGGTGCCGTCACCGACGGTTTCGGCGCCTGCCGAAGACCTCAGCCCTGATGTGCCACAGGCCGAGGCGGAAAGTGCGGCGGAACAGACGGCACCGGAGCCGGTTGCCGAAACAGAGCCAGAGGAGGTGCCGGACACCCCCAGCAAGCCGGAACCGGTCGAGGCCGAGCCTGCCCCGACGGTGGAGCCGGTGGCCGAGCCCGAGACCCCGGAAGACGGCACCGATCTGGCGAAGGTGGCACCTGCCCCCGCGCGTCGTGTCGCCTCGCGTCCGTCGCTGGGGTTTGCGGGGGTGGACACGGCCCCGGCGATTGCGCGCGAACGGATTGCGCCGATCAAAGACCCGGATCCAGAACCAGAACCCGAACCTGAGCAGGAGCCTGCCCAACAGGAAGAAACCACGACTGAGATCGTGACCGAGGCTGAGGAGGAGACCAGCCCGTTGGCCCCGGCCCAGACCCCCGCGCCCGAAATCGCGCCCGGTGCGCGTGGCCGCGCTGGAACCGGAGCCCGAGCCAGAACCGGATCCCGAACCTGAGCCAGAACCTGAACCAGAACCAGAACCAGAAGACTCGGCCGAGGCCGAGGCCGAAGCGCTGGCCGAGGCCAAGGCGCAGTTAGCACTGGAAGCGGAAGCCGCCGCAAAAGCTGCTGCTGAGGCCGAAGCCGAAGCAGAAGCTACGGCAAGCACCGGCCCGCCGCTGACCTCGGGCGAAAAGGACGCGCTCAGGGTTTCGGTTGAGGAATGCTGGAACGTCGGCTCACTATCAACCGAAGCTTTGCGCGTCACGGTTATCGTCGGAGTGACGTTCAGCATCGACGGGCGGCCGGAAACCAGCTCGATCAACATGGTCAGTGCCGAGGGTGGCGACGACGCCGCAGCGCGTCAGGCCTACGAGGCCGGGCGCCGTGCAATCATCCGATGCGGGGCCAACGGCTATGACCTTCCTGCCGAAAAGTATAACGAATGGCGCAACACGGAATTCGTGTTTAACCCTGAAAAGATGCGGATCAAATGATCTGGCGGCCGGTCAAAACAGGCGGTCTGCCGCCGGTCATGGGAGTTCTGCGATTGGCAGAATCCAGTTTTTGTGTATGTAACCCAGAAAAATGAGGACAAAATGACCCTAATCCGAGCAGTATTTCTGGCGTTTCTTAGCGTGCTTCCCACAATGGCGCTCGCGCAGGCCAAAGGCCCTCTCAGGATTGAAATAACCGAGGGTGTGATCGAACCACTGCCCTTTGCCGTGCCGCAGTTCACCGCCGAGGGCGCGGCGGCAGGGGAATTTGCCGTAAATATCAGCCGGGTGATTGCGGCCGATCTGGAGGGCACGGGGCTGTTTCGGGAAATCTCGAAGGACGCCTTCATCGAGCAAAACACCCCGTTTGGCAGTTCGTTGGCCTATTCCAACTGGAAACCGATCAATGCGCAGGCGGTCGTAACGGGTGCGATCAGTGCGGATGCCTCGGGCAAACTGGTCGTCAAGTTCCGCGTTTTCGACGTTTTCAGTGAGGCGCAACTGGGCGAAGGCCTCCAGTTCGGCGGCACCACCAACAGCTGGCGGCGGATGGCCCACAAGGTGGCCGATGCGGTCTATTCGCGGATCACAGGCGAGGACGGGTATTTCGATAGCCGGGTGGTGTACGTCTCAGAGACAGGGCCGAAGAACGACCGCAAGAAACGCCTTGCGGTGATGGATTATGACGGTGCGAACATCCAGTTTCTGACCGACAGTTCGTCGATCGTTCTGGCCCCGCGGTTTTCGCCCTCGGGCGACCGGGTGCTGTACACCAGCTATGAAACGGGTTTCCCGCGTATCTACCTGCTGGATGTCGGTACGGTGCAGCGCCGCGGGCTGGACGCAAGCGCGGACTCGATGAGTTTCGCGCCGCGTTTTGCGCCGGATGGCCAGACGGTGGTGTTCTCGCGCTCTGAAGGTGGAAACAGTGATATTTACACGCTGTCGCTGGGATCAGGGCGGCAGTCACGTTTGACTTCGGCGCCCTCGATTGAAACCGCGCCAAGCTATTCCCCGAACGGCAGCCAGATCGTGTTTGAGAGCGACCGATCCGGATCGCCGCAGATCTATGTGATGAGCGCGTCAGGGGGGGGAAAGCCGTCGGATCAGTTTTGGCGAGGGGCGCTATGGCACGCCAGTCTGGTCGCCGCGTGGTGATCTGATCGCCTTTACGAAGCAGAACAAGGGCCGGTTCCATATCGGCGTCATGCGCACGGACGGGTCCGAGGAACGCTTGCTGACTGCCAGTTTCCTTGACGAAGGGCCGACGTGGTCGCCGAATGGGCGCGTGGTGATGTTCACCCGCGAGACACAAGGCGCTGGGGGGGCTCCGGCGCTATATTCGGTCGATATTAGCGGGCGGAACCTCAAACGGGTGCCGATCCAGGGTGCGGCGAGTGACCCGGCGTGGTCGCCGCTGTTGAAGTAACATTGCCTGTCTGTGCAACGCAGGCGGGATTTGGTAACGTATCGCCAACAGGCACGTAGAAAAACGAAAAGGGTGGACCCCATGAAGAAGCTATCGAGCGTGATTTTGTTAACTGGCATGGTGGCTTTGTCGGCCTGTGCCAATACAGGTGCGGGGCGTTTTGGTCTGGGCGGCGGAGCGAACGGCGCGGACGCAGGGCTGATTGGTGCCGGTGCCGGCGATCCTAACTCACCAGCGTACTTTAGCCAGACGGTAGGAGATCGGGTGCTGTTTTCGGTCGACCAGTCGTCGCTGAACGATCAGGCGCGCCAGATATTGGCGGCGCAGGCCCAGTGGCTGAACACGAACCCGGAATACACCGCCGTTATCCAGGGCCATGCCGACGAACAGGGAACGCGAGAGTATAACCTTGCACTTGGTGCACGTCGCGCAGCTTCGGCCCGCGAATATCTGGTGGCGCAGGGCGTATTGGCCAGCCGGTTGCGCACCGTGACATTTGGCAAGGAGCGCCCGATCGAGATTTGCTCGCAAGAGGCGTGTTACGCCAAGAACCGACGCGCGGTGACGGTGATCGCTGCGGGCGCAGGCGTCTGATGTAGCAAGGGGTGGGGTCGATGATCCGTGGTTTGGTATTGAGTGCGTGTCTGATGCTTCCGATGGGGGCAGCTGCACAAGACGCGCAGACGCTGGCCGACATCAAACAGGAGCTGGCCGTGTTGCTTGTCGAGATGCAAAGGCTCAAGCGCGAGTTGTCAACGACGGGGGGGGCAGGCTTTCAGTTGGCTGGCTCGACCCTTGACCGGGTCGATGCAATCGAGCGTGAGTTGCAGCGCCTGACCTCGGAAACCGAACGTATGGACGGCCGGATCGAAGCGGTTGTGGCCGATGGCACCAACCGGATCGGCGATCTGGAATTCCGCCTGTGCGAGATCACCGAAGGGTGCGACATCGGCACGCTGGGCGAGACTGCGCCCCTAGGCGGCGATGTGGGGCGCCCGAAGGCCAGGCCCACCGTTGCGCAGCAAGCCGCAGCCGCACCGGCCCCTGCCGACACCGGTGCGCAACTGGCGCTGGGCGAGCGGGAAGAATTCGACCGTGCCCGCGCTGCGTATGACGCGGGCGACTGGGCCAACGCGGCCAGCCTGTTTGATGCCTACACGACAAATTACGCTGGCGGCCCACTGGCCGGAGAGGCGCATTTCATGCGCGGTGAGGCCTTGGCAGAGATGGGGCAAGTCTCGGATGCTGCGCGGGCCTATCTGGCGAGTTTTTCCGGCGCACCAGAGGGTCCGAGAGCACCGGATGCACTGTTCAAGCTGGGTGAGGCGCTGGTGGTTCTGGGTCAAACCGATCAGGCTTGTATCACGTTGGGCGAGGTGCGGGTGCGCTATCCCGCGACCACGGCAGCCGATAACGCCAACGGCGTTCTGGACCGCCTGTCCTGTCTTTGAGTGACGCCGAAGACGCCATCCTGAAGCAATCCGCCGTTGGGGCATTCGGGTTCGATAAGCCCTCGAATGTCGGAGTTGCCGTGTCCGGCGGCAGTGACTCGATGGCGACGTTGCATTTGCTGGCCGTAGTCGCTGGTGAAGCCGGGTGGGCGCTGTCTGCTGTAACGGTGGACCACGGATTGCGACAGGCGGCAGCAGAAGAGGCGGCGTTGGTAGCCAGGGCTTGTGCAAAGCTCAATGTGCCCCATGAAACGCTGCATTGGCAACGAACTCAGACAACGGGAAACCTGCAGGATCAGGCGCGGCGCGCGCGGTATGGTTTGATCGCTGACTGGGCGCGCCGGCGGGAAATCAGCCACGTTGCGCTGGGTCACACAGCCGACGATCAGGCCGAGACGTTTCTGATGAACCTCGCGCGAGGCTCCGGCATCGACGGGTTGGCGGGGATGCGGCACCGCTGGAGCGACGACGGGATCACATGGTCGCGGCCCTTCCTGTTGCAGGGTCGAGCGGATCTTCGTGAATACCTGAACCGGCGCGGCATCGGTTGGGTGGATGATCCGTCGAACGACGATACGAAATTTCAGCGTGTGAAGGCGCGCAAGGCACTGGCGGCGCTGGCACCTCTGGGCATCGACGCTCAGGTCATATCGGGGGTGACGGTGAACCTGTCGTCGGTACGTCAGGCGTTGGCGATGCAGACGCATGAAATTGCCCGTCAGATTGCGAAGTGTGACGGCGGCGATGTGGTGTTCGACTGGCGCGGTCAGAGGGCCGCTCCGCCCGAAGTGCAGCGTCGGCTGCTGATTGCGGCCCTGCGCTGGGTATCTGGGGCAGTCCATCCGCCGCGTGAAACCGGGCTGATCGCGGCTGACATCGCTATCACGCGCAAGAAGAACCACACGCTTGCGGGATGCCGCATTCTGACCTCGGACTCCGATGTGCGCGTTACCCGCGAAGCCCGCGCGGTTCGCGATACCCGCGCGAAACCGGGCGAGGCGTGGGATGATCGCTGGATTGTGACCGGTCCGCTGAAACGCGCGACGGTTGCTCCGTTGGGGGCAGATGGTCTTCGTCAGTGTCCGGATTGGCGGGAAACCGGGCGGCCTCGGGCCAGTTTGCTGGCGTCTCCGGCGGTTTGGCGCGGCGAAAAGTTGATTGCAGCTCCCTTAGCTGGCCTTGAAAATGGCTGGAAAGTCACACTTCAGCCGGGTCGTGCCGATTTTTTCGCCACATTACTATCGCATTGAAGTTAGACCCCGCTTGCCTATGTTAGATGGAACCGGCATTGCGGGGGCCACTTGGCACCCGGTGGGACTGCCGCATCTGACCTGACTGACTTAGGAGTGACCCCTTGGGTAACGCACGCAACATGGCCTTCTGGGTCGTCCTGTTCCTTCTGATCCTGGCGCTGTTCAACGTGTTCTCGCGCGGGGCATCAAACCTGTCGTCTTCGGCGGTCAGCTATTCCGATTTCATCGCCGCAGTTGAAGGCGGAGAGGTCACCAGCGTCCTGTTGGACGGCGAGACGATCCTGATCCGCGGGCCCGGCGGCCAACAGATGACGACGACCAAACCGGCGGACGTCGATGTCGTCCCGCTGCTGTTGGAAAAGAACGTGAATATCGAGGCCAAGCCGCAGGAACAATCCGGGCTGGTCACGGTGCTGATGACATTCCTGCCATTCCTGCTGCTGATCGGCGTGTGGATCTACTTCATGAATCGAATGCAGGGCGGTGGACGCGGCGGGGCCATGGGCTTTGGCAAATCGCGCGCCAAGTTGCTGACCGAGAAACATGGCCGGGTGACGTTTGATGACGTTGCCGGTATTGATGAGGCGAAAGAGGAGCTCGAAGAAATCGTCGAGTTCCTGCGCAATCCGCAGAAATTCAGCCGCCTTGGCGGCAAGATACCCAAGGGGGCGCTGCTGGTGGGCCCTCCGGGTACCGGTAAAACGCTGTTGGCCCGTGCGATTGCGGGTGAGGCAGGCGTGCCATTCTTCACCATTTCCGGCTCGGACTTTGTCGAGATGTTTGTCGGTGTCGGTGCATCCCGCGTGCGCGACATGTTCGAACAGGCGAAGAAAAACGCGCCTTGCATCGTCTTCGTGGATGAGATCGACGCCGTGGGTCGCAGCCGTGGCGTCGGCTACGGCGGTGGCAATGATGAGCGTGAGCAGACACTGAACCAGCTTCTGGTCGAAATGGACGGGTTCGAGGCGAACGAAGGCGTGATCCTGATCGCCGCCACCAACCGCCCCGACGTTCTGGACCCGGCGCTGCTGCGCCCTGGTCGTTTTGATCGTCAGGTTCAGGTGCCGAACCCCGATATCAAGGGCCGCGAGAAAATCCTCGCCGTGCATGCCCGCAAGACCCCGCTGGGCCCCGATGTGGATCTGCGGACGATCGGTCGCGGAACGCCGGGCTTCTCGGGTGCTGATCTGGCTAACCTGGTCAATGAGGCGGCGCTGATGGCTGCCCGGCTTGGCCGCCGGTTCGTGACCATGGAAGACTTCGAAATGGCTAAAGACAAGGTCATGATGGGCCCCGAGCGCCGTTCGATGGTCATGACCGATGACGAGAAAAAACTGACAGCCTATCATGAGGCAGGTCATGCGATCGTCGGTATTCACGTCCCGCAACATGATCCGGTGCATAAAGTGACGATCATCCCACGCGGTCGCGCGCTGGGAGTGACCTTCTATCTGCCCGAGCGTGACAAGCTGTCGATGACGAAAGAGGCCGCGCTCAGTTCGCTGGCCTCGGTCATGGGCGGCAAGGCGTCGGAAACGCTGACGTTTGGCGCGGACAATGTCACCAACGGCGCATTTTCGGACATCCAACACGCCACCAATCTGGCCACCGCGATGGTCAGCCAGTGGGGCATGTCCGACAAACTGGGCAATATCAACTACGTCTCGACACAGGAAAGCTTCCTTGGGTCGCAGTCGAACTGGAACGCCTCGGGGGAAAGCCGCAAGATCATCGATGAAGAAGTCCGCAGACTTACCGATGAGGCGTTTGAGCGCGCCACTAAGATTCTGAAGGACAATTGGGATGAGGTTGAAAACCTGGCAAACGGTTTGCTGGAGTATGAGACACTGACCGGCGAAGACATGATGCGCGTGATCCGTGGCGAAGCGCCGCTACAGGGAAGCGACGACGATGATACGCCTGACGTCGGTGGCGCCGCTTCGGTCACCGCAATCCCGAAGACCAAGCCGAAAGGCAAGGGTAAGTCCTCGGATGGCGGTATGGAGCCGGAGCCGAGCGCCTAGGTTCAATTTCACTGCAATGCAAAGCTGCCGGCGTACGCGCGCCGGCGGCTTTTTTTTGGCAGATACGTGCGATGCCCTTGTTTAACGATCTGAACCGGGGATAACTGACCTAAAGGTTGGTGGGGTGGCATTTTGCGCAAGACGACAGCCTGGTATTATTTTCTTCTCGGCGCACCGATAATCGTTGTCGCCACCGTCATTATTGACCTTCTGTTATTCGGTAACATCGAGGAGTTTGCGAAGGAAAATCGTGGTATTGAGACCGCATCGTTCCTTTTGCTTTTCTACGCGGCGGTCGGGTTTTTGGCATTGGCCCCTGATCGCGGTTTTGGCGCTTCTTGGCATGTCCCGACGGTCCTGTTTATGCTGGCGGCCCGGGAACTGGACTTCGACAAGAAGTTTCTGGCTGATGGCGTCTATCGAGCCAAATTGTACTCGCGCGACAACCCCGTCCTTCACAAGATAATCGGCGGTGCCGTCCTGTTCCTGACCTTCTGGATCATCTGGCGGCTGATACGCCGATCTGGTCCGGGTTGGCTGCGCGCGTTGCGAAACCTCGATCTCTGGGCGTGGTTGATGCTGTCTGCTTTGCTATTTGTTGTCATCGCAAAAACCATCGACGGCGCCGGTCGCAAAATGCGCCGCCTGTTCGACGTCGAGGTTCCGCAAAATGTTTCGAATGTCTTGGTCGTCGCCGAAGAACTCATGGAACTGGGTTTCGGCATGCTAATCGTCGCGGCCATCGCTTTCTGGGTTCGCGACCTGCGCAGTTAGGACCTAAGTTGCCAGCGTTGATGCTAACGAACCATTTTGCAGAGGTTGTCTGGCTCGGCCGTGTAGCGTCTCGTCCGGTTGCTTTGGAATCGGCAAACTTGGACAGCATCGATCTGAAGTTTTCCGGGGCGTTGGGTGAGGACCACTCCGGTCTGACGCGGCCTGCATGCTCCCGCGTTTCGGCACAGTATCCACGCGGCACCATTATCCGCAATGTTCGCCAACTCAGCGTAGTCAGTGCAGAGGAGCTGAAGGCAATCGCTCAGGGCATGGGCGTCGAAAGGCTCGAACCGGAGTGGGTGGGGGCGTCCCTGGTGCTGTCAGGGATCGAGGATTTTTCACATATTCCGCCGTCGAGCCGGTTGCAGGCTGACAGTGGTGCGACCCTTGTGGTGGATATGCAAAACCGCCCCTGCCGGTTTCCGGGTGAGGTGATTGAAAAAGCCCACCCCGGCAAGGGCCCGTTGTTCAAATCCGCCGCAAAAGGAAAACGCGGTATCACCGCCTGGGTCGAGGCTGAGGGACGTATCAAACTTGGCGATCTGCTTCGTCTGCATATTCCCGATCAGCGCGCCTGGGCAGGCGAGGGATGAAACCAGCCAAACGCCGCTTCCGTCTTAGAAATTGTCGCTCACTCGGCTGTTCTAGAACCGCAGGGCGCGTTAGTGACCGCATACTTCGAATTTCAGGGGACGTTACATGAGTGCAACCATTCTCGATGGCAAAGCTTTCGCCGCCACAATCCGCGACCAGGTCGCAACCCATGTCGCCCGCCTGAAGGCCGACCACAACATCACTCCGGGGTTGGCGGTCGTGTTGGTTGGTGAGGATCCGGCCAGTCAGGTCTACGTCCGCTCAAAAGGCAAGCAGACGGTCGAGGTTGGCATGGCCAGCTTCGAGCATAAACGCGACGCCGATATCTCGGAAGCTGACCTTTTGGCGCTGGTCCAATCGCTGAATGACGATCCGGCGGTGCATGGCATTCTGGTGCAGCTGCCGCTGCCCAAGCATTTGAACGAAGACCTGATCATCAATTCGATCGACCCGGCCAAAGATGTGGACGGGTTTCATATCAGCAACGTCGGCCTGCTTGGGACCGGGCAGAAAAGTATGGTGCCCTGCACGCCACTGGGTTGCCTGATGCTGCTGCGGGACCACTTCGGGTCGCTGTCGGGCAAGGACGCGGTTGTGATCGGTCGGTCGAACATCGTTGGAAAGCCGATGGCGCAGTTGCTGCTGGGCGATAGCTGCACGGTGACGATTGCGCACTCGCGCACCAAGGACCTGCCCGACGTCGTGCGCCGGGCCGATATCGTGGTGGCAGCGGTGGGTCGCCCGGAGATGGTTCCGGGAGATTGGATCAAACCCGGCGCGGTCGTGATCGACGTCGGCATCAACCGAATTGACGCGCCAGAGAAGGGCGAAGGAAAGACGCGGCTGGTGGGCGATGTAGATTTCAGAAGCGCAGTCGAGGTTGCCGGGGCGATCACTCCGGTGCCGGGTGGCGTTGGCCCGATGACCATCGCGTGCCTGCTGGCAAACACCGTGACGGCATGCAGCCGCGCGAATGGACTTGAGGAGCCGGAGGGGCTGACTGCATAAAGTGATCGGACTCAAATCCGATTTGGGGCAGCGCCGCCTTCTATTCCGGATTCGATCCCGGTGAAGTGGCGCTTGGATGTATATCCCACCAGGGACAGCGTCAGCGACGATAGAGGCTGGCTTACAGGTCTACGCCTGTTCCTTCCGGGGCATTGGCACAGGAATGCATCGCTCTCCGGTCAACACAGCCAATGCCTCTGCGCCCATCAGGCTGCATAATGGTTCCGACCAGCAACGAAGGCCACCGGTATAGGTGCCATAGGCCGGCAGAAGCACACGATTCGCGTCGATCAGAAAACACGGTCGCGACACCTCGCCGACGCGCGCCTTGGGGTGGTAGTGGCCCGACACTTCACCAATGGCGTCTGGTTTGGCGATATGGCGTAAAGTCAGGCCGTTCAGCGAAACCTCGCGCTGGTACGTTCCGCTCAGACCAAGCGCGCCCGGATCATGATTGCCCTCGACCCAGATCCACTCTCGCCCGGCCTGAAGCCTTGCGATCCAGTCGCTGGTGTCGCTGTCCAGATCGGCGCTGGCAGCGGGGTCATCAAAACTGTCGCCAAGGCAGATGACAGCGGTCGCACCGGTCGCGTCGATGTCGCGTTCCAGCCGCGCTAATGTGTCCGCAGTCTCATAGGGCGGAAGCATCAGCCCACCGATCCTTGCCACACGCCCCGACTTTCCCAGATGCAGGTCCGAGACGACAAGCAATCGCCCGTCGCGCCACCACAATGCGCCGGACGGCAAAGCTGCAAGCGCGGCGCCTGCAAAATTGAATTGGTATTCGTTCACGACTTGTTCTTAGCGTTCGACCGCTGTCGTGCGCAAGGCTTTGTCAGTTCGGGGTCAACAATTTGCCCGCGCCTAAGCCGTCATCCTTGATACGCAGCAGCGATGATCAACAGCGTGAATCCCGCGACTTCGATGAGTGGCATCGGCAGTTTGATTCTTCTGAGTGCGGCACGGAATCCCATCTAGGGACTTTAGCCGAACACCGGGATCTACGCACCCGCCAACGTCATCAGGGCGGCAGAATCTCGCCGCCGCCCTGAAGATAGCATTTCTCAACCCAAGGTCAGGCAGATTTCGCCAAGTCGCGCAGCACGTAGTGCAGCACACCGCCGTGCTCGATGTATTCTTTCTCTATCGCCGTATCGATCCGGCACTTCAGTTCGATCGTCTCGGTGCTACCGTCAGCGCGGGTGATGACGCAGGGCACCATTGCTCCGGGTTGCAGGTCACCCTCGAGCCCGGAGATGCTGACCGTTTCGTCGCCCTTCAGGCCAAGGGATTTGCGGCTGACGCCATTCGTAAACTCAAAAGGGATGACGCCCATCCCGACTAGGTTCGAGCGGTGAATACGCTCGAAGGTTTCGGCGACCACGGCTTTGACACCCAACAGCGCGGTCCCCTTGGCAGCCCAGTCGCGGGACGAACCGGCTCCGTATTGCTCACCGGCGAACACAACCAGCGGCACACCCTGATCCTGCCAGGCCATCGCGGCGTCGTAGATCGAAGTCTGTGCACCATCCGGGCCAAGAGTGTATCCACCTTCGACCCCATCCAGCATCTCGTTCTTGATGCGAATGTTGGCAAAGGTGCCGCGCATCATGACCTGATGGTTGCCCCGGCGCGACCCGTAGGAGTTGAATTCGCGCGGCGAGACCTGATGTTCGATCAAATATTGACCGGCCGGCGTTGTTTCTTTGAACGACCCTGCCGGAGAGATGTGGTCGGTCGTGACCATATCGCCCAGAATAGCCAGCACCCGCGCGCCTTCGACGTTCGTAATCACGCCGGGCTCGGCGCTCATATTCTGGAAGTAGGGCGGGTTCTGCACATAGGTCGAGGACGTTGGCCAATCATAGGTCAGGCTGTCGGTCGTCTTGACGCCTTGCCATTTCTCGTCGCCGGTGAAGACCTCGGCATACTTTTCCTGGAAGGCTTCGCGGGTGACTGTCTTTTCGACCAGATCGGCGATTTCCTTGGACGAGGGCCAGATGTCCTTCAGGAAGACGTCGTTGCCATCCTTGTCTTGGCCCAGTGGGTCCTTCGTCAGGTCGACATTCATATCGCCAGCCAGCGCATAGGCGACCACCAGCGGCGGCGATGCCAGATAGTTGGCGCGCACATCCGGGCTGATCCGCCCCTCGAAGTTGCGGTTGCCTGACAGGACGCTGGTGGCGATCAGGTCGCCCTCGGAAATCGCCGCCGAAATTTCGGGCTGCAACGGGCCAGAGTTGCCGATGCAGGTGGTGCAGCCGTAGCCGACCAGGTTGAATCCGATTGCATCCAGATCGTCCTGCAAGTCCGCAGCTTCAAGATACGCCGAGACTACCTGAGAACCGGGTGCCAGCGAGGTCTTGACCCAGGGTTTGCGATTTAGCCCCAACGCGCGCGCTTTACGCGCCACCAGACCGGCCCCGATCATCACGTACGGGTTCGACGTGTTGGTGCAGGAGGTGATCGAGGCGATCACAATCGACCCATCGTGCAGCGAATAATCTTCACCCTCAACCGCGTGACGTTTGTGGTGGCCGATATCGCCGGGTATTTCCTGAGGGGCCGGAGCGGGTGCGCCGCCCTCAGCTGTCATCTCGGCTTTTTCGGTATTCGGTGCGGATTTCTCAGGACGTTGACCGCTGATGTACTCGCCGAAAGTCCTTGCGGCGACGTCCAGTGCTACAAAGTCCTGCGGACGCTTCGGACCTGAGATGGCCGGAACCACGGTGCCCATGTCGAGGCTCAGCGTGTCGGTATAGATCGGATCGTAATCGGCGCCGCGCCACATGCCATTGGCCTTTGCATAGGCCTCGACCAGCGCAATGGTGTCGGCGTCGCGGCCCGTTGTCGTCAGATAGCGCAGGGTCTCGCCATCAATCGGGAAGAACCCACAGGTCGCGCCGTATTCCGGAGCCATGTTGCCGATGGTGGCACGGTCTGCCAGCGGCAGGCGGTCCAGCCCGTCGCCGTAGAATTCGACGAATTTTCCGACCACACCTTTTTCGCGCAGCATCTGTACGACTTTCAGCACAAGGTCGGTGGCGGTCGTGCCCTCGACCATCTCTCCGGTCAGTTTGAAGCCGATCACTTCCGGGATCAGCATGGAAATCGGCTGGCCCAGCATTGCCGCCTCAGCCTCGATCCCGCCAACGCCCCAGCCAAGGACCGCCGCGCCGTTAACCATCGTGGTGTGGCTGTCGGTGCCGACCAGCGTGTCCGGGTAAGCGACCAAATCACCGTTCTGGTCCTTGTCGGACCAGACGGTTTTGGAGAGATATTCCAAGTTCACCTGATGGCAGATGCCGGTGCCGGGGGGGACGACCTTGAAATTGTCGAACGCCGACTGGCCCCATTTCAGGAACGTATAACGCTCCATATTCCGCTCATACTCGCGGTCCACATTCATCTGGAAGGCGCGCGGATTGCCGAATTCGTCGATCATGACCGAGTGGTCGATGACCAGATCAACCGGGTTCAGCGGGTTGATTTTCTCGGCATCGCCACCGAGTGCGACGATTCCATCGCGCATTGCTGCAAGGTCAACGACAGCTGGAACACCGGTGAAATCTTGCATCAGGACACGAGCAGGACGATAGGCTATCTCACGCTGAGTTTTGCCGCCTTTTGCGGCCCAGTCGGAAAACGCCTTGATGTCATCGGTGCTGACAGTTTTGCCATCCTCGAACCGAAGCATGTTTTCCAACACAACTTTCAGCGCGGCAGGCAGACGCGAAAATTCGCCAAGCCCGGCCTTTTCGGCGGCATCCAGGGAGTAGTAGGCGTAGGTTTTGCCATTCACATCAAGAGTTTGGCGGGTATTAGCGCTGTCGTGGCCGACTGTTACGGGCATACGGAACACTCCTATCGAACTGATTTTTGCAGATTTGCACCCGATGTGCCGCAAGGACGTGGGCAGGGCAAGAGGCTGAAATAATTTTTGTATACCTTTGTGTACAGAAGCGTCGTGCCACTTGAAGCACTAAGTTGCCCCACAACAACGCCCACACAATCAATCTCAAAACCTTGATTGGCGTTGAGTGGGCGCGCCGCTTAGGTAGGGCAGGCAATCCACTGAAAGGCCCTGCCTCATGTTTCGTCTCGCCGCGGCTGCTGCCGCTCTGGTCCTCAGCCTGACATCTGCTCCGGTTCACGCCGCCGACCCGATCGTCGTGGTCGAGCTTTACACCAGTCAGGGCTGTAGCTCCTGCCCGCCCGCCGACAAGCTGCTGGGTGAATTGGCCGGACGTCGTGACGTGCTGCCGCTTGCGCTGCACGTAGACTATTGGGATTACATCGGTTGGGCCGATAATTTCGCCGACCCTGCCTATACTAAGCGACAGCGCGCCTATGCGCGGGTTGCGGGCAGCCGCTCGATTTATACGCCGCAGATGATCATTGGCGGTAAGGACCATGTGATCGGGTACAAGCCGATGGCTGTCGCGGATGCCATTCAGGCAAACCGCAACGCCGCACCGATTGAGATTGGGATGATCCGCAGCGGCGGTTCGATTGTGATCTCGGCTCAGCCGCAAGGGCGCTTGCCTTCAGACATGCAGGTTCAACTGGTCCGATATTCGCCGCGCCAGAGCGTCGCGATTAAGCGGGGCGAGAATGCTGGGAAGACGATCAAGTACCACAACATCGTTCTCGATTGGTCGGTGGTCGGCAAATGGGATGGTCGTGCGCCGTTCATGGCCGAGGTCAATGCATCGGCGGAGGGCAAATACGCGGTGATCATTCAGCGGCGCGGGCCGGGGCCGGTTGTGGCGGCGGCGCGGCTTAACTGATTTCATCGCCACGATTGGCTGAATTCTGGTGTCGCCTGCGCCACCGCTTATGCGCATAGAACCACTGTTCCGGATATTGGCGCACCAGCGCTTCTAATCCGTCGTTCAGCGTTTGCATCATGGCTTCGGGCGTGCTGTGAGGTATGGGTGCGTCGATCTGCACACGAAAACTCAGGCCGTCAGGTTGGCGAATGCCATAGAACGGAACGAGTAGGGCATCGTAGCGCAACGCCAACTCGGCGGGGGACAAAGATGTCATTGTCGGTTTTCCGAAAAACATCAGCTCGCCGCCTTGCTTGACGTGCAGGTCGAACAGAACCTTGATGGGCTTGCCGGATTTGAGGTGCCGCACCATCGCGCTCAGACCCTTGCGGTCACGTGGGAACAGGGTGCCGCCGTCGGATCCCATGTATTTCACGTATTGCGCATTCAGAAGCGGGTTTGACGGCGGGCGATACAATGTTCCGATTTCAAACCCGTTTGCGATCAACGCACCTCGTGCCGCGTTGTAATTTCCGAAATGGGCTGTGGTGAAGACGATCGGACGACCATCTTCGCGTGCTTGCTGAATTGCGTCGACACCATCACCTTCCAATGGAAGGTCACGGATGCGGGACTGGAATTCCTCGCCCGAGTACATTTCCATCAACGAACGTCCGGAATTATCCGAGATCCCTCGTGCTATGTCTGCGATCCGTTCGGGCGACATCTCGGGGAACATCATGCTGAGCCATGCGCGATACGCTTTTGGCACTCGGATCAACGGTGAGATCAGATGCGCTGAAGCCCATCCGAAGAACTTCACCCGTCCAACGTAAGGCAGCCGACGCGAAAGCCAGATCAGTGTGCTCAGAAACCCATTCGCAATGTGATTGCGCAGCAGTGCTTTGCGACGTGTTCGCAGCGGTTTGCGCTTCGCGGGTATTTTCGGGGCGTCAGCCTGCATTGCGTGTCTTCAGCTTCCAGCGGCGGTGCATGAAGCTCCACTGAGGAGCGTGATTGCGCAAATGTCGTTCCAGCCCATCATTCAGCGCCTGCATCATTTTTTCGGGTGTCGTGTGCTCTACCGGTGTGTCGATCACAACGCGAAAATCCAATCCATTTTCGCACCGGATTCCATAAAACGGCACAAGCAGGGCATTATGACGCAACGCCATGTCGGCAGCGGCAAGCGACGTCATGGCGGGTCTACCAAGGAAAGACAACTCAGCGCCACGTGTCACATGCAGGTCGTAGAGGATAAGCAAAGGTTTGCCGGATTTTAAGTGGCGCACCATTTTGACCATGCCCTTGCGGTCCCGTGAAAACAGCGTGCCGCCGACTGCGGCCAGCATCTTGGTGTAATGTGGGGCGAACTTCGGGTTCGACGGCGCGCGATAGAGCGATCCGATGTCGTACCCCTTGGACAAAAGCGCGGCGCGCGCGGCGTTGTAGTTCCCAAAATGTGCAGTGGCGACGATGATTGGTCGTCCCTCAGCATGTGCGGCTTCCAGTTCCTTGACACCGGGGCCTTCCAACGGAAGCGCACGGGCGCGCTCAAGAAACTCTTCACCGGAATACATCTCGATCATCGACCGCCCGGCATTGTCTGGAGCGCCATTCAGAATGCGGCGCACTTCGTCCGCGGGCATGTCTGGCGCGACAAGCTTCAGGTTTGCGCGGATGCGGCTACGCCAGCCGGCCACGGGCGCAATGATTTTCGCGGATGCCCAGCCAAAAAACGGGATGCGCCATCGGTATGGCATCAATTTTGCCGCTCCGATCAACCCGCGCAGGGCCGCATTGTTAAGCGTATCGACAAACTTATTGCGCCGATGCCGGGGCATGGATGTCCTTCACCTGGTGCATATCGGCGGCAGGCCGGAATGCCGTGGCTTTCAGTCATAAATCTGCCTATCCGCGACCACAAGTCACGAGACGGCGACATGCATCAGGAGAGCCCGAGATATGGGCGCAAACGCAAGGAAGCGGGATGCCTCCGTCGGTTGCGGGGTTCGGCTTTGGTCAGCTGTTCCGGACGAACATGTCGAGCGCGGATCGGATGAAATCGTCGCGGACCTCGGGGATTTCCATCAGCAACTCATGCTGGGCATCCTCATAAACCAATAATTCTCCGCCCGGCCAGTTCTTCATCATGGCGCGAGGGACGGTGACGTCGACAATACTGTCGGCCGTCCCGATGCCCGTCAGGGTAGGGCGGTCCCTTGGCGGGCCGAGGGCGCGCAAGGCGCGCGTTTCGCGCAGGGCCTCGTCAAACCAGCGCACGCTGGGGCCGCCAAGGGCAAGGGCTTCGTCCGCCTGAACCTGCGCCACCATGTAATCCCAGTGATTGCGGTCGTTGGTCAGCCCGTTGTCGGGAAATGCCGGGTTGTCGCGCATGGTCATGCCGCTGCGCCCCGGAACAAAGGCCAGCCCACGCCCCGCACTTCGCATTGCAAAGCTGATCCAGCGCGCAAAAGGGCGCACGGCGATAGACACGTTGATTTTCCACATCGGCGCGCAGAACACAGTCGCGTTGACGGCCAAACCCTGATGCAGGGCGCGCAAGCCAATCGCGCCGCCCATGGAATGCGCCAGGAGGAATCGCGGACCTGGCAACGCCAGCTTGCCCGCTTGTTGCACCAAGGCTGCAACGTCATTCTGATAGTCGGCAAATGCCTCGACATGGCCGATCTTCGGATCGGAATGCAGCCGGTCCGACAGACCCTGTCCGCGCCAATCAATGGTCAGGACGTGGTAGCCCCCCGCCACCAGGTCGGCTGCGACACGCCCGTATTTTTCGATGTATTCGGTGCGACCGGGGAACAGCAGAACAGTGCCTGCACTACCGCCCGGCCAATGTGCTAGTCGCAGACGCACCCCATCGCTTGTGGTCACCCAGAAGGCGCGCCCTCCGGGTGGCCCTTGGGCAGTAACGTCGTGAAACGGTGCGTCCGGCATGCGTTAGCCTAGTACGGCACCCAGCTTCATTGCCAGACCCATGTCGCCGTCCACAGCCAGGCGCCCTGACATGAATGCGCTGGTCGGGTTCAGGCTGCCGTCAAGGATTTCGGCGAAGGTTTCAGCATCGGCCGACAGCGTCACATCCGCGTCGTCATCGCCCGCTCGTGCGCCGTTTTCATCCATCATGATCGCACCCTCGCCCTCGATCGCGAACTTGGCGGTGCCGTCGAAGCCGCCATCCATCTTTTCGTTCAGCTTTGCCACTGCTGCCTTGATTACGTCGCTCATATTTCTCGTCCTGCTCATGAATATGTGACGGTTTGCGCGCGTCCTGAGACTCGACGCAGACCAAATTGATGCTACTCTTCACTATATGGTTCGCTTGTCGCGCATACTCAAATCTGCCGTTGCGGCATTTCTCGTCTTTGTTTGGACTCCAGCCTTGGCCGATGTCGAGGGTGAGGTGCTGGATAAGCTTTTTGCCGACCTGAAAGCGGCGGATGAGGCGACATTTGAACCCATCGAGGCGAAGATTTGGGCTGAGTGGTCGAAATCGGGTTCGGCGGCGATGGATTTGCTGCTGCATCGGGGTCGCACGGCGATGTCCGCTGGCGATAACGAGGCGGCGATTGACCATTTCTCGGCGCTGATCGACCATGCGCCGGAGTTCGCCGAAGCCTACAACGCGCGGGCCACTGCATTCTATCAGGCCGACAAATACGGTCCCTCGCTTCAGGATATCCGCACCACACTGGCCATGAACCCGCGTCATTTCGGGGCGCTGAGCGGTCTGGCGCTGATCCTCGAGGAATTAGGCGAAGAGGAACAGGCGCTGGAAGCCTACCGCGCGATCGAGGCTATACATCCCAACCGTGCAAACCTAAAAGACGCCATTGAACGACTGGAAAAGGCGGTCGGGGGCGTGGAGCTTTAGCGCCCCTCACCAAGGGACGCATATGGCCGAGAAATCGCGCATCACCGCCGTCCTTGGTCCGACCAACACCGGCAAAACCCACTATGCAATCGAACGGATGCTGGCGCATCGTACCGGTATCATCGGCCTGCCGCTGCGTCTGTTGGCGCGCGAGGTCTATGACCGGATCGTCGCGATCCGGGGGCCGTCGGTCGTCGCGCTGGTCACCGGCGAAGAACGCATCGTGCCGGAACGCGCGAGTTATTGGGTTTGCACTGTCGAAGCGATGCCCGATGGGATGGGCGCGGATTTTCTGGCGATTGACGAGGTCCAGCTGTGTGCCGACCCGGAACGTGGTCATGTCTTTACTGACCGGCTTCTGAGGGCGCGTGGTTTGCACGAAACATTGTTCCTCGGCGCGGATACCATGCGCGGTGCCATCGCCGCGTTGGTGCCCAGAGCGCAGTTCATGCGGCGTGAACGGTTCTCAGACCTGACTTATGTCGGGGCGAAGAAGGTCAGTCGAATGCCGGCGCGGTCGGCCATCGTCGGGTTCTCGGTTGAAAACGTCTATGCGCTGGCCGAGCTGCTACGCCGTCAGAAGGGTGGGGCGGCTGTCGTTATGGGGGCGCTTAGCCCGCGTACCCGCAACGCCCAGGTTGAGATGTATCAGAACGGTGACGTGGATTATCTGGTCGCCACGGACGCAATCGGCATGGGGTTAAACCTGGGCATCGGGCATGTCGCGTTCTCGGCTTTGTCGAAATTTGACGGGCGGCGAATGCGTGGGCTGGCGCCGAACGAGTTGTCACAGATTGCAGGTCGCGCTGGGCGGTATCAGGAAGACGGTACATTCGGTGTGACTGGAGAAGCGCCGCCGCTGGATGACGAGGTGGTTCAGGCGATCGAAAGCCACAGCTTTACCCCGATCCGCCGGCTGCAATGGCGCAACTCTGATCTGACCTATGGCACGCCCGAGGCGCTGATCGCCTCGCTGGAAGTTTTGCCCGACGACGAACGCTTGGCGCGGGGACGTGAGGCTGACGATCTACGCGCACTGAAAGCACTGACCGGCATGGATGACGTGCGGATGCGCTGCGCGGGCGGCAATGACGTGAAGCTGCTTTGGGATGTGTGTCGGATTCCGGATTTTCGCGGCATTTCTCCGGGCCAGCACGCCGGGCTGCTTGAGAAGATATTCGGTTATCTGCACGAGTTTGGTCGGGTGCCTGATGACTGGTTGGGTACTCAGATTGGCCGCATCGACCGTGTTGACGGCGACATCGACGCCCTGTCGAAACGACTGGCATTTATCCGCACATGGACCTACGTCGCTCAGCGCAAAGGATGGGTCGATGACGAAACGCATTGGCGGGGCGCGACTCGGGATGTAGAAGACCGCCTATCAGACGCGCTGCATGCCGCGCTGACGCAAAGATTTGTCGATCGGCGGACCTCCGTTCTGCTCCGCCGGTTGAAACAAAAGGAGAGCCTGTTGGCTGAGGTAAACGATAAAGGTGAAGTGACGGTCGAAGGCGAATTCGTCGGGCGGCTGGAAGGCTTCCGGTTCCGCATGGACAAGGCCGACGGCGCGGATGAGGCGAAAACCCTGCGCGCTGCCAGCATGGCCGCGCTTGCGCCGCAGTTCCACTTGCTGGCGGACCGGTTTTACAATTCACCGGATACCGAGATCGACTTCACCGAACAGGGTGGCCTCATGTGGGGCGAGCATGCCGTCGGCAAATTGGTCGCAGGGGCCGAGGCACTGAAGCCGACAGTGCAGGCCTTTGTCGAAGACGACATTGCCGAGGACGTGCGCGAAAAGGTTACTCGCCGCCTGCAACATTTCATCGACCGCAAGGTTGCATTGTTGTTCGAACCGCTTTTGGCGATGCAGAAGGACGAGACGCTGGAGGGCCTCGCCAAGGGGTTTGCCTTCCGCTTGGTTGAAGCGCTGGGCGTCATCCCGCGTGAGGCGATTGCCGCTGAGGTCAAGGATCTGGATCAGGACGCGCGCGGGGTGCTGAGGAAGCATGGCGTGCGGTTCGGGCAGTTCACCATCTTTATGCCGCTGCTGCTGAAACCCGCGCCGACCCGGTTGCGGCTGGTGCTGTGGTCGCTGTCAGCGGGCTTGCAGGAATTCCCGGAAAGCCCGCCTCCGGGACTGGTCACTGTGCCTGCGCCGAAGGATGCGCCCGAAGGGTATTTCGCGATGTCCGGCTATCGTCAGGCCGGTGAACGCGCGATCCGGATCGATATGCTGGAACGGCTTGCCGACATGTTGCGGGCCGAAAACTCGCGTGCCGGATTTGAAGGCAAAGCGGACATGCTGTCTATCACCGGTTTGTCGTTGGAACAGTTTGCCGGGTTGATGCAGGGGTTAGGCTACAAGGCCGAGCGGGGTGAGCGGCCCAAGGTCAAGCCGGTCGACAAGGTCGTGCCAGGGGCGGACTCGCCGACCACAGATGATACAACTCCGGGCGAGGATGTGCCGGTAATGGACCGCGCGAGTGACGCTCCGACAGGCACCAGCGTCGACCCGGATGCGGTCCCTGCACCGGCAGATGTACCCGATGGGACGGGCGAGATTGCCGACACTGGCGTGGCCCCGGTTCTGGCCGAAGCGGCAGAAACGCCGATAGTGGACGAAGGCGCACCTGCGCCAGTTGCCGAAAACGAAGGCCCAATAGGAACTGCCCCGGATGCGGCGATTGCGGGACCGGAAGTCGAGGTGTTTTATACGTTCACCTGGGGTGGCTTCGGTGCGCGGCGCGAAGGCAACCGCCAGGGCGGCAAACCTGGCGGGCGCGAGGGCGCAAAACCGGGCGGGAAGCCGCGCGGAAAGGGCAAAGCCAAGGGGCCGCGCCACGCCGGTGGCAAGCCGGGGCAGGGCGGCAAGGCGCAGAGCTTCCAGGCGCGCCCACCCAAGCAGAAAGACCGGATCGACCCCGATAACCCCTTCGCCCAGGCGCTGATGGGGCTGAAGGATAAGGATTAAGTCGGCGGTGCGTTCGTCGTGCAACTCCGCCCGGATACGAGCCCGAAGGGCGCCGGGCGAGCGCCTTTCTGCCCCCTGGGCAGGCGCTCCTGCGACGCTGCGGTTTTCGACAAGGTTGGAAGCAAAGCTGCACGATAGACTGCCCCATTCCACCGTTGCAGCGCCTACCCGCGGACAGGCAACTGCCCGGCCCGTGTCCGGAAAATGACGAACCCCCGCCCAACACTACGCCTCGACAAGTGGCTCTGGCATGCGCGGTTCTTCAAAACCCGTAGCCTTGCTGCAAAAACCGTCAGCTCAGGGCATGTACGCGTGAACGGCGTCCACGCCGCCAAGCCCGCACATATGGTCGGCCCGGAAGACACGCTGACATTCCCGCAGGCAAAGCAGGTGCGCGTTGTCACTATCCTGGACATTGGCACACGTCGCGGGCCTGCCCCCGAGGCGCAGGCGCTGTACGACGACCTGACACCTCCACCGCCGCCCAAGACGATTGTTCCGCCCATGCCACGATACGAGGGAAAGGGACGCCCTACCAAGAAGGATCGCCGCAACTTGATCCCCAAGGGCGGCGACATGCTTGAATGATTCACTGGGCTGGACTACCTAGCCCTTCGGATCAAGAAAGCGCCTACATGACTTACGTCGTTATCGAAAACTGCATCGCCTGCAAGCACACCGACTGTGTGGAAGTCTGTCCGGTGGACTGCTTTTATGAAGGCGAGAACATGCTGGTCATCCACCCGGATGAGTGTATCGACTGCGGCGTCTGTGAGCCCGAATGCCCAGTGGACGCGATCCGCCCTGATACCGAGCCGGACATGGAGAAATGGGTCGAGTTCAACCGAAAATACTCGGAAGAATGGCCCGTGATCATCACCAAGAAAGACCCGCTTCCAGAAGCGGATGCACTGGACGGCGTTGCTGGCAAGATGGAAACACATTTCTCGCCCAAGGCGGGCGAAGGCGGCTGATCCGAATCGCCTTCGCGTCCCGACGTTCTCGTTATGCTGCGATGCAGCACAAGTGTTTGATTCCCATGGATTTCGTAACTTGGGGTGCGGTGCTTTCGTAACACGCGAATTTATGCTATGATGCCATTGTAAACACGGTTGAAATGGCTTGAGCAGTACCGGCAGAAACCCTGCCAAAAATGATCGACCAGTACCGACAATCACGCGACGACTGCACCCAATGCAGCCGGCGCAATCTCTTTTGGCCCGCCCTAGGGTCGTAGCAAGGACACTGTGACCCTCATGAGCAAATCCAGCAAACCCGATTTCCGCCCGAATGATTTTGTCGTTTACCCGGCCCACGGCGTCGGCAAAATCGTCAAGGTCGAAGAACAGGAGATCGCCGGTGTGAACCTGGAGCTCTTCGTAATTGCATTTGAAAAAGACAAGATGACTCTGCGGGTGCCGACCAACAAGGCGACCGAAGTGGGCATGCGTCCGCTGGCCGACGAAAATGTTGTTGCCCATGCAATGAAGACGCTGAAGGGCAAAGCGCGGGTCAAGCGGGCGATGTGGTCGCGCAGGGCGCAGGAATATGAACAGAAGATCAACTCCGGCGACTTGATCGCCATTGCCGAGGTGGTGCGGGACTTACACCGCACCGATGATCAGCGCGAGCAGAGCTATTCTGAGCGTCAGCTTTATGAGGCCGCATTGGAACGCTTGACCCGCGAGATTGCCGCAGTTTCAGGAGCGGAGGAGGTCGACGCGCAGGCTGAGATTAACGACGTTCTGATGTCGCGCGCCAGGGCTGCATAGGCCAAATAGCGTCAGACTTCCAATCAGGCCCGGCCAGTTGCACCGGGCCTTTTTTGGCGGCTCACGATGCCAGTGAGATCATCGTCGACAAAACCGCCAACTCGCAAACCTGTTGCGTCGCACCCAGTGTGTCGCCAGTCTGACCACCCGTTTTTTGGCGGGAGATCTGGATCATTCCGGCCAACGCGGCGGCGGTGACAAGCGCAATCCACAACAGGCCAGTGCCGGTTAGCAGCAGCACGACGAGACTGGTCAGTGCGAGCCCGATCAACACGGTCTGGCGATCCGGGCGGCCTGTTCCATGGGACAACCCATCGTCGCGTGCATTAGGCAGAAGATGCATTGCAATGGGCATCACGGTCCGTGACGTTGCCCCGGCAACCAGCAGTGGCACCCAGATCGAACCGGTCGCGAACAACGCGCTCAGGGCAGTCCAGCGGGCAAGAACACTAAGAGACAGCGCCAGAACGCCGTAACTGCCGATGCGGCTGTCGCGCATGATCTCAAGACGGCGTTCTATCGTCCGACCGCCCCAGAATCCGTCTGACGTATCGGCCAAACCATCTTCGTGCATTGCGCCTGTAGTTATGATGCTTGTGCCAAGGGCGGCGACGGCTGCCAGCGACGTTGGCAAGCCGAGTGCAAGTGCGATTGTGGCAACCAACGCGGCAAGCGCCCCAACCAGCAACCCCACCAGCGGCCAGGCCCATGCAGATCGCGCGACATCGCGCACGCCGTCCTGGGTCGGCATCGGAATGCGCGTCAGCAGCATGCAGGCCAGCACAAGGTCGCCGAAAATATCACCAGCTTCGGAATTTCTTGCCATCACGCTGCCTACTGCCCCTTTTCGACCCACGCCAAACGGTTAAAGAGGGCGCGCAGGATTTTCAACGGATTGTCCCCTATGGCCACGCCCCGCTTTCGCAGCATCGACGATATTCATCTCTGCCTCGCTGACCTTCCGGCGGCGGATTCTGAAGTGCTGGCTGAGGCCGAGGTGCGTAATAGCTCGCTGACTAAACCGCCCGGAGCGCTTGGCCGCCTGGAGGAACTGGCGATCTGGTACGCAAGTTGGCGGCGCGATCCACGACCGACGCTTACGCGGCCTCAGATTGTCGTGTTTGCGGGCAATCATGGGGTTGCAGCGCGGGGAGTCTCGGCGTTTCCAGCCGAAGTGACGGCCCAAATGGTGGCGAATTTTCAGTCCGGCGGCGCTGCGATCAATCAGTTGGCGGCGACCTTCGGAGCGTCGATGGAAGTCGTGTCAATGGAGCTGAAGCACCCGACGCAGGATTTCACTACCGCCCCGGCGATGACGACATCGGAATTTTGCAAAGCTGTTAGCAAAGGCTGGCGCTCGGTGAACCCGGACGCAGACCTTTTTATTGCCGGAGAAATGGGCATTGCCAACACAACCAGCGCAGCGGCATTAGCGGCGGCGCTGTTTGGTGGCGGCGCGGAGGGCTGGGTTGGACGCGGCACCGGGGTCGATGACGACGGTTTGGTGCGCAAACGGGCGGTCGTGGACGCGGGTTTGGCCTGCCACGCATCGCGCCTTTCGGACCCCCTCGAAGCACTGCGTTGCCTCGGTGGGCGCGAGATGGCGGCGATTGCCGGGGCGATCCTGCGCGCTCGGATCGAGCGCATTCCGGTCATTCTTGACGGATTCATCGTTACGGCGTCTGCAGCGGCGCTGGAATGTGCCGCGCCCCACGCTCTGGACCACGCCGTGGCCGGACATCAGTCGGAAGAAGGCGCCCACGGGCGCTTGCTCGGCGATCTGGAAAAGGAGCCTATCCTTTCCCTGGGCCTGCGTCTGGGCGAAGGGTCAGGTGCGGTGCTGGCGCTCGGCGTGCTGAAAGCGGCTGTTGCCTGTCATTCCGGCATGGCGAGTTTTGCCGAGGCTGGCGTAAGCGACGGCGATTAAGGTTGCCAGCGCAGGAAATTTGCAATCATGCGCAGGCCTGCTGCCTGACTTTTCTCGGGGTGAAATTGCGTCCCGATCCGATTTTCCGTACCAACCACCGCGGTGATTGACCCGCCATAATCGCAGTGCGCCAGCAGTTGCGCCGGATCATCGACCTGCATCTGGTAGGAGTGTACGAAATAGGCGTGGTCGCCTGTCGAGATGCCCTCCAGCACTGGGTGCGGCGCGTCGATTACCAGATCGTTCCAACCCATGTGTGGAATTTTCAACGTCGGGTCTGTCGGTGCGATCCGGTCCACGGTGCCGCCGATCCAGTCCAGCCCCGGAGTCTCGGTGTATTCCAACCCGCGTGTCGCCATAAGCTGCATGCCAACGCAGATCCCCATGAACGGGTGACCTTTGACCTCAACCGCCTCGACCATCGCCTCATAGAGGCCGGAACGCCCGGTCAGGGCGGCGTGGCAGGCCGGGAATGCGCCGTCGCCGGGCAGTACGATGCGATCGGCACGCGCCACGACTTCGGCGTCAGACGTGACGACCACGTCGCCCGCGCCGACCTCGGCTGCCATGCGCTGAAACGCCTTTTCTGCTGAATGCAGATTGCCGCTGTCATAGTCGATCAGAACCGTGGTCACGTGCTACAGCGCGCCCTTGGTCGAGGGGATCTCGCCCTGCTTACGCTCATCCAGCGCCACGGCCTGACGCAGGGCATGGGCGACTGCCTTGAAAGCTGCCTCGGCGATGTGGTGGCTGTTGAGACCATGCGCCAGATCGACATGCAGGGTAATCCCTGCGTTGCTGGTCAGCGCCTGGAAGAATTCGCGCAACAGTTCTGTATCGAAATCGCCGATCTTGGAGGTCGGGAAATCCACGTTCCAGACCAGATAGGAACGCCCCGAAAGGTCAAGCGCCACCCGCACAAGTGCGTCGTCCATCGGCAGCGCACACTCGCCATAGCGAGTGATACCGCGCTTATCGCCAATCGCCTCCTTGAAGGCCTGACCGATAGTGATACCGACATCTTCGACCGTGTGGTGATCGTCGATATGAGTATCGCCCTCAGCACGGACTTTCAGGTCAATCATCGCGTGTTTTGCCAGTTGGTCCAACATATGATCGAAGAACCCGACGCCGGTGGCGTTATAAAACCGCCCGATCCCGTCGAGGATCAATTCGACGCTGATATCGGTCTCCGAGGTCTTCCGGGTAAGGGTTGCCTGCCGCATGGGAAATCTCCGCCTTTGCTCGGGCGCGGTTATAGGGAAGTGGCCCTGCCTGCGAAAGGGCCTTTGATCGCGCGTGTTCATGGGAGTGGGTCGGGTTTGGGTGGTGGGTGGTTCAATCGAGCGGGGGGAGGTTGTGGGCGGATATAGTGAGGTGGAAAGTGTTGCGAAAGCGTCTGAAGAAGACTTTCGTTTCAAGCGTCCCTTCGCCCGGAATCAAGCCCGTTGGGCCCCGGACACGCGCCTGTCTGCCCCTCGGGAAGGCGCTGCAGCGACGTTGAATTCTCATTGAAGTTAGAGTTGCCGCTGTTCGATAAATTGCGCCGATCTATCGTCGATGCGCCTACCCGCAGACAGTCGCTGGCGCGGCTTGCACTCGATATCGGCGAAATAGCGACTAAGGTGCGCCTTAGAGCAAATGACCATAGCCCATTTCGCGCACTCAGTTCATGCCCTAACATCGCAGCATCGATCCAACCCGCTCAGGACTCACTCCAGCAATGCCCGATCCTGCCGACGCCCTGTCCACCCGCATCGCCAATAAACGCGACGACCTGATCGCGCTGACCCAAGAGCTGATCCGCATCCCGACGCTCAACCCGCCGGGTGAAAACTACCACGCGATCTGCGATTACCTGGAACGCCGCCTGCGCAAGCGTGGCTTTCATTGCGTCTTCGAACGCGCCACTGGTGCACCCGGCGATAGCGACGCCTATCCGCGCTGGAACATCATCGCGCGGCGTGAGGGTAAGCGGGCAGGCGATTGCGTGCATTTCAACAGCCACACCGATGTTGTCGAAGTTGGCCTCGGATGGACGTTCGATCCTTTCGGAGGCGAATTGAAAGACGGGCGCATATACGGGCGCGGGGCTTGCGACATGAAGGGTGGGCTGGCGTCCTCGATCATTGCGGCCGAAGCCTTCATTGAAGAATGCTCGGACTATGCAGGAGCCATCGAAATCTCGGGCACGGCGGATGAGGAATCCGGCGGCTATGGCGGCGTCGCGCATTTGGCACAGCTTGGCTATTTTGACCCCAAGCGCGTCCAGCACGTCATCATCCCAGAACCGTTAAATCCCGACCGCATCTGCCTTGGCCATCGCGGCGGCTGGTGGGCCGAGATCGAGACGTTCGGGGAAATCGCCCACGGTTCGATGCCGTTCCTGGGTGACTGCGCAGTGCGTCACATGGGCGCGGTGCTGGAGAAATTTGAAACCGATTTGTTCCCGGCAATGGCCGCGCGCCACACCGAAATGCCAGTGGTCCCGGAAGGCGCGCGTTCATCGACGATGAACATCAACTCGATCCACGGCGGGCAGGGGGAACCTGATGAGGAGTCTGGCGCGCTTCCCAGCCACTGTGTGCCGGACAGTTGTCGTATCATAATCGACAGGCGTTATTTGATTGAAGAGGATGCCGATGGCGTCGCCGCAGAAGTGACCGGCCTGCTGGACGGGTTGAAGGCATCGCGCTCCGATTTTGACTACAAGCTGACCGAGTTGAACCGGGTGGTCCCCTCGATGACCGACAAGTCCGCCCCTATCGTGACGACCGTTGATCAGGCGATCCGCGATGTGACGGGAAAACCGCCGGAATATGTGGCCTCTCCGGGGTCATATGACCAGAAACACATTGACCGCATCGGCAAGTTGAAAAACTGTATCGCCTACGGGCCAGGGATTCTGGAACTGGCCCATAAACCCGACGAATGGATCGGGGTGGACGACATGATTACGTCGGCACAGGTGATAGGACACAGCCTGTTTGCCTTGCTGACACCGAACAAGACCTGATACCGACAGCCACCAAGGGGGTGACCGAGATGAAATTTTCCGCAAAAGCCGTAATTCTGGCCAGCGCATGGACGCTGAGCGCTGGATTGGCGCAGGCGCAAACCTCGATCACCGTCGGTAGCCAATTGGAACCGCCGCATTTGGATCCGACCTCGGCCGCTGCAGGGGCGATCGACAATGTGGTCTATTCCAACATCTTCGAAGGTCTGACCCGCTTCATGGCCGATGGTTCGGTCGTTGCCGGGCTGGCGGAAAGTTGGGAGATTTCTGACGACGGGCTGACCTACACGTTCAAACTCCACGACGGCGTGACGTTCCACGACGGCACGGGGATGGACGCCGAGGATGTGAAATTCAGCCTCGACCGGGCACGCGCCGAGGACAGCACCAACGCGCAGAAACCCCTGTTCGCCGGGATCACCGATGTCACAGTTATCGACCCGCTGACAGTGCAGGTGACATTGAGCGAACCGAACGGCAATTTCCTGTTCAACATGGCCTGGGGCGATGCCGTGATTGTCGCGCCCGAAAGTATCGAAACGATTACCTCGAACCCCATTGGGACCGGCGCTTTCAAGTTCGCCGACTGGGTGCAGGGCGACCGGATCGAGATCGTGCGCAACGATGACTATTGGGGAACGCCGGCCAAGCTGGAAAGCGCGACGTTCAAGTTCATCAATGACCCGACGGCGGCGTTCGGCGCGATGATGGCCGAGGATATCGACGCATTTATCGGCTTTCCGGCACCGGAAAACCTGCCTCAGTTCGAGGCGGATCCGCGCTTTACGGTGCTTGTCGGTTCGACCGAGGGCGAGACGATCCTTGCAATCAACAACAAGATGCCACCGATGGATAACATACTGGTGCGTCAGGCAATCACCCATGCGATTGATCGCCAAGCGATCATTGACGGGGCGATGTTCGGCTATGGAACGCCAATCGGCACCCATTTCGCGCCGCACAACCCAGCCTATGTGGATCTGACCGGCAACTCGGAATACGACCCCGAAAAATCCAAAGCTCTGCTGGCCGAGGCGGGACTGGCCGACGGCTTCACCACCACGCTGAAACTGCCGCCGCCCTCCTACGCGCGCCGGGGCGGAGAGATCATCGCCGCCCAGTTGCGCGCCGTTGGCATCGAGACCGAGATCACCAACCTCGAATGGGCGCAGTGGCTGGAAGAGGCGTTCCGTGGCAAGGACTTCGGCATGACCATTGTCAGCCATACCGAACCTATGGACATCGGCATCTATGGCAACCCGGACTACTACTTCCAGTATGGCACGGAAGAGTTCCAGGCGATCATGACCGAGCTGAATTCAACCACCGATCCGGACGCCCGCAATGCTCTGATGGCGGACGCACAGCGCAATATCTCGGAGAATTACGTCAACGGATATCTGTTCCAGTTGGCAGCACTTGGCGTTGCCAAGGCGAACGTGGTGGGAATCTGGACCAACCAGCCGACCCAGGCGATTGATCTGACAGCGGTTTACTGGGCGGAGTAGACATTACACCAGTCGCGCTGGCTCCCTGAAAGGGTTGCCAAGTGGCGACCCTTTTCCGATCTGTTTGCGATCTGGACGCCCCGCACACCCCCGCCTAGTGTCGCTTGCATGTTCAGGTACGCTCTCCGCCGATTGTCCTCCCTAATCATCAGCTTGGCAGTCGCCTCGCTGGTTATCTTTCTGGTGGTCGAGGTCGCGCCGGGCGATCCGGCAAGCTACATGCTGGGGATCAATGCGCAGCCGGATACGGTGGCCGCGCTCAGGGCCGAGTTGGGCCTCGATGTGCCACGATACCAGAGGTATTTTGACTGGGTTAGCGGGCTAATGCGTTTGGACTTCGGCACCTCCTACACCTATCGCACCCCGGTGGCCGAGATGATTTCGGATCGAATGCGGGTGTCGTTACCGCTGGCAGTTTACGCACTGACGCTGAGCACTTTGATTGCTTTTCCGGCGGGGATTTACGCCGCCAGCCGGCGTGGCAAGGCAGGTGATACGGCCGTGATCGGGCTGTCGCAGCTTGGCGTTGCGGTGCCGAATTTCTGGTTCGCGATGATGATGGTGCTGGTCTTTGCCATCAACCTGCGCTGGTTCTCTGCCGGTGGCTTTCCGGGGTGGGAGAAGGGTTTCTGGGGCGGCATGAAGGCACTGACGCTGCCCGCAATCAGTCTGGCCCTGCCGCAAGCGGCAATTCTGGCGCGGGTCATGCGGTCGTCCTTGCTGGACATGCTGGACGAGGATTTCATGCGCACCGCCCGCGCCAAAGGGCTGAGCCGTCGCCATGCCCTGTGGAAACACGGGGTGCGCAACGCCCTGATCCCCGTGTTGACGATTCTGGGCCTGCAATTCTCGTTTCTGCTGGCGGGCGGGATCATCATCGAGCAGGTGTTTTTCCTGCCGGGTCTTGGACGGTTGGTGTTCCAGAGCATCAGCCAGCGCGATCTGATTGTCGTCGAGTCTGTCGTCATGCTGCTGGTCTTCGCCGTGATCTGCGTGAATTTTCTTGTCGATCTGGCCTATGCCGCCGTTGACCCTCGCTTGCGGACCCGTACCTGATGCGGTGGAATCGCAATCTGGTATTGGGCGCTGTTCTGACGGGGCTTTTCGTTGTGGGCGCCCTGATTTCGTTTGTCTGGACGCCCTCCGACCACACCGTGCTCGATATTGCGGGCAAGCTGAAGCGCCCGGGAGACGGCAATCTGCTGGGCACGGATCATTTTGGCCGCGACATTCTGACGATGATCATGGTGGGTGCGCGCACTTCGATTGCGGTGGCACTAGTGGCTGTGGGCATCGGGATGCTGGCCGGTGTCCCGCTGGGGCTGACGGCGGCGGCGCGCCATGGTGGTTGGCTCGACGAAGTCATAATGCGCGGCAACGACCTGATCTTTGCTTTCCCCAGCCTCGTCATTGCGATCCTGATCACTGCTGTCTTCGGGGCAAGCGCAGTGAATGCCATCATCGCCATCGGCATATTCAATATCCCCGTTTTCGCCCGCCTGACCCGAAGCGGTGCACTAAGCCTCTGGGGGCGCGAGTTCATAATGGCCGCACGCGTCGCGGGTAAGGGCGCGGCCCGGATCAGCGCCGAGCATATCTTGCCCAACATCGCCAACCTGTTGATCGTGCAGGGAACAATCCAGTTCAGCTTGGGCATTCTTGCTGAGGCGGGACTCAGCTACGTGGGCCTTGGCGCGCAACCGCCGACACCAAGTTGGGGGCGGATGTTGGCGGACGCGCAAACGCTGGTGTCCATCGCGCCGCATCTCGCACTGATCCCCGGCCTTGCAATTATCCTCACTGTACTTGGTCTGAACCTGATGGGCGACGGGCTGCGCGATCTGCTGGATCCGCGCCTTCGGGAGCGGTCGGTATGACCCTGCTGGAGATCAGCGGTCTGTCGCTGGCTATTCGCGGCACACCGATCCTGCGGGACGTCTCTCTGGACGTCGCACCGGGTCAGATCGTGGCAATCACCGGTGAAAGCGGGTCGGGCAAATCGATGACGGCGCTAAGCGTGATGCAGTTGCTGCCCGACGGGGCGGAAACGACAGGTACGATCGTGCTGGACGGTACTGACCTAATGACCCTGTCCGAGGGCGAGATGTGCGACCGACGCGGCAACGACATCGGAATGGTGTTTCAGGAACCGATGACGGCGCTGAATCCGGTTCAGACGATCGGTGCGCAAGTGGCCGAGACGATCCTGATCCATGGCGCGGCGGGCCGCGCCGAAGCCTCGCAACGCGCGCGTGCCGTGCTGGACCGCGTGGGCCTAGAGGCGTTCCCACTGGATCGTTATCCGCATGAGCTTTCCGGCGGTCAGCGTCAGCGCGTGGTGATCGCCATGGCCATCGCACTACGACCGAAACTGCTGATTGCTGACGAGCCAACGACGGCACTGGATGTGACGACGCAGGCGCAGATTCTCGACCTGCTGCGTGGGCTGGTGGACGACTTTGGCATGGGGATGCTGATGATCACCCATGATCTGGCCGTGGTTGCTGATATGGCCGACCGGATCGTCGTGATGAAAGACGGGGAAGTGGTCGAGCAGGGCGAAACCCAGGCCCTGCTGCACGGCATGACACATCCCTACACGCGGATGCTGTTCGAGGCCTCGGATCATGTCGTGGATCTGCCCGAGGCGTCCGAAGGTGCGCCCATGCTGCGCGTCGACGAAGTGATCCGCGACTATCCCACGCCGCGCCCACATCTATTTGCGCCCCATGGCCGATTCCGGGCCGTCGATGGCGTCAGCTTCATAATGAACGCAGGCGACCGGCTGGGGTTGGTGGGCGAGTCGGGCTGCGGCAAGTCGACCCTGACGCGGGCCATTCTGGGCCTTGAGCAGATACAGGGCGGGCGGATCGAACTCGATGGCCAACCGGTGTTCACGGGTAAGCGTCCCAATTTGGCCGTGCGGCGCAAGATGAACGTGGTGTTTCAGGATCCCTACGGCAGTTTCAATCCACGCCACCGGGTCGCGCGGTTGGTTGCCGAACCACTGCACTTGCTGGACAATCCACCCAGCGGCGCGGACCGGGCGCGCGCAGTTGCCGATGTCCTGGAGGCCGTTCATCTACGCCCCTCGGATGCCGACAAATACATCCACGAATTCTCAGGCGGTCAACGCCAGCGCATCGCCATCGCGCGTGCGCTGATCAACCGGCCCGAGTTGGTGGTTCTGGACGAAGCAGTTTCGGCGCTCGACGTGTCTGTGCGTGCCCGCATTCTGGACTTGCTGGTGGACCTTTGCGGCCAATTCAGTCTGTCTTTCCTGTTCATCAGCCATGACCTGAGTGTCGTGCGCCGGATCACCGACCGGGTGCTGGTGATGCAGGCTGGCAAGATCGTGGAGGAGGGGGAGACCGAAGCGGTCTTCACCGCGCCGCAGCACCCCTACACCCGTGCGCTGATCGCCGCCGCGCCAGTCCTGCCGAAGATCGAGGCACTGCGTGCTTAGGCTGGAACGCCCATCTGACGAGGCAGCGATGACGGAGCAGCTGTGCACTTATTTTGCGGAGCTTGGTGAGCCAGACAATGACCCCGATGCCATTGCCGAGGAATTCCTGCGTGACCCGAATGTCCGGGTGTACCGCATCCTCGATAGCGACCAACTTGGGTTTCTGGTCACCGAGGATTACCCGGGTTTCACCGAGATGTGCGAGTTCTGCATCTTCCCACAACACCGGCGACGCAGCATCGGAACCCGCGCGGCGCATCTGGCCTTTGAGAAAACGCCGGGGCGCTGGGAACTGGGGATCATGCATGATGCCATCCATTTCTGGCGTCACGTCTTGAAGACCTGCCCACTGGCGAAGGACCTTGTTGAGGGCCCTTCCGAGCTTACCCACCAAACCCACCGACTGCGCTTCACGATAGGATCCACCCCATGACCGACCTGTGGTTTGAAACTGACAAATGCCTGATCGCAGGACGTTGGATCGCAGCGGAGTCTGGGCGGACATTGGCGCTCGAAAACCCATCCGACGGCACAGAGATCGCGCGAATTGCCGCTGGTGGCGCGCCGGATATCGATGCTGCTGTAGGCGCAGCGCGAACCTCTCTGCGGGGCGATTGGGGCCAGACTCCGGCGGCAGGCCGCGGGCGGGTTCTGACGCGATTGGGGCAGCTGGTCGCCGAAAACGCTGACCGGCTGGCACGGATCGAGGCGGCAGATGTAGGTAAGCCTCTGACGCAAGCAAAGGCCGATGCACTGGCGCTGGCGCGGTATTGCGAATTTTACGGCGGCGCTGCGGATAAGGTGATGGGTGAGACTATCCCGTATTTGGATGGCTACACCGTCTACACCCTGCGCGAACCCCACGGCGTGACCGGCCATATCGTGCCGTGGAACTACCCGATGCAGATCATCGGGCGCTCAGTCGGGGCGGCGCTGGCGATGGGCAACGCTTGTGTGCTGAAACCGGCCGAGGAGGCGTGCCTGACCGCGCTCGCTTTCGCGGATTTGGCGATGCAGGCAGGGCTGCCTGCGGGCGCGCTGAATGTGGTGCCGGGGTTGGGGGCAGAAGCCGGTGCAGCGTTGGCCGGACATCCCGGAGTGAATCACGTCTCGTTCACCGGATCGGTTGCAACCGGCGCGGCGGTTCAGGCGGCAGCAGCGGCGAACGTAGTCCCGGTGACTCTGGAATTGGGTGGCAAGTCGCCCCAGCTGGTATTCGACGACGCAGACATCGACGCAGCGCTGCCGTTTCTGGTTAATGCGGGGATACAGAACGCGGGACAGACTTGCTCGGCATCCTCGCGAATTCTGGTCCAGCGTGGCGTCTATGATCAAGTCGTAGCGCGAATGGCCGAGCGATATCAGCAGCTAGTAGCCGCACCAGCTGATCAGGATCGCGATCTGGGGCCACTCATATCAGCCCGCCAGAAAGGGATCGTCGAAGGGTTCCTCACCAAAGGCGAAAATCTGGAAGTTGCCGCGCGAGGCAACATCTCCGACGAGGCGCCGGACGGTGGGCACTACGTCGCCCCGATGCTTTTCGCCGGGGTTCCTCCGGATCATCCGTTGGCACGCGATGAGATTTTTGGCCCGGTTCAGGTTGTCATCCCATTCGACGGCGAAGCTGAAGCCCTGGCGATCGCAAACGGCACCGACTACGGCCTCGTCGCCAGTATCTGGACCCGCGACGGGGCGCGGCAGATGCGACTGGCCAAGGCGCTGCACTCGGGACAGGTGTTCATTAACAATTACGGGGCAGGGGGCGGTGTCGAGTTGCCGTTCGGCGGCACCGGTAAATCAGGGCACGGGCGCGAAAAGGGGTTCGAAGCACTTTACGGGTTCTCGACGCTGAAGACGGTGGCGGCGCTGCATGGGTAGGAAATTGAGAACTTACGAGCGTAAGATGTTGAGGTTGGGCGATTGAGCATTCTGAGGATTGCCAACAAAGACGCCCGCCGGCTGTGGCTATGGACCAACGGACTGGCTGATACGCCGACGGGCCCGCTGGACGTGATGGCTTTGATCCGCAGTTTGGGCTTTGTGCAGATTGACACCATCCGCAATGTAACCCGCGCGCATCATCACATCCTCTGGTCCCGTAATCAGAACTACCGTGAGAAGATGCTTTGGCCTTTGCTCGGACGTGACCGGCTGATCTTCGAACATTTCACCCATGACGCCAGCTTGATACCGATGGAGACCCTGCCCATGTGGCAGCGACAATTTCGCCGGCTTGGTGCGAAGGTGGCGAACAGTGATTGGTATCGCTCTGGGATGGCACGAGGGGAAATTCAGCGCATTCGCGACCGGATCGATGCCGAAGGCGCGCTATCGACCCATGCGTTCGATACAAAGATAGAGGGCAAGCGCGAAATGTGGGCCCGTCCGCCGCACAAGAAGGCGCTCGATCAAATGTGGTACACAGGCGACCTCGCCACCTGCTATCGTGAGAATTTCGTGAAGTTTTATAATCTGGGCGACCGGGTATTTCCTGACCATCTGCGCAATGGCCCGGATGAGGCAGCGCAGGCGAACTGGCTGTGCGATCAAGCGCTGGATCGGCTGAGTATCGGCACGGTTGGCGAGGTCCAGCGTTTCTGGGGCGCGACGGACGCCGGCGAGGCAAAATTCTGGGCGGCGCGGCGTGATCTGATCCCAGTCGAGGTCGTCGGGGCTGACCGTCTTGCGCGCCAGACCTGGGCGGTGGCGGATATCGCGGATCGGCTGCACAGCGCCCCGCAACCGACCACGCGGCTTCGGATCCTGAACCCGTTTGATCCGGCAATCCGAGACCGGGCAAGGCTGGAACGGCTGTTCGGCTTTGACTATCGCAACGAAATGTTCGTGCCCGCTGCAAAACGGCGCTGGGGCTATTACGTTTACCCCCTACTTGAGGGAGATCGGTTCGTGGGCAGGATAGAATTGCGCGCTGACCGGGCTGCTGAATGGATGCGTGTCGTAGGGTTCTGGCCGGAACCGGGCGTGAAGTGGCCAGCGGCACGGTTCGACCGGCTTGACTCAGAACTCACAAGATTCGCACGCCTTGCTGGAATCGAACAGGTCGAGTGGGCGACCTCGAAGGCTGTCTGAGCGATCAGTGCGGAGACTGCCCGGTGGCCATCATCCAATGGTGGCGGCGGTGGTGATCCCCATCGGCAAGCAGTCCGAAAATCCCAAGCGCAGCGATCTGGTCGTGATCTTGTCGCGGGGCTGTCAGGCGCAGGCTGGCTCCGTCCGGGACTTCGTTCGCTTCGGCAGTCCAGGTGGCCGGGAAATCGCCGACTGAGGAATGTGCGAATAGCATCCGGCGGATTGCATCGCGTACGGCGGGTGGACCGGTTAGGGTGAAGGTGAGGCCATCGGCGTTGCGCTGAGACGTCTGGCGCGCGCCGGTGAAGACCAGATCCATGTCAACTAGATGATCCCGCAGCCGGTCGATGGATACCTGCGACCAGTCGGTTTCCGGATCATCTTGCAAGCGCGTTGATCTCTCGGAGATGGCGACAAATGCAGACTGACCAACTTCGCGCAACGCACCCGGCCCCCCGACTTCCGCTTGCTGCAGATGCTGCGCGTGTTGTGTGTGCTGCGCTTCGACCGGCAGGGTGAGGGCCAGAAGGATCAGGAAGGATTTCATATCGCGAGGCTCCGCAGAATTGCGACGGTAAGACGGAACACACTTGCCAACGGGTATCTCGTTGAAACATGATCCCGATCATGTCCGATGATTTTTCCGATCGCCTAGCCGGATGGCGTCTCGCCAAAGTAGCCTTGCTGCGGGCGTAATGCTCTTTGATCAAGGTGATGAAATCATGTCACTTTTTCTTGTTCTGGAGGGGGAAGTTCGGCTGCTTCGGCACCAGAACGACGGTCAGATCAGCGTGCTGCAACGCGCCGGACCTGGGGCGGTCTTGGCAGAAGCCTCGGTCTTTGCTGAGCGTACACACTGTTCGGCGCGCACGACTATGCGCTCGCGGGTCGGTATCGTCGCGATGCCAATTCTGCGCCAGGCGTTGGCGCGAGATCCGGCGCTGGCATTGGCATATGCGCGTCATCTGTCCGTCGAGGTACGCGCCGCGCGCACGCGCGCTGAAATACTGTCGCTTCGTGGCGTCGCGGCACGGTTGGATAGCTGGTTGGCTGAAGGGCGCGTGCTGCCGCCCAAAGGCAAACGCATCGGGCTGGCCGAAGAAATCGGGGTTTCCCCTGAGGCGCTTTATCGCGAGATTGCCAAACGACGGACAAAATCAGAATTACGGGAGCGGGCATCATGAGACTTGCAGGTAAACGCGCATTAGTGACCGGCGCGGCGCAGGGCTTCGGGGCCGGGATTGCCGAGAAATTCGCCGCCGAGGGCGCGCAGTTGATTGTAGCGGATCTTAACGGTGAAGGGGCCGAAGAAGTCGCAGCGCAGATTGGCAATGGGGCGATTGCGCAGCAAGTCGATGTCTCGGACAAAGCCTCGGTCGATGCTCTGGCGGCTATGGCAGGCGACGTTGATATCCTCGTCAACAACGCCGGTGTTACCCATTTACCCGGGCCAATGGAAACCATCAGCGAGGCCGATTTCGACCGGGTTCTGGCCGTCAACGTCAAGTCGATCTACCTCATGGCCAAGGCCTTCGTGCCTGCGATGAAGGCGCGTGGTTCTGGCGTGATCCTGAATATTGCCAGCACCGCCGGGGTCAGCCCACGGCCAAATCTGAATTGGTACAATGCGTCGAAAGGGTGGGTAATCACCGCCACGAAAGCGATGGCTGTCGAGTTGGCGCCGTCTGGCGTGCGGGTCAACGCGCTGAACCCGGTGGCGGGCGAAACCCCGCTGCTGAAGTCCTTCATGGGAGAGGACACGCCCGAAATCCGCGCGAAGTTTCTGGCGACCATTCCGCTGGGCCGGTTTTCGACGCCCGAAGATATGGGCAATGCGGCATGTTTCCTGTGCTCGGACGAGGCCAGCATGATCACCGGCGTCGCCATGGAGGTCGATGGTGGGCGCTGTATCTGAGCGCTAAAAGGATTGGAGCGGGTGAAGGGAATCGAACCCTCGTATTCAGCTTGGGAAGCTGCTGCTCTACCATTGAGCTACACCCGCGACTGGTCAATCAGGTAGGAGACCTTGGGCTGCTGGTCAAGTCAGGCGGTGAAGCGGGCGGATCGGATACGCACGGTATCCCGGCATTATCGTGGCCGTAATATACCGCCGATTACGTGAATGACGCCATTCGACTGGGCCAGGTTCTTTTCGATCACGTCGTACGAACGTCCGGATTCATCGAAGACTCGTGGTGCCGCATTTCCTGCCGCAAATATTGATACAGCGTCGCCAGTTTCTGCGCTGGTGTGAAAGAAATTCCGCGGTCCTCGAGACAAGTTCGCTCTCAGATCGTCAAGATCCAATGTCCGACGCAGAATGTGGCTGCCAACAAGTTTTGTCAGCAGTGCAGATTGCTCGGGTTCCAGCAGACGGCTGAATTCGCCCTCAGAAATCGACGCAAAGGCAGCATTGTTTGGGGTAATCAATGTGAACGACCCCTCGCTGTCCAAACGTTCAGCCCAGTCTGTCGCTTCAATCATCTGTAGAAATTTCGACAGTTCCGGAACATTTCGCAGGTTTTCGATTATCGTGCGATCCTCGCGCATCTGTCCGTCAGGCCCGGCCTCACCAGTTTCCTGACCTGCATTCGGATCTGTGTCGGGATACGCTGCTATTATCGCAATGTCTGAAGGGTCAGGCAGAAGAAAGCTGTCTGTCACATGAACAACGCCATTGGATTGCACCTGATCTGCTGCCGTCACGAGCGCTGAGGCACCGAAGTTGTCGTAAATCCGTACGGAGTCGTCGGCTCGGATCGCTGCCGAAGCGCACCATGCTTGGGCGCTGACAGTTGTTGACCGCCCGTCCGCGTCGATTTCATCCAGCATATCCTGTCGAAGCTGGGCACCGTCGACGATATTGCAGCGCAGGATTTCGGCCAATTCCAATGGCCGGAGAAGAAGCGGGATAATTGAGGGCGGGAGCGTCGCGAACGCGCTGTCAGTTGGCGCGAACAAAGTATAATCGCCTGGTTGGGCCAGCATCTCGGACAGTCGGGCCAGGCGAAGTGCCGCAGCCAAGTTGGTGTGATCCGGCGAGGCTTCCACGAAATCCATGATGCTAGTCGGTGGCGCGCTATCAGTGGCGTCGGAGTGGCTTTCAAATTGGGCAGGAGTAATGCCCAAGGCGGCGACCGCGAACATTATTAATGATGCGCTGGTGAAATGCGACATTCGACGTTCCTAATGCTCTTGCTCACCCCGCCGGGCGAAGCTGGCTTCACTCGATATTGAGGGCTGGTAGATTGCGCCCCTCCGCTGAGCGAGCATCCAAATCAATCCTGCAAAAGTCAATTGTGTGAAGGCGGCGGGCGAAATCCGCGCGTTGGAATCAATCCTAGCGTGAGAACATCGCAGATGTAAAAAGGCCGCCCCTGCTGGGGCGGCCCATAACTCATTAAAATCGCTTGTATTTAGCGTGGAAGCAGCACGCCTTCGACGACGTGAATGACACCATTTGACTGCATCACATTGGCCGTTGTCACTTCATAGGCGTTGCCGCTTTCGTCAAAGATGAACACCCGGCCACTGCGCGTGGATTTCGCGGACAGCGCGTCGCCGGACACGGCGTTGAAGTGGTAAAACCCGTCATGCGATTTGCGTGTTGCTGCGATCAGGTCTTCTGCGGTCACGGCGCCAGCCACGACATGCGCGGTAAGAACCTTTTGCAACGTCGCTTTGTTTTCAGGCTTCAACAGCGTCTCGACCGTGCCGTCGGGCAGCGCTGCAAACGCATTGTCGGTCGGCGCGAACACGGTGAACGGGCCGGGGCCTTTCAGCGTTTCGACCAGATCAGCCGCCTGCACGGCAGCAACCAGCGTGGTGTGGATGGGTGAGTTCACGGCGTTGTCGATGATGTCCTTGGAGGCGAGCATTTCTGCACCGCCGACCATCGGATTCTCCATTTCCATAGAGTCATTCATCGACGAATCCATCGAGTCGCCCATCGCGTCGTCGGCACCCGGCAAAAGCACAGCGTCGATGACGTGGATGACGCCGTTGCTTTGTTTGACGTCGGCAACAGTCACGGTGGCAACACCGCCCATTTCGTCGGTCAGGGTGATCATGTCGCCATCCATCTTCGCCTGCAGAATACAGCCGCCGAGGGTTTCGACCGGGTGACTGCCATTGTCGTCTGCGATCATCCCGGCGATGGCATCAGACATGACGCCGGCACCAACCACATGGCAGGTCAGGATTTCTGTCAGCGTTGCCTTGTTTTCCGGCATCACCAGAATTTCAACCGTACCTGCGGGCAGGGCGGCGAACGCGGCGTCGGTTGGGGCAAACACGGTGAACGGACCTTCGCCCGAAAGAGTTTCGACCAGACCGGCGGCCTTAACGGCAGCAACCAGCGTGGTGTGGATCGGCGAATTCACTGCGTTCTCAATGATGTTCTTGTCGGCGAACATCTCGGCACCACCCACTTCGGGGTTGGCGTGGGCGGCAGCAAATGCCGAACCGGCTGTTGCCAGAGCCAGTGCGCTGGCGGTCAATGTCATTTTGATTGTGGTAAGCACGGGGTGTAACCTCACTCTATTGCACATCTCGATACCCACTCTGAGCGTCGTTGTACAAGGAGTTACGGGGCAGCCCGGCAATCAGTTTCAAATCAGGACATGACGAGTTCGTGAGGATAGCGTGAGGGTCAGCCCCGTCGCCGCCTGCGCCGCCCGCCCCCTTCGCCGCCCGATCCGGTGTTGAACGACACATCTGGCAGGGTCACTTCGGCGCTGAGGTTCGGAAACGAGGCTGTGGCATGCGGTATCGCGTTCGCGGCGACGAAGTGCTCCTGAAAGCGTGGGGCCAGCGCGGTTTCGATCTTGGAGATCTTGCGAACCCGTGCTTCGATCCCGGCCCGCGCATCAATGTCAGCCAGCGCGATCCTTGCGCCGGTCCCGGCGGCGTTGCCGGCAGAAGTGACATGCTCTAGCGGGCAATCCGGGATCATCCCCAGCACCATCGCGTGTTTGGGCGAGATATGCGCCCCAAATGCGCCGGCTAGGATCACCCGGTCAACGGTATCGACGCCGATTTCGTCCATCAGCAACCGCGCCCCGGCAAAAAGCGCTGATTTCGCCAGTTGAATGGCGCGGATGTCGCCCTGGGTAACCGTAATCAACGGGCCGCCTTCGCCGGTCGCGTCGTGGAGGATGTAAGAATGGGTGCGCCCTTCCGGGATCATACGGTCAGTGCCGGTTGCCTCGGCCGACCCGACCAGCCCTGACGGATCAATCAACCCGGCCATGCGCATCTCGGCAACCGCTTCGATGATGCCGGACCCGCAGATGCCGGTTATGCCGCTGACGGCGGTGGCGGTGGCAAATTCCGGATCATCGGACCAGAGATCGCAACCGATGACGCGGACGCGGGCGATCTTGGTCACCGGGTCAATCTCGACACGCTCGATTGCGCCGGGGGCGGCGCGCTGGCCATGTGCGATCTGCGCACCCTCAAACGCGGGGCCGGTGGGCGAGGAACATGCGAGGACGCCATGTTCCCGGTTGCCCAGCAGCAATTCGGCGTTGGTGCCGACGTCCACGATCAGGGTCAGCGGTTCGGCCAGATGCGGCGCTTCGGACAGGGCAACCGCGGCTGCATCCGCACCAACGTGACCAGCGATACAAGGCAGGGCATAGGCGCGGGCCGCCGGGTTGATCGTGGTCAGGCCGATGTTTGCAGCGGGCTGTTCCATCGCATCCGAGGTGGCCAGAGCGAACGGCGCGTGACCAAGCTCGACCGGGTCGATCCCCATCAGGATGTGGTGCATGACCGGGTTGCAGACCACCGTCGCCTCGACAATCAGGCGCGGGTCTATGTCTGCCTCGGCGGCGATTTCTGTTGCCAGGCGGCCCAGCGCATCGCGCACTGCTGCGGTCATCTCAGCCGCGCCTCCGGCATTCATCATCGAATAGCTGACCCGGCTCATCAGGTCTTCGCCGAACTTGATCTGCGGGTTCATCATTCCGGTCGAGGCCAGAATGCGCGCATCCGACAGATCAGCCAGATTGGCCGCGATGGTGGTCGATCCAAGGTCAATCGCCAGCCCGTAGAGGGCACCGTCGTAGAAGCCCGGCCAGATGTCCAGCACCCGGTGCGGCCCACCGTTGTGATCTTGGAACAAGGCGACGGTCACTTTCCAATCACCCTTGCGCAGGGCAGGTTGCAGACGGGTCAGCACTGGCAGGTCGATGGTGATCTCCTCAACCTCCCAAGCCACGCGTAGCGCATCCCCAAGGCGTTCCAGATCGCCCGTAGGGGCGTGCATGTCAGGTTCGGCCACCTCGATATAGCGCAGGCGTGTGGCAGGGTTCATGGTGATGTCACGCGCTGTCGCGCGCTTACGGACAACCTGCCGATGGACCTGGCTTTCGGGCGGTACGTCGATCACCACGTCGCTTTGGATCGTGGCCTGACAACCGAGGCGGCGCCCCACGGTCAGCCCACGGACCCGGTCATAGCGCTCCTCGACCTTGTTGATCGGCGACAAGGCGTCCTCGGCAACAGTCAGCCCATGCTTTGGGAAAGCCCCAACACCGGGGCTGACCTGACACTTTGAGCAGATGCCGTTGCCGCCGCAGACCGAGTCCAGATCGACGCCAAGTTGGCGCGCCGCTGTCAGGACCGGGGTGCCAACAGGCACCCGGCCGCGTTTGCCCGAGGGGGTGAAGATGACGAGGGGGTCTGTGGTCATGGGCCTGCCTGCGGTTCCAGTCGCGCGCACCATAGCGAAGCTTAGGGTGGTGGAAAGACGCCGCGCGGCTATGTTCGGCGTAACTGCGACACGCAGGGCCTGCGATTTGCCGCGAAAAATCATGCACGAGTGATTCTTCGCGAAAATCGGTTCAGAAAGGAGCCTTGATCGGGGCGATGGAGCAGACGACGACCAGTTACGGACCGCATTCGATCATGTGGAATCCACGGCTGCGGGCTTCCAGGTAAAAGCGGTCGAATCCAATCTCGCGTTCAACCCAATCGCGGTTGCGCCACACCACGCCGCCTTTGTGCACCGAAGCGGCGCTGAAGATCTGATCGATCCAGATATCGGAGGCTGTCACAGGTTGCGGGACAGTCATGGCGACAGGTTAGTGCGCGGCGGGCAAACATCCGGCTAACCTTGATTAAGCGACCGAGCGTCGTCCACCACGCCGCCGTCCGGTGCTTGCGGTCGCTTTAGCCGCCATGCTGGCCTCTGCGAAATTCGCGCCTGTTTGCACCTGATCCAGAATGCGACTGAATGCAATCCAGCGGCTGCCGTTGGGGTCGTGATCCAGCAGCATGTTGGCGGCATTTATTGCCTCCATCTCGACCGAGCGTACCGGGTTCATGATCGCCGAAGTCATCCCCGCCGTCATCGCCATCGGCAGGAAGGCGGCGTTGATACCGTGGCGCTGGGGCAGGCCGAAGCTGATGTTGGACGCGCCGCAGGTCGTGTTTACGCCGAGTTCCTCGCGCAGACGGCGCACCAGTGCGAAGACTTGCTTGCCCGCAGTCGCCATCGCGCCGATCGGCATCACCAGCGGATCAACCACGATGTCATGAGGAGGGATGCCGAAGTCAGCCGCCCGCTCGACGATTTTTTTCGCCACCGCAAACCGCACATCCGGGTCTTCCGATATCCCGGTATCGTCGTTGGATATCGCCACCACCGGTACGTCATATTTCTTGACCAGCGGCAGCACGACCTCCAGCCGTTCCTCTTCCCCCGTGACCGAGTTCAGAAGCGGGCGACCCGTCGTCGCCTCCAGCCCCGCCTGAAGCGCACCGGGAACCGAGCTGTCGATACACAGCGGCACGTCGACCAGCGCCTGCACCCTTGTAATCAACTCGCGCATCAGCGGCGGCTCGACAAAGTTATTGTCGGCATAGCGCGGATCTTCGGCCATCTTGTTGGTAAAAACCGCGCCCGAGTTGATGTCCAGCACCATGGCCCCACAGGCGACCTGTTCCAGCGCATCTTTCTCGACGGTGGTGAAATCCCCGGCCTCAAGCTCGGCCGCCAGCTTCTTGCGACCCGTCGGGTTGATCCGTTCGCCGATCACGCAGAACGGCTCGTCAAAGCCGATGGCGATGGTCTTGGTCGCGGACGAGATGATGGTGCGGGTCATGGGACTGTCCTTCAGGAATTGGCAGCAGGGACTCCAGCGGCCCCGCCATTTTCGGTGACCCAGGTGGCCGAGGTCTTTATGCCACCAAGCGGGAAGATATGGGTTTTGGTGATGTTGAAGTCGGGGTTCGCGGCCTTGTGCGTCGCCAGATCGGCGATGATCTGCGTCGGCTCATACGGCAGCAGCAGTTTGGAGACGTCCATCGCGCGTTTTTGCAGAACCTTCAGTGATGGGCCGACACCACACGCGATGGCGAATTTGATCATCGTTTGCAGCTTCGCGGGGCCGGCGATGCCGATGTGGACGGGCAGTGTGATCCCGGTCTCGACCAGACTGTCGGCCCATTCGATTATCGGTGCGGCCTCGAACGCAAACTGCGTCGCGATTGCCATCTTCGCGTCAGTCAGTTCCGAAAACCCCTGCTTCCAGGCCAGCGCCTCATCGACATTCTTGGTTGTGCCGTCAGTGTCGATATCGCGGTTTCCTTCCGGGTGCCCGGCGACGTGCAGATGGGTGAAGCCGGCCTTGTCGAAAAGCGCGGTGTCCAACAACTGCATCGAACTGTCGTAGTCCCCGTGGGGGGTGGTCACACCGCCGGCCAACAGCAGCGCCTGCTTCACGTCGGCCTCACCCTGATAACGCGCAATCCAGTCGGCCAGCGTCGCCTTATCGGTGATGATCCGGGCTGGAAAATGCGGCATCACGGGGAAGCCGTCAGCGTTCAAGCGTTTCGCGGTGGCGACCATATCCTCAATCGCCGTGCCCTCAATATGAGCGATGTAGACGCGCGTTCCCGCAGGCAACAAGGCACGGAAATCTTGGATCTTCTCAGCCGTGCGCGGCATCACTTCGATGGAGTACCCGTCGAGGAACGCCTCAATAACAGCCGTACCGGCGGCAGGCGAGCTTCGCTTCTTGAAATTCAACAAAGCCATCAGGCGCGGCCTCCGTTGTCGATCAGGACTTTCAGCCGGTCCCGGTCATACTCCATATCCAGGCGAGTGGCCTCGGATGTGGCGATATCAGCCGGGTCGCCGTCAATGTTCACCGGATCAGCCTTGCGCCACTCGGCCAGATAGGCATCGGTTTCCGCAGCGCCCGTCTTCATCGCGGCACGGTCGATCGCCTGTTCGAAACGTTCCGGCAGGGCGCGTTTGGCTGCCGAGCGGCCTTTGCCGACGATGACCTGGGCGGGTATATCGCGCCAGTAAACGATGGTGACATCGGGCATGATCTGATTCCCTTATGGGCGCCGGTTTCGCTTCCGCTTCTATGCGCGACCGCGCGGTATTCGGGGTCGCTTTTCGACATCGTGCGGCACAACCGCGACCTGCGAATTGGTATCGCAACAACTTGGTGCCTGCCAGTGGACCAGGCGTGAAAGATATTCATGCACGTTATGAATGCGATATCGCTCGTCTCCACCATGAGATGACACAACTGTAACAGAACAAAACTTGCGCGACGAAAAACCCGGCCCTACTGTGGAGGCAACTTACATATCGGAGGGCGATATGCCGCCCAAGCGTCCCGTTGGTGCGGACGCGTTCCCGAAACCGGTCGAGACGCCCGCGCCACCGTCGCCCGATCCGTCCGAGCTTTATGCCGCGTTGGATTTGGGGACGAATTCATGTCGGATGTTGGTTGCCCAGCCCAAGGGCAGCCAATTTCACGTTGTCGACAGCTTTTCAAAATCGGTGCAACTTGGACGCGGCCTGGAATCGTCGGGACAGTTGTCACGCGCGTCGATGGCGCGCACGATTCAAGCACTGCGGATTTGCACCAAGAAACTCAGCAAACACAACGTAAGACGGATGCGATTGGTCGCGACCGAAGCCTGTCGGCGGGCCAAAAACGGAGCAACCTTCATGGAGATGATCCGCCGCGAAACCGGTCTCGCGATGGAAATCATCGAGCCGGAGGAGGAGGCGCGCCTGGCCGTCGTTTCCTGTGCGCCACTGGTCTCGACCCGGACCGATCAGTTGCTGGTCGTCGATATCGGCGGTGGATCGACCGAGTTGGTCTGGATTGACCTGACCCGCGTGCCCACACTGGAACGACCCCGTGCGATCATGCGGCTGCGCCAGGGCTTCGCGCCGACCGCTGACCCTAACAGTGCTCCGTTCCCGGCCGCGCGCGTGGTTGATTGGATATCGGTTCCCCTCGGCGTTGCCACGCTGCGCGAGCAATTCAACGATGTGGACGACGACTCCGCACGCTTCGCTCTGATGAGCTGGTTTTTCGAAGAAAACCTGTCGAATTTCGCGCCCTATGCCGACGAACAGACCCGCGAGGGGTTTCAGATTGTCGGCACCTCCGGCACCGTCACGACCGTTGCGGCCAGCCATCTGGGCCTGCGCCGGTATGATCGCAATAAGGTGGACGGCCTGCGGATGACCTCGGATCAGATCAACAAGGTGATCGAGGATTATTTGCATCTTGGCCCCGACGGGCGGCGAAACGATCCCCGGATCGGTCGTGATCGTCACACTCTGATAATGTCCGGCGCTGCGATCCTGCAGGCATTGCTCCGGCTATGGCCGACGGACAGATTGACGGTTGCGGATCGTGGGTTGCGCGAGGGAATGCTCTATTCTCAGATGTCTGCCGACGGTGTTCTGGAAGACGGCCCGTTCTAGGCGCCACCGCCCTATGACTTGCAGTCGGCTTCGATAAGAGTATCTGGATAACAGACACAGTCAGAGGGTCATCATGGCCAAGAAAACCAGCGGGCGCGGAGAGCGCGACCTGCGTGTGCGGGTCAAGACCGCGCGCGGTCGCAAGCTTAGCTCCACCCTGTGGTTGGAGCGACAGCTGAATGATCCCTGGGTCAGGAAGGCGCAGGCCGAGGGGCTGCGTGGGCGTGCCGCTTACAAGATTGTCGGTCTGGACGACAAATTTCGATTTCTGGTTCCCGGTGCGCGCGTCGTTGATCTTGGCGCGGCACCTGGCGGCTGGTGCCAGATCGCCGTCAATCGGATCAACGCCTTGGGCGAAAAACCCGGAAAAGCCGTGGGCCGGATCATCGGCGTCGACCTGCAGGAAATGGAACCGATCCCCGGTGCAGAGCTTCATGTTCTCGATTTTCTCGAGGACGGTGCTGACGACAAGGTCCGTGAGTGGCTGGGTGGTGCCGCGGATGTGGTGATGTCCGATATGGCAGCCGCCGCATCAGGCCACAAGCAGACCGACCACCTGCGGATCATGGCGCTGTGCGAGGCTGCGGCCTATTTCGCCTTCGACGTGCTGGAACCGGGCGGAACCTTCGTGGCCAAAGTTCTGGCTGGCGGAGCCGAAGGGGAATTGCAGAAGGTGCTGAAACAACGTTTCACCAAGGTGGCGCATGTGAAGCCCGAGGCCAGCCGCTCTGATAGCTCCGAAAAATTCGTGGTCGCGACAGGCTTTAGGGGCTGACGTCCCTTCCCTCATTGGTTTGAAAATATCCTGGGGGAATTGGCCGAAGTCCAATGGGGCAAAGCCCCCAGCCGGGCGACGCGCGCAGCGCGGCGCAATCCCTCAGACTCAACCGCTCAGATATCGCGGTAGCCAAAGCGTGATGATTGGGAAAGCCAACAAAATCGCGACCCGGATCAATTCAGCTCCGAAAAATGGCATCACGCCCTTGAAGGTCTCCGACATCGGCGTGTCCCTCGCGAGCGCCGAGATTACGAATACGTTCATTCCAACAGGGGGGGTGATCAGTCCCAATTCGACCACGATCAGCGCCAATATCCCGAACCAGATTTTCAGATCCTCGGTCGACATCCCGAAGCCCGCACCGTCGGCACCTTGATAAAGACCGCCGTTGATCTCCAGCAGAACCGGCCAGAAGAACGGGATCGCCAGCAGGATCATCGACAGTGAGTCCATCAGGCAGCCCAGGATGATCAGGGACACCAGCAAGAGTACCAGTATCGTCATCGGGGCGAGGCCGGAATTGCCCATCCACTCAGCCGCGGCCTGCGGCACACCGGCGCGGGACATGAAGATTTTCAGCATCTCCGCCCCAAGGATGATCAAATAGATCATGCCCGCCGTCTTGGCGGTTTCCAGCAACGCGCCGGAAATATCGTCCCACCGCATCCGGCCCCGGAACGTGCCGAACAGCCAGACCAGCGCGACCCCGACCGCTGCCGCTGGGGTCGGGTTGAAGAAGCCGCCGTAGATACCGCCGATCACCAGCAGAAAAATCAAAGCCACTGGAACGACGCCGAGGGAGGCCGCGACGAATTCCGCCCGATCCGGGACTTCTCCTCGCGGCCCTGCCTCGGGGCGGAACCAGACATAGACAGCAATTGTCAGCAGAAACAGCGCCACCGCCATCAGGCCCGGAATGAAGGCCGCCATGAACATCGTGACGATGTTCGCCTCGACGATGATCGCATAGATGATAAGGACCACCGACGGCGGGATCAGGATGCCCAGCACACCCCCGGCGGCCAGCGTTCCGGTCGCCAATGCGCCGGAGTAATTGTAGCGGCGCAGCTCGGGCAGGGCGACCTTGCCCATGGTCGAGGCGGTGGCAAGCGACGAACCGCAAACCGCCCCAAAGGTCGCGCAACCCGCAATCGCGGCCATCGCCGTGCCGCCCCGCATCCGACCGAACCACGCGTTCGCCGCGCGGAACAGGTCGCGCGAGAATCCGGCCCGCGTCGCCAGAGCGCCCATCAGCACGAACATCGGCACAACGCTCAGATCGTAGTTGCTGAACTGCCCGTAGGCGAGTGTCTTCAGCTGCGACATGAAGATCGCCGGGCCGTTCAGAAGGGTTACGCCAACCCCGCCAACCAGCATCATCGACAGCCCGATTGGCATGCGGATTGCGATCAGCGCGATCAGGACTCCAAGCCCGGCGAACCCGGTCAGCAGCGCGTCTTGCATTGGGTTCAGGCCTTCCGGAGGGTGCCGAATTCCTCGGCAAGGGTAATCAGTGAGGCCAGCGCCAGCAGCGCCAGAGAGATCAGGATCGGAATGAAACCGATCCAGGTCGGGAACTGCAGGATCGTGGTCTCGTAGTTATAGGCCTTCTGGTCCAGCATTCCGAAGTACATCCGCCAGCACAAAAGAAGCGCAAATCCCATGGCAACCAGCGAGGCAAGCAGCCCGAACAGACCGATCAGATAGGGCGGTGCGCGCTGCGTGAAGATATCTGCCGAGACATTTGCGCGGTGCAGCTGGCAATGCGGCAGGAACGAGAACACCGCGATCACCACGCCCACCTCCGTCATCTCATAGTCACCCGGGAACGGCTTCCAAACCACCCCGCCGATGACCGAGATCACCTGCATGACGACAACCGCCAGCAGTATCACCCCACCGGCCAGCGCCCAATAGTCAATCAGACGACGGACGAGGCCCGAAGGCCTCGTCGCAATATTGGTTGTCGCATCCACCTAGTTCATGCCGTTCGCGGCAATCCCGGCGCGGGCTTTTTCGACCAGTCCGGCACCATCAATGCCGTTACCGGTCACTTCCTCGATCCAGCGGTCGACCACCGGGGCCAGAGCGTCGCGGAACGCCTGAGTTTCTTCTTCGGTCAGGGTGATGTGCTCGTTGCCCGACTCGACGGCCATGCCGATGCCGTGGTCATCTGTGCCACGCCAGACATCGCCAACCTGGCCCCACCAGTCACGACCCGAAGCGTCGCGGAACGCTTTCTGGATTTCCGGCGGCAGGCCGTCCCAACGGGCCTTGTTCATCGAAACCTGGAAGCTGGTCGTTCCCAGGCGCTCTTTTGCGATGCCTTCGATCTGATACTGGGTCTGCTCCTGAATTTTCAGCGGAGCGATAATTTCCCAGGGGATCAGCGCGCCATCGATCACGCCTTTAGCCAGCGCCTGCGGCAGGTCCGGAACCGGCATCGCGACGGGCGAGGCACCCAGCGCTTCAATCACCCAGGCACCTGTACGCGTTGGAATACGCAGTTTCAGGCCCTCAAAGTCGGCGGGTGTGCGCACCAATTTGTCGCGCATATGGATCGCCTGACCGCCATGGACGTGCAGGAACATCACTTCGACGCCCTGATAGTCGTCCTTCAGGTCGCTCTCGAACATGTCGTACATCGCCAGGTTGGCGGCGCGGGGATCATTTTTGAACACGTCGGGCAGCTCAAAGACTTCGGTGCGCGGGAACAGGCCCGGCGTATAACCGTTGACGGTCCAGACGATGTCTACGACGCCGTCACGCGCTTGCTGGATCAGTTCTGGAGGACGCCCACCCAGCGACATCGCCGGGAAGATCTCGATCTTCACCGCACCGCCTGAGTTTTCCTCGACCGCAGCGGCCCAGGGGGCCAGCATCTGGGTGTGGGCCGGGGCTTTATCGCTGAGAAGGTGGTGAAGCTTGAAAGTGTATTCCTGCGCCTGTGCCGCACCGGCGCTGGCAATCGCCAGAACTGACGCTGTGATGGCGGCTTTCAAAACATTGATTTTCATAGGTCTCTCCCTGAAGTGCGCGCGATTCTGCGCGTCTGGGCGGAAGCATAGCGCCAACCGGGGCAGATTGCCCATGCAATTGCATCATGGTTTTCCGTATGGTGATATGTGGGTGACCTAACGGCAACTTACGGCAAGGCAGGACACGGTGCGCGTCGCTCTCGAATTTGACCAAGTGATTACACCGGTGAAAATGGTGCGCAAGCCGGGCGAAGGGCGGATCGTTCTCACCGCTGCTCCAAGCGGGACCCCAATACCCGATCACAACGCAAACGCACCGTCATTAATTCGTGGCAGCATCCTCACCGACCTCAACATCCGGGTCCAGGCTGACCAGAAACGCCCAGACGTCAGCCGCTGCTTCGGCGTTGCGCTCTTTATATGTCATCTTTCCGCGCGCCTTCGGGTCATCCAAATTTGCGCGCAGGAAATTGGTCGGATCCATCACATAGGCCACGAAGCTGTCTTCGTTCCACGCCAACCCGGCCTCACTCGCCGCAATCATCGATCTGGAGTATTTATATCCTTCGACCGTGCCCGCGACCTGCCCTGCAACTCCAAATAGGTTCGGCCCTGCCTTGGCCCGCTTCCCGGCAAGAACCTCTCCCTCGGCATTGGCAACGACATGACACGCCTGACATTTGCGGAACGCTTTTTCTCCTGCCGCAGCATCGCCAGTCGGCGCGGCAATCATGCGCGGTCCGGCGTGAGATTCAGACAGGGCAGGTGCGGCAAACAGGGTCATCAGGCAAGCGGCGATCAAGCGTTTCATTGGTCCCTCCGGAGGTCGATACTTGATGCAAGCTAGCAGCCCAGCTTGCATGCGCCAGTGGGGTTCACGCAAAGTTAAATGGAATCTAGCCAGATATCAGGCCGCATGGTTCTGCCCTAAGGGCTGCGCTGCCCGAAGGTGTTAATCACTTCCAGGCGTTCCAGATTGACAATCGTGGACAGCATGAGGCGATCATGGCTCCAGTCGCCGGTTTTCTGGATCGAGATTGCAGCGGTCGAGATCAGCAATACCAGCGCGATCATCCACCCAACACTGACCAGCCGAGATTGTCCGCCGCGGCTACCATCCAGCATCGAGGTAAAGCGCTGGCGCAGAAATTGCGTAGTGGCGCCACCATGCGTGCCAGCTGCGACCAGTGGCACGGTCGGGACTGCGCCCCAAGCGTCAGACCGGCGCGCCACGCTGTCGCGGCAGACCCGCAGCAGGCATTCGCAATAATCGGCGACGTTGAAGCGGTTGGTCGCCAGAACCCGTTGGTCGCAAGCAAGCTCTCGCAGCTGCTCGACTCGACGTTTCCACAGGAAGTACACCGGGTTCCAGAATAACAGTGGGCGCATGAATTCCAGCGCCACTTCCCATTCCAGGTCCGAATGGCGCAGGTGCTGAAACTCATGCGCCAGCGCCATTTTCAGATCATCGCTATCCGCCAGCATTGCTGAAGGGATCACCACATAGCGCCGCCGCAATCCCCTGGTGGAAAACGGGATCGAAACGCGGTCCGACAGGCGCAGTTCGACCAACCCAAACTGCCGCCAAAGGTGACTATCGCGAATAATTCTGCGCAGGGCGTGGATGTTCAGCGCCAACCGGGCCGAACACCAGGCGAAGCCTGCTATCAAGCCCGAGGCGATGATCATGCCGGTGACCGAGGACATCGACAGAATCTGCGCACTCAGTTCGGCCCGAAAGTCCATCACGGATTCAAACTCAGTCGGTTTCATATCGAAGCCACCATTCAGATATCGTGCAACCACGAAGTCCGAAACCGACAATGAGACGCCCGGCGGAAGTGCCCCGGCGCGCAGGGTCAGCGCGTAGGCCACGACGACCAGGGGGGCAAACAAGACTGCAAGGAACACTCCGTTCAGCAGTCCAAGGCGCGTGGTATGCGCCCCTCCCAGCCCGGCACGATCCAGCCCATAGGCGACTGCCAACCAACCCAGATAGGCCACGATCAACAGGATATTTGCGTTGATATAGGCGTCGAAAACGGCGCTAATCTCGATCATTCTTCAACCTCCGATCCAGCAACGCTCGAATGTCCTCGATTGCCTCTGCGGACAATTCATCGTCGTCGACAAGCCGCGCCACAAGCGAGGCCGGCGTGTCGTCAAACAGTTTCGCCGACAGGTTCTTCAGCGAGCGTGTTTGATAGGTATCCTTGGTCAATACAGGTCGGTAGATGAAGGTCTTACCGTCCCGCGTACTCGTCACAAACTCCTTGTTTTCCAGTATGCGCATGATTGTCGCAGCCGAAGTATAGGCCAGATTGCGCGTTGGCGCGAGGGCGCCGAGGATGTCGCGCACCGACCCTTGTTCCAGCGACCAGAGCGCAGACATGAATTCCAGCTCGACCTCGGTCAGGAAGTCGGATTTTTTCCTCGGTGCCATCCGGTTTCCGACTTTGGTCATGCGTTAATGTCGCACCATAAGGGCGAAATGCCGTTCAGCCAACGCTGAATGCCGGAAAAATTTATTTGACGCATGATCAAGTCAGACCTTCCAAAAGCAAAATACGGCGAATGCGATGGCCAGCCCCAGCGGCCACCACAGAGGCAGCCCGACCAGTCCCAGCCACGCCAGAAAGATATAGACCGAGCCGAGCAGAGTGATGAATAGCCTGTCACCACGCGTCGTCGTCAGCCCAAGAATGCCGCGTCGTTCCGCCCCGCCGGGGCGTTTGATTTCCAGCACCGTCAGCACGCCCATGGCCGAGAATATCCCGATGAAGACCAGTGTCGTAGGCCATGTCCACGCCATCCATGTCAGCATCTCAAACCCTCCCCAGGGCGAAGCCCTTGGCGATGTAGTTCCGAACGAAGTAGATCACGATGGCGCCGGGGATGATCGTCAGCGTCCCGGCGGCGGCCAGCAGGCCAAGCTCGTAGCCCGCACTAGAGGCCGTTTTGGTCATCGTCGCGGCAATCGGTTTTGCCTCGACGGCCGTCAATGTCTTGGCCAGCAGCAGTTCGACCCAGGAAAACATGAAGCAGAAGAAAGCGGCGACGCCGACGCCTGCTTTGATACTGGGCAGGAAGATCGTCACGAAGAAGCGCGGGAAGGAATAGCCGTCGACATATGCCGTCTCGTCCAGCTCCTTCGGGACGCCGCCCATGAAGCCCTCCAGAATCCACACCGCCAGCGGGATGTTGAACAGACAGTGGGCGAGCGCGACCGCCAGATGCGTGTCGAACAGCCCGACCGCCGAGTAGAGCTGGAAGAACGGCAGCGCGAAAACCGCCGCCGGGGCCATCCGGTTGGTCAGCAGCCAGAAGAACAGGTGCTTGTCGCCGAGGAACGAGAAGCGTGAGAACGCATAGGCCGCAGGCAGCGCCACGCAGACCGAGATCACCGTATTCAGCGACACATAGATAATCGAGTTGATGTAGCCCCAGTACCAGGTCGGATCGGTGAAGATCACCCGGTAATTGTCGAACGTCCAAGTCTGCGGGAACAGGGAGAATCCGCCTAGGATCTCTCCGGTAGTCTTAAAGCTCATCGCGACCAGCCAATAGATCGGCAGCATCAGGAACAGGATGTAGAGGATCGGGATCAGGTTACGTTTTCTCATCAGTTGCCCCCGGTAATGCCACGGGCGATCAGAACCAGGATGATGATCGCAGCGAGGGTCAGCCAGACCTTTGGCCCGGCACGTTGTTCCAGCCGTTTTTCCAGCGTTGCAACGTCGTCATCATCGAGTCCCCGCAACTCGGCTGTACGCTTGATGATTTTGCTCATTTCGCGTCGTCCTTCGTCATCAGGGTATAGAACAGCCAACTCACCAGCAGGGTGATGGCGAAGTAAATCAGGCTCATCGCCGCCGCCGGGCCGAGGTCAAATTGACCGAGCGCGATTTTCACCAGGTCAATAGACAGAAGCGTCGTGGAGTTCCCTGGTCCGCCTCCGGTTAACACGAAAGGCTCGGTATAGATGTTGAAGCTGTCCATGAACCTCAGCAGCACCGCGATGGTCAGCACCCGCTTCATTTTCGGCAGCTGGATATAGCGGAACACCGACCAATTCGACGCCCCGTCGATCTTGGCAGCCTGATAGTACGCGTCGGGGATCGAGACCAACCCGGCATAGCTCAGCAGCACCACAAGCGAGGTCCAGTGCCACACATCCATCGTAATGATCGTCACCCAGGCCGCAAACGGATCCTGCGTCATGTCGTAGTCGATGCCCAGCGTGTGGTTAAGGAAATACCCGAGTAGGCCGATGTCGGGCAGGGTGAAGATGTTCCACATCGCCCCAACCACATTCCAGGGGATCAGCATCGGCAGCGCCATGGTGACCAGGCAGACCGGCACCCAGAAGCCTTTCCTCGGCATCGACAGGGCGATGATGACGCCCAAAGGCACCTCGATCAGCAAGATCAGCCCGGTGAACATGAACTGGCGGCCAAGAGCGGCGTGGAACCGTTCCGAGCGCATCAGCTGGATGAACCAGTCGAGGCCCTGCCAGAAGAACACGTTGTTGCCGAAGGTTTCCTGCACCGAATAGTTCACAACCGTCATCATTGGGATCAGCGCATTGAACGCGACCAAGATGACAACCGGCAGAACGAACAGCCAGGCGCGGTTATTCACAACCTTCATGACGCAGCCCTCTCAGTGGCGATCCAGCCGTCGCGATAGAGGCGCGTCTGATCCGGCTTGAAGGCCAGATGCACAGCCTCGCCCTGCGCAGGCGGGTCATTTTCAACGATGGCATTGACGCGGATATCGCCCAGCATCGCCTCGACCACGTTGTGCCGGCCGATGTCGGCGACCTTCTTTACGGTCGCGGGAAGGCCGGTCTTGGCGATGCCGACGTATTCCGGGCGCACGCCAATCTCGGCCACGCCGTCCTTGTCGCTGATTGCGCCTTCCAGATCGACCTTCGTGCCGTTGAAAAAGGCCGCCCCATCGCGGACCTCGGCGGGCAGAACGTTCATGCCGGGGGAACCGATGAAGTGGCCTACAAACGTATGCGCGGGGCGCTCAAACAGCTCGACCGGTGTGCCGATCTGCACGATCAGACCGTCCTGCATGACGACCACCTGATCGGCAAAGGTCAGCGCTTCGGTCTGGTCGTGGGTGACGTAGATCATCGTGGCGCGCACCCGCTGGTGTAGTTCCTTCAGCTTGGAGCGCAGCTTCCACTTCAGATGGGGATCAATCACGGTCAGCGGTTCGTCGAACATCACCACGTTGACGTCATCGCGCACGAGGCCACGCCCCATCGAGATCTTCTGCTTGTTGTCCGGGGAAAGGTTCGCCGCCCGCACTTTCAGCATGTCGGTGACTTCCAGCATCTCGGCAATCTCGCGAACGCGCTCATCAACCTTCGCTGCCGGAACACCGCGGTTCCTGAGCGGGAAGGCGAGGTTGTCGTACACGCTCATCGTGTCGTAAATCACCGGAAACTGGAAAACCTGCGCGATGTTGCGCTGATCAGGCGGCAAATGCGTCACGTCCTCATCGTCAAACAACACTCGCCCCTCGGAGGGTTCCAGCAGGCCCGAGATGATGTTCAGCAGGGTCGATTTCCCGCAGCCGGACGGCCCCAGCAGCGCGTAGGCGCCGCCATCGTCCCAATCCAGGTCGATCATCTTCAGCGCGAAATCCTCTTCGCCGATCGCATCGGGATCATAGCTGTGGCGCAGCTGTGAGAGGGTGATCTTTGCCATTCCGCGCGCCCCTCAGGCCACAAGTTTGCCGTCAGGTGCGAAGAAATAGCACTTGGACGGGTCCATAAAGAATTGATGGTCTTGGCCGATTTCATACGGGTGGACACCGGGTGCGAGAGAAACCCAGCTGTCATCGCCGAACGTGAAATGGGCCGAGCTTTCCGAACCGCTGAGCTCGGTGATCTGCACCGTCCCCTTGACCGGGACGGCCCGATCATCGTGCTTCACCGGGCTCACATGATTGGGCCGGATCGCCACGGTGTAGTTGCCGTCGGCCAAGCCCGCTGCGTCACCGGCTAACACCCATTGGACACCGGTTCCCAGCCGTGCCGTGGTGCCCTGTTTGGTCACCTCGGCGACGTTGATCGGCGGGTCCGAGAAAACCTGCGCTGAGGTCAGATCCTGTGGGTTGCGGTAGATGTCGGCGGTCGAACCGAACTGCGTCACCCGCCCATCATTCATCAACGCGGTCTTGCCGCCCAGCAGCAACGCCTCTTCAGGCTCGGACGTCGCATAGACCACCACCGCACCGCGCCCGGCAAACAGCTCGGGCAATTGTTCGCGCAACTCCTCGCGCAGCTTGAAGTCGAGGTTGGCCAAGGGCTCGTCCAGGAAAACCGCGCGGCTTTCCTTGGCAATCGCGCGGGCAAGGGCTGTGCGCTGTTGCTGGCCGCCCGACAGCTCATGCGGGCGACGCTTCAGCATCGGACCAAGCTGCAGGATGTCTGCAGCCTCCTGCACGCGGCCCTCGATCTCGGATTTCGCCATGCCTGCAACCCGTAAAGGGGAGGCGATGTTTTCAAACACGTTCATATGCGGATAGTTGACAAAAAACTGGTGGACGAGGCTGATATTGCGCTTCTGAGTGCTAAGCTTGGTCACATCCTGACCATCCATCAGAATCTGCCCGTCGGCGATCTTGTCCAGTCCCGCCATCAGCTTGATGAGCGAGGTTTTCCCCGCCCCGGTCTGCCCCAGCAGCACGTTGAAATGCCCCGGCTCCAACACCATCGACACCGGCTTGATGTGGGTGACCCCGGCCACCTGTTTGGTGATGCCGCGAAGTTCGACACTCATAATTGCAGTCCTGCGTGACGATAGGTGTTGGTGGTCATGCTGCCGGGGCCCGAAGGCCCCGGCAATGTGGGCCGCATTCGCAGAATGCGGCCCACAGAGAGGATTAGTCTACTGGTTCCAGCGCGCCACGAGGTCGTCATAGTTGACAGTCTCGCCCTGCGGCTTTTCGTTGTCCAGCGGCGGCTTGGCGCCCCCGTTGGCATACCAGAATTCGGCGTCCTTTTCCTCATTCAGACGCGGACCACACCCGCCATAGACGTTGGCGGCTTCGTCAGCTGCCTGCATCCGGGCCATGGTGATGTCCATTTCTTCGGCCAGCCGGTCCATCGCTTCCTGAGGCGTAAACGCGCCCGAGTTTACGTCACCGATCTGCTGCCACCAGATTTGTGCCAGCTTGGGATAATCCGGCACGTTGATGCCGGTCGGCGACCATGCCACGCGATCAGGCGAGCGGTAGAACTCGACCAGACCACCCAGTTTCGGCGCACGCTCGGTAAAGCTCTCGTGGCGAACGGTGCTGTCGCGCATGAAGGTCAGGCCCACGTGGGACTTCTTCACGTCGACCGTCTTGGAGGTCACGAACTGCGCATAGAGCCATGCTGCCTGCGCACGATCAGATGGCGTGGACTTGAGGAACGTCCAGCTTCCAACGTCCTGATAGCCGACCTTCTGGCCTTCTTCCCAGTACGGGCCATGGGGCGACGGGGCCATCCGCCACAGCGGGTTGCCATCGGCGTCCACCGTATTGTTGCCTTCCGACTGCGGCTTCACCATGTCGGCGGTGAAGGCCGTATACCAGAAGATCTGCTGGGCCACGTTGCCTTGTGCCAGTGCCGGAAGCGACTGGTAGAAGTCAAACGAAGCAGCACCCGGAGGGGCGTAGGCGCGCAGCCATTCGTCCCATTTGCGGATCGCATAGACCGCTGCAGGACCGTTTGCTGCACCACCGCGCGATACGCTCGCGCCGACCGGGTTACAGGTTCCGGCTTCCATGCGGATGCCCCATTCGTCGATTGGGATGCCGTTCGGCTCACCCTTCGACCCGGCACCGGCCATGGACAGCCATGCGTCGGTCATCCGCCAGCCAAGGTCAGGCGCGCGTTTTCCGTAATCCATGTGGCCATAGATCGTGGTGCCGTCGACCTCCTTGACGTCATTGCTGAAGAAGTCCGCAATGTCCTCGTAAGCCGACCAGTTGACCGGAACGCCCAGATCATAGCCGTACTTGGCTTTGAACGCGGCCTGATTGTCCGCATCGTCAAACCAGTCCTTGCGGAACCAATAGAGGTTCGCAAACTGCTGGTCGGGCAGCTGATAGAGGTTTCCATCCGGACCGGTGGTGAACTGAATGCCCATGAAGTCATCCAGGTCTAGCGTCGGCGACGTTGGTCGCCGCCCAGTCACCCGCCATTTGCTCGGTGAGGTTATAGGCCAGTTGCAAGCGCGAATGGGTGCCGATCAGGTCGCTATCGTTAACGTAACCGTCATAGAGGTTCCGCTGGGTCTGCATCTGTGTCTGCACAGCCTGCACGACCTCGCCTTCGCCCAGGATCTGATGGTTCACCTTGATCCCGGTGATTTCCTCGAATGCTTTGGTCAGCACGTCGGACTCGTAACCATGCGTCGGGATACCTTCCGACAGTACATTGACCTCCATGCCCGAAAACGGCGCTGCGGCGTCGATGAACCACTGCATCTCGGACATTTGTTCGTCTTTGGACAACGTCGAGGGCTGGAATTCCTCGTCGATCCATTTCTTCGCTGCTGCCGCGTCGGCAAATGCAGCGCTAGGCCCCGCGATCACGGCCGAAACCGCGACGGCGGAGAGCAGATACTTACGCATCTCGTCTCCTCCCAAAAAGTTTTTTCGTGCCGATGATCACCGGCCCGTGATACTGGTGCGAAGCTTTTCGCGTTGTCAAACTAAATATTTAGTAGACGGGAATTTCCCGGTTAACGGTGGAATGAGGGCTTAAGATAATAAAATGAAAACAAAGCGTTGCGATCCTGAATGGCGAATGCGACACCCAAGGTCGGAATCAGCCATTCAACCGGGTGCCCGCGAAATCTAAAACCGCAAAGGGCCGGAAAGCGGTGAAATGCCGACCCCGAAAGGACCAGACTCATGACCCAGACTCCCGACGCTATCATCATCGGAACCGGCGTGATCGGCACCGCCATCGCGTTCGAGATGGCCAAGGCCGGGTGGAAGACCCTGTCGCTGGATCGCAACAGCCAGATCGGCCACGGCTCCACCGCCGGATCCTGCGCCATTATCCGGATGCATTATTCGACCTTCGACGGTACCGCCTTCGCCTGGGAGGGGTACCATTACTGGCGCGACTGGTCCGACTATCTGGGCCTGGGGGCGGATGCCGATCTGGCCCAGTTCAAGGAATGCGGCTGTCTGGTCATGAAGACCGACGAAAACGGCCACCTGGCAAAACACCTAGAAAACAGCCGCGCCCTGAACATACCAGTCGAGGAATGGGACGCCGCGAAAATAACCGCGCGTTTGCCGATCTACAGCCTCGACAGCTTCAGCCCCGCCAAGCGGATGGACGACCCGGATTTCGCCAAACCCAACGGAAGCCACCTGACCGGTGGCGTCTTCTGGGAGAACGCGGGCTATGTGACCGACCCGGCGCTGTCATCCCAAAACCTCGCCGACGCCGCGCGTCTGCATGGCGCTGACTTTCGCATGGGCGTCGAAGTCGCCGAAATCCTGCAAGCGGGTGGTAAAGTAACCGGTGTGAAACTGGCTGACGGAGAGGTTATCGAGACCCCAGTCGTCATCAACGTTGCCGGCCCCGGCTCAGCCCATATCAACGGCCTTGCGGGCGTGCTGGACGACATGACCATCCAAACCCGCCCCTTGCGGCAAGAGGTGACGCACGTTCCCGCCCCTGATGGTTTCGATTTCGACACCAACGGCATGGTCGTCTCGGACAGCGATATTTCCTGCTACATCCGCCCCGAACATGGCAACAACATCCTTGTCGGCTCCGAGGATCCGCCTTGCGATCCGCACCAGTGGGCGGTGAATGACACCGACTACAACCGCGACTTCACCGACCAATGGACAACCCAGGCGATGCGCTATGGCCAGCGGGTGCCGTCGCTTGGTATTCCATCGAAGGCGCGCGGGGTGGTGGACCTCTACGATGCCTCGACCGATTGGATTCCGATCTATGATAAATCGAGCCTTGGAGGCTTCTACATGGCCTGCGGGTCCAGCGGGAACCAGTATAAGAACGCGCCGATTGCCGGGAAACTGATGGCGGCGCTGGTGCAATACGTCGAGGACGGCGGCGACCATGATGCCACCCCGATGCAATTCAACATGCCCTACACCGGGCATGTGATCGATGCGGGCTTTTATTCTAGGCGGCGCGAAATCAACGAAGAATCGAGTTTTTCGGTGCTGGGATGATGACAGTGACGGCAGGGCGGATTTCGAGATGGTTGGCATGAAGCGGACCTTCGCGTTGGACGCAACCCCTGCCCGGAATCAAGGCGAAGCCGCCGGTCAGGCACACGCCCGGCTTGGGCCCCTCATCGACGAATGCCCGCCGCAGACCAGAAGTCGCCGGTCTGCAGAAGCCCGGAAATCAAGCCCCCGGTAGGTTCTCCCGAAAAATCACCCGCATCTGCGGCGCGATAACATCAACTTCGCCGCCACGCGCGGCACTCATCAACAGCCGGATAGCCTCGGCCACCTCGGCTGCAGGGTTTTGGTCGATCACAGCATCCAGCGTCCCGTCCAGTAGCAGCGCCTTGTTGTTCGCCGTAGCCTCATGAGCCACGAAAACCATCCCGTGCCCGGCCGCACGGGCGTGCAGAGCCGCCGCGATACCGGCTGTTGCGCCACCGGCGTTGTATATTCCCGACAAGTCTGGGTGGCGATCCAGCAAGCGCGCGGTCTCGGTCTCTGCCTTTTGACGATCTTCGTGAACTTCGCGCAGTTCGACAATCTCCAGCGCCGGGAAATCCGTCGTAAGGACCTGGCGAAACCCCATCTCGCGCTCCAAGTGCCCGCGATAGGCCAGCGAGCCCGCAAAAAACGCCACTTTACCTGTCGCCTTTGGGCCAAGAAATCGCCCCAGCAAATACCCCGCCAGCCGACTGGCTTGCGCATTATCGATCCCGACATAGCCCTGATGCGCGACGTTCGAGATGTCTGAGGCCAAAGTCACCAGATGCATTCCCGCATCGAGCAGTTCGCGGATCGCCTCGCGTACCAGCGGATGATCCAGCGCCACCAATGCGATGCCGTCGACAGTTCCCTTCAGCGCCTTCAGCCGTGCCGCCATGGCCGCCGTATCCAGGCCGGATAAACGTTCGACCCGCACTTTTACCCCTTCGAGCGTTTGCCGGGCGACCTGTGCGGCCAGATCTTCGATGAACGCATTGGTCCCGGTGGGCAGCAGGAATGCAATCCGGACGGGCTTGGCGGGCGAGGCGAGCACAGCATCGTCGGGCAGATACCCCAGGGACTTCGCCGCCGAGACGATCCGCGCCAGCGTATGCGACTTAACTCCGCCCCGTCCATTCAATGCCCGGTCCACCGTGGCCAAAGAGACACCGGATTGGCGCGCAACGTCGGTGAGAGTGGTTCGGGGCACGTGATCTCCATTGGTGAGGTCTTTTGAGGTATTGCGCAGGCATCTCAGTAGGTCAATGCACCGATTGGACGCCAGCCGTTCAATTTTTTCTGTGGATAACTATCGATTTCAGACTTCTTCACCTCAAAACCCCTCATAAACCATCAGAATTGAATTGACACCGCCACACCACACCGGCGACCCTGTTCCGGTCGACCCGACCCGCTGCTTCCAAAAGGACCGCCAGCCCGATGATGCGCCTCTACGGCACCGAACACACGTCCGCCTCGCTGGCACAGCGAACCGGCAGCCTGTCGCAGGTTGGTGGCATCCGGTTGGCGACGCTGGAGGACGGCGCGGGGCGCGGCATGCGGGTGCTGGATTTCACCACCGGCAGCGGATTGAGTTTCACCGTCAGCGTGGACCGCGCCATGGACATCTCGACATTGTCACACAACGGTCGTGCAATTGGTTGGCAGTCCGCAGCGGGGATGCGTCACCCGGCCCTGAATGACGCTGACGACGAAGACGGTCTCGGCTGGAACCGGGGCTTCACCGGGTTCCTGGCGACCTGCGGGCTGGATCACATACTCGGCCCCGAAACCGTCCCGGCGGACTGCTACGGCTATCCGCGCAAGGCCACTGTGACCCACGGGTTGCACGGCCGGATTAGCAGCACTCCGGCACGCCTGACCGGGTATGGCGAGGCGTGGGAGGGCGACACCTGCACCCTCTTGGCCGAAGGCGTCGTGGTACAGGCGACCTTGTTTGGAGAGGTTCTGCACCTGCATCGCCGGATTGAAGCTGATCTGGGTGGTAATGAAATTCGCCTCAACGATCGGGTGGTGAATGCTGGGTTTTCCGAGACACCGCATATGTTCATGTATCACATTAATATCGGCTATCCACTACTTGATTATAAGTCGGAATTTCTTGCGCCGATCCGCGCCGTTATTCACGCCACACACGCAGAGACTAAGCTGGATAGGCAAGGCATCGGCTATCGCACTGTCCCGGAACCGCGCGTGGGCCTTTCCGAGCAGGTCTGGCAGCACGACATGGGTGCCGACGCGGCGGGACAGGTACCAATGGCACTGGTCAACGATCGGTTGAAACTGGGGGTCGAAATCACAACCCGAAAAGACCAATTCCCCGTCTCATTGCAGTGGCAGAACTTCCGCGCGGGCGATTACGTTTTGGGCCTGGAACCCGCCACGCACCACATGCCCGGCAACAGATTTGCCCGAGAAAGGGGCGAAATGATCTGGCTGAGTGCCGGAGAGGAGCGGTGCTATGAGACGAGAATCAGGTTGTTGAATGGTTCCGATGATCTGACCGCGGCCCGCACACGCATTTCGGCCATCGCCCAGCAGCCTGATACCGAGTATCCTGCACCAACCGGGACCTATCCGAAGTTGTACAATGCACCTTCGAACTCTGGGAAACAACGCACATGAACGCTTTCAGCCCGCAGATCAAACGTGACTACAGCCTTGACGGTCCGGAAAACCGCCACGCGGTGGAGGTCGGCCTCGCATCGGCTGAATGGTATCATTCAGAAGTACCGCGCAAGGTGATGAAATCCCTGATGCGGCGCAGCGACGAAGCGGCAGACCGCGACACCGTGCTGTGGTTCCTCCTGCTGATCTTTACCGGGTCGGCGACAATCGCCCTATGGGGAAGCTGGTGGGTGCTACCCTTCCTTCTCGGCTACGGCGTGCTTTACGGCACCGCCTGTGACAGCCGCTGGCATGAATGCGGTCATGGAACGGCCTTCAAGACCGACTGGAAGAACAACGCTGTCTACCACATCGCGTCCTTCATGGTGATGCGCAATCCGATCTCGTGGCGCTGGAGCCATGCCCGCCACCATACCGATACGATCATCGTCGGGCGCGACCCCGAGATCGTGCTGATGCGACCGCCCGAGATCGCAATGGCAGCACTGAAGTTCATTGGTGTTCCCGACATTTTCTATGAGCTGCGAACCCTCGCGCGCAACGCGGCGGGTATCATCACCGAGGCTGAAAAGGACTATATCCCAGAGGCTGAGCGCCCGAAGGCGATCTACTGGGCGCGGGTGCATATGGCGATCTACGGGGCCGCGGTGCTTCTGGCGCTGGTCACCTGGTCGATCCTGCCGCTGGTGCTGATCGGCGGGCCGCGAATCTATGGTTGCTGGCACATGGTGATGATGGGGTTGTTGCAGCACGGAGGGCTGGCCGAGGATGTGCTGGACCATCGTCTGAACAGCCGCACGGTGCTGATCAATCCGGTCAGCCGGTTCCTCTACTGGAACATGAACTATCACGTGGAACATCATATGTTTCCTATGGTTCCTTACCATGCGTTGCCGCGGCTTCATGCGCTGATCAAGCACGATCTGCCCGCACCGAACCCGTCGATTGCTGATGCCTATGGCGATCTGATTTATGCACTGGTTCGCCAAACGCGTGAGGCCGGTTACACCATCCGCCGCGCGCTGCCGCCAACGGCGCAGCCGTACTGCGAAGAATTTCACGATACCGACGGTGTTCCATCCCGGAGGGCAGGCAAATGAGCGGTTGGATCGACGTGTGTGATGCGGAAGATATTGATCTGGAAGACGTCATTAGGTTCGACCATGGCGGACGAACCTTTGCGGTCTATCGGACGCTGGACGGTGCGGTGTTTGCAACCGATGGCCTCTGTACCCATGAAAAGGTGCATCTGGCCGATGGGTTGGTGATGGACGACACCATCGAATGCCCCAAACACAACGGGCGCTTCAACTACCAGACTGGTGCGGCTTTGCGCGCTCCGGTTTGCGAGGCTTTGGCGACCTATCCCGCGCGCCTGCGCGATGGGCGGATTGAGATTGAAGTGGAACAGTCATGACCGCTGCACGCCGCACCGTTGCCGACCTGCGCACCCTGAAAGGCAAGCAGCAACTGACAATGCTGCGCCTGACCACGCTTGAGGAGGCGCTTGCGGCTGAAACGGCAGGCATCGACGTCGCCTCGGTCCCCGCCGAACTGGTCACGCATCCAGAGTACCGCGCCGTCGCCCCGTCGGTGTTTTCGATGACCGGGCAGACGCATCTGGAGTGTGGCACCTCGGACGACTACCTGCGTTTTGCGGGGCAGATGCTGCTGGCCGGGGCGGATGCCTTGTACTGCTCGGGCAGTTTGCAGACCATCGAATATTTGGCGCGCGAGCATATCCCCGTGGTCGGCCATGTTGGCTTGGTTCCCGCGCGCGCGACCTGGACGGGCGGCTTCAAGGCCGTTGCCAAGACGGCGGCGTCCGCCATCGCTCTGTTCGAGGAATGCCGCGCCTATCAGGACGCCGGTGCCTTCGCGGTAGAGATTGAGGTCGTTCCGCCCGAGGTTGCCGCCGAAATCAGCAAACGCCTGGACCTTTTGCTGTGGTCGATGGGTGCCGGGGCCGGGTGCGACGCGCAATATCTGTTCGCCGAGGATATTTTAGGCGAGACCCGCGGCCATGTTCCGCGCCACGCCAAAGTCTATCGCGACTTCAAATCCGAGCGCGCCAAGGCATTTGCGGAGTTTCGCGATGACGTTGCATCGGGCGCCTTCCCGCAAGCCCAGCATCTGGTGGCGATGAGCCCCGCAGAGCGTGATGCGTTTTTTGAAGGTATCGGCGGATGAGTTTGGATTTTCGAGGTAAATCCGCCTGTGTGGTCGGAGCCAGCCGGGCCGGGATCGGGGCTGCCATCGCGCGGGCGTTCAAAGCGGCAGGGGCCGAGGTTTCGATCACTGGCATGGAGGACGCCCCTGCGCCAGAGGATCAGGGCGCTTTCACGTATCATCAGTTGGACGTCACGGATGGTGACGCTGTGGAGGCTTTTTCGGCGGGGCAAAAACGCCTCGATGTGCTGGTGAATTGTGCCGCCATTACTGAGCGGGGCGAGGAAATGGTCCCGGACTTCTTTGCCCAAGTCGTCGACGTGAACCTGCACGGGACGTTCAGGATGGCGTTGGCGTTTCATCCTGCTCTGAAAGCCTCAGGCGGGTCGGTGATCAACATCTCCTCGATGTATGCCGGCTTCGGCAGCCCGAAGAATCCGGCTTATGGGGCCAGCAAAGCGGCGGTGACTCAGCTAACGAAATCGCTGGCTATTGCCTGGGCCGGGGATGGCATCCGCGTCAACGCCATTGCGCCCGGCTTCATTGTGACGGAACAATCAGCGCGCAGCCGAACCGATCCGGCCCATGTCGCAGCGGTCAACCTGCGTACGCCATTGGGTCGCTGGGGCCAGCCCGATGATATTGCCGGAACGGCACTGTTTCTGGCCTCGGATGCGGCGCAATTTGTCACCGGAGCCTGCATTCCGGTTGACGGCGGTTATTCGATAGCGTGACTTAGGGACTTGGTGGGAGCGGTAACATGATAAATTTCAATGACCTCGGGGCCGCGGTTGTGGGCACTGGCTTCATTGGCACAGTTCACACATGGGCGCTGCGTCGGCTAGGTGTGCGCGTCGAGGGTGTGCTGGGATCAAGCCCCGAACGCGGGGCCGTGGGCGCAGCGGCGATGGGTGTGGCGCGGGCCTATGCCTCGCTCGATGAATTGCTGGCGGACCCGAAGGTTGATCTGGTTCACGTCACCTCGCCAAATCACGCGCATTACTCGCAGGTGAAGGCGATCCTTGCGGCTGGCAAGCATGTGATCTGCGAAAAGCCGTTGGCGATGACTTCGGACGAATCGGCCGAGATGCTGAAACTGGCCGAGGCCAGCGGGCGGGTCGCTGCGGTCTGCTACAACATCCGCTTCTACCCGCTGAACCAGCACGCGCATCAAATGGTGAAGGACGGCGATCTGGGCGACATTCGGTTCATTACCGGACATTATCATCAGGACTGGCTGGCCAAGCCCACCGACTGGAACTGGCGGTTGGAAACGGAGGTGGGCGGCGCGTTGCGCTCGGTCGGGGACATAGGAACCCATTGGGCGGATCTGACGAGCTTTATTACCGGGCAAAAGGCGACATCGGTGTTTGCCGATCTGACGACGTTCATCCCAGAGCGGCAGAAGCCGGTCGGCCCGGTCGCTACATTCTCGCAAGAAGCTGAGGGTGAGACCGAGACGCGGAAGATCGAAACCGACGACGCGGCGATGATAATGCTGAAATTCGCGGGCGGCGCGCGGGCGTGCCTGACGACCAGTCAGGTGAACGTGGGGCGCAAGAATTCTCTGCAATGGGATGTTGCCGGATCGAAAGCCTCGGCGGCATGGGACTCTGAGACGCCGGACCATCTGTGGATCGGACAGCGCGACGGACCGAACCAGATATTGCAGCGCGATGCGGCGCTGATGAACGCAACCGGCGCGGCGGCGGCAAGCCTGCCGGGGGGCCATGTCGAGGGCTTTGCGGACACGTTCTTCGCTCTGTTCCGGCAGGTTTACGGTGACGTGGCCAAGGGTGCGCGCTCGGCGGACGCGACCTACGCCAGTTTCGCCGACGGCCACTATGAAATGCGGTTCTGTGATGCGGTGCTGGAAAGCGCCGCCAAGGGCCAATGGGTTGATTTGTAAGAACAAGGAATGACGCGATGAAACTGGGCCTGCTGACTGCCCCCTTCGAGGATACCGACCTGATGGAGGTCGCCGACTGGACCGCCGCGAACGGCATGTCGGCGCTGGAGGTGGCCTGCTGGCCCGCCTCGGGCGGGGAGGCGCGGCGCTATGCCGGGACCTCGCACATCAACGTCGACGGGCTGACGAAGGCGCAGGGGTCCGAGATCATGGGCGCGCTGGCCGACAAGGGGATCGAGATTTCCGGCCTCGGTTACTACCCGAACCCTCTGCACGCCGATGCGGATCACCGGGACGAGGTGATCGGGCACCTAAAGAAGGTGATATCGGCGGCGGGTGTGATGGGCGTAGGCGTCGTCAATACTTTCGTCGGCGGCGACCGCAGCCTGACGGTGGACGACAACTGGACGCGGGCCGAGAAAATCTTTCCCGACATCGTGGCCCATGCTCGCGACAGCGGTGTGACGCTCGCATTCGAGAACTGCCCGATGATCTTTTCCAACGACGAATGGCCGGGCGGGCACAACATCGCCTATTCACCTCGCATCTGGCGGCGGATCTTTGAGGCTTGGGAGGGGGTCGGCATGAACTTCGACCCGTCCCACCTGATCTATCAGATGATCGACCAGACGCGGTTCATCCGCGAGTTCGGGGATCGTTTCGCCCATGTCCACGCCAAGGACCTGATGATCGACCATGAGGGCCTTTATGAACGCGGCATCCTCTCTGCTGGCATGGGCTGGCAGGTGCCAAGGCTATGCGGTCTGGGCGATGTCGACTGGAGCGACTTCTTCTCGCAACTCTATCGCATCGGCTATGACGGGCCGGTCATCATCGAGCATGAGGACCGCGATTTTGAGGGTACCGACGACAAGATCAAGCGCGGCTTTCTGCTGGCGCGCGATATTCTGAGCCCGTTCATCAAGTAACGGGCCGGATGCACTGAAACTAAAACCAACTCAAGGGAGTGACGACATGAGAAACTTTCTGACAACGACCAGCGCCGCTGCGGTTCTGGCAACCAGCCTCGGCGGGGCAGCTTTTGCGGCCAGCCATGGCGGGTACACCATCGGTATTTCCAACACCGTTCAGGGAAACGGCTGGCGCGAGGAGATGGTCTGCGCCATGAAAGCGCAGGCGTTGGTGTCGGGCAAAGTCGACAGCCTGAACATCGCGCATCGCAACACCGATGCCGCTGGTCAGCTTGAGGATATCCGCAACCTGATCGAAGCCGGTGTGGACGCAATCGTTCTGAACCCGTCGAATGCGGACGGCGTGAACTCGGCTATTGAAGAGGCGATTGCCAAGGACATCGTCGTTGTGGCCGTCGATCAGGCCGTGACGGCTGAGGGGGCGTACATCCTGTCCAACAACCAGGAAGAATACGCTTATCTCGGCGCAAAATGGCTGTTTGAGGAAATGGGCGGATCGGGCGATGTGGTCTATATGCGCGGTGCCGCCGGGGCGGGGGCCGACAACGACCGTCACACCGGATTCCAGCGCGCCTTGGCCGAGCATCCGGACGTCAACGTCGCGCATGAGGTCTTCACCGGCTGGCAGCAGGACCAGGGCAAGCAGCAGGTCCTGGACTATCTGGCAACCGGCATCCCGTTCGACGGGGTCTGGACCAGCGGCATCGACAACGTGATCGTAGATGCGTTCATCGAATCCGACGTGCCTCTGGTACCGATTGTCGGTGCGGATAACGCGGGCTTCGTGGGTCAGTTGGCAAGTGTCGATGGCTTCACCGGGGCGGCTGTGACCAACCCGGGTTCCATTGGTGGCGCGGGTGTGACGTTGGCAATCCAGATTCTGGATGGTGACGTGCCGGCCGACAGCACGGTGCTTGTGGATCCGTCGCTTTGGGCAAACAACGATCCAGAAGGCATGAAGCTGATCGAGGCGGCGCAGAACCCAAACCTCGACCCGGAATGGCCCGTGTCGGTCTCAATCCCGGGATGGACGACCTACAGCATGGACGAGATCATCGCCTGCAAAGGCCCGGGCGAGTAATCGCGGTACTTTGAGATTGGTCGGGCCCCTGATGCGGGGCCCGACCAACAGACGACAGGGGCGGGCATGACGGACACCAAGGGGCAGGGCCGGTTGCTGGACGCGCAGGGCGTGACGAAACGCTTTGGCGCCGTTGTCGCGCTGAAGGATGCCAACCTGACAATTGACCGCGGAGAGATCGTTGCCCTGGTGGGCGCGAACGGCGCGGGCAAATCGACTTTCGTTAAAATTCTGACCGGCGCGCTGAAGGCGGACACCGGGCATGTTTGGATACGTGGGCAGGAACGGCGCGTGGGCTCGCCGGCTGAGGCGCGGCGCTCAGGACTGGTGCCGGTCTATCAGGAACCCTCGCTCATCCCGGACCTCGATGTAGCTGATAACCTGCAGCTGGGTGGCACACCGGTCGAGGCATTTCAGCACTGGGTGGCCGAACTGGGGATCGTTGGGCTGCGGCTGGATGATATGATCGGGCATTTGCCGCTGGCGACCTTGCGCATCCTCGATTTGGCCCGCGCGTTGGCGAGTGAGCCGGACGTGCTTTTGCTGGATGAGATGACCGCCGCGCTGCCGACGGATCTGGTCGAACGAGTCCTGAAAACCGTGCGCGCGCAGGCGGATAAGGGACAGGCGGTGATTTATATCTCGCATCGGTTTGCCGAGATTGCCGAGATTTGTGATCGTGTGACGGTTTTGCGCGACGGCCTAACGGTCGGCGACCTGCCGATCGAACCGGGGGTTGAGGAAAAGGTGGTCGAACTGATGCTGGGCGCGGCGCTGGGCGAGGGGCCGGCGCAGGCGACAGCGACGATGGCTACCGACCGTGCGGACACCCGGCTGCGCGTCAAGAACCTAGCGGCAGCGCCCAAGCTGGCCGACGTCTCCCTGGAGCTTCGTCGCGGAGAGGTTCTGGGCGTCGTCGCGCTGGAGGGGCAGGGGCAGGATGAGCTGTTCGATGTGCTTGCCGGGATGGCCCGTCCCACGGGCGGAACGGTGGAACTGGATGGCAAAGCGGTCAGCTTTTCCCATCCGGCGGATGCGATTGAGGCGGGGATGACCTTTGTGCCAGGGAATCGTGCCGACGGGCTGCTGATGGAACGCTCGGTACGGGAAAACTTGGCGTTGCCACTGCTGGCAAGGCCCGGAAATTGGGGCGCGATCCGCATGCGGGAAGAGGCGCGCAAGGTTGACGATGCGGTCGACCGGATGCAGATCGACCGGCGCGCCATGGGCGAGGTTCAGCGGCTTTCAGGCGGCAACCAGCAGAAAGTTACCATCGGGCGCTGGCTGGCCAGTGGCGTCGACATTTTGCTGCTGTTCGACCCGACGCGCGGCATCGACGTGCGCACCAAGCGACAGATTTATCTGCTGGTGCGGGAGTTGGCGGAGCAGGGGGCCTCGGTCCTCTACTACACCTCCGAACTGGCTGAGGTGCCTGCCGCCTGTGATCGTGCAGCCGTCATTTTCAATGGGCGCTTGGTCGATGTGATTGAAGCGGCGAACGCGGATGAGCAGACATTGATGCGCGCCGCCTATGGTCTGACCGGGGCCGAGGCAGTGCCCGCATGAAACGATTGATCGCCAAGAATGGCTGGACCCTCGGGCTGGTCGCGCTGTTGATCGCATTGTTCATCTTCACGCGGCTGATCCAGCCGGGGTTCGGCGCATCGGGGCTGGAAAGCCTGTCGCGCGCCACGCTGCCCTTCGCATTTGCTACGGCAGCGATGGCAGTGGTTGTGATCGCCGGCGGGATCGACCTGAGCGTTGCTTCGATGATGGCCGTTGCAGGCGTGACGGCGGCGGTTCTGATGGACGGCGCGAGTGACGCGATGGCGGTTCCGCTGGTCCTGCTGGTGCTGGGAATCGGGCTGGCAATGGGGGCGCTGAATGGCGCGCTGATTGTGATGACGCGGGTTCCGGATATCGTGGTGACACTCGCCATGCTGTTCGTTTGGGAGGGGGTCGCCCTGTTAATCCTGAAGGCCCCCGGCGGCGCGGCGGTGCCCTGGGTGCGAGAGATGATTGTCGGTACGGTCCTGTTCCCTTGGCTGCCCAAGGCCTTCGTCGTTCTGGTCATCGCGCTGGCGGTGGTCTGGGTGCCGATCCGCCGGTCGAACCTGGGTCTGTCGATCTATGCTATCGGTAGTGATGAACGCGCCGCTTACCGCTCGGGAATCGCCATCGGGCGGACCCGAATTGCAGCATATGCGATCTGCGGATTATTCGCCGCAATGGGCGGGCTGTCCCTGACACTGAGCACTGGGAACGGAGAGCCGATCCCCGGCCCGTACCTGATGGCCAGCGTCGCGGCGGTGGTGCTGGGCGGCGTGGTGCTGGGTGGCGGGCGCGGCGCGCTGCTAGGGCCGATCATCGCCGTGTTCATTCTACGACTGGTGCGAATGGACCTGACGCTGCTGAGCGTCGATCCGAATGTCACCACCATCGTCGAAGGCTCGATCATGGTGGCGGTGGTGATGCTGGGCGGGATTCTGGCGGTGCGGGCAGGGCGGGTGAAAACGGCATGACCTCGACAACCGAACAAACCCCGCCGCTGCGTCGGATCGCGCGCTTTCTTGGCGACAATCCGATGATCCCGCTGGTGGTCCTGCTGCTTGTGCTGGTCGGACTGCTGGAGTTCATGCGCCCCGGCATCGTTAACGAACGTTGGGTCGGCAATACCATCAAATTCGCGATCCCGCTGGCCATGCTGGCGGCCTGCCAGACTCTGACGATGCTGACAGGGGGGATCGACCTCAGCGCCTCGGTCGCCGCCACGATCACCGCTTTCGTGATGGCCACTCAGGTGCCGATCGTCGGCGTGCCGCTGGCGATCCTGATCGGGCTGATCCCGGCGGTGCTGATCGGGCTGGCCAATGGGTTCGGCGTCGCCGTGTGCCGGGTGCATCCACTTATCATGACCTTGGGCACCGGGCTGATCGGGACAGGGTGCTTACAGGTTTATCAGCGTTTTGTCATCGCAACCGGTTCGGTCGTGCCAGACGGGTTGGCGTGGCTGGGGACCGGGCGGACCTGGGACGCGCCGAACTCGCTGCTGCTGTTCGTGCCGTTTGCGGCGCTGATCGTCTGGGGCCAGCGGCGCACTGGCTTTGGACGGTTGCTCTATGCGCTGGGCTCGAACGAGAAGGCGGCGCGGATTTCAGGCGTACGCTCATGGCAGGTGTTTCTGGCGCTTTACGTGCTTTCAGGGCTGATCGCGGGGGTGGCAGGGTTGCTCTATGTGGGGCTGATCAAGGCCCCATCGCTGTCGCTGGTGAACCCGCTGCTGTTGCCGTCGATTGCGGCGGCGGTAATCGGCGGCACCTCGATCTTCGGTGGGCGCGGGGGCTATGGCGGCACCATTCTGGGCGCGCTGATCCTGACTGTGCTGGGCACGCTGCTGACCCTGCTGCAAATGCCCGAGGGCGCGCGGCGCATCCTGTTCGGAGCGATCATTCTGGCGGTTACCACGGTCTACATCCGCCTGACCGACCAAAGCTGAGGAGGCACGACAATGGCTAAATTCCGCGTCACCGGCATCAGTTTCGATCACATGCATATGGGCGATCTGCTGCGGATGGTGGATGAACATCCCGAAGCGGAAATCGCCGGGCTGTTTGACCCTGACGCTTCGAAAATGCAGACGGCGGCGCAGGCGCTGGGCATTCCGCAGGACCGGCTGTTCACCAACTTCGATGCCTGTATGGATGCGACCAAGCCTGACCTCGCCATCCTTTGCGCAGCCCCGGCAGATCATGCGGATTACACCGAGCGGCTTGCGGGCTACGGTACCAATGTCTTTGTAGAAAAGCCCTTCGCATCTTCGGCTGCGGATGCCCGGCGGATGATTGCGGCGATGGAACCGACGGGCAAAACAATGGCAATCAACTGGCCGCTAGCCTGGGTCGAATCCCACGCTACTGCCAAGCGCTTACTGGACGAAGGCGTGATCGGTGATCTGCTGGAAGTACATTTCTACGACGGCAATCGAGGGCCGCTTTATCATCTGGCCGACAAGGTTGAGGTGACGCCCGAGGAGGTTGAGCGGCAGAAGCCGGACAGCTGGTGGTACAAAAAGGCCTCGGGCGGGGGCAGCCTGCTGGATTACCTTGGCTATGGGGCGACGTTGGGCACCTGGTACATGAACGGTGAGGCTCCGCTGGAAGTTACTTGCGTGGTGGACGAGGCGGCTGGGATCGAGGTTGACCAACACTCAATCACTATCTGCCGCTATGCGCGGGGGCTGTCGAAGATGGAGACGCGCTGGGGCACCTTCACCGACCCCTGGACGACGCAGCCGCAGCCGACCTGCGGGTTCGTATTCGTCGGCAGCGACGGTACGATTGCCAGTGCGGACTACGCGGATCACGTGACGGTGCAGACGAGGGCCAAGCCGGAGATTACGGCGGTTCCGGCGGATGAATTGCCCGAAGGGCGGCGCAACGGGATCGAATATGTGCTGGGATGCCTCGCAAGTGGTGCGCCTGTCGAAGGGCCGCTGGACCCGGCGCTGTGTCTGACTGCGCAGCGGATTGTTGATACGGCGGCGGCCTCGGCGGCCCAGAAACGGACGCTGGCGTTGCTGCCATGAGTAGTGAGCCTGATCTGGACACCTATTCGCTGCGCAAGGCCGATGTGGCCGAGGTCGCGGCACCTGACCTGCCGTATCAGCCGCCCACTCCGCGTGAGTACAAGCCCCGGATTGCCATCGTCGGGGCAGGGGCCATCGCGCCTGCGCATCTGGATGCCTATCGCGCGGCGGGGTGGGAAGTTGCTGCAATCTGCAACCGGACAGCCTCCAAGGCGCAGGCACTGGCCGAACAATGCTATCCGGACGCGCAGGTGACTGATGATCTGCCTTCGGTTCTGGCAGACGACACCATCGACGTGGTCGACATTACGCCCTACCCGGAGGTGCGTGGCCCGATGATCGAGGCGGCGTTGCAGGCGGGCAAACACGTTCTGTCGCAGAAGCCCTTCGTGTTGGATCTGGACGAGGGCGCGCGGCTAGCCGATCTGGCCGACGCGCAGGGCGTGAAACTGGCCGTGAACCAGAACGGGCGCTGGTCGCCGCATATGGCCTGGATGCGCGCGGCGGTTCAGGCCGGGTTGGTGGGCGAGGTCCTGAGCTGCCACACCTTGGCCCATTGGGATCACACATGGGTGGCGGGGACCGAGTTCGACCGGATCGAGGATTTGGTGCTGTATGATTTTGGCATTCACTGGTTCGATTTCGTCGCAAGCATCATGCCGGGGCGCGCGCAAAGCGTCTTTGCGACGGCGACGCGCACGGGCGATCAGTTGGCGAAGCAGGCGCTGCTGGCACAGGCACAGATTGCGATGATTGGCGGACAGGCCAGCTTGGTGTTCGATGGGGCAACTCTGCACGGGCCGCGCGACACGACCAATATTGTCGGCACCCTGGGCAGTCTTCGCAGTGAAGGGCCGGACCTTGGGCAGCAGACTGTGACCCTTACGACAGCAGAGGGGCGCTGCTCTCCGGTGCTGAGGGGAACATGGTTCAACGATGGGTTTCGCGGCACCATGGGCGCGCTGCTTGTCGCTATCGAGGACGGGACCGAACCCGCCAATGGCGCGCGCGCGAACCTCGACAGTCTGGCACTGGCTTTCGCGGCAATTGCGTCCCGGCGTAGCGGGACGCTCGTCAAAGTTGGAACAGTGCGCCGGTTGTAGAACCGGCCTTTTCGCGCCCGGCGCTGCGTCCTAGAAGGCGGCCATGGAATTCGATGTCATCATCCTCGGAGCCGGAGGGGCTGGGCTGCTGTGCGCGGCAACGGCGGGGCAGGGCGGTGCGCGGGTGCTGGTCATCGACCATGCCGAGAAAGCCGGGAAGAAGATCCTGATCTCGGGCGGCGGGCGGTGCAATTTCACCAATATCGGCACCGATGCGAGGTGTTTCCTGTCCGACAACCCGCATTTCGCGAAATCGGCGCTATCCCGTTATACCCAGTGGGATTTTCTGGCGTTGGTCGAACGCCACGGGATCGCCTGGCACGAGAAAACGCTGGGGCAGTTGTTCTGCGACGGCTCGGCGCGGCAGATCGTGGCGATGTTGTTGGAAGAATGCGAGAAGGGTGGCGTCGAGTTGCGTTTGTCGACCGAGATTGGCGACATCACGTACTCAGACGGCAAGTTCCACACGGCAGGCGCGACGGCCCCGCAGTTGGTCATCGCGACCGGTGGCCCGTCGATTCCGAAGATGGGCGCGACCGGGCGGGCCTATGACATCGCCCGGCAATTCGGGTTGGATGTTATCTCACCGCGCCCGGCGCTGGTTCCCTTCACACTCGGCCCCGATGAGATGCTGTTCCGTACCATGTCCGGTGTCAGCGTTCCGGCATCGGCGCGGGTTGGCGAGGTCTCCTTCGACGAAGCGGTACTGTTCACGCACAAAGGCCTGTCCGGTCCGGCGATCCTTCAGGTGTCGTCCTATTGGAATCCCGGCGATCCGGTGTTTCTGAACCTTGCACCCGACGCTGTTGATTGGCTGCGCGATGCGCGAAAGCGTATGCCAAGAGCGCATCTCAAGGCGGCACTTGCCGAGCGATTTCCGGCCCGGTTGGCAGAGGCGCTGGCGGGGCGAATTGGGCTGGCTACGGAATTTGCGAACCTGAGCAATGCCGACCTGGATCTTGCCGCCGAGTTTCTGACCAATCTGACATTCCGGCCCAGCGGCACCGAAGGCTATGCCAAGGCAGAGGTGACTGCTGGCGGCATTTCGACCGAGGCCCTTTCGTCCAAAACTATGGAGGCGCGGGCGGTCCCCGGCCTTTACGCCATCGGAGAGGCGGTCGATGTCACCGGCTGGCTTGGAGGCTACAACTTTCAGTGGGCATGGTCGTCGGGCGTCGCAGCCGGTCAGGCCATTGCCGCGCGCCTGCGATAATGCTGTCAAGCCAGCCGAACACCGGGGGCGAGCATGGTCGGGTCGGCGGCAACTTCGATCAGGTTGACCCCGCCACGGGATCGGGCTCCGGCGAGTGCCTGCTGGAATTCCCCTGCGTTGTCGACCTTTTCCGCATGCGCCCCGAAGGATCGTGCGAAGGCGCAGAAATCCGGGTTGATGAGGTCGGTCCCTGAAACTCGGCCCGGAAACTCGCGCTCCTGATGGGCGCGGATCGTGCCGTAGCGCGAATTGTTGATGATGATGACAGTCAGGCGCAGGCCGTGGTGGCAGGCGGTAGCCATTTCCTGGCAGGTCATCATGAAACACCCGTCGCCAGCGATGGCGAAGACCTCGCGGTCAGGGGCGGCTGTCGCGGCGGCGACGGCACCAGGCAGACCGTAGCCCATCGAGCCTGAGGTCGGCGCCAATTGCGTGCCGGGCGCGCGAAAGCGGTAGAAGCGGTGCAGCCAGCCTGCGTAGTTGCCAGCGCCGTTACACAGGATTGCATCATTCGGCAGAGCCTCGGCCATATGCGCGAAGATCGCGGCCAGGTCATCGCTGGGGGGCGGTTTTCCATAGGCTTCGAACGCGGCGCGCAGTCCTTTCCTGCGTGTTTCGAAGCGATCCGGGGCTACTGTGGCCCATACGGCAACGGCGCGGCAGAAACTTTCTGTGTCCGACACCAAGGCAATCTCAGGCTCGAACACCCGGCCCGGTTCCTCGGCGGCAGGGAACACATGGGCGAGGCTTTGGTTTGGCACCGGGGCGTCCAGCAGGTGGTAGCCGCCGGTTGTAATTTCGCCGAGGCGCGGGCCGATGGCGATCAGCAGATCACTTTCCTTCACCGCCTGATCCAGAAATTTCGCGCGCCCGACGGCGAAATGTCCAACATAATTTGCATGATCGTTGTTTATCAGCCCCTGACAGCGGAACGAGGCGGCCACGGGCAGGTTCTGCGCCTCGGCAAAGCGTTCCAGCGCCGCAATGCCCTTTGCAGTCCAGCCGCCACCACCTGCGATGACCATCGGACGCTCTGCCTCGGACAGTCGGTCCCGCAGCGCCCCAAGCGCGTCGGGCGCGGGTTGAAAGCGAGGTGCCTCGATCCGGCGCGGCGGGCGTGGGGTGGGCAGGGCCTCATAGAGCAAATCTTCGGGCAGTGACAGGACTACGGGTCCGGGGCGGCCCGACATGGCGGTGCGATAGGCGCGGGTGACGAATTCCTGAATGCGCGCGGGGTCGTCGATCTCGGCCACCCATTTCGCCATCTGGCCGAACACACGGCGGTAATCGAGTTCTTGGAATGCCTCACGCTCGGTCATGCCGCGCGCGACTTGGCCGATGAACAGGATCATCGGAGTGGAGTCCTGATACGCGATATGCAGGCCCGCACTGGCGTTTGTAGCACCGGGGCCGCGTGTAACCATGCAGATGCCGGGCCGTCCGGTCAGCTTGCCGTAGGCGTCTGCGGCCATCGCGGCACCGCCTTCTTGTCGACATGTGACAAAGCTGATCTCGGCCTCTCGCCCGTGCAGCGCATCCAGCACCGGCAGATAACTTTCGCCGGGAACACCGAAGACATGTGTGGACCCTTGCCCGACCAGCAGGTCGACCAGATGATCAGCGGCGCGGATTTGGTTCGACGTCACGGTAAAACCCTCAGTGTCGCTATGATCTCGTTCTGACGCAGCGCCGTGGTGGTGCCAATGGCATTCTGTGCAAACCGCTGGTCAGGATCTAACCGGCTGCCAGAAGCACCGGCCCGATGCGGGCCAGCCCGACGGTTACCGTGGCTCCTACATCCAGTGGAGTGTCTACATCCTCGCTGACGGCAAACAGCGTCGCGAATGGCGCGGTTAGCGTGTATTCCATGCGGCTGCCGACGTAGGTGGCCTTTTTGACCTCCATCGGCAAACCCTCGGTCGCACCCAAGACCAGCCGGGTAGGACGCACGGCCAGCTGTGCTGCGCCCACCGGCAATCCGCGCGCTGGCAGGCTGTGGTGGAAGCCAGCAATGTCGATGGTCGCTTTGTCGCCGTCGACCGAAGTAATCTCGCAAGGGATGATGTTCGCCTCGCCAATGAAATCCGCAACGAACCGGTCCGCCGGCGCGTCATAGAGGTCGCGCGGTGATCCGATTTGCGCGATGCCAGCATTGCGCATAACGACGATTTCATCGGATACGGCCAGCGCCTCTTCCTGGTCGTGGGTCACGTAAACCACCGTCAGGCCGAGGTTTTGTTGGATCTCGCGTATGTCTTCGCGCACCTGACGGCGTAGTTTGGCGTCGAGGTTTGATAGTGGTTCATCGAACAGCAACACTTGGGGTTCAAGAACCAGAGCGCGCGCCACCGCCACCCGCTGTTGCTGTCCGCCAGACAGCTCCGAAGGCAGTCGGCCCCCGTATCCCTTCAGTCCAACAAGTTCGAGGCCCTGCCTCGCGCGATCCCGTGTCTCGGATTTGTCGAAGCCGGAAAAGCCGAGACCATACGAGACATTTTCCATAACGCTCATATGCGGGAACAAAGCGTAGGACTGGAACACCATCGACACGTCGCGGTCGGTGGCGGGCAAAAGCGTCACATCGCGGTCGCCGATGAAAATCGCGCCCTTGGTCGCCATTTCCAGCCCGGCGATCATCCGGAGCGTTGTGGTCTTGCCGCAGCCCGACGGACCCAGCAGAGTGACCAGTTTGCCCGCCTCGATCTCCAGGTTGATGTCATCCACGGCGACCACATCCTTGCCGTAGACCTTGGTGACATTGCGAAAGCTGACCGGGGCCGCCTTGGAATTGATTTTCATCGCTGCATCCCCTCAGACATTCGTTCTTGACTGGCTCATCCGGCGCCCGATTTCGGTCCGCCCCACGATCAGCTGCATCGCGCCAACGGCGGCAAGCATCACGAAGATCAGCGTGGTGGAATAGGCGATGGCGAGGCCGTAGTCGTTATTTTCGACCCGCCCGATGATATAGCTGGTTGCCATGTCGTATTCTGCCGAGACCAGAAAGATCACCGCCGAAATCGCCGTCATCGCGCGCACGAAGCTGTAGACGAGCGCCGCCAGAATCGCGGGCCTGAGCAACGGCAGAATGATCCGCCGGAACGTCTGCCAGGAATTCGCGCCAAGGGTCAGGCTGCTTTCGTCCAGCGATTTATCCAGTTGCGACATGCTGGCGATCCCCGCGCGCACACCGACCGGCATGTTGCGGAAAATGAAACTGACGACAAGGATGATGCCGGTTCCGGTGATCTCGATCGGCGGGACGTTGAAGGCGAGGATGTAACTCACGCCGATGACGGTTCCGGGGATGGCGAAACTCAGCATGGTACCGAACTCGAAGGCGTTCTTCCCGGCGAATGTCTGGCGGGTCAGCAGATAGGCCGTGATTAGACCGACGATGGCGGTCAGCGGGGCGGCAGTCGCGGCGATCTTGAGCGTCGTCCAGAAACTGTCCCAGGCAGCCCCGGACCAGCGAATGCCGGCCTCCTCGATCCGGAACGAAAACGCGGTGACATAATGCTTGAACGTCAGCGTGTTGTTGACCCCCCAAAGCTCAACCACCGAGCCGTAGAAGATCATCGCATAGACAACCATGGTGAACACCGCCCAGAGCATGGCGAGCGCCAGAACCGGGATCGAAAGGGCGCGCGGCATCTGCGGATGCACGCCGCTGTCGCCCTTTCCCGACACGGTGGTGTAGCTTTTCTTGCCCAGCCAGAACCGCTGCGCATAGAACGCACCCAGCGTGAAGCACAGCAGGACCATTGCCAGCACCGCGGCTTTGCCCTGATCATATTGTGCGCCGACGATGGCGAAGAAGATTTCGGTACTCAGCACATCGAAATTGCCACCTAACACAAGCGGGTTGCCAAAGTCGGCCATGCTTTCGATGAAGCCCAGCAGGAAGGCATTTGCCAGACCGGGGCGCATCAGCGGCAGGCTGATGGTCTTGAATACCTGCCACTTGCTGGCGCGAAGCGTTTGCGCGGCTTCTTCCATCGACGGGGACACCCCTTCGACAACTCCAATAAGTACCAGAAAGGCAATTGGGGTGAACGCTAATGTCTGCGCGATCAGCACTCCGGGCAAACCGTATAGCCAGCGCGTTGGCTGGATGCCGATGACATCGGCAAAGAAGACAGTGACCGACCCGGACAGACCGAACAGCAGGATCAGGGCCAACCCGATTACAAATGGCGGCGTAATGATCGGCAGAACCGTCAGCGCGCGTAGCGCTCGCTTGTGGCGAAAGCCGGACCGGGTCACCACAAGCGCGAAAATCAGGCCCAGAACCGTGGTGATAAGTCCGACCAGAACGGCAAGGAAAAGTGAGTTCCACGCGACTCCGCAGCGTGCGCCGCTCAGGCATCCCAAGCCCCAAAGCCGGTCATCGAAAAACTTCGAGGCAAAGACCTCCGCCGAATAGCCGCCGTCCTCGGTGATGAAGGCAGCGGTAAGCATCTTGGCAATGGGGAAGAACACGAAGGCGGTGACAATGACGACGATCCCGCCGATCGAGCTGACGACGAAGACATCGCCATTGATCGCGCCGCGTGCTGCGATGCCTTGAGTGAACAAAAACAGGAAGCTCGCCGCGCAGATCAGTGCGCCATAGCCCATGCCGAATTGCCTGTCGTCGAGGTCACCGAACAGGGCGCGCAGCCAGTCGGCGTTGAAGCCCCGGATGCCGATGGCGAAGCCCTGAATAATCAGCCAGCCAAAGCCCAAAGCCCCGGCGAGGATCAGAAATCGGCTGAATGCCGGATGGGTTTTGGGTTTGCCAAGTGCAAACAGCGACAGCACAAGCGGAATGATCAGCGGCGCAAGCCATAACTTCTCGCCCTGCGCGATCAGGAAGCCCGCAGGCGCGTAGTCCTCATCAAACGGATAGCCGTCGATCAGCCATTCAAATGTAAAAAAATCCTCAATCCCATACCATGGAAGGAGGAGAAATCCCGCCCACCCGACGATGATCCAGAAGATCAAAACCGGATGGGTGGTTCTTTCGCTCGTCAGTTGACGCACGTTTGGTGCGATTTACTGAGGCAGCGTCGAGACGTCGTCGTCCCATTTTTTTAACAGGCGCTTGCGCGTCTCGGACGACCCGTAGGTTTTGAAGTCATAGTCGATCAACTTGATCGCGCTCATGTCAGGCGCCGCGTCCGAGGTCTCTGCACCCATGTTGGATGGGACCTGAAATGCGTTGACCCGCAGCGCCAGATTCTGTGCATCGGCACTCAGCGCCCAGTCATAGAACTGTTTTGCTTCGTCCATGTTGCGGGCGCCGTCGATGATCGACATCGAACCGATCTCGAAACCGGTTCCTTCAGCCGGAGCGACGACCGTGATCGGGAAGCCAGCGACCGCCTGCTTCACTGCGTCATGCATGAACACAATTCCGACGGTGGTCTCACCACGACCCGCCGCCTTGATCGGGGCCGAGCCGGACTTGGTGTACTGGTTGATGTTCGCATGCAGTGATTTCATGTAGTCAAAGCCGCCGTCTTCACCGAACAGCTGCATCATCGTGGCCAGCGTGGTGTAGGCCGTCCCTGATGAATTTGGATTCGCCATCTGAACGTGGCCCTTGAATTCCGGCTTCGTCAGATCGGCCCAACTGGTCGGCTCGGGCAGGTTGTTGGCGGCCAAAAGCTCGGTATTGAAGCCGTAGCCCAGTGCGCCGGAATAGATGCCGATAGTCTTGTTACCAGCACTTTCGGCCTGCGAAATCGCCCAAGGGTGCAGTTGATCGCGCATCGGCGAGATGTATTCAGCGGTCAAACCTTCCTCGGCTGCCTGCAGATGCGGGTCACCGGTACCGCCCCACCAGACGTCGCCCTTGGGGTTCGAACTTTCCGCCTTGATCTGGGCGAATGTTTCACCGGACGACTTACGGGTCATCGCGACTTCTACACCAGTTGCATCCTGAAAGCTGTTGGCCATCAGCTGGCACCAGTCTTCTTGCGCGCTACAATAGAGTGTCAGCTTTTCAGCTTGCGCCGCGCCGGTGCTGCCGATTGCAAGCGCTGCCGCGCCAAGCATCATTTTGTATGAATTCATCGTTGATCCTCCCAGATACGTTTTTTCGAAGCTGTGCCAGCAGCGTAGATTGGGCTGCGGCGCGACGCAACGCTGTTGGCGTAGCTGGATGGTGTAGCTGGATGTATGAGCGCCTCAGCGGGATTCCTGCCCGGGCGGTCGAGGAGACGCCTCGCAAAGGCCTTAACCGCGCAATAGTGCAAAACTTTCGTCATACAGGCCGCTTTTGCAGACCGTTGCAGGTACCAACCGTCCCAGCACGTCGATTTGTTGCGCGCTTCCCACTTCGGAAACGCTCGTGTCTACAAAAGCGTAGGCAAGGTTCTTCTTGACCCGATGGCCGTAGCCGCCTGACGTGACCGTGCCGACAACGCGGTCGCCTGCCATCACGGACGCGCCGCCATGCGCGGGCGAACGATCATCATCGAGTTCCAAGGTGACCAATTGCTTTTCATGTCCCTTGGTCAGACGGTCGGCCAGGGCGGCCTTCCCGACGAAGTCAGGTTTCTCCATCTGAACAAAGCGGGACAAACCGGTTTCGAATGGATCAAACTCAGTCAGGATGTCGGCCTTCCAGTGCAGAAAACCCTTTTCGAGACGCATAGAGTCTACCGCATGGCCGCCAAACAGCCGCAGACCATGAGGTTCGCCAGCCTCGCGCAGGGCTGTGTAAGCGGCAAAAAGAGACGCATTCGGGACGTGTATTTCATAGGCAAGCTCGCCGCTGAAGCTGACCGCCATCACGGTGGCCGGAGCATATCCGATGAAGCATTCTCGCACGGACAACCATGGAAAGGCGGTCGGGGACCAGTCTGCGCGGCTGACGGTCTGCATGATCTTGCGCGATTTCGGCCCCGCAACAACGAGGATCGTCATATCGTTGGTGAGGGACCGAATGCTGACATCTTCATCCGCACCAATATGCTGGGTCAACCAGTCCATGTCGTGGAACTCGGCAGCGGCTGCCGAGCCGTACCAGATCCGGGATGGCCCTGTCGGCGAAGCCGGAAGATTCGCGATGGTTGCTTCGGCTTTGAGCATGCTGTGATCGTTGAGCAGATAGCTAAGCCCAACACGGCCTTCGCGTCGTTGCAACCTTCCGCATATGACCCGATCAAGGAAGGAATGTGCGTCTGCGCCGGTTATCTCGAAGCGATTGAATCCATTCACTTCACACAAGCCCACGGCGTTTTGGACGCCTTCGACCTCGGCGGCCACGACCGGGAAGGATTCGTCAAAATTGAACCCGTGAGTGACTTCAAAACCGGCGGTTGGCTTATAAAATTCCGCACGTTCCCAGCCGTTGACGACCGCGAATTCCGCACCTTCCGCGGCTAGGATCGGGGTGAGCGGTGTCGTTTTGGCCATCCTGCCAGCGGGGCGATGCTCGTTCGGGAAATGAAAGCGGAATTCGTTCTGGTAGTCTTCGATGGCCTTCAACGCAGTAAGTTCGACATTGGCGTAGCCGGTGAAGCGGCGCGGGTCGATGCACCAAGTGTCATAGCACGCCTCACCATGGACGATCTGCTGCGCCAGAAGCCAACCATGTCCGCCGCCCTCGCCGACACCGGCGCGCAGGCCGATACAGCAGAAAGCGTTGCGTTTGCCCGGAATTGGGCCGACCAAAGGTGCGCCATCAATCGTGTAGGTAATGGGGCCGTTGACCATGGTATGGATGCCGACCTCGGTAAGCGCAGGCATCCGCTCGAACGCGCCTTCGAGGACGTCGGCGATCCGATCAAGATCATCTGGACACAGGGCGTTGACGAAATGCGGGTCGATCCCGTCCATGCCCCAGGTCTTGCAGTCCTGTTCGTAGAAGCCGACCAGCAGCCCGTTCTTTTCCTGGCGGCAGTAGTAGTCGCTGATCGGACACCGCAGCAGCGGCATTCGGTGCCCCGCATCCCGGATTGCCGGTATCTCCTCGGTGACAAAGTACTGGTGTTCCATCGAGGTGACGGGGTGTTCGACACCCATCATCGCACCAACCTCGTTAACGCGGTAGCCGCCTGCGTTGACGACGATTTCACAGGTGATGTCGCCTTGATCTGTGTGCACCGTCCAGCTGTGATCCTTGTGCTGGGTCAGAGCGGTCACGGGCGTGTTGCGATAGACCTCGGCCCCGGCCTTTCTGGCCCGGCGTGCCAGGGCCTGGCACAACTGCGCCGGGTCGATGTCGCCGTCATTGCCGTCCCATAGGCCGCCAAGCAGATTGTCCGTTGAGATCAGCGGGTGCCGCCGCGCACATTCGGCGGCGTCGATAACCTCGAACTCAACACCCATGCCGCGCGCCATCGAGGCGAAATGGCGATAGCCATCCATTTGCGCCTCGGTGTTGGCAAGGCGAATGCCACCGTCACCGTAGTTGTAGCTGACCGGATAGTCAGGATCGTCGCGCAAGTCCTTGTACAGGTTGATTGAATGGGTCTTGAGGCCAACCATCGTCTGGTTCATCCCGAAATTCGTCACCTGTGCTGCAGAGTGCCAGGTCGTGCCCGATGTCAGCTCGTTGCGTTCGACAAGAACAACGTCGCTCCAGCCTTCCTGGGTCAGATGGTACAGGGTCGAGCAGCCAGCGATTCCGCCGCCAATGACGACGACACGAGTGTGCGATTTCATAAGATTGCCTCTGCGTCCCCAAGTTACCGACAGCTAGTGGATTCGCGTGCAGGCGCAAAGCCGTTTTTCGGCGCGATGGCTTGAAAATTGGCGAAGAGCGAGGCGATTTGCGACGTGCGAAAAGTTGCCGCGTGGAACGATTGCGACGACTGGCATTTCTGCGTTAGAGCGTGCGGATCATCTCGCAATGCGCGCGGTTGCCAACGTCAACTGAGGCAAGACACGCACGACCCGGCTCAGGCGTCGCCTGAGGACAGTCGCGGCACCAACGCCTTGACCAGATCGCGCATGTGCAACTCTCCGACGGGCGCATCGCCATCCATGACACGGTAGTGCAACGTCGTGTCCCCACCAGAGCGCGCAATCATCGATTCCAGATTGTCGTGCAGGCTGACATCGCCCGCAAACTCGGTTCCGGTCAGTGGTTCCATGACCGACTTCACACGCAGGACGCGGGCGCGATTGATGTCGCTGACAAAGTCTTCGATGTAGGGATCGGATGGGTTCATCAGTATGCCCTGCGGCTCGCCCTGCTGGACGACTGCGCCATCTTTCAGGATCACGAGGTGATCGGCCAGTTTCAAAGCTTCGTCCAGATCGTGGGTGATAAATACAATCGTCTTGTGCAGTTCCTCCTGCAATTCCAGCAGAAGGTTCTGCATGTCGGTTCGGATCAGCGGGTCGAGGGCCGAGAACGCCTCGTCCATAAGCATGATATCGGTATTGGCGGTCAGCGCACGCGCGATGCCGACACGCTGCTGCATGCCGCCTGACAGTTGCGCGGGATAGTGGTTCTCGTAACCTTTCAGCCCGACACGGTCCAACCACTTGCTGGCCTCGGCGTTACACGTCGCCGCGTCCTCTCCGCGTACGGCCAGAGCAAGTCCGGCGTTCTGCAGCACCGTCCGGTGCGGCAAAAGCGCGAACTTCTGGAATACCATTGACATCTTGTTCTGGCGAAGGCTCCGCAATCCTGTTTCGGAGAGCGCCATGACGTCTTCGCCGTCCACCAGTATTTCGCCAGCCGTCGGGTCTATCAGCCGGTTCAGGTGGCGGATCAGAGTTGATTTGCCTGACCCGGAAAGCCCCATCACCACCGTGATTTCGCCCGCCTGCATATCAACGTTAATGTCCTGAAGCCCTAGAACGTGATGATGCTGGACCAACAGGTCTTCTTTACTCATTCCGGCCTGAACGTGGTGTAAGATAGCTTCGTCCTTTGCTCCAAAAATTTTGTAGAGCCCGCGCAGGCTGACTTTTGGTTCTTTGGTCATGGTCAGCCTATCAATGTTTGACGTGGGTCATGTCGACCCGCGAGAGTGCCGCCTTGGACACGCGATCCAGAATGACGGCCAACAGCACGATACCGATACCGGCAACGATGCCGACGCCCAGTTCGAGGTTCCGAATACCGCGAAGGACGTTTACGCCCAGGCCCGGTGCAGACACCAGCGAAGCGATCACAACCATCGCCAGCGACATCATGATCGTCTGGTTGATCCCAGCCATGATGTTGGGCAGCGCCAGCGGCAGCTCGACCTTCACCAGTTTTTGGCGGGCATTCATGCCGAATGCATTCGCGGCCTCGATTACGTCTTTGTCGACCAGGCGGATGCCAAGATCGGTAAGGCGGACGACCGGGACGATGGCGTAAAGGATGATCGCGATTCCGTAGAGTTTCGACTCGGTAACCGAGAACAGGAAGATAAGTGGGATCAGATAGACGAACGTCGGCAGCGTCTGCAGAAGGTCCAAGACCGGCACGACGCTGCGTTGCAGTCGGTCTGATTTCGACATCGCAATGCCAATCGGCACGCCGAGCAACACGGAAATACCGGTGCAGACAAAGATGATCGACAGGGTTTGCATGGCGACGTCGTAGTGATCGACCAGACCAAGCAGCAGAATTGAGAACAGTACGAACCCGGTGACAGCCTTCGAGCGTGACGCGTAATAGGAAATTGCCACCAGGATCGGGACCATGATGAACCAAGGGATCGTCGCAAACGTCCAAAGCGCGCCGTCCAGCAGCCAGCTAAGTGGTTGAGTGATCGGGTCCAATACCGATTTTAGCGCCGGTTTGGCGGCCAGAAATCCATTCTCAATGCCCTTCGTGACATCGCGCGACTGAATAATACCCGAGCAACTTTCGTTCAGATTGTCGAGGGATGGGAATGGAAAGAACTCACCCTTGGTCTCTTCACCGGTATTTTGCGCCAGCAGGTCGGCCATCGACATCGGAGCATTTGAAGCACCCGCACCGCACCAATCTGAAAGACCAAGCACCTTGAACAGACCGTCGTAGAAAGCCATCGAAATTCTCCCCGAAACCCCGAAAAAAGAGCCCTCCCGCCGTAGGGCGGGAAGGCTCGTGTTAAGTCGGTGCTGATTAGTTCAGGACTGCAGCCAGCTTGGCTTTTGCGTCATCGCTCAGCCAATTGGCCCAGACGTCCTTGTAGGTGGTCAGGAAGTAGACAGCCGCTTCATCGTAAGACGCATTGTTGTCCAAACGCCATGCCAGCACTTCGCCCATCTGAGCGTTGGTGAAGGACACGTTGTTCAGCAGTTCAACAACTTCCGGCTCACGCTCGGCGAAGGTGCTCGATACAGCGGTTGCCACTTTCGAGGCAGGATAGGCCGAGAAGACCGGGTTGGCACAGTCGACGTCGCCATTGCAGGTGTGGCCTTCCGCGTCGTAGCCGGGGACTTCGACCTTAACCATCGGGTATTTGCCCAGAACCGCGGTCGGCGCCCAGTAGTAGCCAAACCAGGGGGCTTTGTCAGCGTACGCTGCAGCAATCGACGTCTGCAGCGTCTCACCCGAACCGTGCTGGAAGCGCTCAAGCCCCGAACCTTCGATGCCAGCGGCCTTCAGGTTGTTGTTGTTGATGATGTCGCAGGCCCAGCCTGACGGACAATCGTGGAACTTGCCGCCAACAGCCGCGGGATTGGCCATGATGCCTTCCCAGGTGGTCAGTTCGGGGTTTGACTCGGCTAGATAAGCTGGGATCCACCAGGCTTCGACACCGCCATCGGACAGCACATCGGCCACTTCGACCAATTTACCCTCGTCAATCAGGCCCTGGTAAGACGGCGTTGAGTTCGCCCAAACCTCGGTCAGGATGTCAGGCTCTCCAGTTTCTGCGAGCGACGTAAGCGCAGGCACGGTCGAGCTTGGCACTTTCTGGACGTCGCATCCGTAACCCTGTTCCATCAGGAACGCAGCGACCGCAGTCACAACGGCCGATGAAGCCCAATCCATCTCGGTGATCGAAACTTCACCACAGTCAGCATAGGCTGCATTCGCGCCCATGGTCACGGACGCAGCAACAACTGCTCCAGCTAGGTAGTTTTTCATTTTTTTCTCCCTGTTGATCCCGCGCAGGGTGCGCGGGAACAAAAAATGTTCGCGGAACCAAACACGAATCCGCAGCATTATCGAGTGGAAAACGGCGGATACCACCCAAAAACGACATGCATGTGCAGGATTGTCAACGGCGGCGTAATATCCTGCCACTAGGGCGGAGCAAAAGTAGGCCAGTTTGGGGTGTGCGCCTTGGAGCGTGAGGCTCTCAGGTAGCAAGCACGTTCCAAGGCGCATTGGCCGTCAGGCCAACCTGATGGTGATTAGTTTTTGGCGCGTCGTGATTTGCTCTGGCTGAGGCGGTAGCTTTCGCCGTTCATTTCCAGAATGTTCACATGATGGGTCAGGCGATCCAGAAGGGCGCCAGTCAGGCGTTCGGTGCCGAATGTGTCAGTCCATTCTTCGAATGGCAGGTTGCTGGTGATTAGCGTGGAGCCGCGTTCGTAACGCTGTGAGATCAGCTCGAACAATAGTTCAGCGCCGGTTTTGCTGAGGGGCACGAAGCCCAACTCGTCGATGATCAGCAGTTTGACTTTGGCCAGTTGTCGCTGCAGGCGCAGCAAGCGCTTCTCGTCTCTGGATTCCATCAGTTCATTGACCAACGCCGCTGCTGTTACAAACGCCACCGGCAGCCCTTTTTGACACGCTGCAAGGCCCAGCCCGAGCGCGACATGGGTTTTGCCGGTGCCGGACGGGCCGAGCGCGATGACGTTCTCCTGGCGCTCGATCCAATCACAGCGCGCCAATTCCAGAACCATCATCTTGTTCAGCGATGGGATCGCCTTGAAGTCGAAGCTGTCCAGGCTTTTGACCGCCGGGAACTTCGCCGACTTGATCCTGCGTTCGACCATGCGTCGTTCGCGGTCGATCAGTTCCAACTCGGTCAGCCGGGCCAGATAGCGGACATGGTCCACGCCCTCTGCGGCGCAGATACGCGCTTGCTTGTCGTGCTCACGCAGGAATGTGGGCAACCGCAGGGTTTTGAGGTGATGGGCCAGAAGCAGTTCAGGAGCCTCGGTCATGCGCCACCGCCTGTCAGCAGGCTCATGTAGGTGGCTGCAGACGTTGTGGCGACATTGGTTCTGGGCAGAAAGGGATAGACATCCAGATCCAGCCGCGGCGGTCGGCGCTCAACACGGCAGAGAAGCAGATGCTTGATCGCGTCGAAGCTGACCGCTCTCATCAGCAGTGCGTCTTTGATCGCCAGATGCAGCACCGCCAGATCAAAGCGTTCCAACAGGCGAAGAACCTGCACATACTCCCGCTTCCCGGTCTTGCCTTGCCGGGCCTCCAAGAGCCGCTGGAGCGTGGCGAAGGCTTCTGGCAGCTCCCAGCCCTGCAAGGGCGCTGCCTGATCAAAGGACATGATCTTGCGCTCGATCAGGCGCAGGTAATGCACCGGGTCAAACACCATATCGCCTGAGTCATAGGAGCGGGGATGGTCTGCGATGATCTCTGCCGCGCAGCCAATCACGACGCGGTCAACGAAGCCTTTGATCCAAACCTCTCGATGGCCATAGGCAACGGGGACTGAGTAATCGTTGCCCCGGTAGCGCACCTGGGATGTTGATGTGACTTGGCCACTTTGGAGATCACAGGCTTCAAAGGGCGCGGCGGGCAAAGGACGCATGGCCGCCAGATCAGCCTCCAGCCGTTCGCCGATACTGACCTTGTGACCGCGCAGCATGTCGGCCTGCCGTTTGCGGCATTGTTCTTCAAGGTAGTCGTTGAACGCATCCCAATGGGCAAAGCGCGGGATCGGTACCATGAAGTTGCGCCGCCCGTACCCAACAAGGCCTTCGACTTTGCCCTTATCATTGCCCTTGCCGGGACGGCCATAACGGTCACCGATCACATAATGAGAGAGCATCGCGCTGAACCGCTGGGTTCTCTGGCGGGTGTCATCCGGCATGATCTTCGCCACAAGGCAGCGATCATTGTCGTAAAGGACAGAGCGCGGCACCGCGCCAAAAAAGCCAAAGGCATGTACGTGCCCGTCCAGCCAGGCTTCGGTGTTCGCCGCAGGATACGCGCGGATGTAGCAGGCATCACTGTGGGGCAAATCAAGCGCAAAGAAGAACGCCTTTTGCTCGACACCGCCGATCACAACCAGCGCTTCGCCAAAGTCGGCCTGGGCGTGTCCAGGCGGATGGCTCAGCGGAACAAACATCTCCTTGCCGGAGCGCTTCCTGGATCGGACGTAGTCTTTGACAATCGTGTAACCGCCACCGAACCCACATTCGTCACGTAGCCGTTCAAAGATCCGCTTGGCCGTATGGCGCTGCTTGCGGGGACGGGTCTTGTCTTCCGCAAGCCATTGGTCGATCTGACCCGTATAAGGATCAAGCCTGGGACGCCTGATCGGCGCCGTTCGCCGATATCCGGGCGGCTCAGAATACGCCAACATCTTCGAAACACTGTCCCGGCTAAGCCCAAAATCCCGGGCAATCCGGCGCCCGCTCAACCCTTCCTCAAAGTGAGCGTGGCGAACCTTCAAATACAAATCCACGGTGAAAATCCCCAAGCCCTCCCGAAAACCGAAAGGACAAAAGTGGCCGACTTTTAAGCCGCCCGCGACAGCACTGTGCCGCCGCTACCGTGGCCGAGTATTGCTCCGCCGTTCTCACTTCCCAAGATCTCCGGCAAGTCACCATTGGCGCAGGCTATCCGCTATGCCCTGGGCCGCATGCCAAAGGCACCCGGATATCTCGATCATGGGTTCCTCGAAGCGGACAACAATACAGCCGAGCGCGCCGTCAAACCCGTCGCCATTGGTAGGAAAAACTGGCTCTTTGCCGGTTCAGAACGCGGCGGCAAGGCCATGGCCAATGCCTACACCCTGATCGAGACCGCCAAGCTCAACAATGTCGATCCCCAAGCCTGGCTCACATGGGTTCTCACCCAAATCGCCGATCATAAGATCAACCGGATCGACGAGCTGCTGCCCTGGCGTTACGCTGCTCAGGCAGCGTAACTGGGATCGCCCAGCCGGAGTAGGTCGGGTTGGCCGAACGGGCACTTAGCAGACGAGACTTGAACAAATCGTTGTGACCATTAGGATATCTGTCAGGGGAATGTCTAATGGGGAGGGGAAGCGATGCTGCTGCTAGAAGGCCGCAAACCTATAGGGTTTGGTGGCAATCGCTTGTGCTTTCGGCACCCGTTTGTGCCAGGAATATGTGTCAAAGTTGACCGTCCAGACCGCACTCCGAAGCTGCGGCGCGCAAGCAAGGCCTTTCCGAAAAACTTTTTGCCGGTAACGCACTACGATGAAAATGTGGTTGAAGCACGTACATTGGATTACCTGCATCGAGCGTTTCCCGCACCTATCCGCGCTCATATCCCAAAATCATTCGGGCTTCTGATAACTGATCTGGGTACCGGGCATCTAACCGAACTAGTCAGCGATGAGAGTGGCGAGGTTTCTGAAAATCTTGAGGCATATATTTCTGGTAACGGTGTCGACGAGGCAATTTCCGCTGCGATAGAAGAGTTCAAGAGGAACTGGAGCGAGAGGACGCCACGTACACGCAACTTACTTCCACACAACTTCGTGGTGCAGCGACGCGGTCACAAACTAAAACTGTGGTTGATTGATGGCTTTGGGCGCATTCCCAGAACGGTGGCTCTTGATCTTGAAGTGGCACGTAAGAGGCTGTTGAATCGCAGGATTGCGTATTTCGAGGACCGGATTAATCGAATTCAACATGGCCAGCGCAGTCGCATCCAGACGTCTGAAACTTCCTTCTGATGCTAAGGTGTATCAAACGAGCCTGTCCACAGCGAACGCCTGTCTGACGTCAGCACTCGTGGGACAGATTTGAGGTTTAGCTAACGGAGGATTTCTGGTTCATCGTAACCGTCAAGGAGTGAAGATGAACAAGAAATCCGGAACCAGTAAAGCTGCGGCTGACAAGCTGGTTAAAACCATCCGCCGCAAAACGCGACATACCTATTCGTCTGAAGAGAAGATCCGCATTGTTCTGGCGGGCCTTCGCGGCGAGGAAACTATTTCTGTGCTATGCCGCCGAGAGGGTATCTCCGAAAGCCTGTATTACAGCTGGTCAAAGGAATTCCTCGAAGCCGGGAAACGCCGTCTGGCGGGCGATACGGCCCGGCAAGCGACGCCGCCTGAGGTGAAGGATCTGCGATCCGAGGCGACGGCACTGAAGGAATGCGTTGCCGATCTAACACTTGAAAACCGCCTGCTCAAAAAAAGCATGACAGGGGCTGGGGAGTTCGAGGAATGAGATACCCCGCGTCTGAGAAACTGGAGATCATCCGCACCGTTGAGGGGTCCCATCTTCCTGCGAAGCAGACCCTCGACATGTTGGGCATTCCTCGTACCACATTTTATCGCTGGTACGACCGTTACGTGGAAGGTGGGCTTGATGCCTTGTCGGATTGCTCGCCTTGCCCAAAGTCTGTCTGGAACCGTATTCCACAGGATCGGAGGGATGATCTGATCGAGTTCGCGCTGGAACATGAGGCGCTGACGACCCGGGAACTGGCGGTCAAATACACTGATGAGAAGCGATACTTTATCTCTGAATCATCGGCTTACCGATTTTTGAAGGAAGCTGATCTGATCACGGCACCAGACTACGTTGTGATCAAAGCCGCCGACGAGTTCACGGATAAAACGACTGCCATCAACGAGATGTGGCAAACCGACTTCACCTACTTCAAGATCATTGGCTGGGGCTGGTTTTATCTCAGCACGATCCTGGATGATTACAGCCGCTACATCATTGGCTGGAAACTTTGCACGAACATGCGGGCCGAGGACGTGACTGACACGATTGAGTTGGCTTTGGCGGCGTCAGGGTGCGACCATGCCATCGTTCGCCACATGCCTCGCCTGCTAAGTGATAATGGGTCCTGTTACATCTCCGGTGATTTGGCCGAATGGCTGGAGGACCATAAAATGGATCACGTTCGCGGAGCTCCTTTCCACCCGCAAACACAGGGCAAGATCGAACGCTGGCATCAAACCATGAAGAACCGGGTTTTGCTGGAAAACTACTATCTGCCCGGTGATCTCGAACTCCAGATCGAGGCCTTCGTCGATTACTACAATAACGAACGCTACCACGAGAGCCTGAACAACGTGACGCCGGCAGACGTCTATTTTGGGCGTGACAAAGCCATCATCAGAGAAAGGGAAAAGATCAAGAAACAGACAATCCAACAACGCCGCTTGCAACATCAAAAACAAGCCGCATAATCAATCACACAAACGAGCCAGAGCCTCCAATGCTCAAGCCGCTCTGATGTTCCATTTTATATGACGACGGACAGGCAATTGATACCGGGATGGCATGGTGGCTAAGGGAGTTTTTCGTCACGAAGCCTCCTTAATCGTACCTAGAGGTGTATTCAAACATCGGCAAAAAGTGCGGGCGTAGCTCAGGGGTAGAGTTATTCAGGCCGTGACTAAGGTCACGCGCACCTTGCCAACCACAAGCTCTGACGATGTGATTCTAGACAATACCGAAGGCGTTCACAAATCCAGCGTGTGAACGACGTGTGAACCGAGTTGATTTTCCGTCCTGTTTACCCTACAAAAACCGTGCAAGTCTTTGTTTTTATTGGAGCGGGCGATGAGATTCGAACTCACGACCCTAACCTTGGCAAGGTTATGCTCTACCCCTGAGCTACGCCCGCATCCATTGGGTGAGGGTCAGATATAAACTCTGGCGCTGGGCCGCAAGGGGTATTTCGCGTGCCTTTGTCAGTCCGACCCGACCATTGAACCGGCGGCGCGGCGGCGCTTCTGCCGCCAAAGGTTCAACCCCTCGACGCCGCCCGCGAAGACCATCGCGGCATAGATGAAACCGCGTTCGATATGGAAATGCAGACCGTCGGCAACCAGCGCCATGCCGACCATAACCAGGAATGCCAACGCGAGCATTTTCGTACTGGGATGTGCTTCGACGAAAGCGCCGATGGGTTCGGCAGCGACCATCATCACCAGGATGGCGACCACGACTGCGGCGACCATGACTTCCAGGTGATCGGCGATGCCGACTGCGGTTATGACCGAGTCGAGCGAGAATACCGCGTCCAGCACCATGATCTGGGCAATTACCGCGCCGAAGGTCGCGGTGGCGAGGCCGCCGTCTTTGGCGTCGTGTTCGCCTTCGACTTCTGCAAATATCTCGGTTGTGGCTTTGTAGAGCAGGAACAACCCGCCTGCGATCAGGATTACGTCACGCCAGGACAGATCGAAGCCGAAGAGCGTTGTGAAGGGTTTCGTCAGCCCGATGATCCAGGCGATTGAAAACAGCAGCAGTACACGCAGTATCAGCGCACCGAGCAACCCGATGAACCGAGCGCGGGCGCGCTGGTGTTCGGGCAGGCGACTGGCGGCGATGGAAATGAAGATGACGTTGTCGACGCCCAAGACGATCTCGAGAATCGTGAGGGTGGCAAAGGACGCCCAGACGGCGGGGTTTGAGAGGAGTTCGATCATAAGGGTGAAACTAGGGCATAATGCGAATTGGTGGAACCATAGTTGGTTTGGACCGGCCATTCGTTGCTACAGTGCACAAGCCGGGCGAGTTGCTGACTGTGGGTTGGTGCTGCGCCGTCAATTGGATGCGATTTATTGTTAGGTTTGTCCGTCAATTCCGATGGATGTGTGATGTTGCCAAAGCGCCAGACCGCCGAACGGTCAGGCGCTCGCCCTGCGCCTTTCCGGATTGTGCGGTAATCTGTCGACCGCCCTGCTGACCGCCGAGTCGTGCGAGGCCAAACCGATACTGGAAAATTGCGCGCTGGCTTGGGCAAAAGACGACAGCGTCTTGGCAGGTTTGATTGCCGGATCAATCGATGTCGACGTATCGCTCACTCCAACTCCACCAGCAAATCTTTCGCATCGATCTGCCCACCCGCTGCCACATGTACTGCCTTCACGGTCGCATTCCGTTCGGCGTGCAGGCCGGTTTCCATCTTCATCGCCTCGATGGTCAGCAGCAGATCGCCTTCCTTGACCTTCTGACCGGCTGCCACCGCAACCGTAGCCACCACGCCGGGCATCGGCGCTCCAATGTGGTTGTCGTTGCCGGCGTCGGCCTTGGGGCGGGCCTGCGTCGTCCCGGTGACCTTGCGGTTCGGTACGCGCACAGTCCGAGGTTGGCCGTTCAACTCGAAGAATACCCGTACCTCGCCCTGATCATTTGTCTCGCCAATCGCCTGACAGCGGATTTCGAGCGTCACGCCGGGGTCGATTTCAACGCTGATCTCCTGACCCGGCTCCATACCGTAGAAGAACACCGGGGTCGGCAGAGTGCGCACCGGGCCATAGGTCGCGTGGCGGGCCATGTAGTCGGTGAAAACCTTGGGATACATCAGGTATCCGTTCAGATCCTCGTCGTCGATTTCGATGTCGAGTTGCTTGGCCAGCGCTTTGCGTTCGCCCTCCAGATCAGCGTCCTTCAGTAGCGAGCCGGGGCGCACCGTGATCGGCTTTTCGTCCTTCAATACCTTCTTGACGATTGCCGGGGGAAACCCTCCGGGGGCTTGCCCGACCTGTCCGCGCATCAGGGTTATGACACTGTCGGGGAAGGAAAAATCCGTCTCAGGCTTCAGCAGATCCTCGCACGACACGCCTTGGGTCACCAGCATCAACGCCAGATCGCCCACGGTTTTCGCAATCGGCGTCACCTTGATGACATCGCCGAACATCTGGTTCACGTCCGCATAAGCCTTGGCGACATCGTGCCAGCGATCTTCCAGTCCCATCGAGCGTGCCTGCGCCTTGAGGTTGGTGAACTGCCCGCCGGGCATTTCGTGAAGATAGACCTCGGAGGAGGGGGACTGCATGCCGGATTCAAACGCGGCATAGTGGTTGCGCACGTCTTCCCAGTAATTCGAAATATGGCGCACGGCGTCGACGTTCAGACCCGTGGCGCGATCCGAATGCTTCAACGCCTCTACGATGGTGCCGAATGTGGCCTGCGAGGTATTGCCCGACAGCGCGTCCATCGCCACATCGGCGGCGTCCACGCCAGCCTCGGCCGCCGCGAGGATCGAGGCACAGGCGATCCCGGCAGTATCGTGGGTGTGGAAGTGGATCGGCAGGCCGACCTCGCCTTTCAACGTCGTGACCAACGCGCGCGCGGCATCCGGTTTGACCAACCCGCCCATGTCCTTGATGCATAGAATGTGGGACCCTGCGGCCTCCAACTCCTTGGCCATGCTGACATAATACTTCATGTCATACTTGGATCGCGCCGGGTCCATTACGTCGCCCGTATAACAGATTGCGCCTTCCAGAATGCGGCCCGTTTCCAGCACCGCGTCCATCGAGACACGCATGTTCTCGACCCAGTTCAACGGGTCGAACACGCGGAATAGGTCTATGCCGGTGTCCGCTGCCTGCGCCACGAAGGCTTGCACCACGTTGTCAGGATAATTGGTATATCCAACCCCGTTTGAGCCGCGCAACAACATCTGCGTCAGGTGGTTCGGCATCGCGCGGCGCAAGTCGCGCAAGCGCTGCCAAGGGCATTCCTGAAGAAACCGATAGGCCACATCGAAGGTCGCCCCACCCCAGCATTCGACCGAGAACAGGCCCGGCATGTCGGCGGCGTAGTTCGGCGCGATGTTGATCATATCTATTGACCGCATCCGAGTTGCCAGCAGCGACTGATGGCTGTCGCGCATCGTCGTGTCAGTCAGAAGCAGTTGTTTTTGCTTGGACATCCATTTCGCGACAGCCTCCGGTCCCTTGGAGTCCAGCATCTGCTTCAGACCCTTCGCAGGGACTTCGCTGGCGGGTTGCGGCGCTTTTGGCAACCTCAGATCGGCCATCGGGCGGACCCGACCGGCGACCTCGGCATGCTCATTCACCGTGATGTCGGCAATGTAGGTCAGGATTTTCGTTGCGCGGTCACGGCGAGGAGCGAAGTCGAACAGCTCCGGCGTTTGGTCGATGAATTTGGTGTGGTATTCGTAGTTGAGGAACGTCGGGTGCTTGAGCAGGTTCTCGACAAAGGCGATGTTGGTGCTGACACCCCGGATACGGAACTCACGCAGCGCCCTGTCGATCCGGGCAATCGCAGCTTCGGGCGTGGGGGCCCAGGCGGTGACCTTCTCCAAAAGAGAGTCGTAATACCGGGTGATGACCGCGCCGGAGTAGGCGGTGCCGCCGTCCAGCCGAATGCCCATGCCGGTGGCGCTACGGTAGGTGCTGATGCGGCCATAGTCGGGGATGAAGTTGTTCGTGGGGTCCTCGGTCGTGATCCGGCACTGGATCGCGTGACCGTCCAGCTTCACGTCATACTGGCTGGCGGTGCCGGTGGCTTCGACCAGCGACTTGCCCTCGGCGGTCAGGATCTGGGCGCGAACAATGTCGATCCCGGTGACTTCTTCGGTCACGGTGTGCTCGACCTGAACGCGGGGATTCACCTCGATGAAGTAAAACTCACCCGTCTCCATATCCATCAGGAATTCGATGGTCCCGGCGCAATGGTATCCGACATGCTCGGCGATCTTCTTGCCGAGATTGCAGAGTTTTTCCCGTTGTGCGCCAGATAGATAGGGGGCAGGGGCGCGTTCGACGACCTTCTGGTTGCGCCGCTGGACGGAACAATCCCGCTCCCACAGATGATAGATCGCGCCGTGCTTGTCGCCGATGATCTGAACCTCGACATGGCGCGCCTTGAGGATCATCTTTTCAAGGTAGCCTTCGCCGTTCCCAAAGGCAGCCTCAGCCTCACGCCGCCCTTCGCGGATTTTCTCCTCCAGCTCGTCCGGGCCGTCGATGGGCCGCATCCCGCGCCCGCCGCCACCCCAACTGGCTTTGAGCATCAGCGGATAGCCGATCTCCTTGGCCTCCTTGGCGATGGCCTTCATGTCGTCGCCCAGCACTTCGGTCGCGGGGATCACCGGCACGCCGGCGGCGATGGCAACCTTGCGGGCGCTGGCCTTGTCACCAAGCGCGCGCATGATGTCCGACGACGGGCCGATAAAGGTCATGCCTGCGGCGGTAACCGCGTCGACGAATTCCGGGTTCTCGGACAGCAAGCCGTAGCCGGGGTGCACCGCGTCCGCACCACAGGCTTTGGCGACCCGGATGATTTCCTCGATCGACAAATAGGCTGCGACGGGGCCGAGGCCTTCGCCGATCCGGTATGCCTCATCCGCTTTGAAGCGGTGCAGGCAAAGTTTGTCTTCCTCGGCATAGACCGCGACGGTGCGTTTGCCCAACTCGTTGGCGGCGCGCATCACACGGATGGCGATCTCGCCTCGGTTGGCGATGAGGATTTTCTTGAAATCGGCCACGGGCAGTCTCCGGTATTATGCAGGTGCAGCATTTGTTTAGAGGGTTGGGCGCGAGTGGTAAACCGAGGATGCGCGACGAGAGCTCCCTTCCGCCCGGCTTGCGCTCTATTTAGCCAAACTTGGCAACCGATCCCGCGCCTGAACCGGCTTCGAAATCCCCATCTGCCCCATATCCGCGATCATCTGTTCGCGCAGAATATGCACCACATGCGCAGCCCCCTTTGCGCCAAACGCGGCCAGCCCATAGTGAAACGCCTTGCCCAGCATCACGAAATCCGCCCCAAGCGCGATGGCGCGCAGAATGTCGGTGCCAGACCGTACTCCGCTGTCGAAAATCACGGGCAGTTTCGTCGCGGCGCGCACCTCTGGCAGGAAATCCGCCGTCGCGCGTCCCGCTGCAAACTGCCGCCCGGAATGGTTGGTCACCCAAACCGCATCCGCCCCGGCCTTCTCGCAGGCTTTCGCATCAGCGGCGTCGGTCACGCCCTTGACGACCAGCTTTCCGTCCCACTCGGTCCGCAAAACATCCAGATAGCCCCAATCTGGCGCTGTCCTAAGCAGGTATCCGACATGCGCGGTCGAGGGCAGGTTGGCGTCGACCTTGGCATATTTCTCCAGCGTCGCCAGCTTGGGTATGCCGTTGGTCGACATAGCCAGCGCCCAGGCAGGGCGCATGGCAACCTCGGCCAGAACGCGCGGCGTGATCCGCATCGGGTTCGACAGGCGGGCACGGCGCTGGCGTTCGCGGCGGCTGGCCACGGGGACATCGACGGTCAGGATCAAGGTGTGAAACCCGCTGTCCTTGGCGCGCTTCAGCAAGTCGCGGCGGATTTCACCGTCGCCGGGAGGGTACAACTGGAACCAGCCTTGGTTGCCGATGTGCTGGGCCAGTTCTTCGGGCGTGCGGGTGGCGACGGTCGACAATCCGTAGGGAATTCCGGTCTCATCGGCCAGACGTGCCAGGATCGGTTCGGCATTGCGCCAGATCAGCCCCGACATCCCCACCGGAGCCATCCCGAAGGGCAGCGCCTGTTCGCGCCCCATCAGGGTGGTGGTAAAGTCCGGTTCAATCTTCCCACCGAAGATCGCGGTGTTCAGGGTGACGGCATCCAACGCCGCCTCATTCCGCGCCCGGGTGCTTTCATCGCCGGTGGCACTGTCGAGGTACTCCCACGCGAAATGCGGTAGGCGACGGCGGGCGCGCCGCCGCAGATCGGCGACTTCGGGGTAGAGGAGGTCAAGGTCCATGACAGGCTATTGCCTTGGTGGGCGAGTGGGATCAATGGGGGGCTGGGATAAGACTGTTCGAATTGATGTCGAATTTGGCCAATTTCGGGCATTCAATGCGCTCCCCTTGTGCACGGAATCAAGCCACAGGCGCCATGTACTTGCCAGCCCGTCCGCGCGAGCTGGCGAATTGGTGAGGATGCGCCTCCCTGTCAGTTGACTGGCAAACCTCACCATTAATTGCCACGGAATTACGTTGTACCGCCAACCCACGGGCTGACAAGCACACGGCTTGCGTATCATCTGTTTACACAGCTGCAACCGTCCAGAATCGCACCCTGAACCGCAAAATCACCTTGCAGGAAATGGAGGGGTTACGAGAAATTAACCATTTCGAACAAACTATGAACACTCTGGCCTTTCCGGAGCGCAACCCTTAGGTTGCCGCCCATGAACGACCTGTCCGAAGATGACGCCTTCGAGGCTGCAGCTACGCCCAGCCTGTCGCAGCAGGCGATGGCGGCGCGGAGCGGGCAGCGCGGCACTGCCTATCTGGACGATCTGAACCCCGCGCAACGCGAAGCGGTCGAGGCATTGGACGGCCCTGTTCTGATGCTCGCCGGGGCAGGGACCGGCAAGACCAAGGCGCTGACCACCCGCATTGCGCATTTGTTGAATACCGGGCGGGTCCGGCCCAACGAAATCCTCGCCGTCACCTTCACCAACAAGGCCGCGCGCGAGATGAAGATCCGCGTTGGCCGCCATCTGGGTGAGGCGGTTGAGGGGATGCCATGGCTCGGCACCTTCCACTCGATCTGCGCCAAACTGCTGCGCCGCCATGCGGAGCTGGTCGGCCTAAAAACCAACTTCACCATTCTGGACACCGACGATCAGGTCCGCCTGCTGAAGCAGCTGATCGTCGCGGCGAATATCGACGACAAGCGCTGGCCCGCCCGCATGCTCGCCCACATCATCGACGGCTGGAAAAACCGCGCCTGGACGCCGGACAAAGTGCCCGCAAGCGATACTGGGGCCTATGACAACAAGGGCGTCGCGCTCTACGCCGCCTATCAGGAACGCCTGAAAACCTTGAACGCCGTCGATTTCGGCGACCTTCTTCTTCACGTCGTGACTATCTTTCAGGAACATCCCGACGTCCTCGAAAAATATCGCAACTGGTTCCGCTATATCCTCGTCGACGAATATCAGGATACCAACGTCGCCCAATACCTCTGGTTGCGCCTGCTGGCGGGTGGGCACAAGAACATCTGCTGCGTCGGCGACGACGATCAGTCGATCTACGGCTGGCGCGGGGCTGAGGTCGGCAACATCCTGCGGTTCGAGAAGGATTTCGAGGGCGCAAAGGTCGTCCGGCTAGAGCAGAACTACCGCTCCACCCCCCACATCCTCGCAGCCGCTGCCGGTGTTATAGACGCCAATAAGGGGCGACTGGGCAAGACGCTCTGGACCGAGGCGACCGAGGGCGAAAAGGTCCGCCTGATCGGCCATTGGGACGGCGAGGAGGAGGCGCGCTGGATTGGCGAGGAAGTCGAGGCGATGCAGTCCGGCACCCGCGGGATGGCTCCGAAATCGCTGGACCACATGGCCATCCTGGTCCGCGCCAGCCACCAGATGCGCGCGTTCGAGGACCGGTTTCTGACCATCGGCTTGCCGTACCGGGTGATCGGCGGCCCGCGTTTTTACGAACGCATGGAGATCCGCGACGCCATGGCCTATTTCCGTGTCGCGGTTAGTCCTGACGACGATCTGGCGTTCGAGCGGATTGTGAACACCCCGAAGCGCGGGCTGGGCGACAAAGCGATCCAGACCATGCAGATCACGGCGCGCACCAAAGGGGTTTCCTTGTTGGAAGGCGCTCGGCTGGCGTTGGCAGCGGGGGCGATCAAGGGCAAGGGGGCCAAGGCGCTGGGCGAGGTTCTGGCGGGGTTTGACCGCTGGCACCGGCAGGCGCTGGACCCCCAGCAAAGCCACATCGAACTGGCCGAGGTGATTCTTGAGGAAAGCGGCTATACCGCCCATTGGCAGAACGAGAAAACGCCCGAAGCCCCCGGACGCCTCGAGAATCTCAAGGAACTCGTCAAGGCGCTGGAGCAATTCGACAATCTGCAAGGATTCCTCGAACACGTCTCACTCATCATGGACAACGAAACGGACGAGGGGGCCGAGAAGGTCTCGATCATGACGCTCCACGCCGCCAAGGGCCTGGAATTCCCCGCCGTCTTCTTGCCGGGCTGGGAGGATGGGTTGTTCCCGTCGCAACGCTCGATGGACGAAAGCGGCCTGAAGGGCCTCGAAGAAGAACGCCGCCTCGCCTACGTCGGCATCACTCGCGCCGAGGAGGTTTGCACGATCTCCTTCGCCGCCAACCGTCGCTTCTATGGCCAATGGCAATCCGCGCTACCCAGCCGCTTCATCGACGAACTGCCCGGCGATCATGTCGAGGTATTGACCCCCTCGGGCCTGCAAGGCGGGATGTACGGTGCTGCGGGCATGGCCCCGGCCGAGCAAAGCGATATCGTCGAACGCGCCGCCAAAGCGGATGGCTACAACTCCCCCGGCTGGAAACGTCTGCAGGCGCGCAGCCAATCGCGCGGGATGAGCCAGCCGCGAGAGGCTTCCAACATCGTGATAGACGCCAGCGCCACGTCGTCCTTCATCGAGGGCGACCGCGTATTCCACACCAAGTTCGGTTACGGCGCGGTGTTCGGAATCGAGGGCGACAAGCTGGATATCCGCTTTGACAAGGCGGGCGAGAAGAAAGTCGTCGCCAAATTCGTCGTTGCCGCCGAAAAGGCTGGTGACGTTCCGTTCTGATTCACGGCCCAGATCGGGGTTATGGGTTTTTTTACCGGGGTGCGCCTACGGTTGCCTCAATCAACAATCAAAGGCGCGCCCGGCGTGAATCCCAAAACGTGAATATCTTGATTTGTGAAGACGATGCTGGCCTGCGTGGCCTATGGGCGGAGGTTTTTACCCAAGCCGGGCATGCCGTAGTCGCGGTGGCGGATTCCAAAGCGGCGCGTAAGGCGCTGATGACCGGGCAGTTTTCGGTGATGATCCTGGATCTGTATCTTGGCGACGATACCGGTCTTTCGGTGGCAACGCTGGCCGCCTATGCCAATCCGGAATGCAAAATAGTGATTACTACCGGCTCGACCCTTTTCCCTCAGGGTGAATTGTTCGCCATGGCGCCGTCGGTTGCGGCAGTCCTGCGCAAACCGGTGAGCAATCGGGAATTGTTGGCCGTGGCCGAGCATGGGCTGCGCGAGGCGTCTTAGCGGGCTTGACGCGAACTAGGGAATTCGCTCCAAGCCCACCAGCAGACCCGCAAGTTCCCGAATTGCGTTCAGCTATTGCCTGAGCGCAGGCCAAACCAGAAGTATCGAAAAATCAAAAAAAACGGCGATACCGGGGGAGGACCGGTATCGCCGCCTTCTACCGAAGACACTTGGGGGAGGACCGAGTGCCTTCAAACAAAACCGTCCGGGGGAGGACCGTTCGGCTTCGTATTCCTTGCTCAGGCCTGAAGGGCGGCCTGCAGCGAGACATCCTCGATATCGCCGCGTGCGAGACCGATGTCGGACAGGTCGCGGTCGCTCATCATCGACAGCTCGTGGCGCGTGGTGCGATAGGCTTTGGCGCGGCGCGCGTGGTCGCGCATTGCGGTGCGGGCAGCGGCCAGACGACCGAACAGGCCCATGTCAGGACGTTGAATTTCTATTGTGTGGGACATTTTGCCCTCCATGTACTCGTTATGCTGCAACTGCATTGTTGCGGCCTCAGGAATGAAGGTAACCCTCTGGTACGCAGCTACAATCCTTGAAATGAGCAATGCTGCCATGCAGCAATTGCATGGTTGCGTAGCGTAAACTACGGGCAATCTGCTGAGTGAATCGGCAAGTCGTATGCGGGGGGTTGCGGAATGCACAAAAGACGACACCTATAGCTGCGAAACTGGGCAGGAGTGAAATTCGATGAGTGTGACGTGCGACGATATCCTTGCCGAGTTGGCCCGAATCGCTTTGCCTGACGGAGGGGATCTTGTGTCGCATGATCTGATCCGGGCATTGCGGGTGGACGGTCGTGCGGTGACCTTCGTGATCGAGACGCCGGATTCTGAGACTGCGAAGAAGATGGGTCGAATTCGCGACGCGGCCGAAGCGGCGATTAAGGCCGTTCCGGGCGTGGACAGCGCCTCGGTCGTACTGACGGCGCATGGACCTGCCACAAAACCTGCCGAGCCACCGAACCTGAAAATCGGGCGGCACCCGACACCTCAGGACGGGCCAATGCAGGTTGCGGGCGTGGACCGGATTCTGGCCATCGGCTCGGGCAAGGGTGGCGTAGGCAAATCAACGGTGTCAAGTAACCTCGCCGTCGCGCTGGCGCGTGCCGGACGGCGCGTTGGGCTGCTGGACGCAGATATCTACGGCCCCTCGCAGCCCAGAATGATGGGGGTCAGCAAACGGCCAGCCTCGCCTGATGGGAAAACGATCATTCCATTGCAGGCTCATGGCGTGACGGTGATGTCGATTGGGTTGATGCTGCCCCCGGACGAGGCCGTGGTTTGGCGTGGTCCGATGCTGATGGGGGCTTTGCAGCAGATGCTGGGGCAGGTGGAGTGGGGTCAGCTGGACGTGCTGATCGTTGATCTGCCGCCCGGCACCGGCGACGTTCAGCTTACGCTGTGCCAGAAGGCCAAGGTGACCGGGGCAATCGTCGTTTCGACGCCCCAGGACGTGGCCTTGCTGGATGCGCGGCGAGCGCTGGCGATGTTCAAGAAGTTGAACACGCCGGTGCTGGGTCTGATCGAAAACATGTCGACATATATATGTCCGACCTGTGGGACCGAGGCGCATCTGTTCGGCCACGGTGGCGTTCGTGCGGAGGCTGAGGCTGCGGATCTTCCGTTTCTGGGTGAGGTACCGCTGAGTCTGGATGTACGCATAGCGGGCGACAGCGGTACGCCCGTTGCTGCAGGCGAGGGGCCGGTGGCCGAGGCCTATGCCCGGCTGGCGGATCGGTTGGTGCAGGGCGGGATGGCCTGATCCGGGTCAGGCACGGGAAATCGCGGGATTTGGCCGGATACTTGCGAATCACTGGATCTTTTGACGCGCCCTGAGTGTGGGTTAGTCGGCTGAGTTGCCCATTTTGGGATCGCTCGTGCTTTGTTAGCTGGGAAATCACGGAAAAAAGTCGGATTTTCTGCCGAAACTACATGTTGTGGTTTCTGTTGAGTTCACCCGCTATAGAAAGTGCTGAATTGTGCGTGACTTCGTATTTACCCGACAAATAAAGGTGTGCAGATTGCGTAATTCGACATTCTGGCTCGATTTTTTCTTTGTGTTCCATGAATTCCCAGCTATACCCAATCGCACGATGAGTTGGGAAATCGGGGCGCTAAGACCCCACCAAGGCAAAACGCAGGTTTCATACAGGCACCCACTTCATCTGACTGAGATCCGGCGCGCGAGCGAGCAGACATCCCCCCAGGTGGCGCGCGCGGTCGGACATCCCGGCAACGGGACGAGGGCGGCGGATCGGGCAGTGGCAGCAGCTCGATCCGCCGTTTCCTATTCTGGGGAAAGGTTTGGGACGAAGGGGTCGCCAGTTTGGCACGCAGGTTTAGAGGTGAAAGCCACCACAAGGTGGACAGCAAAGGTCGGGTGTCTATCCCGGCGCTGTTTCGCCCTGTGCTGGTCGCCGGTGATCCGGGCTGCACCGATGGCAAGCGCGCTGGCCTTGTGATCGTCTATGGCGATCATCGCCGCAAATACCTTGAATGTTACACGATGGAGGCAATCGCCGACGTCGACGCGCGCATTGACGCGTTGCCGCGTGGTTCGCACGGGCGGAAAACTCTGGAACGGATGTTCAACGGTCAGTCGATGCCGACCGAACTGGACCCCGACGGGCGGCTGGTTCTGGCGCAAAAGCTGCGCGATAAGATCGGCTTGGAAGGCGAGGCGTTCTTCATCGCGTCCGGCGATACGTTCCAGATCTGGAAGCCAGAGACCTACGAGGCTGAAGAATTGACCCGAACCGAAGCCTGGCTTGACGAACAGCCGGAGGACTTCGACCCCCTGACATTGCTGGACGGTGCACCCAGCCCCGGCTCGGATTGATGCCGATGGTCGCTGCCGCCGCCATGACTCCCGCTCCCCACATCCCGGTACTGCTGCGCCAGTTGTTGGACGCGGTCGCCCCTGTGCGTGGGATCTGGCTGGACGGAACGCTGGGGGCAGGTGGATATGCGCGCGGATTGTTGGACGCCGGCGCGGACTGCGTGATCGGATTGGACCGCGATCCATTGGCGCTGGAGATGGCGGCAGTGTGGGGTGTGGAATACGGTGACCGACTACGTCCAGTTCAGGGCAATTTCAGTTCATTGGACGACGCAACGGATGTACCTCTTGATGGGGTGACGTTGGATCTTGGCGTTAGCTCGATGCAGCTGGACCGCGCCGAACGAGGTTTTTCGTTCATGAAAGACGGCCCGCTGGACATGCGGATGGGGCAGAGCGGTGTTTCGGCCGCTGATTTGGTCAATGACGCGGACGAAGGTGTACTGGCTGACATCCTGTTTCACTATGGCGAAGAGCGTGCCAGTCGCCGAATTGCTCGCGCGATTGTTGTAGCGCGTACGGAGGCGCGGATTGAGACGACCGGGCGGCTTGCCGAGATCATCGCCTCTTGCTTGCCACGCCCGAAGCCGGGGCAAAGCCATCCGGCGACGCGCAGCTTTCAGGCCATCCGAATCGCCGTTAACGATGAATTTGGTGAGCTGGTTCAGGGGCTTGAGGCCGCCGAGCGCATTATAAAACCGGGCGGCAAACTGGCGGTCGTCAGTTTTCATTCACTGGAAGACCGCGTGGTGAAGCGGTTTTTCACGGAACGCTCTGGCGGCGGCGGACGCTCGAACCGCTATGCGCCCGAGGCTGCGCAGGAGGCGCCTCGGTTTACGTTGAACATCAAGGGTAATGGTCCGGATGCCGCCGAACTGGCGGCCAATCCGAGGTCGAGATCGGCCCGGTTGCGGGTGGGGACGCGCACCGACGCCGCGGCAGGTCCGGCGGATTACTCCGCGCTGGGCCTGCCAAAACTTGTTGAAAGGGGGCACTGATGCGCGGCTTTCTAGTCTTCTTTGTCTCGGTGGCCGTGATGGCGCTTGCCTTCTGGGCATACCGCGAAAACTATGAAACCCAGCAGGCTTTGCAGGAAAACAACAAGTTGCAGCGAGAACTCGGGGCAGCACACGAACGGCTGTCGGTGCTGCGCGCGGAATGGGCTTACCTGAACCGCCCGGAACGGCTTCGCGATCTGGCGGACCTGAATTTTGAACGGCTTGGACTGATGCCGCTGCAACCGGAACAATTCGGGCGTGTCGGGCAGGTGAGTTTTCCGCCGCGCGTTTCGCTCATCAACAACCCGGTCGATGTGATGGCCGTCACCGGACCAGAAGAGGCCGACGAATGACCCGCACTCCATTGCGCCCACTGGCCCGAATTCTTGAGGCCCGTGAGAAGGGCGAAAACCCCGACGTGATTGAGCGTGAAAACCTGGATCAGCGGCACGAAGATTTGCGTGATGGAGCGCGGATGCGTGCCGAAGGGCGCTTGCTGGTTCTGGGCGTGTTTTTCTTTGTTGCGTTTTCGGTGGTCGGAGCCCGTATGGGTCTGATGGCGGCATCCGAAGCGCATGAGCCGCGCGCGCAGGCGTCGGGTGCAGCCATCGTGGCGACCCGCGCGGATATCGTTGATCGCAACGGGCGGGTGCTGGCGACAAACCTGTCGACGAACTCGCTTTATGCGCAGCCGTTGCAGATGGTTGATCCGGTACGCTCGGCCCATGCGTTGGTTGAAATTTTCCCGGACCTTGAAGCCGAGAAGCTAATCAAACAGTTCACCGGCGGTCGCAAGTTCCTGTGGATAAAGAAGAAAATCAGCCCGGAACAGCAACAGGCCGTGTTTGACATCGGCGAGCCGGGGCTGTTGTTCGGCCCGCGTGAAATGCGTCTCTATCCGAACGGTCGACTTGCGGCGCATATTCTCGGCGGCGCCAGCTTTGGGCGGGAAGGCGTGCATTCCGCCGAGGTGATCGGTGTTGCTGGCGTTGAAAAGGCGATGGATTCGACACTGCGCGATCCGGCCCGGAACGGCGCACCGGTCCAGCTGTCGATTGACCTGACGGTGCAATCGGCGATCCGGCAGGTTCTTTATGGCGGCATGAAGCTGATGAATGCCAAGGGCGCGATGGCAGTGCTGATGGAGATTAATTCGGGCGAGGTGATCTCGATGGTCTCCTTGCCAGATTTCGACCCCAACGACCGGCCAGATTTGCCGACAACGGGGGACGCCGGCGACAGCCCGCTGTTCAACCGGGCGGTGCAGGGCGTGTACGAGCTTGGATCTGTCTTCAAGATTTTCAACATGGCGATGGCGCTGGAAGATGGCCATGTGACACCAACCAGTATGGTCGACACCACCGGCCCGATGCGTTGGGGCCGCTATCGCATTCGCGACTTCCACAACTATGGCCCGCATCTGAGTGCGACCGATGTGATCGTCAAATCCTCCAACGTTGGCTCGGCACGTTTGGCGTTGCAGGCGGGCGCCGAACGGCAGCAGGAATTCCTTGGCGACCTCGGGTTCTTCACGCCGACCCCAGTGGAACTGGTCGAGGCGCCTTACGCAAAGCCGCTGTTGCCGAAGAATTGGTCGGACATCGTCGTGATGACGGCGAGTTACGGCCACGGGTTTTCCTCCAGCCCGCTGCATCTGGCGACGGGATATGCCTCGCTTCTGAACGGCGGCACCAAAGTAACGCCGACTCTGCTCAAGCGGGAAGGTCCGGTACCGGTCGGGCCGCGGATTGTGCAGTCCGAAGTCAGCGAGGCGGCGCGCAGCATGCTGCGCCAGGTCGTTGTGCGCGGCACGGCGCGCTTTGGCGAGGTTCCGGGCTACGCCGTTGGCGGCAAGACCGGCACCGCCGATAAGCCGAAACCGCGCGGTGGCTATTACAAGGACCGCGTTGTGGCGACATTCGCCAGCGTCTTCCCGGCGCATGACCCGAAATTCGTCCTGATCGTATCGCTGGACGAGCCGTCCGAGAATTCCGGCCCGAAACCGCGTCGTACTGCTGGTTGGACCGCTGTGCCTGTCGCAGCCGAAGTGATCCGCCGCACCGCGCCGCTGCTTGGGTTGAGGCCGGAGATTGAACCTGTCCCCGAGGATAAGCTATTGCTCAGCTCGAACTGATCGGAAACGAGTCAGGTGGGGCAATGGGCAAGACAAAAACGCTGGGCGAACTGGGGCTGACCCTGCCGGGCGGGCAGGGGATCGAGATCACCGGGCTTGCCGTAGACAGCCGCGAGGTGCGCCCCGGATTCCTGTTCGCAGCGCTTCCTGGCAGCAATGTTCACGGTGGCGACTTCATTCAATATGCGGTGCGCCAAGGTGCAGCTGCGGTGCTGACGGACCGCCAAGGGGTCGAACGTGCCGGTGTCGCTTTGGGGGACACACCCGCAATCATCGTTGACGATCCACGCCAGTCGCTGGCTTATGCTGCCGCGCTCTGGTTCGGTGCGCAGCCGGAAACGATGGTGGCGGTGACGGGAACCAACGGCAAGACCTCTGTCGCGAGTTTCACGCGCCAGATCTGGGCGGCATTGGGACACGCAACCATCAGCGTTGGTACGACCGGGGTCGAGGGCGACTGGACAGCACCGCTGAGCATGACCACGCCGGAACCGATCACCCTGCATCGTCTGCTGGCCGACGCGTCAAGTGAGGGGATCACCCACGGAGCAATGGAAGCTTCCAGTCACGGATTGGCGCAAAGGCGGCTCGATGGGGTGCACCTCGCTGCCGCTGCCTTCACCAACTTCAGCCAGGATCATCTGGATTACCACAATAATTTCGCTGAGTATTTCGCTGCGAAGGCGGGGCTGTTCGACCGTGTGCTTCCGGAAGATGGGGTTGCGGTCATCAATCTCGATGATGCGCGTGGGTCGGAAATGGCGATGATCGCGGGCGAGCGTGGGCAGGAGGTGCTGACGGTTGGCCGTTCGGAACGGGCGAGCTTGCGCATTCTGGGGCTGCGGTTCGATCAGACCGGCCAGGATTTGCGGTTTTCCTGGAATGGGGTCACGCGGCAGGTGCGGTTGGGGCTGATCGGCGGGTTCCAGGCCGAGAATGTGCTGGCGGCGGCAGGTCTGGCCATTGCGGGCGGTGAGTCTCCGGGGGATGTTTTTGACACATTGCCGAGGCTGAGCGGTGTGCGCGGCCGGATGCAACTGGCCGCGACACGGGATAACGGGGCGGCGGTGTTTGTCGACTACGCGCATACGCCTGCGGCATTGGAAACAGCGCTGCAAGCTTTGCGCCCGCACGTCATGGGTCGCCTGATCGTTGTATTCGGCGCAGGTGGCGATAGGGATCGAGGCAAGCGGCCTCTGATGGGGCAGGCGGCGGCAGAACATGCCGATGTTGTGTTCGTGACCGACGACAATCCGCGCGGCGAAGACCCGGCGGCGATCCGCGCGGCGATCATGGCCGACGCCGGAGAGGCAACGGAAGTTGGCGACCGGGCCGAGGCGATTTTGCGCGGCGTCGATGCGCTGGAACCGGGTGACGCGCTGCTGATTGCGGGCAAGGGGCACGAGACGGGTCAGACCGTCGGCAATGCGGTGTTCCCTTTCGATGATGTGGAACAGGCAAGTGTGGCGGTCGCCGCGCTTGACGGGCATTTGGCGTGAGCGCGTTGTGGAGCGCCGCCGATGCCGCCGCCGCGACGGGCGGGCGGGCACTAGGTGACTGGTCCGCAACCGGCGTTTCGATTGACACGCGGACCCTCCAACCGGGCGATCTGTTTGTGGCGCTGAAAGACGTGCGTGACGGGCACGAATTCGTCGCTCAGGCGCTGGAAAAGGGCGCGGCGGCGGCGTTGGTGTCGCGGGTGCCGGAGGGCGTCGATCAGGACGCTCCGCTGTTGGTCGTCGATGATGTTCTGGACGGCCTCACAGCACTTGGCGCTGCGGGGCGGGCTCGGACCGGGGCGAAGGTCATCGGGGTGACAGGGTCGGTCGGTAAGACCTCGACCAAAGAGATGTTGCGCGAGGCGCTGACCTCGATGGGGCACGTCCATGCCGCCGAGGCGTCTTACAACAACCAATGGGGCGTGCCGCTGACGCTGGCACGGATGCCGATGGAGACGGACGTCGCAATCATCGAGATTGGCATGAACCACCCCGGTGAAATCGCGCCCCTGTCGCGCCTGACTCGCCCCCATGTGGCGCTGATTACAACAGTGGTCGGTGCGCATATGGAGGCGTTCGACGGGCTGGACGGGATCGCGCATGAGAAGGCCTCGATTTTCGAGGGGCTGGAATCCGGTGGCACCGCGATTATTCCTGGCGACCTTGGCGTGTCGCACATCCTGCGCGGTGCTGCGGGTCCGGGTGCGGTCAGCTTTGGGCAACGTCACGAAAACAATTGGCACCTGACCAGCGTGCGGATCAACGCCAGTTCGGTCACCGCGCAAGCAGGTTCGCCACAAGGGTCGCTTCTGTTCAAAATTGCCAGTCCGGGGCGGCATTTCGCTGAGAATGCGCTGGGCGTGTTGGCTGTTGCCTACGCGCTGGAGGCCGACTTGGCTTTGGTGATCGCCGACCTTGGCCGCTGGGTTCCGCCTGCGGGGCGCGGAACGCTGGAGGAGCTGGTGCTGGACGACTTTGCGGACGGGATGTCGCTGACGCTGATTGACGATGCCTTCAACGCGAATCCGGCCTCGCTGGATGCTGCATTGGAGATACTCGTGGCTCAAACGCCGACCGACGGCGTTGGTCGGGTCTGGCGCGGTCGGCGGATCGCGATGCTGGGCGACATGCTGGAACTTGGCGCTGATGAAGCAGCCCAGCACGCGGCGGTCGCCAACTCGCCTCATCTGGATGACGTCGACGTGGTTCATTGTGTCGGTCCCCGCATGGCGCATCTGTGGGAGGCGTTGCCGGACGAGAAACGCGGCGTGCAGGTGACCGATGCGAGCGATCTAGTGGGTCGCGCACATGCGTTGGTGGATTCAGGCGATATCGTGCTGGTCAAAGGCTCAAAGGGAAGCAAAATAAGCGTTGTCGTTGACGCGATCCGAAAACTGGGCCATGCCCGCGATCACAAAAACGGGAACGAGTGATATGCTTTATTGGCTGACCTTGCTAAGCGACGGCGGCGACATTTTTAACCTTTTCAGATACATCACGTTTCGCGCAGGCGGCGCATTTTTCACCGCTCTGATTTTCGGGTTCGTCTTTGGCAAACCGCTAATCAACCTGCTCAGGAAACAGCAAAAGCACGGGCAACCGATCCGCAATGACGGGCCGGAGAGTCATATTCTTGAGAAAGCCGGCACCCCGACCATGGGCGGCATGCTGATCCTTGGTGCGTTGGTCGTCTCGACCCTGCTCTGGGCGCGGCTGGACAACGGATATGTCTGGATGATCCTGCTGGTGACGGTCTGTTTCGGGGCGATTGGGTTCGCCGATGACTATCAGAAGGTGACCTCGAACAGCCACAAAGGCGTCTCGGCCCGGATGCGGTTTGGATTGGGGCTGATCGTAGCGGCGGCGGCGGCGTATTGGGCGTCGGCGATGCACCCGGAAGAACTCTCGAACCGGCTGGCGCTACCGATCTTCAAGGAAACCCTGCTGAACCTCTGGGTGCTGTTCGTGCCGTTTGCGATGATCGTCATCGTGGGTGCGGCGAATGCGGTGAACCTGACGGATGGCCTCGACGGGCTGGCGATTATGCCGGTTATGATTGCCGCCGGGGCGCTGGGCGTGATTGCCTATGCCGTGGGCCGGGTCGATTTCACCGAGTATCTGGATGTACACTACGTCCCGGGCACCGGAGAAATTCTGATCTTCACCGCTGGTCTGATTGGCGGAGGGCTTGGCTTCCTGTGGTACAATGCGCCCCCGGCAGCGGTGTTCATGGGCGACACCGGGTCGCTGGCTTTGGGCGGGGCGCTGGGGGCGATTGCAGTCGCCACTAAGCACGAGATCGTGCTGGCCATCGTTGGTGGGATTTTCGTGGTCGAGGCGCTGAGCGTGATTATCCAGGTCCTCTATTTCAAAAAAACTGGCAAGCGGGTGTTCCTGATGGCCCCGATCCATCATCATTTCGAGAAGCAGGGCTGGGCGGAAAGCACGATTGTGATCCGGTTCTGGATTATTGCTTTGATTTTGGCGCTGGTGGGGCTGGCCACGCTGAAGGTTCGGTGAAGGTAGGCGGGCCAAGATGGTCATTGCCGCACAAGTAACGCAAGTCGTGCAATTGCCAGCCTGGGGGTTGGCGTTCTGACGGTTGTTCGGGGCAGTTGAATGGTCGCGTATTCCCGTCAAAACTGATGGACGCGCTAACTTCTCCCATCGCCAACCCGCCCGGGCGGGCTGGCGAGTGCACGGCGCCTTCGGCTCGATTCCGTGCACGCGGAGCGCAGGTGTCCAACACCGCTGCGATCCCGGTGCGGCAGCCGCAGTGTGATGATAATTTCTACACCTGCTTGTCGCGCCACGCATCGCGGCTTCCCATACAAATGCAAATCCGATAGCCAGATCGCGAATTGCTGGAGTGTCCCATATGATCCCCGTGCAGGGCTTCTCAGGCCAAAAAGTCGCCGTCCTGGGCCTTGGCCGATCAGGTCTAGCCGCCGCGCGCGCGCTTGAGTCGGGCGGGGCCGAGGTGTTGGCCTGGGACGATAGCGAAACGGGGCACGATGCCGCAGACCGCGAAGGCTTCACCCCTGTGGACCTGTCGCGCGCAGGGGCGTTCGACGGGGTGGCCAGCCTGATTGTCTCTCCCGGAATTCCGCATCTCTACCCGGCGCCCAACAAAATCGTCGCGCTAGCCGAGGAGGCCGGCGTGCCGCTGGACAATGACATCGGGCTGTTCTTCCGCTCTCTGGCGACCAATGACTGGAACCGGTTCGACACGTCCCCGAGGGTGATCGCGGTGACCGGCTCGAACGGGAAATCGACGACGGCGGCGCTGATTCATCACATTCTTGAGGAGGCAGGCAAGGACAGCCAACTGGCAGGAAATATCGGGCGCGGGGTGCTTGATATTGATCCGCCCGGTGATGGTGGGGTCGTGGTGCTGGAGCTGTCGTCCTATCAGACAGAGCTCGCGCGGTCGCTGACGCCTGATATTGCGGTGTTCACCAACCTATCGCCTGATCACCTCGACCGGCACGGCGGTCTTGGCGGCTATTTCGCGGCCAAACGGCGGCTGTTTTCCGAAGGTGGACCAGACCGGGTGGTGATTGGAGTGGATGAGGCCGAGGGGCGGTTTCTGGCAGGCCAGATGGCGGAAGGCGCGGGCGATGATCGGGTGATCCGGGTCTCGGTGGATCGCAAGCTGGGCGGGCCGGGTTGGAGCGTTGCGGCTAAGAAGGGTTTCCTCGCCGAGAGGCGGAAGGGCAAGCAGGTTGCCTCGGTCGATCTGCGCGCGATTGCAGGGTTGCCCGGCGCACATAATCATCAGAATGCTTGTGCCGCGTATGCGGCTGTGCGTGCGCTGGGGATTGCGCCAAAGGTGATCGAGGGCGCTTTACGCAGCTTTGCCGGTCTGCCGCATCGCAGTCAGATCGTGGCGGTGAAGGACGGCGTGACCTGGGTGAACGATTCCAAGGCGACGAATGTGGACAGCGCGGCGAAGGCGCTGCAGGCGTTCAAACGCATCCGGTGGATCGCAGGGGGGCTGGGGAAAGAAGGCGGGATTGCCGGGCTGGTGCCGCATCTTGGCAGCGTGGCTAAAGCATATTTGATCGGTCATTCAGCGCGGGAGTTTGCGTTGCAAATGGGTGATGTGCCGCATGAGGTGTTCGCAACATTGGCAGAAGCGGTCGCCAGCGCCGCTGAGGAGGCGGAAGCGGGCGACACAGTCCTGCTGGCCCCGGCGGCGGCGAGTTTCGATCAATACCCGGATTTTGAAAAGCGGGGCGAGGATTTCATTGCGCAGGTTGCGCAGGTTGCGAAGGTGACGGGGTAGGGGTGAGATCTCGTCGTTGAACAAACGCAGACGCTGCTGGTTCAATCCAAAAAAAAATCGGCCCCCGTCTCACGTTCGCCCGGACTCAAGCCTGAAAGGCGCCGGGCCGTCCCGCAGTCTGGCGCTTTGGGAAGGTTGTGCAACGTTCTGAGGTCAAATCCAAAGTGGTGCTATTTTGTGCCCCTTACCGCCGTTGCGGCGCCAAACCCCGCTCCGACGCCCGCCCGGGTTGGGTCATGAATTAAGGCCGGTTTGCCGCCTGCCGTTCTTCCAGCGTTAGCACCCTTGCCTTGGCAACCGGCTCACCGCTTTCCGCATCAAAAAACGGCGAGCGTTTCTGATCTCCGCGCAATCGCGCCGCCAGCAGAGAGCCGATCAGCCCGCCTACTGCTCGCAGGGTTGGCCAGAAACCCTTCGGCGGCGGAACCTTACCCAGCGCTGACCCGGTATTGACCCGCGCCTTGACCGGCCCCAATCCGGCGACCCCATCGACGAAATTGGCCGTCATCGCGCTGGCGAAGGGAAGGCCCGGACCGGTGCCGGTGTTGAATAGCGGTGTGTCACAGCAGCTTGCGTACCAGCGATACAATCCTTTGGGCGACAAGCGCAGGCTGGCCAGATGCTCGACCCCCTCGGTCAGTTTCACCCGCGCCGGAGAGGTTTGGAACAAGTCGGTCCCGCCCGCCGCATCCGGAAATCGCGCGTCTTGCCTGAGGTGGCGCACAAAGGCACGGCAGTCCTTGCAATAGCAGGCGACGTGGTGGCCGGTTTTGGGACCGGCGGCTTCGACAACGCCGCTCAACGCGCCACACGCACATTGAAATTTCATGTCCTGAGCCATCCGATGCCCCACTAATCCATCAAAACCTTCACTTTTTGCGAGGGTATCTGCCTTAAAACACTGGCACAATCCTGACATTTCAGGCTAAACTCATCCGCGAGACCCGGATAACCGGGCGGTTCGAGGCAGATCAGGCGGTATGGCATGACAGAAATGGTCCATGGCACGATTCCCGTTGAACGGGGCGAGCCGATTTTGCCGCGCTGGTGGCGGACGATCGACAAGTGGTCGATCATCTGCATCTTGGCGCTGTTTGGCATTGGCATTCTGCTGGGGCTGGCCTCCAGCCCGCCGCTGGCCGCGCGCAACGGGTTTGCGGCATTTCACTATGTCGAAAAGCAGGCGATCTTTGGTGGCACGGCGCTGGTCGCGATGTTGCTGACGACGATGATGTCGCCGCGACTGGTACGGCGATTGGCAGTTCTGGGCTTCATCATCGCTTTGGCCGGGCTGGCCTTCCTGCCTGTTTTCGGCACCGATTTCGGTAAGGGCGCGGTGCGTTGGTACTCGCTGGGCTTTGCGGCGATCCAGCCATCCGAGTTCCTGAAGCCTGGTTTTGTTGTGGTGGCTGCGTGGCTACTTGCAGCGGGGCAAGAGATCGGCGGCCCCCCGGGCCGCACGATGTCGCTGGCGCTGGCGTTGACGGTTGTCGGCCTGCTGGCGATGCAGCCTGATTTTGGACAGGCCGCGCTGATCCTGTTTGCCTGGGGCGTGATGTATTTTGTCGCTGGCGCGCCGATCCTGTTGCTGATCGGACTGGCAGGCGCGGTCGCTTTGGCCGGGACGTTTGCGTACAGCGCCTCAGACCACTTCGCGCGCCGGATCGACGGGTTTCTGTCGCCCGACCTCGACCCGACCACCCAGCTTGGATATGCTTCCAACGCCATCCGCGAAGGCGGGTTTTTCGGCGTCGGCATCGGCGGCGGTGAGGTCAAATGGTCGCTGCCTGACGCCCACACCGACTTTATCATCGCAGTTGCGGCTGAAGAATACGGATTAATCCTGGTCCTCGCCATTATCGCGCTCTACGCCACAATCGTTGTGCGCAGCCTGATCCGCCTAATGCGCGAACGGGACACCTTCGTGCGCCTGGCCGGAACGGGCCTCGCCTGTGCGTTCGGCATTCAAGCGATCATCAACATGGGTGTAGCTGTGCGCCTGCTACCGGCCAAGGGCATGACATTGCCATTTGTGAGCTACGGCGGCTCGTCATTGATCGCAGGGGGGATCACCGTGGGTATGCTGCTGGCTTTCACACGGTCGCGCCCGCAAGGGGATATCAAGGACATCCTCAAGCGAAACATGCGATGAAACGGCATCTGGTGATCGCAGCCGGAGGGACCGGTGGACATATGTTCCCGGCGCAGGCGCTGGCCGAGGCGATGCTGCTGCGTGGCTGGGATGTTACGCTGACGACGGACGCGCGCGGGGCGCGCTATGCCGGTGGTTTCCCGGCGGCGGTGCTGGTTCACAAACTCGAGTCGGCCAGCTTCGCACAAAGCGCCGGGCTGTCCAAACTGGCGGTCCCGTTCCGGATCGCCGGGGGTGTGACGCGCGCCACCTTGCAGTTCTTTCGCGCCAAACCCACAGTTGTTGTCGGGTTCGGCGGGTATCCGTCGATCCCCGCTCTATCAGCAGCATTGGCGCTGCGGATCCCACGGATGATCCACGAACAAAACGGCGTGTTGGGGCGGGTTAACAAACTGTTTGCCCGCAGAGTTACTTGCGTGGCTTGCGGCACCTGGCCCACGGCTCTGCCGGATGGGGTCGAGGGCATTCACACCGGCAACCCGGTGCGCGCCGCAGTTCGGGCGATGACGGGGGCAAAGTACCGCCCTCCGCGCAAACCGCCGATCAACGTGCTGGTGATTGGTGGCTCGCAAGGCGCGCGGACACTGTCGGTGAATGTGCCCGAAGCGATCTGGCAATTGCCTGATGCCTTGCGCGAAAAGATCAGCGTGGCCCATCAGGCGCGGGCCGAGGATCATGCGACGGTCAGCCAGTATTACTCAGACCACGGTATCACGGCCGAGGTGCAGCCCTTCTTCAACGATCTGCCTCGTCGCATGGCAGAGGCACAGCTGGTGATCTCGCGCGCCGGGGCGTCGTCGATTGCCGATATCTCAGCCATTGGAAGGCCCGCCATTCTTATCCCCTATCCATTTGCGACCGCTGACCACCAGACCGCTAACGCGCGCGGGTTGATCGATGCAGAGGCCGCAATTCATATCCCGGAAAACACGCTTGAGCCGGGCGTGCTTTCCAGCCAGATAGAGGCGGTGCTGAGCAATCCGAAAGCCGCCGCCAAGATGGCCGATCTGGCCCGTGAGTATGGGCGGCCTGATGCAACCGAACGGCTGGTCGAACTGGTCGAAAACCTCGCAGGCGACCGCCCATGAGCCCCAAGACCAAGCTGCCCACCACAATCGGCCCGATCCATTTTGTCGGGATCGGCGGCATCGGAATGTCGGGTATCGCCGAGGTTTTGATCGAGCAGGGCTATCGGGTTCAGGGATCGGACCTGAAGGCGACCAAGATTACTAAACGGCTGGAAAAACTGGGGGCCTGCGTACGGATCGGCCAGCGGGCCGAGAACCTTGAGGGGGCCTCGGTTGTTGTCGTGTCCACTGCGATCAAACCGGGAAATGCCGAGCTGGACGCGGCGCGCGCGCAGGGCCTGCCAGTCGTACGCCGTGCCGAGATGCTGGCCGAACTGATGCGGCTGAAATCCAACATTGCGGTCGCCGGGACGCACGGAAAGACGACCACCACCACAATGGTCGCCGCACTGCTGGATGCGGGCGGCATCGATCCGACTGTAATCAACGGCGGGGTGATCCACGCTTATGATTCCAACGCCCGGATGGGCGACGGCGAGTGGATGGTGGTCGAAGCGGACGAAAGCGACGGCAGCTTCAATCGGCTGCCCGCGACGGTCGCCATCGTCACCAACATCGACCCCGAGCATATGGAGCACTGGGGCGACTTCGACACGCTGCGCGATGCGTTTCATCAGTTCGTCTCGAACATACCCTTCTACGGGCTGGCGGTTCTGTGCACTGACCATGCCGAGGTTCAGGCCTTGGTCGGACGGATCAGCGACCGGCGCGTGGTGACCTATGGCTTCAACGCCCAGGCCGATGTGCGGGCGGTTAACCTGCGCTATGAATGCGGGGTGGCGCATTTCGATATTGAGCTGAATGGCGAGGATGCGCGGATCGACGGCTGCACTCTGCCGATGCCGGGGGACCACAACGTCTCGAATGCGCTCAGCGCCGTGGCGGTGGCCCGGTTTCTGGGGATTTCCCCTTCGACGATCCGTGAAGCTCTGGCGAGTTTCGGCGGTGTTAACCGGCGGTTTACCAAGGTGGGTGAGGTTGATGGTGTAACTATTATCGACGATTATGGCCATCACCCGGTGGAAATTCTGGCGGTGCTGAAGGCTGCACGGCAATCGTTGGGTGATAGCGGTGGGCGAGTCATCGCGGTACATCAGCCGCACCGCTACAGCCGCCTACACGATCTGTTTGACGATTTTTGTGCTGCGTTTAACGATGCAGATATCGTCGGGATTGCCGATGTTTATGCCGCCGGAGAGGACCCGATTGATGGCGCATCCCGCGACGATCTGGTCGCAGGATTGGTGCGCCACGGCCACCGCCATGCGGTTGCGGTGGCGGATGAGGACGCGTTGGAGGCGCTGGTGCGCGATCAGGCGCGCACCGGTGATATGGTGGTCTGCCTCGGAGCCGGAACGATCACCGGTTGGGCCAATGATCTGCCGGATCGGCTTCGGGTATGAGCCTGTCGTTGATCCTCGGCTGCCTCTGGGTTCTGGCGGCGACCGTTGTAGCGCTGTTGCCGATGCGACGTCAGTACGTGCCGGGCGTCTCGCTGCTCGTCGCGGCGCCGGTTCTAATCATCTATATCGGTTGGCAACACGGCATCTGGATTGCGTTGATCGGGCTGCTGGCCTTCCTGTCAATGTTCCGTAACCCACTGATATATTTCTGGAAACGATTTCGCGGCGTTCCAGTGGAGTTGCCGCCGGAGTTGCGGGACAAAGCGCCGTGAGCTTGCCGCTGATCTTGGGTCTGTGCTGGCTGGTGGCCGCGAACGTCTCTGGCATGTTTCCCAGCAAGCATCATCACTGGCCGACCGCCTATGTGCTGATCGCCATCGGCCTGCCATTGCTGGGTTGGGTCTATGTCGAGGAGGGGTTCTGGATCGCCCTGATCCTGCTGATCGCTGCGGCGAGCATATTGCGCTGGCCGGTGCTATACCTGTGGCGCTGGGTGAAGCGGGTGGTGGGTGTGAAGTGAGGATTGTTCTCACTTTTGGAGGGCCATGACTGGAAAAGTAATAGGCATGGTCGTTCTGGCTGTTTGCGTCGCAATGATCGCATATGCATCGATTCACCTATTGCGTAATAATGGCAAGCGAGCATTTTGGCTTTCGAGTTCTGTGATCATCTTGATATGGATTGCAGCAATCTCTCTAGCCCCCGAAGACGAGACGGTGATTGCCTGGGCTCTATTTCTTTTCTTTCCGCTTCTGGTGCTAACTGGCGGGTTCGCAATTGGATGTCTGGTAGCCTATTTTCGTCGAAGAACAGCACCTGAGAAGATCAATGATGCCCAACATTAACACTTCATCAGGTTGCGAATGACCCAACTCCCAATCCCTCGCGGCACTCTGACTCCCGACCGCCCGCTCGACAGCCTCACCTGGCTACGTGTTGGCGGGCCGGCGGATTGGCTGTTCCAGCCTGCGGACCTCAAGGACCTGTCCGATTTTCTGAAAGCGCTGGACCCGGCGATCCCGGTGTTCCCGATGGGCGTCGGGTCGAACCTGATCGTGCGCGATGGCGGCATTCGCGGGGTGGTGATCCGGCTGGGGCGGGGATTCAACACGATCCGCATCGACGGTCTGCGCGTCATCGCCGGGGCCGCCGCACTGGACGCCCATGTCGCCCGCAAGGCGGCTGAGGCGGGCGTGGACCTCACCTTCCTGCGCACCATCCCCGGTGCCATCGGCGGCGCGGTGCGGATGAACGCGGGCTGTTACGGGCGCTACGTGGCGGATCATTTCGTCAGCGCCACGGTCGTGACGCGGGGGGGCGAGGTCATCATGCTGTCCCCCGATGAACTTCAATTCGCCTACCGCCAGACTGCATTGCCGCCTGACATGGTGATCGTCGAGGCGATATTTGACGGTCCTTCAGGTGACCCCGAAGCACTGGCCGCCACCATGGACGACCAGCTTGCCAAACGCGACGCCAGCCAGCCAACAAAGGACCGCACCGCCGGCTCTACCTTTCGCAACCCGGCGGGCTACAGCTCGACCGGGGCTGCGGATGACACAATGGACCTCAAGGCCTGGAAGGTCATCGACGACGCCGGAATGCGTGGCGCGACGCTGGGCGGGGCGGTGATGAACACCATGCACCCGAATTTCCTGACCAACGCGGGCGGGGCGACTGCCGCCGATCTCGAAAATCTGGGTGAAGAAGTGCGCCGTAAGGTCTTCCAAAACGCTGGAATTCAGCTAGAGTGGGAGATTATGCGGGTCGGCGAACCTGATCCGGATAACAAAAAAGAATAACGGGCCGAAAATGGCTCGGAACGGTGGTGGGTATGTCGAGCAGGACAAACCCCAAGGTGGCGGTCCTTTTGGGCGGGCAGTCGGCGGAACGCGAAGTTTCGCTGTCGTCCGGTGCCGAATGTGCCGAAGCGCTGCGGGGCGAAGGTTACGACGTGGTGGAACTGGACGCGGGTCCAGACGTTGCCGCGCGCCTGATCGAGCTTGCGCCGGATGTGGTGTTCAACGCCCTGCATGGCCGCTGGGGAGAGGACGGTTGCGTCCAGGGCGTCCTGGAATGGCTGCAAATCCCCTACACACATTCGGGCGTGCTGGCCTCGGCCCTGGCGATGGACAAGGAAAAGAGCAAGGCGGCTTATGTCGCTGCAGGTCTTCCGATTGTTCCCAGCATTTTGGCCAGTGCCGACGATGTGCGCGCGCGCCATGTGATGCAGCCACCCTATGTTGTGAAGCCCTTCAATGAAGGCTCCAGCGTCGGGATCTATATTGTGCATGAAGATGCCAACGGCCCGCCGCAACTGGCTGACACGATGCCGGATGTGGTGATGGTCGAAGCCTTCGCCGCAGGGCGTGAGTTGACCACGACGGTCTTGGAAGACCGGGCGCTGGGGGTGACGGATATTATCACCGACGGCTGGTATGATTATCATGCGAAGTATGCTGAAGGTGGGTCGCGTCACGTGATTCCGGCCGATATCCCCGAAGAAATCACCGCCGCCTGCAATGATTATGCCCTTCGCGCCCATGTCGCGCTTGGCTGTCGCGGGCTTACCCGCACCGACTTCCGTTGGGACGAGACGCGCGGGCTGGACGGGCTGATCCTGCTGGAAACAAACACCCAACCGGGGATGACGCCAACGTCGCTGGCCCCTGAACAGGCGGCACATGCGGGGATGGATTTTGGCAAGCTTTGCCGCTGGATAGTCGAGGATGCCTCATGCCCCAGATGACCCGTCTCAGACGTCGTGATCCCGCACCGTCCCGCCTGGTTTACCGAGTGGAGAGGGTGTTGCTGACACCCTTCTACCGCGGGCTGGTAACGACGGGACTGCCTGTGCTGGCTGTCGTAATGGCATTCGTGCTGCTGTTGTCGGATGCCAATCGGCGTGATGTGATCCGCAACTTCGTGCAGGACGTCAGGAATGAAATCGAACAGCGCCCCGAATTCATGGTCCGCCTGATGACAATCGATGGCGCGACTGAAGATGTGGGCGCTGAGATCCGCTCGCTGATCCCAGTGGAATTCCCAGTCAGCTCGTTTGATCTGGACCTCGACGCGATGCGGGTCACGGTCGAAAAACTGGATGCGGTGGCATCGGCCACGGTTCGGGTGCGCTCGGGCGGGGTGCTTGGGATCGAGGTAAGTGAACGTGTTCCGGCGGTGGTCTGGCGCACCGGGGCGGGGCTGGCGCTTCTGGACGCCAAGGGACATCAGGTTGCACCAGTGGATGAGCGCAGCGACCGCCCTGATCTGCCACTGATCCTGGGCGATGGGGCCGAAAGCAATGTCCCGGAAGCCTTGGCCGTGATTGCTGCCGCGCGACCGATAGAAGCGCGTCTTCGCGGATTGCGCCGTGTTGGAGAGCGCCGCTGGGACGTTATGCTGGATCGCGATCAGCGCATCATGCTGCCTGAAATTGACCCCGTGACCGCATTGGAAGCGGTTATCGCCATGAACGAGGCACCGCAGGAAATCCTGGCTCGCGACGTTGTGCACGTCGATATGCGCCGCCCTGATCGCCCGACCCTGCGCCTCGGCCCCGCCGCTGCTGCGGATCACCGCCGCACGATTGCTTTTGAAATGGGAGAGAACTAGCCCCATGAACGATCTCTACGAAACTCAGCGTGCCATGCGCGCCATGCGGAATGCCGCCATGCAGCGCGGCGTGATTGCGGTTCTGGACGTCGGAACCACCAAAATCGCCTGCCTGGTTCTGCGTTTCGATCCGATTGATCATATCGACACCGCTGATGTTGTCGGCAGTCTCGCCGGGCAATCGCGGTTCCGTGTGATTGGGGCGGCCACGACACGCTCGCGCGGGATGGAATTCGGCGAAAGCCGCGCGCTGCAGGAAACTGAGCGCGCCATTCGCACAGCCGTTCAGTCGGCGCAGAAGATGGCAAAGGTGAGGGTTGATCACATCATTCTCAGCTTTGCTGGCGGCAAGCCGCGATCTTATGGGTTGGCCGGGCAGATCGACATTGACGGGCGCGAGGTTGAAGAGGCCGACGTGGCACGCGTGATGTCTGCCTGCGATGTGCCGGATGTCGGCGACGAGCGCGATACGCTGCACGCGCAGCCCGTGAATTTTGCGTTGGATCATCGGTCGGGCCTTGGAGATCCGCGTGGGCAGATTGGTCATAATCTGGCTTGTGACATGCATTTGCTGACCGTTGATGCGCTGGCCGTGCGCGATCTGGTGCATTGCGTCACGCGCTGCGATCTGGACGTGGCGGGGATTGCTTCGTCAGGTTACGTGGCCGGGTTGGCTAGCCTTGTTGAAGACGAACAGGAGCTTGGCGCGGCTTGTGTTGATATGGGCGGCGGGTCGACTTCGGTGTCGATTTTCATGAAGAAACACATGATCTTCGCCGATACCGTGCGCCTCGGCGGCGATCACGTGACCAACGATATTTCCAAGGGTCTGCAAGTCCCGCTGTCCGTGGCCGAGCGGATTAAGACGTTCCACGGCGGCGTTGTTGCGACCGGCATGGACGACCGCGAAATGATCGAGATTGGCGGCGACACCGGCGACTGGGAACGTGACCGCCGCACTGCCAGCCGGGCCGAGTTGATTGGAATCATGCGTCCAAGGGTCGAGGAAATCCTCGAAGAGGTGCGCGCCCGCCTGGATGCCGCCGGTTTCGAGCATTTGCCAAGTCAGCAGATTGTGTTGACGGGTGGTGGCAGTCAGATCCCGGGTCTGGACGGGCTGGCTCCAAAAATACTGGGTCAACGGGTGCGGATCGGCAGACCGTTGCGCGTTCAGGGATTGCCGCAGGCGGCAACTGGTGCGCCGTTCTCGGCCTCGGTAGGATTATGCCTGTTCGCTGCCAACCCGCAGGACGAATGGTGGGACTTCGAAATTCCGGCAGATCGCTATCCGGCCCGTTCTTTCAGGCGCGCGGTAAAATGGTTCCGCGACAACTGGTAACCGCAACATGTGGGTAAAATGGCAAGATACCGCTGTCGTCTTGCGATCAAACGACATATTTTGTGCGAAAAGGTCAAAAACACCGTGACCTTGGGGCTATAAACGGGTAAAGAATCTGCTTAATAATAAGCGCGACAGCGTGGCGGGACAACAAAGCAAAAAAAGATGAGAGGCGGCAGACCAATGACACTCAACCTGAATATGCCCACCGAGGTGGACCTGAGGCCCCGGATCACCGTGTTCGGTGTCGGCGGCGCGGGCGGCAATGCCGTCGACAACATGATCGAAAAAAACCTGGAAGGCGTCGAATTCGTTTCGGCCAATACTGACAGCCAAGCGCTGTCGGCCTCGAAGGCGCCGAAACGCATCCAGATGGGCGTCAAGGTAACTGAAGGTCTTGGTGCGGGAGCGCGCCCGTCGGTTGGCGCGGCCGCCGCCGAAGAAACCATTGAAGAGATTGTCGACCACTTGGCAGGTGCACATATGTGCTTCATCACCGCCGGTATGGGCGGCGGCACCGGCACCGGAGCTGCCCCTATCATCGCGCAAGCCGCACGAGAGCTTGGCGTTCTGACCGTCGGCGTCGTGACCAAGCCTTTCCAGTTTGAAGGCGCAAAACGGATGCGTCAGGCTGAAGAAGGTGTCGATTCCCTGCAAAAGATGGTCGATACGCTGATCATCATTCCGAACCAGAACCTGTTCCGATTGGCCAACGAAAAGACCACATTCACCGAAGCCTTCTCGATGGCTGACGATGTACTTTATCAGGGCGTCAAAGGTGTTACAGACCTGATGGTTCGCCCCGGCCTGATAAACTTGGATTTCGCTGACGTTCGCGCGGTGATGGACGAGATGGGTAAGGCAATGATGGGTACGGGCGAGGCTGAGGGCGAAGATCGCGCCACGCAGGCCGCCGAGAAGGCCATCGCCAACCCGCTACTGGACGAGATCAGCCTGAAAGGCGCGCATGGCGTGCTGATCAACATCACCGGTGGCACCGACCTGACCCTGTTCGAACTGGATGAAGCTGCCAACCGGATCCGCGAGGAAGTGGACCCGAACGCCAACATCATCGTCGGTTCGACCATGGATACCGAGATGGAAGGCCGCATGCGTGTATCGGTCGTCGCAACAGGCATCGACGCGGCTGACATGACGCTGGATGTGCCGGTTCCACGCCGCCGCTTGTCCGAGCCGCTTGCCAATACGATCCCGCCAATGCCCGAAGCATCGGCCCCGGATTTCGACCTGGGCGAACCGGACGTTGAAACGGAGGTAGCAGAAGACGATGGCCCTTTATTCAGCGCCCTGGATGAGCCTGAGGCGGACTCGTCCGATATGGGCCTGTTCAGCGACGACGTGGATGATGCCCAAGACATGGTTCCGCCCCCAGCCTACCAGCCGAATGCGGCAGAAGCGGTAGAGGAGGTCTATTCCGAGGCCGAACCAGTGGCCGAATTTGCGCCCTCGGCGCGTGCGTCTACGCCGACGCCAGAGTCGCTGGCGCGATTGCAGGCGGCGGTTCAGCGCAGCAGCGCGGAACCAACCCCGCAAAAGGAAGCCGAAGTTGACAAGCCGCGCTTTGGCATCAACTCACTGATCCACCGGATGACCGGTCACCACGGCGATGAAGAAACGACCGCTTCCTCCCCGCCGCCGCGCCGTCAGCCGCAGGTCAGCAAGCCAGCCCCCAAGCCGGTCGTCGCACGCGAAGACAGCAAGCTGCGCATCGACGAAGATACCTTCTCGCCCGAGGATGAGCGGATCGAAATCCCCGCATTTCTGCGCCGGCAGGCAAATTAATTTCGGGCAATTGTGACAACGAAGGGCCGGCAGTCGCTGGCCCTTTTTCTTTTAAGATCAGCACGTTGCGGGCTGAATATTGAGAATAGGCAATTTCCCGCCGAATGCCTGACGCGCGTGTTTCAACCCGTTGCAAAGATTGAGTTGAGGATATCGCTCCCAAAGCCTACGAAAATGATGCCGGACGAACTCTGATCTGGCCAACAAAAAAATGGGGACTTTGGTGCAAGCCACTTTGAAATCACCGATCAGTTTTACCGGCGTCGGCCTACATAGCGGCCAGCCGGTTCGGATGACGCTGCACCCGGCCTCGGCCGAATTCGGCATCTGGTTTCGCCGCACGGATGTTACCGACCGGGACGCTCTGATCGCTGCAAAGTGGCACGCGGTGAGCGAGTCGGAGCTTTGCACCCGGATCAGCAATAGTGATGGCGTGTCGGTTGCTACCGTCGAACATGTTATGGCGGCGATAGCCGGTTGCGGCATTCACAACGTGCTGATTGAAATTGACGGACCGGAAGTGCCGATCCTGGATGGCAGCGCGGCAGAATTTGTCAGCGCCATCCTCGCCCGTGGGCTGCGTCGTTCAGATGCGCCTGTTCGTGCCATTGAAATTCTGGAAGCTGTCGAAGTGCGGCGCGGCGATGCCTGGGCGCGTCTGGACCCCGGTGCGACGCTTTCCATCGACTTCCACATCGACTTTGCCGACGCAGCGATTGGCGTTCAGGACAAGTCGCTTAACATGGCCAATGGCACTTTCGTGCACGAGTTGTGCGATAGCCGCACCTTCTGCCGCTCGATTGACGTGGACGCGATGCGCGCCCGCGGGTTGGCGCTGGGTGGGACTTACGAAAACGCCGTCGTTGTGGACGGTTCCGAAGTTCTGTCGCCCGGTGGTCTGCGCCACAAGGACGAGCCCGTGCGCCACAAGATGCTTGACGCGCTTGGTGATTTGGCTTTGGCTGGTGCGCCGATCCTGGGTCGATACTCCGGCCACCGCGCCGGTCACGCGCTGACCAATGCGCTGCTACGCGCACTGTTCACCGACCCGAATGCTTATCGCATGGTTGATTGCGACGATGCACGCACCGCGCAACTTCCCGGTGCCGGTCTGGATCGCTCGGACGCGCCGCTGCACGCCTGAAGCAAACCTCACGAACATCTGCGCACGTTTCCGCCAAAGGGCGTTTTCTCTGACCCGTGACCTGTGCTAGACCGTTCTGCGAACGGCGGGGTTTAGCCGTCTCGCTGCAAGAATTGACAGGTATAGGTGGCCCGATGGCGCGACTCAGTCTGAAGCTGATGGCATCCGCAACAGCGCTTGTGCTGATCGCCGGCTGTAGTGGCGGGGGCGGAATCCCGGGTGCAGGCGTGTTCAAGAATATGTTCGCCACCGACGAAAAGCCACTGGACAGCTTTTCCGCGCAGGAAATCTATGAACGTGCAGAGTTCGAGTTGGAAAGCGGCGACGAGGAAGAAGCCGCCCGCTATTTCGGCGAGGTTGAGCGCCTTTACCCCTATTCTGAGTGGGCTAAACGCGGGCTGATCATGCAAGCGTTCAGCTATCACCGCGACAAAGACTATGAGAACGCGCGCTCGGCGGCGCAGCGCTATGTCGATATATATCCTGCGGACAAGGACGCAGCTTACGCGCAGTATTTGCTTGCGCTGTCCTACTACGATCAGGTCGACGACGTTGGCCGCGATCAGGGGCTGACGTTCCAGGCACTGCAAAGCTTGCGCGAAGTGATCGAGAAGTACCCCGACAGCGAATATGCCCGCTCAGCCAGCCTGAAATTTGATCTGGCCTTTAACCATCTGGCTGGCAAAGAGATGGAGATCGGGCGCTACTACCTGCGCAAGAAGCACTACACCAGCGGCATCAACAGGTTCCGTGTGGTGGTCGAAGAATTCCAGACCACGACGCACACACCCGAAGCTTTGCACCGGCTTGTTGAGTCGTACCTCGCGCTTGGTCTGGACGCCGAAGCGCAGACTGCTGCCGCCATTCTGGGCCACAACTATCGCTCGACGGAGTGGTATCAGGATAGCTTCGCCCTGCTGCGCGGTCGCGGGCTTAGCCCCGAAGCCAGGGGGAACGGCTGGCTGGCGCAGATTTATCGTCAGGTTGTGAAGGGCCAGTGGCTCTGACAAACAGGCCCCATGCTACGCGGCCTTGATATCCGTGATTTGCTGATCATAGACCGGCTGGAACTAGGATTTCAGCCGGGTTTGAACGTTCTGACGGGTGAAACTGGGGCCGGGAAATCGATCCTTCTAGATGCGCTTGGGTTTGTCTTGGGTTGGCGTGGCCGAGCTGAACTGGTCCGCGCCGGTGCCGCACAGGGAGAGGTCATCGCTTGGTTCGATCTGGCTGCCGACCATCCCGCGCGCGCGGTTCTGGAGGAAGCGGGTCTGCCGGTTGAGGATGAGTTGATCCTGCGTCGGGTGAACTCCGCAGATGGTCGCAAGACCGCCTTCGTCAATGACCGTCGTGCCTCTGGCGAGGTTTTGCGCGCCCTGTCCGATACATTGGTCGAGCTGCACGGCCAGCACGATGATCGCGGGTTGCTGAACCCGCGCGGGCATCGGGCTTTGCTGGATGAATTTGCCGAGAACGATACCGCTCTGGTGGCGGTCCGGGATGCATGGCGTGGCAAGGCTGCCGCGCAGAAGGCGTTGGAACAGGCACAAGCCGCACTGGCCGAGGTGCGCGCCGAGGAAGAGTTTCTGCGCCATGCAGTCGCCGAGCTTGATGCACTGAACCCGGAACCGGGCGAGGAGGCGACGCTGGATGCAGCCCGCCGTTTGATGCAGAACGCCGAGCGTATCCGCGAGGGGATTACCAAAGCACATCAGGCACTTGGCGGCGACGGAGCGGAAGGTCCGATGCTGGACGCGCAACGCTGGCTGGACGATGCGGCCGGAGAGGTTGAGGGACGGTTGGACGGCCCACTTGCTGCACTTGGCCGTGCGCTGAATGAATTGGCGGATGCTGAACAGGGGGTCGCCGGGTGCCTGCAGGCGCTCGATTTCGACCCCGGCGCGCTGGAACAGGCCGAGGAGCGTCTGTTCGCAATCCGGGCATTGGCGCGAAAGCATGAGGTGTTGCCGGACGATTTGGCAGCCTTCGCCGATACTCTGCGCGCCAAGATCGCTGCGTTGGATGCGGGCGAGGGGGATTTGGCAGATCTGACGCAGGTGCTGACCCGCGCCGAAACCGCTTTTGAGAAGGCCGCAATGAAGTTGGGCAAACGCCGCACCTCGGCGGCGAAACGCCTGGATGCAGCGATGGCGGCAGAGCTGGCTCCGCTAAAGATGGAGCGCGCTGTCTTCGCGACCGAAATCTCGCCTGCTGACCCTGGCCCTGAGGGCGCCGAGGCCGTCACCTTCACCGTCGCCACCAACCCCGGCGCGCCGTCCGGGGCGCTGAACAAAATTGCGTCGGGTGGTGAACTCAGCCGGTTCCTGCTGGCGCTGAAAGTCTGCCTGACTGCGGGTAATGACGGGCTGACGCTGATTTTTGACGAGATTGACCGGGGGGTTGGCGGGGCGACCGCCGATGCCGTCGGGCGGCGGTTGGCAGCACTTGCCGAGGGATCGCAGGTGCTGGTGGTGACGCATTCTCCGCAAGTTGCAGCGCGGGCCGGGCACCACTGGCAGGTCAGTAAATCGGTGGCGGGCGAGGTCACAACCTCTGAGGTGATCCCGCTGGACTCAACCGCGCGGGTGGACGAAATCGCACGGATGCTGGCAGGCGATACGGTTTCAGACGAGGCGCGAGCGGCGGCGAAGGCGTTGCTTGCGGGGTAGCGTGGGCACCGGAGAGCGGGCGGTTGTTTCATTCATAATCCGGCCCGGAAGCAAGCCGAAGGCGCCTGGCGAGTGTCTGCGCCTCCCGTGGGTTGGCACTTTGAACAAGCCTTGTTTGTTTCAGTCGACATCAACCAAGCTTATCCACAGCCTCAATTTACCCGAACAACCTTCCCCGGATTCAGGATATTTCCCGGATCGAGCGCCTTTTTGATCTCGCCCATGACGCCCCAGGCGTCTCCATGCTCTTCCGCCATATAGGCCATCTTGCCGAAACCCACGCCGTGCTCGCCCGTGACGGTTCCGCCCAGCCGTAAGGCCCGTTCCGCCAGCCGCGCGCCAATTTCTTTGGCGGCGGCCACTTCTTCCGGGTTGTCTACGTCCACCAGAAGGGTCGCATGGAAATTGCCATCACCAACATGGCCCAGGATCGGTCCGGGAAATGGGGCCTTGGCCAGATCGTCCTGCGTTTCTGCCACGGCCTCGGCCAGGCGTGAAATCGGGACGCAGATATCTGTGGCAAGACCCTTCGCCCCAGGGCGCAATGCTGTGTGCGCATAGAACCCGTCATGGCGCATCCGCCATAACGCGCGGCGGTCTTCTTCCCGGCTGGCTATTTGAAACTCACCGGCCCGGAAATCGGCGGCTACGTCGGCAAACCTCTGAGCATTCTCGGCTACCGATGCCTCCGAGCCATGAAACTCCAGCATCAGATGCGGCTGTTCGGGATAGTTGGTGCCAGCATAGGAATTAAACGATTGCACCGACAGTGCATCCAGTAATTCGATCCGGGCCATCGGAATGCCGGCCTGAATGGTCGCGATTACCGTATCGACTGCGGCCGCAACGCTTGGGAAACTGGTCATCGCGGCCATTACTGCTTCGGGACGGCCATGCAGCTTCAGCGTTAGTTCGGTGATCAGCCCCAGCGTCCCTTCCGAACCGACGAACAGCGCCGTCAGATCATACCCCGCGCTGGATTTCCGCGCCCGCGTTCCGGTGCGGATGATCCGACCATCAGCCATCACCACCTCCAGCCCCAGCACGTTGTCTCGCATGGTGCCGTACCGTACCGCCGTCGTGCCAGAGGCACGGGTCGCGGCCATCCCCCCCAGTGCCGCATCTGCCCCCGGATCGACCGAGAACATCAATCCCGTTGTGCGCAATTCCGCTTCCAACTCCCGGCGCGTCACGCCGGGTTGCACCCGGCACGTCAGGTCTTCGGGGTGAACTTCGATCACTTTCTTCATCCGTGAGAAGTCCACAGTCACGCCACCGCGCACTGCAAGCGAATGGCCTTCCAGTGACGTCCCAGTGCCCCACGGCACCACTGGACTTTCATTCCGGGCACAGATCTTCACGATCTCTGCCACCTGTTCTGTCGATGTCGGGAAGGCAACCGCATCGGGCGCGGCGTCAGCAAAATGCACCTCGGATTTCCCGTGAATCTCCAGATCGGCCTTGGCGGTACTCAGCCCATCGCCTAACAGGGTCTTTAGTTCGGCAATGGCAGCGGCAATCGTCATGTCAGCGGTCCTTCGGTTCTGGCCGGACCGCACCCTATGCCAGTCGGGCGACCGGGGGAAGCCGGGGAAGACCCGAAGCGAGGCAATCAGCGACGCGATGACCAAACGCACTCGTACCCTTTTGGCGGACCAATGGACCGAGGCGATGGCCGCGCGCCGCCGTGCGTGGGACGTTTTGCGCGCCCGTGGCCCCAGCCAGATGCAATTCTGGGTCATCGCACTGGTGATCGGCTGTGCCGCCGGATTCGCCGCACTGCTGTTCCGCAAGGGTATCAACCTGTTGCAAGCCACCCTTTACGGCACCGAGGATACGGCGCGCCTGCACTCCTTCGCCGAAACGCTTGCCTGGTATTGGATCCTGCTGATCCCGATTGCGGGCGGCCTCATCGTCGGAGTGATCCTGAATCGCTTCGCCGGGGATGACCGAGTGCGCGGCGTCGCCGATGTGATCGAGGGTGCCGCCCTGCACGATGGCCGTGTCGAGGCGAAAGCAGGCCTCGCATCGGCTGCTGCATCGCTCATCACACTTTCTTCGGGCGGATCAACCGGACGCGAGGGGCCGGTCGTACACCTCGGAGCGATGATCTCGACTTGGGTATCGAACCGGATCAATGCCGACGGGATTACCGGGCGCGACCTTTTGGGCTGCGCCGTCGCCGCCGCCGTCAGCGCGTCGTTCAACGCGCCCATCGCCGGGGCGCTTTTTGCACTCGAGGTGGTGCTGCGCCACTTTGCGGTCCACGCTTTCGCGCCCATAGTCATCGCTTCGGCCGCAGGTACGGTTATCAGTCGGCTGGCATTCGGAGACGTCACCGAGTTCACCCTCGGAACCGACGGCGCCTTGCAGTTCTATGTCGAGCTTCCGGCCTTCATCCTGCTGGGCCTCGTTTGCGGTCTGGTTGCCGTCATCCTGATGCGTGCGATTTTCTGGGCCGATGATTTCGCCAGCCACGTGCAGACCCGCACCGGCCTGCCGCGCGTTTTGCGCCCTGCCGTCGCCGGAGCGATGCTGGGCGGCCTCGCCATCTGGTTCCCGCACATCATCGGCGTCGGGTACGAGACGACTTCGGACGCGCTGACCGGCAACCTGTTGCTGCGCGAAGTGATCATTTTTGCCGCACTCAAGGTGGTGGCGGTCGCGATCACCATGTCGGGCCGAATGGGAGGCGGGGTTTTTTCACCCTCTCTGATGATTGGGGCGCTGACGGGCCTCGCGTTCGGGCTGATCGCTACAGCGGTGTTCCCGAATGTGTCGGGGTCCGAGACCCTCTATGCACTAGCAGGGATGGGTGCTGTGGCCGCCGCTGTCCTGGGCGCGCCGATTTCCACTACGCTGATCGTGTTCGAATTGACCGGTGACTGGCAGACCGGTCTTGCGGTCATGGTCGCAGTGAGCTTGTCCACTGCGCTGGCCTCGCGGCTGGTGCACCGATCGTTTTTCCTGACGCAGATCGAGCGTCGTGGAGTGCATCTGGCTGCCGGGCCGCAGGCGTATCTTCTGGCGATGTTCAGCGCCCGTCATGTGATGCGCCCGGTTGAAGAAGACGAGGCGGTGGAGGCTTGCTGGGACCTGATCGCCGAGGGTGTGCAGGTTGACGCCGATGCAACGCTGGAAGTGGCGATGCCGCTGTTTGAGGTGTCGAACCACGCCTATGTGCCGGTGGTCGTGCAGGCTGAGGACGGAGGCGCACCTGAGTTGTTGGGCGCACTCTTTCAAGTGGACGCGCTCAGGGCTTACAATCGCGCATTGGCGGCGACGGCGGCTGAAGAGCATTCATGAGAAGTTTGTGCCTCGAGGTCGTGCGCATTGGTCAGTCCTGGCCCTGGGCGGACGTTTGCACAGGCTATTTTGCGCACAGAATCGAGCCGAAGGCGCCGTGCACTCGCCAGCCCGCCCGGGCGGGTTGGCGACTGGTGAAGGCAGCGTAACTCTGTGAGTTGACGGGCGAACCTCACCATCAAGTGGCACGAATGGCCGTCGCGCCACCAACCCACGGGCTGACAAGTGCAAGGCTTGTGTTGCGTGGAAACAAACGGCCGCTTCAGGCAAAAACCATCAACACACCGCGCCGAGCGCAGCACCGATAATTTCACCTAATCGGCATCACCAGTTCATCATGCAACGCACCCAGCCCATCCGCCTCAATCCCCGCAACCGCTGCTTTGATCCGCTTCGCCCGGGCCGCCCCGATTGCCGGATCGGCCAACCCATGAAACTTCGCCTCCAATTCGGCGTCTGACGGTGGGCAGGTCGCATCCCAGCGGGGCTCGGTCCAGTCCGACGTAACGGTTCGCCCGTCGAATGTTATCGACACACGCGCCGGGCGTTGTTCAGGAAATCGTTCGTTCGCATAGGCGTCCTCATTCATCGACAGTCGCGCGGCCAACCGCGCAACAACCGGATCACGCAGCGCTTCCCCGGACACGTCTGTCGCCGAAACGGCACCCTTCGCCAATGCAACCGCCACCGGATAAACGGTCGAATACTGTGCTTCCTCCGTGGTCTGTGGAGTTATTGTGGCAAGGCGCGTCGCTTCATGGAAAGAAGTTACCCTGATCGCCTCAATCGCCTCGGGTGCAATGTCGTATTTCGACCGCAGGACCAAAGCCGCCTCGACCGGAGCCTGCGCCCAACGACAGATCGGATAGGGCTTGAAGTATTGTTCCAGGATCAGCCATCTTTCGCCGAGATCACCCCAATGATCGCCCTGTTCAACCGTTAAGGCAGGCGCGCCAGTGAACCCTTCGCGCGCCAGTATCACCGCTGAAACACCCGCCATCGCGCCCCAACCCGAGCCATCTTTCAGCATCGTCGGATGGTCAATGCAGCGCATCATCTGGCTGCGCGGCCCGTGATATTCGGCGATCCCAGCGGCGTGGCGGGTCTGTTCCGGGTCCAGCCCAAGCAGCCGCGCGCCCGCAACAGCGACCGCCACAGCGATCCACGCCCCGGAGGTGTGGTAATCCGGCACACTGGCGTGGAGTGCCGGCCCGAGCCGCGATCCAAGTTCATACCCAGCCGCCACGGCTGAAAGAAACTCCGCCCCCGACGCGCCACCCTCCACCGCCAAGGCCGTCAATCCTGGCACAAGCCCACACCCCACGTGGCCCTTGGCCGGATTGTACCCGTCGTGCCCGTCCAGCGCGTCGATGGTCATGCCCGCTGCCAGAGCGATTCCCGCAGCACTCGCCTTTCGCCCATCGAACCACAGCGCCTGAGAGCCGCCAAATTGCGCCACCGCATGGTCGCGGATGATCGCTGACAGTGGCGTCGTCGCCCCGCCAATCCCGACTCCGACCAGGTCGAGCAGGCAGCGATCCAGTTGGTGCCGCACCTCAGACGGCAGATCGGTCAGTTTAAGCGATGCAGTAAAATCAAACGGATTACTCATGAGATCAGCCTGACTGCCTGCCCGCGCTCCGGCAAGCCCGCTGCGACGCCAAATTCGCTTGAACGCGACACCCGCGCCGCGCATTGCTGGTTTGAACAGGAGGCGCATCATGACCGAGATTTTCACTGGCAGCTTCACCCAGCAGGAACCGCTGCCCGACGCCTCGATCGAGGCTGCCAACGCTGTCATGCGTTCTGGCCGCCTGCATCGCTATAATCTGGTCGAAGGCGAAGTCGGTGAAGCTGCACTGCTGGAAACCGAATTCGCCACCTTCACCGGGGCGGCACACTGTGTGGCCGTGGCGTCGGGCGGGCAGGCAATGGCGATTGCCCTGCGCGCCACTGGCGTTGTCCACGGTACGCCTGTCCTGACCAACGCCTTCACGCTGGCCCCTGTTCCCGGCGCCATCGCAGCCGTCGGTGGCATGCCAGTTTTTGTCGGTACCACCGAGGCGCTGACCATCGACCTCGACGACCTCACAACGAAGATCGAGACTTCGCGCGCCCGCCACCTGCTACTCTCGCATATGCGCGGCCACATCGCCGACATGGACGCGCTGATGGCGATCTGCGGCGCACGCGGAGTCACAGTGATCGAGGACTGCGCCCATACGATGGGGGCTGACTGGAACGGCACCCCCTCTGGCCGCCACGGCGCGATGGCCTGTTATTCGACGCAAACCTACAAGCACATCAACTCGGGCGAGGGGGGGGTGCTGACCACCGACGATGCCGACCTAGCCGCTAAAGCCATCCTGATGTCAGGCAGTTACATGCTCTATGCCCACAACGGCACGGCGCCCGGTCCCGACACCTTCGAGGCTCTGCGCTATGATACGCCAAACATGTCCGCCCGCATGGACCACCTGCGCGCCACGATCCTGCGCCCGCAAATCCCGATGCTGCCCGCGCGCCGTGCTGCCTGGAATGCCCTCTACGCCGCGGTCGAGGACGGATTGCGCGGTCTCAACCACCTCACCCTGATCCGCCGCGATCCGCGCGAAGGCTACGTCGCCTCGTCGATCCAATGGCGGCTACCCGACTGGCCGCCCGCCACCATCGAAGAGCTGATCGCCGCCTGCGCCAAACGCGGTGTCGCGTTGAAATGGTTCGGCGCGGATACGCCCGTTGGTTTCACTTCGCGCCACAGTCACTGGCACTATGCAAACCCCGAACCCTTGCCCAAAACCGAGGCGATCCTGTCTGGCCTCATCGACATGCGCTTGCCCCTGACCTTCACCACCGAAGACGCGCGCCTGATCGCGCGCATCATCGCAGACGAAGTTCAAAAGAACGCTCCCAACTGATCCCATCATTGGTTCGAGAGTATTCCGGGGAGGTCTGGAGCGGCCAGAGACGGGGTCTCGACTGTTCGGCCATCGCTCACAGCAATAAATCGGCGGATTTCATATCCGCCGGCCCCACCACAATCAACGTCCGACGTTGACCTCCACACGCCACGCACCCGACCATCCGCCGATCCCTACCGGAGCCCGCCGATGTTCAAACATTCCATGACATTCGACCTCGGCGACGACATCGCAGCCCTGCGTGACATGACCCACCGTTGGGCGCAGGAGCGCCTGAAGCCGATGGCCGCGAAGGTCGACGCCGACAACACTTTCCCGTCGCAGCTTTGGACCGAAATGGGCGACCTCGGCCTGCTTGGGATCACTGTCCCGGAGGCCTACGGCGGCGCGGACATGGGATACCTCGCCCATGTCGTCGCCGTTGAAGAGGTGGCGCGCGCGTCTGCCTCGGTCAGCTTGTCTTACGGGGCGCATTCGAACCTCTGCGTCAATCAGATCAACCTGAACGGAACCGACGCGCAGAAGGACAAATACCTGCCGGGGCTGGTGAGCGGCACCCATGTCGGCGCGCTTGCGATGTCCGAGGCGGGGGCCGGCAGTGACGTAGTGTCGATGAAGCTCAACGCCGAAAAGCGCAACGATCATTATCGGCTGAACGGCAGTAAATACTGGATCACTAACGGCCCAGACGCTTCAACTCTGGTGGTTTATGCGAAAACCGATCCGGAGGCTGGCTCCAAAGGCATCACCGCGTTCCTGATCGAGAAATCCATGACCGGGTTCACCACCAGCCCGCATTTCGACAAGCTGGGGATGCGTGGGTCGAACACGGCGGAGCTGATCTTTGACGATGTGGAAGTCCCATTTGAGAATGTGCTGGGCGAGGAGGGGCGCGGCGTTGCTGTGCTGATGTCTGGCCTCGATTACGAACGGGTCATCCTCAGTGGCATCGGCCTTGGGATCATGGCCGCTTGCCTCGACGAAGTGATGCCCTATCTGGCCGAGCGCAGGCAATTCGGAAAACCGATCGGAGACTTCCAACTGATGCAGGGCAAAATCGCCGATATGTACACGGCCCTTAATTCAGCCCGTGCTTATACCTACGAAGTCGCGCGTGCCTGTGATCGCGGCACGGTGACTCGCGCCGACGCGGCGGCCTGTGTTCTCTATGCCAGTGAGGAAGCGATGAAGGTTTCGCATCAGGCGGTACAGGCGATGGGCGGCGCCGGATTCCTGGCCGATGCCCCGGTCGCCCGCCTGTTCCGCGACGCCAAACTGATGGAAATCGGCGCCGGGACGTCCGAAATCCGCCGCATGCTGATCGGGCGTGAGTTGATGGGGAAGATGGTCTGATGGAGAACGACGCCACTAGCGAAAATGTGGTCGAAACCCTGATCGAGGTTGAGGCGAAAGAGGGCATTCTTCACACTAGGCTCGAGGCGCTTCTACCTGTTATTGAATGGCTTGCCGCGATTATCGAAGTCTTTGCCATTATCGTGTTGTTGATCGGTGTGTCGCGCTACTTGAGTTGCTTTGTGCGCGCCGAAGTGGCCAGCACTCACGACACCCGCCTCAGTCGTCTTTATCACGGGCGCCTTGATCTGGGCCGCTATGTATTGGCGGGGTTGGAATTGTTCATCGTCGCCGATCTGCTCCATATCGCTACCACGCTGAAGGTCGAAGACCTGATATTCCTGGGCCTTTTGGTCCTGATCCGTACTGTTATCAGTTTCTTCCTGGACCGCGAGATCCGCGAGCTGAAAAATGACGATCACCTTTGAAACAACAAATACAACAGTATCAGGGGAGCCGATTTATTGGCGCTGAATGAAAAGCAGCAGAATCTCTGTGACGCGAACACGACCGATTTCTCGGGTCTGTCTGCGATGTTCGTGAACACCACACTGAAACGCAATCCCGAGGAAAGCCACACCAAACTTCTGCTGAATGTGTCTGCGGAGATTATGGAGACGAACGGCATCGCAGTCGAACACGTTCACATGGCCAGTCAGACGATTCCGCCCGGCGTCTATCCGGATATGACTGAGCATGGCTATGATAGTGACGACTGGCCCACCGTATGGGAGCGCGTGAAAGCAGTCGATATCCTCGTGGTCGGAACGCCGCTTTGGTTGGGTGAGGAAAGCTCGATATGCCGCGTGTTGATCGAGCGTCTCTATGGCATGTCGGGGTTGCTGAACGACCGCGGCCAGTCGATCTATTACAACAAGGTTGGCGGCTGTGTGATCACCGGCAACGAAGATGGTATCAAGCATACGGCGATGACAATCGGCTATGCTCTATCGCATCTGGGTTTCACCATCCCGCCGCAAGCAGACTGTGGCTGGATCGGCGAGGCGGGGCCGGGTCCGTCCTACGGCGATGAGCGCGACGATGGCAGCCGGGTGGGGTTTGACAATGACTTCACGCAGCGCAACACGACAATCATGACCTGGAACTTGATGCACCTTGCCAAAATTCTGAAAGATGCAGGCGGCATTCCGAACCACGGCAACGACCGCAACGCCTGGAAAGCCGGGTGCCGATTTGACTACGAGAACCCGGAGCACCGCGTATGAAGTATCTGATCCTCATCAATGCAACCCTGCTTGCGGCGCCGGCATCGGCGCAGGATGTTGCGACGCACGACGAGGTGCTTGGTTGCCTGCAAGGGATGGACAGCGAGAACGACCTGGAGCCAGTGCCTTACGATGATGTTCTCATCCTGTGACGCCAGGCGCGGTCGGGACCCGGGATCACGCGGCCTGCCTGTTTGGCCTGCGCGAGGATTGGCGATTGGACATGGTGACCCGGCAAACCGAGGTGCTGAAGACGGTCACGCCGAAGGGCGGGGCCGAGATGGTCGATCTGCTGTCGGCGTGGCCAACCTATGTCGACAAGAAATGCAGTGCCGTGGCGGCCGAAAAGGAAGAGGCCGACGCCGCGTCGGCCCGGCTTGGCTGCGAGATCTCCGAGATAGTGCTGATTTCCGCAGAGTTTCAGGCCTGCCTTGAGCAGCGTTCCCCCCGAAGATTATTGCGTTCATTTAGAATAGCTTGGCTAAGGGCGATTGCTGCCTTTCAATTCCAGCGCACGTTCCGTTGTCCAAACGCTGTCAGCTCCGCCCCACTGCCCGCTGGGAACTTCGTGAATGCGAACGGATGAGGCATCCTGCATAGCCTGTCCTGCGATTTTCCCGAAGCCAAGCGCGACTTCGCGGATCATCTGCCGCTTTTCGGCGGCGTCAAATACACCTTCGAGTACATGAATGTCGATTAGTGGCATCGGTGTCCTCCCATCGTTCAATGTGGTCATACACCAGAAGGTCACATGGACCTACAACTCAGCAGAGCGCGCTGCAGCTTCAGCCTTATCTGATGTGGAAAGATCAGCGCGCGAACCCGTTGCAATCGCTTGAAAACTCCGCAATCAAATCCGCCCGATCAGCCAGATCCACGGCTTTGAGGCAATAGGCCAGAACCTCGACCGGATCGTTGCCCCAGTAGCCGTCTTCGTCGCGCAGCAGGAACGCGATGTTCAATGCGGCGCGCGGGTGGCCCAGATAGAGCGCCTCGAAATACAGCGAATAGGCGGCAGTGACGTCGCGCACCACGCCATAGCCGTTCTCATACATCGCTCCGAGGTTTGATATTGCATTGGCGTTTCCTAGCAGCGCGCCTTCATGAAACAAAGCCAGCGCGTCCGAATAATCCTGCGTCACCCCGGTGCCCTCGACGTAAAGCGCCCCAAGGTTGGCCATCGACTGCGACGCACCAAGCGCGACCCCGCCGCGATAATACTGCTGGGCAAGGTCGAAATCCGGCTCTCCACGTTTGCCGGACTCGAAGATGTAGCCAAGGTTGGTAAAAGCGTCCGGGTTCTTCGAAGCCGCGGCCTTCACATACCAGTCGATCGCTTTTTCAATGTCCTGCGCGACGCCCTCGCCGCCGTATTCATACTGCAGGCCGAGGTTGTACCGCGCGCGCGGAGAAGCCTTGGCTGGCAGATTTCTCCCACAATTTCATTGCCTTATCGCGATTAACTTCGACACCGTTGCCCTTGTCATAAGCGTCCGCAACGACATTTTGCGCATTGGCATCGCCAGATTCGGCAGCGGGGAGCAACACCTCCATCGCGGCTTCATACTCACCATCTAGGTACAGTTGGCGCGCGTCGTCGACCGGATCTGCAAAAACCGGGCCAGCGACCAGAGCCGCAATCAAAGGAAATAGCTTGAGCATCTGAGCCTCCGTCTAGTCGTTAGACGGATGCTAACGACAATCGGCCCGAACCGCCAAGGCTTAGGAGTCGCGGCGATCCTCGAAGCTCTTCTCGATGAACGACGGCATGTGATCGCCCATGCCAACAACGCGGTTGCCATTGCCACGACCCCGGTCACGCGACTGATCGGCGTTGGACTGGTTGCGTGGATTTGGCTCACGATCCGCATCAGGTTTGGCGCGATTTCCGCGCCCGCGACCACCACGGCTGCGCTTGGGCGCATCATTGTCGGAGTCTGCTGCCTGTTCAGGCGCGGCTTCACTTGTCTTTGCTGCTTCGGTGGCCGGCGCGTCTGCTGTCTCGATTTCTGCGCTCTTGCGTCCACGCCGGGTGCGAGTTGGCTTCTTCTCGTTCTCGGCAGGCTGGCTGTCGTCCGGGGCAGGGGCCGTGCCCGATTGCAGCGGGTTGTCCAGCACAGGGACGTCCTTGCCCAGCAAGCGCTGCACGCCGTCGAGGTTCTTAGTGTCCAGCGGCGCGCAGATCATGATCGCTTTGCCGGATTTTCCGGCGCGTCCCGTGCGCCCTATCCGGTGGACGTAATCCTCCGGGTGACCGGGGACGTCGAAGTTGAACACATGGCTGACGTCGGGGATATCGAGGCCTCGTGCAGCACATCCGAACAGACCAGATATTTCAGCGTTTGCTCGCGGAATTCATTCAAGGTGCGCGTGCGCTGCGATTGATCCAGATCGCCGTGGATCGGCGCGGCGTCATAGCCAGCTTTCTTCAGTGCCTTCGCAACAGTGTCCACGTCGGTCTTGCGGTTGCAGAAGATCATCGCGTTGGTGCATTTGTCACCCTCGGCGTCGATAAGGGCCTGAAGCAGCTTGCGTTTTTCGGCTCGCCATGCTGCCGCGACTTCCGCCGCGAAACATCACCACGCCTTGTTCGATCGTCTCAGAGGCCGTGGCCTGACGCGCGACCTCGACTTTGGCGGGGTTAGACAGGAACGTGTTGGTGATCCGCTCAATCTCGGGCGCCATGGTGGCGCTGAAAAACAAGGTCTGGCGGGTAAATGGGGTCAGACCAAAGATGCGTTCGATGTCGGGAATAAACCCCATGTCGAGCATGCGGTCAGCCTCGTCCACGACCATCACCTGAACGCCGGTCAGCAGCAGCTTGCCGCGTTCGAAATGGTCCAGCAGACGGCCCGGAGTGGCGATCAGAACGTCGACGCCTTTGTCGATCAAAATGTCCTGTTCCTTGAAGCTGACACCGCCGATCAGCAGCGCCTTGGTCAGCTTGGTGTTCTTGGCATAGGTGTCGAAATTCTCGGCCACCTGGGCGGCCAGTTCCCGCGTCGGGGCCAGCACCAACGAGCGGGGCATCCGCGCCCGTGCGCGCCCACGCCGAAGCAGCGTAATCATCGGCAAAACGAAGCTCGCCGTTTTGCCGGTGCCGGTCTGGGCAATGCCCAAAACGTCGCGACCCTCAAGCGCAGGCGGTATCGCGCCTTCCTGGATCGGGGTGGGAGATTCATAGCCGGCGTCGGCGATGGCGGACAGGACCTTGGGGTCCAGCTTCAAGTCAGAGAATTTGGTCATTCGCATCCGTATGTTTGCGAACCCGTCCCCTGGCCCGCGCGTCCCGCACCAGCCTGACCCGAATGGTCAACCGGAGGATTCCGGCTGCTGTGCATCTTCAGCGATGCCCTACGGCGTTTTTTGACAAGCGTCAACGTGGCGTGGGTTGCGGACCCTGATCAGAGGCAGATTTGCAGCCAGATTGACGAATTGGTCATACTTATGCGCCACCTGTTGCAAACTAAAGGCCAATTTGGACGGCAAGAACGGTGACAGTCCCTGGAAACATGCGAGGTTCCGAATGAACTATCTTATTGATCAACCCATCGCCATCATAGCCGTGGCACTGCTGTGTGGCGTCTCACTTCTTTATGCGTTGCTGTCGCGATCTATGAAAAAACGCGCAGATGAGCAGGTAGAAAGTGACGGCGCGGCCGCGGTTCAGAGCGACTAAACCATCATTTCCTTGGTCGCGCTTAGCGTCAGGTCCGGATGATCCCGCTCGATCCGGTCGATGTCCCATTGCAGACGCGTCAGATAGACCGGGTCGCCGTCATGATCCGTGCTCATGTGGCCCTTGTTGGTGTCCATGAAAGCGTCGAGTTTGTCCTGCGGGCCGGTGACCCATCGGGCTGAGGTGAATTGAGACGGCTCGAACCGCACGGGCAGGCCGTATTCCAGCTCGATCCGGCTGGCTAGCACTTCGAACTGCAGTTGGCCGACGACGCCGACGATGAAGCCAGAGCCGATCATCGGGCGGAACACCTTGGCGGCACCTTCTTCGGCAAACTGCATCAACGCCTTTTCCAGATGTTTGGACTTCAGCGGATCGCCTGCGCGACAGGTTTGCAAAAGTTCCGGTGCAAAGCTGGGGATACCGGTGACGCGGATTGCCTCACCTTCGGTCAGCGTGTCTCCGATGCGCAACTGACCGTGGTTCGGGATGCCGATGATGTCGCCAGCCCAGGCCTCCTCGGCCAGTTCGCGGTCGCTGGCGAGGAACATCACCGGGTTGGTGATTGCCATGGGTTTCTTTGATCTTACATGGGTTAACTTCATGCCCCGCTTGAAGTGGCCTGAGGCCATGCGCACAAAGGCCACCCGGTCGCGGTGCTTGGGGTCCATGTTGGCCTGCACCTTGAAGACAAATCCTGCGACGGTTTTTTCATCCGGGCTGATCTGGCGCGGTTCGGCAGATTGGACCTGCGGCACCGGCCCGTAGGTGCCGATGCCGTCCATCAGTTCTTTGACGCCAAAGCGAGTTGATGGCTGAGCCGAACCAGATCGGGGTCAGCGTGCCTTCAAGGAAAGTCACGTGGTGAACGGCTGGGAGCAGTTCGCGCGCCATTTCGACTTCTTCGCGCAAGGTGGCCGAGCTGCGCGGCGGGACAGTGGTCGGCCAGTTTCGGGTCGTCTCAGCCCGTTGATCTGGATGCTTTCCGCGACCTTGTTGCGGTCGGCGCGGTCCATCAGCTCCAAGCCGATCATTCAGCATGTCATAGCAGCCGATGAAATCGCGCCCCATGCCGATGGGCCAGGAAGCCGGGGTGACGTCAATCGCAAGGCTTTCTTGAATCTCGTCAATTATCTCAAAGGTATCACGGGCTTCGCGGTCCATCTTGTTGCAGAAGGTGAGGATGGGAAGGTCGCGCAGACGGCAGACTTCGAACAAGCTTCTGGGTCTGGCTTTCAACGCCCTTGGCGCCGTCGATCACCATCACCGCAGCGTCCACGGCTGTCAGGGTGCGATAGGTATCTTCGGAAAAGTCCGAGTGGCCGGGTGTGTCCACCAGATTGAACCGGAAGATCTTGAAATCAAACGACATCGCCGAGGCGGAGACCGAAATGCCGCGGTCCTTCTCCATCGCCATGAAGTCCGAGCGCGTGCGCCGTGCCTCGCCCTTGGCGCGCACCTGACCGGCCATCTGGATCGCGCCACCGTACAGCAGGAATTTCTCGGTCAGCGTGGTCTTGCCGGCGTCCGGGTGGCTGATGATCGCGAAAGGTCCGCCGCCGGGCAATTTCGGGCTGGCAGGTCGGGGGCGTTTGCTGGGGGGCTGATCAAGTGACATGGCGGCGATATAGGTCACGGGCACGGGGGCGGCGCAATCAGGCGGGTTTCGACGGTCGCTGGTGCGAGGTGTTAGCGATTGGCTGAGCAATAGGAGTGACGGGCATGGATCTTGGGAATCAAAGGCAGGCGGGCGCTGGTATCTGCGTCCAGCAAGGGGCTGGGGCTGGGCTGTGCGCAGGCGCTGGCCGAGGCGGGCTGTCGATCTGGTGATGAACGCCCGCGGGGCCAAGGCGCTGGAGGCGGCTGCGGAGGCGATCCGCGAGTCTCATGGCGTTAACGTCACAACCGTGGCGGCGGATGTGACAACCGAGGACGGTCGGGCCGCGCTGCTGGAGGCTGCGGGCGAGATTGACATTCTGGTCACAAATGCCGGCGGGCCACCTCCGGGGATGTGGACGGATTGGAGCCGGGACGATTTCATTGGTGCGCTAGACGCCAACATGCTGACGCCGATTGCGCTGATGCAGGCTGCGCTGCCCGGAATGATGGACCGTGGCTGGGGGCGGGTGGTTAACATAACCTCTATGTCCGTTAAGGCTCCGATCCCGGTTCTGGGCTTGTCCAATGCGGCGCGCACCGGGTTGACGGGGTTTGTCGCCGGGACGTCGCGGCAGGTTGCAGAGAAAGGCGTCACTATCAATAACTTGCTGCCTGGAATTCATGCGACGGATCGCGCACTATCCTTGGACAGTGGCGCGGCTGAGGCACAGGGTATTACTCCAGAGCAGGCAAAGGCAAACCGCGAGGCGACCATTCCAGTGCGCCGCTATGGTACGGCCGAAGAATTTGGCGCGACATGTGCGTTTCTGTGCAGCCAGCATGCCGGCTTCATCGTCGGGCAGAATATCCTGCTCGACGGCGGCGTCATCAACGCGACGATCTGAGCCGATGAAGGGATCGCGCCCCGAACAAGCCGCGCTCAGCCGCGACACTGATATGTCGAAAACCGCCGAAACCCGTGCGGTGATTGAAGGCATGGTGGACGGGTTGAACGACCACCGGATTAGCGACATCGGAGAATTCTTCGCCGAGTCCTTCCGCTGGATGGGCAACACCGGGCTGCGGCACCAAGAACGGCCTTGCAGGAGTTCCAGGACAACTGGCAGCAGCCCGTTTCAGGCGGCGTTCTCCGACAAGATCTGCATCGACGAAGCGCGCCGTTTGTTCATGGGCGAATGGGCCGCAGCCTTTCGGGCGGCAGGAGGCGACGCATTCCGGCGCATTCATGGGGATCGCGCCGACGGGCCAAGCGGGTCGAGATACGCTATATGGATTTCTGGAAGGTCGAGGAAGGAAAGATTAGCGATAACTGGGTGATGGTCGACTTTCCCCATGTTCTTGGCGCAACTCGGACGGGACGTCTTCGCGGGCGAGGGGTGGGAGGGGTTCGACCGAGGCGCGAAGGTGCCGCCCGTGCCAGGAACTTAATGCCTCCGGCGGGGATATTTGAAGACCAGCGATTGCATGATGATGGCGCGTTATGATGGCGCGATCGTCTAGAATACGATGCCCAGGACGACCATCATCAGACCAATCGCTGACACGAACAGGGCGAGCGAGATTGAGCGGCAGCACGCTTCTGAATGCCGCGCGCGCATCGCGGCGTCGTCCAATCCCTCGCGCCGCGCCTGCATCGACCAGCCAGATGGCGCGCAGAATATGCCCGCCAGCCCGATCCAAGCGCCACCAGCGCGCCTGCCCAGATCAACCAGTCCATTGAGCCCGTCTCCGCGTTTGCGCCGAAACCCGCCTAGACGGGAACGCGGCGGCGCGGGCAAGGGCTTGCCCCGGACGCGGCCCGGCGCTAGGCGTGGCGGCCTGTAAGCCATTGCCAGACCGGGGCCCAGCAATGAACGATCAGAGTCACAGACCCAACCTATCGCGTCGCCGCCGACGAGCTTGCGCCAATTTATCGAGCGTTATGAGCGTCTTGAGGCCGAGAAGGCCGATATCGCCGACCAGCAGAAAGAGGTGATGGCAGAGGCCAAGGGCCGGGGCTATGACACCAAGATCCTGCGAAAGGTGATCAGCCTCAGGAAGCGGGACGCGGACGATATCGCCGAGGAAGAGGCGGTGCTTGAGCTTTACAAGGAAGCGCTGGGGATGCGCTAGATCAGGTCGGCGACGCGAAAGAACGCCAGGGGCTGTTCCTCGCAGGTCACGACCAGGATGGTCCCGCTGTGGTATCGAGATCGACACCCTTGGGGCCGCCTTCGGCGGCGTTGGCGCGGCCGCGCTGAAACACCTCGTCCGACAGCACCTTGACGCTGCGCAACGGCGCGTGATCGCCCAGCCACTGGCCGGTGTCCGAGCGGAACACATGCAGCGCGGGCGCGCCGGCGTCGGCAACGAAGGCGTAGCGGCCATCGGGTGAAAAGCGCAGCCCGTGTGGGTAGTTGCCATTCCGGTCAGAGCGACCCACGGGCGCGGTGCGCGGCGTCAGGCGCCCTCGGCAGTCGTAGATCAGAGCGCTGTTTGTGAAATGGTCGCTGATCGCCAGCCAGCGGCCGTCCGGCGTGCGACGCAATCCCGTCCGGCACATCCAGACCCAGCGGCAGAGCGCGACCCGGTTCGTTAGATGCGCCCATCGCGCCCGATCCGGTGGGCGGTGACCCGTTTGCGATAGTTGTTGCAGACCAAAATTTCGGCTCCACCGCTGACGTGGCCCGGTCACAAGGACCGAACCGGGCGAATGCACTGCGCCGCAACCAGTTGGCGCGGGTGATGCGGTGCCGGGCGATTGCAATTCTGATCTGTCCGCGCGCGAGCCGTGATGGACAGATCGAACACAGCCACGCAGCCCTGCCGGTTGGCGACGACCAGCGTATCATCGTCGATGAAGTCAAAGCCGTGCGGTTCAACCAGGTCGTCCGAGATCAGTTCTGTGAACCCCGCGATCGCAGATATTTGCGCCGTCGGGACAGGCTCGGCATCGATCCGGATGTCCAACAGCACGCAGGCAAGTATCGTCGCCATATCCGGCCAGGGCCAGGCGTCGGTTGTCGGGCGAAAACCGCACGTCCTCGGTCCGGCCCAGTCGGGCGAGGGCGGCCTGCACTGGACGGGGCAATGTCGGGGACCAAGGGGTCCAGTACGGGTCAGCTGAGTGTCGACAAGGTCTATCATCGACTTCTTTCACTGCGACCGGGATGGGCCGGGCCGCCCGCGATATGCAAATCCGCATGTATCCGCGCCGACAGTGCCTAAAGCCGCAAGCAGCCGACCGCTGCAATTTCGGTGGACAGCATAGAGCAAGATCGGTCACCCTGCCTGCAACCGGGGCGGCGTGCCCCGTAGCGCCCGGAGGCTGCCCTGATACCCGAAGCCCTGACCGTATGGCCCGAGCTATTCGGCTTCAAAACCCGCGCCCTGTTCGATCTGTGGTCGATCACGCATTTCCTGTCCGGCTTCGCGATGCTGACAAGCCTGCGCCTGTTCGCTCCTGCGGCGCTGAACACGCGCGCGGCGCTGATCTGGTGCCTGGCAGGCTTCCTCGGCGTGGGAGATCGTCGAGATTTATCTGGAACTTGGGCTTGCAGGGAGCGCCAGTGTTCAGCGACTGGTTTGCCGGGGTCGAGCATTGGGCGAACCGGCTGGTCACCGATCAGGCGCTGTTTTGTGCAGGGTTCCTGGTCGCGACCCGAATGCCGGTCTTGGTGATGCCGGCGAAAATCCTGTCAGTGGGGTGGCTGGCCGCTGCACATATTCTGGCTGCCACATTCGATGTATCTGCATGAGGTCTCTCTGGCCGTGACCCTGCGGTTCATGGACGGATGAACAGGACGTCCTGCATCTGGGACAGTCTTCTCCACGATCGGACTCGTAGGTGCGTGTGAGCTTGGCGATCAGCCGCTGCATCCCATCCGGGCAGGTCGAATTCCTGTTCGATTTCAGAGTCGATCACGAATTTGTCCAGGAAGGCGGACGTGACCTCGCGGCGGGCCGCGATCGAGCTGTGTGCGTGCTGACGATTCGAGATACTCCTTGTAGGCGGGTCAGGCCTTCGGGCTGCATGATTTCCGCCAGAATGTCCGCGTCGCCGTCCAGGACCTCGTCGTCTTCGAGGTCCGCAACCAGCCGCAGGACCTCTGGCCAGATCAGAGGCAGATCTTCGTTGCACCACAGGATAATGTTGCTGCCGGGATTGGCCGTGAGAATCCGTTGCACCATATCAGCCCACGACAGATCGCGCGGATCGGTTTCGTTCAGGAATTCAGCGAAGGTTCGGTCGCCGCCGTAAATGCTGAACATGGTCGGAACCCATGTGGCAGGATTGCGGATCGCCAGGGCAAAGTCGACCTGGTCCTCTGGGAACAGGGCGCGCAGCCAATTTGTATGATGCGCTTGCGGATACAACATGCCGTCCGAAATGGTATGCAGACCATCGCCCAAGAACCTGTCGTGATTGAAGACAACGCGATCAGGCTTCGTTGAGCCGAGAATTTGCGCCAAGATCACTCCCCGATCTTCGTCAGTCGTGGCCTGACCTTGGAGACGCTGAGCTTCGATTCTGAGTAGATTTCGGTAGATGCGGGGCCTCGGCACGCTAACCTCAAGCTCACTCAACCGGACAAGGTTTTTTCGCAGCGCGACCATCAGGCGCTCTGCGTCGGTGCCATGCGCGCCGATGTGAAAGACATATTGCATGGCGGGACCGGGGCTGCCTAGTTTGACTTATTCGGCAGATCATAGGGCTGAATTCTGGACAGGGGAACCGGGTTTGAGTTAATGGCAGCCAAATGGTTGAGAAAAACGCTCAAGTTAATGCGACACATGGGGTCGTCAGTCTGGACCGCTGGACGTTGGTTGGCATGGCAATCGCCGCATTGGTTGTACTTCCGATTGCAGCTATCGGGTGGTTGGCGCTTGGTCCGTCTTTAGGCATCTGGGCGCATCTTTGGGCGACAGTGCTCCCTCGATATGTTGCCAACACGGTCATCCTGGTGCTGGGCACAGGGCTTCTGGCGGCGGTTATCGGCAGCACTACGGCGTGGTTGGTTACAGCGCACGAATTTCCCGGGCGCAGCTGGTTGCGATGGGCGCTTTTGTTGCCACTTGCGGTGCCCGGGTACATCGGGGCCTATGCTTTGGTCGATTTGCTGGAGTTTGCCGGGCCGATCCAGACAGCCTTACGCGACGGGTTTGGGATTTCGGTATCCAAGGTCGCTTGGCTTCCCGGCGTGCGGTCGCGGACGATGGCAATTCTGGTTCTGGCAGCGGCGCTGTACCCTTATGTCTACTTGATGTCGCGGGCTGCCTTCATCGAACAATCGGCCCTCGCACATGACGTCGCGCGCACGTTGGGGGCCGGCGCTTGGCGGCGATTTCGATGCATCGCACTGCCACTTGCGCGCCCAGCCATCGCCGCAGGCACGGCAATCGTGATGATGGAGGCGGCCGGGGATTTCGGGGTCGTCGAATTCTTTGCGGTTCAGACCCTGACCACCGGTATTTTCACGACATGGCTTGAGGCCGGGAATGCCGCCGGAGCAGCGCAGATCGCGGTGATTGTCCTGATCCTGATGGCCGGTCTGGTCGGGATAGAGCGGACCAGTCGACGTCATCAGCGCCACTTCGGTTTGGCGCGACGCGATCAGGCAGGCGATAGGGCGCCGTTGAGTGGATATCGCGCCTGGCTTGCAACGCTTGCCTGCGCCATTCCCGTAGTCGTCGGCTTTGTTGTGCCGGTCACTGTGCTGCTGTGGCATGCGGCGGACCGGCCCGAACGCTGGTTTGATCCTGGACTGGGGCGGGCGCTGTTTCACACGCTGACAACCGGGACTATTGCGGCAGCTTTGACTGTCGTGGCAGCGTTATTGTTGGTATACGGTGTGCGTCAGTCGGGCCGATTACTGCCAAGACTGATCTTGCCGGTGACCACCTCCGGCTATGCGGCCCCCGGCGCCGTGCTGGGTCTGGGTCTGCTGATCCCGTTGGCGGCATTCGACAACCGTTTGGCCGACACTGCGGTCGCGTTGGGATTGAACGATCCGGGATTGATTCTGACTGGTGGGGCAGGGGCCATCATTATCGCCTACTCAGTGAGATTCTTTGCTATCGCGCAGGGCGCGCTGGACGGGTCCATGGGACGCATCCCGCCGAGCCTGAGGATGGCGGCACGCACTCTGGGACGCAGTCGGGCGCGCACGCTTTGGCAGGTAGAGCTGCCGTTGATGCGCGCCTCGGTCGCCACCGCGCTGCTGCTGATTTTCGTCGACTGCGTAAAGGAATTGCCCGCCACGCTGCTCCTGCGACCGTTCAACTACAATACGCTTGCAACGCGCGTTTACGAACAGGCGTCGTTGGAGCGTATCGGCGACGCAGCCCCTGCAGCACTTCTTGTGATCGGCGTTGGGATATCGGCGGTATTGGTCTTGGCCCGGGCGGCACGATAGGTCGCGTTTTCCGGGGCACCGTGCTTGAATTCCCACAAGGCGCCTGGGATGGCGATGACTTGTTCGCCTCCCCCCGGTCAAAATGTGCCAGGCACTTCCGAAAAACTTTACAATAAGCTTCGCAGGTTCTGGCAACGGGGGCGGATTCTTGGTGCGCTAAGTATGCAACCCAGCAGCCGGGTTCTGGTGGACCGAGGCGCGTTCTGGTTTCTCGTCGATCGTCGTGACAAAATCGTCGGGCGTAGTTTGCGCCGCACCGGCGCCTATGAACCCGAGGAATTCGGACGGATTGCCGAGCGGGTAACGCTTCGGAGCGACGTATTATTCGTCGGTGCACACATCGGTGCATTGGCTATTCCGACCGCGAAGTTATGCCGTCGCATCGCGATGGTCGAGGCGAACCCGGACACGTTTGCTCTTCTGACAGAAAACTGCTCGATGAACGCAGTAGAGAATTGCGACTTCTACAAAATCGCCGCCGGTGAATCCGATGACCGGATTTCATTTGTGATGAACACCCACAATTCCGGCGGATCAAAGCGTCACCCGCTGATCTCTGACGACGTCTATTTTTACGATGAGCCCGAGATTGCTGAGGTTCCCATGCGTGTTCTGGATCAGGTTTTTTCCTGATCGGCAATTCGATCTTGTGGTGATGGATATCGAACGGTCGGAGTATTATGCGCCGCAAGGCATGGAGCGGATTCTGACCAGTAGAAATTGTCTGATTGTTGAGTTTGTGCCGCACCACTTATCAAACGTCGCCGGAATCTCGGTACGCCAATTCCTTGAACCGATCCTGCCGCATTTCTCGGAATTGACAGTGCCGAGTATGATGCAGACGATTGCGGGTGCTCGTATTCACGAGCTGCTTCAAGCGATGTTTGATGCCGGGCAGACAGACGGTGGACTGATATTCGAGAGGCGCTGAAGCGCACCGGCAGGGCGCCTTCGGCTCGCACGTTGACGGTCCAATAACAGAACATCCGATGCGAAACAGTCGCGCGTGATGCCAAAGGTCGTGGCCCACTTGCACAGCGGCGTGATAGCCAATACATCGGTCACGCGCCGGTTTAGCTCAGCTGGTAGAGCAACGGTTTTGTAAACCGTGGGTCGGGGGTTCGAGTCCCTCAACCGGCACCACTTCAGCCTCTACAAACGTCTGGAAAAGTCCGATTATCCCATTTATATAAGGGGCATGTCGATGCTGTGTTGTCCACACAAGTTCAGCCTGATCCGATACGATACCCCCAGAATGGGGGTACTATTGGGGGTATCGTGAGCAAGGCGAAAAAGGCAATACCCCCAGATGCCACTAACCGATGCTGTCTAGCCCCCAAGTTCGGGGCCATTTCTGATTAGAGTTTCTGGCAATGGAGGGCGCATTTTGAGCGCCTGATGGCGACGCGTGTGATTGTACTGCCTAAGCCAGTGATTGATGACGATTTGGGCCTCGACTCGAGTCGGTTGCCGCACCTTGGTACGCACCATAGCGTTTATCCTTTGTGGTGCGGTCACCGGTAATCGTCGAGCGAGGTGAAAGTGTCGTTCATCACGTCGTTGCCCAACCGCACACCGGCCTCGAACGTCGATAGCGGAAGTTCGACCAAGCGTCCGCTTTCATGGTGAAACATTATGCGCGCCAGAAGCCATCGTGCAGCCGGATCGCCAAGATCGAACTGGGTGTCCGCGTCAATGCTGCTTTCTGTGTATTTGGCCGACAACGCGATGTATTGGTCGCGATATCGCGATGCCGCCGGATGCGAGATGTCATCCACACCGGCCATCGCGGTCGCGATACCGGACAAGGAAACCGATGCCGGATCTGCAACTCCGGTGCCGCCGGCGCGCCTGTGCAGCCAATACCACCACACGCCGACCCCTGCCGGATCTGTGGCGAAGGCCGGAATCTCGTTGCCCGCCGCATCGAAGATTGGCGCGCTCCGGTCCAGCCCCGGCCATGTCAGAAGGTATTCGGGCCATGCGGGAAATGGCGATTGCGGCGTGATCGCGCTCCAGTTGCGGGTGATTTCCGATTTCGACACCCTGACCAGTCCGGGCATATCGGGAGTTGCGATTCCCGGTACTCCAATGCCCTGAGATCGAGCGACGGAAAGGTTGACCGCCGAAGGCACGAAATCAGGGTTCGCGCGCTCGAAGGTGAACCCGAACTCACCCAATCCCCAATTGTCGGTCGCACAGCCCGTGCCCGCCGGAACATGTGCCGCCAGGCGCAGCGACAACCCGTCGCCGGCCACCGGCCCGGCAACCGGAATGCTGTGCTGCCCGCAATCATCGCTGTGGAACCTGAGGTGGCCGACATAGTGGGACTGCGACCCCGAGGCAGAATCGCGCTTTTTCGCATCCACCAGCGAAATGTGCCCATCGCCGGGATTGTCAACGGCGGCGTAATATCCTGCCACTAGGGCGGAGCAAAAGCCGGCCAGTTTGTGGTGTGCGCCTTGGAGCGTGAGGCCCTCAGGTAGCAAGCACGTTCCAAGGCGCATTGGCCGTCAGGCCAATCCTGCTTTGATCAAGTTCCGGTTGTTTTGGTTCGTTGGCGGCTCTGGCTGAGGCGGTAGCTTTCGCCGTTCATTTCCAGAATGTTCACATGATGGGTCAGGCGATCCAGAAGGGCGCCAGTCAGGCGTTCGGTGCCGAATGTGTCAGTCCATTCTTCGAATGGCAGGTTGCTGGTGATTAGCGTGGAGCCGCGTTCGTAACGCTGTGAGATCAGCTCGAACAATAGTTCAGCGCCGGTTTTGCTGAGGGGCACGAAGCCCAACTCGTCGATGATCAGCAGTTTGACTTTGGCCAGTTGTCGCTGCAGGCGCAGCAAGCGCTTCTCGTCTCTGGATTCCATCAGTTCATTGACCAACGCCGCTGCTGTTACAAACGCCACCGGCAGCCCTTTTTGACACGCTGCAAGGCCCAGCCCGAGCGCGACATGGGTTTTGCCGGTGCCGGACGGGCCGAGCGCGATGACGTTCTCCTGGCGCTCGATCCAATCACAGCGCGCCAATTCCAGAACCATCATCTTGTTCAGCGATGGGATCGCCTTGAAGTCGAAGCTGTCCAGGCTTTTGACCGCCGGGAACTTCGCCGACTTGATCCTGCGTTCGACCATGCGTCGTTCGCGGTCGATCAGTTCCAACTCGGTCAGCCGGGCCAGATAGCGGACATGGTCCACGCCCTCTGCGGCGCAGATACGCGCTTGCTTGTCGTGCTCACGCAGGAATGTGGGCAACCGCAGGGTTTTGAGGTGATGGGCCAGAAGCAGTTCAGGAGCCTCGGTCATGCGCCACCGCCTGTCAGCAGGCTCATGTAGGTGGCTGCAGACGTTGTGGCGACATTGGTTCTGGGCAGAAAGGGATAGACATCCAGATCCAGCCGCGGCGGTCGGCGCTCAACACGGCAGAGAAGCAGATGCTTGATCGCGTCGAAGCTGACCGCTCTCATCAGCAGTGCGTCTTTGATCGCCAGATGCAGCACCGCCAGATCAAAGCGTTCCAACAGGCGAAGAACCTGCACATACTCCCGCTTCCCGGTCTTGCCTTGCCGGGCCTCCAAGAGCCGCTGGAGCGTGGCGAAGGCTTCTGGCAGCTCCCAGCCCTGCAAGGGCGCTGCCTGATCAAAGGACATGATCTTGCGCTCGATCAGGCGCAGGTAATGCACCGGGTCAAACACCATATCGCCTGAGTCATAGGAGCGGGGATGGTCTGCGATGATCTCTGCCGCGCAGCCAATCACGACGCGGTCAACGAAGCCTTTGATCCAAACCTCTCGATGGCCATAGGCAACGGGGACTGAGTAATCGTTGCCCCGGTAGCGCACCTGGGATGTTGATGTGACTTGGCCACTTTGGAGATCACAGGCTTCAAAGGGCGCGGCGGGCAAAGGACGCATGGCCGCCAGATCAGCCTCCAGCCGTTCGCCGATACTGACCTTGTGACCGCGCAGCATGTCGGCCTGCCGTTTGCGGCATTGTTCTTCAAGGTAGTCGTTGAACGCATCCCAATGGGCAAAGCGCGGGATCGGTACCATGAAGTTGCGCCGCCCGTACCCAACAAGGCCTTCGACTTTGCCCTTATCATTGCCCTTGCCGGGACGGCCATAACGGTCACCGATCACATAATGAGAGAGCATCGCGCTGAACCGCTGGGTTCTCTGGCGGGTGTCATCCGGCATGATCTTCGCCACAAGGCAGCGATCATTGTCGTAAAGGACAGAGCGCGGCACCGCGCCAAAAAAGCCAAAGGCATGTACGTGCCCGTCCAGCCAGGCTTCGGTGTTCGCCGCAGGATACGCGCGGATGTAGCAGGCATCACTGTGGGGCAAATCAAGCGCAAAGAAGAACGCCTTTTGCTCGACACCGCCGATCACAACCAGCGCTTCGCCAAAGTCGGCCTGGGCGTGTCCAGGCGGATGGCTCAGCGGAACAAACATCTCCTTGCCGGAGCGCTTCCTGGATCGGACGTAGTCTTTGACAATCGTGTAACCGCCACCGAACCCACATTCGTCACGTAGCCGTTCAAAGATCCGCTTGGCCGTATGGCGCTGCTTGCGGGGACGGGTCTTGTCTTCCGCAAGCCATTGGTCGATCTGACCCGTATAAGGATCAAGCCTGGGACGCCTGATCGGCGCCGTTCGCCGATATCCGGGCGGCTCAGAATACGCCAACATCTTCGAAACACTGTCCCGGCTAAGCCCAAAATCCCGGGCAATCCGGCGCCCGCTCAACCCTTCCTCAAAGTGAGCGTGGCGAACCTTCAAATACAAATCCACGGTGAAAATCCCCAAGCCCTCCCATCAAATGAAAGGGCAAAAGTGGCCGACTTTTACGCCGCCCGCGACAGCACTGTGCCGCCGCTACCGTGGCCGAGTATTGCTCCGCCGTTCTCAGGCGTCGTATCGGTTCATGCTGGTCTGGCGTCGTATGACAAGCTGCGCGACTACCCGATCATCAAAACCACGGAGCCCTACGACAAAGGCGATTCCTGTGTCAGGGAACAGAAGCACTTCGCAGCACCAGATGTTCTAGCGTTCACAAGCTGGGCAGCAGAGGGACCGGCTCCTGACGTCATCGAACGTGCTGCTGGTGGCCTTGTCGCGGAGGCTGTGTTGGAACCCGGCTTCGGGAATGGCTACGTGGCTGTGTATCGCGATTCCAAGTGGTCGATGACGTATGTTCTCGAAACACAGGCCGATCTCCCTGACGGTTTAATGGGGCGGTACAGCAGCCTTTCAAAGCTATGGGCCACTCTCGGTGCTTATGCAGAGGATGTTGAACGCAACCGTCAACGGGAGGAAGACGCAAAACCACAGGTACGGAAGAAGAAGCCTGTTGTGGTTCGGAAACCTACCAATATCAAGGTGGTGCCGGATGAAGGTTAATCGCCGATGGCATTACTACAACGAGAGGGCTGAGCTTTGTCTTTGCTGTGGCGAAGGGAAGCCGGTCACTACGTTTAACGGTCACAGCTCCCTTCGATATGAATGGTGCCTCCAGTGTCTGAAGGAACACGCTGTTGGGCCTTATCGCCCTGATCCTGAACTGGGCATCCTATCCACACGGACTGATCTGAGACGAAACAATAGTGCGTTAGCACGAACCAAACGAAAGGAATTTTACCATGTCAACACTTAGACGAGGGGCCGCTGAGGTTCATGCCACTACCGGGGGGAGCATCCCAAATCCCGTTCATCTGCTGAAAAAAACCCAGCAACGTGCCTTTGAGGCAATTGAGCGCTTACGCAAAGCGGTTGTCGAGCACAGGAGCACCCTCACAGAAGAGGAGATTCTGGCTGCCACGGCTGTTGTCTCAGCCTATGTCGCTGCCCGTGACGATTTGAAGGAGAATCCGCGTGACATTCTCTAGCTTCACGATTTGGAATGGCTTTTACGTAGGCGCGGTAATTGCTGCCCTGCAAATCCTAGCCCAATAAAAAAAGAGGAGCCGAAACTCCCCTTTTAATAAACCGCAGCTATCTGGAAATCTTTGCAGGAGCACCGGGTAGCTGCTTCTCCTCAATTCAACGAAGGAAACAAAACTATGACTGATCTAAATCAAAAAGACAATGGCCTAGCTGGTAAGTTCTACGTCTATGAAAGGGACTCCGGCATGATCGCCGACACCGGTAGGTTCGTCGAATACCTAGGAGACGGCTACTACCTGATCGACAGCGACAAAGTGGAGGGCGTTTCTAATGCGGTTTCCTGATCTTGAGTTTGAGCTTGAACTGTCCGTCGTCATATAAAATGGAACATCAGAGCGGCTTGAGCATTGGAGGCTCTGGCTCGTTTGTGTGATTGATTATGCGGCTTGTTTTTGATGTTGCAAGCGGCGTTGTTGGATTGTCTGTTTCTTGATCTTTTCCCTTTCTCTGATGATGGCTTTGTCACGCCCAAAATAGACGTCTGCCGGCGTCACGTTGTTCAGGCTCTCGTGGTAGCGTTCGTTATTGTAGTAATCGACGAAGGCCTCGATCTGGAGTTCGAGATCACCGGGCAGATAGTAGTTTTCCAGCAAAACCCGGTTCTTCATGGTTTGATGCCAGCGTTCGATCTTGCCCTGTGTTTGCGGGTGGAAAGGAGCTCCGCGAACGTGATCCATTTTATGGTCCTCCAGCCATTCGGCCAAATCACCGGAGATGTAACAGGACCCATTATCACTTAGCAGGCGAGGCATGTGGCGAACGATGGCATGGTCGCACCCTGACGCCGCCAAAGCCAACTCAATCGTGTCAGTCACGTCCTCGGCCCGCATGTTCGTGCAAAGTTTCCAGCCAATGATGTAGCGGCTGTAATCATCCAGGATCGTGCTGAGATAAAACCAGCCCCAGCCAATGATCTTGAAGTAGGTGAAGTCGGTTTGCCACATCTCGTTGATGGCAGTCGTTTTATCCGTGAACTCGTCGGCGGCTTTGATCACAACGTAGTCTGGTGCCGTGATCAGATCAGCTTCCTTCAAAAATCGGTAAGCCGATGATTCAGAGATAAAGTATCGCTTCTCATCAGTGTATTTGACCGCCAGTTCCCGGGTCGTCAGCGCCTCATGTTCCAGCGCGAACTCGATCAGATCATCCCTCCGATCCTGTGGAATACGGTTCCAGACAGACTTTGGGCAAGGCGAGCAATCCGACAAGGCATCAAGCCCACCTTCCACGTAACGGTCGTACCAGCGATAAAATGTGGTACGAGGAATGCCCAACATGTCGAGGGTCTGCTTCGCAGGAAGATGGGACCCCTCAACGGTGCGGATGATCTCCAGTTTCTCAGACGCGGGGTATCTCATTCCTCGAACTCCCCAGCCCCTGTCATGCTTTTTTTGAGCAGGCGGTTTTCAAGTGTTAGATCGGCAACGCATTCCTTCAGTGCCGTCGCCTCGGATCGCAGATCCTTCACCTCAGGCGGCGTCGCTTGCCGGGCCGTATCGCCCGCCAGACGGCGTTTCCCGGCTTCGAGGAATTCCTTTGACCAGCTGTAATACAGGCTTTCGGAGATACCCTCTCGGCGGCATAGCACAGAAATAGTTTCCTCGCCGCGAAGGCCCGCCAGAACAATGCGGATCTTCTCTTCAGACGAATAGGTATGTCGCGTTTTGCGGCGGATGGTTTTAACCAGCTTGTCAGCCGCAGCTTTACTGGTTCCGGATTTCTTGTTCATCTTCACTCCTTGACGGTTACGATGAACCAGAAATCCTCCGTTAGCTAAACCTCAAATCTGTCCCACGAGTGCTGACGTCAGACACAAGAATAGAGTCCCATATAAGTGGTTATTGACTTCTGAGACAGGATTGCTACCTTGTCTTAGAACCTATTGATACAATAGTAGCGCAGCTACGCTGCTCAACAGAAGGGAAGTAACCATGATCGTCGGATACGCTCGCACATCAACGATGGACCAGACAGCAGGGCTTGAGGCCCAAGAACGTGAACTAAGGGACGCTGGCTGCGATAAGCTCTTTGTCGAACAGGTGTCATCCGTGGACGTGAGGGCGCGTGACAGGCTCGCTGAAGCCCTTGACTACGTAAGGGACGGTGACACCTTGGTCGTCACGAAGCTGGACCGTCTGGCTCGTTCAGTGGCTCACCTGCTGGAGGTTCTGGAGGCTCTGACGGCCAAGGGTGCATCCCTTCGCATCTTGTCTATGGGGATCGACACAGGGACTGCCACTGGGAAGCTGATGCTCACTCTTCTGGGTGGTGTCGCTGAGTTTGAACGGTCGATCATGTTGGAACGGCAGCGTGAGGGTATCGCCAAGGCCAAGGCTGCCGGCAAATACAAGGGCAGGAAGCCTACTGCTATGGCCAAGGGTGACGATGTTCTAGCGTTGAAAGCCAAGGGGATGAAGCCTAACGACATTGCCAAGGAAGTCGGGATTGGCAGGGCTTCCGTCTACCGGATATTGGCAAGTTGACGTTAACGTTAAGTAGTGGAATGCACCATCCACCACCGCAAACAAACATAACCTGTTGATATTACAGGGAATAAGTTCTACCGTCTACTATATCTTGTGCCACAGGAAGATATCCGCACTAAATGTAGGAACCACTGGGTAAACCACTAGGTAACACAACCACCAAAATACTTCTAACTTACTGTTTTAAATATATTTTACCGGACACCTAGAGAATGTTGAATTCTCCGAAATCGCCGCCACGCCGATGGAATACCAGGAACGCTGGGTCGAGGTCGGCGGTTCTGGCCTCACCGAAATCGCGGGAGACAGCGGATGGGAACGGGTTTTCATATCTTCGTCCTCGCAGATGGGCGCGGAACTCAACGCGGTGGGAATACTGGGTCAGGACAATGTCGATGTGTTCGGCAACGATATGGGAAATCACGTCCTTGGGAATTCCGGTGCAAACCGCATTGAAGGTGCTGCCGGAAACGATCGGTTGATTGGGATGCATGGAGACGACGTGTTGCTTGGTGGCGAAGGCGACGATTCACTGTTTGGCGGATTTGGAAATGACACCCTGATCGGAGGGGCTGGCAACGACGAGTTGATTGGAGGATTAGGCGCTGACACCTTCGTGGCCACGGCAGGCCAAAATATCGTTCGGGATTTCGTCTTGGCCGAGGGTGATGAGTTTATTTTCAACAGCGACATGACCAGCAGTTTCGCGTCGGCTTTTGACGCGTTTCTGGACGGCACCTATGTGGGGTCCGCATTTGATTTCGACACAGTTCAGGTTGACGGTCTGGACAGTATCGAGATTTCGTCCATGAACGGTGAGGCTCTGACCCTTCTTGGTGTTCATTGGGACGATTTTCTGTAGTCGGAACAGATCGCGAAATTGCCGGGCTACCTGTGCACAACGTCCACGAGCGCTTGCGTACCCAACCTTCGGCCCGGCACAGCGGCGTGCTGAATGCCGTAATGGCAAATTGCTGATTGTCGATCAGTCCAAGTCCAACTTCAGTTGGGCGATGCGCTATGAGTCAGCACCGTAGACCAGACTGTATAGTTGCAGACGTTGTATTTTTCCGGATGGCCCCTTCGGCAACTCATCCAGAAAATGCACTCGGTCCGGTGCTTTGAATTGGCCCAATTGCGCCGCGCTGTGCGCCAGAAGTTCCGCTTCAGTTGCACTGCGCCCGGGCTGAAAGGCGACGCATGACTCAACCCTTTGTCCAAGCTGGTCGCAAGGGACAGCAAACGCCGCTGCCTCAAGCACCGCTTCATGCTCCAGCAGAACTTCGTCAACTTCACGCGGGGCGATGTTCTCTCCCCCCTTGATTATCAACTCCTTGATCCGACCGGTTACGAAAACAAAACCGTCATCGTCCATATGACCAAGATCGCCGGTGCGGAACCATCCTTCTGGGGTGATTGATTTCGCAGTTTCCTCGGGCTGCTTCAGGTAGCCCCTCATGACGTTCGCGCCGCGTACAAGGATCTCTCCGGTGCTGCCACGCCCTACCTCGGTTTGATTATCGTCGCCTATGATAACCTCATTGCCGACAGCGCGCCCGGTCGAGCCGATTTTGACCACGCCCGGCGGCATCGGGTTCGACAGGATTTGTCCTCCGGTCTCGGTCAGGCCCATGGTTTCGATGATCTTGATGCCAAAGCGATCCTCAAACTGGCGATGCGTGTCCGGCGCCAGTGGTGCCGAGGCCGAGCGCGCGAACCGTAAGCGTGAGCGGTTGATTTCCGGCTCGGTTGTCTCGCTCAAAAGATAGGCGTAATGAGTCGGCACGGCGCTGAACCAACTGACGTCATTGTCGCCGATAAACTGCCAGAACGTGCGAACTGAGAAGCGATCGGGCATAACTAGCCCGCTGCGCGACATCAGCGTGCCCATGATCGTCGTGCACAACCCATTGATGTGATAAATTGGCAGGATACACATGGCGATGTCGCTGGGTTGCAACTGATGGCTGTGAACCACGTTCATCCCGGCTGCCATCAAGTTGCTGTTGCTAAGAACAACGCCTTTGGGCCGCCCAGTTGTGCCGGACGTGTACATCAACACACCGGGCGTATCCGGCAGCGGGTTGGTGCGTATCGTCGCCTGGGGGTCGCAATCTTGCGCCCACACAGGACCGTTGGTCGGGTCGATTCGGATTATCGTTATTGGTCGCTCAACCGCCATAAGGGCGTCTTCGATCAGGGGGCGACACTCGTCTGCACACAAAACCACGGCGGCTTCGGAATGGTCGAGCACATAGGGCAGAACGCGCGCGCCTGCGACCAGATTGAGCGGTGTCGCCAGATAGCCGCCGCAGGCAACGCCGGTGAAACACAAGGTCGCCCAGATACTGTTGGGCGCAGCTACCGCGACCGAAGTGCCCGGTTCAAGACCCAACGCGTCAAGCTGGCAGGCGATCCTTCGCGAGCGACTGGCGGCCTCGGCCCATGTGACGGTTGCACTGGTGTTTGGCGAGGTGATCCAGATTGCATCTGGATCGGCATGGGCGTTGGCGTCCAGTTGTTCTGCAATGCTTGTCGTCATTTACCGTGGGCGTCCCAATAGTCCGCAAAAATCTCGTCCAGCTCCGGGCGACGTTCTTCGATGGTCCGCGCCACAACGACTTTGTTGACGAAATGCTCCCAGTTGAGATTGCCGTCTATCGAGTTTCCGCCCCAGCTGCCGCAACCCATCGACAGCGAGAAGGGCAGGCCGTTGTTAAAGAAGCCGCCGGTGGCGAAGCAATGGGCCTGATTGACGATCACCCTACAGGTGCGGGCCTCCATCGCCAGCCGTCGGGCGCGGGCGTCGTCGGCTGAGTGCAGACCCAGGGAATGCCCGGCCCCCTGGATCGTCTGTATGGCGACCGCCTTGTCCACCGCGTCATCGAAATCCGAGGCCCGGTAGAGCGCCAGAAATCGGGACATTTTTTCGCCGGTCATCGGGTGATCTTCGCTGATAGTGTCTTGCGGTGCGACCAGAAATCGAGTGCCGCTGGGCGCAACATCCTCAAAGCCCGTTTCGGCCAGGATCACGTCGATATCTTTTGCCAGCAACGCATTGGTTAGCCTGCCATCGTTCCAATGGATCGATTGTAGATGCGCCGTTTGGGCTTCATCCAGACAGAAGCCGCCCTCGGTCGCCAGCGCGGCGACCAATTCGTCGTAAACCGCATCAACCGCCACAATCTCGTTTTCGGACGAGCACGAGGTCGCATTGTCGAAGGTTTTCGACGCTGCGATCTTGGCCGCAGCCGCCCCGATATCTGCGGTCTCGTCAACGATGGTGACTACGTTGCCAGCGCCGACTCCGATGGCTGGTGTGCCGGATTTGTAGCCGGCCCGCACATTGGCCTGTGATCCCGTCACCACCACCAAATCCGCCAACTGCATCAGCCGTTCGGTCTTTGGTTTGGACGGCGGCACCGGCAGCATTTGCACCAGATCGCTCGGCAGCCCCAACTTGGTCAGCGCCGGATGGATGACATCCAGCAACGCCTGCAACGGAGCCACGCCCTTGGGAGAGGGCGCAAGGATGATCGCATTGCCGGTTTTCAGGGCGTTGATCGCGTTGTTGACCGGCGTGGCAAGTGGATTGGTCGACGGAACGATTGCAGCGATCACGCCCTTTGGACGCAGGTAAGTCGACGTTCCCAAGGCCGCGTCATCCTCGACGTGGCCGAAGGCCGTGACATCTTTTAGGTCACGCATCAGTCCCAGCGTCTTATTGTGGTTTTTCCTCACCTTGTCGTCGGCATTGCCCAGCCCGGTTTGCGCCACCGCAAGTTCCGCCAGTTGCCGGTTGCGCTTGGGCTCCATCAGAGACCATGCGACCGCCTGGCAGGCCGTGTCGAACAGTGCTTGGGTGCCCATGGCTTCATAGGCTGCTTGGGCCACGCGGGCACGCTCGAAAATTTCGTCAACGACGGCGATATCTTCTGTCACGACGTGTCCTCCTGGCGTGCGAATGTGTGGGATTTAGGCGGCCTGCTTGGGCTGCGCAAATGCTTTGTAGATGCCCGCAAACAACGTCAGTGCGCCCGCAAAAACCAATATTGCGCAGATCGGACGCGAGAAATAGGTGAAGAGGTCGTAGTGCACCATCTGCATGCCCTGTGCGAAATTCTGCTCTCCAATCTTGCCGAGGATCAGGCCCAACACGATGCCCGGAATTGAAAATCCGGTACGCCGCAACAGGAATCCCAGGATACCGGCGATGAACATCACCATCACGTCCAGCACCAGACCGCGACTGATATAGGCACCGATGGTCGCCAGCAAAAGGATGAGCGGGGCGAGAAACTGGAACGGAATTTTGAGCAGATTCAGGATCGTCTTGGTTTCGATTAGCCCGATGAACAGGATCGACAGGTTGGCATAGAACATTGCGGCAAAGACGATCCAGATCAGGTCGGGCGAGTTGTAAAAGACCAGCGGACCCGGCTCCAGGTCATGCATCTGGAACACTGCGACCATCATCGCGGTCAATGCACCGCCCGGCAGCCCCAGCGCCAGCAGCGGGATCATGGCCGCTCCCGTCGCGGCGTTGTTGGCCGTCTCGGACGATATCACGCCCTCCATGTTCCCCTTGCCGAACGACTCCTTATTGCGCGACCAGCGAACCGCTTCGCCGTAGCCCATGAAGGCGGCGAGGGTGGCACCGATACCTGGGAGAATGCCGCAGAAAAAACCGACCACGATAGATCGCAGCACGGCAATCTTGTGAAACCACAGCTCCATGATTGTGGGGAAGGACATGCTCACCTTCGGCGCAACATAAGTGCCCCCGGCTTTTTTCTCGGCTTGGACAAAGATTTCGGACACTGCGAAGAATCCGAGGATTGCCGGTACGAAAGCGATGCCCGCCGCCAGATCGGTGACGCCGAAGTTGTAGCGGTTGATGCCGCCGACCGGATCCTGACCAATCGTTGCGATCAGCAACCCCAGCAACACCGACATCCAGCCTTTCCAGATTGTCTTGGCCCCAACGGACGACGCCACCGCCAGCCCGAAAAAGACCAGCGCGAAAATCTCGGGCGGGCCGATGTTACGGATCGCCCATTTGGCCAGCGGTTCTGTCGCGGCCATCATGACCAGCGCCGAAGCAATCCCGCCAATTGCCGAACACAGGACCGCAGCCCCAACGGCCTTGCCGGATTTACCCTGTTGCGTCATCGGATAGCCGTCGAAGGCGGTGGGTGCGTTCTCGGGAGCGCCGGGGATATTGAACAGAATCGCGGTAATCGCGCCGCCATAAGTGCCGGTGCAGTAAATCACCGCGAACAGCATCACACCTTGGGCAGCCGTCAACTCCGCGGTGAAGGGCAGAAGGATCGCCGCCAACGTCAACATGCTGACGCCCGGAATAGCGCCAAACAGCATGCCGCCGATCACTCCGAAAACGAAGATCGCGATTGTGACCGGGTCACCAAACAGGGCCGCGCTTCCGGCAAGGAAATTCTCGATCATAGCCGTTACCAGAGGTTTTTGAGGTTGGTATTGAGCCTCAGAATCCAGTCGCTGTAGTCATAGAACGGCGACATGTTTCCTTGCGGCAGCGGCGCGTTGAGCAGCACCAGAAAAAGGACGAGGAAGATCACATAGATCACCAATGTCGTGTACAGGATCGCACGCCAGCGGCGTTCGCCAAACAGCCAGATGATTGCGGCGATGAAGAAGGGGGCGGCAAAGTAAATCCCGACCGGTTTCAGCAGCCACGCGAACAGGAACGGTGTTAGCAAGACGGCACCCATCTTCAGGCGCGTGGACCAGTCGCTATAGTCGGCCTCTTCCGTCTCAATCATGCCAACACGTCCTGGCTGGGGCGCCGAGCCGTGAACGTATTGATAGTAAAGGTTGCCAGCCGTCGCCACGAACAGCAACACGACGATGACCCGTGGCCAGGCTGTTGCACCGAACTTGTAAATCTCAATCGGCTGATTGAACTCGAACGTGTAGGCGAAGAAAATCGCCGCGATCAAAAACCAGACGGCGGCTTCGATCAGATTGGGTTTGCTCAAGCGTCCCAACGGAGCCTCCTCACAAGCAGGCGGTTCAATTCATCAAAGATGTGAAACACGGCGGGTCTTCGCAACGCGACATTAATGTGGCGCCCCTCGGTTTTCGTTCGCCAAGAGGTGCCACATCATAAGTTACTTAACGTCCAGACCCATGGCCATGTAAACGTCGCGGTACTGCGCAACCGACTGGTTGATCAGTTCGCGTGCGCCGTCGGTGTCACGATAGCTGTCGATGACGGTCATGAACTTGGACTCATTGAACGCCTGATAGCTGTCTTCGCAATAGCCGCGCTGGAACGCCCACTGAAGCCACTTTACACGGTCTGCCGGCGCGTCGGCGTGGACATAAAATCCTCGGAATCGCAGCAGCGGATCGAAATCCATGCCCATTTCGCGGTGTGTCGGCACATCGCTGAACACGCCGGGACGCTCATCGAAAACTGTTAGGATTGGTTTGAATTCCCCGGCGTCGAGGAAGTTGCGCACGTCACCCGGCTGTTCAAACAATGCATCGACCTGACCGCCTAGCAACGCTCCGTAGCGCGGGGCACCCTTGTCGAACGAGATCTGCTGGATTTCCATACCTGTCGCATCGGTGATGAACTTCATCGTCACACGTTCCATGGAGCCTTCCTTGGAAACGTTTGCGATGGTGGCTTTTCCGTCCTGCGCCTTGACCCATTCAACGAATGAGGGCCAATCTGTGTAACGGTCCTCGTTTGCGCGGATGTAGACCTGCGAGAAGGTCACCTGGCTTATCACCAGCGGAATCAAATCCTCGGCCGGGTTCACCATCGAGGAATCCAGTGCATGCGCCGACGACGCGTCGTCGATGTGCTCAAGCACGTTGTATCCGTCTGCCGGAGCCGTCATGTATGCAGTCGTCCCAACTGTACCTGAACCACCCGGTTTGTGGTCGCGATTGATGGCAACACCTGTAAGGGCGGTGACAGCTTCGGCCATCGCACCCGCAACCTGACCGGAGCCACCGGCGGGGCCGTAAGGCACAATCATTGTCAGCGCGCGCTCAGGAAAGCCGTCGGGCTTGTCCATTGAGGTTTCGCTCACCGCACATTCAAAGGCGAGGGCGGCTGTGCCCATCGTCATTGCAGCAGCGGCAATCACCGCTGTCCCAAAAGTGTACTTCATTCAGTCCTCCCAAAAATTTGCCGCAGCTGTTTTTTTCAATGCCGCGGCGTCTCTCCCTGAACATCAGATTTTCGGTGGCTGAATACGAGTTCTTTGGTCGCTCGCTTGTCCGAAAACATGTCGCTCAATCGCAGTGCTAACGCATGAAATGGATTCGGTCTACGATTTGGTAGCTGAAGCAAGGGCGGGGCGCACAAGGCGATAATTTAGACGGTGGCCTACGAGTTGGCGAACTTCAGATACTCACGCTCAACCGCCTCCGCTGCAGTTTTAAGTAACTCATGTCCATGATCAGGGTCTGCGAGCGCTGAATGCGATCCGACGCGTCCGTCCGGAAATTCAGCTTTGTGCTCATCGGCAGGCCCGTGGTTGTCCCCTGTCCGCGCTTCAATCTCGGCAGGTGCCAGTTTTCTGGGAGGGGCTGCCGCGTCCCCCGCAGGCAACGATCGGTAGAGCGCCTGTGTGATCGAAATCTCGGCCGGGGTCGCATGCATCCCCTCCCAATCGCCGTAGAATTTCCTGCGCAGGGCGTTTACCTCTTCGAAGTCCCACCAACTGCGGATCATGACTTCAGCGCCGCAAAAACTTTCCACAGCCTGGCGCATTGGAGCAAGATTCGCGCCGTGTGCATTCAGCACAAAGAGTCTCGTGAAGCTATGACTCGCCAAACCTTCCAGAATTTCTAGAAACAGTGCGCGAAAAGTCGCCTCAGAAACTGAAACCGTACCCGGAAAGCCCATGTTGAATGGTGCGGGCGTGTACCCCAGAACCGGCGCGACAAGTGCGTCTGCACGCTCTGCCGCCCGTTCGGCAATCGCCTCGGCGCACAAACTGTCGGTTCCAATCAGACCCATTGGGCCGTGCTGCTCGGTCGAGCCGACAGGCAGGATGATACCGCGACTACGCTTCAGGTAGGCTTCGACTTCGAGCCAGGTCAGATGATCCAGTTTCATGGCGCGTCCACAGAAAAGGGCCGCACCAATTGCACGGCCCTTTCAAAGATTTTCTGACAGGTCAGATCACAGACCCCATGTGTCACGAACCCCGTCAAAGAAGCCCTGCGCTTGCTTCACTTTGATCCAGTTGTTGACGTAGTTGATCCAGACTTGATCGTTCTGCGGCAACAGCATCGCGATAGGCGAGGGGGAACGTGGCTCCGTATTTGCGACCTTCACCACCGGGAATTTCGTGACCAGAGTCGAGCCTTCGATGTTCGAGGTGATGAACACGTCAGCACGGCCAGCGATGACTTCCTGGAAGCCACGCGCGGGGGCTTCAACCACTTTGATCTCGGCGTTCGGAAACCATTCCTTCGCGAGTCCTTCAAAGGTTGTGCCAAGGGTCGTCGCGACCTTCACACCCGGCTGATTGATCGAGTCATATCCGTCAAAATCACCCGCTTTGTCAGTGTGAGTGAAGGGAAAGATTTCCACCGCAATGTAGCTTTCCGAAAAACCGGCAACCTTCATGCGCGGCGGGCTGATCGAGGCCGAGCCGGTCATGTGGTACTGGCCGGCAACCACTCCGTTCACCAGCGTTTTCCAGTCGGTGGGCACGAACTCAACCTCGACGCCCAAGTCGGCGGCCAGTTGTGTCATCACGTCGATGTCAAAGCCTTTGTAGCTGTTTGTGGCCGGGTCGCGCACGGTCATCGGGTTCCAGTCGCCTGTCGTGCCAACCTTCAGAACACCTCCGTCGAGGATTTCGTTCAGGGCGGATTGTGCCTGTGCCGTGGCAGTCATAGTGAACGCCACCGCCGCGACTGCAAAAGCCGTCATTATCTTTTTCATTTTGTGTCTCCTGTTGGTCAAATACCGGGATTCCGGCACCCATTTCCGAGTTGCGTCTTGAACTAACGAAGATTCCCCCGCTAACCTCAAGCAGATAATTCCCTGCGGGGACGATCCCCGGAGGGTTTCAACATGTCGCAATATGCGATCGAAATGATCGATGTCGACAAATGGTTCGCAGATTTTCAAGCACTCAAGCGCATAAACCTGACCGTTGCACCGGGGGAACGGGTCGTAGTCTGTGGCCCGTCCGGGTCGGGGAAGTCGACTGTTGTGCGCTGCATAAACCAGTTGGAACAGCACCAATCCGGAACAATCCGCGTCAATGGCGTAGATGTTGGAAGCGAGGCCGGGGCCACTGCAGCAGTGCGGGCCGAGGTTGGCATGGTGTTTCAACAGTTCAACCTGTTCCCGCATCTGAGTGTCATGCAAAATCTGACCCTTGGCCCGATGAAGGCGCGCGGCCTGTCGCGCGCGGATGCCGAAGAACGGGCGCGCAAATACCTCGACCGGGTACGCATTCCAGAACAGGCCGACAAACGCCCGGGCCAGCTGTCGGGCGGCCAGCAACAACGTGTCGCAATCGCCCGCAGCCTGTGTATGGAACCAAAAGTTCTTCTGTTCGACGAACCGACCTCGGCGTTGGATCCCGAGATGATTTCGGAAGTTCTGGACGTGATGGTTGAACTGGCCGAGGAAGGCATGACCATGGTTGTGGTTACCCACGAGATGGGATTCGCCCGCAAGGTGGCCGACAAGATGGTGTTCATGGACGATGGCGAGATCGTCGAGCACGGCCCCCCGCAACAATTCTTTGAAGCGCCGAAATCACGCCGATGCCAAAAATTCCTTAGCCAGATTCTACAGCATTGAAGGGGCGCAGCATGATCCGAATTGCCGTCCTTTTTTCGATGCTGGTTTTGGTGACCGGGTGTTCCTCGTCCGCGACCTGGGGCTGGTATGTGATCAATCCGATGACACCGCAGGGCTGGGTCAACGTCCGCTTTCTGATCAATGGCATGGGCAACACGATCCTGATTTCTGTGATCGCGGCGGTAATCTCGATTTGCCTTGGGCTGGTCGTCGCTTTGCCCGCTTTGGCCGAGCGCCGTTGGCTGCGGATCATCAACCGGATCTACGTGGAGTTCGTCCGCTCGATCCCGCTGCTGCCGATGCTGTTCTGGGTGTTCTACGGTCTGCCGATCATTTTCAAATCGATGGGCCTCAACATTCCGATCGAGCCTTTCTGGGGTGCGATTATCACGCTGGCGATCTCGGATAGCGCTTTCACCGCCGAGATCTTTCGTGGCGGAATTCAGTCCATCGCGCGTGGCCAGACGGAAGCCGCCCAAACCGTTGGCCTCAACTATTTCCAGACCATGCGCTATGTGATCATGCCGCAAGCCATCCGCCGTATTTTGCCACCATTGGCCAACCAATTTATCTACATCGTGAAGATGAGCGCCTTTGCGTCCGTCATCGGGATGCAGGAATTGACCCGCCGCGCGAATGAGCTGGTGGTCACCGAATACCGCCCGCTTGAAATCTACTCGCTACTGATCGTGGAATATCTGGTGTTGGTGCTGATCATCAGCGCCGGGGTGCGGTGGCTGGAACGTCGGATGGGTTCGGACGAAAGGGGCCGCTAATGGATTGGGAAGCCTTCATGGACGAAACGCTGGCGAATATCGCGGTGCTGTCACCAGAAATCCCCGATACTGCCGCCGCCTTCAACCGTATGGGTACGGCCGCGAAAAAACCTGGGGCACTGGACGAGAAAACCAAGGAGATCATGGCGCTGGGCATCGCAATCGCCACGCGGTGCGACAGTTGCATCGGGTTCCACATTAAATCCCTGATCCGGCTGCACACCACGCGAGAGGAGCTGTGCGAGGCCTTGGCGATGGCCACCTACATGGGCGGTGGTCCGTCCTATGCGTTCTCGGCGAAGGCGTTGAAAGCCTTCGACACGTTCAGCAAGGACGCGGGCTGATGCACAGTAATCAGTTCATGCGCGAGTGTTGGTATGTCGCGGGGCGGTCAGCCGACTTTGCTGACAAGTTGACCGCGCTAACCCTGCTGGGCGACGCGGTCGTGATCTATCGCGCGCCCGATGGCACGCCGTCCGCGCTGGAGGATGCCTGTCCGCATCGAAAACTGCCGCTGTCCAAGGGCAACCTGAAGGGGGGTGCAGTCGAGTGTGGCTATCACGGGCTGACCTTTGACGGCACCGGCACCTGCATCGCGGCGCCAACACAGGGCGATCCAATTCCGAAACGCGCCCAGGTTCGCAGCTATCCGGTGGAGGACCGCTACGGATTCCTGTGGATATGGATGGGGGATGCTGCCAATGCAGATACGGCAAAGATTATCGACATACCGAATTTCGACAACCCGTCTTGGGGCAAAACGGCGCTGGGGGCGCTGGACATCGCGTCGAACTATCTGTTCGTCGTCGACAACCTGCTGGATCCCAGCCATGTCGCCTGGGTCCATGTGACCTCGTTTGCAGGTGCTGGAACCGATCACCGGCCACTGGATATCGAGGTGCTGGAGGATGGCGTCATCGTTTCGCGGTGGATCTTTTCTGAAACCGGCTCCGCCATATTATCGCGACATGCTGGAATTCGGCGACAATTGTGATCGCAAGCAGCACTACGAATGCCGTTTGCCGTCAACCGCGCTTAACATGTCAGTCTACTGCCGCGCTGGGACCCGGCGGCGCGGACAAGGCGCTGCCGGACGACGTGTTTCTGAACATTTCCTACAATTTCATCACTCCTATCGACGCTGACCATTCGTTGTATTTCTGGTTCCAGCACCGCAATTCCGACCCGGACAACGCGGCACTGTCGCAGCGGATGTTCGAGGGTGCGACGATGGCGTTTAATGAAGATAAAGACGTTTTGGAGTTGGTCAGCGCTGGCATGAAATCCCCTGCAACGCCTTATTTGAAACTAGGCCTGGACGCGGGCGCCATGCGATTTCGGGCAATGCTGGGCAAACGGATTGAGGCGGAAGCGAAGGGATGACCAAATGAGTGCCTGGATCAAGATGATCGCTGACGACGAAGCCGACGCGCGACTGCGCCCGCTACTCGACGCGGCACGAACGCCTCACGGCACGGTGGATACGGTGATGCGGCTGCACTCGCTGAGGCCGGAAACGATGCAGGGTCATGTGACGCTGTACCGCTCGGTCCTTCATTCGGAGGACAACGCCCTGCCGTTCTGGTTCCTTGAAGTTGTGGCCAGCTATACCTCGATCCTGAATGACTGCACCTATTCACTGACACATCACTTCATGAACGTGCGTAATCTTCTGAAGGATCAAACCAGGTCGGACCGGATCTTCGTGGCACTGAAAGCGCACCGTCCCGAGGATGAGTTTGCCGGCAAGGAACTGGCGCTGCTGCGGTACGTCGCTAAGCTGACCACGGATGTCGGCAAATTGGTGCGCTCGGATTTCGAGGTGCTGAAAATCGCGGGCTGCGATGACGGCGAGATCCTAGAGGTCAACCAGGTCTGCGCTTATTTCAATTATTCCAACCGGTTGCTGAACGGTCTGGGTGCCACAACAGATGGCGATGTCGTTGGATATTATTCCGGGGACGAGGCAGCGGCGTCGGCAAACCCCTGATGGTTGAGGCGCTTATTTGGCGCTGCCAGAACAAAGGTCGACATCTACGGGTGCTAAGGAAATGAACGCGGCCGGTGTCCCGACGCCGATTGCGATTTCGCCCTTCGCGTGGGTGAGTTAGGAAGCTGCCTATGGAACAAGTACCCGAAGAACCACGCTCTCGCCCGACTGTCCGCCTGCTGCCCAAGACCGATCCTCGCCGGGTCCAGCGCGGGTTTCCGTGGGTTTATGCCAACGAGTTGGTGATGGACCGCCGTACTAAGGGGCTGGTGCCCGGCAGTATCGCGGTTTTGGAGGACGCAAACCGGCGTCCGTTGGCCACAGTCGCTATAAACCCAGCCTCGAAAATCGCGGCAAGGGTGCTGGACAGCGACCCGGAAGCCGTCATCGATAGAGACTGGCTGGCAGCGCGTCTGATGGTGGCATTGGCACATCGCGAGCGGCTGTTTGACGAACCATTTTACCGTCTGATCCATGCCGAGGCGGATGGCCTGCCCGGCGTCATTATCGACCGGTTCGGTGATGTTGCGGCTGTTCAGCCGAACGCTGCCTGGGCCGAGAACATGTTTGACCAGCTCGTCGCCGCGCTGATGTCCGTGGCCGGGGTGAGTACGGTCGTTAAGAACGCAGGAGGGCGGGCGCGTAGTCTTGAAGGTCTGGACGAGGAGTCCTCGGTCGTCGCGGGGCAGCTGGATGGCCCCATTCAGGTTCCAATGAACGGAGCGAAGTACCTGGCGGACCTGCTGGAAGGGCAGAAAACCGGCCTGTTCTACGATCAGCGGCCAAACCATGCGATGACGGCGTGGTTGGCCAAGGATGCGAGGGTGCTCGATGTATTCAGCCACGTTGGCGGGTTCGGACTGGCCTCATTGGCGGGCGGGGCAGCCAGTGTTCTGGCGATCGACGGCTCGGACCCCGCGCTGGCGCTGGCCCGGCAGGGGGCCGAGGCGATGGGCGTTTCCGACAAGTACGAGACCCGCAAAGGCGATGCGTTCAAGGTGATGGAGGCGCTGGCCGCAGATGGCGCGTCGTTCGACGTCGTTGTCTGCGACCCGCCTGCCTTCGCGCCAAACCGGGCGGCGTTTGACGCTGGTCTGCGAGCGTATCAGCGGGTTGCGCGGATGGGCGCGGCGTTGGTCGCGTCGGGCGGGTATCTGGTGGTGTGTTCGTGTTCTCACGCCGTTGATCTTGAGAAATTTCGCGCCGCCTCGATCCGGGGGATCGGCGCGCGCGGGGCGCAGCTGATCCACACCGGGTTTGCCGGACCGGACCATCCGCTGCACCCGGCACTGGGCGAAAGCGGCTACCTCAAGGCGCTGTTCTTCCGGCTGGCATGAAGGTTCTGATCGACGCTTGTGTGCTGTATCCGACGGTTCTGCGAAGGGTCGTTTTGGAAACCGCCGGGGCAGGGGTGTTCACCCCGCTCTGGTCGGCGCGCATTCTGGAGGAATGGTCGCGGGCGGCATTGCGAAACAGGGCCGAAGCAGGGGCCGAGATCGCGCTGCTGCGCGCCGAGTGGCCGGACGCCGAGATTTCCGTAATGGTCGCAACCGAGCGGCGTCTGCACCTGCCAGACCCGGACGACGACCACGTTCTGGCCGCTGCCATCGACGGAGGTGCCGATGAGCTTCTGACGCTGAACGTCAAGGATTTCCCGACCCGCGCGCTGGCCGCCGAGGGGATCATCCGGCGACATCCAGATGAGTTTCTGCTGGAGGTTTACCATGCCGGGGCCGTCAATCTTGCCGGGATCGTGGCCGGGGTTCACGCCGATGCGCAGCGGATGGCGGGCGAAGACCTGCCGCTGCGCGGGCTGCTTAAACGGGCACGGCTGCCACGGCTTGGGAAGGCGCTGGGTTAGCGCATTGGTGGTCGATGACCAAGGTTAATGGCCGGTCCTGGGCTGAAGTTTGCGCCTTTTTGCGCAAGGAATTAAGGCGAAGCCGCCATGCACTTGCCTGCCAATGGGCGGGCAAGTGCATGGCTAACGTTGGTCGTTCATTAAAGACTGCTTCATTAGAAACCGCTTCTGTGGTCCACCATTTTCCGGCAATCCCGCACCCCTATTCCAGCGCGCCACCCGCCGTAATTCGCGTTTTTCCCAGCAAGAAAGGGTGCAGCGCCTCCGGCAGGTCGATCGAGCCGTCCGCATGCTGGCCATTCTCCAGCACCGCAATCAGCGCGCGGCCCACCGCGAGGCCGGAGCCGTTCAGCGTATGGACGAACTCCGGCTTGCCGCCGCCGTCGGGGCGGAACCGCGCGTTCATTCGGCGAGCCTGGAATTCACCTGTGGTCGAAACGCTGGAGATCTCGCGATACGCATTTTGACCGGGCAACCACACTTCGACATCATGGGTGCGGTGCGCGCCAAACCCCATGTCGCCGGTGCAGAGTTCGACGGTGCGATATGGCAGGCCGAGGCGTTCAAGGATGCCTTCGGCGCATTTGGTCATACGCTGGTGCTCGGCGTCGGACGCGTCCGGGTGGGTAATCGAGACCATCTCGACCTTCTCGAACTGGTGCTGGCGCAGCATGCCCGCGGTGTCACGGCCCGCGGACCCAGCTTCCGAGCGGAAGCACTGCGTGTGCGCGGTTAGGCGGATTGGCAGGGCGGCCTCGTCAAGGATGCTCTCGGCGACCGAATAGGTTAGCGAGACCTCAGAGGTCGGCACCAGCCAGCGTCCGTCGGTGGTCTCGTAGCTGTCCTCGCCGAACTTCGGGAGTTTGTCGGTGCCGAGCATCGCTTCGGGGCGGACCAGAACCGGCGTCCAGGTCTCGGTTAACCCGTTCTCGGTGATGTGTACGGTCAGCATGAATTGACCCAACGCCCGGTGCACGGCGGCGACGGCGCCAGACAGGAACATGAAGCGCGCGCCGGAAACCTTGGCCGCAGTTTCGAAGTCGAATCCGGGCTTCGCGCCGGGAATCTCGTAATGCTCCAGTGGCGTAAAATCGAAATCGCGTGGGGTTCCCCAGCGGTTAATCTCGACGTTGTCGTCTTCCTCCTTGCCGTCGGGGACGTCGGCATAGGGCAGATTCGGAAGGCCCAGCAGCAGGTCGCGCAGCTTGTCGTCAGCGTCCTTGGCCTGTGCATCAAGTGCTGCGCCTTCGTCCTTCTTGGCGGCAACCAGCGCACGGAGCCGTTCAAACTCCGCCTCATCTCCGCTGGCCTTGGCGGCCCCAACCTGCTTGGAGGCCGCGTTGTGATCCGCCTGCGCGGTCTCCGCCGCAGTGATCGCCGAACGTCGCGATTCATCAAGCGCCAAGATGATCGCCGCAACGGGCTCCATCCCCCGGCGGGCGAGGGCGGCGTCGAAGGCCTCGGGCGCTTCTCGGATGGCGCGGATGTCGTGCATAACTCTGTTCCCAGCTTGCAGTCTGCGGTGTGACCCCCATATGCCCTGTCAGGCCCGGCATTTGAACCGGGAAATGCGCGCGCCCTCGCTTGCGCCTGCCAAGCCGCCCGACTAGGGTGCGCGCCGATATGACAGGGGGTCTGTGCCCCAATAGAAAATGGGGAACGATCCATGTTTGTCTCACCAGCTTTTGCGCAATCTGCCGGTGGAGCGGGGGCCTTCGGGTCGTTCGTGCCGCTGATCCTGATCTTCGCGATCATGTACTTCCTGCTCATCCGTCCGCAGCAGAAGAAAGTCAAAGAACATAAAGCCATGGTCGAGGCTGTGCGCCGGGGGGATCAGGTCGTCACCCAAGGCGGTGTTATCGGCAAGGTCACCAAAGTGAAAGACGGCGAGAACGAGATCGAGGTTGAAATCTCCAAGGGTGTAAACGTGCGGATCGTTAAGTCGACCGTCGCCCAGGTGATGTCGAAAACCGAACCGGCTGCCAGCTAAGATGCTGCAGATTTCGCTGTGGAAACGGGTGCTTATCTGGGGGCTGGTGGCCCTCGGTGTGCTTTTGGCAACGCCGAATGCGTTTTACACGCGGGTCGAACAATCCAACGACGCCAAGATTGAGATTGAGGTGTCGGGTGCAACCCCCGAACGTACCGCTCTTGCTGAACAATGGCCCGGTTGGGCTCCGTCTGGGTTGGTTAATCTTGGCCTCGATCTACGTGGTGGCGCACATTTGCTGGCCGAGGTTCAGGTCGAGGATGTCTACGCCGATCGCGTCGATGCGATGTGGCCCGAAGTGCGCGACACCCTGCGCGACCTGCGCGATGACGTCGGCACAATTCGCCGCCAGGACGGACCCGATGACATCCTGAGTGTGCGGATTTCGCAAGCTGAGGGTATGGGCGCGGCATTGGAAGCTGTGCGCGATCTGTTCCAGCCAGTCGTCAGCCTGACCGGTGTTGGCGCGACCAATTTCGAAGCCGCCGGTGACGGAAACATATTAACCGTGCAGCTGAGCGAGGAAGAGAAGCTCGCCACCGACGATCGTACCATCCAGCAAAGCCTTGAGATTATTCGCAGACGCGTGGATGAGGTTGGCACACGAGAGCCGACGATCCAGCGTCAGGGAGCAGATCGGATTTTGATTCAGGTGCCGGGCATCGGGTCCGCCGAAGAGCTTAAAGCGATCATCGGGACGACCGCGCGACTGGCCTTCCACCCGGTTGTGAACCGGACGACGGACGCAAATGCGGACCCGGGTTCGCGCAATTTCTTGCTGCCTTCGGTGGATGAAGCAGATGACGGCCAGTACTACATAGTCGAGCAGTCCTTCGTTGTTTCGGGTGAGGAACTTGTCGATGCGCAGCCCTCGTTCGACCAGAATGGTCAACCCGCCGTCAGCTTCCGGTTCAACCCAACCGGCGCCCGGAAGTTTGGAGATTATACGGCTGAAAACATCGGGTCGCCGTTCGCAATCGTGCTTGATGACGAGGTTATCTCAGCCCCGACGATCCAGTCTCACATTCCGGGTGGTTCGGGCATCATCACTGGTAACTTCGATATCGAGCGCTCGACAAACCTTGCCGTGCTTCTGCGTGCCGGTGCCTTGCCGGCCGAGTTGACGTTCCTTGAAGAACGCACGATTGGCCCGGAACTTGGGCAGGACAGCATTGATGCGGGGCGGATCGCCTGCTTGGTAGCATTTGGCGCGGTGCTTGTTTTCATGGGCCTCAGCTACGGTCTATTCGGCCTGTTCGCCAACATTGCACTAATCATAAACGTCGCGCTGATCTTCGGGCTACTCAGCGCCATCGGCGCAACGCTGACTCTGCCAGGCATCGCCGGGATCGTGCTGACCATCGGCATGGCCGTCGATGCCAACGTGTTGATTTTCGAGCGGATTCGCGAGGAACTCAAAACTGCCAAGGGTCCCGCCCGCGCGATCGAGCTTGGTTATGAGAAGGCGCTGAGTGCCATTCTGGACGCCAATATCACGACATTCATCACGGCAGTGATCCTGTTCGTCATGGGGTCCGGCCCCGTTCGGGGCTTCTCGATCACGTTGGGCCTCGGCATTTTGACGTCGGTCTTCACTGCAATCTTCGTTACCCGGATCATGATCATCATGTGGTTCGAACGCCGCCGCCCGCGCACAATCGAGGTCTGAACATGCGTCTGAGACTTGTTCCCAAGGAAACCTCGCTCGACTTCTTCAAGGCGTCGAAGCTGACGCTGGGATTGTCGTCGCTGGCGATGGTGGCATCGATCGTGATGTTCTTTGTGGTTGGCCTGAACTTCGGCATCGACTTCCGCGGCGGCACCACCATCCGCACCGACAGCGAGGTTGCCGTGGACGTGGCCGCCTACCGCGACGCGCTGACGCCGCTGAACCTGGGCGATGTCTCGATCACCGAGGTGTTCGACCCGACTAACTCGGACCAAAACGTCGCGATGATCCGTATTCAGGCGCAAGAGGGCGACGAATCGGTCTCCAGCGACACAATCATCGCAATGGAAGCCGCGCTGAACGAGATTGACCCGTCGATGACGTTCCCATCGGTCGAAAGCGTCGGCCCGAAAGTCTCTGGTGAACTAGTGCAAACCGCAATTCTGGCCGTCATCACCGCCATCGCGGCGGTGCTGATCTACATCTGGCTTCGGTTTGAGTGGCAATTCTCATTGGGAGCGGTCGCCGCACTGGTGCATGACGTTGTGCTGACCATCGGGATATTCTCGCTGCTGCAGATCAAATTCGATCTTGCAATCATTGCGGCCTTGCTGACCATCGTTGGCTATTCGCTGAACGACACTGTGGTGGTCTTCGACCGGGTGCGGGAAAACCTGCGCAAGTACAAGCAGCGCGAACTAAAGGATGTACTGAACCTGTCGATCAACGAGACGCTTAGCCGGACGGTCATGACCTCGGTCACCACCCTGCTGGCGCTGATATCGCTGTTTGTTCTGGGCGGTGATGTGATCCGCGGCTTCGTCTTCGCGATGATCTGGGGCGTGATCGTCGGAACTTATTCATCGGTCTTCGTGGCCAGCGCGATCCTTCTGCGCCTTGGCGTCAAGCGGGATTGGTCCAAGTCCGGCCCGAAAGCGAGCGGGCAATACGCCGACATCGACGCTTGAGGTAGACCCTTCCAAGGGGTGCGAGGGTGGTCCCATGGAACTGAACGAAATCTCCTATCCTGATGCGCGGCCAATTGACGGCTATGGGCCAGGCTTCTTTCGGATCGGTGGGCAGGTGTTTGAAGGGGGCGTGGCGGTATTGCCCGGCGGCGTATCGGCGTGGGGTGGTTACGACGACCCAGCCACTTTGGTCGGTGAGGCCGGCAATCTGGATATCCTGCTGATCGGCACAGGGGCCGAAATTGCGCCTGTCCCCTTGGCATTTCGCGAGGCATTGGACGCGGCAGGCATCGGTATGGAGTTGATGGCCAGCCCGACCGCCTGCCGTACATACAACATGCTGTTGGCCGAGGGGCGTCGTGTTGGTGTTGCGCTGATCCCGGTCTGAACGGAAGTGGATGGTGCTCGAGTGGTGCACTCCACCAACGCCCAGTTTTCGTTTAACCGCAATCGGTGTCGGGTGGGCACCATTTGCATGGCTGCATGAATGCGCTAGGCCGTAGCCATGTTGATCGAGGCTGAAAAATTAAGCGTCGCGCGGGGCGGTTTACCGGTGCTTTCGGGTGTGTCCTTCGCGCTGGACGCTGGAGACGCGCTGATCCTTACCGGGCCAAATGGATCCGGCAAGACAACACTGCTTCGCACGATTGCCGATTTGCAGCCCGCGCTGGCCGGACGGTTAGCGGTGGAGCCTGATAGCGTGGCCTATGCGGGCCATTCCGACGGGATAAAGCCGACCCTTACTGTCGCCGAGAATTTGGAGTTCTGGGCCGGGATTTTCGGGCACTCGGGCATAGATCAGGCGCTGGACGCATTCGGGATCGGGGACCTGCGCCGCCGCCCCGCGGGTAACTTGTCGGCCGGGCAGCGGCGGCGTTTGGGATTGGCGCGACTGCTGGTTGCCGGTCGGCCGGCCTGGGTGCTGGACGAGCCGACCGTCTCGCTAGACACCGATGGGGTGGCGCTGTTCGGGCGTGTCGTGGCAAATCACCTTGCGTGTGGCGGGGCAGCATTGATGGCCAGCCATATTGATCTGGGTGTGGATGCAGAGAAACTGGACGTCACCGGATTCAAGCCGAGGCGCAGCGCGGATGCTTTCGACGGGGTGGTCGCATGAACCGCCTAATTGCCCGCGACCTGCGATTGGCGGTCCGCGCTGGCGGCGGCTTTGGCCTCGGCCTGGCCTTTTTCCTGATCGTCTCGGTTTTGGTACCGCTGGCGGTGGGGCCAGAGCGGTCCCAACTCGCCGCCATCGCGCCGGGCATCCTGTGGGTCGCGGCATTGCTCGCCTGCCTGCTATCACTGGACAGGATGTTTGCGCTGGATTGGGAGGACGGTTCACTTGATTTGCTGGCCACAGCACCGGTTCCGCTGGAATCAGTCGCGCTGGCAAAGGGGGCCGCGCACTGGCTGACGACCGGTTTGCCGCTGACTTTGCTTGCGCCGCTGCTGGGGCTGTTCCTGAACTTGCCCTCGGCGGGATACACAATGCTGGTACTGACGCTGGCCATCGGCACCCCGGCGCTCAGCATGATCGGCGCGTTCGGCGCCGCGCTGACAGTCGGCCTGAAGCGTGGTGGCCTGCTGCTGGGCCTTCTGGTCCTGCCGATGTACATCCCAACGCTGATCTTCGGGGCCGAGGTGGTGCGCCGCGCCGCCCAAAGCCAACCATATCAAACGCCGTTGCTGCTTTTGGCTGGTATTACGCTGGGTGCGATTGCCCTGCTGCCATTCGCCGCCGCTGCGGCCCTCAGAATCAACCTTCGGTGAGGTGCTTGAGCCCCCCCCGAAGCCCGCGTAGGTAGACACAATGTCACTGTGGGAATACGCAAATCCGGCCCGCTTTATGGCCCTGACATCTCGCGCTCAGCCTTGGGTCTGGGCGGCGGCCGCACTGTGTCTCGCGGTGGGCTTGGTGTGGGGGTTCTTCCTGACACCACCGGCCGAGAAATTCGGCGCAACTGTGAAGATCATCTTTATCCATGTGCCTTCCGCCCTGATGGCGATCAACGCTTGGGCGATGATGCTGGTCGCCAGTCTGATCTGGCTGATCCGCCGTCACCATGTAAGCGCTTTGGCCGCCAAAGCCGCCGCCCCGGTGGGCGTGGTCATGACTCTGATAGCGCTGATCACCGGCGCAATATGGGGGCAGCCGATGTGGGGCACCTGGTGGGCCTGGGATCCGCGGCTGACCTCGTTCTTGATCCTTTTTCTTTTCTATCTCGGCTACATAGCACTGTGGGCGGCGATTGAAGACCCGGACACAGCCGCCGATCTGACCAGTGTTCTGTGCCTCGTCGGGTCGGTCTTTGCCTTCCTGTCGCGCTATGCCGTTAACTTCTGGAACCAAGGGCTGCATCAGGGCGCCACGCTCTCGCTGGACAAAGAAGAGAATATCTCGAACGTCTTCTGGCTGCCGTTGGTGATTTCGATGGTGGGCTTCGGTTTGCTGTTCGTCGCTCTGGTGATCTTGCGGACCCGCACCGAAGTGCGCGCCCGTCGCTTACACGCGCTTGAACTGCGCGAGCGGATGGCGTGATGGTCGATCTGGGGAAATACGGGGCCGAGGTGGCGGGGAGTTATGTGGCGGCCGTCATTCTGCTGGTCGGGTTGGTAGTGATCAGCGTGGCACGGGCGCGGCGTGTCCGGCGTGAACTGGCCGAGGCGGAAAAACGTGAGCGATAGGCCCGGTCTAAACTGGATGGGGTTGCTGCCTATCGGTATTTTCCTTGCCCTGATTGGTGGTTTTTTTGTTCCTGGCCTGCTGCGCGATGAGCCCGACAGTTTGCCTTCCGCTTTTATCGGCAGGGCGGCCCCAACGATTGAAGCCATCCCACTTGGCGACCTGCCGACGTTTTCCTCGGATGTTTTCGCCGATGGTCAGATCAAGTTGGTGAATTTCTGGGCCAGTTGGTGCGCGCCGTGTCGCGTGGAACACCCGAACATCGAGGCACTTTCCGCCGAAATGCCGGTTTACGGCGTGAACCAGAAGGACCGGCCCGAAGCGGCGCTGCGATTCCTGGCCGAGCTTGGCAATCCCTATGCCGGGATCAGCACCGACTCAGACGGTCGCCAGTCGGTCGATTGGGGTGTGTACGGCCTGCCTGAAACCTTCGTGGTCGACGGGCAGGGGCGGGTGGTTGCCCGTATCGCCGGGGCTCTCACCCAGCGAGTGATTGCGGAGACCCTGCGCCCGGCGCTGGACGGGGCTGCGGGAAACTAGCTTAACCCAGCCTCGACCATCAGCTTTGCAGCTTCAATCTGAACCATCTGGTCGCGACCCGCGCCCTCAACCGGGACTTTGCCGACTTCGAGGAACAGCGGAGCCGCCAATGGTGTCACGTGGTCCAGCGTAATGTGGTCGATCCGGCCCTTGGTGCGGGCCAGCATGTCGTCGATGCGGGCGAAATCGACGATGCCGCGCTGAGCTTCTTCGCGGGTGATCTGCATCAGCACATGTTCGGGGTCGTATTTGCGAAGCGTGTCGTAAAGGATGTCCGACGAGAACGTCGCCTGACGCCCCCGATTTCCGCTTGCCGGGATGGTTACGTTCGATCAATCCCGAGATCAAAGCGGCATCACGAAAGGTGCGCTTCATTACTGCGTTTCCACCGAGCCATTGTTCGAAATCTGTACGCAGAGTTCTTGCAGAGAACAGTGGTTCCGGGTCGACCAGCCGGGTCAGACCTGAAATCAGGACGGCATAATCCGTTGCGACAAATCTGAGTGGATTCAGCCCGGTCGTCTCCATTCTTTGTGTGATAAGCAAACCTAGCGTCTGCATCGCGTTGCGCCCGGCGAAGCCATAAATGCAGGTGTGCTCTCGCCCGTCAAAAGGGAAGGATTCGACAAGGATGTGATCCGGGCTCGGCAGGTGAGAAACGTCGCGCTGCAGCTTCAACCAATCGGCGGTGTGTTTCGGAAGCTGAGGCCAGTCGGGTTGTTGGAATAAGTCCAGAATTCGCTGGGATAACTGCGTTGAGGTGGCGAACTTCGTGCCAGAGAACACCGCGATTTTCGGGGGCTTTGTTGCCTCTCGGCTGACTTCGACGGTCATCTCGCGCAGCCGGTCATAGCGCACGACGCGCCCGCCGATCAGGAATGTGTCGCCGGGGGTCAGGGTGGCCGCAAAGGCCTCTTCGACCTCGCCAAGTGGCTTACCGCCCATGCGGCCGCGCAGACGAACCGGCATCACTTCAGTGTCGATGATGGTGCCGATGTTCATCCGAATTCGTGACGCCGCGCGAGGGTCGCGCAACTGCCACGTCCCATCGGGTTGATGCTTCAGGCGTTGCCAGCGGTCGTAAGCCTTGAGCGCGTAGCCCCCGGTGGCAGCAAAATCGAGGCAGGCATCAAAGTCCGCGCGGGTCAGCGAGGAGTATGCCCCCCGCGCTGGCGACCTCAGCAAACAGCGTGTCGGCATCGAATGGCCCCGCACAAGCGACAATCAGGATGTGTTGGATCAGCACGTCGCGGGGGCCGGGGGCCGCGCGGGTCTCCGTCCAGTTCCCGCGCCTTGGCAGCTTCAAGCGCTGCGACGCATTCGACAATTTCGAAGCGATTGGCGGGCACCAGCAGCGCTTTGGAGGGCGCGTTGTAGCGGTGGTTCGCGCGCCCGATCCGCTGCACCAACCGCTTAACGTTCTTCGGTGCGCCGATCTGAATCACCAAATCGACGTCGCCCCAGTCGATGCCCAGATCGAGCGTTCCGGTGCAGACGATGGCGCGCAAGCTTCCGGCGACCATCGCCGCCTCGACCCGCTGTCGTTGTTCGCGCGCCAATGATCCGTGGTGGATGCCGATGGGCAGATCGTCGGTGTTTGCCAGCCAGAGGTTGTGAAAGAAAATCTCGGCCTGTGCGCGGGTGTTGTGAAAAATCAGGGTGGTCTTGTGCTGGCGGACCTGGTCCAACACCGCCGGTATTGCGTGTTTCGCGCCTCCGCCAGACCAGGGCGGCGGCTCATCGGTGATCAGCATCTGGATGTCTGGATCGGGGCCCGGGTCGGCGTGGAGGATCTCGCAAGGGTCCGGGTGGCGGGCCAACAGGTGGGCGATCGCGGCTGGATCCTCGACTGTGGCTGACAGCCCTACGCGGCGCAGACCTGGGCGAAGGGCTTGGAGGCGGGAAATGGCCAACATCAGTTGATCACCCACGCTTGGATTCAGCAAGTGCATGAATTTCATCAATAATCACGCGCTGCAGCCCCGCGAATATGCGTGGCGCATCTTCGTAACTCAGCAACAATGCAAGCGACTCCGGCGTCGTCAGCAGGATATGTGGCGGGTCAGCTCGTTGGCGCTTTCGGGCTGTTTGGGACGTGTCACCTGTGCGGTCTTCTATGCGGATTGGCAGGTTCATATCGGCGACGGGCTGGCGCAGGTTGCGCCCTATATCGGCCGCCAATGCCTTGAGCGGAGAGACATAGAGCGTGTGCATCCCCTGATGCCTGCCATCAGCCAATTCGGCCAGCGTCGGCAGGAACCCTGCAAGCGTTTTACCACCGCCGGTTGGGGCGATCAGCAACAGGGCAGGGCGTTCTGCACGATCCAGCATGTCGCGCTGATGCGGATGGGGGGACCAGCCGCGCGTTGCAAACCAATCCGAGAAGATTTCGGGCAATGCGGTCATCAAGGGACTTGTTGCCCGGATCATAGGGCCGCTGAAAGGGTAAAATTGGGGAGAGTATTAAGATGGTGGGCGGGCGAGTATGATGGCCTAAGGTGGACCTTCGCGTTGGATGCAACCCCTGCGCGGAATCAAGACGAAGCCGCCGGGCGAACACCTGACCGTTCCGCGGTCTGGCGCGTTGGCAAATTCGCACATCTTATTGACGTCATAGCTGTAGCCGCACCATAAATTGCCCATGATGACCGTTGCTGCGCCCGCCCCCGTTCAGGCACCCGCCCGGCATGCGCCCCTCACCGACAAATGTTCGTTCCAGACTGGATTCGACCACCCAATCTGAACAAATCTAGTTCCCGTTTAGTGGGCGATCTCTTCCTGTTTGACGAACATGTTGGCCCATGCCCGGTCGACCAGTTCCGGCGACATCTGATAGGGTATATCCTCGAAATCGCAGATTGCGCGCATCTGGTCGATCAGGAAGATCGGCTGATAGTTCGCGTAGACGTTGTCGATGGTCGGATACTTGACCGTCAACAAATGGCGCAAAGTTGCCTCGTCCAGTTCCATTTTGCGCGCGCGCGCCACGATTGAGAAAATTTTCAGATAGTCGTCCTGGTTCGGCCCATCGATTTTGATCTTGAAGAAAATCCGGCGCAAGGCCGCCTTGTCGAAGATCTCGTTTGGGTGGAAGTTGGTTGAGAAAATCACCAGCGTGTCGAAGGGAACCTCGAATTTTTCACCCGACTGCAGTGCCAGAATATCCTTGTTCTCTTCCAGCGGCACAATCCAACGGTTGACCAGCGCCTGCGGAGGCTCCGCCTGTCGGCCAAGGTCGTCAACGATGAAGACCCCACCGGTGGCCTTAAGCTGCAAAGGTGCCTGATAAGTCCGGGCGGTCGGGTTATAGACGAGATCAAGCATCGACAAACTAAGTTCACCACCGGTGATCACCGTCGGTCGTTCGCAATGGACGTAGCGGCGATCGTAAACATTGCTGGTACGTCGCAGCGAGTTCGGATCGTCAGTTTGCTCTTCTGCTTTGGAATGAACGATCGGGTCGTAAACCGTGATCACCTGACCCGAGTATTCGATCGCGCGGGGTACGAAGATCTTGTCGCCAAGCGCGTCGCGAATACCGTTCGAGATTGAGCTTTTGCCGTTACCCCGGCGGTCCATACATAAGGATCGAACGGCCCGAACCCACTGCGGGGCCGAGGTGGTCCAGAAGCTCATCAGGCAGCACAAGATGCCCCATTGCACCGGTCAGTTGGTTCCGGCTCATATGGATGTTGCGGATTGACTGGCGTTTGACCTGTTCGCGGTACACTTCCAGCGGCACTGGCATCGCTCCGAAATATTCGGACTGCGCCAGGGCGTCCAGCGCGCGCGCCTTGCCATAATCCGTGAGTTGATAGCCCATCTCGTTGCCCGAGTTAGCGTGGAGGGTACCCGTCGCCTGAAGCATGTTCTGGTCGCGGGCCATATCGACCAATTCCTGCGTTACGGCCACCGGAAGGCAGATTATCCGCGCAATCTCGGTCACGTATTCGACGTTCTGGCGGAAGATCGTTTTCAGCAGGATGTCCCGCATCATGACAGGGGTCAGCCGCATATCGGCGAGCGTTCGTGGCGCCGGTGGCGGCGTTACGCCGGTTGTCGTGTGCATGTTCATCGTCTGGCCCCTTTCATCCACGCGCTTAGCGTGTTCTTTCCGTCGCGCCGCCTGAAATTCGCCGGAATCGGCGGCAACAATCCTGTTGTGGCCACCGTGACTGTTTATTGTGGCCAAAACATGAATGAGAGTGGGCATGAGCAGAGCAAATCCAGCCATTCTTGCGGCGATCATGGCCGCTTTTGTCACCCTTATGGCTGCCGTCACCTTCTGGCCGGGGGCCTACTATATACGCCTGCACGAGGGCGACACGCTGCATCTGATCTCGATCCTGCTGAGGATGGAGGAAGGACAGCGCCCGCATCTGGATTTCATGACTCCGATCGGAGCCCTGGCGTTTGCGCCGATCGTGTTGTTCATGAAGGCCGGGTTTGGCGTGGGTACAGCGATATTGGCGGCCCAGTACCTTGTGGTGGCGTTGCTGGCACCGGCGATCTGGTGGGTGGCGCTTAGCCGGTATCCGGGCCGTTTGGCGTGGCTGTTCGCAGGCGTTGCGATGACGCTGATACTTGGCATGATGTTCGGCGGCACCGAGGCGTCGGTCTCGATTTCGATGCACTACAATCGTTGGGCATGGGCAGTGACTTTCGTGGTGGTTTCAGCCGCTTTATTGCCGGTTATCGGTCGCGAGCGCCCTCGAATTGATGGATTGATTCTTGGGGCTGGGGCAGCGGCTTTGGTTTTGATCAAACTGACATTTTTTGTCGGCGTTGTGCCTGCAATCATTCTGCTACTGCTGTTGCGGCGCGACTGGATTACCTTGGTCACAGCATTGTCAGTCGGACTGCTTGTTGCGGTGAGCGTCGTATTTTGGGCGGGCTTTGATTACTGGCTAGCCTATTTGCGCGATCTGTTGGTCGTGGCATCAAGCGACGGGCGCTCCCAACCGAGCGAAAGTTACGGCGCAACTGCTGCCAGTCCGGCCTATCTGGGTGCGTCCTTATTGGCGCTGGCGGCGGTTGTCATCTTGCGACGTTCCGGCGCGCGAATGGAAGGGCTGGCATTGCTGCTTCTGTACCCCGGCTTCGTTCTGGTCGCCTGGCAAAACTGGGGCAACGAGCCAACGTGGTTGTGGCTTCTGGGGTTGCTGCTGATGGCCTTGCGCCCGACCATTGCTGATTTAGGCGGATTTTTGAAGGGCCGGGCAATGCTGACCATCGTTGCAGCCATGGCCTTGGCGCTATCCTTCGGTCCGATGGTCAACATGCTGCTCAGCCCGTTCCGCCATCTGGCAACAGACAAATCCAAGTATGTCGCATTGGTGCCTGGTGATCGGCATCTTGCCGATCTTCTTACTGTCAAAACGCGCGCGCTTAGGTTGGATGGCCGCGTTCCATTGCTAGTGCCAGGCGCTGAAGATGCACCCTGGAACGATGCCGAGGTGCGCGACGAACCTGCCGTTCTGGCTGGCGAAGTGCTCGCGTCATGTGAGGCCCAGCTTGGTATGTCGACTTGGATGGCCGCGATCGCCACCGATTTGGATATGGCGGGCTATGGTGCAGGGGTGCAGATTTTCACTACCGACGTCCTCTCGGCTTTTGGCTGTTCGGTCCGCAGGAACCCCTACAAGGCGGAGCGCCTTGGTTGACAACGTTTGTCAGTCACTTACCGCGCCGGTCGTTTGGGACGTTGGTAACTGACCCGTTTCCGCCTTGGTGTGATGGCTTTATGCCCTCCCAAATTGGGCAAGAGTTTGTCGCGTATCGTACGTTTTTGTAGATGACACGGAATCTGGATAACAATCTATTAACGACCGGATTCTTAACGATAAAACTTTCACAACTTGCCGGTTGGCCGCGCGATTGTGACGAAAACGCCATCCCCGGTGTGTCCAATGGGTGGTCAGAAGCCCTATTTTTGCGATTGTGCCTCAAAACAATATCGGGGCAGAGCAGGAACCGCAGATGCGGCGCTTCGTAACAGCAGCAATTTTGGCGACCATATGCGTCGTCGGGCCGGGGGCAGCGCAAGAATCGCCGCCCGCGTTCAAGGATTTTACGTTCAAACGTCTGAAACCGCCGAAATCAGGCAGCGGCCCAAAGATCACTGTTCAGGTTGATCCAACCGTTGACGTCTTTGCCTCCGCCCCGGATGGGAACGAACAGGTGAGTGCCGACGTCTCCTCAAATGTCGCGCCACCGGTTTCAGGATTCGAATGGTTCTGGGCTGACGTACCTTCAGATCTCGCGATTTCGGGATCCGAGCGACTAACCAAAGCGATGGGCGTGCTTTCCAGAGGTGTAAATGGCACCCCGGTCGCCGGATCCCGTCTACAGGCGTTGCGCGGTATCGTGGATCGCCACGGCACGGACATTCTTCTGGCGACGTTGGGCAAAGATGTCTCACCCGCGCTGGTTCTGGCCGTAATCTCCGTTGAATCCGCTGGAGAGATCGCGGCGCTGAGCACGGCGGGCGCACAAGGTCTTATGCAACTGATGCCCGACACTGCGACCCGGTTCGATGTGACTGACACTTTGGATCCGCGCCAGAACATTACTGGAGGAGCTGCCTACCTTGACTGGCTGACCAACAAGTTTGATGGCGACGTCATGCTGGCGTTGGCCGGATACAATGCGGGCGAGAATGCCGTGACTTCTCATGCCGGGGTCCCACCCTTCGCGGAAACCCGCGCCTATGTCCCCAAAGTGCTGGCGGCTTGGGACGTGGCGCGTGGATTGTGCCAGACCCGACCCGAGTTGATTACGGATGCCTGTGTCTTCGTGCAGGGCAAGGTGGCGAGCGATGGCTGAACTGCGCCCGCTGGTTCTGGATGTCGACGGGACGTTCCTGAAGACAGACATGCTGTTCGAATGCTTCTGGGCCGGCCTTGGCCGCGCGCCATGGGCGACACTGAAGGCCTGCGCGCGCCACTTCCGGCACCCGGAACGCCTGAAATCAGAGTTGGCCCGGATCGCGCCCCCTGCGCCCCGACCTGCTGCCGGTGAACCCTGATGTGGCCGGGTACGCCGCCTCGGCGGTTGCCGATGGGCGCGACGTCGTGCTGGCCTCAGCCTCGGATCAAACATTGGTGCGCGCGCTGGCGGACGAATATGCGCTATCTGAATCGATCCATGCTTCGGACGGGACCACCAACCTGAAGGGTGAGGCGAAGGCAGCAGCGCTGGTCGCAGCCTACGGAGAGCGTGGTTTTGATTATGCCGGAGACGCAAAGGTCGACCGCAAGATCTGGGACCGCGCTGATGGAGCATTGATTGTTGGCAAACATGAAGCCATCGCCGAGGCCCTGACGGCGGGCGGCCACCGCGTTACCCGCGTCGTGGGCGGATGGGCCATGCGCGACCTGATCCGCGCACTGCGCCCGCACCAGTGGGTCAAAAACGTCCTGCTTTTTTTTGCCTATGATAGCAGCGCA
>CALSNT010000016.1 GCA_943787785.1 uncultured Paracoccaceae bacterium | reverse complement strand
TATGCAGCGGCGCTGAATATCGCGGGTGCTGATCTGGCGCAGCCGCTCGGTCTTGATGATTTCACCAATACGGCTGGCCGCACGGACCTCAGGCGGCATGGACGCGGCCCCATAGGCGCGGTGCGCATGCTTGCGCATGTGCTCGCCAACGTAGTGGCAGGCGCGGCCCAGATGGGGGGCATCAATGCCGGACACAGGATCGCCGCCCGACGCGTAGTCCAACAACGCCAGAACCGTCGCGACCCGCACGGCCAATCCCCGGCAGCTTGCCGATGTGGCTTTTCATCAGGCCGGACGCCTCGCCTTCCCATTCGCGGCACTGCTGCCGGAACGCGTGCAGGGCGTCCTGCGCCGGTTCGTTCAGGTGCAGGAAGAACGGGCGCTGTTCGCCCGTGCTTCATCCGTGACCGGGTCCAACGCCCGCAGGCGCTCGAGGGCCGCCTGCATCCGGTCGCGTCGTCCAGAACCGCCGTGGTCGGACGGCGCAGGGGCACCTGTGAGGGAAAGACGGTCAGGAACCGCGCCAGCAGGCCGTCGTCGTCACTGATGCAGCAGCAGCGAGTCCAGCTTGTCGGGCTGCGTACCGCCGAGAATGGCAATCGACAGGTGATCCACCATGATCGGTTCGGGGCTGTTCTTGCGGTCCACCGTGAAGCTGCGACCCGCCGTAGGATTCCAACCAGAACGGTCTGTCACCCGCCGCCGCTGTAGCGGTCCATGCCGCCCAGCCAGCCGGACAGCTCATCACGCGACAGCAGCAGCCCGCGCCAGCCGTCGCTGCAGCAGCTGCTGCGGCTTTCTCGGTGGTGGTGTCGGTGATCCTGACGCGGCCACGAAACGGGCGGTGCGCCCGCGTCGGCCTCATTGGGCTTTGCTGGCAGGATCGTCGCCATCGGCAGATCGCGGCGTTGGCGTCCGTCTTCCACTTGGCCAGCACCAGCCGGGCGACTTCGTCCTTGTCGGCCCAGTCCTGACGGTTGGCCAGGTATTCCGCGCTCAGGGCGTTGTCGATTTGCTTCACGGGGTCCAGCAGGGCGTCCAGACGCCGGGCTTTTGCCGGAACTGGGATCGCCGATCAGCATGCCCCAGATGATGGGTGGCTCTTTCCAGCCGTCCCAGGGCACGGCCCAGCGCGTATTGCCGATGATGGCGCTGGCGGTGGACAGCAGCGCCAGGGCCACGAAGTCCACCGGTGCGCCCTTCACCTCAGCCGCGGTGCGCAGCCAGTCGGCCCACGGAGCCGAACACGGCGTCAAACTCGTGCAGCCGGCCATGACCGGCGCAGGCGGGCGGTCAGGGCGAATGATGGAGTTATCCGGCGCGGACCAGTCGGCAATCAGGATTGAACGGGGTGATTTCTGCCGCGGTGCGTTCATCATGCTGCCAGCTCGCTTTGCAAAACATCGTTCCAATCTTGGCCATCGGGGGCGGGCATCAGCGACACCTGCCAGCCCAGTGCATAGCCGGTGCGCGCCAACGCATTTGCGGCCTCTTGGCCCGCCTCATCGCCATCAGCGGCTATGGTCAGTTCGCCCGGCCTTGGCGGCAGAGATAGCCCCTTGATGCCGCTGGTGGACAGGGCAGCCCAGACGCTGTGCGGGCCGTCCAGCAGGCCGCTCAGCAGGCTCAGGCCGGTCTCGATGCCCTCACACACCACAAGCGGGCCGATGGCTTCTGACAGCCGCACAGCGCCGCCAGAACACGGCCCCCAGCATCATCTTGGCCGACTTCGATAGCCTGTCGCCCTGCTTGGTGAAGAACGTCCTGTGAATGCCGCCGGTGGGCTGCACGTTGGCAACCATTGCCCCGCAATAGGCCCCGGACGGGCCGTGATAGGTGTCGGGCAACCAGCGAAGGGTGTCAGGCAAGGCGCAGGTGATGCCACGCCCCCAGCAGATACCGTTCGCCGTGCGAACCAGCCAAGGGTCCAGCGTGGTTCCAGATGCCCTGCGCCCGTGCCTTGGATTTGGCTTCCTGTTCTTCGCGAGCGCGGCGAGCATCTTCGAGCGCCAGCGAGTCAATCTCGACGGTGCCGGGGGCGATGTTTGCCGCGACCAGGATATCGCGAAAGTAGCAACCCAGCTTTTTGCAATGCAGCAACAGCCGGTCGCCCTTCACGTTGATGGTCAAGGCGTTCTGGTCTTTGCGGCGCTCGACCTGGCAGACCGGGCATGGCGCAACGCCGTAGCTGCGGTGCCATTTGCCGCCAAGGTCGCGGGTCAGGTCGGCGGGGTTGATCAGATCCATTATGCCATCTCCCCATGGGTGCGCTCAAACAGCGCCCGTTCTAGGGGGTTCAGGTCGCGGACGTTGCCGTCGTCGGTCAGTAGCATCGGGCGGATCGAAAGGTCTTTGCCCCAGACGCCCAAGGGCTTGGAATTCTCGGCCCAGTGGGTGGTGCCCGCGATGGGCATGACAATCTGGCCGGGTGGGAGGATGACGTTGGTCATGCTGCACGCCCGATCCACTCAGGCAGTGCTGCCAGTGTGGCCAGCGCACCGGGGTCTATCCCGGCCACAGGAGGTGGCGCAGAGCCGGATCAGCGCCTGCCGAGTGCGGCAATACCCAGAGCCGCGCCAAGGTCGCTCTGCGCCACCCCTTTTGCGTCGCTGAAGTATCCATTGAATAGCGTCCTTGCAGACGATCACCCGCCACTGATCCGAAAGCACCGCAATGACGCCAATGTAGCCGTCGGCGGTTTCGTGATTCTGGTCCTGCGTTGTCTGCGATGACGACCGGGCCTCTGCGATGCAGTTGCGAGCAAGGGCTTTGGTGTCGGGAAGCTCCGCCCAGCGCTCAACACGCAGGGTGTCGGAGGGTGCGTGGTTGGCGAGTTTGGTCTGTTGTATGGACATTGAGTCGATCCTTTTCTTGAAGGACCAGGCCGAATGCGCTATTTCTTGCTCGCTGAAGAAAGAAAAACGCCCCTGCCCAGTCCATTGGATTGAGTGGGGGTTTTTCTTAGACGGCTTCACGAGCGGCATCCGCTTTGGCAACGGTCAGGTTCAACTCAGACAACCGCCATCTGGACATGCCGCCCAATTTTAGTGGTTTAGGAATTACGCCTTCGGCGGCCCAGCGCCAGACAGTTGATCTACCACACCCAAGAAACCGAGATGTTTCCCGGTCCGACAACAGTGGATCGGATTCAAAGGGGTGTTTGTCAGAACTGATCAGCGCGACGTCGTTGCTTGCGCTATTAATATTCATGAAACGCTCCTGTGCGTGTTGCTATTGCACAGGTGCGTTTCATATCAAATCGGCTAAATCAACTCCAAGTCATTGTTTCTAAATCGTTTTAAGTGCATCTTATTTCACCGGCTTTTTACGAGATGCTGCCCTAGGGTACAATACATTGTCGACCCAAATGTCCGGATGCGGCGTGCCTGCAGACCTATTATTCCAAATCGGTTTCGCAACAGCCGACACAAATTCAACGAAATCATTGTTGTAAGTTCCAGCAGGATTCTTGCCGGTTTGATCTCGCCAAATGTTTAAAAGCGCCCTTGTCAGAGCGTGACCGACATCTTCTTTGGGCCGGTTCTTTGGTAATTTCGGAAAGTGTTCAAGAGTACCGGATGCCCAGGCATCACCATGGGACAACAATTGGCGAAGGCCCTCGACTCTAAGGCTGCCGTTTGGGATTCCGCGCGGTTCCAATCTGTTCCAGTTGATTACATTGTCGGCGTCGTTTGTGACTTGCTTTGCCGCAACGCGCTCGTATTGATCCGCAGCATCTGGACCCAAGTTCCGCAATGCGGCAAGCGCTTCACTCAATTTACCAGCCAATTCTTCGATTGCTTTTCTGGTTTCCTTTCTTGCCGTTGGATTAAGTCTCGTCTTTTCATAAAGGCCCCAATTGGCCGCGTGCGAAGAATCTCTCAAATCGTGCTCAAACTGTTGGAAGTTTGTTATTTTCCTGCCGTTTCGTATGACAATCTCTGCCAGTCGGGCGCACTCGTCGGTTGAGGTCCGCTGGAACGTCACCCCATGCTTCTGCAGTTTCACGCCTTGCCGGGGGCGTTATTTTCTTGCGCCTAGCCATTACCTACCATCCTCACAAGCTTGCCCAACCCGCCGGTCATATGTTCGCCCCAACGCTGCATGATCGGAACGCGCTGTTCATAGAAATCCGTCCGCAGATATGCCTGCTGAACCTTGTTGCCGACGCTATGCGCGATGCAGGTCTCGGCAACTTCCCAAGGCGCGCCGTAGACTTCCGACACCCACTCCCGAAGGCTGGTGCGAAACCCGTGCGGACGCTCAGACATGCCCCTGCGCTCCATCAGGCGACTCATGGTGGCATCGCTAATCACGCCCTTGCGGATGCTGGGGAACAGATAGCCGCCGCGCTCATGGGCCTTGGCCTGCTCGATGACAGATTGCGCCTCATCCGACAGCGGCACGCGAAACTCAGTCGCCTTGCCCTTTCGGGCCTTCATGAACTCAGCAGGCACGGTCCACAGGTCGCCGTCAATCTGGTCCAGTTGGCAGAAGCGAATGGCCTTGGACCGCATTCCGGTCAGGATGAGCAGGCGCAGCGCCAGATGCGTGACCGAACCATCAGACAGGCTGCCATAGAAGTCGGGCACATTCGACCAATGCACAGACTCAATGTGTTTTACTTCATGACGGGTCTTGCCAAGCAGCGCCTTGGCCTTCTCGGTCGCCTGCAGGTCCACGTCCAGACCCAGCGCGGCGGCGTACTTGAGCGCGATGCCCAACCGGTTCATCGCCTTGCGGGCTGTGTCGGCCTTTGTGTGCCAAAGCGGTGCCAGCGTGTCGCGGATGTCCTTCTGGTCGATGTCTTCGACTGGCACCTTGCCCAGCTTAGGCAGGACGTGAAGCTCCAGCGGTGAAAACCAGCGCCCGGCTTTGCCGTCATCCTTCAACTCGGCCTTCCTGGCCTCAAAAGCTTCTTCGGCAATCTGGCGCAGGGTGTATTGCTCTCGTTCGGCTTCCTTGCGTAGCCGCTCACGCTCTTTGATCGGGTCGATGTTGTCGCGAACCTTGGCCCGCCATTTCTCGGCTGCCTCACGGGCTTCCTTGAGCGAGACTTCAGAAACCGACCCAAGGCCCATTTCCCTGCGACGCCCGTGAATGGTCACACGCAGGAACCATTGCGCACCGCCGTCCTGGCGCTTGTGCAGCCATAGCCCGCCACCATCGGCGTATTTGCCGGGCGCGGCATTTTTCACCTTCGGAACTGATAGCTTATGAAGCTCTGGCATTTCGTCCACCCCTCTGCCCACCCCAATATATAGGACGTGGTGAGACAGATTGAAATGGTACGATATCAGAAAATAGCTTATAATCGAGTATTAACAGGTGAGTGTGAGCCTATCTGCTACCATATGGGGCCGCTTGATATGGCGTTTCAATGCCCTCCTCGGGCACCAAAGTCGCTTCGCGTATCGATGCGACAGAGACCTTCAGGAAATAGAACTGTGCGGCCGTTGGTTTCGTAGAAACGATGAGAGCATCCACGGTTTTGGATGTGTCCAATCATCTGCACCACAACAGAACACCGGTGTAGTGTGACCTGAAGGCTCGGTATGCAGCTCTGACAGAGGTCATTGTGCTGGAGTAGCCCCCTGAAAGTGGTCCACCAACTGGGATAGATTTGTCCCGCAAATTGGAGGATCAGCGATGGCTGGGAAACGAGAGAAGCCGGAAGAGATTGTATCGAAGCTACGGCAAGTTGAAGTGCTGCAGGGACAGGGCGCGACGATAGCGGAGGCGGTGCGTCAGATCGGCGTGACGCAGCAGACGTTTTATCGATGGCGAAAGTTGTACGGCGGGATGGGGCGCGTTCAGCTCAAGAGGCTTAAGGAGCTTGAGAAGGAGAACCAGCGGCTCAGGCGTGCAGTATCAGACCTGACGCTGGACAAGCTGATCTTGACTGAGGCCGCACGGGGAAACTTCTAAGCCCTTCGCGTCGTCGCAAATGCATCGACCGTGTGCGGCAGGAGCTTGGCGTTTCCGAGCGCCGGGCCTGCCGCACACTTGGGCAGCATCGATCCACACAGCGCAAAGCTCCGCAAGGACGTGTCGACGAAAACCGGCTGACCGACGATATCATCGAGCTGGCCGATCAATATGGCCGCTACGGATATCGGATGGTCACAGGTTTGCTCAACAATGCGGGCTGGCACGTGAACCACAAGCGGGTCGAACGTATCTGGCGGCGCGAAGGGCTGAAGGTCCTCAGAAGCAGAAGAAAAAGGGGCGGCTCTGGCTGAACGATGGGTCGTGCGTGCGTCTCAGGCCAGAGCGCCCCAACCATGTCTGGTCCTATGACTTCGTCCAGGATCGCACCGCAGATGGGCGGGTCTATCGGACGCTCAACATCATTGATGAATACACCAGGGAGGCGCTGATGATCCGCGTTGATCGCAAGCTCAACTCGACGGATGTGCTGGACGCACTGACGGACCTGTTCATCCTGCGCGGCCCGCCGAGAATACATCAGGTCGGACAACGGCCCGGAGTTCATTGCCCAGAAAGTGCGGGACTGGATCGCCGCCGTCGGGGCCAAGACCGCCTACATCGAGCCAGGATCACCCTGGGAAAACGGATACTGCGAAAGCTTCAACGCCAGGTTCCGCGATGAGTTGTTGAATGGCGAGCTATTCTACAGCCTCCGCGAAGCTCAAATCCTGATCGAACAATGGCGCGTTCACTACAACACCGTCAGGCCGCACAGCGCCTTGGGCTACCGGCCACCAGCGCCAGAAAGTATCGTTCCGATGGACCAGAGGCCCACGATGCACTAACAATCAAACCGGACCACACGATGGGGGCACGCCAGCATCCAATTGCGTGGCGAGGAAATAGAAGGTTGGGACCTGCCGGCGACTGCCACTGCGCAACTCGCATTCGGAGGAATGATCGGGCAGGTCAATCGTGGCATTTGCGGACGCGCCGAGCGGATGGCACGAGAGTACACCGATGGTGATCTGCTTGTGCCGAATGCTGATCTGGCTTTCGCGTGGCATAAGTTTGCTGCTGATATGGGGGGTGCCGAGGCGTCCTGGAGGATGGTCGAATACCATCTTTCCGCAACAGGGCAGGTGAAAGACAATGATGCGCTGGAGCGGTATCTGACCCAGGCGTTGGACCAGGGGTTCGCTATCGCGCCATCAGATATCGATGCGCTGATTGCTTCGGGTGCGACGACCGAATCCGAAGTGCGTCGGCTACTGAAATTCAACCATGACCGCGCTGGCGCAGTCCGGCGCAGGTCGGCAGTGCCATTCATGGAACTGGATGCAGTTCTGGTGGGCGAGAATCTGAACAAAGACAGCGAATGGTTGATCTATCTGAAAGAAGTTGCGGCACGGCCCGGGGTCCCGGCGCCGGTACTTCTGCGTCTTGCCCGGGAACTTGAGCTGCGACTGGGTCGCTGGGCCGGACAACCAGTGCTGATTGAGGTGCTGGAATGGGCCGTGGCGCAGGACAACCCCGACGCCATGACCTGGCTGGCCACGATCTTGGTTGGGTCAGACCGCCATAATCCCCAGAAAACCGCGCGCGCTGAAACGTTGCTTACCAACGCAGTCGCACGTCATGGGCATGTGCCCGCTATCAAGGAACTGGCCGATCTTTATCGTTGCCGCCTGCCAAATGCGCCATTGATGGACGAGGTGCGGCATTGGACGCAAATCTATGCAGATGCAGATCAAGACACTTTCCGGGCAACTCCAAATGAACTGGCCAAATTCGATCTGACCTCTGAACCTGAGGCAATTGCAAGGATGCAGACAGGCGCCCTGCGCGGGCACGGAGGTTCCACCGCCAATTTCCTCCAATACCTGCAATCCGATCCCGCGGTATCCGACGATGTTCTGCGGTTCTGGGCGCGCCGGGTCGCCCGCAGTGATGGTGCGATGGAAACCTACATTAAACAGGAATACGAACTCGCATTGACGCCTGCTGAGGCCGAAAGTGCGGTCGAACTGTTCCGACGTGGGCATATTCACGTCGGCGCTGCCAGCGGAATTGATCTGGCTGTCGTGCTGATCCGCCACGCTTCTCGCGATCCGGTCGTCGTTCAGGACATTCGCAAGCTGCTTGCCGCGTCGATTAATCGTGGTGAGGGGGCGTCGATGCGGTTGCTGCAGCGGCTGACCGAGCGTGATCCCCGGGACGCCTATCTGGAGTATGCGCAGATCATTGAGGACCGCGGCGACTTCGCAGCTCAGATGATAGCTGCACCTTTTGTCGATGATGCAACGTTTGATCGTTAAATGGAGCGGGCAATCTCGCTCATGAATTGCAGCACCAAGGATGTGGCTGAAGTGGCAGATGCCTATGCTGCGCAAGAACGGGCGGTGGGTGTTTTGCATTGGACCAAGGTTGGGCGGTCGATGGAATACGGGCACACGCTGTCGAGGCTTTCGATCAGTGATTACAAGATGTCGCTGTTTGAAAGCGGAAACGCGGCGAGCGAGGTTGAGAACGATCTGCGCGCGTTGCTGGATGGCGATACATTGGCCGCGCGCCGGTTATATTTACTCGCAGCCGATGTCGGTGCGCAAACCTTCGCCCCGGTTCAGGCTGCGGAATACCTTGCCGCGATGATCGCGGGCGATGATCTGAGCGATATCCGGTGGGCGCTGGACCAGTATCATGGTGCTGACAGGCGGGTCCGCCGGGAACTCGATCAACGCCTTGATATTCGTGCGGCATATGAGGTTGCTGCCGAGCAGGGCGTGAATTCGGCGCAATATGAACTGGGCATGCTGTTACGCAGTGGCGCTAAGACCCATACGGATTTGGCGACTTCGGCCTCTTGGCTGCTGCGTGCCGCTGAGGCTGGCCACACTGGCGCGATGGTAGAATACGGTCGCGCGCTTGGCCTCGGGATCGGGCTGGATGCAGACCCTGAATTTGCGCTGATCTGGCTGCAAAAAGCGCACGATCTTGGCAACAGGCAAGCGAAGCCGCTGATATCGCTGCTGTCTGCAATGGTCGCCATCGAATGAGGCGCAATGCTTCGATTTGGCCCGGTATCGCAATCGTCGTACTCTGCCTGTTCGGAGTGGCTGCACCGGTTGCCGCGCAACAGGACTGCACCGCTGCGCCACCGCCTGTAATCTCGATGACCTATGTCAGTCGATATGACGACGACGATTCCGCGCGTGCCACTTTGGACGAAGATCGCGAGGCTGAAGTGGAATCAGCTTTGGCACCGCTGGACGGGTTCATCGACGAATTGGCCGATCAGACCGAAGGTCTTTACGTCGGCAGCATCAAAGAGCGAACGACCGTTGCCGACTGCATCGTTGCGCGTCTGGGTGAATGGGCCGACGCGGACGCGCTGTCGGACCTCGGAACAGAAACGGTTCAGCTGACTATCGGCGCGCGTTTGGCGGGCTTTGCTTTGGTCTTGTGGCAGACCACGCCATATACGGCCGATGATCCCCGGCGGGCGGTCGTGCTCGATTGGTTAGGGCGCCGGATGCGCGCGCAAATTGATTTTTGGGCTGACGCTCCCGGTCGGTCGCAGCAAGGGAACCTGCGTGCATGGGCAGCGCTGGCTGCGGCCGCAATCTCGGTTCATAGCGACGCTGCTGACATGCGCGACTGGGCGGCAGAGTCCTTAGACGAAGTGATGTGCTCAGCCAGCGTCGACGGCAGTCTGCCGCAGGAAATGCGCCGCGGAAAGTTCGGATTGCATTACCAGCTGCACGCGATTGCCCCGCTGGTCACAACCGCCCTGTTGCTTGAGCGTCAGCAGATACCGGCCACCGAGATTTGCGAGGGGGCACTGCATCGGATCGTGGAATTCGCTGCCTCCGACCTCATCGACGGCGCAAAAAGTGCAGAAATTACCGGAGTCGAGCAGAGCTTTTTTGACGGCACACAGGAGCTGACCGCATATCAATTGGCGTGGATCGAGCAATACTTGTTGTTGCGTAAAAACCCAACGCTAGAAGCGCTTGCCGAGGGGCTGCGCCCGCTGATCTACACCAAGCTTGGCGGCAACCAGACCGAGCTTTGGGGGCGGTAGCGGCGGGCAACTCTGCAACCGGTTGCAAGGAGCCAGCCGCAGGGCGTAGCATGGCCCGAAGGCGCGGCGGGCGCGCCCCGGCAATCCCAGGCGGTCCGGCGTGGCAGTAACGTTGAAAGATGTGGCCGAAAAGGCGGGCGTATCACGCTCGGCTGTGTCACGCACGTTTACCGAGGGCGCGTCGGTGTCGGCCAAAACGCGCGCCAAAGTTGAAACAGCGGCCAGCAGCCTTGGCTATCGTCCGAACGTTTTGGCCAGCAGCCTGACAACGCGTCGCACCAAGCTGATCGGTCTGGTCAGCGACAACTTTCACAACCCGATTTTCCTTGAGGTTTTCGATCTGTTCACCCGCAGCCTGCAGGACCGGGGCTTGCGTCCTTTGCTGGTGAACCTGTCGAACACATCGGAACCCGAACAATCCGTGCAGATGCTGCAACAATATTCGGTCGATGGTGTCGTGTTGGCCTCGTCGACCTTGCCACCAGCCTTTGCCGAAGCATTCCGCAAATCCGATGCGCCGATCGTGCACTCGTTTGGACGTTATACGGACGCACCGCAGGTGCATGTCGTTGGTATCGACAACCGTCAGGGCGGGCGGTTGGCCGCAGAGGCACTGCTGGCACACGGCTATCGACGGATCGGTTTCATGGGCGGGCCAAAGTCAGCAACCTCAACACAGGACCGCGCAGAAGGTTTTCTGGATGCTTTAAAGGATGTACCGGGCGTCGATGTCTCAGTCAGCTACGCCGAGGCCTATTCATTTCGTGCCGGTCGGACGGAAATGGCGCGGCTGGTGGACGGGGGCCCTGCCGAGGCGTATTTCTGCGGTGATGACGTTCTTGCCATCGGCGCGATGAGTGCCATTGAAAGTGCGGGACTGAGTGTTCCGGGAGATATCGGCCTGATCGGCCTCAACGACATGGAAATGTCGGGCTGGGAAAACATCAACCTGACGACGATATTCCAACCCGTTGAGCAAATCATCAAGACCAGTGTGGAACTGATCGTGGCGATGATCGAAGACCCGGATCAGGCCCCGAAATCGCGGTTGTTCGAGTGTCGGCTGGTTGAGCGCGGGACGTTGCGGGTGGTTTGACCCTCGCGAAATACAGCCGCAAGGCGGGAAAATCGCGCCCCTCGTTTGTCTTTTCGCCGAAAGTCTTCCGGCAATGAACTGACGGATTTTATAGCTGGAGGCCCCGCCTCAATCTCTGCCTCAATATCGGAAACTGGTTTCATGTTCCGATGGCGCCGCAAGTTCAAGCCAGACCGGTGTCAAATCAGCGTCGATTTCTTTGCCTGCCGATTTGTGTTCTGCTTCAAAACGCGTCCTCACACATCTCCAACAAATCCTCCCAGACGACCGGAGCCGACGCGATCACCCGCCCTCCGCTTGTAATAGCGGCATCTGCGTCCTGATCCTCAACACGGCCGCCTGCCTCAGCCACAAGCAACTGTCCGGCCAGATAATCCCAGGCGTTCATGTGATCCTCGGCGTAGCCCAGCAACCGACCGCCTGCGACCATCGCCAGGGACACGGCACCCGACGCATTGCGATAAAACAACCCGCCGCGCACATCGATCTCCCGGATCAATGCGTGGATCGCACCGGGCTTCGAGCGCCCCGAATATCCAACGCCGATCGTCCCATCATGGAGGCCTTCGCTGTCTGCGACTTTCAGGGGCCGGTCATTGCAGAATGCGCCGCCGCCGCGCCGGGTCCAGAACATCTCGTCATGGACCGGGTCGTGGACGATGCCAATCTCGGTGCGGCCATTATGGACGCATGCCAGAACCACGGCCCAGACCGGAATGCCTGCGACGAAATTGGCGGTGCCATCAATCGGGTCGATGACCCAAGTGAAGCCGGATGTGCCTGCCGTCGGGGCGTGTTCCTCGCCGACGACGCCGTCGTCGGGGAAGGCGGCGGCCAGCGCGGCACGGATTTCCAGTTCGACGTTGCGGTCTGCCTCGGACACCAGATCCTGGTGGCCCTTGCGCTCAATCGTGAGGTTCTCGAGGGCGCGAAAATAGCCAAGCGCGGTCGCGCCGCTGGACTGGCAGATATCTTTTGCGGCGGCCAGTCGGGTCGCAATCGGGTCAGACATAAGGGCGCCTTTCTCAGTGTGTCGGCGACACTGACGCATCCTTTCACCGAACAGTCAAATTTGCGGCAGTCGCTGCATCGGGCGGCTTGCATTCCGCCCCGTTGCAGCGTTCGATGCGCGCCCATGTTATGCCGCCTGATCCTTCTGTGCAGTCTGCTGCTGATCCCGCTGCGCGCAGCGGATGCTGGCGAGGTTACCGTCGCCGTCGCGGCCAATTTTCTGACGACGGCAAAAGGGCTTGCGCCGGCTTTTGAGGCTGAAACCGGCCACCGGGTGCTGCTGGCCGGCGGATCCACCGGACGACACGCGGCTCTGATCGCAGCGGGCGCGCCATTCGATGTCTTCCTGTCGGCGGATACAGCACGCGCCGAGGCGCTGCTCGCCTCTGGCAAGGCGGTGGATGTCCGCCCTTATGCAGTCGGGCGGTTGGTGCTGGTTGGTCCTGCAGATATGCCAAAAGACTGGCCTCGGGCTTTGGCAAAGGCCGCGCAAAATCCAATTGCTATCGCCAATCCCGCGCTGGCGCCCTACGGCGTTGCCGCAACGGAAGCGTTAGAAGCAGCAGGGTTGACGATCGACAACTTGATTACTGGCGACAGCGTTGGTCAGGTAGCTGCATTTTTGGCGACTGGCAATGTGCGCTATGGGTTACTCGCACTGGCACAGGTTCAAGATGGATTGGCTGAAGATCCACAGTTTTCCTTTGTCGAGGCACCAGCGGATGAGGAGTCATTAGTGCAATCGGCAGCTCTTCTAAGCGACAACCCCACTGCGCGTGCCTATTTCAATTGGATCACCGGTCCGTCCGCTGCCCCGACAATCGAGGCGGCGGGGTATCACCTGCCCAGGCCGGACCAATGACGGCCGCGGTGCTGCTGACCCTGCAACTTGCTGCGGTAACGACGGTGCTGCTGCTGATTCTCGCCATGCCGCTGGCCTGGTGGCTGGCAACGACTCGCAACCGGCTGCGCCCGGTAATCGAGGCGATCACCGCGTTGCCGCTGGTCCTGCCGCCCACGGTTCTGGGCTTCTACCTACTGATCCTGATGTCACCGGATGCCCCGCTTGGGGCGGCCTGGGTCCGAGTGACGGGCAGCACCCTGGCATTTTCCTTCGCGGGGCTGGTCGTCGCTTCAATCCTCTACTCGCTGCCCTTTGCTGTGCAGCCCATGCAGACGGCGTTTCAATCCGTGGACCGCCAAATGACGGAGGCTGCAGCGACGCTGGGAGCGACACGCGCCGATTTGTTTCGCAGCGTCGTGTTGCCGCTGTCGCGGCGTGGCGTGCTGACGGCGGCTGTCCTGAGTTTCGCTCATACAATCGGTGAATTTGGCGTGGTCCTGATGGTGGGCGGCAATATTCCGGGGCGGACCCGGACAGTCTCCATCGAAGTCTTTACGGCGGTCGAAACGCTCGACTGGGCTGTGGCCCATCGTCTGTCCCTGGGTTTGCTGGTGTTTTCGATGATCGTGCTTATCGGGGTCTATGCACTGAACCGGGGGGGGGCAGGGCGGCTTGGATAGCGCGCTGGAAATCGACGTCACGCTGGATCTGCCCGAATTCCGGTTGCAGGTGCAGGAGGAGGTGCCACTTGGCGGTATAACTGCCGTTAACGGTCCATCGGGCAGTGGCAAGACCACATTTCTGCGCGTGTTGGCGGGATTGGAACCGGGCACGGTCGGCACCGTTCGGTTCGCAGGTCAAAGCTGGCAGGACGACGCCACCCATTTACCTCCGTCCCTGCGCCGTGTCGGAGTCGTGTTCCAGGATGCGCGGCTGTTTCCTCATCTCGATGTTGCTGGCAACCTCTCATACGGCGCACGGCGGCGTGGTGTGAAGGAAGACCACGTTGCCCGAATTGCCGAGGCGCTTCGGATCACGCCCCTGCTAAACCGCGGCACGGGTGGCCTGTCGGGTGGTGAAGCCCGGCGTGTCGCCGTGGCGCGGGCCCTGGCCAGCGACCCGCAACTGCTGCTGCTGGACGAACCGCTGAGCGGTTTGGACGCCGAGCTTCGGGCCACGACGCTGCGCGTGATCGCCGATGCGGTCCGCGAATTGAATATTCCGGTTATCCACATCACCCATTCCCCGACCGAAGTAGCTGCCCTGGCGGACCGCGTGCTTGGCTTTTCGATGGGGCGTTGCACAGGCTGGCAAACGCCGCCCGTGGTCTTGAATGCGAAGGCCGTTCTGGTCGATGGCGACGTGATGGTGCATCTGGGCGAGGCTTCATTTCCAGCATCTGCCGGGATCAGATCGGGTGATCAGTTGACGTTGGCTATTGCCGTTGAGGACACGCTGCTATCGCAACATTCACCGGGCGACAGCACTGCTGCGTTCAGCGTATTGGCAGATGTGGTCGGTTATAACGGCGATGTCGTCCTGCTCGATCTGTCAGGTCAGATTTTGCGGCTGCCGATGTCAGGATTTCTCAGCTCTGCCGCTCGGGAACCAGGACAGAAGTTGTGGTTGACGGTGCAGAAATTTTGGGCGCGCAGCGCGGATAAGGCAGTCTGACCCGGCCTTGGAAACGGCGAATACCTCCAATCCAGTAAGCAAAGATTCAACCCAAACGAGCGAATCAGCATGACGTTCGCGTCAATCAAGATCGTCCGGAACTCGTGCAATGCCGGGATATGAGAAGAAATCCGGCAACTTCTGGTAGAAATTGTCGAAAAATTGAGAAAATTTGTCACGTTTGACGCCTTTCCCTTTCACGATTTGGTCCCATTCAGGTAACAGACCACACGTACGAAGCGCGATGTACGCGCACAAAATCTTGTAATGAGTTTGGAACGCAACGTATGCCCAACGACGTTTCCTTTGAGTATGTCTCCGGCGATGCCGATCCAGTGACGCCCGAGCCGTTGGGGGAGCAAATCGGTCTTACAGCGCAGCAGCACGTCGACCAAATCCCGGATCGTGATGCGCCGCATCTTCGGATCGTCCCGGATGTTTCGATCCCGGGTGTTTCGGCATTGGGGTATCGTCGCGAAGTCGCGTTCTCCAGTATTGCCGCTGCCACTCTGGTTGAGACCGATACCGGTGCGCGTCCGGCCTGCGAACTGAAGGCGGGCGACGTGGTTCAAACGCTGGACAACGGGTTGCAGCCGCTGATCTGGACCAGCACGAATTCCTGCATTGAAGCCCAATTGTGGAACGACGCGACCCCGATGCGGATTGCCGGAAGCGTGTTGGGAAAAGACCGCCCAACGCGTCCAATTGTTGTTGCACCGGATCAGAATGTGCTGGTCGATTGTCCCGATTTCGAGGCGATTTTGGGCAACCGCCAACATCTGGTCGCAGCACGCGATTTACTGCATCTGGACGGGGTCGAGCGGTCGACCGTGGCAGATCAGCTGATGGTAAATCTGATGTGCGCGTCGCATGAGATTTTGAATGTCGGCGGGCTTTGGATCGACAGTTTCTGCCCGATTGGGGCCCAGTTGAATGGCCTTGTCGAAGACCAGCGAAATGATCTGATCGCCCTTAATCCGCGCCTGCGGTTCACGGCGGCCGAGGCGGCGTATATTAGATCACGCCCGACGATGAATGCGGATGAAGCGGCGGAATTGCTCTGACGGCCTTCAGCCAAGCAGCTGCATAATTCTGAAAAGTTTGAACGAATTGGCGCCGGCGCGCGACCTACTGATCGAAACCAACTCGATCAGAAGGAATTTCGCCATGGACGTCATATTTCCCACACTGCTTGTAGCCGCCTTAGCAACAGCCGCCGCAACGATGAGTGATCACGGGGTGCTGGTGGCCTTCTGAGAGGCCTGGCGGCTACGCTAGCCCTGCGACGACCGAGCGCCCCGCCAAGCGGCCCAATCTTCGGGCGTATCAAGATCCAGCGTGGCGTGATTTCCGGCTAGGGGCACGAGAGTAACTTCCTCGCCCTCCAGAACCGAACGCGCGCCTGCATCGCCCGTTAGAACGGCAAGGGCCGCGAAACAGCGGCGCGGAAAAATCACCGGATGTCCCGGTGTACCGTCTGACGAAACGGCCCGTACGATCTGGTCCGGGGCCGTTTCAAATGCGGCGCAGAGCTTTTTCAGGTCTTCAGCGTCGATCTCTGGCATATCTGCTGGCAATACCATGATCCCACCTGGTGCAGCATCACCGCCCAGAGTATCCGCGGCAACAGCACCACGAGCCAGCGAGGCAGACATACCCTCGGCAGCATTCGGCACCGGGATCGCCATAATTCTCGGATCGGCGACCAGCGATAATGCCGTCAATCGCGCCGGTGGACCGCCTGGATCAAAGGTCACCCCGACAAACGCACCCGTCGACAGCGCAACGCGCACCTGTCGCGCCAGAAGTGGCGTTCCGCCCACATCCTCGAGCAGCTTGTCGCGCCCGCGCATTCGGGTTGAGCCACCTGCTGCTGGGATCAGGATAAACACGCCGCCACGGTGCACACTCATTTTTCCGGGATCAGTCCGCGAGGGCTGAACCGCAATACCAGCAACAGGATCACACCCATGGTCAGCAGTCGCATATGCGCAGCACTTTCAATCAGGCGTTCGCCAAGCGCCGACCCTTCCGGCAGCAGGCTGGTGATGCCACTCATCACGGTCAGGCCAATGGGTTCGACCTGAACCCAGAGGAACCAGATCAGGAAGCCGCCCAACACAGCGCCCCAGTTGTTGCCCGAGCCACCGACGATCACCATGACCCAGACGAGGAATGTGAAGCGCAGCGGCTGATAGGCACCCGGTGTCAGCTGCCCGTCCAGCGTCGTCATCATCGCACCGGCGAGACCGCAGATGGCCGAGCCGAGGATGAATACCTGCAGGTGCCGTGCGGTGACATCCTTGCCCATCGCCTCGGCCGAAACCTCATTGTCGCGGATCGCACGCATCATCCGCCCCCAAGGTGAATTCAGCGCCGCCTGGGTCAGCCAGATCAGCGCCAGCAGCACGATGGTGAACAGCGCGGCATAGCTGAGTTTGACCGTGACCGACGAGGCGGTGATCGGATCAAACCCCCAGCTTTCCATCCGTGCGACGAAACTCTCGGATTGTTGCAGGTCAACTTCGTAGGGGACCGGGCGAGGCATTCCGATGACATTCTTGACGCCCCGGCTCAGCCAATCCTCGTTCTTCAGAACAGCGATGATGATCTCGGCAATGCCAAGGGTCGCGATGGCGAGGTAATCGGATCGCAGCCCAAGTGCCGTCTTGCCAATGATCCATGCCGCACCCGCAGCCAGAAGTCCGCCAACGGGCCAGGAGACGATGATCGGCAGCCCCAGCCCACCGAGGTATCCCGTTGCGGCCGGGTTGACGTCCTCAATGGCCTCGACCGCCGGGTCGAAGATCGCGCGGTAGACGATGAACCCCCCGACCAGAACGCCCAGAATGGCCAGCGCGCGAGTTCGTCCCGTCAGGCGTTTCTGTGCAAACGCAGCTAGTGCGATGGTCGCGGCACCGGCCAATAGGCCGAGGATGACGCGGACGCCTCCGGCAGACCAAGCCTCTGTCGTGGGGGGCATCGAGACGAGGACGGCACCAAGCCCTCCCAGTGCGACAAACCCCATGATCCCAACATTGAACAGCCCTGCGTAACCCCACTGGATGTTCACCCCCAGCGCCATGATGGCTGAGATCAGGCCGAAATTCAGGATCAGCAGCGCGGTGTTCCACGACTGGATGAATCCGGTGCCGATCATCAAACCGGCGACGATCCCGAACAGGATGACTGGATGAATACGCCCGCTCATACTGCCTGCCCCTTGAACAGTCCCGTCGGTCGGAACAGCAGCACGATTATCAGCAGCACGAAGCTGACCGCGAATTTATAGTCGGTGGACAGAAGCTGGACGAGGCTGTCGGGTTCCAGCGATTCCGGCATCAGATATCCCAGCACCTTCTTCAGCGGATAGGTCACCGTCACCTCGGCAAAGGCAATCATGAACCCCCCGACGATTGCGCCCAGCGGATTGCCCAGCCCGCCGACTATGGCCGAAGCGAAGATCGGCAACAGGAGTTGGAAATACGTGAACGGCTTGAAGGATTTATCGAGGCCGTAGAGCACGCCTGCGATTGTCGCGAGGCCTGCCACCAGCATCCACGTAATCATGACGACGCGTTCGGGGTTGATGCCACTCAGCAGGGCCAGATCCTCGTTATCCGAAAAGGCGCGCATCGACTTGCCGGTACGGGTGCGATTCAGGAACCAGAACAGGGCGATGACGACGACAATTGCGGTGACCAACGTGATGCCCTGCGTGGTTTTGATCGCAAGGCCTTCATTCAGGCCGGTCATTTTCTTGAAATCACGGGCCGAGATGATGAAGCGTTCTCCGTCCAGAAAGTTCTGATCGTCGGGGCCAATCACGAAGCGGACGAGGCCGTTCATGATAAACATAACTCCCATCGAAACGATGACGAGGATCACCGGGGCGGCTTTCTGGACGCGGTAGAAGCGATAGATCGTGCGGTCGGTGATCAGCAACAGAAGCATGGTCACCATTATGCCGAAGGGCAGGGCGAGCAGGGCGGTGGGCAGTGGCCCGAACGAGATGCCAACGGCCTGCATGCCCCAAGTGATCAGGATGGTCGACATGGCTCCGAACGCCATCGTGTCGCCGTGGGCGAAGTTTGAAAACCGCAGGATACCGTAGATCAGCGTCACCCCCAGCGCGCCAAGCGCCAGCTGGCTGCCATAGGCAATCCCCGGAACGATCACGAAATTCCCCAGCACGACCAGGGCATTGAGAAAGTCTGTCATCCAATGAACTCCACACAGCGCCCGTATTGGACAATTGGTGTCAGGCGCCCGGAACCGTCCAGCGCTGGGGTTACGATCATCGCGGTGCCAACCGGGGGCAGGGTGCCCTCGGCATCGGCCATCGCGTCGAGGTCGAGGGTCAGTACCTGCGCCCCGCGATCGGGCAGATAGGTATAGAGCGAGGCAAGCGGATCACCGTCGGCGCGTTGCAAGAAGGCGGCGACGGTGCCCTTTTCGTTCTCGGTCCAGACGAAATCATCGCCGCGTTCGGAAAGGATCACCTGCCGACCATCTTCGAACGCGCAGCGCAGGAACGGGTCGTCGCGGCCTTCGGCGAGGGTGGTGGTGGGGAAGAGGGCGAGGAGGAGTGCAAGCCGGGCGGGGGCCTGTCTGCGGGGAGGCGCAGCAACACTGGTTGGGGGCAATTTATGGATCCACCTTGCCTCCGACGCCAGTTCGTATTGCAACGTCGTAGGAGCGCCTGCCCGGGGGGCAGACAGGCGCTCGCCCGGCGCCTTACAGGCTTGATTCCGGGCGGAAACGGTGTGCGTGGAACCTTGGTCCATAACCGCTACGCCGGACATCTAAGAACTATCCTTGCAGGTTCAGTCGACGATGCACTCTCATAATGAAGCCAGATGACTACATTACCTGGTTGCTGCCGCAAAACATCGCGGGGCACATCGGCATCTTTCATAACTGGAAAGTAAGAGCGCGCGCCGTGTCTGACTCCGTCAGAGAAAGTCACAGACGCCGGGATGTATTCCGAACCAAAGTGGCCAATCGAAACACGAAACCGATTGTCGGAATCTAGCGTCCTGCGTTGGCCTGCGACTGTTACGGTGACCTTCTCGTCGGCAATTGCACATGTTTCATTGAAATCAAAAATTGCGCGCGCAGCGGTCCCAAAGCAGGCGACAATTACACAGCTCGCTAGGAACAAACCCCTCATCCGCCCAAAAAACTCCGCCGCACTTCGTCGTTGGCCAACAGCGCCTTGCCGGTATCGGTGAAGGCATTGCGGCCCTGCACCAGCACGTAGCCCTTGTCGGCAATCGCCAGCGCTTGCCGCGCGTTCTGTTCCACCATCAGAATGCTGATCCCGGTGCGTGCAACTTCGATGATCCGGTCGAACAGCTCGTCCATCACGATGGGGCTGACCCCGGCGGTGGGTTCGTCCAGCATCAGCACCTGCGGCTGGGTCATCAGGGCGCGACCTACCGCAACTTGCTGGCGTTGGCCGCCCGATAGCTCTCCGGCGGCCTGACGGCGTTTGTCGCGCAGGATCGGGAACAGATCATAAACCTGCTCGATGGTTTCGCGGATGTCATCGCGGCGCAGGAACGCCCCCATTTCCAAGTTCTCCTCGACCGTCAGCGAGGTGAAGATGTTGCTGGTCTGCGGCACGAAGGCCATCCCCTTGGCAACGCGGGCTTGTGGGGTCAGGTGCGTGATATCCTCACCCCCGATCCGCACCGCCCCGGCGCGCAGGTTCAGCATTCCAAACACCGCCTTCATCGCCGTCGATTTGCCAGCTCCGTTGGGGCCGACGATCACCGCAATCTCACCGGGGTTCACCGCCACGGTGCAGTCGTGGAGGATGTCCGCCCCGGTGCCATAGCCGCCGGTCATTCCGTCACCGATCAGAAACGGCTCGACGGCTGTGTTCTCAGCAAGTTGCGCTGTGTTACTCATTCTTCACCTTGGGTTTCGGCCCATAGCGCAAAAGCCGCCTGATAGCCGTCGCAATTGCCAAGATATCGGGTGCGGTTCGCGTCGGTCGGATTGGCATAGATCATCCCCAGCGCACCGTCCAAGCGAAGCTGTCCGATCAACACCTCGCCTGTCGGACTGGGATCGCTGACGATTGCCACGGCACCGGGTGTGTCTGCGCGGTTCACCTCGACCTGTGCGGTATAGGTCTGCCCGGTATCGAGTATATTCAGCACCAGGGAGAGATCGCGCGATGAGCGCACTTCGAACACGACAAGGTTCTTTTCGGCGTCGATCATCTGACACGTCATAAGGGGCGCATCCTGCGCATGCCCTGCACCGACCGATGCCAACAAAACAAACGCCGCCAGCCTCATGCCACCGCATCCTTGTTCTTGAGGCCGGTGCCCAGATAAGCCTCGATCACTTGTTCATTGGCCTTGATCTCGTCCAGCGTACCTTCGGCGAGGACCTTGCCTTCGGCCATACAGATCACCGGGTCGCACAGACGCCCGATGAAATCCATGTCATGCTCGATCACCACGAAAGTGTAGCCGCGTTCCTTGTTCAGCCGGATGATCGCGTCGCCGATGGTGTTCAGCAGGGTGCGGTTCACGCCCGCACCAACCTCATCCAGGAATACGATTTTGGCGTCGACCATCATGGTGCGGCCAAGCTCCAGCAGCTTTTTCTGCCCGCCGCTCAGGTTCCCGGCACGCTCATCGGCCAAATGTGAGACGGTCAGGAAATCCAGCACCTCATCGGCCTTCGCGGCCAGCGCACGCTCTTCCTCGGCAATCTGACCGCGTTTGAGCCATGCGTTAACGATATGCTCTCCGGATTGATCACCGGGCACCATCATCAGGTTTTCCCGTACGGTCATTGAGGTGAATTCATGGGCAATCTGGAACGTCCGCAGCAACCCTTTCCCGAACAGCGTGTGCGGTGGAAGGCCGGTGATATCCTCGCCATCCATGGTCACCCGGCCACTGGTCGGTGGAAGATTCCCCGCGATCACGTTGAACAAAGTCGTCTTGCCCGCGCCATTGGGCCCAATCAGTCCGGTGATCGTCCCGGCCTCGATCGTTAGGGTCGCCCCATCAACGGCATGAAAGCCGCCGAAATGTTTGTGAATGTCATGGACTTCGATCATGGCAACGCTCCCCGGCGCATGATGTGCCAAAACACAGGCAAGGTGCAACGACTGGCGACGCTTTCTGAGCCTTTCGCGGCGGCCTTTACGCGCGTTTTTGCGTTTTTGGGCCGCTGAAGTATTCTCAGGGCAGGTTCAGCGGCGACCTATGGCGGCTGCGCAGAAACTTTTGAACCCTTTTTTACAGTGAAGCGACCCACGGGCATCATTACCAGTTACTCAATGGAGCGATTCAACATGACCACCCTCAAATCAATCTCAATGGCCGTCGTCATTGCCGCGACTGCCATGACCGCTTTGGCTCCGATGGCCGAAGCAGCCGGGCTTCCGGACCTGAAGCCTGCCTTCAACACGAAGACCGGCAAGCTGACCGTCAAAAACACAGGCGGTGCGAAAGCGGGTCGCTCGATCGCAACAATCAGCTGCTCTGCCAGTGGCGGCGGCAGCTGCCCGGATCCGACGCCAGCCCAAATGGCACCGTACACCATCCCCGGCTACGATGATGTGGCTGCGATCAAGTTTGGCCCGATTGCCGCCAACAGTTCAAAATCCAAAGTGATTGGCCTGGTCCAGACGCTGAACTGGCTGCCGGGCAGCTATTGGCTGACGGTCTGCGTCGACGCTGGCCAGCATGTCGCAGAATCGAACGAAGGCAACAACTGCAAGCGCTTCCGCAAGACCGTACGTGGACGTCCAGCTTTGCGTCTGCACTTGAAAAGCGGCTCGTAACTTCGGAACGCCGTCCTAGACCGAGAGGCGCGCAGCTTGCGCGCCTCTCTCTCTGTAGGGTGTCGTGTTATAGTGCGACCGGTAGCATTTCGAAAAATGCGAGGGACTGGCAAAACCGCAGGCAAGTGCGACGTTGATCACACTCATATCCGTCTGCATCAGCAGATTTCGCGCCTTCTGCAGCCGTAGTTCCATATAATATCGCTTGGGTGAGCGGTTCAGATAGCGCCGGAACAAGCGTTCCAGCTGTCGTGTGCTCATCGAGACATCCTTGGCCAGAAGCGAGGGGCTGATCGGCTCCTCGATATTGGTTTCCATCATCTGAATGACAGTGCTGAGCTTCGGGTGCCGTACGCCGATCCGGGTTGGCACGCTGAGGCGTTGCGTGTCCTGATCGGTGCGGATCGACGAATAGATCAGTTGATCGGCAACTGCTCCGGCCAGGGTTTCGCCGTGATCGTCGGCAATCAGCTTCAGCATCAGGTCGATAGAGCTTGTGCCACCGGCAGTGGTGATGCGCTGACCGTCAACGACGAAAACCGACTTGGTCAGAGTAACTTCTTCAAATTCCTCGACAAAACTATCCTGATTCTCCCAGTGGATCGTGGCCTTCTTGCCGTCGAGGAGACCCGCTTTGGCCAGAGTGTATCCGGCCGTGCACAGCCCACCGATAATAGGGCCACGGCGCGCTTCGCGGCGCAGCCATCCGACCAATCGCTTAGTGCTGGCACTGGCCACATCAATGCCGCCGCAAACCAGGATCGTGTCGTCACGCCCGGTTTCGGCAAGGTCGCTGTCAGGTTGGAACGCAGTGCCCGCCGAACATCGCACCACACCGCCGCCCTCGGCCATTATCGTCCAGGTATAGAGCTGTTGGCCCGACATTCTGTTTGCGATGCGCAGGCTTTCGATAGCCGCCGAGAAGCAAAGCAGAGTGAAGTTATCCAGTAGAACAAAGACAAATCTGCGCTGCTTGGCCGTGCCAACCTCAACAGTCGTTTCCAGCTTGTCGTCCACCGGGCACCCATCACAATAAGTCGCCGGATACCGAAACAGGTTTTGCCCCTTTCCACAAGGCGTGCCGTCGCGTTTTGCACATTTGCAACCGCAGCAACTGCGGCTATAACGACGCGGTCGATTTTGACCCTGAAGGACGGAGAGTGGATATGGCCGAGTGGCAGAAAACCGGATGGCGCGGCAAGCCAAGGGTTCAAATGCCCGACTATACCGACGCCGAAGCCCTGAATGCGGTCGAGGCGCAGCTTGGAAAATACCCTCCGCTGGTCTTTGCGGGTGAGGCGCGTCGCCTAAAAGCCGCGCTGGCAGAAGCGTCGCGAGGAGAGGCGTTTCTGTTGCAGGGTGGTGATTGCGCTGAAAGCTTTTCCGAGTTCTCTGCTGATAACTTACGCGACACCTTTAGAGTGATGCTTCAAATGGCGATGGTGCTGACATTTGGTGCCAAAGTGCCTGTGGTAAAGGTTGGCCGGATGGCAGGGCAATTTGCCAAGCCACGCTCGGCCCCAACCGAGGTGATCGATGGCGTGGAACTTCCCTCGTTCCGCGGCGACATCATCAATGACCTGCCATTCACCGCCGAAGCACGGATTCCGAATCCGTCGAAGATGTTGCAGGCTTATACACAAGCCGCGGCCTCGCTGAATTTGATCCGGGCGTTTTCGACGGGTGGCTACGCCGACGTGCATCATGTGCATTCCTGGACACTTGGCTTCACGGATCGTGACGAGGCCGAAAAATACCGCGACATGGCTAACCGCATTCAGGACACGCTGGATTTCATGGCCGCGGCAGGGATGACAGCTGAGACGACCCATGACCTGAGCACGGTTGATTTCTACACCAGCCACGAAGCGCTGCTGCTGGAGTACGAAGAGGCGCTGACGCGCGTTGATTCCACCACCGGAAAATGGTTGGCAGGTTCGGGCCACATGATCTGGATCGGCGACCGGACACGCCAGCCTGACGGCGCGCATGTAGAGTTCGCGCGCGGCGTGCAAAACCCGGTCGGGCTGAAATGTGGCCCGTCGATCACCACCGACGACCTGAAACAGCTGATCTCGACCCTGAACCCGGAAAACGAGGCCGGTCGGATCACTTTGATCAATCGCTTCGGTGCCGGAACCGTTGGCGACCATATGCCGAAACTGATCCGCGCAGTGCAGGAAGAAGGGTTCAACGTCCTCTGGTCTTGCGATCCGATGCACGGCAACACGATCAAATCGTCCTCGGGTTATAAAACCCGCCCGTTCGAGTCGGTCCTGCGTGAAGTTCGCGAGTTCTTCGACGTCCACAATGCCGAGGGCAGCGTCCCCGGCGGTGTGCATTTCGAGATGACTGGCCAGGATGTCACCGAATGCACCGGTGGCGTGCGCGCTGTTACGGACGAGGATCTTTCAGATCGCTACCACACCGCATGCGATCCGCGCCTCAACGCAAGCCAGGCGCTGGAGTTGGCGTTTTTGGTGGCCGAGGAACTGTCCGAACGTCGCGCGCCCCGGCAAGCTGAAGCGGTCTGAGACGATCATAGTCTCAGCAGCACTGCGCGGGTATTGAACGGACCTGCTTTAGGTGTCGTCTGACTTCACAAGGCGCAAATGCGGGCGCTCGCCAGCGCGGCGCGGCCTTGGGGCCTGCGTTTCAAACGATGCGGCGGGTTCGGCAAATTCCTGAGCACGTTCGGCATCGACGCGGCGCGGGACGAACGAAGCGTTTTCCGGGGCTTCTGCAAAGCCAGTCAATGTTTGGCGATGTTCGGAAACGATGCTGAATCGGCGCGGCGGAGTGCTTATTTGACCGTCATAAACGATGCAACCAAGCGCGCGGGTCACATCACCCAGATCGCTACGCAGGGGCAAAAGGACCATTTCGCCGATCAACTCCGGGCTGTCGGAAGTGGCGGGTGATTTCAGCGTCAGCTGCGCGGTCGCCGGTTCGCCGAATATCGTTTCGAGGATATCCGACAGGCTGGCGGCCTCATCCTGCTGGAAAAGCGCCGAAATCGGCATCCCTCGGGTTTCCATACCCAAAAGGTCGTTCAGACGCGGTCCGGCGACGCGCAGCCGTGCAAAGCCATTCGCGACGCGCTCCAGAATAAACGCGTTATCCATCGCGGCTCCAAGGCCACGGGCCTGAACCTCACCACGGTTTGGCATCAGGCGGCCATTGCGAAGACCTTCCCAATAGGCCTCGACCATCTTGATCGGCGCACGGCCTGAAATGCGCAGATTGCTCATGCCGACCCTCGCAGATTGGAATTCTCAAACATCAACAAGCTGCCCTTGTATCACGCTAGACCACTCGATCCGGGGCACGTTGTGACGCTGGAAACGGTCTGTTAACGATTGCCCCAGAAAGATTACCCATTCGTTAATACCACGCTCGGCGCGGCGCGTCCGCCAAAAAGGAAACATAGGTTAATGGCATGACGCACTCGATGACGGGCTTCACGGCGGCAACCGGACAGCAGGACGACTGGCGCTGGAGTTGGGAGTTGCGCAGTGTCAACGGTCGGGGACTGGACCTGCGGCTACGCATACCGGACTGGATCGAGGGGCTGGAACCGGCGCTGCGCTCGGCGCTGCAGAAAGCCATTTCGCGCGGATCTGTGAGCCTGTCGTTGCGTGTGACCCGCGACGCCGGAGCGGAAGCGGCAACGATCTCAGCAGATGGATTGGACCGGGCGTTAACGCAGATCGAATGCGTCGAAACCGCCGCGATGGACCGGGGCCTGACACTGAAACCGGCGACGGCTGCCGACATTCTGACCTTGCGCGGCGTTCTGGAAACCGGATCCGAACGGGACGGCGATGTGCCGGGATTGCGCGCCGCGCTTTTGGCCGCGCTGCCTGAGCTGATTGGCGCCTTCAACGCCAACCGTGCAGGCGAGGGGGCGGCATTGGTCGCAGTCTTGGAAACGCAACTATCGGATATCGGTACATTGGTCGAACAGGCCACCGAACAGGCAGCAGACCGCGCCAGCACCGCGGCCGAGCGGTTGCGCGATAACGTGGCCCGCGTAATGGGGGCAGCAGATGGTCTCGATCAGACGCGCCTGACGCAGGAGATTGCCCTGCTGGCCGTGAAATCCGACATCACCGAAGAAATCGACCGTCTGCGCGCCCATGTTGAGGCCGCGCGTGAGTTGATTGGCGGGCAGGGGCCGGTGGGGCGAAAGCTGGATTTCCTCATTCAGGAGTTCAATCGCGAAGCCAACACGCTGTGCTCAAAGGCGCAGTCAACAGCGTTGACTGCCACCGGCCTTGACCTGAAGTCGGTCATAGACCAAATGCGCGAGCAGGTGCAGAATCTGGAGTAGCCTGATGGATCGACGCGGCCTTCTGATCATCCTGTCCTCGCCATCTGGTGCCGGAAAATCGACGCTGGCCCGACGATTGCGCGACTGGGACGAAACGATCCGCTTTTCGGTCAGTGCGACGACACGCGCTGCGCGCGAGGGCGAGGTTGACGGCAAGGACTATCACTTTGTCGATGAAGCGGCGTTCAGAAGCATGGTAAGCGATGGAGAAATGCTGGAACATGCTCATGTTTTCGGTAACTTCTACGGCTCTCCTAAGGCACCGGTTGAAGCGGCAATAAATGATGGGCAGGACGTGTTGTTCGACATCGACTGGCAAGGTGCCCAGCAGATCAACGGTTCGGACCTGAATAAGCATGTGCTGTCGATCTTCCTGCTGCCACCCTCGATTGCGGAGCTCAAGCATCGGCTAGAATCACGTGGGCAGGACACCGCTGAAACGATCGAAAGGCGGATGCTGAAAAGCTGGGACGAGATCAGCCACTGGGACGCCTATGACTACGTGCTGGTAAATGACGATCTGGCAGCGACCGAGGCGCATTTGGTGAACATCGTCACCAGCGAACGGATGCGGCGTTCTCAGCAGCCTGGTCTGGTAGACCATGTCCGCAATCTGCAGGCTGAGTTCGAGGATCGGCGGTGACTCTCTATTCTTTTGAAGGGATTACGCCACAGGTTCACAGCAGCGCCTGGATTGCGCCGGATGCAAACGTGATTGGCGGAGTCACGATCGAGGCAATGGCTTCGGTCTGGTTCGGTTCCACTCTGCGCGGTGACAATGAACCAATTGTTGTCGGGCATGGCTCAAACGTTCAGGAGGGGTGCATTTTTCACACTGACCCCGGCTTTCCGCTGACAATCGGGGCGAATTGCACAGTGGGACATGGCGTCATCCTGCACGGTTGCAGGTTGGAGGAACTTGTGCTGATCGGCATGGGCGCGACGGTGATGAACGGAGCCGTTATCGGGGCTGGTTCGTTGATCGGAGCGGGCGCGTTGGTGACCGAGGGGACGGAGATCCCACCCGGATCCCTGGTGCTTGGGCAACCGGGCAAAGTTGTTCGCAGTCACGATTTTTCCGAGGCAAACCTGGACTCGGCCAAAGGGTATCATGCGAAAGCCGCCCGGTTCAGAGATGGGTTGAAGGCAGTCGAATAAATTATGGCCGATAAACCAGAAATCACCCGACGGCCGACATGGCCACAAAGCTCGAGTCGCCCTGTTGTAACGCCGCTGCAACCCTCGGTCGTTTACGCCAGTGCCAGCCCCGATGATCTGGATGCGCAATACGAAGGGACCAATCCGGGGTATACATATTCGCGCGAAGGCCATCCCAACGCGGCGGTGCTGGCGACCAAAATCGACCAGATGGAAGGGGCGACCGGCGGCATTGTTACCGGATCGGGTATGGCCGCGGTAACCTGCGCGGTGCTGGGTCCTTTGGAGGCTGGCGATCATGTTGTTGGCGGCAATCAACTCTATGGTCGGGCGTTGCGGCTTCTGGGTCAGGACCTGCCGCGACTAGGAATTGCGACGTCGCTGGCGGACCCCACCGATGTGGGGTCCATTGCAGCGGCAATCCGACCCGAGACACGGATGGTACTGGTTGAAACGGTGTCGAACCCGACGCTGCGGGTCGCGGATATTCCGGGTATCGCAAAGCTATGTCGGGAACGGGATATCCTGCTGGCTGTCGACAATACCTTCTCGACGCCGCGCGGATTTCGCCCTTTTGAGCATGGCGCCGATCTCGTCATTCACTCCGTCACCAAACTACTGGCGGGTCATTCAGATGCGATGCTTGGTTACGTGGCGGCCCGCGATCTTGAGTTGCGAGAGCGGCTTTCAGACACCGCCATCACATGGGGCCTGTCACCCAGCCCGTTTGATTGCTGGCTGGCTGAACGCGGACTGATGAGCTTCGAGTTGCGCTATGATCGGGCCGAGGCGACCGCGGCAACACTGGCCGATGCGTTGGCCGAGATGCCCGGCGTGACACGCGTGCTGTATCCCACTCGACGGGATCATCCGGATCACAACCGCGCGGTCGCCATGTTGGGCGGGCACGGCTCGCACATGGTCAGTTTTGAAGTTGCCGGGGGCAGGGCGGCCGCCAATGCATTGGTCCGCGCCGCCGAGGGGATCAATTTCGCGCCTACATTGGGCGATATTGGCACGACACTCAGCCATGCCGCCACATCCTCGCATCGTAAGATGAGTCCGGACGAACGGGCCGCATTAGGGATGAGCGAGGGGTTCTTTCGTGTCTCGGTTGGGTGCGAAGATTCCGACGTTCTGATCGCCAAATTCCGCGACGCGGTCTCTGCGATTGCTGATGTAAAACCTAGTCATCTCACGTCTTAGCCAAGGCGTGAAACCGCTTGAGATTTCAGCGGAAAACCGCCGCCTGATCGGCGGAGAATTTGACGGTATGGCCACATTTCAGGGTTACGTTTGCGGCAACCAAGGCAGGTTTGGCCGAATCGTTAACGGTGGCATTCTGAATGCGAATCGCTGGTGCGATCGGTATGCTAACTAATTGACACTCGCGGGCCGAGATCGACGCGCACAGCCGCGCAAGTGCAGCGTCAGATTGCGCGCAGCTTTCGCTCTGACGGCATCTTTTGCACATCAAAGTCCAACCCCGGGCACATGGCGCGAATCTCGCGACGCACCATTGACGGGTCTGGCAGCACGCGGGCCATGGCGCGGTACTGACCTTTGAAACCACTCATGAACAAGGCCTGGGCCAAGTCGATGCAGTCAAATCCCCTTGCCAACAAGGGGGAAACTACCAGTTCGGGTTCCATCATGTCGATCAGTTCGCGGGAAATTTCGCTGAATTCGACAAAGGCCATCTGGGCGCCAGACGGAAGCCGATTGCCGCTTTCGCGCCAGGCTTCGACATCGCCAACTGCCAACACATTCGGCCTCACATCCGTGGATGCAATAACCCGCAAGTCGACCCGTTTATTCAGCCCCTCGGCCATTTCAGACTATACCCGACATCATCAGTCGTCCCTCGGTTAATGGCGCCAAACAGAACGCCGACACAAACCGCGTCACACTTTTGCGATAATAGGATGCGCGATCCGTTTCGCAAACAGTTCTAGGCTGCAAGTGTGACACCGGCATGGCGACGAAATGGTTAACAAATGCCTCACAATATGATGAGACCCTGATTGGAACACCGGGCGAAAAGGATGACGCGATGAACGATCTGGACGCCACTCTGGCGGCTCTATCGATCCCGGTGCTCGCCATTGGGCAGGCGGGCCGCATCGTTGCAATGAACGCGCCGGCCGAAGTCCTGCTGGGCGGCAACATGTCCGGCCGGCATTTCGCGACGGTATTGCGTCAACCCGGCGTGATTGACGCGATAGAGGGCGTCCAGTCGGGTGCGCCCTCGGCGGAAGCGGGATTTATCAGCCACGAAGGCGGCGTCGAGACCCGTTGGCGGACAAACATGGCAAACGCGTCAACCGGCGGCGAGCGGATAACGGTTGTCAGCTTTCTTGACGAAACATGGCAAGCCGACGCGGATGCAATGCGGCGCGACTTCGTGGCGAACGTCAGTCACGAACTGAAAACTCCGCTGACGGCATTGTTGGGGTTCATCGAAACACTTCAAGGTCCGGCGCGCGATGATCCCGTAGCGCGGGACAAATTTCTGGCGATCATGGCGCGCGAGGCCGGGCGGATGGATCGTCTGACGCAGGATCTGCTTTCGCTAAGCCGGGTCGAGCGCGAAGAACGTCGCCGCCCCGATGCGCAAGTCAACCTGGCAGATTTGGTACAGGCTGCGGCTATGGCCATGTCGCCGGCAGCGGACGCGGCTAATGTCACCCTGCAAGTGAAATGCGCGCCGGACTTGCCAGCGGTACGCGGCGACGCCGATCAATTATCGCAGGTGCTGGCGAACCTGATCGAAAACGCGATCAAATACGGGCTAGAGGATGGAACGGTTCAGATCACCTTGTCCTCTGGGTCAACCGATCCCCGCCTGCCGGGCCCGGTCCAGCGTATCGACGTATCCGATCAGGGCGAAGGGATTGAACCGCACCACCTCGCCCGGCTGACCGAGCGGTTTTACCGCATCGATTCGCACCGCTCTCGCGAAGTTGGCGGCACCGGATTGGGCCTCGCTATCGCAAAACACATCGCCAACCGGCATCGCGGGCGTCTGGAGATTGCCAGTACACCGGGTGAGGGCAGTGTTTTTTCCCTCATTCTTCCACAGGATTAGATGATTTACCGGGATGAGGCCGGTGCGTGTCATGTATCTGTTACATAGGCGTCACAAAAGCATTGCCAACACCCTCTAGGCAGACCCTATGGTGCGGGCTGCTTCGCACCTGAACCGATTTCAGGAGAAGAAAGATGACACTCACCAAACTTGCCACATCAGCCGTCGCACTGAGCGTTGCTGCAACGGGCGCATTGGCACAATCGCGCGAAGACATCCGCATCGTCGGCTCGTCCACCGTGTTCCCATTCTCGACAGCAGTGGCCGAGCAATTCGGACGAAGCACTGATTTCGCGACCCCGGTCGTTGAAAGCACCGGTTCGGGCGGTGGTCTGAAACTGTTCTGCGCAGGCGTCGGCACCGAGCATCCCGACATGACCAACGCTTCGCGCCGCATCAAGGAAAGCGAACTTAAGCTGTGCGCCGGCAATGGTGTGACCGAAGTGACAGAAGCGATGATCGGCTTTGACGGGATCGTTGTTGCCAATGCCAAGGATGGCGAGAATTTCGAGCTGACCCGCGAGATGCTGGTTCTGGCGCTGGCCGAGCAGGGCGACAAGCCGGAGACCTGGGACGAAGTGGACCCTGGACTGCCGCCGGTGAAGATCGAAGTTCTCGGCCCGCCGCCGTCGTCGGGAACCCGTGACGCGTTCGAAGAGCTGGTCATGGAAGAAGGCTGCGAGGGTGCAGGCATCGAGTGTGACGGTATCTCGATCCGTCAAGATGGTGCCTGGGTCGATGCGGGTGAGAACGACAACCTGATCGTCTCGAAGCTGGAAGCGAACCCCGGCGCGCTTGGCATCTTCGGTTTCTCGTTCCTGGACCAGAACGCCGACGCGCTGAAGGGCGCGATGGTTGATGGTGTCGAGCCGACCTTCGACAACATCGCTGACGGCTCCTACCCGGTGTCGCGTTCGCTGTTCTTCTACATCAAGAACGCGCATGTTGGCGTCGTTCCCGGCATCCAGGAATACGCAACCGAGTTCCTGTCGGATGCGGCCACCGGTGATGAGGGTTACCTCGTCGACTTCGGGCTGATCCCGGCACCGGCCGACACTCACGCCGAGGTGAAAGCCCGCATCGAGGCGCTGACCCCGATGAAACTCGAAGACCTGATGTAAGTCAGAAACTACCCGGCGGGGCCGCATCAGGCCCTGCCGACCTTAGTTTGCAGGATCGCTGCCAATGATCTCCACCACCTTCCTCGCCGTTTTCGGCATCGCCGTGCTGGCCTATTTCACCAGCCACCGGCGCGCAGTGATGATTGGCGGTGACCGTCCGGCGCAGTTGCATTCACGCCCCGGACAGCATGGGTTGCTGTCCGCAATGTGGGTCCTGATCGTCGGTTGGAGCGTTCTGGTTCTCGGCATCACGCTCTGGGCGGCCATCGAGAATGCGTCGCTGACCGGATTGATTCAGGACCGCGCACCGGAGCTCAACGCGATCGAGCGGGAGTTGGTCCTGTCGGACGCGCGATCAATCGCATCCGGCGGCATCGCCAGTTCCACCGGAGAGCTACGCAGCGAGGTCGCCGCCGCAGTGCGCTCGAAAGAGTCGGTCCGTGTCTGGACAACCATTGTGCTGGCGCTGGTGCTTTCGGTGTTGGCTGGCTGGAACATTTTCCGGCAGGTCAATACGGCCTTCCGCGCCCGCAATCGGGCCGAACGACTGACGACATGGGTTCTAATGGCCGCAGCCGCCGTTGCCGTCGCCACGACCACCGGGATCGTGCTGAGCCTGATTTCCGAGACCGTCGGATTCTTCTCGGTTCTCGACTGGCGGATCGACAAGTTTCTTTTTGGCACGAACTGGACGCCCCTGTCGGGTGTCCACGTCGGGGTGCTGGACCCGGATCGGGTGGGGGCGTTGCCGCTCTTTGCGGGTACACTCCTGATTACCCTGATCGCGATGCTGGTCGCGGTTCCGGTGGGCCTGTTCGCGGCTATTTACCTGTCGGATTTCGCCGGACCCGGCCTGCGCGCCTTCGCTAAGCCGATGCTGGAAATCCTCGCCGGGATTCCGACGGTCGTTTATGGCTTTTTTGCTGCAATCACCGTCGCGCCGTGGTTGCGCCGGTTTGGCGAGGTGACGGGCCTCGACATAGCCTCCGAAAGTGCGCTTGCCGCCGGGATCGTGATGGGGATCATGATTATTCCGTTCATCAGCTCGCTATCCGACGACGTCATCAATGCGGTTCCGCAATCGTTACGCGATGGGTCTTACGGCTTGGGAGCGACCAAGGCCGAAACCATGCGGCAGGTCGTTCTGCCCGCCGCACTGCCGGGGATCGTCTCGGCGGTTCTGCTGGGGATCAGCCGGGCGGTGGGTGAGACGATGATAGTCGTCATGGCCGCGGGGCAGGGGGCGAACCTGACGGCGAATCCGCTGGAGGCCGTCACGACCGTCACCGTGCAGATCGTCATGCTGATTACCGGCGACACCGAGGCGACGGTGGCCGCGGGTCCGGCGTTCTCGCTTGGGTTCACACTGTTCTGCATGACGCTTGGCATGAACATCATCGCGCAACGTGTGGTGAAGAAGTATCGGGAACAATATGACTGATGCTGCGCACCCCATCACCGGGATCACCGGATCTGACGCGGCACAAGCGCGTCTGAAACGCCGCCACCGTGCCGAATTCCGCCTGCGCGCCTACGGGATTGCCGCGCTGTTGTTCGCCGGGTTGTCGCTGGTGGTTCTGCTGAGTTCGGTCGTGCTCAACGCCAGCACCGCCCTGCGGGAAACCTACGTCACGCTGCCGGTCGAGATCACCGCCGAGGTCGTCGATCCCGACGGGCTGCACGATCCGGACTTGATCCGGCGCGCTGACTTCAACACGCTGACGCGCAATGCCTTGCGCAGCCGATTCCCGATTGCCACGGGGCGCACGGAGCGGCGGGCGCTCAATGAACTTCTGTCGGTCGGGGCAAGTTTCGAACTGGCCGAACAGGTTGCCGCCGATACGTCGCTGGTGGGTCAGGTCGTGCCGGTTCGTATGCTGGCCGCCGACACGCTGGACCTTTATATCAAGGGCGCATTCGGCGGGCTGGAGAAAAAGTCGACGGATGGCACGCTGAGTGCAGAGATAGACGGCGACAGCGCCGTTCTGACCTCGACCGCAGACGATTTCGCTGCACTTCTGACGCAGGCACGACGGTCACTCAGGGCCGAGGCTGCCGCGTTGCGCCACCAGGCGAACCTGCAGAATAACGGTGTCGAGGAATTCGCGCGGCGTGCAGAAGCCGCCGAGGATGAGGCGGCGCGCAACCGCGCGCTCAAACAGGTCGAGGCCCGGACCGTCAAGCGCGACGGCCTGCTGGCCGAAGCGGATGCCGCGCTGGTGCGGGCTGACAGCACCCGGGGTTCAGAGCCGTTGGGTGAGGACAACGCCTCCGCGCTGATCCGTGCCGGTGGCGGTTGGTTCAAGGTGACCGAGGTCGGGCGCGATACCGTCTCGGCCGATGTGCTGGTTGCGCCGGATGGGCCGATTGCGGACTGGTCGCTTCTGATCAACGAACAATCCGAGGCTGACCGGAAGCTCTCGGACACGCAGATCGTCTGGATCGAGGAATTACGCACCGCCGGGCAGCTCGAAACCGTGTTCAACACCCGCTTCTTTACAGCCTCGGACAGCCGCGAGCCCGAACTCGCCGGGATCTGGGGTGCGGTCGTCGGATCGTTCTGGACGATGCTGGTGACCTTTGCGCTGGCCTTCCCGATAGGTGTCCTCAGCGCGATCTATCTTGAGGAATTTGCCCCCAAGAACCGCCTGACGGCGCTGATCGAGGTCAACATCAACAACCTTGCCGCCGTGCCGTCGATCATCTTCGGCCTATTGGGTCTGGCGGTGTTCTTGGGTGTCTTCGGGGTGCCACGCTCCGCGCCGCTCGCCGGGGGTATCGTGCTGGCCCTGATGACACTGCCGACAATCATCATCGCGGCGCGCGCCTCGATCCGCGCTGTCCCGCCCTCGATCCGGGATGCTGCCTTGGGCGTTGGGGCGTCGAAGGTTCAGGCCTCGTTCCACCATGTGTTGCCGCTGGCGATGCCCGGTATCCTGACGGGTACCATCCTTGGCATGGCGCAGGCGCTTGGGGAAACCGCGCCGCTGATCATGATCGGCATGGTTGCCTTCATCGTCGACACGCCGACTGGCATCACTGACAGCGCAACAGTCCTTCCCGTGCAGGTGTTCCGCTGGTCCGACTTCCCCGAACAGGCATTTGAGGCACGGACGGCCGCCGCGATCTGCGTATTGCTGGCCTTCCTGGTGGTGATGAACGGCCTTGCCGTTTTCCTGCGCAAACGGTTCGAGCGGCGCTGGTAGAGATAGGATAGAGTATGGACGATCTGGCAATGATGGAGCGCACCGTGGCTAATACAGCGGTCGAAACCGACACAAAGTCGCCGAAAATCTCGGCCCGCGACGTGCAGGTTTACTATGGTGACAACCACGCCATCAAGGACGTGAACGTCGATATTCAGGATCACACGGTGACGGCCTTTATCGGCCCTTCGGGCTGCGGCAAGTCGACGTTTCTGCGCTGTATCAATCGGATGAACGACACAATTGACGTGGCCCGGATGGAAGGGACGATCCTGATCGACGGGCACGACATCTACGCCAGGGATGTGGACCCGGTGCAGCTGCGCGCCCGTGTCGGAATGGTGTTTCAGAAGCCGAACCCGTTTCCGAAGTCGATCTATGACAACGTCGCCTACGGTCCGCGAATTCACGGACTGGCCCGCAACAAGGCCGAACTGGATGAGATTGTCGAGAAATCCCTTCGCCGCGGAGCGATCTGGGATGAGGTAAAAGATCGCCTCCATGCGCCCGGAACCGGACTGTCTGGAGGGCAGCAGCAGCGCCTGTGCATCGCACGCGCCGTAGCGACCGAGCCGGAAATCCTGCTGATGGATGAGCCCTGCAGCGCGCTGGACCCGATCGCCACCGAACTGATCGAGAACCTGATCAGCGAATTGCGCCGGAACTTCGCGGTAATCATCGTTACCCACTCGATGCAACAGGCGGCGCGGGTCAGCCAGAAGACGGCATATTTCCACCTAGGCAATCTGGTGGAATACGATGACACCGACAAGATTTTCACCAATCCGCAGGACCCTCGGACGGAAAACTACATCACCGGACGGATCGGGTAGGGGGCTGACATGAACGACCATCACATCTCGAACGCCTTTGACCGCGACCTTGAAGAAATTCAGGCGCTGGTGATGAAAATGGGCGGTCTGGTCGAAGCGGCCATTCATGGCGCCAGCCGTGCCTTGGAGGACGGTGACGAGGACCGGGCCGCAAAGATCAAGGCCGCCGACAAGGCCATCGACGCGCTGGAAGAACAGATCAACGTCGAAGCCGCCCGCCTGATCGCTCTGCGCGCGCCTGCCGCCAGTGATTTGCGCACTGTCCTGACTGTGATGAAAATATCCGGCAATCTGGAGCGCTGTGGCGACTATGCCAAGAACATGGCCAAGCGGACCAGCGTGCTGGTTCAGATGCCTGCCGTGGACGATTCTGCTGCAAGTTTGCGGCGCATGGCGCGCGAGGTGGAGCTGATGTTGAAGGACGCGCTGGACAGCTATGTGCGGCGTGACATTGCACTGGCGGAAAGTGTGCGCCAGCGCGATGCCGACGTGGACAACATGTACAACGGACTGTTCCGGGAATTCCTGACCCATATGATGGAAGATCCGCGCACAATCACCGCCTGCATCCACATGCACTTCATTGCCAAGAACATCGAGCGTATGGGCGACCATGTGACCTCGATTGCAGATCAGGTGATCTATCTGGTGACCGGGTCAATGCCCGAAGACGTGCGTCCCAAGCATGACAGCACGCCCTATGTTGCAGAAAGCGGGATCGACTGATGTCGCCCACCAAGCCCCGTGTGTTGTTGGTCGAGGACGAACCGGCGCAACGCGAGGTGCTTGCCTATAACTTAGCAGCCGAGGGGTTCGAAGTTGAGCAGGCCCCGGACGGAGACGAGGCGCTGTTGCTGGTTTCGGAGGCAGCGCCGGATGTGATCGTGCTGGACTGGATGCTGCCCGGAGTCTCGGGCATCGAAGTGTGCCGACGCCTGAAGATGCGCTCCGAAACACGAACAATCCCAATCATCATGCTATCCGCCCGTGCCGAAGAGGTGGATCGGGTGCGCGGGTTGGAAACCGGGGCGGATGATTACGTCATCAAGCCCTATTCACTTGTCGAGTTGATGGCACGCGTGCGCACCCAACTGCGCCGCGTGCGGCCTGCGACGGTCGGGCAGACGCTGGAGTTCGAAGATATCGTGCTGGACGCGGAAACCCACAAAGTGACGCGTTCCGGCAAACCCGTGCAACTTGGCCCGACCGAGTTTCGCCTGTTGACGACATTCCTGGAACGCCCGTCCCGGGTGTGGAGCCGCGAGCAGCTGCTGTCTCGTGTTTGGGACCGGGATGCCGACCTTGATACGCGCACGGTCGATGTTCACGTTGGGCGCTTGCGAAAGGCACTGGGTGGCACCGACCTGATCAGAACCGTCCGCGGGGCAGGATACGCGCTGGGGTGATGCGGGGGAGCAGGGTGCACCGGATTTGATATCGATCAGATTTCCGCGCTGTCCGTCGTCATATAAAATGGAACATCAGAGCGGCTTGAGCATTGGAGGCTCTGGCTCGTTTGTGTGATTGATTATGCGGCTTGTTTTTGATGTTGCAAGCGGCGTTGTTGGATTGTCTGTTTCTTGATCTTTTCCCTTTCTCTGATGATGGCTTTGTCACGCCCAAAATAGACGTCTGCCGGCGTCACGTTGTTCAGGCTCTCGTGGTAGCGTTCGTTATTGTAGTAATCGACGAAGGCCTCGATCTGGAGTTCGAGATCACCGGGCAGATAGTAGTTTTCCAGCAAAACCCGGTTCTTCATGGTTTGATGCCAGCGTTCGATCTTGCCCTGTGTTTGCGGGTGGAAAGGAGCTCCGCGAACGTGATCCATTTTATGGTCCTCCAGCCATTCGGCCAAATCACCGGAGATGTAACAGGACCCATTATCACTTAGCAGGCGAGGCATGTGGCGAACGATGGCATGGTCGCACCCTGACGCCGCCAAAGCCAACTCAATCGTGTCAGTCACGTCCTCGGCCCGCATGTTCGTGCAAAGTTTCCAGCCAATGATGTAGCGGCTGTAATCATCCAGGATCGTGCTGAGATAAAACCAGCCCCAGCCAATGATCTTGAAGTAGGTGAAGTCGGTTTGCCACATCTCGTTGATGGCAGTCGTTTTATCCGTGAACTCGTCGGCGGCTTTGATCACAACGTAGTCTGGTGCCGTGATCAGATCAGCTTCCTTCAAAAATCGGTAAGCCGATGATTCAGAGATAAAGTATCGCTTCTCATCAGTGTATTTGACCGCCAGTTCCCGGGTCGTCAGCGCCTCATGTTCCAGCGCGAACTCGATCAGATCATCCCTCCGATCCTGTGGAATACGGTTCCAGACAGACTTTGGGCAAGGCGAGCAATCCGACAAGGCATCAAGCCCACCTTCCACGTAACGGTCGTACCAGCGATAAAATGTGGTACGAGGAATGCCCAACATGTCGAGGGTCTGCTTCGCAGGAAGATGGGACCCCTCAACGGTGCGGATGATCTCCAGTTTCTCAGACGCGGGGTATCTCATTCCTCGAACTCCCCAGCCCCTGTCATGCTTTTTTTGAGCAGGCGGTTTTCAAGTGTTAGATCGGCAACGCATTCCTTCAGTGCCGTCGCCTCGGATCGCAGATCCTTCACCTCAGGCGGCGTCGCTTGCCGGGCCGTATCGCCCGCCAGACGGCGTTTCCCGGCTTCGAGGAATTCCTTTGACCAGCTGTAATACAGGCTTTCGGAGATACCCTCTCGGCGGCATAGCACAGAAATAGTTTCCTCGCCGCGAAGGCCCGCCAGAACAATGCGGATCTTCTCTTCAGACGAATAGGTATGTCGCGTTTTGCGGCGGATGGTTTTAACCAGCTTGTCAGCCGCAGCTTTACTGGTTCCGGATTTCTTGTTCATCTTCACTCCTTGACGGTTACGATGAACCAGAAATCCTCCGTTAGCTAAACCTCAAATCTGTCCCACGAGTGCTGACGTCAGACACCAATGGCCGACCTGCGCCGCTTTGCGATCTGCAAGGCTCCGAGCGGTCCGAACCTCGCCGAAGCGGAATACTGGCGTGGGATTGAAGCGGCAACAGGAACTCAGACACTGTCATTCAAACCCGAAGAAATGGCTGATCTGGCCGAAGACACGGACGATCTGACATTTGCAATCCTGCAAACGCAGGCCCTTTATGGCCGCCCAACCGCGCTCGCGTCCTTCATGGAGCTGTTGCAGCGCAATGGCACTCCTGATGCCCAGGTGGAGTTCTGGGACGCTTACTCCGACCGCTACGACCGGGTCCTGCAATCACGCGGCAATCTGCTGTTGAAACTGGCGTTAACTCCCGCAGAACGCGCCCGTGCGCTGAGTTATTATCGTGACGCGTTGGCCGGAGGAGAGCACGAAGCCGGGCTTTACCTGGCGGATGTTTTGCTGTCCGGCAACGATGTCACACTCGACGATCGGGCCGAAGCGCTGCAACTTTTGATGCCGCTGGCCGGACGGGGCAGGGGTGAAGCAATCGCCCTGCTACACAGGGCCGACCCGGTCGGTTTGGGCTCGGCGCGGGATGTGTACGAACTCCACCGTGAAATCATCGAAGCGCGGGGGGATTTTTGGGCGCTGACGTTGGCGCTGCAGCACATCGACGATGCGGCAAAGATCGAAGACTACAAGCGTCGCATCATCGCCTCCATGGATTGCAACTTCAAACAGGCAATCCACTACGCCGCAGCGTTGGGAGAGATTGGCCATTCTGACGACTTCTACCGCTGGATCGAGGTTGCGAAAATTCTGGGAGAGGACGATGGCTGGCGCAACGTCCTGATCGGTGACCGCCTGCGCCTGCATGGCGCACCCGGCGATGCCGAAGCAGCGATGGAGCATTATGAAACAGCCCATGCAGGCGGCAACCTGACGGCGATCAGCCGATTGCTGAACGTCTATTCCAACGCACGTGGGTCAGGCTTCGATGCCAACCGCGCGGCCGCGTTGTTTGTGGAACTGGTTCAGAAATCCGACTTGCCGGATGTGCCCCACGCGCTTGCCCGCTTGGCAATGGAAGAGCCTGAAATCCGTATGCTGGCGTCTGAACAGATTGATGTGCGCGGCCTCTATGAAAAGTCAGCCCTGGCTGGTCACCCGGTTGCCATGCGGGAATTGGCCCGAATTCTGCGAACCGACGCCCAAACTGCCAGCGCGGTGGTTGAATCGACTGAGTGGTTTGCGCGCGCCGCCGATCTCGGCGATGTCCCGGCGATGGTCGATCTGGCGCAGGCGCTTGCGTTGGGGGTCGGCACGGACCCATCGCGCGAACAGGCGCAGATCTGGCTGGCACGGGCTGCAGACGCCGGTGACGAAACCGCACAGATGCTCACGCAATCGCTGGCCTTGCGTCCGGAGGTGACCCAATGAAGACGCCATCCAAACCCATCCTTGCAGCCGCGCTGATATGCCTTCTTTCGGGGCCCGCAGTGCTCAGCGCCGAATGCCTCGACGTACCCGAACCCGTCGTCGCATTGGACCATGGCAGTCGATACACAGCTGACAGCGAAGACCGTTCGGACATCGACCGTGTCAGCAATGCCAGCGTGACCGCGGCCTTGAAGCCAATTGACAAGTTTATCTCGGCACTCGCCAAAACGTCGAATAGGGCATTGTTACAACCACGCAAAGCGCAGGCGCATGCCGCTTGTGTAGGCGACGCGCTGGCAGTTTGGGCCGATGCTGATGCTCTGAGCCAACTGGAAAGTGTCAACGCGCAGATGTCAGCGCCCAGTCGAATTGCCGGGCTGGCATTCGCCTATGCAACCATCCGCCCGATGCTTGATGACAAAGACCAGCGCAAGCTGATTGATGACTGGCTGCGTCGCCGGGCAGACGCAATAGTGGAGTATTGGGATCGGGAGTCGCCCAAGAACGCCAGCCGGAACAATCTGCGTGCCTGGGCCGCCGTCGCGGTGGCGCGGATTGGCCTAAGTCTGGACGAGCAGCGGTTGCAGCACTGGGCCGCTTACTCTGCCTTGCGTGTCGCCTGCGATGCAGAACCCGATGGCAGCCTGCCGATGGAGATGGCACGTGGACCGTTGGCTCTGCATTACCAACTGCACGCGGTTGGCCCACTTGTGGTTACAGCGGCCTTGCTGAGAGAGGAGGGGTTTTTGCTGTTTGCCGCCTGTGATCGCGCCATACCGCGCGCCGCCGAGTTCGCCGTCGCTGCAATAAACGACCCCACGCTTGCGGCCGCCCATGCTGGCGAAGTTCAGAGTTACGCCAAAGGGGATGAAACCCTGCGCGAGTTCGAGGTCGCCTGGGCTGCAGCTTATCTCGAGTTCATCGACAATCCGGACCTGCGCCAACTGGTCGCCGAATTCAGCAACCTGGGGCATTCTAAGTTGGGAGGGTCCCAGACGCTACTGTGGTCACCGCAGGGTTAGAGAACCTAACGTTTGGAGGGCGTGGCGAGCGTCGATAGTTCGCATAATCAGTATTATGTATCATTTAATGGAGTGTATCCCCTTGTAGCAAAGGACTTTGGAAAGCTGGCCAGTCCAGCAACGGACTGGCCACATGCATCAAATATTTGAGAATGTTGTGCCGATGTCGAAGAACTCCGGGTCACTACCTTCGTGGCAGAGGTTGGCAGCACGGTTGGCCGTCATCGCGTTCCATGGGCCGCTGATGTTTCCGGACAAGGCAAATGCCATTCCTTCGCCGGCAGAACGATGCGCCGGTGACGTCCGATAGATCATCGTGGTGACCGGCATTCCGGCGCTGATGACGGCTTTCCCTGCCGCGCACCAGTAATGGATGCGTGCGAACTTGTAATCGTAATCGACGTCGACCACGTCGCCGACAAGCGTCGCTGAGGTTGCAGGACCCGCCATCAAAGCTGCGGATATTGCCGCAAAAGCCGCTGTTCCAAATTTAGTCATCGTCTTTCTCCTTTTAGCTTTATGTGACTGCAGCGCGTTCATCGCACCGCCTGAAAGTGGGTCGTAAATCGCCCCATCCGGTTCAATCGGTGGCCTTCGGACTGCCCAAATTCGGTTGTGCTAAGCGGGAAATCGCCGGGCTCACAACGTGACGCCGTTGCAGCAAAATGGGTGCGTCGACGCCCGCGGACTCCGGAATCGTGTAATCAATGCCGAAAACTCGGTTGCGCCTGCGATAGACAGGCGCAACCGTCCGGCCCAAACTGGGCCTTATGCTTCGATTGGTTCAGGCTCGGTGTCAGCGGCGCGCGACGCCGCATGACTTACCTAGTTGAATAGATTCGAGATTGCCGTGATGACACCACCAAGACCATCTCCAGGGTAATAATCGCCGTCACCGTTTTGGTAATCGTCATCATACTCGTCGTCCTTGCCGCTGCCCTCATTACACATGTTGGCGGCTGCAAATGCCGGGAAAGCATTCCAAGGCCCTGTGCGACCGCCATCCAGCGAGAACGTCATTCCCTGCCCTGCCGAACGATGCATTGGGGAGGTCCGATAAATCATAGTCGTTGCAGGAAAGCCGTTCGCAATAACTTTCTTGCCTGCAGCACACCAATAATGAATACGGCCAAATTTGCCGCTGAAAGGTACTTCGACTGTTTGAGCACTCGCGGACACCGGAACTGCGGCAAGTGCGATGAGAACAATAACTCCAAGTGGTTTCATGAGATGTCTCCTTACTTTGACCACGGCCGACGCTAAATCTTCGCGGCTCTTCGGTTGGTCGTGTTACACACTGTGAAGGTTCAAATATTGCTGCACAAAACACGCTTACGTTAGGGAAGGGAATCGGCGGAATCTGGCTTGCGTTCTTGCGCGAGTCCATTTCTAGGATGTTGTTTTAATTGTATATTATTCCGTATTGTAACGATGTCGCTGATTGCAAATCAGAAGCGCGTTGTCGCCGAGTGATCTGGCAAAAGTCCGCTTTCGTTACGTTCAAATGTTGCCAGAGTTGTCCGTGAACTTGGCCCGAAATGCAGACTGGCCCGACACTGAAGAACCGCCTGATGTCCGACGACAGAGACCGGCAAGGCAGGAACCTGGAAGCGCGCCGCATCGCGGACAAAACGGTCAATCATCGCGATATTGCTTGTGAGTTACATTTGCGACTTTTAGGACTGTCACAGACCGGAGGATCACATGAAAGATCAACCCGAGACGCCTGATCTGACCATTGCCAAACACCACACTGGCACCCTGCCCGGCTATATGCCTGGTTTTGGTAACGACTTTGAGACCGAAGCTCTGCCAGACGCCCTGCCCCAAGGACGCAACTCGCCGCAAAAATGCGCCTATGGGCTCTATGCGGAGCAGCTTTCGGGCACGCCTTTTACTGCACCACGCGGAGAAAATGAGCGGACCTGGTGCTATCGCATCCGTCCCTCTGTTCGCCACGTTGGGCGGTTTTCGCGCATTGAGATGCCCTATTGGGCAACGGCGCCGCATGTGGATCCGGATGTCGCCTCGCTGGGCCAATATCGTTGGGATCCGGTGCCGTATTCGGACGAAAGCCTGACATTTGTCACAGGCATGCGGACCATGACGACCGCGGGCGATGTGAATACTCAAGTCGGCATGGCGGCGCATATTTACCTGATCACTACCTCGATGGTGAACGAGTATTTCTATAGCGCTGACAGCGAGTTGCTGATTGTTCCTCAAGAAGGACGTTTACGATTCTGCACCGAGATGGGAGTCATCGACCTGGACCCGCAGGAAGTCGCGATCCTGCCACGCGGCATGCTGTTCCGGGTCGAGCTGATCGACGGTCCGGCGCGCGGGTTCGTTTGCGAAAACTACGGCGCGAAATTTGATTTGCCGAACCGGGGCCCGATCGGCGCAAACTGTCTGGCCAACCCGCGTGACTTCAAAACCCCGGTGGCGGCGTTTGAAGATCGCGATGCTGACAGTCGTGTCGTAATCAAGTGGTGTGGGCAGTTCCATGAGACGTCTATCGGCCACTCACCGCTGGATGTTGTCGCCTGGCACGGCAACTACGCGCCCTGCAAATACGATCTCAAGACCTTCAGCCCGGTCGGCGCCATCCTGTTTGACCACCCTGACCCGTCGATTTTTACCGTGCTAACCGCCCCTTCTGGTGTCGAGGGCACCGCCAACATCGATTTCGTGCTGTTCCGTGACCGTTGGGCAGTGGCTGAGGATACATTCCGCCCACCGTGGTATCACAAGAACATCATGTCGGAACTCATGGGAAACATTCATGGAATATACGATGCCAAACCCGAGGGGTTCGTTCCTGGCGGAATGTCGCTACACAACATGATGCTACCCCACGGCCCGGACGGACCTGCGTTCGAAAAGGCCTCGAACGAACCGATGGAACCCGCATTCCTCGCCAACACGATGTCCTTCATGTTTGAGACGAGGTTTCCGCAATATCTTACTGAATTTGCTTCCAAAGATGCGCCCTTGCAGGACGATTATGTTGACTGCTGGGCTGGATTAAAAAAGCAGTTTAACGGCACGAAAGAAGGTGCGTAGGTGAAAACTGCGGTTGTCCTGCTAACCTTGTTGACCGTCTTGCTGTACGCATTGTGGCGTCGCCCACCTGAGGGCCCACCAGCGAAAGATGACACTCCGATCGGGTCAGGCGCGATCAATCCGGGCCAATGGCCCGGCGGCAACTGATGCGACCAGGAAGAACCATTCACATGGGTGCCACATGGCGCTGTTGAGAAGCTGGGTGACGTCGGCCAATGACCCAAACGGCCCATTCCCGCTTAACAACCTGCCTTACGGGGTTTTCGTGCAGGGCGACGGCGATCTTCATTGCGGTGTGGCGATCGGCGATCAAATCCTCAACCTGACACGGCTCGAAGAAGATGAGCATCTCAATCTGCCCGAAATTCTGATCTTTGCGATCGGATCATGGAATGATTTCATGGAGTTGGGACCAAAGGTCTGGGCCGCATTTCGCGCGTTCCTGATCGAGGCGTTGGAAGAAGGTTCGCCCAAGCAGGCCACATTTTCCGGTTATCTGGTGCCTATGGCGGAAGCCAATATGGCCATGCCGTTTGACGTTGCCGAATACACCGACTTTTATTCCGGTCGCCAGCACGCCACCAATGTCGGCACGATGTTTCGCGGGGCCGAGAGCGCCTTGCCACCGAACTGGTTGCATATACCCATCGGCTACAACGGCCGCGCCTCGACCGTCGTGGTCAGCGGCACCGACATTCACCGCCCACTTGGCCAACGCAAGCCGGCAGGTGAAGATGCGCCGGTATTCGGACCCAGTCGCCGCCTCGATATCGAGCTTGAGATGGGCGCGATTGTCGGCACGCCCAGCCAGATGGGTCAGCCGATATCGGTGGCTGAAGCGGACGAGATGATTTTTGGCTACGTGTTGCTAAACGATTGGTCTGCGCGCGATCTTCAGGCTTGGGAGTATCAGCCACTCGGCCCGTTTCAGGCCAAAGCATTTGCCACATCGATCAGCCCTTGGATCGTGACTGCAGCCGCGTTGAACTCGTTTCGCACCAGTACGCCGCCGCGCGAAGTACCGTTGCTGCCGTATCTTCGGGAACCCGGCCCAATGCTCTATGATATTGATTTATCGGTCGTAATCCAGACCAAAGGAGGCAGTCCGCAGATTATCAGCAGAACGAATTATGCCACGATGTACTTCTCTGCCGCGCAGCAATTGGCGCATCATGCGTCCTCGGGCTGTGCAATGAATACCGGCGATCTGCTTGGCTCGGGCACGATATCCGGTGTAACGAAGGACACCTTTGGCTCGCTTCTGGAGATTACCTGGGGCGGGAAGGAACCGCTCACGCTCGGCAAAGAGACCCGCACATTCATTGAGGATGGAGACACGCTGACGCTCCTTGGCCACGCTCAGGGCGATGGCTTCCGCATTGGCTTTGGCGATTGCGCCGGCACAATTCTACCCGCCGTCGAGTTTCCCGCCTGATGCGCTTTGACTATCCAGCCTTTGACTACATCCCACCCCCTGGCCTGACCGAGCGCGAGCCACGCCACCAGGTCGCAATTATCGGGGCCGGACCGATTGGCCTGGCAATGGCTGTGGATCTGGCGACGCGTGGAATCCCGTCCGTTGTACTGGATGACAACAATGTCGTGTCAGTTGGTTCTCGCGCGATTTGTTGGGCGAAACGGACGCTGGAAATATTCGACCGCCTCGGCGTAGGTGAGCGGATGTTGGAGAAAGGCGTGACCTGGCAAGTCGGTCGAGTCTTCCACGGGGATGATCAGATATACGACTTCGATCTGCTGCCCGAAACAGGTCATAAATATCCTGCCTTCATCAACCTACAGCAATACTACGTCGAGCAATATCTGGTCGAACGCGCGCGGGAGTTTCCTGATCTGATCGACCTGCGGTTCAGGAACAAAGTTGTCGGCCATCAGGACTTCGATGATTACATCAATCTTACCGTGGAAACTCCTGATGGAGAATATGAAATCGAGACCACGTATACGCTGGCCTGCGACGGCGCACCATCACCTACCCGCCGCCGAATGGGCTTGCCATTTACCGGACAGGACTTCGACGAAAACTTCCTGATCGTCGATATCGAAATGGAGACGTCCCCGTTCGCAACCAAGCTCGCTGAGCGCTGGTTCTGGTTTGAGCCGACATTCCACAAAGGCCAGTCGGCACTGCTGCACAAACAACCTGACAACATCTATCGGATCGACCTACAACTCGGCCCCGACGCGGATGTCACGGCGGAACTGGCCGAAGACCGCGTACTGCCGCGCATCCGTGCCGTGGTTGGCGACACACCGTTCAAAATCGACTGGAAGAGCATTTATCGTTTCCGCTGTGCCCGGCTGGAAAACTTCGTTCATAATCGCATGATCTTTGTCGGTGACAGCGCCCATGTGGTCAGCCCGTTCGGCGCGCGCGGCGGGAACGGTGGCATTCAGGACGTCGACAACCTGGGATGGAAGCTGGCCGCCGTGCTGAACGGCGCCAGCCCGGCCCTGATCGACAGTTACAATACCGAACGGGTGCAGGCAGCGGACGAGAATATACTGAACTCGGCACGCACCACCAACTTCATGACTCCGAAATCCGCAACAGAGGCGATGTTTCGAAACGAGGTTCTGTGTCTGGCCCGCACGCATGAATTCGCGCGCCGCCTCATCAACGCGGGTCGTCTTTCCCTGCCCTGCGCACTCGACAGCCCTCTAAGTACACCCGGCAAGGCACCGGTCCCACCCGGAGCCGCGATGATCGACGCACCCCACGATGGCGGCTGGCTGCTTGAAGCAGTGCAGGGTGATTTCACCTTGCTAAGCGTAGGCAGCGCGCGCCGCGCCGACCACGCCGACCTGCGGTGCGTTCACACATCCGATAAGACAGCCGTAGCCCGTTACGGCGACGGAATGACCTATCTGCTGCGCCCCGACGGCCACGTGGCCGCAGTCTTCCGCGACCCGACGCCCGCTGACATTGCCTCAGCCCAGAAACGCGCGACCGGAGAAATGCCATGACCGCCCCGACCCCAAGCATATACAGCGACAGAATTTACGAAGCACTGATGGCCACGCATACCGGGTTGAGCGATGCCGAAAGCGCGGCACTGAATGCACGCCTCGTCCTTCTGCTGGCCAATGAGGTTGCGGATCCGGATCGATTGACCGAATTGTTTGTACAAGCGCGGGCGGCCGCGGATGGTTGAGGCAACCCTTTTCGACTTTTGGCGCAGCTCAGCCGCATACCGGGTACGGATCGCCCTGAATCTGGTCGATATCGCCTATCGCACGGTGCCTGTCGATCTGGATATCGGCACACAAAAGCGACCTGAACACCTGGCCCGCAACCCTCAGGGATTGGTTCCGGTACTGGACATTGACGGCCACAGATTCACCCAGTCATTGGCGATCATCGACTATCTAAACGAGACGCGCGGGTTGAGCTTCGTACCCGGCGACGCACCAAACCGCGCAAAAATCCGGGCCGTCGCTATGGCGGTGGCTGTGGATATCCATCCAATCTGCAATCTAAGCGTTGCGACCCGCGCGTCGCGCGATGCTTCGGACCCGGAAGCCGCCCGACTGCAGTGGATGCGTGATTTCATCGGCCCCGGCCTGGCAGCATTCGACACGCTGTTGGATAGCTTTCAAGGGGCGTCGTATTGCTGCGCAGATACGCCAACACTGGCCGAATATTTGCCTTATCCCACAATTATATAACGCAGATCGTTGGGGCGTAGATACAACTACCCTGCGCAATGTCACAGCCGCCCAAGCCGCCTGCGCGCGTCACCCTGCTTTTGCTGCGGCCACGCCGGAAAACACGCGCGCGCAAACGAAGCAGTGAACCGGGCCTGGGCGGCTTCCAGCGCAAGTCCTTGATCAAATGCAAACGACGCGCGTCCCAATGGACTCGCGCCGCCTGCCGTCATATGGACGATCAGCTTTTGATGCCGTCGATCGGGGTGACGCAGTTCATCTTGTAGATTTCACGGTCCGAGATGAAAATCGGCGCCGTGCCAGCGATCTGCACCCAGCCGACATCCAGACCCGGCGCGTTTGGGATTTCCCAATGGTCGGTGAGGATGGCGATTTTGTTGCTCTCGGTTTTGGCCGTTTTCACTGCACTTTTGTGACCATAGCTGTCGACCACAACGTATTTCAGCCAGGTGTTCGGCTTGCTTGTGCGTACCACCGTTTTGGCGATCACTTTGCAGGTGCCGTCACCAGTGGCGACCGGGTTGAGGGTGGTTTCGACAAACACGACTTTCGAACTCGACGCACCGTTGCCAGGGATCAGGTCGAACCCGGCGTTGGCAGTCGGTGCGGTAGCAGCTGATATCGCGGCGGCGGCGGCGAGTGAGAGGATGCGTGACATTGAGTAGCTCCGGTAAGTTAACAGGTTTCGATTGCCTGTAGGTCGGAGCAATTGGAGAGTCGGTTCAAAATCGGCGCTGGCCGGGGCCTCTGGATATAGAATCCGTCGGTTCGTTGCCGCGGGCGATGGCTGGGGGCCAGCCCCCAGACCCTCGGGATATTTTCGAACCGATGATAAGGTCTTTGGAGAGTTCGCAGATAAAAAGGCGCGGCACCTTTCGGGCCGCGCCTTGTCGATCCCTGAGGATCGGTTGTTTCAGCTTTTGTTCATCGCAGCGACTTCCGCAGCAAAATCGTCAGCTTCTTTTTCGATGCCTTCGCCAACGGCCATGCGCACGAATCCGGTGATGGTGATCCCAGCGTCTTTCGCTGCCGCTTCGACCGTTACATCGGGGTTCACTACGAAGGCCTGACCCAAAAGCGTGTTTTCGGCGTAGAATTTCTTCATCCGCCCATCGATCATCTTTTCGATCACCGCTTCCGGCTTGCCGCTTTCACGGGCCTGTTCGGTCAGCACCTGACGTTCGCGGGCAACGAATTCGGCGTCGAGTGCGGCTTCGTTCAAGGCTGCCGGGCTGGCTGCTGCAACATGCATGGCGATCTGGCGGGCGATGCCAGCGTCGTCTCCGTCAAACGCAACGAGGACGCCGATCCCGCCCATTCCGTCGGTCGCCGCGTTGTGGACGTAGCTGACAACCTTGCCACCGGAAATTTTCTCCATCCGGCGAAGGCTCAGATTCTCGCCGATCGTAGCAATCTTGTCGGTGATCATTTCGGACACCGGCTTGCCGTTCCCGACATCAGTGCCAGATAATTCGTCCACTGAATCGACATTCAGCGCCAATCCGGCAATCGTGCCGACCATTTCCTGAAATTCGGCGTTCTTGGCAACAAAGTCGGTTTCCGAGTTCACCTCGACAGCAACACCAACGCCGGCGTCGGTCTTAACTGCGACCAGCCCCTCAGCCGCTGTACGGCCCGATTTCTTGGCAGCTTTCGCAAGTCCTTTGGTGCGAAGCCAATCAACGGCAGCTTCCATGTCGCCGTCGTTCTCGGTCAGCGCCTTCTTGGCGTCCATCATGCCCGCGCCGGTCGAGTCGCGCAGTTCTTTTACCTGTGCAGCAGTGATCGCCATGGGATCATCCTCCTGTTAAAATCAAAAGCGGTCGGGTGCGCAAAAGCGCACCCGAAATCATGTTCAGTCAAAACGCGGCTGCGTCAGACTTTTTCGCCGGGCTCGGTATTTTCCAGATCCAGCGGGCCTTCTTTGGCGACGGCGTCATCACTGACAGCCTCGTCCGAGATTGGCTTGGCGTCTTCTGCCGGGGCGTCTTCCTTGACCTCGGCCTTTTCAGCCTTCTTGGCCTTTTTGGCAGGCTCGGGCTTCTCGGCGGCGGCAGCGTTGTCAGCGGCAGCGGCGTCTTCGGCGGCCGCCTCTTCCATCGCAGCGTCTTCCAGGGCGCCAACGTCAACACCTGCGGCACCCAGTTGCGCGCTCATCCCGTCAAGGGCCGCACGGGCCACCAGATCGCAGTAGAGCGCAATCGCGCGGGCGGCATCGTCGTTGCCCGGAATGATGTGATCAACACCATCGGGTGAGCAGTTGGTATCGACCACGGCGATGACCGGAATGCCCAGTTTCTTGGCTTCCAGCACGGCAAGGTCTTCCTTGTTCACGTCGATCACGAACAGCAGGTCAGGAACGCCGCCCATTTCGCGGATACCACCAAGCGAGGCTTGCAGTTTCGCCTGCTCACGCTCCATGCCCAGCCGTTCACGCTTGGTCAGGCCCTCGACGCCCTCGGCCATTTGCTCGTCATAGGACTTCAGGCGCGCGATCGACTGGGAAACGGTCTTCCAGTTGGTCAGCGTGCCGCCCAGCCAGCGGTGGTTCATGTAGTATTGCGCGCATTTCTCAGCCGCCTCCGCAACCGGGCGCTGTGCCTGACGCTTGGTGCCCACAAACAGGACGCGTCCACCCTTGGCGACCGTGTCGCGCACGACGTTCAGCGCCGTGTCCAGCAATGGGACGGTCTGCGTCAGGTCAAGAATGTGGATGCCGTTGCGGTCGCCATAGATGAACTCGCCCATACGGGGGTTCCAGCGCTGTGTCTGGTGTCCAAAGTGAACGCCAGCCTCAAGAAGCTGACGCATGGAAAAATCAGGGAGGCCCATGTCAATATCCTTTCCGGTTTCTACCTCGGCGGGGGTCTTGAGACTTGCGCCCAACCGGCGGACCTCTGGGGATTTCTCCCCCATCGGCCCAACCCCGCCTGTGATGTGAGGCGGCGTGTAGACGGGGTATGGAGGGATTGCAAGGGGGTGAGTCAGGCGTGGACTGTGATCCTGTTGGCTTGCTGGGAAGATCTTTTGGCCCGATGCGAACATTGGCCAAGAACGCAACCAAAGCCCGTAACAAGGCGAAGCCGCCGGGCGAGCGCCAGTATCAGACCAATGGGCGTTGCAGCCAAAGATCATCACCTATGGCAAAGCATGCACCCAGGCGATCAGCGGCATCAGCGCACGCGTCGTCTCCATTGCCCATTCCGTGGCCCCTGCCCCCTGCACCACAACAGGCGCGGCCCCGTTGTCCTTTGTACGGGCTACCACACCTTTGTGGCGCAACAACTCCGCGCGCCTCCCCTCCGCCTCGAGCCCTTTCGGTACCCGCGCCAGCGCCGGTTCGTCCATCGTGCAGCCGACCGAGTTTGCCTGATCCAGCGCGGCGATCAGCGTGTCCCCGTCCGCCTTCTCCACCACGCGATTGCGATATTTCGTCAGGGTCACACCATCGAACCCCCATCGCCCGGCACCATATCCAACGGACTCCGGGTGCAGCACGAAATGCATTCCCGCCGAGCGGTTTGGGTGTTCACCAGCCCAGAAGATCATGTGAAGGTTCGCCGAATAGGGCGTTTTGTCTTTGGAGAAACGAGTATCCCTGTTGATCCGGCGCAGGGAACCATTGAGCTTCGGTTCAGCCTTGAGTTTTGGTGACAACCGCGACATCGGATCGGCCAGGGCGGCGATGAAATCCAACGCAGGCGCGCGCCAGTGCGCCTCGTACCGGTTGCGATTGTCTTCGAACCAATCGCGGTTATTGTTGACACTCAAATCGTTGAGATATGCAAAAGTTTCTGGCGAGAATCCGGTCATGTCGGCCTCCGTTGCGTCCGGGCATTCTGACATGGGAGAGCCGATTGGCAAAGCGACCCCTCTGACAGTTTGCGTCAGGAACAGTTAGGAGCGCCCTCCCGTTTCATCCATACAAAACCAGCGCCGGCTGCACGGAGTGCCGCTTGCACGCCTTGTCGTGGCATCCGATAAGCACTGGCATGAACGCTACCCCCGACATTCTCTGCATCGGCTCGGTCCTGTGGGACATCATCGGGCGTAGCGCCAGCCACATGACAGTGGGCGCAGACCGGCCCGGACGTATCACGCGCTTGGCTGGCGGGGTGGCGCTGAACATCGCGATGCAGCTGGCACGGCAAGGCCTTCGGCCCGCGCTACTTACCGCTGTGGGGCGTGACGCTGAAGGCACCGAGTTGATCGCTCAATGCAGCCGAATGGGGCTGACCACCGACTTTGCCTATCTCTCCGACGATCTGCCCACAGATCGCTACATGGCCATCGAAGGTGCGAACGGGCTGATCGCTGCCTGTGCCGATGCACACTCGCTAGAGGCTGCGGGCGACAAAATTCTCAGACCGCTCACTGATGGGCGTCTGGGGTCCGAGGACACACCCTACCCGGGCCCGATCGCGCTGGACGGGAACCTGACCGAGGATCTGCTGGCCCGCATCGCGCAAAGCCCCCTGTTTGCCGCCGCTGATCTGCGGGTCGCGCCAGCTTCGCCGGGAAAGGTGGAACGCCTGCAACCACTGCTGAACCACCCGCATGCGACCCTCTATGTGAATCTCGAAGAGGCCGGGCTGCTGTGCCATGCAGATTTCGATGGCTCGCAGGCTGCCGCCGGGGCTTTGATTGATCGCGGTGCGCAGCGCGTCGTGGTCACCGCGGGCGGTGCACCGGCGACGTTCGCTGACGCCAGCGGAGGCGCAGCCACTGCAAGCCCACGACAGGTCATGGTGACGCGTGTGACGGGTGCCGGTGACACATTCATGGCCGCCCATATCGTTGCCGAGCGTGGCGGGGCCAACCCACAAGACGCCCTGAACCGCGCATTGCGCATCGCGGCCGACTATGTTTCCGGAGATACGCCGCTGTGACCCCCAACATCATTTATTCCGCAGAAGTCGACGCTGCCCGCGCCGCTGGCACCCCGCTGGTCGCGCTGGAAAGCACCATAATCACCCACGGCATGCCCTGGCCACAGAACGTGGACACCGCGCGGACCGTCGAAGCCGAAGTTCGCGCCAACGGCGCGACGCCAGCAACGATGGCGGTGATCGACGGGGACCTGCATGTCGGGCTGACGGAGGTTCAGCTGGTCGCGCTGGCCAAGGCCTCTAACGTCACCAAACTGTCCCGCGCCGATCTCGCCGCCTGCATCGCCACCGGCGGCACAGGGGCCACCACCGTCGCCGCCACGATGATCGCCGCGCGTTTGGCCGGGATTGAGGTTTTTGCTACCGGCGGCGTCGGCGGGGTACATCGCGGGGCAGAGGCGTCGTTCGATGTTTCGGCTGACTTGTACGAGCTGGCGCAAACGCCGGTCACCGTGGTCTGTGCAGGTGCCAAGGCAATCCTTGACCTGCCGAAAACACTCGAGGTTCTGGAAACCCTCGGCGTGCCGGTTATCGCCTATGGCCAGGACGCTCTGCCCGCCTTCTGGTCGCGGAACGCCGGGCTGCCAGCTCCGCTGCGGATGGACAGCCCCGCCGATATCGCAACATCCCACCGCATGCGTGCGGCCCTTGGACTCCCAGGCGGACAACTAGTGACCAACCCGATACCGGAGGCGGATGAAATTTCGCGGGATGTCATTAGCCCGGTGATTGAACAGGCTTTGGTTGAGGCCGCGACCAAGGGCATTGCAGCCAAGGCCGTCACTCCGTTTCTACTGGATCGCATCTTCGACCTGACCGAGGGGCGGTCTTTGGTCTCCAACATTGCCCTCGTTTTGAACAACGCGCGGCTTGCCGCGGCAATCGCGCGGGCGCTGCGCACAATCTGACATTCCGGCCGCGGCCAAGCCAATTGTCACGTTGTTGTTTCGCGTCACGCACACTAAGTCTGAGTGCGAATTGACGTAACGGAGACATGATGAACGCACCGCTGACCCCAGAACCGCCTGAGCGCAAGCGACGCGGCCTGTTTTCAGGCTTTCGCGCCAGCTTCCTCACCGGGTTAGTGGTGATCGCTCCGATCAGCCTGACGTTCTGGTTGATCTGGACGGTTGTTGGCTGGATCGACGCGGTCGTCCTGCCATTCGTGCCGCGCCAATGGCGTCCCGATCAATACGTCGGATTCGACCTCAAAGGCATCGGCGTCATCATCTTCCTGATGTTCACGGTTTCGGTGGGCTGGATCGCCAAAGGTGTCATCGGACGCGCCATTCTGCGCTGGGCCGAAAGCCTGGTCGATGGCGTGCCGGTCGTGCGCTCAATCTACAATGGCCTGAAACAGATCGCCGAGACGGTGTTCGCACAGACCGACACCAGTTTCGACAAAGCCTGTTTGGTTGAATACCCAAGGAAGGGCATTTGGGCGATTGCCTTCGTGTCGACCTCGGGCAAGGGAGAGATCAAGGCAGGCATCAATCGCGGCGATATCGTCTCAGTCTTCCTGCCGACCACGCCGAACCCGACCTCAGGTTTCCTGCTGTTCGTGCCCAAGGCCGATGTCATCATGCTGGAGATGACGGTCGAGGATGCGGCGAAACTCGTGATCTCGGCAGGGTTGGTTTATCCGAATGGTAAGGACCCGACGAAGCCGCCGGATGAGGGTGCAGTCTGAGGGCTCAGACATCACAGCCCGGACTCTAGCCCGGCTTGCACACCGGTGATCTTCCCGCCGCAGATTCCCACCCGTGGCAGATAGGTCACAGACTCCGCCAAATGACTCGCCCCCGGCCCTAAAGCGCCGTCCAGCCGCCGTCGGAACTGATCGTCGTTCCGGTAATCTGGGCTGCCGATTCTGTGCATAGGAACACGGCGATTCCCCCGACCTGCTCGATCGTCGTGAAAGTACGGCTGGGTTGGCGTGCAAGTATCACCTCTCGCAGGGCCGTCTCCCGGTCCATGCCATATTCTTTCATGGTCTCGGGTATTTGGGCCTCGACAAGCGGCGTCAGCACATAGCCCGGACAGATCGCGTTTGCGGTGATTGCCTCCTCGGCGGTTTCCAGAGCGACGACCTTGGTCATCCCGACGACCCCGTGCTTGGCGGTCACATAGGCGGACTTAAATGGCGAGGCCGTAAGCCCGTGCGCCGAGGCAACGTTGATCACCCGCCCCCAACCTGCGCTACGCATCATCGGCAGAGCGGCGGCGGTCGTGTGGAACGGCGCGTTCAGCATGATCGAAATGATCTGATCCCACTTTTCGGGGGGAAACTCGGTGATCGGGGCTACATGTTGTATGCCGGCGTTGTTCACCAGAATATCACAGGCCCCGGCATCGGCGATCAATTGCCGGGCAGCGGCCCCATCCGACAGGTCGGCGGCGATATATCGCGCAGTGATCCCGTGATCACGCGACAGTGATTCGGCGAGCGCGTGATCTTCATCCCGATTGGTAAACGAATTCAAAATCACGTTCGCACCGGACTTCGCCAGCTCGGTCGCGATCCCCAGCCCGATGCCTGAATTTGACCCGGTTATGACTGCGGTTTTGCCACTCAGACTCATCTGCGATCCCCTTAACCCTTATGTCCCAGCGTGGAGTGTACCCCGATGATGACGGGTCCGAAATGGGCCAACCGTCGCAGCTTTTGGCACTTGAACGGGGCACAAAAAAACGCCCGCACAAGGCGGGCGCTAAGTTATTGAGGCAGGTTTCATACAGGCAAGAAACCTATCGAGCAGTAAGGAGGTTATACGCCTAAGTTGAAGCACGGCCAAGGGAAAAGTTTGAATCAGCCGCCCCGCACCCCTAGTCTGCGGGGCAACCAAACCCGTCATCAACAGGAATCACAACGCTATGAACCTGCCCTTCGTTCGCGCACTCGCCATCGGCCTGCTGCCTGTCTGCCTGATGGCAGGTCCGGCGCTATCGGAACCCCAGCACGGAATCGCGATGTACGGCGCTCCTGCGCAGGGCAGCGATTTCACTGCCTTTACCTATGTTAACCCTGACGCGCCCAAGGGCGGTCGTATCGTTCTGGGCGAAGCCGGGGCGTACGATTCCCTGAACCCCCATATCGAGAAAGGCCGCGCGCCCTATGGCATCCGGGTCTACGTTTTCGAATCGCTTATGGTGCGCAGTTGGGACGAACCCTTCACGCTTTACGGGTTGCTGGCCGAAACGGTCGAAACCGATCCGGAACGCACTTGGGTCGAATTTCACCTGCGCCCCGAAGCAACCTTTTCCGACGGCAGCCCGGTCACGCCGGAGGATGTTATCTGGAGCTTCGAAAAACTCGGCACCGAAGGCGCTGGGCGGTATCGCAACTCCTGGACCAAGATTGCCAGCTCCGAGAAGGTCGGCGAACGCGGTGTGCGTTTCACCTTCAACGATGATGTGAACGATCGCGAACTGCCGCTCATCATGGGGCTGCGTCCGATTCTGAAAAAAGCACAGTACGAGGGGCGCGATTTTACCGAAAGCGGCGTCGACGTGATTCCAATCGGGTCCGGCCCCTATGTGATCGGTGAGTTCGAGCCGACGCGCTTCATTTCGCTGATGCGCAATCCCGATTATTGGGGGGCGGATGTGCCGGCACAACGCGGTCAGCATAACTTCGATGAAATCCGTTATGAATATTTCGGCGACGGCGATGTGGCATTCGAGGCATTCAAGGGTGGCATCACCACGATGTATCGCGAAGGCAATGCCGCAAAATGGGCCGAGCAATTCAACTTTCCCGCTGTGCAGGCGGGCGATGTGGTTAAATCCGAGATTGCGCACCAGCGCCCCACCGGCATCTGGGGATACGTGATGAACACGCGCAAGACCCAGTTTCAGGACTGGCGGGTTCGCCAAGCGTTGACCCATGCGTTCAACTTTGAGTTCATCAACCAGACTCTGAACGGCGGCGACCAGCCGCGAATAACCTCATACTTCTCGAATTCAGTCTTGGGCATGGATCCCGGCCCCGCTTCGGGACAGGTGCGCGCGCTGCTCGAGCCTCATTCAGACGAGCTCCTCCCCGGCGCGATGGAGGGTTATACCCCGCCCGAAGGTGATGGGACCGAGCGGAACCGGGCCGGCATCCGCGCCGCGCTCGACCTGATGGAACTGGCAGGCTGGACTGTGCAGGACGGCGTCATGGCGGACGCCAGCGGTGCGCCCTTCACCTTCGACATTCTGCTGAACCAGGGCACGACCTCGCACCAGCAGATCACCGACCTTTATGTCTCGGCATTGGAGCGGTTGGGGATCAACGCATCAGTCACCGCAATTGACGCAGCCCAGCTGCGCGAGCGAACGAATGCGTTCGATTTCGACATGGCTGTCTATCGGCGGTCCCTCTCGCTCAGCCCCGGCAACGAACAGAATTTCTACTGGTCAGCCAAGGCAGCGGATGAAGACGGTTCGCGCAACTGGATGGGGATGAAATCCCCAGCGGCCGAGGCGATGATCAATGCGATCCTATCGGCCAGCAGTCAGGACGATTTCGTTGCCGCCACGCGGGCGCTGGACCGGGTGTTAACCTCCGGGCGGTACGTGATCCCGTTCTGGCATTCACCAGTGTCGCGGTTGGCCCATGTGAAAGAGCTGAAAAAACCCGCAACGACGCAGATCTACGGGGACTGGATCGGCTACATGCCCGATGTTTGGTGGTTCGAGGAGTAAACACCGACACGATCCGACCTGACATATTTCCGTTACGCAGCGGTCATATTCAGTGCGGTATGAACATTCTCGTCCTCTGTACCGGCAATTCGGCGCGCTCGATCCTCGCCGAGGTCTTGCTCAACCATCTTGGCGGCGAGCGGCTGACAGCCCATTCCGCCGGATCGCAACCCGCCGGTAAGGTGCACCCGCAAGCACTGTCACTGTTGGCCGAACGGGGAATGGCGATCGATAATCTGCGCTCAAAAAGCTGGGACGAGTTCGCGGCGGAAAATGCGACGAAGCTCGACGTGGTGATAACGGTTTGCGATTCTGCGGCGTCGGAAACCTGCCCCTATTGGCCGGGTGCGCCCGTGACTGCGCATTGGGGCTTGCCAGACCCGGCGGCGGCGGCGCCGGATGACCAGCCCAAGGCGTTCCGCACGACCTATGCCCGGTTGGAGGCACGTATCGCCGCGTTGCTTGCGGAACCATTTGAGGCGCTGACCCCACCTGCCCTGTCGGCGTTGCTGAGCCGGATCGGGACCGCGCCATGATGCGGAAACTTCTGGCCGAGGGGTTGGGAACCGCCTTCCTGCTGATCGCGGTTGTCGGCTCGGGCATCATGGCCGAGGCGTTGTCGGGCGGCTCGGTCGGTCTGGCGCTGCTGGCGAACGCGATTGCCACGGGCTGTGCGCTTTATGTGCTCATCACGATCTTCGGGCCGGTTTCAGGCGCACATTTTAATCCTGCGGTGACGCTGGTGTTCCTGATCCTGGGCGAGACCCCACCCCGCACCGCTGCCGCCTGCATCGTCACGCAGATTGCCGCTGGAATCCTCGGCGTCTGGATAGCCCACCTGATGTTCGAACTGCCGATCCTGCAACTCAGCACAACGGACAGGACCGGTCCCGGTCAGTGGAGCGCCGACCTGATCGCCACATTCGGGCTGGTGCTGACCATCCTTGGGGGGGTGCGTTACCGGCCCGAGTGCATCCCCACGCTGGTGGGTCTATATATCACCGGGGCATACTGGTTCACCGCCTCGACAAGTTTCGCCAATCCGGCGGTGACCATTGCGCGCAGCTATACGGATACTTTCGCCGGGATCCTGTCGTCCCATGCCCCGGCCTTCATCGTGGCACAACTTGTCGGGGCTGTTCTGGCAGTTCTGGTGGCAGGCGTAGTGTTCGCGCCCGACGAGCACGCAGCAGATTAGACCCGGTCAGGCCGCCTTCTTCTGCAGCTTGTTCATGATCCCGCGATAGCCGCCTTCGGCCATGAAAGCGGCCTCACCCTCGCGGGTGTCGCGCCCAAGTGCCTCGTTGCGGAACGGGAAGCGACCGAACATGCGAATGATCTCTCGATGCGCGCGGGCGTGGTCAATTGTGCCTTCGCCGGTCGCAGGCATCCGGGTTTTTACAAGCCGGACTGCGCGATCCTGATCGCTCAGACACTCCGAGTGCATCAGCGGCATATAGAAGAACTGGCGCGCCGGTTCGTCGATGCGCATGTCCCATTCGCGTTTGATCGCCATCTTCGCGGCGGCGCGCGCGGCACCATCGGTCGAAAACGAAAGCCCCGAGTCCCGGTGCATGTTGCGAGAGAACTGATCCGTAACGATGATATAGGCGAGCGTCCCGGTGGCATGGGTCAGCCATAGCGACAGTCCACCATCGGCTGCTCGCTCCCAAGTCTCCAGAAACCTGTCTCGGATTTCAGCGTCAAGATCATCGCCGCCCGCATACCATGCCGGGGGGCCTTTTTCGTCCAGCCAGAAGGCCAGAACTTCGTCAGAGGTAGTCATACGACCTGCTCCGTCGTTGTCAGCTGCGTTTTCCCGCCAGACGAGTCGAACCGTTACAAATCCGTTAAGACTTGGCAACAGCTTATGGTTCGATTTCGTCAATTCTTTCTTCTTCCTGAGCGGTCTCGATATCGAACTCCTGCGCCAGCTCAACCGCAACGGGCGAAGCGCTCGGCAAAACAGGCGTGTAGCTCGACGTTTCATCCACCGGAATCGACGGGCGCTGCGTCATTCGCCACAGCGAGTAGCCTGCCAGCAAAAGCATCAGAAACGTCAGATAAACCCAGAAGCCAACTGGTCCGATCAGACCCATCATCCAGCCGACGATCACCGGGCCGGAGATAGCTCCCACGCCGTTGATGAAGACCATCCCACCCGACGCTGCGGCCATATCTTCATATTCAAGGTAGTCGTTGGTGTAGGCCAGCAGAAGGGCATAAAGCGGGTTCGCCAAACCACCGATAAGGAAACCCGCCACAAGGAGGACTGCAAAATTTCCTTGGAAGGCCGCCCCAAGAATTGCCGCGATGGCCCCGGCTGCAGCGGTGAACATGATCAGGCGGCGACGGTCCATCCGGTCTGACAGATACCCGATTGGATACTGCAGGATCAGCCCACCGATGTAGATCGTCGCCACAAAGGTCGAGATCTGTGCAACGCTTAGACCAGCCAACGAGCCGTAGACCGCCGACATCCCGAATTGGGCCGAAAACACACCGCCCATGAGGAACATGCCGACACAACCCGTGGGCGAGGCCTCCCAAAGTTGGCGCAAGCTCATCGGTTTGGTGGTGTCGAACGCCGGCGTCGGGTTCACGCTCAGCAAAATCGGCATGAAGCTAAGCGAAACCAGAACCGAAGGGATAATGAACAGAACGAAACCGGAAGGGTCGCCCAACGTAATGATGAATTGGGCAATCGTGATGCCGGCCATCTGGACGATCATGTAGGCCGAAAGCGCCTTGCCGCGATTGTCGTTGGTCGTAGCGTTGTTGAGCCAGCTTTCCGCAGTGACATAGACCCCGGAAAAGCAGAACCCGAACAGGATACGCAGGATCGACCAGGCCGCCGGGTCAGTCAGTGTGGGATACAGCACCAGAACGCCCGAGATGATCGAGCCCAGGGCTGCAAACACCCTCACGTGCCCGACACGGCGGATCAGCAACGGTGCGATCCGTGACCCACCCAGAAATCCGACAAAATAGGCCGACATGACGATGGACATGTCGAAGGTCGAAAACCCCTCGATCGCGCCGCGCAATCCCAGAAGAGTCCCCTGGAGCCCGTTGCCGATCATCAGCAGAAGCATTCCAAGCAGAAGCGCCCACGCGCTGCCGAGTACCTGAAACATGGCCTTGTTCCCTAGCCTACTGGTCAGCAGCTAGCGCGGAATGCGACTCGGCTCTGGATCAGACGCGACGCCTTTGGTCGCATTCGGGGTAAGGGGCAAGGGGAATTCGCACGTCCAAATCTGACGGATCGGCCGGTCGAGCATTTTCATAGGAAAATCAATGCTGCAAGGTGGCGGAATTAAGCCACTGGCAGTCTCTGTTCGACAAGCGTCGCCCAGTAGGAGCAGCCGTGGGGGATCGCCTCGTCATTGAAATTGTATTTCGGGTGATGGACGGCGGCGCCGGGGCCGTTGCCGACCTCGATGTAAGCGCCAGGGCGGGCCAGCAGCATGAAGGCGAAGTCTTCACCGCCCATGGTCATCTCGGCCTCCGTATCGCACTCTCCGGCGACGGTGCGGGCGGCATTGGCTGCGTATTCGGTTTCCCGCTCGGCGTTGACCATCGCCGGGTAGTTGCGGCGGTACGTCACCTCGGCCGAGGCACCGAAAGCGGCGGCGGTGTTCTGCGCGATCAGGGACAGGCGGGCTTCGGCCATGTCACGGGTTTCGGGCTTCATCGTTCGCACGGTGCCCTTCAACTCGACCACCTGGGGGATGACGTTTATGGCGGTGCCGTCCGTCTGGAACGAAGTAATCGAGACAACACATTGATCCACCGGGTGCGTGTTACGCGAAACGATGGATTGCAGAGCGATGATAATATGGCTGGCAACAAGGGTTGTATCGATGACCTCGTGCGGTTTGGCGGCGTGGCCACCCTGCCCTGTCACCGTGATTTCGATCAAATCTGTCGCTGCGTAGAAAGCGCCAGGGCGAATGCGGAACTGGCCGAGCGGCAGGTTCGGTTGGTTGTGCATGCCGTAGACTTCATCAATCGAGAATCGGTCCATCATGCCGTCATCGACCATCTCGCGCCCACCACCGCCGCCTTCTTCGGCAGGTTGGAAGATCACGGCAACCCTACCGTCGAAATTACGCGTTTCGGCAAGGTATTTCGCCGCGCCCAGCAGCATCGCGGTATGGCCGTCATGACCGCAGGCGTGCATGGCTCCGGGTGTTTTTGAGGCATACGGAACGCCAGTCGCCTCAAGGATCGGCAGCGCGTCCATATCGGCGCGCAGCCCCACGGTGCGGCCGGACGTGTCGGTCTTGCCCTTGATGATCCCAACAACGCCCGTGCGCCCGATGCCTGTCGCTACCTCGTCACAACCGAACTCGGCCAGCTTCTCAGCAACGATAGCCGACGTGCGGTGGGTCTCGAACAGGATTTCGGGATGCTCATGCAGATCACGGCGCCATTCGGTGATTTCAGGCAAGAGATCGGCGAAACGGTTCTTGATGGGCATGGGGAGGGCGTCCTGAGGGTTTTGTGGTGTTCACCCATAAACGCACAGTCCGGTTGCATTGGAAACAGGCGCACCCGTTGCCCCGTCGGATGTCAGTTGCGCCGTTCAGTTCTGACGTTAGGATTTGTGCAGACCTTCATCAGATACTGCCGCCCTTGGGCGGATTGCCAACGGAGGATCGGTCTTGAGCGGCCAGTTGGATATTCGATTGGCAAGCCCCTCTGACGAGGTCGAAATTCGTCAGTGCGCTCGGAATGCGTATCGGCCCTATGTCGCTGAGATCGGTAAGGAACCAGCGCCTATGATCGCTGATTTCCAGCAGCTGATTGCGACAGGCACGGTGTATGTCTCGCCAACTGCGACCGGAAAAGTGGCTGGCTTCATCGTCTTCTATCCAAGGGAAGATCACATGTTCCTTGAAAATGTCGCGGTCCAGCCTTCTGAAACGCATCGCGGCATCGGCAGGGCTATGATTGGTTATTGCGAGGCTGCAGCCCTTCGTCTTGGTCTGGCATCGGTTCAGCTTTACACGAACGAGAAAATGACGGGCAATCTGACACTTTATCTCCATCTGGGATATCAGGAGGTGGAAAGGCGCCCTGAGGACGGATTCAACCGGGTTTACTTCGAAAAAGTATTGGCTCCAAACTAACCGCTGCGCGCTCTATTTGCACAAATAGTCGACTACCTTGTCGGCAAACCTCTGTCCGGCCTCAAACTCTGCCACTGTGATAAACTCGTCTGCCTGATGCGCCTGCGCGATGTCGCCCGGGCCGCAGACGACGGCGGAATAACCACGCTCCTGAAACTGACCGGCCTCGGTCCCATAGCTGACCACATGGGTGGCATTGTCGCCGGTCAGACGCCGCGCGAGGCGTTCGGCAGCGCCATCAGCTTCGGGCACAAGAGCGGGGATCTGAAAGCGTTTCTTGGCCGTGATTGCCGATGTTGGACGGATTGCTTTCATAACTGTTTCAATCTCGGCGATCTTGTCCAGTAGTGAGCCTTCCCACGCCGCAAGATTCTCACCCGGCACGCATCGGAAATCGACGCCGAAGTAGCAGTCGCCGGCGGTGATATTATGCGCCGTCCCACCCGAGATCTGCCCGGTGTGTAGTGTGGTCCATGGCGGGTTGAACACTGCGTCCAGCGGCCCTGGTATCTTCGCGCGGTTCGCCGCGTTCTGCTGGTTACCCCAATCTATTATCTTGGCGGCCTCCATGATCGCATTGACGCCCTCGTGCATGATTGAGGAGTGCACCTCAAAGCCCTTCACATGAATGGCGTACCCTGCGCCGCCTTTGTGGCCAGAGACGACTTGCATGGTGGTAGGTTCGCCGATGATTGCCGCCTCGGCGCGTGGCAGGTGCATAACCATCTCGTCGATCATTGGCGGCGCGCCGGTACAGCCGACCTCCTCGTCGTAACTCAGCGCGATCTGCAGCGGGCGTTTGACGCCTCTTTTCACAGCCAAGGGGACCGCGGCCAACGCGATGGCGTCGAACCCTTTCATGTCGCAGGTGCCGCGCCCATACAGCTTGCCATCCTTCTCGGTCACGGCAAATGGATCGGTGGCCCAATCCTGCCCATCCACGGGCACCACGTCAGTGTGGCCTGAGAAGACGATGCCGCCTTCGACCATCGGCCCGACGTTCGCATAGAGCGCCGCTTTGGTTCCTTCGGCGTTATAGACACGCGTCGCCTCGACCCCGAATCCCTTGAGGTAGGTTTCCACCCAATCGATCAGATCAAGGTTGCTGTCGCGGCTGACTGTCTGAAAACCAACCAACTTGTCCAGAATCTCGCGCGCAGATAATTGCTGAGCCATCGCCCCTCCGGCCATTTAGTTGCGCGGAACCTGAGCCTTCGGACCGATATGGTCAAGCGCCCGAAGTGCAGCTTCAAGTTGCGCAGCGTCAACGACTTAGCAGTTGCCGGAATTATTAAAGGTGCTACCTTAAGCGCTAACCGAGGCCCCGGATGCCCCGGAAAATGAAAACATGCCTGGGGAGGCACACGTATGCCCGATGGGGCAACGCCCGTACTGGACGTTCACAATCTGAAAACCGTGTTCCGCACCCGCGGGGGTGAGGTTCATGCCGTAAACTCGGTCAGTTTCGACCTGCGCCCGGGTGAGTTACTGGGCGTGGTTGGCGAAAGCGGGTCGGGCAAATCCGTCACCATGATGTCGCTGATCGGGCTGCTGCCTTCACCGCCCGCCGAGGTGCGTGAAGGGACCGTCAGTTTCGACGGTCAAGACCTGTTGCAAACCGATCCTGAAACCCTGCGCAACATTCGTGGAGGGGATATCGGCTTCATCTTTCAGGACCCGATGACCAGTCTTAATCCGGTGTTCACGGTGGGTTTCCAGATCATGGAGCCGCTGAAGGAACATTTGGGGTTGCGCAAGGCAGCGGCACGCAAACGGGCGGCTGAGCTGCTGGAGCTTGTTGGCATTCCCGATGCGACGCGCCGCCTGAAAGACTACCCTCACCAGTTTTCCGGCGGAATGCGTCAGCGGGTGATGATCGCCATCGCCCTGGCATGTGACCCGAAAGTGCTGATTGCCGATGAACCGACGACCGCGCTGGATGTGACCATTCAGGCGCAAATCCTCGAACTGGTTAAAGAACTGCGCCAGAAGCTCGGCATGGCGATTGTCTGGATCACTCATGATCTGGGTGTCATCGCCGGCATCGCCGACCGGGTGCTTGTGATGTACGGCGGGCAGGTCGTCGAACACGCCCCGGTGAAGGGACTATTCGGCAACCCGCAGCACCCCTATACGCGCATGCTGCTGGAAACCGTGCCGTCAGTGCGCGGCGAACGGGCCAGCCGTTTGCAGGTTATCCAGGGGCAGCCTCCGATCCTTGGGGCCGCGCCCGAGGCTTGCCCGTTCCGCGACCGCTGCCCGCAACGGTTCGAGCGTTGCGACCGCGAAAACCCGCTGCGACGAGAGATCGGCCAGCGCCATGACGTCGCCTGCTTCTGGGATTTCAATGCAGGAGCGCCACTGAATGCTTGATGCTGCTCCCGCCAAGAAACTGGTAGAGGTTGACAACCTCAAGATGCATTTCCCGATTCAGGGCGGGATTTTGAGGCGGCAGATCGGAGCGGTGAAAGCGGTTGATGGGGTGACCTTCGACATCTTCGAAGGGGAAACGCTGGGCCTGGTCGGGGAATCCGGCTGCGGCAAGTCGACCTGCGGGCGCGCTATTCTTCGGCTCTATGAACTGACAGACGGTGTTGTGAAGATCGACGGCTCGAATATCGCCGATGCCTCAACTGAGGAGCTCCGCCGCCTGCGCCCCGCCATGCAAATGGTGTTTCAGGACCCGCAAGCCAGTCTGAACCCACGCATGACGGTCGCCGCCATTGTCGGAGAGCCGCTGATGGAGCACTCGACAATGTCCAAGGCGGACCGGCTGGCGCGGGTCTATGAACTGATGGATGCGGTGGGCCTCAACCGCGATTTCGCCAACCGCTATCCGCATGAGTTTTCGGGCGGTCAACGCCAACGGATCGGCATCGCCCGTGCCTTGGCACTGAACCCGAAATTCATTGTCTGCGATGAGCCTATCGCGGCGCTGGACGTCTCGATTCAGGCGCAGGTGGTGAACCTGCTTGAAGACCTGCAGGAAAAGCTGGGTCTGACCTATCTGTTCATCAGCCACGACCTGTCGATGGTCCGCCATATCGCCGACCGCGTGGCGGTGATGTATCTGGGCAAGATAGTCGAACTTGCGCCGCGCGACGCGCTCTACTCCGGACCGCTGCACCCCTATACCGAGGCGCTGCTGTCCGCCGTCCCCGAACCGGACCCAAGCCTTGAAGCCAAGGTTGAACGGATCATCCTGCAAGGCGACGTGCCCAGCCCGGCGAACCCGCCAAAGGGCTGCAACTTCTCGACACGCTGTCCAAAGGTAATGGACATCTGCCACGAAATCGAACCCGAGTTCGATGAGGTGCAACCGTGGCGGTTCACCGCCTGCCACCTCTACAAAGAGACAACCAACCAGACCGCCAGCCAAAAGGCGGCATCGACCGAGGCACATAAGAGCGCTCAACTAGGAGAACCAAAATGAAACTGAGACATGCCCTAACGGGCGCGGCCGCGATGATGGCCATGGCACCGATGGCGTTCGCCGCCTCGCATTCAGGCGAGCGTGGACGCGACGGTGAATTGAAGATCATCTATTGGCAAGCGCCGTCGATCATGAACCCGTATCTGTCGGGTGGCACCAAGGAACTTGAGGCCGCCTCGCTGGTGATCGAGCCTCTGGCGCGCTACGACCAAGACGGTAACCTTGTTGCCTGGCTGGTCGACGAAGTCCCGACGGTTGCAAACGGTGGCGTTTCCGAAGATCTGAAAACCATCACCTGGAAATTGAGCGAAGGCCTATTGTGGTCTGATGGCACGCCAGTCACCTCGGCCGACGTCAAGTTCAGCTGGGAATACTGCACCGCAGAAGGCGGCGGCTGCGCACAGTCCGAAAAATACCTGGACGTCGTGTCGGTCGACACGCCCGACGAACTGACAGCAGTGGTTACGTTTGGCATTGCCAAGCCGTTCCCCTATGGCCCGTTCGTTGGTGCGCAAGCTCCGATCATTCAAGCAGCCCAATTTGCCGATTGCATGGGGGCAAAGGCGCCCGAGTGCACAGAGCAGAACTTCAATCCGATCGGCACTGGTCCCTTCACCGTGACCGAATTCCGCCCGAATGACGTTATCACGCTAGCCGCGAACGAGAACTATCGCGATCCCAGTAAGCCGGCGTTTGCGACCGTAACTTTCAAGGGTGGCGGCGATGCAGCGGCAGCAGGTCGTGCCGTTCTGGAGACGGGCGAGTTTGATTATGCCTGGAACCTCCAGCTAGCTCCGGAAGTGCTGACCCAGATGGAAGCTGCCGGCAAAGGCAAGAACATCGTTTCGTTCGGCACCTCGGTCGAGCGGATCATGGTCAACCTGACCGACGTCAGCCCGGATCTGGGTGATGAACGCGGCACCGCGGCGCATCCGCATCCGTTCCTGACCGACAAGAACGTCCGGCAGGCCCTGTCTATGGCAATCGACCGCGCGTTGCTGGTCGAAGTTGGCTATGGCGACTTTGGTCGACTGACCTGCAACGTTCTGCCGGCCCCGGCCGTCTTTGCGTCCACAGCCAATGACGCCTGCCTGACGCAGGACATCGAAGGTGCCAAGGCGCTGCTGGAAAGCAACGGTTGGGTTGCCGGTGCTGACGGCATTCGTGAAAAGGACGGCGTCCGTCTTTCGGTACTGTACCAGACCTCGACCAATGCTGTGCGCCAGGATTTCCAGGCGCTGATCAAGCAGTGGTGGGGCGAGATCGGTGTTGAAACCGAATTGCGCAACATCGACGCGTCGGTCTTCTTCGGATCGGACCCCGGTTCGCCGGACACGTTCCAGAAGTTCTTTGCCGACATCGAGATGTACACCAACAACTTCGATGGCACCGACCCCGAGGCCTATATGGCCAACTGGTCGTGTGATCAGGCGCCGCGGCCGGAAACCCAGTGGCAGGGCAACAACATGCCCCGCTTCTGTTCGGAGGAATATGACGCGCTGGTCACCGAGATGTCGACAACCGGCGACATTGGCGAACGTGCGCGTCTGGCCAAGGCGATGAACGACATGCTGATGCAGGAATATGTCATCATTCCGCTGGTCCACCGTGGCCGGAATGCTGCCCATGCCAACACTCTTGGCGGCGTCATCATGAATGTCTGGGATTCCGAAATCTGGAACGCCGCTGATTGGCACCGGGTCGAAATGTGATCCTGTAAGACAAACCCTGCGGCCCCTGCCTTGCATGGCGGGGGTCGCAGCCCTGCAACCCGGACTCAACACGAGGCGTCGATGCTGAACTTCACGATCAGACGACTACTGCTGTCGGTTCCGGTGCTGGTGATCATTTCATTTGTCATTTTCATGCTGCTGGAACTTGCTCCGGGCGATCCGATGGCCAATGTTCCGCTGACGGTTCCGCCCGAAGTGAAGGAAAAGATGCGAGAGGCCCTGGGATTGGGCGAACCCTGGCACATCCGTTTCGTGAAATGGCTGATCCAGTTCTTTGTCGTCGAACCGCAGGTGCTGTTCGACCATGTGTTCGGCACCGGGTTTGCCGAAGACAAGCTGCGCGTCATCAGCTGGCAGACCCGCAGCCCGGTCATGGACATTGTCGTTCAGCGGATCCCGCAAACCCTGTGGGTGGTCGGCATGTCATATGTCATCGGAGTGCTGATCGCACTGCCGATCGGGGTGATCTCGGCCTATAAGCAATACTCGATCTTCGACCAGATCGGCACTTTCGTGTCGATGATCGGTTTTTCGGTCCCGACCTTCTTCTCGGGTGTCCTGCTGATCGTGATCTTCTCAGTCAACCTCGGCTGGTTCCCCTCGATTTATGACACGACGCATAAGGTCAACGACTGGTCGAGTTTCGTGTTTCAGATGAAACAGATGATCATGCCGGTCTCGGTTCTGGCGCTTTATAACGCGGCCCAGATCAGCCGTTTCATGCGCGCCAGCATGCTGGACAACCTCAACCAGGATTACGTGCGCACCGCGCGTGCCAAGGGCATGACCGAAAAAGTAGTGGTGCTTGTTCACGTACTCAGAAACTCGATGATCCCGGTCGTGACGGTTATCGCGCTAGGCGTGCCACAGGTGTTTGGCGGCGCGATTATTACCGAGCAGGTGTTCAAAGTGAACGGCCTCGGCCAGCTTCTGATCACCGCCATTCAGGCCAACGACCTGCCGATGGTGCAGACGCTGACCTTCATCTTCGCGGTGTTGATCGTGGTGTTTAATCTGGTGGCAGATGTCCTCTACGGCGTGCTTGACCCGAGGATCCGCTATGACTGATCCGGCAATCAATGCGCCCTCCGGGGCCACGTCCGCCGGAGCTGCGTCCCCTGCCGCACCGGTCGCCGAAGCACCGGTGCAGGCGCGTGCCACTCCGCGCAACCAATGGTGGGACGTCTGGGATCAGTTCCGCACCCATCGCGGCGCCTTGCTGGGTCTCGCTTGCTTCCTGCTGATCGTTGTGATGGTCGTACTGGGGCCACTTCTTTGGCGGCTGGATGCGACCTTCATCGACATTCGCGCCAAGAACACCCGCCATATCGTGGCCTGCTTTGGTCTGGACTGGGGCGCGATCATCAGCTGCTTCCTGAACCCGGCAGAGGCGGAGGGCCTCAAGGTCAGCTGGGCGCACCCCCTGGGCACCGATCAACTGGGTCGGGATATTCTGGCACGCATGATATCAGGAGGTCAGGTGTCGCTGGCCGTCGGCATGACCGCGATGGCACTGGCGCTGATCGTCGGCACCGGGATCGGTGTGCTGGCGGGTTACTTCAAACGTCTCGACGGGCTTTTGATGCGCTTTACCGACCTGTTTCTGGCCCTGCCACTGCTCCCGCTTCTGCTGGTCATCATCATGCTGTTCCGCGATCCCCTGCGCGCCGCATTTGGCCCGGCTGAAGGGATCTTCATCCTGATCGTTTTCGTCATCGGAATCACCAGCTGGATGCAGACCGCCCGGATCGTACGCGGCGACGTGCTGGCGCTGAAGGAGCGCGAGTTCGTGCTGGCGGCGCGGAGCATCGGCACCCCCAGCCGCCGCATGGTCACCCGCCACATCCTGCCCAATGTGATGAGCCCGATCATGGTCTCGGCAACCTTGGGAATCGCCAACGCGATCATTACCGAAAGCGCGCTAAGCTTCCTCGGCCTCGGCTTCCCCAGCGACTTCCCGACCTGGGGGCGGCTGCTGTTTGATGGTACGGATTACTTGCAGCAATACCCGGAGCGGGTTGTCTGGCCGGGTGTGTTCATCTCCTTGGCGGTGCTGAGCGTGAATTACATCGGCGACGGGCTACGCGACGCGCTTGATCCGCGGATCAGGGGGCGCTGAGGTGGTGATAAGTTGGAGGCGTTGCCTCGAACGCTTTGCCGATAGCGTACGACCGGGCATCTATCTCAAATTGCAGTTGCTGCTAGCTACGCGCCGTTCTTCCACACAAGGCTTCCAGTCAGAATTCGGGCGCAAAGGCTCAAGCCAGGCCATTCTCTCCTCCACCGGCCAGCAAGGATCACTCATGCCATCATTCCTGTTGTGGACCGATGATTCACTTCGTCATTTCAATATATTTCGGGCCTGACGCGGAAACCCCCTCTGCTCGGTGAAAGAGGCATCATGGATTTTGTTCGCTCATAAATCGTCGCCTGAGCCAGTTTTGCGGTGCAACTTCCAGATATTTGGTGATCGGTATGGCGATTGTCAGTGATATCGCGAGGGCCACGACCGAAATCGCCACGATCTGGCCGACGTTCGCCTGACCGAATGCGATTTCTAATTCAGCGCGCCGCGCCGTCGCAAAGACGATGATCGCCGCAACAAGGATGCAGGGGAAATGAAACAGGTAAATTGCGAAAATGTTTCGCGATAAAAGCCCGAAAACCTTCATCTCAGCAAATCGGGCTTGGCCGTCTTGTGTTGTAACCAACCCTGCCAGGATCATAGCGACCGCCAATGACGACACGGCGTAGGCACCTCCAAGATACCACGTTGCGACCCAGTCGTACCGCGTGAGGTTCCAGGAAGCTTCGGTGCGTTGAATTGGCAGCCAGTTCAACGCAATCAAAACAGCCAGCCCCGTCATTACGAGCACATTACGCGAAAGGCGGCTGCGCTTCATTGCCAGGTAAGCACGACTGCCCGGCATGCAGAGGAACCCCAGCGCCACCCCGATCACAAACGGGGAAAGGCGGTGCCACGGGCGATAGTATAGCTCGGATGTAATTGTCGGGATGTCGCCTATCGCTACTATCCTTGCGAAGAAAAGCGTCAGATCGGTATCGTCCATTGCGATCGCTAAGAAACGTACAGCAACCGAAATCAACAATAGCACTGTGAGCCAGAGGAGTGGCCGTCGAGATCTCGCAAGCCAGAAGACAACGAACGGCAGCGCCAGATAGACAAGCACCATAACTTCCATCGACCAACCAACCGGAATGACATTGGTGTCCGACAAGGTGTGACCCAAAAAGAACGCCGACAAGATTATCGATTGCCAGCTAGGCCCCTCGACAAGCGCATAGAATGCAAGTGCAACGTAATAGAGTGGTAGAATGCGGCTAAGCCGTTTGATCGCGTAAACCCGCAGATTGGCCGGAAATCCGGTGCTGGCATTTGCCAAAAGACCTCTGGTCAACAGAAATGCGGAGACGACGAATATCGCGTCCACACCAACCGGTTCCCAAAAAACATTCAGAGCACCGGGCAAACGGTCAATAAACCCGGGGATAGCCTCCTTAGGGGCAAACCGGGCCACCGCAAACAACACGTGAAAGACGACGACCTGAGCAATTGCCACGGCGCGGAACAGGTCGATCCAGGCGCGGGCGAGCTTCGACTGCAGCAGATCTGGCTCGACCGGCGTGTTCAATTATCTCTCTCAGCCGCAATCGCCCGAGCCGAGGTATCGGACCGCCTGCCAGCACGTCCGCCCCGCCGCCGCGGTTGCGCGGCGGGGCGCAGGGCCTCCTGCAGTACTTTGGTCATCGGATGATCGGAATGCTGCTCCGAATATCGCGCCAGAAGGGCGTTAACCGTTTCCGACTCGTCCATATCCGCCGCCAATCCCAATGCCCAATCCAGAAAAATCGAGCGGCATTCCGGCGCTGTTATCCCGTCTATTGCGTAGCTTTCGAAGATCAAGCCGCGCGGATCAAGCGGGTCTTTCTCAGTCTTGGACATCCTTCGACCTCGGTGTGCGATGACGGATCAATCGCTTGCAGCTTTGCGTTATTGCGCGAAAATCGCCAAGTATAAACTGTTGCCCCACCGGCGGGTTACCTCAGAAACTGCGCGATTGCTGCATCCGCATTTGTAGCCTTCGTCGTGAGCAAAGCCCTCAAGGCATCGAAGTCTGGCACATCTGTCCCTGCAAGCAGCAACCGATCACCGCGACCAGCCTCGACCCCACTGTTCCCGAAGATCAGTTGAGCGGATAGCCGCAGCTGCAGAAACAGTGCGTGAGCCCCGCCTAGAGCATCTGCGGTATCTTGACTGATGACTCCGCCAACTGCCGCCTCTCTCAGTTGGGCAGCAGTGGATTGCGATTGGCCCTTTGCCAGCAAGGCGGCAGCGGCGGCCACAAGTTCGATATCCTGCATCCGACCCGGACCGTCTTTCAGTGCTAGTGCCGCACCGCCCCCGCGAGCCGCGTCAATCCGTGCGCGCATGTTGGCCACGTCAGCTTTCAGGGCCGCAACATCCCGCGGCATCGCAATGACCTCATCACGCACCGCCGTTACAGCATTACAAGTGGCTTTATCCCCGGCGATTGGACGCGCGCGCATCAAGGCCAGATGTTCCCAGCTCCAGGCCTCGGTTCGTTGATAGTCCCCGAATCCGGCCAATGCAGTTGCGACCGGGCCTTGTTTGCCAGAGGGGCGCAGGCGCATATCGACCTCATAAAGCCGCCCTTCGGCCGTGGGTGCAGAGAGGGCGGTGACCATGGCTTGGGTCGCGCGTGCAAAATAGGTTTGCGCAGGCAGAGCGCGTTTTCCATCGGACTCAGCACCCTGCGGCGCGTCATAGATCACGATCATGTCGAGGTCAGACCCTGAATGCAGCGCCCCGGCCCCCAACGACCCCATCGCCAGTATGCAGGTCCCGGCACCCGCAATCCGGCCATGTCGGCGGGCGAATTCTTCCTGAACAACTGGCCATAGTGCGGCGACAATGGCCTCTGCCAGATCGGCGTACTGCGCCGCGGCATCTGTCGGCTCGATCAACCCGCGCAGATGGTGAACACCGATACGGAAGTGCCATTCCTTGAACCAGCGCCGGGTCGCATCCAGCCGCAGTTCATAATCATCCAACCGCTCCAGCGCCGCTACAAGATCGCCCTGCAAAGCGTCCGCCCCCGGCCACGGCGCGAAAAAGTCGCCACCGATGACCGCGTCCAGAACACCCGCATTCTGCGACAAATACCGCGCGAGGTCGGGCGCAGTGTCCGCAATGTCGACGATCAGGTCCAGAAGCTGGGGATTTGCTTCGAACAGAGAAAACAACTGCACCCCTGCTGGCAGTCCCGACAGGAAACCATCGAGATGCAGCACCGCCTGACCGGGGTTCGCGGCATTTGCCAGTCGCGCCTGCAAGACCGGGCGTATCCGATCAAAAATATCTGCTGCGCGGGATGAACGCAGTGCAGGATACGAAGACCAACGGCCCATAACCTCTTGCGCTTGTGCGTCCAGTTCGGCGTCCGGGGTTTCTTCGGATTTTCCAGGGGCAAAGAACCCCTCGGTCGTTTTCGCCACGCCAGAGATCCGATCCGCGATCTCGGCTTTCAACGCGCCGGTATCGCGCCCGGACAGAGCCGCCAGACGACTCCAGCCCTCCTCCGATTTCGGCAGAATGTGAGTCTGGGCGTCAGCGATCATCTGCAAGCGGTGCTCGATATCACGGTGTGCGCAATAGTCATCGGTCAATTGGTCCGCCGTGGCCCCGTCTATCCATTCCGCCGCTGCCAGACGATCCAGCCCATCGACCGTCCCGCGCACCCGCAGGCTTTCGTCACGCCCCCCGGCGATCAGCTGCTGTGTCTGGGTAAAGAACTCGATTTCACGGATGCCGCCGGGATCCAGCTTGATGTTGCGGCCGTCAAGCGATCCGCCGACGGGTTTACGTGCGCGTCGCATGCGCTGGCGAATATCGTGGGCATCGTCGATGGTGGCGTAATCCAGATGCTTGCGCCAGACGAAGGGCGACAGGCGGCCGAGGAACCCCTGCCCGGCGTCTTGATCCCCGGCCATAACGCGCGCCTTGATAAAAGCCGCACGCTCCCACGGGCGGCCCAGGCTTTCGTAGTAGCGTTCGGCGGCATCCATCGACAGGCAGACCGGCGTGACCGAGGGGTCCGGGCGCAGCCGCAAATCCGTGCGAAAGACATAGCCGTCGCCAGTCGGCTCACTCAGCAGCGCCGCCATGCGACGGGTGACACGAATGAAGGCGGCCCGCGCTTCCGCGTAATCGTCGGCATAGCGCTCATCGTCGAACAGGCAGATCAGGTCGATATCTGACGAGTAATTCAGTTCCCCCGCCCCCGCCTTCCCCATCGCCAGCACCACCATCCCGGCAGCATCCGCCGCGTCGTCAGGCCCCTGCCCCGGCAGTTTTCCCCGCCGGATTTCGGCTGCCACAAGCGAAGTCAGCGCACGCCCGACAGCAGCATCTGCGAAATCCGTCAGCGCCCCGGTAACCTTCTTCAGCGGCCAGACGCCTCCCAGATCAGCCAGCGCAACCCACAAAGCGACCCTGCCCTTGGCATGGCGCAGACCGGGGCCGAGATCCCCATCCGGGATCTCGGCGACTTCCTTTAGCAGCGCCTGAAACACGGCTTCTGGCGGTTGCGTCAAGGCCTCGCTCAGCCAGTCTGACCAGCGGTGGATCAGGGTTTTGAGGTAAGGGCTGGAGCCTGCGGTCCCCCGGATCAAATCACGCGCGCTGTCGGGTGTGGTCAGCGCCGCCAAGGCCTCGTCGCCGGAGGCAGCATCAAAGGGTAGGGGCGCGCGGTTGATCTGATCGGAAAAGCTCATGGGTGCCAGCATTGGGGGCGTGCGGGTTGCGGGTCAAGCGGATGAAACCGGCGATGTAGAGTTAAGCCCGGGATGGAGTAATATGTCGCCACTCATCCGAGGCGGATATTGGAGAAGTCGTGCGCAAGCCAGGCGAAAGGCCGCTTCGTCCTAACGACCCATCAAGACCATTCAAGCAAGCATTACTACGCACCTTGCTATTCATGAAAGCCGCGCCAAAATACCCCGACAATCCGGAGATCCCATGAGCAAAAGCCTGAAACGCGTCACCCGCGCCCTGCTCGACGCAGGGCTGGAGCCGGACATCCGAGAGATGGCCGACAGCACCCGCACAGCTGCCGAAGCGGCTGCAGCCGTCGGCTGCGAATTGGACCAGATCGTCAAGTCGATTATCTTCGCAGGCACGGAAAGCGGCACCATCCACTTGTTCCTGACAGCAGGCGGTAATCAAGTCGATCCGGCAAAAGCCACCCAAGCCGCCGGCGAGCCGCTGCGCCGCGCCGATGCCGCCGAGATACGCGCCAAAACCGGCTTTGCGATCGGCGGCGTCGCCCCCCTCGGCCACCTCACCCCTGCCCCGGCATATTTCGATCCGCGACTCAGTGATTTCATTGAAATCTGGGCAGCAGCAGGTACGCCTCGGCATGTATTTGCCATTTCGCCGGCGAAATTACTGCATCTCACAGGTGCACAACCAACCGATTTTACGTCGTAATCTGAATTTATGTAAAAAACATTCACATTATCTCTTGACCAAACGCGCAGGACGCACAATCTAGGTGATGTGAAACAGATTTACATCGTAACCCACTCAACAGGAGATACCTAGATGTCCAATGTCGCCACATGGCCCGCCTCTGCCGAAACCTGGCTTGATGAGCGTGGCAAATTTGCCTGGATCGGTGCCACGATCGTCGGCTTTGTTGTATTCTGGCCGGTTGGCCTCGCCTTGCTCGCATACCTGGTGTTCTTCAAGAAAAAGAACGGCATTGGCTGTGGACCCCGCCGGATACACTCGGCCCGCGCCGCGTTCAAATCTTCGGGTAATCAGGCCTTCGACAGCTACAAGGGCGAGACCCTGCGTCGGCTGGAAGAAGAGCAGAAAGCATTCGAAGAGTTCCTGCAGCGCCTGCGCGAAGCCAAGGACAAGTCGGAATTCGACGAGTTCATGAACGACCGCGCCGCCCGTGCACGCGAAACCACGTCGTCCGACGATCGCGCTGAAGCCAATCGGGATACCAAAGAAGACGACCGTGGCGAAGGCCCGATCACGATCTGATCCCGCCACTCCTCCCCTGGTCGGTCCGCACTTTCCGGGCCGGCCAAAATAACGGATACTAAGATGTACATGACGCAGACGTCCCACCTTCCCGACCCGGTCGACCAGCCCGAGTTCTATCAGACCATCCCCACCAAACGCCTGCTTGCCTGGGTTGTGGACGTGGTTCTGATCGGCATTCTGACGGCCATTGTCGTGCCGTTCACGCTGTTCCTGGGGCTGCTATTCCTTCCGTTCCTCTATGCAACACTCAGCTTCTTCTACCGCTGGATCAGCCTGTCGCGCAGTTCGGCTACACCGGGCATGCAGCTTATGGCCATTCACTTCCGCGATACGCGCGGTGCGGGGCTTGATAGCGGCACCGCGTTGTTCCACACGCTGGGGTATTTCGTCTCGGTCGCGGTGTTCCCGCTGCAACTGATCTCGATCTTGATGATCCTGATGAGTGAGCGTCATCAGAGCCTGACCGATATGGTCCTCGGCACCACTGCGCTGAACCGTTAACGACGTTTGAACAAGGCCTTGGCGGATGCGCAAGGCCTTGTTAACGTTGTAAGCGTGAGACACACGCTACCCATTGCGCCCCAGTTTTATGTGACGGCTCCACAACCCTGTCCCTATCTGGACGGCCGGATGGAGCGCAAGCTGTTCACGGCACTGCAAGGCGACACCGCTGAAACACTGAACGACGCGCTGTCTAAACAAGGGTTTCGCCGCTCACAAAACGTCCTCTATCGTCCTAGTTGCGCTGAATGTACCGCCTGCATGTCGGCGCGTATCCGCGTGGCCGACTTCACCTTTTCCAAATCCCAGCGCCGCATCCTGCGCCGAACCGCCGACCTGCGCCGCGAGGCCACGTCGCCTTGGGCAACCGAGGCGCAATACGCCCTTTTCCGCGCCTACCTGGATAGCCGCCATGCGGCCGGTGGCATGGCCGACATGGACATCTTCGAATTCGCCGCAATGATCGAGGAAACCCCGATCCGCAGTCGCGTGGTCGAATACTCCGGCTCGAAAAACGGCACGCGCGATTTGGCCGCCGTTTGCCTGACCGACGTCCTGGATGACGGTCTCTCCATGGTCTATTCCTTCTTTGATCCTGACCGTGCGTCTGACAGCCTCGGCACGGCGATCATCCTCGATCACATCACCATCGCGCGCGAGGCCGGACTACCTTACGTCTACCTCGGCTACTGGGTACCGGGATCGCCGAAAATGGACTACAAATCCCGGTTCAATGCGCTTGAGGTTTACAAGGGCGGATGCTGGCAAAGCATCGGCGACCCGGCCGAGCACACCGCACAGACCCACCCGCTCAGCACGGATCCGATTGCCGAACAGGTGGCGCGGATCAATCTGCCCGATACGCTGCCCACCCGCTGATGCATATCGCTGTCGTGGCCCTGCTGGTCCCCGACTATGACGCTGGCTTGGCTTTTTACGCTGATGGTCTGGGGTTCGAGGTCACCTCGGACGAAGATCAGGGCAATGGCAAACGCTGGGTCACTGTCCGCCCGCCCGGCGGCACCACCGAACTTCTTCTGGCGCGCGCCGTCAATGACCAGCAGCGCGCCGCCATCGGCAACCAGACCGGAGGCCGCGTTGGGTTTTTCCTACGCACCGATGACTTCACTACAACGCTGGCAACCTTGCAAACCGCCGGAGCCACCCTGCACGAGGCCCCGCGCAATGAACCCTACGGCCAAGTCGTCGTCTGGTCCGACCCCTTTGGCAACAAATGGGACCTGCTTGGAAGTCTAAACTACTCGACACATATGGCATAAGCAAAAAACTCCTGCCCACCGGCAATCATGACGTTGAGATTACCCTCCGTGTTTTTGAAGACTAATTCACCAGATTTTCCACCCGGTATTGCGGATTCCGAGACGTCCACGTCGACAGGTTCACCAGAGGCGGACACCAACGGCGTTGGGACCTGGGTGATCTCACCAACATACTGCGGAGGCGCGCTTATTGCTGCGGAAACATTTTCAAAACCGCCCAAATCGCAATAGTGCAATGAGATTGCCTGGGCTGAGGCTTCGCGTTGCAAGATATTCACAAGGAGGTTGGTATTATTGAGGCTCAGTGCCGCGCTGCCGAGCTATGCCCAAAAGTTGGTGACGGCCGTCATCAGGCGGCGGTTTGAAGTTGCTTGATGCCGTCTTTGAACTCAACCCCCTGAATGATCTCGGGCAGACGGTTTGGCCCGGAGATCTTCCGCCACTTCTTCTTGGCTGACATCATCAGCCTGAAGACCATGGCGAGGGCGGTCTTGCGGTTGAGGCAGCCCTTGGTCTTCCGGGTGCGGTTCCGGACCGTGGCGAAGACGCTTTCGATCGGGTTCGTGGTCCGGATGTGTTTCCAATGCTCGGCCGGGAAGTCATAGAAGGCCAGGAGCTCATCACGATCCTTGACCAGTTTGGCCACGGCCTTCTCGTATTTCACGCCGTAGGTGTCCACGAAGAGATCGAAGGCGGCGTTTGCCTCCTTTTTCGTCTCGGCCATCCAGATGTCCTGCAGATCAGCCTTGGCTTTTTCGTGCAGGGATTTGGGCATCGCGCCCAACACGTTTGACGTCTTGTGAACCCAACACCGCTGCTCACGGGTCTCGGGATAGACATCTCTCAGGGCGGTCCAGAAGCCGAGTGCACCATCGCCGGTGGCCAGTTCGGGCGGAACAGTCAGTCCGCGCTTTTTCAGCCCTTTCAGCAGGTCGCGCCAGCTATCGGCGTTCTCGCGGAACCCGTCCATGATGGCGAGAACGTCCTTCTCGCCGTATTCGTCTGCACCGATAATCACCAGCATACATTGACGGTCGCCGCCCAACCGGGGCGTGAAGTAAACCCCATCCGCCCAGATGTAGACATAGCGCTTGCCCGTGAGGTCGCGTTTGCGCCAGGTCTCATATTCTTCCCACCAGTTGGCCTTCAGGCGCGTGATAGTTGAGGACGACAGCCCCTCGGCATCCGGCCCCAGAAGCGCGGACAGCGCCTCGCTGAAGTCGCCGGTCGAGATGCCTTTCAGATAAAGCCAGGGCAGAAGTTCCTCCACCGACTTCGTCTTGCGCAGATACGGCGGCACCAGCGAAGAGCGGAACTTGATCTTGCTCCCATCAGCGTTGCCGCCGCGGTCTCGAACACGCGGAACCTGCACTGGTACCGTCCCGATCCCGGTCATCATTTCTCGCTCGGGCAGAAATCCGTGGCGCACCAAACGCTGGCGACCGTCCTCGTCCAGAAGATGTGCGTGTTCGGCGATAAAGGCGGAAACCTCGGCTTGAACCGCCGTGCGCAGCAACTCCTTCGCCCCGGCCTGGATCACCGCGGTCAACGGATCAGGCGAAATTTCCGATGGCAGTTCGAACGGGACAACAGTAGATTTGGCCATGGTGGCATATCCTTTCTCTTTGAGAATGACGGCGCTTCAACACCGCCATGATATGCCGCCTACTTCAGGCCATCACCAACTTTCGGGCATAACTCGCGCTGCCTCCCAGGCAGTCATTCTTGACCATCTCAGAATTCCAGGGTCCCGGCGCAGGAGTTGTTGTATCTTGCCAAAATGTAGACGGGACGAGTTGCACATTTGTGTTGCTGTCCAGTGTATAACTACCTCCGAAGAAAGGACCCAGCGTAATCGCATCCTGCAATCTCAGGCACTCCGCTGTTGCCGACCCTGCTAACGTCATCGAGAAGGCTGCAAGAGTAATAGCATTCGCTTTCATATCAGTTCACCTCAAAATTATGTCTAAAAAGTTATTAAATCATATTTCGAATCTTGAATTCTGACAAGGAAGTCGCACGCGCGATACAACATCGACCGGCACCAGTTAGGTTTGAACCCGGGTAGCGTTCGCCCTTCAAACTTAGTTGGGGATCAGGTTCGGAACAATGGTGACGACTGCGGGGAACGCCCACAATAACGCCAGCCCCGCCACCTGGATCAGCACGAAGGGTAGCACCCCGCGATAGATGTGACCTGTTGTCACCGATGGCGGCGCCACTCCGCGCAAATAGAACAATGCAAACCCGAATGGCGGCGTCAGGAATGACGTCTGCAAGTTCACCGCGATCATGATTGTAACCCACTTCGGGTCCATCGTCCCGCCATAGATCACCGGCCCGACGATGGGGACCACAATGTAGATGATCTCGAGGAAATCCAGAACGAAGCCCAGAACGAACAGCACCAGCATCACGATCAGGAACACGACCCACTCGCGATCGAAGCTCTTGAGGAAGTCCTGAATGTATTCCTCACCGCCGAACGAGATCACCACGAGGTTCAGCAGCTGTGAACCGATCAGGATGGTAAACACCATCGAGGTAACTTTCGCCGTTTCTCGCACCACCGGGGTAAGGACGGCGGTTCGGAACAAAACGAAGCAGCTGTACAGCAACCCGCCGATGGCGGCGTAATAGGCGATCTGCGCGGCGAAAAAGGCGATCCACTCTTCGGCGGCCACGACCTCGCGCCCGACACGCAGATCAAAGTTAGTGCCAATTAGGATCATGATGACCACGGCGAAAGCGGTCATGATGATCAGCTTGCCGCTGCGCTGTTCGTCATTCAGCTTGCGATAGGCCGCCAGCATGATTGCGCCCCCGGCCCCAAGGGCAGCGGCAGGCGTCGGATTGGTGATCCCACCGAGGATCGAACCCAGCACCGCGACGATCAGAACCAGCGGCGGAAAGACCACCCGCAACAACTCATTCTGCCCCAACCGGCGGGCGGCAAAACGCACGCCGTAGCCTGCGATGAAGATCGGCAAGGCCAGTAAGACCAGCGCCGTGCCAGCAGTCGTTGTCGGAGAGATCAGGATCACATCGACCATACCGACAAGGATCAAACCAATCGCCCCGGCGATCAGCGGGCGTGGATCAGCAGTCGGCGCGATACCGCGTGCAATGGCCAGGATCAGACCGAACAACAGCAGCCCAATGGCGATACCGGTGCCGATGGGTGCGGCGGCGGCGATCTTGGCGGCCAGCGCCTCGGCCAGTTCTTCCTCGCTCAGCGCGCGGGATTGCGCGACGCCCCCGGCAGCGTTGATCGCGGCCTGCTCGGCGACCGCCGCATCCCATTTTTCCTGCCCGTGCAGCTCGATCATACTGGCCTCACACGCCGGAGACACACGCGTACGCAGGCTGGCCGTCTGCCCCGCTTCCGAGAAACTGGCAATCGTCACCGACTGTGATCCGACGACGCCGACCTGCCCGGCAACCAGCATGCCCGCGATTAGCAGGACGGGCACGCCAAGGAACCACGTCAGTGCATTGCCGCGCCGCGCTTCTTCGGCGGCGGCACCTTCACTGACAACCGGCGGTGCTTTCGATGGGTTCAACAGGGCAAAGCCAAAGGCGTAAAACCCGTAGAGCGAGGCCAGCAATATCCCCGGCAGGATCGCTGCCTGAAACAGCGTCCCGACAGAAACCACCGCCGCTTCACCCAGGAACGTCAGCGCATCCGAACACCCCGCCGCCTGCGCACGGGTTTCCTGCGCGGCGGAGTACAAATCCCCGGCCAGAGTCCCCAGCAGGACGATCACGATCGACGGCGGAATGATCTGCCCAAGGGTGCCCGATGCCGCGATCACCCCCGTCGCCAGTTCCGGCGAGTAATTGTTGCGCAGCATCGTCGGCAGGCTCAGCAAGCCCATCGTCACAACCGTCGCCCCAACGATCCCGGTCGAGGCGGCAAGGAACGTCCCCACAACGACGACGGCCACCGCCAGACCGCCCGGCAGCGGGCCAAAGACCCGCGCCATCGTGGTCAGCAGATCCTCGGCAATGCGCGAGCGTTCGAGCGTGATCCCCATCAGCACGAACATCAGCACCGCCAGCAGCGTCTCGATGCTCTGTCCGGCAAACACCCGTTCGTTCATCCGGTTGACGATGAAGCTGATGTTGCGATCCAGCGCCTGTTCCCAACCGCCGCTGAACACGGCTTCAGAGACTCTCGGCAACTCCGGGAACCTGAATTTCGAGATATTGAGCGGGCTGACACCAGAATTCACCAGCGTCTGATACTCGGCACTCGACTTGCTGACCGCCTGATGGATCAACAGGCCCGAGCTATCCAGCGCCGCAATGATCCCGAAGGAAATCACCGCTGCGCCGCCAATGGCAAAGCCCACCGGAAACCCCGACAGGATGCCTGCGAACAGGCTGAGGAACACAATGATCAGGCCGATCTCGACGCCATCTAGGCCAAAGAGCATGGATCGCGTTCCTTAACTTGTCTGCGCGACAGGCGTGGCCAGATCAGCCTCGGCGTCGGATTCAGTATTATTCAGCGGATTGTCTCGGTCGAGGTATTTGCCCTCACTCTCGGGTCCCTCTTTGAATTCGAGGTACGAGCGATAGAAGAAGGCAATTGCCTGCAAAAACACCATGGCGGTGAAGGCGACCAGAAGCACTTTGAACAAGAAGTAGCCGTTAAAACCATTTGGCGAAAAGCCGATGGTCTCGACGTTCCATTTCACCGCGCGGGCTTTCAACAGCATCCGTTCCAGTGTGTCGCTGGCGCTGACCTTCGGAGTGATCAGGTGGCGCCAAAGGAAATACCAGGCATACATCCAGGTCAGGATCGCTGCTGGCATCATGAAGAAGATCGAGCCGAACATGTCGATCGCCCTCTTCTTGCGATAGCTGATGGCGGAATAGATCAGATCGACCCGCACATGCCCGCCCTGCACGAACGTATAGGTGCAGCAGAGCGCGACGATCATCGCGTTATAAAGCTTCAGTTCCTCGCCCCACCAACTGAGGTCAAAAGTCACTGCCGACCCAATACCAAGCGTCAGTTCAGACGCGGCAAACACCCGTTGCGAGAAAATGATGACAATCTGCTGCAGGACCATCAGCAGTCCGGCCCAGGCGAAGAAGCGGCCAACAGTATTGGCAAACCCTTCCAGCACGCGAACCACGCCCCACATAAATGCGTTCTTCCACAGCCCGATGGCCGTCAGGATGATGAGGATGACGAAAACAACAAAGAACAGCTCTCTTGAGCCACCGTAGTAGATGAAGCGCATCATCGCCTGGCTGTCGTTCCAGTTCAGCCAAAGCTGCGGATGCGTGATCGCATATCCTGCGTTGACGAACGCCATACCAAAACTGGTGAAAACCCAGACCACAAAGTCCAGCACGCGATCCCTCCCCATGGTGCCCCCGGTCGATCTTGGCCGACTTCAAAGGCGGTGAACCGGGCCGATGGCGGCCCGGTTCGTTTTTCAACGCGTAGTGATCAGGAAAAGACGCGTGCGCGCTGTTTCGTGTACACACCTTCAGACTGAGCCAGCCAGCCTGACGTTGATTTGATCGACGCTTGCAGGCTGTCGTAGGTCCGCTTGAAGATATCGTCCGACATATTTTCTTCGAACACCTCGCGGCTGGCGCCCGCGAAGGCGTCCCAGACAACATCCGGGAATTCCAGCACTTTTACGCCACCAGACTGCAAACGTGCCAGAGCGGCACCGTTATTTGCGATGAATTGCGACAAGTTCCACTGATGGCTTTCCAATGATGCGATTTCGATGATCTTCTGCTGTCCTGGGGTCAGGCTATCGAAGACATCTCGGTTCATCGCGACGGAAAGTGCGACGCCCGGCTCATGGAAGCCGGCGGTGTAGTAGGTCTTGGTGATTTCCTGGAAACCGGCTTTTTCGTCAGCCCAAGGGCCGATCCATTCGGTTCCGTCAATCGCACCCGACGCCAATGCCTGGTATACTTCACCACCCGGAAGGTTTTGAATCGATGCGCCAAGTTTGCCCAGTGCCTGACCACCGAGGCCGGGCATGCGGAATTTCAGGCCCTGAAAGTCCTCGGGGCTGTTGATTTCTTTGTTGAACCAACCGCCGGCCTGCGCGCCAGTGTTGCCCGCAATGAAGGATTTCAGACCAAATATCTCACCCAACTCGTCGTGCAGCTCTTTGCCGCCGTCTTGGTAGTACCAGATCATCGTTTCCTGGGCAGTTGAACCAAACGGCACGCCAGTGAAGAATGCATAGGCAGGATGCTGACCTACGAAGTAGTAGTCTGCACCGTGGTACATGTCGGCCTGACCGGATGTCACCGCGTCAAATACTTCAAACGCGCCAACGAGTTCGCCAGCGGCTTTCAGTTCCACGTTCAGCGAGCCATCGCTCATCGCGTTGATCGAGTCAGCAACTCGTTGGGCTGCGTCATGAACACCAGCAAGGCCGCGGCCCCAGGTGGTCACAAACGTCAGCGTGCGCGCGTGGCTGGCCGCGATGGCCGGAGCGGCAAGGCTGGTTGCGGCGGCGGCTGTGCCGCCAAGGGCCGAGGCCCTGATAAAAGAACGACGATCCATGGATGTATCCTCTCGGTTGCAATCGCGCCCCGGTTCGACGCCGGGGCTTGTTGTTTCAGATGGCGTGACATTAGCGGCAGTTTCGACCGCCGAAAACACCCACTTGCGGCAATATTTCGTGTTAGCGACCAACAGGCGACCGACAGGTTTCGGCCGGACCATTTCCAGGCAGTTCGAATGCCGCTTGAGATTTAGAATCTGTCGAATTTTCAATCATAATCGCAATTTATGTTCAAAAAGAAACTCGTTTATGACACAAAAATACGATCTTTGTCTGTTGACGCCCCCGGCAACCCTTCCTAGTGTCTGCGGGAATTTTGGATCGGAGGGTGCGATGACCGTCGTACTACCAGTGGAAAATCGACAGCGCATGGGCCAGTAACGGAAGACCTGAGCCCGCCCCCATGCGCCCCCGACAAAACCGGGGGCTTTTTTATTCGCAAGACACTAGAACGACCGGACGGAGACGATGAGATGAGCGGCAAGAAAAACCAGATGACGGGCGCGAAAATGGTCGTGCAGGCCCTCAAGGATCAGGGCGTCGAAGTTGTCTTCGGCTATCCCGGCGGCGCGGTGCTGCCGATTTATGACGAGATATTCCTGCAGAACGAAATCCGCCACGTCCTCGTGCGCCATGAACAAGGTGCGGTTCACGCCGCCGAAGGTTACGCGCGCTCGACCGGTAAGCCGGGCGTGGTTCTGGTGACCTCCGGCCCCGGCGCGACCAACGCGGTGACCGGCATGACCGACGCGCTGATGGACTCGATCCCTCTGGTGGTTCTGACCGGCCAGGTTCCCACCTTCATGATCGGCAATGATGCCTTTCAGGAGGCGGATACAGTCGGCATCACCCGCCCCTGCACCAAACACAACTGGCTGGTCCGCGAAACCGACAACCTCGCCAATACCATCCACGAAGCATTTCACGTCGCCACCTCTGGCCGCCCAGGTCCGGTGCTGATCGACATTCCCAAGGATGTGCAGTTCGCGGGCGGCACCTATGTCACGCCCGAGAAGCGCAGGAAATCCCATTACGCCCCGCCGACCAAGGGAAACCCCGAGGCGATTGCTGCGTTGGCCGAGGCGATCGAGACGGCCAAGAAGCCGATCCTCTATACTGGCGGAGGCGTCATCAATTCCGGCCCAGAGGCCAGCAACCTGCTGCGCCAACTGGCGGCCGAGACGAACTTCCCCGTCACCTCGACCCTGATGGGACTGGGCGCCTACCCCGCCACCGGCGATAACTGGCTGGGAATGCTGGGGATGCATGGCCTCTACGAAGCGAACCTGGCGATGCACGACTGCGACCTGATGATCTGCATCGGCGCGCGGTTCGACGACCGGATCACCGGGCGGTTGGATGCATTCAGCCCCGGATCGGTAAAGGCACACATCGACATCGACCCGAGCTCGATCAACAAGGTGATCCACGTCGACATTCCGATCATCGGTGATGTCGGCTCGGTCCTGACTGATCTGTTGGCGGTCTGGCGCGACCGCGGCTCGAAAACCAGCAAAGCAGGGCTGGAAAAATGGTGGCGGCAGATTCGCGACTGGAAGCGGATCAACTGCCTCGACTACACACCCGACAAAAAGGCGATCAAGCCGCAGCACGCGCTGGTCCGGCTGGAAGCGCTGACCAAGGACATGGACCGTTATATTACGACGGAAGTTGGTCAGCACCAGATGTGGGCGGCGCAGTATCTTGGATTTAACGAGCCCAATCGCTGGATGACGTCCGGTGGGCTTGGCACGATGGGCTACGGATTCCCCGCGTCCGTCGGCGTGCAAATGGCGCACCCGGAGGCGCTGGTTATCAACGTCGCCGGAGAGGCCAGCTGGCTGATGAACATGCAGGAGCTTGGCACGGCGATGCAGTACAACCTGCCCGTCAAACAGTTCATCCTCAACAACGAACGCCTGGGCATGGTGCGCCAGTGGCAGGAGTTGCTGCACGGCGAGCGGTATTCGCATTCTTGGTCTGAAAGCCTGCCCGATTTCGTCAAACTGGCTGAGGCCTTCGGTGCCAAGGGAATCATGGTCAGCGACCCCGCTGATCTGGACGATGCGATCATGGAAATGGTCAACTACGACGGCCCAGTCCTGTTCGACTGTCTTGTCGAGAAGCACGAGAATTGTTTCCCGATGATCCCGTCAGGAGAGCCGCACAACAAGATGCTGCTGGGCGAGAACGCGTCGACATCCGATGCGATCGGGTCGAGTGGGGCGGTGATGGTCTAGGGCGGGACCGCCGGATATGAAATCCGTCGGTTCCTGGCCGGGGCGAGAGCTGGAGTATTTCCAGAAAGAGGATGAATAAGAGGTTGTTATGCCGTCAGGACGGCGCATGCCTCGCGAGATTCCGCTTAAACCTGTGATTGACGCGTTCGCATGACAGTTGTCCTGCCCGCCCAACATCGGATAAGCCCTTTTTTGAACCAAGTTCACGAGAACCCTGATGTCCGAGAAAACCGAAAAACGCCGCGCCGAATTGCGCACCCGGCTGGTCGACGCGGCCGAGGCTGCGATTGTTGCCGACGGAATTGCGGCCGTGAAGGCGCGCGATCTTGCGAAACAGGCGAACTGCGCCGTCGGGGCAATCTACAACGTCTTCGCCGACATGACGCAGCTGGTCATGGCGGTGAACGGCCGCACGTTCCAGCGGCTTGGGCAGGAGGTCGAGGCCGAGCTGGCGCATAGAACCGATGCCCTGCCCGCAGATCAACTGGTGTCCATCGCCCTTACCTATCTGCACTTCGCCTCGGACAATAAGAACACGTGGCGCGCACTATTCGAAGTTGAGATGTCGACCGATCAGCCGGTCCCACATTGGTACCAGGAACAGCTTGCCGGTCTTTTTGGTCTGATCCGCCTGCCCCTGTCGCGCCTGCGCCCCGATCTGGCGGACGAAGAACTCTCCCTGCTCACCCGCGCGCTGTTTTCCTCGGTCCATGGAATCGTCTCACTGGGGCTCGAAAAACGTATTTCCGGCGTTCCGGTCCCGGAAATGGAAAAAATGATTTCAATGATTATCAAACACTTCGCCGGCGAACCTTCAAAAATGTGAACGTCGTTCATCTTTTTTCTTGAACAGCGTTCAATAATCGCTACCCTCCAATTCGTGAACGTTGTTCATGAAAGGAACGCAACGATGCTCTCTACCTTCCGAACCCTGATGATCGGGAGCAATGCCCGGGCGGATGAGAAACGCCGCGATACCTATGCGATTGAATTGATTGACCAAAAAATCCGCGAGGCAAATGCCGGGCTGAAAGCTGCCAAAGCGACACTGGCCAGTCTGATCCAGCCCCAACGTGGCGAACAGGCTATGCTGGGAACGCTGACCTCGCGGATCGACGATATGACCCGCCGCGCCCGCCAGGCGATTGAGGCTGGCCGCGATGATCTGGCAAATGAAGCCGCCACCACCATCGCGAGCATGGAAAATGAACAGGCACTGCGCCGGACGACCATTGACCGATTGGACGTCAAGGTCATCCGCCTGCGCGCCTCGGTTGAGTCCGGCTCTCGCAGCATACTGGAGCTGAAGCAGGGTGCCGCCATGGCCCGCGCGGTGCGCAGCGAACAGAAGATGCAGACCCACCTGCGCACCACCCCCGGCAGCGACAATGCGATGAAAGAGGCCGAAGAGATGATCGCCGCGGTCCTGAACGCCGACGATCCCTTCGAAAAGGCCGAAATCATGGCCGAGATCGAGGACGGTCTGACCAACGAGACCCTGCCCGACCGGATGGCCGACGCAGGCTTCGGCAAAGCCACCAAAGTCAGCGCCGCGGACGTGCTGGCCCGACTGAACACAACCACCGAAAAGAAGGACTGATCCAATGAGCAACCAAACCAACACCGACAACGGCCTTATCATGAGCTTCAACGCGCTTGGCGTCCTTGCTGCCTATGCGCTGTTGGCAATCTCACTCTACATGTCGCCGGACGTACCGCTGTCGACCAAGGGCTTCTGGGGCATCGGTGTGCTGATGCTGACCCTTTCGCTGGTGAACTTCGTCAAATACCGCTTCGACCAGCGGTTAAACGACGACCGCATCCGCCAGTTGGAGGACGCAAGGAACGAAAAACTACTGGAGGATTTCGTGACCACCGATCCCGCCTGATCCGGCCATCGGCCTTTTGCGTCCGCGCTTTTCCCAAGGCGCGGGCGCATTGCGTCGGGCCGTGAGTTCGACTGAAAAGCAAGATTGTGGTACATGGCGACATTCTCAAAATCATTGATGGAGGACGTTATGCCAACACCTCATGCCACCATTCCGGGGGCGGTCATCTTCGACCGTGCGCTGGAAAAGGACGCCGACGCGAAGATCGACTTGCCGATTGACACCGCCTGTCCGGTGCTGATCCCGATCTCGAAAAACGTTCGGGGCCGCATCCAGACCGAGCCGCACACCGGCCACCCCTGCCCCTGCAAATGCAAACACCCAACGCTGGGCCAAACCATCCTGACCTATTCCATGCAGTTTCGCGCCGAGTGGTTGTTGCGGTCCAATCAGGGCTGCGACCAGGTCAAGACCGCGATGTTGCTGGACGGCTGCAATATGTCGATCAAGGGTGACATGAAGCTGCGCGAATGGGATTGCCCGGACAACAACGACGATGCCGCAGGCCCGAATGACGACCTGCACATCGGCTGCCAGATCGGCAAATTCGTGATGTATCGCCCGATTGATCCCGCAAATCCCGCAGGCGGCCAGATTCCTGTCTTCACTGGCGATTTCATCGGAGTGGTCGGGTTGGATACCATTCCTTGTTCACCCGCCAATCAGCGGCCTCGGTGCTGCCAGCCGAACCACGTTCAGGGCACCCTCAATGGACGCGGAGTTGGGCCGATGGAAGATTGCACTCTCTGCGCCACTTACGAGGGTCACTTCATGTTTCTGGAGGGGCGTGACATGTGCCAGCCGCAGAACTTGCGCTGGGATATCAATCTTGATGGGGTGGTGTGTTGCCCGTGCCCCGATGGAGATGATGCACCGGATAAGAAACAACAGAAAAAGTAACGGCTTCGGGCGGTTACTTGCCCCTTGTTCACGTGCTGCCAGCGCGTTTATACCTTTGGCTCAGGCGCCGGCATGGCTGCGCGCGGACAAAAGGGATCAGGTTGGATGTCGGCACTCAAAATCAAGAAGGGCACGTCGAAGCATTCGGCCTATGACCTTAAAGATCCGAATGCCGATGTGCTGGAAACCCACACATTGGCCGTGATCGTCGAGAACGAGCCGGGCGTGTTGGCGCGTGTCATCGGCTTATTTTCGGGCCGTGGCTACAATATCGAAAGCCTCACGGTGGCGGAGATTGACCACACCGGTCACCGCAGCCGCATTACGGTGGTGACCACCGGCACCCCTCAGGTGATCGAGCAAATCAAGGCGCAGCTTGGGCGCATCGTTCCAGTCCACGAAGTGCATGACCTGACCGTCGAAGGGCCAAGTGTCGAGAGAGAGCTTGCCCTGTTCAAGGTCGCCGGTAAGGGCGACAAGCGGGTCGAGGCGTTAAGATTGGCTGACATCTTCCGCGCGAATGTTGTTGATTCAACGTTGGAATCTTTCGTGTTTGAAATCACCGGGACTCCAGAGAAGATCGACGCTTTTGCCGAACTGATGCGTCCTTTGGGCCTGGTTGAGGTCGCACGGACCGGGGTTGCAGCGTTGGCGCGCGGCGCTCTTTAGGAGCCCATTCGAGAAAAAGCCCGAGCCGCAGAAGACACCACGCAGATATCGGCATGACTGCCCTAGATTGCGGAAAAGCCGGACCCAATTGGGCCCGAGCGCGCCTACCTGTATAGCAGCGATTGCCCATTCGCGAACAGATGCACCTTCTCTGGCACTGCGCCCAGTCGCACGGTTTTGCTGCGCATCTCGGCGTGAATGCCCGGCAGTTTGCCGATTATAGGGTCCGCGTCCCCTTCGGGTACAAAGTAAAGCAACGTTACCTCGCCTAATGCTTCGGTGATATTCACCGTGCCTTCATAGAGGTAATCGACCCCTGTCGCCTTGACCATGTCTTCGGGACGCACCCCAACTTTGACTTTCAATCCCATGTCGCCGTCATTCGTCGGCACAGTCGATACCGCAAGCCCGCCGCCGTCCAGCTTGACCGTGGTACGTGCACCGGTTTCGATGACCTCACCCGGCAGCAGGTTCATTGCCGGAGAGCCGATGAACTGCGCCACAAACTCGTTTTCGGGGCGCTCATAGAGGTCCAGCGGGCTGCCGACCTGCGCGATCCCCTTGTTGGCCAGCACCACGATGCGCGAGGCCAGCGTCATTGCCTCGACCTGATCATGCGTCACGTAGATCATCGTACTGTCGGGCATCGACTCCTTCAGCTGCGCGATCTCGATCCGGGTTGCCACACGCAGCGCCGCGTCGAGGTTGGAAAGCGGCTCGTCGAACAGATAGACCTTGGGGTCGCGCACAATCGACCGCCCGATCGCCACCCGCTGCCGTTGTCCTCCAGACAGAGCTTTGGGCAAGCGATCCAGATAGGGTTCCAACTGCAGAATGCGCGAGGCCTTATCGATCGCAGCGTTGATCTCCTCCGGGCTTTTCTTGGCGATTTTCAACGCAAAGGCCATGTTGTCGCGCACGGTCATATGCGGGTAGAGCGCATAGCTCTGAAACACCATCGCGATGCCGCGCTGGCTGGGCGGCATGTCGTTGACCACCTGCCCGTCGATCTGAAGCTCTCCGCCGGTGATCTTTTCCAACCCAGCGATCATCCGCAGAAGCGTGGATTTGCCGCAACCTGATGGCCCGACAAACACGATCAACTCACCCGTCTTGATGTCGAGGTCGATGTTTTTCAGAACATCCACGTCGCCGTAGGATTTGGCGACGTCGGTCAGCAGAAGATCGGCCATGAGAGCCTCCTTGAATCAGGCGGGCGCAGTGGCAAACAGGGCTTGCCAGGGCGCGAGGTGAGTGTCGGTTGTGTCGGCGCTGAACGGCGCGTCGGTACAGGTGGTCCAATCACCCTCTGGGATCATCAGCGGGATCGCATCGTCGGACAGATTAAGGGCGCAGAGCACGCGCGTGTCGTCGTGGGTGCGGATCAGAGTGATGCTGTTATCGTCGTGGGCGGCCACTTGTAGTGTGCCCTTTGAAAGTGCTGGCTGCGTGGCGCGGAAGGCGATCATCGCACGGTAGAAGGCAAGCATTCCCTCCGGTTCTTGCTCTTGCTTGGCGACGGCCTTTTCCAGATGCTCCATCGCCATTGGTAACCACGGCTTGCCACCGGAAAACCCACCGTTGCGGTTGTCCTGCACCCAGGGGATCGGGGTACGGCAGCCATCACGGCCCTTGAACTTGGGCCAGAAGCGAATGCCGTAAGGGTCCTGCAGTTCTTCGAACGGAACATAGGCTTCAGTCAGGCCCAGTTCTTCGCCCTGATAGAGGCAGACCGAACCGCGCATCGCCATCAACAGCGCTGCATAGGCGCGTTGGGCCGGGTCGCTCAGGTTCCAGCGCGAAGTATGGCGCACCACATCATGGTTCGAATAAGCCCAGCAGGCCCAGCCATCGGATGCGACCCTCTCGAATTTTTCCAGCACGTTCGCGACCCGCGTGCCGGTTGGATAGGCGTTCGACAGGAAGGCGAAGTCATAGCACATGTGCACTTTGTCGCCGCCGCTGGTGTATTCGGCCTGAATTTCCAGGCCCCTCTGGGCATCCCCGACCTCACCCACCGAGGTGGCCGCCGGGAATTCATCCAGCACAGCGCGGAACCGCTTGAGGAACGCCAGATTTTCGGGCCGGTTTTTGTCGTGCAGGTGATCCTGCCAGTTGTACGGGTTCACCGATGGCGCGATTGTGTCGTTACGATCCTCGGGCGGCAGCGCCGGGTTGTCTCGCAGCTTATCGTCGTGGAAATAGAAGTTGATTGTGTCGAGGCGGAAGCCGTCCACCCCCCGGTTCAGCCAGAACCGCACCACGTCCAGCAGCGCGTCCTGCACGTCCGGCGAATGCAGGTTCAGGTCGGGCTGGCTGGTCAGGAAGTTGTGCAGGTAATACTGCATCCGCCCGCCGTCCCATTCCCATGCCGAGCCGCCGAAAATGCTCAGCCAGTTGTTCGGGGGCGTGCCGTCCGGCTTCGCGTCGGCCCAGACATACCAGTCGCGCCGCGCTCCGTCGTGGTTGTCGCGGCTGTCCTTGAACCAGGGGTGTTCGTCCGAGGTATGGCTTAGCACCAGATCGATCAGGACCTTGATCCCCAACTCATGCGCTCGCTCGATCAGGGCGTCGAAATCGCCGAGGCTGCCGAACATCGGATCGACGTCGCGATAGTCGGACACGTCATAACCGAAGTCCTTCATCGGAGACTTGAAAAACGGTGAAATCCAGATCGCATCGACGCCCAGATCGGCGATGTGACCGAGACGATGGATGATCCCGCTCAGGTCGCCTATGCCGTCGTTGTTGCTGTCCTGAAAGCTGCGCGGATAGATCTGATAGATCACCGCCCCGCGCCACCAGTCCGGGTCCGCCGCCAGCACCGCGTGCTGCGGCTGTTGATCGGTCATCAGCACGTTCATCGCCCCTACTTCACCGATCCGGCCAACAGGCCGCGCACCAGGTATTTCTGCATCATGAAGAACACCGCCAGCGGCACGGCAATCGAGATGAAGGCCGCCGTCGCAAGAATCTCCCAGTTGCCACCACGGGTGCCCAACAGCTCAACAATCTGCTTGGTCATCACGGTGGTTTCCCCTGATGAGTCGATCAGGAATACCAGCGCGACCAGCAGGTCATTCCACGTCCAGAGGAACTGGAAGATCGCGAAGCTCGCGAGTGCCGGGAAGGACAGAGGCAGGATGATCTTAACGAAGATCTGAAAGTCGCTGGCCCCGTCAACGCGGGCGTTCTCGATGATATCTCGTGGTAGACCAACCATGTAGTTTCTAAGCAAGTAGATCGCGAGCGGCAGGCCGAACCCGGTATGAGCCAGCCACACCCCGACATACCCTTTGCCGATGCCAATCTCGTTGTGGAATCTGAGCAACGGGATCAGCGCCAGTTGCAGCGGGACCACAAGCAGCGCCACGACGGCGGCGATCAGCAGCGCCCGCCCCGGAAAATCCATCCACGCCAGCGCATAAGCCGCGAAAGCCGCGATCAGGATCGGAATGATCGTCGCCGGGATCGTCACGGTCAACGTGTTGAAGAACGCCTTCGCCATGCCCCCGCCCGACCCTTCGGTGAACAGCACGTCCTTGTAGTTCTGCGTGGTAAAATCCGGAGGCGTCACGGCAGTGGTGAATATCCGTTGGCCCCTGCCCGACATCTCGGTCGGCGAGGTCAGGCGATAGTCGCCGTTTGCCTGAACCGTCAGCATCTCGCCGTCGCCGAGATCTGCGGTCTCGCCGGCCTGATAGGCGCTGATCTCGCGTGAGGATGTGCCCCAGACGCTGATCTCGCCAACGGCGGCACCTTCGAAGACGTTGCCTTCGATTACGTACAGATCACCGTCGCGGCTCTGCGCGCCTTCGTCATCCGGGTCGGTGGCACGGAAGGTCTGGTTCTGCTCCGCCGGGAGCATCGCCTTCCACCAGCCACCGGTGGCGATCTGGTCAGCGGTGCGGAACGACGACACCAGCAGCCCGACGGTCGGGAACAGCCACAGCGCGACCAGCAGGACGACCGAGATATGAACCACCCATGTCAGGGAGGATTTGCTTCCGGCAATGTTGTCCATCAGCGCATCTCCTTACGAGCATTGTAGACGTTCCAGACCAGGATCGGCGTGACCAGCAGCATAATGATCATGGCGGCGGCGGACCCGACGCCCCAATCCCCGGCGCGGAACATCTTGTCGTACATGTAATTGGCCAGCACCTGTGTCTCCCACTGGCCATTGGTCATCGCGAAGACGATGTCGAAAACCTTCAGGACGACGATGGTGATCGTGGTCCAGACCACGATGATGGTGCCCACGATCTGCGGCACCTTGATCTTGAAGAAGATCTGAAACGGGTTGGCACCGTCGACGATAGCAGCTTCGATGGTTTCTTCCGGGATGCCGCGCAGGGCCGCTGACAGGATCACCATGGCAAAGCCGGTCTGAATCCAGATCAGCACGATCATCAGGAAGATCGAGTTCCACAGCGGGATCGTCAGCCAAGTCTGCGGTTCCGTCCCCCCCAGCGCAAGATAGACGGCGTTCAACACGCCGATCTGCTCAACGTCCACGGGGCGGGTTTCATAGACCAGTTTCCAGATCACGCCCGCGCCAACGAACGAAATCGCCATCGGCATAAAGATCAGCGATTTCGCAATCGCCCCCCATTTGATCCGGTCGGTCAGCTGCGCTGCCAGCAGCCCGAACGCTGTCGAGGCGGCAGGCACGATGATCAGCCACAGCATGTTGTTTCGCAGGGCTTCAATAAATTTGGGTTCGGCCAGCATCTGGGAATAGTTGGTGAGGCCGACAAAGGCGCCACCCTGATCGCGGTCAGTGACGGACAACCAGAAGGTCGCGACGACGGGATAGGCGAGGTAGAGACCAAGTGCCGCAATTGCCGGTGCCAGGAACAGCCATGGGCGGATCATATTGGCGCGGTTGATATTGCGCCCGATGTTCGGGCCCTTGGCGGGAAACAGCACTTTGTCGAGTAGTTGGTTCGAGAAGTAGAAATACCCCACGCAACCGCCAACACCGATCAAAATGGTCAGAAGGCCCTGAAGTGCCGGATGCATCGCCTGTCCCCCCAGAAAACGTAGTGCGGAAGGCCCGGCGCGTTGGCCGGGCCTTCCAGAAGCGTCAGCTTATTTGGCGGCGTCCCAAGACGTCTGGATCGCAGCCGCCACATCGGCGGCGGACTTACCACCGGTGTAGTCAACCATGCCGGTCCAGAATGATCCTTGCCCGACAGCGGCAGGCATCAGGTCGGATGCGTCAAAGCGGAAGGTGGTCGCGCCCAGCAGAATCTCACCCTGCTTGCGCAGCGTGTCGTTGTTGTACGCGGCCAGATTTACGCCCTTGTGCGGCGTCAGGAAGCCGGTCTGTGCCATCATGATCTCATTCGCAAACGGCGTCTGCAGGAAGGTCATGAAAGCGTCAGCCGCGTCGGACGGGTTGGTAATCCCCAGAAGGGTACCGGCACCCAGAACCGGCGAGCCAAGGTCTTTTTCCGCGAAACCGGGCAGGTAGAAGAAATCGGCATCCTCACCCACGACGACATCTTCAGGGAAGAAGGCTGAGGCAAACGACGCCTGACGGTGCATGTAGCACTGCGGCGGCGAGGTAAACATGCCCTTGGGGCTGTCGCGGAAGTCGGTCGAGGCAACGGCTGCGGCACCACCGGCAACATAGTCGTCGTTGCGGGCAAACCAGCCGAACTCATCGATCGCGGCGAGGACACGCTCATCCGTGAACGGGATCGTATTGGCGACCCACTCATCATAAACGCCCGGCTCCTGTGTGCGCAGCATCATGTCTTCGACCCAGTCCGTCGCTGGCCAGCCCGTTGCCGCACCTGACCCCAGACCAATGCACCACGGGGTTTCCCCGTCTGCTGCGATCTGTTGGGTCAGCGCCTTCAGATCTTCCATCGACTCGGGCACTTCATAGCCCGCATCTTCGAAGTTCTCAGGGCTGTACCAGACGATGCTCTTCAGGTTCACGTTAAAGAAGAAGCCGTACATGTTGTCGTTGCCATCGGCGTCGGCATAGGTCCCCAGATCGACCCACGACTGACCAGCGGCATAGTTGTCGCGCGTCCAGTCGGCGGTGCCTTCGGGCAGCGGCGAAAGGAAGCCGTCACCAGCCATGCCCGATGCCAGGCCCGGCTGCGGGAAGACCGCGATGTTCGGGGCCGATCCGGCCTCGGCATCAATGATGATCTGCTGCTCGAAGCTGTCCGACCCGGTATAGACCGCCTCGGCACCCGTCGCCTCGTTGAAATAAGCGAGCATGTTGGAAAAATAGCCGTCCTCTGGCGTCAGCCAAGGGCCGAAGATCGTCAGCTGCTGACCCGACAGGTCCGGCGCGCTTTCGGCCCATGCCTTGTAGCTATCCCAGTTAAACTCTCCCTCGCCCTCGGCGAAAGCCAGATGCCCCGCGGCGAACGCCGGGCTGGCAAGTGCAAAGGCCGCAACGCTGGCCATCAATGTCTTTTTCATGTGGTTTTCTCCCTGTCTGTGCTGGTTGGCACATGTGTCCGCAAAGCGCCAGACGGACAAATTCAAAGCGCTTTGAATACCCGAAGCATCAAGGATCGTCACAGCCGAGTCAATCGCGGATTCGCGACAGGCGTGTGAAATTATTTGTTCAAACGCGCCGGATCCAGCGGCGGTCAGGTTTGACGCAGGCTATTATGCTGACTAGTGTTCCGTGAAATTTAAAGCGGTTTGGAAACGACCTTGGCCTCGATGAACCTAAAGCAACTTGCCGAGGCGCTTGAGTTGTCTCCCACTACGGTCAGCCGCGCTCTGAACGGCTATCCCGAGGTGAACGAGGCCACTCGCAAGCGGGTTGTAGATGCGGCGCGCCAGTACCACTACATTCCCAACACCCGCGCCAAAAGCCTGGCCACCGGCCGCAGTATGGCCATTGGCCACGTCATTCCGGTGTCCAAGACCCACGAGATGGTGAACCCGATCTTTGCCGATTTCATTGCCGGTGCGGGTGAAATTTACCTCGAGAACGGCTACGACATGATGCTGTCGATTGTACCGGACGATGACGAAGAACGTGCCTACCGCCAAATCGCCTCACGCCGCTCGGTAGATGGGATTATCCTGCAAAGCCCGGCGCAGGGGGACCGGCGGATCAGCCTTTTGCGCAACATCGGGTTGCCGTTCGTGGTTCATGGCCGGTCGTCCCATGAAACCTCGGATTATGCCTGGATCGACGTTGACAACACGCGGGCTTTCAGGCGCGCGACGGCGCATCTGACCGATCATGGCCATACGCGTATTGCGCTTATCAACGGGCTTGAGACGATGGACTTCGCGATGCGCAGGCGGGCGGGGTATCTGGACGCACTGGCTATGGCAGGCATCGTGCAGGACCCGGACCTCATGACCAGCGGCGAGATGACCGAGACCTACGGCTATCAGACCGCCGCCGCCATGCTGTCCCTGCCCCGCCCGCCGAGTGGCTTCGTCGTCGCATCGCTGATTACCGCAATCGGGGTGCGCCGCGCAGTTCAGGAACGCGGGTTGGCGATCGGGCGGGACGTGTCGGTTGTTACCCACGATGACGAACTGTCCTATTTCAGCAATGACGGCGCGAACCCGGTGTTTACCGCGGTGCGCTCTTCCGTTCGTCAGGCTGGGCGACAGGCAGCGGTGATGCTGCTGGAACAGATCCAGAATGCGAAACGTCGACCCGAACAAAGGCTGTTGGAGGCCGAATTGGTCGAGGGCCAGTCGTCCGGACCGCACCCTTGCGGGTGAGTATGCAAACGTCCTATCACGCGGCCAGCCCGCGCAAGGACACCTCATGAGTCACGCTGCCAATACACTCTCGCTGGTCGCCGATATCGGCGGGACCAACACCCGTGTAGCGCTGGCACGCGGGGCGTCATTGTTACCAGACACGATCCGGCGCTACCGCAACGCCGACTGCCCTGATCTGGAAACCGCAATCCGCCGATTTGTCGAGGCCGAAGGCGGCGTCGACTGCGCTGCGGCCTGTGTCGCGGTTGCCGGACCAGTGCGCAATGGGCAGGCCCATCTGACAAACCTCGATTGGGCGATTGATACTGAAACGCTGGCGCGGGCTACGGGTGCCGAAACGGTGGCGATCCTGAACGATTTGCAGGCCCAGGGGCACGCGCTGGGGCATCTTGACCAGGCCAAGCTGCGACCGATTATCTCTGGACCGGAACCAGAAGCCGGTGCACCGCAACTGGTGGTCGGCGTCGGCACCGGGTTTAATGCGGCGACGGTCTATCACGATGGCACCGCGCGGCTGGTGACAGCCTCGGAATCGGGCCATATCACGTTGCCGATACGCAGCGAACACGATCTGTCGCTCAGCCAGTTCGTCGGTGACAGCCACGGATTCCCGGCGCTGGAAGAGGTTCTGTCGGGGCGCGGCCTGTCCAACGTTGATGCCTGGGTCGGCGCGCAAAGCGGGACAACCGACCGCCGTGATGGCGGCGCGATCATGGAAGCCATTGCCGCAGGCGATGACCGGGCACGCAAAGCGGTGTTTAACTTCATCCGGCTGCTGGGCAACGCCGTCGGTGATCTGTCCCTGATCCACCTGCCCAGAGGCGGCATTTTTCTGATCGGTGGCGTCGCCCGCGCCGTGGCTCCCTATTTTGATGACGCTGACTTTGCCGAAGCCTTTCGCGACAAGGGGCGGTTCGGTGACTTCATGGACGGGTTCCCGATCTGGCTGATCGAGGATGACTATGCCGCGCTGATCGGTGTGGCAGCGTATCTGGCGCAGATGGCTGAGGGGTAGAGGCCGGCCGGTTGGACGGGTGTGTTCGGCAATGAGCCGCCGGCGACGATGGAGTTCCTCTTCGCCCGTTACGCGCCGAAGGCGCAGAGCGAGCCGCTGCAGACCAGAAGTTCACGCCGCCCTCATCCGTGCCACCTTCACCGCAGAAACCACAAACGCCGCGATGAAAAACCCGGTCATCACCAGTACCACCGTCGGGGCGGGGGCGCTGTCGAGGAAAAAGCTCGCATAGACGCCGATCACCGCCGAGGCGACAGCCATCCCGACGGACACCATAAGCATCGATGAGAACCGATGCGTCACAAGAAATGCCGTCGCCCCCGGGGCAATCAGCAATGCAATCGCAAGGATGATCCCGACTGCCTTCAATGCCGCGATGACACACAACGAAAGCATCGTCAGCAACCCATAATGCAGCACCCGCGCATTCAGCCCTAGCGCCTGCGCCTGCGCCGGATCAAAGGCGTGCAGTACCATATCACGACGCCGGATCAGGATCGCCCCGACTACGAACAACCCGATCAACCCGGCCTCGATCAGATCAAGTGGACCGACGCCCAGCATGTCGCCGAACAGGATGTGATCCAGATGCACCTCGGTACGGATCTTGGTGTACATCACGAGGCCGAGGGCGAACATTGCCGAGAACACCACACCCATTACCGTGTCGCGCTTGACCCGACTGCGTTCTGCCAGCCAACCGGTGGTCAGGGCGCAGATCATGCCCGCGATGAACGCCCCCAACGCCAGCGGCGCGCCGAGGATATAGGCAAGCACGATCCCCGGCAGCACCGCGTGGCTGACGGCATCGCCCATCAACGACCAGCCTTTCAGGACCAGAAAGCAGGACAGCATCGAAGACGGGACTGCGACCATAACCGTAATCAAAAGTGCGTCCCGCATGAACGGCAATTGAAGCGGTAACAGCAAAGTCTCGATCATGCCCGCCTCCAAACCGCGATCCGCCCGTGACGTGGCGCGAAGAAGAATGCAGCCAGAAAACACGTGGTTTGCAGCAAGACGATGATGCCTCCGGTCGCCCCGTCCAGGAAAAAGCTAAGGTAGGCGCCGACGAAACTGGTCAGCGTGCCGATTGCAACCGCGATGACGATCAGCATGCCGAACCGGTCCGTGAGGAGGTAGGCGGTCGCGCCGGGGGTGACGACAACGGCGATCACGAGGAAGGCTCCGACGGTCTGCAGCGCCGCGACGGTCGAGGCGGCCAGAAGCGCGAAGAAGATCAGCTTCAGCCGCTCGGTCGGCAGCCCGATCGACCGCGCGTGCCCCTCATCAAAAAACGTCACCATCAGGTCGCGCCATTTCAGCGTTAGCACCAGCAAGGTAACGCCGCCGATGATCGCCAGCTGGACCGTATCAGCGGGTGCAATGGCCAGGATATTTCCAAGCGTGATTGTCTGGATATCCACCGCCACCGGATTCAGCGAGACCATGAACAGCCCGAGCCCGAAGAACGAGGTAAAGATCAACCCGATGATCGCGTCTTCGCGCAGGCCGGTCTGCCTGTTCAGGAACAGCATCGCCCCTGCGGCGAGCCCCCCGCTGAGAAAGGCCCCAAGGGCAAACGGAAGACCCAGCATGTAAGCTCCGGCGACACCCGGCACGATAGCGTGGGACAGCGCGTCGCCGATCAGCGACCAGCCTTTCAGCATCAGGAAGGCGGACAGGAAAGCGCAGATTGCCCCGACCAAAGCCGAGACCCACATCGCGTTTGTCATGTAGGAATAGGCGAAGGGTTCCAGCAATACGCTCATGTTGGGTGTTTTCTCGAACGGCGCCGCGGGCGGTGGCTGGGGGACCAGCCCCCCAGACCCCCCGGGATACTTTTAGGCCAATGATGAGGGAAAGGGGCGATCATGCGTTCGGCTCGTCGTAGAGCACGAAGGGACGTTCGTCATCGGTGAGAACGGTGACCTCGCGGGTGTCGTCGTCATCGTGGTGCAGGTCGGTGCCGCCGAGGACGAAGCGGCGAAGGACACCTCCGAAGGCAGCTTCCAGATTGGGGCGGGTGAACGTTGTCTCCGTCGGACCAAAGGCGAGGACCGTGCCCTTGATCAGCACGGTACGGTCGCAGAATTCTGGGACCGATCCGAGATTGTGGGTGGACACCAGCATGACGCGGCCTTCGTCGCGTAGCTCTCGCAGAAGTTTCACGATCGCCTCTTCGGTTTTTACATCGACGCCGGTGAAGGGTTCGTCGAGGAGGATAACCTGTCCGTCCTGCGCCAGGGCGCGTGCCAGGAAGACGCGCTTGCGCTGACCACCCGACAATTCCCCGATTTGGCGTTTGCGGAAATCAACCATGCCGACGCGGGTCAGAGCATCCGTTACGGCGGTTCGGTCAGCAGCACCGGGCCGACGCAGTATTCCCATGTGGCCAAAGCGGCCCATCATCACCACGTCTTCGACAAGGACCGGGAAGGTCCAGTCGACCTCTTCGGCCTGCGGAACATAGGCAACGATGCCATCTTTCAGCGCCTGTGCTCCGGGGCGGCCGAGTATTGTAATGCTGCCCTGCGCGTAGCGTTGGAACCCCATGATCGCCTTGAACATGGTCGATTTTCCCGATCCGTTGACGCCGACCAGCGCAGTGATTGTACCGGTCGGTATCTCGAAACTGGCCTCTCGCAGGGCCGTGACGCCGTTGGGATAGGTCACGGTGATGGTGTCAACAGCCAGACCCTGTGTGGCCGCATCTTTCATCGGGCCAGCCCGCCGGCGATTGTTTCGACAGTGACGCGCAACAGATCGAGGTAGGTCGGAACCGGACCGTCCGCCTCGCTGAGGCTGTCAACATATAGGACACCACCGTAAGCCGCACCCGTTTCACGCGCGACCTGCTGGGCGGGTTTGGCACTGACTGTGCTTTCGGAGAAGACCACGTGAATATTCTCGGCGCGCACTGTGTCGATAACTCGGCGGACCTGCCCCGGAGTGCCTTGCTGGTCGGCGTTGATCGGCCAGAGGAACAACTCCTTCAGGTCGAGGTCGCGAGCGAGGTAGCTGAATGCACCCTCGGAGGTGACCAACCAGCGGCGGTCCTCTGGAACACTGGAAAGCGATGCGCGCAGCGGATCCAACGTCGCGGCAATCTGTTCTTTGTAGGCTTCGGCGTTGGCGGCATAGGTCGCAGCATTTGCGGGGTCATGCTCAACCATCGCGTCCCGGATGTTGTCGACATAAATCATGGCGCTTTCTGGCGACATCCATGCGTGGGGATTGGGTTTTCCTGCGTATGGTCCGTCACCAATACAGATTGGTGTAATACCTTCTGAAACAATAGATTGTGGAACACTATTTAAGTTACGAAAGAAGCGTTCGAACCACAATTCCAGGTTCAGCCCATTCCAAAGAACCAGATCGGCATCTCGGGCAGACAGGATATCACGCGGCGTTGGAGCATAGTTGTGGATTTCCGCACCCGGCCTGGTGATCGAGACGACCTCGGCCGCGTCCCCTGCGACATTGCGGGCCATGTCAGCGATGACAGTGAAGGTGGTCACCACTTTGAAGTCGGCAGCCATACCGGGTAGCGGAAAAAGCACGAGTAGTATCGTGATAGCCCTGACGATCTGCATTCTTCGCCCTCTTGTCTTCTTTTTTGGGGAACCCCAATGGAAGTAGTTGGGATTTAAGGGATCGTCAATGCAAATGCGAATTATTCGCAACTAAGTGTCGCCGGGATTGGTTTGCTGATCACCTTGCCCCTTTTTGCCCAGATTAACAGATGTTTACCAACCTCATAAATTAAATGAACATATTTACACAAACCCCTAACCTAATAAGATTTCTGCTATCAGGCACCCATGTGCCTCCATTCTTACGCTACCTGATTCAATAACGGTGGACTGGTTGAACTTGATATCGCCCAAAGCGCAAGGAGTTGGGATTGTGACTTGCGACTCCGAAAGATTTAACATGCAGATGACCGATTGAGCGGCAAAGGAACGCTCGAACACGAGCGATGGCTTCGGCGTGTCCAAGAACCGATAATCGCCTTGTTTCAGTGCTGCGATCCCGGCGCGAAGGGCTAAAACCCGCCGATAAGTTGCCAGGACACTGTCGTTGTCGGCCCCCTGCTCGGAAACCGCACGCGCCGCCTGAGGCGGTTTGACGGGCAGCCAAGGAGTAGCTTCAGTAAAGCCCGCATTGGCTTTTTCAAGATCCCAGACCATCGGCGTACGGCAGCCATCACGGCCTTTGTACTCTGGCCAGAACCGCAGCCCCGGCGGGTCCGTTAACTCATCGTATTCGAGATCGGTTTCTGTCTGTCCAAGCTCTTCGCCTTGATAAATACCAAGTGTCCCGGGGAGGCATGCCAAGAGTGCAATTGACTGTTTTGCGAGTGCGCCGATGTCGGTTTCCGGACCCGACCAGCGGGTGACATGGCGGCGCACGTCATGGTTCGAAAAAGACCAGCATGGCCAACCGTCCGGAGCCCCCTCAAAGAACCCCTCGATCCGACTGCGGAAATGGTCTGGGCTGTGGTCATCGCCCAGCATCGTGAAGGAATAGGCCATGTGCAGGCGGTCGTCCTCGCGGGTATAGTCGCCCATTACCTGAACCGAGCGATCGTCGGAAACACCGACCTCTCCAACAAGCATCCGGTCCGGGTATTTATCTGTAAGTCTGCGCAATCGTTTGAGAAACTTAATATTCTCCGGGCGGGTTTTGGAATAGATATGATCCTGCATTTCATAAGGCCCCGCGTTGGGCCCACCGTCCATCGGAGGGTTGTCGCGAAGCTGCTGATCGTGAACGTAGTAATTCACGGTATCGAGGCGAAATCCGTCGACCCCGCGCTCCAGCCAGAAATTGACGGAATCAAGAAGCGCATCCTGAACGTTCGAATTGTGAAAGTTCAAATCAGGTTGAGAGGTTAGATAGTTGTGCAGATAATACTGCTTACGACGGGGCTCCCACTCCCACGCCGGACCACCGAAATGCGACGGCCAGTTGTTCGGCGGCGTGCCATCGACGCGTGGACCAGCCCAGACGTACCAATCGGATTTATCGCCTGTGAGTGACGCCCGACTGGCCTGAAACCACGGGTGCTGGTCTGATGTATGCGACAGCACCTGGTCGATAATCACGCGCAGGCCAAGGTCATGTGCTCGTGCCAAGAGCGCATCGAAGTCAGCTAGCGTACCGAACAGCGGGTCAACGTCGCAGTAGTCTGAAACGTCATAACCCATATCCGCCATAGGGGATGTAAAGAATGGCGACAGCCAGATTGCATCAACCCCAAGACTGGCGACATGATCAAGCCGCGACGTGATGCCTGGAAGGTCACCAATGCCGTTTCCGGTACTGTCCTGAAAGCTGCGCGGATAAATCTGGTAGATTACCGCACCGCGCCACCATTCGTCTGCCATCTCACCCTCCCCAACCCGGTCCCGACGCCCTAAACTGCGACGTTTTGCTTATTGTTAGCGCTAACTAACTCCGATAACAGGCGCAAGTGTCCAAATTTACCGGAGGCGGCAATGCCCCTGCATCCAAAACTCGCTGAAATAACGGATCGTATCATTGAGCGTTCTGCGGATACCCGCTCCGCCTATCTCAATCGTATCGACGCGGCGGCGGGTGATGGCCCGCACCGGGCACATCTGAGTTGCGGGAATCAGGCCCATGCCTATGCAGCAATGAAAGAGAAGTCCGCCCTGGTTTCCGGCAGAGTACCTAACCTTGGAATAATCAGTGCCTACAATGATATGCTGTCCGCACATCAACCTTTTGATGAATTTCCGACCATCATACGCGAAGCTGCGCATGACGCCAGCGCGACCGCTCAATTCGCTGGTGGTGTTCCTGCGATGTGTGATGGGGTGACTCAGGGCCGGGCGGGAATGGAACTGAGCCTTTTTTCTCGCGATATCATCGCTATGTCGGCCGGAGTTTCCCTGTCACATGATACCTTTGACGCGGCTGTGTACTTGGGGGTGTGTGACAAGATCGTCCCCGGCCTGGTGATTGCGGCGGCCAGTTTCGGGCACATCCCAGCGGTGTTCCTGCCTGCTGGTCCAATGACGTCGGGCATTCCGAATGACGAAAAGGCCAAGGTCCGCCAACAGTTTGCCGCCGGAGAAATCGGGCGTGACGAGCTCATGGCTGCCGAGATGGCGGCCTATCACGGACCAGGGACCTGCACTTTCTACGGAACCGCAAACTCCAACCAAATGTTGATGGAGGTGATGGGGCTGCACCTTCCGGGCGCGAGTTTTGTTAATCCGAACACACCGTTACGCGATGCGCTGACCCGTACAGGTGCACAGAGGGCGTTGGAGATTTCGGCGCTCGGCAGCAATTATCGCCCCGCCGGTCGGGTTCTGGATGAGCGCGCCTTCGTCAACGGCGTTGTCGGGCTGATGGCAACGGGTGGCTCGACCAATCTGGTGTTACACCTGCCAGCGATGGCACGGGCTGCGGGGGTCATCCTCGACCTTCAGGATTTCTCGGACATCTCGGCGATAACTCCGCTGCTGGCGCGGATTTATCCAAACGGTCTGGCGGATGTGAACCATTTTCACGCGGCAGGCGGTCTGGGATATCTGATCGGGCAACTGCTGGAGGCCGGGTTGCTGCACGACGATACGATGACAGTTTGGGGCGACGGCCTGAACGATTACACCGCGGAACCTGTTTTGAAAGATGATGTGTTGCATTGGCAACCCGGCGCAACCCAAAGTGAAAATGAGAAAATTATTCGTCCTGCAACTGATCCGTTTCAGCCGACCGGTGGCCTGAGTCAGCTTGCAGGTAACCTGGGACGCGGCGTCATGAAGGTCTCGGCTGTGCGCGAGGAGCATCACGTTGTCGAAGCCAAAGCGCGGGTCTTTGAGACACAAGCTGCTGTCAAAGCCGCGTTCCAGGCGGGTGAATTCACCGAAGACACTGTCGTTGTCGTTCGCTTCCAGGGGCCGCGCGCGAACGGGATGCCCGAACTCCACGCGCTGACGCCATTGCTGTCGGTTTTACAGGATCGCGGTTTACATGTCGCGCTTGTCACAGACGGTCGGATGTCAGGGGCGTCGGGCAAGGTGCCATCGGCCATTCACGTCAGCCCCGAAGCGGCGAACGGAGGACCTCTGGCACGCGTGCAGGACGGTGATCTTGTGCGGGTTGATGCGACTGCTGGTACACTTGATGTATTAGAGGCGGATTTCGATGCCCGCGACGCGGCATCACCCGATCTTTCCGCGAACGAAACGGGCATGGGGCGCGAGCTGTTCGCCGTATTCCGCAACAATTGCGGCCTTGCGCAGGACGGCGCATCGGCCATTCTGTAATCCGAAAGGCGAATTCATGAATTCTGAAAAATCCGCACGGGAAGCTGCGCGCATCTGTGGTCTGGCCCCGGTCGTCCCTGTGCTGGTGATTGACGACGTCGCCACCGCGCGACCGCTGGCCGAGGCGCTGGTCGCCGGGGGCCTGCCAGCGCTTGAAGTCACCTTGCGCACACCCGTCGCGCTGGAGGCCATTGCCGAGATGGCCAATGTGCCCGGTGGCGTTGTCGGGGCCGGAACGCTTCTAACCCCGGCAGATGTCGAGGCGGCAATAAACGCTGGTGCGCTATTTGGCGTCTCTCCCGGCGTGACAGATCGGCTGCTGGATGCCTGCGAGGCGGCTGAATTGCCGTTGCTACCAGGTGCTGCGACCGCAACCGAAGCCATGGCGCTGCTGGAACGAGGCTATGTCACGCAGAAATTCTTCCCGGCGGAGGCATCGGGCGGGGTGGCGGCGCTCAAAGCCATCGGCGCACCAATCCCGCAAGTTCGGTTTTGCCCGACAGGTGGAGTTAGCCCGGCCAATGCCCCTGATTATCTGGCACTGAGCAACACGGTTTGCGTTGGTGGCAGTTGGGTCGCACCCAAGACGATGATTGAAGCGGGCGATTGGGCTGGGATTACGGATCTGGCGCTCGCTGCGGCGGGGTTGGCGCGCAGCTGACCTTCCGAGCGAATGCAACCACGGTGCGGAACAGCAACTAACCGACGGGTAGAAAAATAATTCTACCAACGTCAGCACCGGCCAAATTCTGTTTCAATCCGGACGGTTCTCGACCTAACCTTGATGCATGACAAAATCCCCATTTCCCCAGGCACTGCCACCGCTCGCAAAACCGACGACACCGCAGGCCAATTTACCGCGCGGTGCTTGTGACACTCACATTCATATGGTTGCCGGACCCGCCGATTTCCCCTTGTGGGACGGGCGCGTCGAAGACCCGGCTCCGGGTAATTTCGACGACTGGATCGGTCGGCTGCGTCTCCATATGGCGACATTGGGGCTGGCGCGGGTCGTGGCGGTACATTCGATCCTTTATGGCGCGGACAATGCCGTGACGCTGGCTGCCATACGCTGTCTGGGGCCTGAGGTAGCGCGCGGAATTGCCTTGGTGCCCGATGGCGCAGACGACGCCGTTCTTGACGATCTGGCGGTGGCTGGAGTGAAGGGGGTGCGCCTCAACTACGTCCATGGCGGCATCCTGTCGTGGGAGGGGGTCAAAGCGCTGGCCCCTGCGTTGGCCGAGCGGGGCATGCATGTGCAGATCCTGCTCAACACCCATCGCCACATGCTGGAAATTTCGGACGACATTCGCGCCCTGCCCGTCCCTGTCGTGATCGACCACATCGGCTGGCCGGACCTGTCGCTGGGCGTTGACGAACCGGGATTTCAGATGCTGCGCTCTCTGCTGGCCGAGGCGCATGTCTGGGTCAAACTTTCCGGCGCTTACCGGCTGTGCGACCCACCCTATGAGCGGGCAGATGCGGCAATCCGAACGCTGGTGACGGCAAACCCGGATCAGTGCCTTTGGGCCAGCGATTGGCCGCATCTGATGTTGGCGGATGCCACGTTGCCGGATGCCGACGTCTTGCTGAACCGGTTCCTCGAAGTGGTGCCGGATCAGTCCCACCAACAGGCAATTTTCACAGACAATCCTGCGCGTTTATACGGGTTTTCCTGAACCGCAGCGCCCGGTGCGACCTGAGGACGGGTTTGCAAACGTGCGCACACTGGGCCAGTCTTGGTTGAAGAGGGGCGTGGAACGAGGCAACTGAGCATGGAATTTCTGCTGCCGATCCTGCTTGCCGGATTTTTCCCGGTTGCGGTCATCTATCTGCTGGTCAGCCATAGTCGATTGAAAAATGTGCGTCGTCAGAGTTTTTGGAACCAAGAACGGCCTAAACTAAGAGAGAGTCTGGCTCATCTGATTTCTGTGATTATGCGGCGCGTTGTCTGTGATGCAAGCGCCGCGTTTCGAGCGTCTTTCGTTTGATCCTTTCTCTTTGTTTTAGAATGGCTTTGTCACGGCCGAAGTAGACGTCGGATGGCGTGACGTTGTTGAGGCTCTCGTGGTACCGCTGATGATTGTAGTGTTCGACGAAGGCTTCGATTTGGGCTTCGAGATCGCCCGGCAAGAAGTAGTTTTCGAGCAAGATGCGGTTCTTCAGGGTTTGATGCCATCGCTCGATCTTGCCCTGAGTCTGCGGATGATACGGCGCACCGCGAGAATGCTTCATGCCTTTGTCCTGCAGCCATTCAGCAAGGTCGCCTGAGACGTAGCTGGAGCCATTATCGCTGAGCAGGCGTGGCTTGTGAACGACGTGGACCTGATCACAGCCGGATGCCTGCAGGGCCAGATCGAGCGTATCTGTCACATCCTCAGCCCGCATGTTCGTGCACAACTTCCACGAGATGATGTACCGGCTGTAATCGTCGAGGATCGTGCTGAGATAAAACCAACCCCAGCCGAGAACTTTGAGGTAGGTGAAGTCGGTTTGCCAAAGCTGATTGATGGCGGTGGTCTTGTCGGTGAACTCGCTCGCTGCCTTGATAACAATGAAGGCGGGGCTGGTGATCAGATCGTGGGCTTTCAGCACTCGGTAGACCGAAGATTCTGAGACAAAGTAGCGGTTCCGATCCGTGAAGGTCACCGCCAGTTCGCGCGGCGACAGCTCCGTTTCCTTCAACGCCAGCTTGACGACCTTGCGGCGCACCGTGTCAGGAATGCGGTTCCAGACGTTTTTTGGCTTGGGGGATTGATCCTGCAGCCCAGCCTCGCCACGCTGCAGATACCGATCATACCAACGGTAAAATGTGGTGCGGGGCAGGCCCATTTTTGCCAACGTCTGACGTGCTGACAGGTGCGATCCCTCGACCAGCCGGATGATCTCCAGCTTCTCGGATGGGTGATACCTCATTCTTGGTCGCCCCCATCCCCTGTCATGCTTTTTTTGAGCAAACGGAGGTCAAGCGTCTGCTCCGCAACGACCTCCTTCAGGTCCCGAGCTTCGCGCCGCAGATCCTTGACCTCGTCGGTCGTCGCAGCACGCGCTGTATCGCCCGCCAGGCGTCTCTTCCCGGCCTCCATGAAGTCCTTCGACCATTTGTAATAGATGCCCTGTGAGATGCCCTCACGGCGACACAGCTCGGCAATACTGTCCTCGCCGCGCAGGCCGTCCAGTACGATGCGGATCTTCTCTTCCGATGAATATTGCCTGCGGGTCGCCCGCTTGATGTCTTTGACGATCTTCTCGCCGGCGCTCTTCGTTGTCTGTCTCATGCCCCACTCCTCAGTGGTTACGATGCGCCAACAACTCTCTCTTATCAAATCGCCCTATTTGGACCCATAAGCGCTGACGTCAGACACCGCGTGACCTGCTTCAGTGCGCAAGTCGGAAAATTGAGCCAGGTAACCGGCAAGTTCAGCTTCAACGGCTGATGCGATCAATTGCTGCGCCCCCGTTCTCAGCAAATCCGTCAGCGCGTCCGTGATCCCGTCTCGACGCGCAAAATCAACAATGTTAGTCGTTTCCATGGTGGTGTATCTCCTTCGGTTGGGCTGCTGTCTCGCAACAACAAATCAACCAGATACGCCGCCAACCTTCAAACCGCCAAAACACCAGATTCAGTCATAGCTCTCCGGATTATGATTTGACCAATTTTGACTATAAAAAGTATCGGCGTAAGACCGCGTTATTGGACTGGCAGTGACCGGCGCGGGGATAAGATCCGACCCGCGTGCCAAACATTTTCCAATGACAAGTCTTTGGTCAAAAATACCAGATCAGCCGCGCGCCCGTTGGCGATCCGCCCTGCGGTATGGCTCAATCCTGCAACCGATGCTGGTACGGACGTAGCCATTTGCAAAGCCTCGACCAGCGGCAGGCCGACGTCGTCTACGACCACACGCAGGGCCGTTGCAATATCGAGGTCCGCGCCAGCCAATGTGCCATCCTCAAGCGTCAGACGACCGTCGCGACGCTCGATCCGGCGCCCATTCAGCTGAAAATGCTCGATATCGCTGCCAGCGGTCGCCATCGCGTCACTGACCAGAAACACCCGCCCCGGCCCGGTCTTGGCTTGCAGGGCTGCCTTCATGGTCGCCGGGTGCACATGGATTCCGTCGGCGATCAACCCCGCCGAAAGACCACCCAAAGCCAACGCTCCTCCGACGACGCCGGGTTCGCGGCTGCCCAACTGGCTTTGCGCGTTGAACAAATGGGTGACGCAGGTCGCGCCCGCCTCCATCGCCGCCTGACACTGCGCGAAACTTGCGTCAGAGTGACCGATACAAAGGATCACGCCGGCGTCAGCGAGTGTGCGGAGTTGGGCGAGGGTCACAGCTTCGGGCGCGAAGGTCAGTTTCAGCACGGGTAGCCTGCTGGCGGTATCGAGCAACAGTGTCAGATCATCGTGGTTCATGGCCCGGATTAGCGCCGGGTCATGCGCTCCCTTACGCGACAGGGCGAAATGCGGTCCCTCCAGATGCAAACCGGCGACACCCGCCACTCCTTCAGCGACGGCACGTTCCACCGCCTCTATTGCCGCGCGGGTCTTGTCTGGGGTGTCTGAGATCAACGTCGGCAGGATCGAAGTCGCGCCTAGCCGGGCGTGAGCCAGTGCAATCCGTCGCAAACCAACGACCGAGGGGTCATCGTTCAACATGATCCCGTCCCCGCCGTTTACTTGCAGGTCGACAAAGCCGGGGGACAGGATACCTGCGCCCAGATCAGCAAGCGGAATCTCAGGCGGCAGATCAACCAACGGCAGGACTTCTGCCACAAACCCGCCGCGCATAACGACGGCTTGGCCAGCACGCAGCGCCTCGCCATCGAAAACCTGCGCGGCGGTCAGGGCTGTGGCGGGCTGGCTCATACCGTCTGGGTCACTTTGCGCAGGTGGCGGGGCGTGTCGGGATTGATGCCGCGCGCTGTCGCATCGGCTTCGATCATCGCATAGAAGCTGGTGACTAGGCTCAGCGGGTCAGTCAGCGGGTGCGCGGTGCGGACGTGGTCGATCCGGGTTGCGGCGCGCGCCTTTTCCGACATGATGAAAACCGCAGCCCCCTTGCCCGCGATGTTGTCGGCGATCTCGGCAATCGGGCCCTCGGCCCGGTCTGCTGCGGCGAAGGCCAACACCGGGAAGCCAGGATCGACAATACTGACCGGGCCGTGCAGAACCTCGGCCGAGGAATAACTTTCGGCGTGGATCTGGCACACTTCCTTGAATTTCAGCGCCGCCTCAGCCGCGATTCCCCAGCCTGGCCCGCGTCCCAGCGTGAAGGCCGACGCATGTGGGCCGACCGCCGCACGGACCTCGGGCCAGTCGATGGCAGTGGCGCGCTCCAGTGCTTTGGGAAGGATGTACAGCGCCGCCTTCAAGTCGGAATCCTGTTGCCAGTCCGCAAGCAACAACAGGCCGGCCACAATTGAGGTCACGAAAGATTTCGTTGCCGCCACCGACAGTTCCGGTCCGGCGTGAAGGTCCAGCGCGAAGTCCGCCGCCTGCCCCAATGGCGCGCCGGGATCATTGGTCAGCGACACACTCAGAGCGCCGTCACGCCGCGCCGCGCTGGCCATGGCAACGATATCAGGACTTTTGCCCGACTGGCTGACGCTGATGCACAGTGCCTGTTCCAGCCGCAACCGTGCACCGTAAATCGAGGCGATCGAAGGTCCCAACGACGCGACAGGGCGGCCCGTCAGCAACTCGCAAGCGTATTTCAGATAGCTGCAGGCGTGGTCGGACGATCCACGCGCGACTGTCACCGCGAAGGCTGGATCACGGGTGCGGATCGCTTGCGCGGCGGCGGCTATGTCCGTAGTTCCGCGCGTCAAAAGCCGATCCACCGCTGCCGGAATCTCCAGCACCTCTGCGCGCATTTTGCTCTGAGCGGTCATCTTGCCCCCTGCCCGTGTCCCGGCCGATCCAGCCTCAGCTCGGCAATGAAGTCATAGGTGTCACCGCGATAGACCGAGCGCGTCAGCTCGGCCACGCGCTCATCTTCGAGGTATGACAGGCGTTCGATTTTCAGCCCTGCGGCACCGGGTGCGATGCCCAGCAGACCGGCATCCTCCTCACCCAGATTGATCGCGGAAATTCTTTGGCGCGCATGAACCGGGCGGTGGCCGGACTGGCCCAAAACCTCACAAAGCGAGCGATCTACGGCCAGCGGGTTGGGCAGGATGTCTTCGGGCAGCGATGCGCGTTCGATTGCCATCGGCTGGCCTTGCGCCAGACGCAGGCGCGACAGGCGGGCGACGGAGGCGTTCGGATCAAGCGACAGGCCTGCAACTTCATCTTCGGTGGGGCGAAACAAGCCACGTTCCAGCCAGAGGGTCGTCGTCTCGAACCCCCGGCGCGCCATATCCTCGGTGAAGGATGTCAGGCGTGAGAGCGACTGTTCGACCTTGACGGCAGCGTCGGTCACGAAAGACCCGCTGCCCCGTTTCTGGACGATGGCCCCGGCTTCAACCAGATCCTGGATCGCGCGGCGTACGGTGACGCGCGACAGGTCGGTCAGCACGGCTATTTCACGCTCAGCCGGAAGCGGTGCACCGGGTTCGAGCAGGCCTGACTGGATGCCCTGCTCAATCCGTTTGCGAAGCTGAACGTAGCGCGGACCAGAGGCGGGCGTCATCCAATCATCGGGGTTCAGGAAATCAGCAACCTCGGTCATGGCGCGTCGAACCTTGCCGCCAGCGCCAAGGCGCCATCCAGCGCCCGGCCTTTGGGTTCGACAAGCCCGGCAGCGGTGTCTGCGGGCAGATAAGGCGCATAGCGCGGGGCAAGGCCGCCGATCAGGCACAGTGGCGTGCCTGCTGACCACTCCAGCGCCTGACAGGCGCGGGTGATGTAGTCGGCACCGGCCTGCATCAGGGCGCGGCCCTGGGCATCGCCCGCCGCTGCCGCGTCGGCCACCTGAGGCGCAAATTCAGCGAAGGTCTGCGGTGTCGCGGTCGCACCGAAGGTGACAAGGGTCGCAGTATCGCGCCCGAAATGAGCAAACAGCGCCTCGGTCAGTTCCGAATGGTCGTGCAGCCCGTCGACCACATGCAGCACCCGCGCCAACGCGCTGCGGCCCAGCCAGGCGCCCGAGGCCTCATCACCCAGACGCGCGCCCCATCCGCCGAGGAAGCGCATGTCTAGACCTTCCCGGCGCGCCAGGAATGAACCGGTTCCGATCCCCGCGACGATCCCGTCGCCATCGCCGAGCGCCCCGATGACGGCGGCACGGCGGTCATCCTCGACCAGAATCGTCTTGATTTGCAGGGCTGCTTTGATCGGGTCAGCTTGCGCGCTGCCCAGCACCCCCGCCACCCCGACATAGGCGCGCGCATGGGCGAGATTTTTTTGCGTCAGGTTGGCCTGCGCGGCCAAATCAGCAATCCCCTGGCTCAACGTCGCGATGGTGCCGGTCAGATCGGTACTGGCGTTGGCAGGCGGGCCCAGGGTTTCGAACCGCCGCCCCGCGAGCGACAGGCCGAATCGACAGCGCGTACCGCCGCCGTCGATGCCGATTATCACAGAGTTTGCCTGATCACCCATAAGATACCTTTATAATACCTATTTATGAAAAGAAAGGCCTTTTGGCGGCCAATATTACTGTTTCGGTGATCAATTCTTACGGATCGCAACCCAAAGTCAAAACAACTGGACAAAAGGTATTGCATAGGTATTGTACTCGGTGAATTGGGGGATTCGGATGGCTCCGACTGCAACCGAACAGATGCACGACCGGGCGATGGGGCTGGATGCCCGTGCGCCACACGAAATCCTGAGCATCCTTTTGACCGGTCAGCAGGCGGCGGTTCTGGCTGTGCAAACCGCCCTGCCTCAGATTTCCGATGCGGCAAAGGCGATGGCCGATGCCTATCGCAATGGCGGAACACTGATCTACGGCGCGGCAGGTTCGTCGGGCCTGATGGCGCTGGCCGACGCGGCAGAACTGGCCGGAACCTATGGTACCGACCCGGCGCGCGTGCGGTTTCATATGGCCGGAGGGGTGCCGCAGAACTCGGAAATGCCCGGCGACACCGAAGACGATCAGACCAGCGCCGAGGCTGCGGGAAAAGCCGCCCGACCCGGCGACGTGGCGATAATCCTGACGGCGAGAGGGTCGACCCCCTATGCGCTGACGCTGGCCAGCACCGCGCGCGCCGCCGGAGCCACCACGATCTGCATCGCCAACAACCCCGGCGCGGCGATATTCGATCACTCCGACATCGCGATATGCCTTCCGACCCCGCCCGAAGTTATCGCCGGGTCCACCCGTATGGGAGCCGGGACGGCGCAGAAGGTGACGCTGAACATGATGTCCACCCTGATGGGGGTTCATCTGGGCGGTGTACATGACGGGATGATGGTCAATGTCAGGGCCGACAATGCCAAGCTGCGGGCACGCGCGGCGGGGATGGTCGCGCAGATTACCGAGACCTCGGCGACCGAGGCCGCACGGTATCTGGACTCGGCAGGCGGATCGGTAAAGCAAGCTGTCCTGTTGGCGAAGGGCGCACCGACCCTGGCTGCTGCCACCGCCTTACTGACAGAATCGAACGATCAACTTCGGGCCGCATTGGCGCGACTTTGAAAAACCCGGCCCAACGGGGCCACACAACCAACCTGGAGGACATCATGTCTTTACAAAAAATCGGGGCCGCGCTGCTGGCCACAACAATTCTGGCAACCGGGGCTAGCGCACAGGATGTCGAGCTGACGATCGAAAGCTGGCGCAACGACGACCTGACACTGTGGCAGGACAAGATCATTCCGGCATTCGAGGCGGCCAATCCGGGCATCAAGGTCACTTTCGCGCCTTCGGCCCCAGCCGAGTATAATGCGGTCCTGAACTCCAAGTTGGACGCAGGGTCGGCTGGCGACCTGATTACTTGCCGCCCGTTTGACGCTTCGCTGGCGCTGTACGATGCCGGGCATCTGGCTGACCTGAGCGATCTGGGCGGCATGGCCAACTTCAGCGACGTGGCGAAATCCGCTTGGCAAACCGATGATGGCTCGGCGACGTTCTGTGTTCCAATGGCCTCGGTCATTCACGGTTTCATCTACAACAAGGATGCTTTTGGCGAACTGGGCCTGGAGGTTCCGGAAACCGAAGTCGAGTTCTTTGCCGCCCTCGACGCGATCAAGGAAGACGGCACCTATATCCCGATGGCGATGGGCACCAACGACCAGTGGGAAGCCGCCACCATGGGGTACAACAACATCGGCCCGAACTACTGGAAGGGCGAGGAAGGCCGTACGGCACTGATCGCCGGTGAGCAGAAGCTGACGGACGAGGCATGGGTCGCCCCCTACCGCACACTTGCCAAATGGGGCGACTATCTGGGCGACGGGTACGAGGCGCAGACTTATCCCGACAGCCAGAACATCTTCACGCTCGGCCGCGCGGCGATTTATCCCGCCGGTTCGTGGGAGATCACCGGCTTCAATGCGCAGGCTGATTTCGAAATGGGCGCTTTCAAGCCGCCGGTGCAGACCGCCGGGGATGAGTGCTACATCTCGGACCACACCGACATCGCCATGGGGATGAATGCGGCCAGCCCGAATGCGGACGCAGCCAAGACCTTCCTCGACTGGATGGGCACCGCTGAGTTTGCCAACATCTATGCGAATGCGTTGCCGGGGTTCTTCAGCCTGTCCAGCCACGATGTGCCGATGGAAGACCCGCTGGCGCAGGAATTCGTCAGTTGGCGGGGCGAGTGTAACTCGACCATCCGCTCGACCTATCAGATCCTGTCACGCGGGACGCCGAACCTTGAGAATGACACCTGGAACGCAAGCGCACAGGTGATCAAAGGCGAGGAGTCGCCGGAAGATGCCGGCAAGCGCCTGCAGGACGGTCTGGCCAGCTGGTACGCGCCGCACATGTAAGACGACGCGACCGGGCGGCCCCGTGCCGCCCGGTCACGCCCCATTTCTGAACACTCGGAGGTTGGACCCATGCGCACATCCCGCATCAAGTGGCATATTGTGGTTTTCCTCGCACCCGCCATGCTGGTCTACACCGCCGTTATGATCTTCCCGTTGTTCAACACGCTGCGGTTGGCGCTGTACACGGAAGTTGAACAGAGCCGTGTTTTTGTTGGCCTCGACAATTTCCGCACCCTGTTCGGTGATCCGCAGTGGTCGGGCGCGTTCTGGAACGCGCTTTGGAACAACTGCTGGTTCTTCATCATTCATATGCTGGTGCAGAACCCCATCGGCATCCTGCTGGCAGCGATCCTGAGCCATCCGAAACTGCGGTTTGCCGCACTTTACCGGTCGGCCATTTTCATCCCGACGATCCTGAGTTTCGTTATCATCGGCTTTGCGTGGAAGCTGATCCTGTCGCCAATCTGGGGCATCGCTCCGGGGATGCTGGACGCGGTCGGCTTGAAATTCCTGTTCGCCCCCTGGTTGGGGAAAGAGGAATACGCGCTGACGACGCTCGCCCTCGTCTCGGTCTGGCAGTTCGTGGGCATCCCGATGATGCTGATCTATGCCGCGCTGCTGACCATCCCGGAAGAGGTTCTGGAGGCGGGCGAGATCGACGGAATTACCGGCGCATCCGCCTTCTGGAAGATCAAGCTGCCGCTGATCCTGCCCAGTATCGGCATCATCTCGATCCTGACGTTCGTGGGCAATTTCAACGCCTTCGACCTGATCTATACCGCGCAGGGTGCGCTGGCTGGACCGAATTTCAGCACGGACATTCTCGGCACCTTCATGTACCGCACCTTCTTTGGCTTCCAGCTGCAACTGGGCGATCCGCACATGGGGTCAGCCATTGCCACGGCAATGTTCGGGATCATCCTGATCGGGGTCTGCATCTATCTGTTCGGCATCCAGACGCGTCTGCGTCGGTATCAGTTCTGAGGGGGGCAGCCAGATGAACAAAGCCCGCCGCAACCCCGTCAATATCGCCGCCGCGCATGGCATCCTGATCCTCTATACGCTAATCGCGCTGTTTCCGGTGTTCGTGATCCTGATCAACAGCTTCAAGACTCGAAAGGCGATCTTCCGTGATCCGCTGGCCCTGCCCGACGCCGAGAGTTTCAGCCTGATCGGATACCAGACGGTGCTGAAACAGGGGGATTTCTTCCTCTACTTCCAGAACTCGATGATCGTGACGGTCGCCTCCCTGTTCTTCGTGCTGCTGTTCGGGGCGATGGCCGCCTTCGCGCTGGCCGAGTACCGCTTCAAGGGCAATACGCTGATGGGCCTGTATCTGGCGCTGGGGATCATGATCCCGATCCGGATCGGCACCGTGGCGATCCTGGAAATGATGGTGTCCAGCGGGCTGGTGAACACGCTGACCGCGCTGATCCTTGTCTACACCGCGCAGGGGCTGCCGTTGGCTGTGTTCATCCTGTCTGAGTTCATGCGGCAGGTTTCCGACGACCTGAAGAACGCCGGGCGGATCGACGGCCTTTCGGAGTACACCATCTTCTTCCGTCTTGTCCTGCCGCTGGTCAAACCGGCAATGGCGACCGTCGCCGTCTTTAACATGATCCCGATCTGGAACGACCTCTGGTTCCCGTTGATCCTCGCCCCAGCGGAGGAGACCAAAACGCTGACGCTTGGGTCGCAAGTCTTCATCGGCCAGTTCGTGACGGACTGGAACGCGGTGCTCTCCGCGCTGTCGATGGCGATCCTGCCGGTGATGATCCTCTATGTCATATTCTCGCGCCAGTTGATCCGGGGCATCACATCAGGAGCGGTCAAATGACCCGTGTTCTAATCGCAGGACTGGGCAATATGGGAATGTCCCATGCACTGGCCCACCACCAACATCCGGACGCGGAAATCGTCGGGCTGGTCAACCGATCACCTGTCGACCTGCCCGCCGGGCTGGCTGACTATCCGTTTTTTGCTTCTCTTGAGGATGGATTGTCCGCAACCACTCCCGATCTGGCGGTGATTGCCACCTATTCCGACAGCCACGCCGATTTCGCCTGCATGGCAATGGATGCGGGCTGCCACGTGTTCATCGAAAAGCCGCTGGCCACAACAGTTGCAGACGCCGAACGGGTCGTCGCCAAGGCGGTCGAGACAGGCAAGAAGCTGGTCGTTGGCTACATCCTGCGCCACCATCCAAGCTGGGTGCGGTTGATCGAGGAAGCGCGCACCCTCGGCGGCCCATACGTGTTCCGCCTGAACCTGAACCAGCAATCCAGCGGAGCCGAATGGGAAACCCACAAGGCCCTGATGCAGACGACTTCCCCCATCGTCGACTGCGGTGTTCACTATGTCGATGTCATGTGCCAGATCACCGATGCTGCGCCGCTGCGGGTCAACGGCATGGGCCTGCGTCTGAGCGAAGAGATCGCGCCCGACATGTACAATTACGGCCAGTTTCAGGTGGTGTTCGAGGACGGCTCGGTCGGCTGGTATGAGGCTGGCTGGGGTCCGATGATGTCGGAAACAGCGTTTTTTGTGAAGGACATCGTTTCGCCGAATGGCTCGGTTTCGATCACCGAGGGGAACAAGGGTGCCTCGGCCGATATCGACGGGCACACGGCAGTGGGCGGCATTCTGGTGCATACGCCCGGCGGCGATCGTGAAGTCACCATGCCCGACGAACCCGGCCACCAGGGGCTGTGCGACGCAGAACAGGCCTATGTCCTGCGCGCCATTGCCGAAAACATCGACCTGACCCGCCACATGAATGACGCTGTGCAGTCCTTACGCATCTGTCTGGCAGCAGACGAAAGCATCAGAACAGGTCAACCTGTTGATCTTACGAAGGAAACACCATGACTGCGCTTGTCCTGAGGAACATCTGCAAAAGCTTCGGCAAGGTTGAGGTGCTGAAACACATCGACCTCACCGTCGAGGATGGCGAGTTCGTCGTCTTCGTCGGCCCCTCTGGCTGCGGCAAGTCCACTCTGCTGCGTGTGATCGCCGGGCTGGAAGACGCCACCGACGGCACGGTCGAAATCTCGGGTAAGCCCGTCAACGACGTGCCGCCCGCCAAGCGCGGCATCGCGATGGTGTTCCAAAGCTACGCCCTCTACCCTCATCTGACGGTGCACGACAACATGGCGCTGGCGCTGAAACAGGAAAAACAGCCAAAGGCGCAAATCGAGGCGCGGGTGGCCGAAGCATCCCGGATGCTGGAGCTGGGGGATCTGTTAGAGCGCCGCCCCGCCGAGCTGTCCGGCGGCCAACGACAGCGCGTCGCCATCGGCCGGGCCATCGTGCGGGAACCGCAACTGTTCCTGTTTGACGAACCCCTTTCCAACCTTGACGCTGCCTTGCGAATGAACACCCGTATCGAAATCGCCGCCCTGCACCGGGCGCTCAAGGCCAGCATAATCTACGTCACCCACGACCAGACCGAGGCGATGACCCTGGCCGACAAAATCGTTGTGCTGCGCGACGGGGTCGTCGAACAGGTCGGCAGCCCGATGGACCTGTATAACAACCCGGCCAACCAGTTTGTCGCAGGCTTCCTCGGCGCGCCGTCAATGAATTTCCTGGCCGCCGAGGCGGTTGGCGGAACGTCGGGTCAGACCTTGGGTATCCGCCCTGAGCATCTGCGTATCACCGATACCGGCCCGCTGAGCGGCAGTGTCACCCATGTGGAATGGCTCGGCGGAGATACCAACGTGTTGGTTGAAGCGGGCGAAGCCGGTCGGATCACCGTGCGGGCGTTCGGCCAATACGACATCGAAGTCGGCGCGCCGGTCGCGCTGGATTTCGACGCGGCACAGAGCTTCCATTTCGACGCAGATGGCGCGCGTATCAGGGGCTGAGAGGCAAGCGGGACCGGGGCAGCCTTCAACCCTCCCAGAGTGCACCATCAGAAACGGTCCGGGGAGAACACTAGCACTGGACGCATCCAAATCCCGGCTCGCGCCAAGCATCCGCCAAGTCTGCTCCGCACAAAAACCGACCTTGCGTTTCTCAACTAACCCCGCGAGCCTTGAGAGACGTTTGCAACACCCAAAAAAAGGCGGCGCCCCGTGCCCAACCCGCTATTTGACGCCCTCTTCGCCCAGCATATCGGTGCCAATACCCCGTTCCTGCATCTGCCAGCTGGATCGATCTGGACGCACGACCGATTCCTGCGCCGCGCGGCGCAGTTTGCCAACACCCTCACAGACCACGGCCTGAAACCCGGCGACCGCCTGGCAGTTCAGATTTCCAAATCACCGGACGCACTGGCGCTTTATGCCGCTTGCGTGCAGGCCGGAGTGGTGTTTCTGCCGCTGAACCCCGCCTACACTCCGCCAGAGGTTGCTTACTTCGTTGACGACTCCGATGCCGGGCTTCTGATCTGTGCGGATGATGACCGGGTCGCATTGCAGGGCGCAGTTGGCGCACCGATCGAAACTCTGAACGCCGATGGCACAGGAACCTTCGCCCAATCCGCACAGGATCAGCCAGAGACGTTCAGCACCGCGACGCGAAGCTCGGACGATCTGGCGGCGCTGCTCTATACCTCGGGCACGACCGGCCGGTCCAAGGGCGCGATGCTGACGCAGGCGAACCTGCTGTCCAATGCCGAAACGCTGGCTGAGCTCTGGCAATTCACCGCAGACGACTGCCTGCTCCACGCGCTGCCGATTTTTCACACCCACGGGCTGTTCGTTGCCACCAACGTCACCTTGATCGCGGGTGGCGCGATGGCCTTCCTGCCGAAGTTCGACCCGGACGCCATCTTTGCCGCTCTGCCCCGTGCGACGGCAATGATGGGTGTGCCGACATTCTACACCCGCCTGCTGGACGACCCGCGCCTGAGCGCCAAGACCACAACTCACATGCGCCTGTTCATCTCGGGCAGTGCACCGCTGCTTGCCGACACCCACACAGCGTTCGAGGCGCGCACTGGCCACCGTATCCTGGAACGCTACGGTATGACCGAAACCAACATGACGACCTCGAACCCCTACGCGGGCGAACGTCGCCCTGGCACGGTCGGTCCGCCGCTTCCGGGCGTCGAGGTCAAGATCTGCGATGACAACGGAAATTCATTGCCCAGCGGCGAGATCGGAATGCTGGAAGTGCGCGGGCCGAACGTGTTCAGCGGGTACTGGCAGATGCCCGACAAGACTGCCGCTGAAATCAGACCCGACGGTTTCTTCATCACCGGTGACCTCGCCCGGATCGACCCGGATGGCTACGTCCAGATCGTTGGTCGTGACAAAGACCTCATCATCTCTGGTGGCTTCAACATCTACCCGAAAGAGGTGGAACTGGCACTGGACGCACAACCCGGTGTTCTGGAAAGTGCCGTCATCGGAATTCCACATCCCGACATGGGTGAGGCCGTCGTTGGCATTCTGGTCGCCGAACCGGGCACAACGCTCGACACCGCAGAAATCTCAACCGCCCTCAGCGCATCCCTTGCACGGTTCAAACAACCCCGCCGCCTGATCGTGGTCGATGCCTTGCCACGCAACACAATGGGCAAGGTACAAAAGAACATCCTGAGAGACGCCCACAATAAGCTCTTTGATACGCATCCCTAAACATAGGCTCGCAGGCCCTCGTCCATCATTGGTTCACTAGTGTCCCGGGCGTTTCGAGGGCTGGCCCCCAGCCAACGCCAGCGGTCACACCCCGACGAATTTCAATTTGGCGGCCCGGTCTCACAGATTTTAGCGTCGGGCGATCATGTTCGCCATCAGCCGGAACGAACCCGGCACGAGATGTTCCATCTGATGATGCAGGATCAGCGAGGTGTAAATGTGCCGCCCTGCGCCGAAGTCTCCGGCTAGCAGCGCGCCTTTCAGCGGGGCCTCATCCGGATCGGCCATGCTCAGAAGCGGTTGATAGGCGTGGTCCCAGTGCTTGGCAAAATAAAGGCCACGCTCCTTGACCCAACCCGCCCAGTCGTCGGGGCCAATCGCATTCGGGGCAGTCAGGATCGGATGATCTGCGGCCAAATGCGTGACCTCGGCGGTCTCGTCCGTCACCCGCCAACGCAAGCTCGGCTGGCCGATTTCGAGCGGGGCAAGACCGGTTTCCTGCGCGTTCCAATCGTCCCATGGGCGGTGATATAGCGTGACCAAGGTACCCCCGGCCCTGACCCAGTCCTTAACGTCACCCCAGATGGCCTGCAAAACGGGACGGGTGCGTAGGGCGAAAATGCCGACGACCAGCGTGTCGATAGTGCTCAGCGTGCCGTCCGCCAGATCGCTGTCGCTAAGCGAGGTCACATCGGTGCCAATCGCACTCAGCCAGTGATCGACGCGGTCGTTGCCGCCGCCGACATAGCCAACGCTCACCGGTGGAACCTCGACGTCGAGCAATTGGATTTGCAGAACTGCAGGCGTTGAGATGGCGGTCGGTTGAATGTGGGGGTTTGCGATCCGGATGACGGACTGCGCCGGTTGCCCGTTAAGGCTCAGGGGCAGATCATAGCGACCGGTCGGGGATGTATCCGGTGCCGCAACACGAAACCCACCCTCCCGCACATCTGCCTGCCAGCCATCGGGCAAATCAAAGGAAACCGAAGCGTCGACCGGTTGAACATCGCGCAGTGCGACCAGCAACTCCCGGTCTTTGACAAGCAGTGCGCGGGGTGGGTCCAGACTGGCAGAGGGCGTTGGCACGACCGTCGGAGCCACCTCGAACGGTAAACGCGCCACAACTTCAGCGTCACCGGAACCATGCGTAACCAATAGGCAAGGCGCGTCCGGGTTTAATGGATCGTAGGCTGCCCGGTAGGGATCGCTCAGCTCGGCGGAGCTGTCCAGTTGCAGGGTGTCGCCCGACCGCGACCAGCCCGCTGGCAAATCCAGTGAGACTTTCGTTGCGGGAGAAGCCTCGATCGTGACGTCGCAGCGTTCGCCCGGATGCAGCCAATCCCGCGACGGGGTTGCCGAGGCTTCCTGACCAGAGGCCAGATGGATCACTCGCGCCAGTTGATCCTGCTTGCGCAGCACCCGATGCAGCACCGAATCGCGCGCACGCTCAGGGCAGGTCCGCGCAGCAAATCTGAGAGCCGAGGCTGCGGTCTGCGCCGCCTCAAATACGGATGCGAAATCAGGGAACACCTTGAACAGGTTGGCTATCTCGGCATCCGCAAGGTGCAACGCATCGGCGGCCTTCCCATCGCCACAATACTCAGCCAGATCGCTAAGTGTCTGCGGCAGACCATCCGTCACCTGCGCATCCGGCCCGTCCACATGGCTTTCCGACAGATGCAGCGGCCAATCGCGGCCCGAACCGGGCGGTATCCATCGGCCCATGCCTTGAGTCAGATGATAGGCACGCGATTGCTGGCCGATGGCTTCAAAACTCCACCCAGTGATCGGGTCGCTTCCGCTTGCTTCGACCGTCAGTGTTGCACAAGGGGGCGGTTCATCGTCATCGTAGCTTTGCCCGGCACCTGACCACGCCGGTAGGTATAGTTTGGAAATCTGCCACGCCGGCAGCTCACTTCCTGCAAACCCCGGATCAGCTGCGGCAGACATCACCAGATGCGCTGCCTCGGTCATTGCGCGGTGGTGACCGTGCTGGCCGGGAACATCCAGGAACGTCGGGCAAAGGATGTCAGGGCGCTCGGTTCGGACAATCTCGACAAACCGTGCGAGTGTCCGGTCGCGCCCCCATTGGCCCAGCGTCTCGACCCCGCTTTTGGAAAAGCCGAAGTCGGTAATCGGATCGGTTGGGCTGGTCGAATGCCAGTACATCCGCATCCCCAGAACGTCGCAAGCGGCCTCCATCTCTCGCGTTCTCAACGCGCCGAGGGCCACTCCCGCCTCGGTCCCAATCACGTTCTGACCACCCTCGCCCCGAGTCGAGCAGGCGTATGACAAGTTCAGCCCGTAGCGAAACGCCAGTGCTGCCAGCATCGCAGTCGTTTCATCATCCGGATGCGCGCCGGACTGCATGAAATTCACGACCGAACGCAGCGGGGCCATTGCGAACCACAGTTCAGTGATGCGCGGGCGGGCGCGCTGCCGGGCGATCCGGGTCTGGTCGGTGATCGGCATGACTACTCCCTAGGACTGGACGACCGACATGCGCGGCGTGAAGGCTTGTTTCAGGACAAGGGCTGCCCCACCTAGCGTCGCGGTCATGCGCCCCGATCCGCCACGCATCAGACGGGGATACGCGCGATCCGGTCGATCCGATACGCTGTCGGGGTGAAAGGCAACTTTTCCGATCAGATGATCCAAAACGGCATCCGGCATTGCACCGCCGAATATGATCGTCTGCGGATCGAACAGGTTCTCGATCATCGCGACTGCCTGCGACAGCGGCGCGGCGGCCCGATCCAACCAGTTCATCAGAGCAGGGTTTCCAGCCGCGTAGATTGCCGCGATATCTTCGATCCCCGTCACCTGTAGGCCCTCCGCCGCCAGATGGCGCTGCGCTGACACCCGGCTGACCACCTGTTCCAATGCCTGCCTGCCCTGGTCTGTCTCGACCGGGATGCGCCCTATCTCGCCCGCATTTCCGTGACCGCCGGACAGCCGCCGACCATCGCTGATCAGTCCAAGACCAAGCCCCGCCCCGAAATAGAGGAACGCGTAGCTGTGCAATCCGAATGCAACACCGGTCACTCCCTCGGCAATTGCTGCCGCGTTGGCATCGTTCTCCACCTCGACCGGCAGGCCAAGCACCTCCGAGAACCAATTCCTAGGATCGATGGCCTGCCAGTTCTGCAACTCCGAATCCGTTCGCGGAGACGCCCCGGTGCCAAACGGCCCGGGAAGCACCACGCCCGCACCGAGCAACTTGTCCTGCGAAACCTGCGGGTCGACCAATGCCGCGTCGCGCAACTTCAGGACTTGTGTGCGAACCGAGCGTGGGTCCGACGACGCCAGCGTTGCCCGCTCCGAGAACACCGTGCGCCCGTCCAGATCCAGCAGCGCTGCGAACACCGCATCGGGACGCACTTCGATTCCAAGCGCGTAGCCTCCTTCGGGGTTCACGCGATACTGAATCGGCGGTTGCCCGCGTCCCACCGAACGCCGCCCGCATTCCATCAACCAGCCGTCGTCCTGCAGATCCGAGATGATATTCGAGACCGCCTGCGTACTCAGCCCGGACATGCGCGCAATCTCGGCGCGGCCCATTTGACCAGACTGCCGGATATGCCCCAGCACCATCTGCCGGTTATGGCTGCGCGAACGCAGCGCATTCGCGCCGACCATCTGAGTGCTGCGGTTATCCATGCGGCCGCGATATCGCAATCCGCTTGAAAGCTCAACTGAATTGAGTTAACCAAAATGCAGGCCGGAACCCGCGTCAGACGGGTCCGATTTGAATGCTTTCAACAAGGAGATGCCAACATGCCATTGACCAGAATCAAGGGATTTGCCCTTGCCAACGCGACCAGCATTGCAGCGCTTGCTGGAAGTGCGGCAAACGCGGTCGAGATTGAATACTGGCAGTATTTCTTCGACGCGCGCGTCACCGCGATGGAGACGTTGATCGACAACTTCCAGGCTGCCAACCCGGACATCACGGTCAAGATGACCCATTTCCCCTATGCCGATTATCGCACCAAGGTCGCAGCGGCGATCCCGGCGGGCGAAGGCCCGGACGTTGTGCAGCTGTTTTATGGCTGGCTGAACGACTATGTCGAAGCCGAATTGATCCAGCCGCTGCCCTCCGACGCCTTCCCGGCTGCCGAGATTGACGCAAATTTCTTTCCGATGGTTCAGGTGATGAAGGACGGCGACAATTACTGGGCGTTGCCGACGGCTGTGCGTTCGCTGGCCTTGTTTTACAACACCCGACTGATGGAGGAAGCCGAGCTGGAAAATCCACCGGCCAATCTGGATGAACTGGTCGAGATGGCCGGCGCGATGACCAAACGTGACGCTGCCGGGAACATCACGCAGGTCGGCACCCCGGACGAGGTTTATCACAAGCCGGCCAACACCTTCGTCGCGGGCTTCATCGGTGCACCATCGATGAACATGCTCAGCGGCACCAGCGATGGGTCATCGGTGACCCTGAGCGCGGGCCAGATCGTGCCGATGGCGGCACGCAGCGGCAATGTCGTACTTGGGGTGCGCCCCGATGACCTGAAGCTCGCGGGAGGCACGCCGCTGATCTCGGGCGAGGTGACGGTGCGCGAACCGCTGGGGCCGGAAACGCTGATTTACGTCGCGACGCGGGATGGCGAGGTTATCGCCAAGGCCGATGGCCGCACCCCGCCCAAGGTTGGAGCCACGGTATCGTTGAGCGCGGACCCCGCCAATCTGCATTTGTTTGATGCCGTCAGCGGGGCTGCGTTAAGCTGAGGCGCCCAGTGGTTGCGTTCGGGCGCGCCGCCGGGTCACATTGCGCGACCCTTGCGAAAGACCCGCTATGCCCCTGACCCACACTGAAGGCGAATCCAACACGTCGGCCGCCCGCGCCGACTGGTCGTCGCGGGCCACGGGACCGAAGTCTGCACCGCTGCTCAAACGCGATTCAGACGCCTTCCTGCATCAGTCGCTGTCCACGCCCTGCGCAGCCACCATCGCCAAAGCCGAGGGGATCTGGATCGAGGATCTGGACGGCAACCGGTTCATGGATTTCCACGGCAACTCGGTCCACCATATCGGTTATGGCCACCCGCGGCTGGTTGCGGCGATCAAGGATCAGCTCGACACCCTGCCCTTCGCGCCACGTCGCTTTACAAACGGCCCCGCGGTGGAACTGGCCGAGAAACTGGCCAAAATCAGCCCGGGCGATCTGGGCAAGGTTCTGTTCACCACCGGTGGGTCAGACGCCAACGAGGTCGCGCTAAAAATCGCCCGTGCCGCAACCGGCCGCTTCAAGACCCTTTCATTTTGGGATGCGTTCCACGGCGCGGGCTTCGGCGCTGCCAGCGTCGGCGGAGAGGCCACGTTCCGGTCCCACATCGCCGGTCCGCTGCTGCCGGGCGCCGAACACGTCGCCCCCTTCGCCTGCTATCGCTGCCCCTACGGCCACGCCGGACCAGACGTCTGCGGGCTGGCCTGCGCAAACATGGTGGATTTCGTGCTGGAACGCGAAGGCGACATTGCCGCCGTCATCGCCGAACCGATGCGCGCGGTTCCCTATGTGCCTCCGCCCGGGTTCTGGGCACAGGTCCGGGCCGCCTGTGACCGGCACGGTGCGCTGTTAATTATGGATGAAATCCCGACCGGGCTTGGCAAAACCGGCAAGATGTTCGCCTTTGAACATGACGGGGTGGTTCCGGATATCGTCACCCTCGGCAAGGCGCTCGGCGGAGGCATCCTGCCCATCGCAGCCGTCGTTGCGCAGCATGATCTGGATGTCTGCGGCGACTACGCTATCGGTCATTACACGCATGAGAAGAACCCCGTCACCGCCCGCGCGGCCCTGACCACGATAGAGATCATCGAGGATGAGGGGTTGGTCGAACGCTCAGCAGAGCTCGGCGCGTATGCCATCAACCGATTGTGCGAAACCCTCGCCGATTGCGCCATCGTCGGTGACATCCGTGGCCGAGGTCTGATGTTCGGGATAGAGATCGTGCAGGACCGCGACGCGAAAATCCCCGGCAATGATCTGGCCGAGATGATCTATTATCGTTGCCTTGATGCGGGTCTCAGCTTCAAGATATCGCAAGGCTGCGTGCTGACCCTGTCGCCGCCGTTGACCATCGGGCGGGACGATCTGGACTTGGCACTGGGGATCATCGAAAACACAATAGCAGCGGTTGCGGCATCCGGACAAAGCTAAGCCGTCGCGATATGCCGAAAACTGATGCAGTCCTAGGAAACGTCGACAGACTGCCCATGCGCCGCTGGCTTCGAATAAGGGGAATTTCGGTAATTCGAAACGGTGTCGACGAAGGGGACACGAGCTTGGCAGAGAAACAATCAGGCCCGATCCGGGACTGCAGCTTCTGATACCGTGACTCCATGCCCAAATAATGGTGATGCCGCTGTCAGGGCACGCGCCGAAAATGTGCCGCGCCAGTTGGAAGCCATCATTTCCGAGTGGTCTAAAGCGGGTCACGGCAATGGAATCGACGTCCTGTCTGCCGAAATCTACGTGTGCACGACCCGCAACTGGCTGATGCGGTTGGAACGTCGTTCTGACAGCACCTACGCCTACCACGTCATCTGCAATTTTCTTGAGCTGTTTCACGATTTCGTGGTGGGTGGCGTGGTCGATCAAAGTGGCCATGTCCCGGTTCATCGGGATTGGTATCGCAGGCTTTCAGCCAGATTGACGACGAAATCGTCAATTCTGGCGCAACTCACCCTGGTTTTTCTAGGCGCCCGCGCGCATACGCATCACGATCTGGGCCTCGCGATGGTGAAAGCAGATCAGCATTCCCTCGTTACTCGGCATGCCCCCGTGACCCACACCCCGGCAATCTTCGGGCCAATGTCGTCCGAAGCGTTTCTTCAGGCGTCGCTGGACTTCGTGCGGTTGTGTCTCGAAAGTGGTGGAAATTCTCCGGCGGCGTTCTCCGAGCGTTTTGATTTGCGCCTGATCAGGCGACGAGGTCAAGTGTCATTGGTTCAATTGGTTGCGCGAGCGTTTCCCAGCCGTCGACCTTGCGCATCTGGATTTGGCCTGAGGCGAGGAGCGCCCAAAGCAGCATCGGCACGGTTGCAGCGCAGGGCAGCACGGTCTGTGTTTTGATCCGGCGGCGAAACTCCTCGTTCAGGCGCTCGATAGCGTTGGTTGTGCGAGCTGACTTCCACTGCGACGGATCGAGGCGGGTGAAGGTGAACAGCCGATCCCCGGCCTCTTCAAGGCTGTCTGCGACCGCTCGACACTTGAGCTGCCATTTGCGTAGAAAGGATTTGCGCTGCTTCTCAACTTCATCGGCGGTTTCAGCGTAGATCATGGCGCGATAATCGTCGCCCAGCTCCTCGTGCATATGTTTTGGGGCGTGGGCCAGCAGGTTGCGATGCTTGTGAACAGTGCAGCGTTGGATCGGCAAGTCTTGGCCCCACAACGCGACCAGCGCGGCCTCCAATCCCGGCGCGCCATCAACCATCACGAACTCGGGCCGCTTGAGGCCCCGCGCATCGAGGTCGTCAATGAACTGACGCCAGGCGGCTGTGCTCTCCCCGCCCATATTCATGATGGAAAGCAATACTTTCTGCCCATCACGACGCACGCCAATGGCAGCCAGAACCGAGATGTTCTGCGCTTTCCGATCAAGACGCGTCGTGATGACGGTGCCGTCAAGGATGAGCCGAACGATGTCCTCATCAGCAAGGCTGCGGGCGCACCAGGCGTCCCAGTCGGTCTTCACCTTGCGCCAAGCGCGGCTGACGACGTCTTTGCCGACAGCCCCCTTGAACAGCGCAAACAGCGCGCGCTTCACACGCCGCGTGTTGGTGCCCGAGAGATAAACCGACGCAATCAACGCTTCGGCCGTCTTGGTCAGGCGCTGGTAGCGCGGCAACGCTTTTGAGCGCCATTCACTAGCCTTACCGACTTCATCTTCAACCCGGGCGCGGGGTACGCTGATCGTCTCGGTGCCAAATGTCCCGGTGATCTGACGGTCCCGGTGGCCGTGGCGATAGCCTTTCACCGCCTCGGCGTCCCGGCCATACCGCAAACGGCCAAGAAAGCCGTCCAGTTCTTCCTTGAAAACGGCCTCGATCGTGCCGCGGATGTTGGCGCGCAGCCGATCTTCGATCGGATCAAAGCCTTCTTCACATGCAAGTAGCGAAATGGGGCTCGTGTCTGTAGTCTTGGTCATGGCGTGATCTCCTAAGGCGGTACCAGCCGCCGATTGGGTGGGTTTGATTCACCCGGAGATTACGCCACCTTCAAATTTCCACCAACTTCCCGACACGACCCTTCGTGCAACTGCAACGCACCCGGACTTCGGGCCGTAACTTTGCATACCTGTGGATTATCCAATGCGGACTTGTCGCCACCAAACCGGCATTGCTGTTGATGTTCCAGAGTTGGCGGCGATCTGGCTATCACAATGCGCGAAAGGCGACTGTGCCGATGACCGCACTCACTCAGACCTAGTGCAAGCTAAGTCACTCAATCCTGCCCCGGATGCTCGTCCCAGTGATCTGCCGGGTTCACAAAGAATTGCCAGGCTGCAAGCGCTCCGAGGCCGAAGAATACAGCACCCCAGAAAGCCTGGCCGGTCAAGAATTCGAACACGCCCCAGCCGACACAAAAGGCGGCAACCGCCTTCCTGATCCAGAGCGGGGCGAAGAATGGATTATGCAGATCAAAGAGGTTCAACACAAAATCTCTCCCACCTGGACTGCCCGCGCCTCGGCTACCGACAGCACCGCCGCGTCCGCAAGCGCCAGTGCCATCAGCCCGTCATGCCCACCCACTGGCGGCGGCGCGCCGTCCTGTACGGCCTTCACGAAAGCCGCAATCTCGGCGGCATAGGCCCCGGCGTACCGGGTGATGAAGAAATGCTGGTTCGGTGGAATCGTATATCCTTCCGGTCCTGCAAACTGTATCCGCGCTTCGGGATGGTTCAGCGCTGACACCGCGCCGAGTGAGCCATGAACCTCGATCCGCTGATCATATCCATAGGTCGCACGACGCGAGTTGTTGATCGTCGCCTGCTTACCGCTTGCCGTGCGCAGGATCACGTTGACGCTGTCAAAATCGCCCAGCTTGGCAATCTCGGGATCGGTCAGGACCGAGGCCGCGGCCATCACCGTCTCAACCTCCTCACCCAGCAACCAACGGGCCACGTCAAAATCGTGGATCGTCATGTCGCGGAAGATGCCGCCGCAACGCTTGATGTAGTCATAGGGCGGTGGCGACGGGTCGCGGCTGGTCAGGGTGACCATCTCAACCTCGCCAATCTTGCCCGCATCAATTGCGTCTTTCAGCACGTTGAAGTCCGGTTCGAACCGGCGCTGGAACCCGACCATCAGGAACGCACCTTCGTCGTCCACGATCGTCAGGCACTCACGGACACGAGCCAGGCTCAGGTCCACCGGTTTTTCGCAGAAGATCGCTTTACCAGCGCGCGCGAATCGCTCGATCAGATCGGCGTGGGTGTCGGTGGGCGTGCAGATCACCACCGCGTCGATGTCGTCGGACGCCGCAATCTGGTCAATGGTGCGAACGTCGCAATTGTGCGCGTCCTGTACCGCCTTGGCCGCAGCCGCAACCGGATCGGCAATTGCAAGCAGTCGAGCACCGGGAACAGATGCAATTGCTGTCGCATGCACCTGCCCGATACGGCCCGCCCCAAGAACTCCGAAATTCACCGCCATGGCTGGTCCTTCAGTTGCTGTCGGTGTCGGGATAAATCCCGATCACCTGTTGGTCAAAGTCGATGATCGAGCCGGTAACCACGCCGCTTTCCGGGCTAAGCAGCAAGGCGACCTGCGCCGCCACATGCTCGGGCTTCAGCAGCATCCCGAAAGGCATTTTTGCTTCAACCTCGGCCTGCCAACCGACCGGACGGTCGTGATACTGGCGCTGGGTCGCATCCTCACCCGGCGTATCCATCCAGCCGACATTGATGCCGTTCACGCGGATGCGGTGCGGGGCCAGCGTGTGGGCGGCGTTCTTGGTGATGTGCGACAGTGCGGCCTTTGAGGCACCATAGGGCGCCAAGATCGGAGCGCCGCCATGGGCGATGATCGAGAGGATGTTGACTGCGCCGCCGGGCTTATCCAGTCCAATCAGTCTGTTTGCGAATGCTTGCAGCAGGAAGAACGGGCCGCGCGTATTGACGGCGAAAATAGCCTCCCATGTCTCGGGCGAGGTATCGAGTATCGATCCCCGGTTGGTGATCCCTGCACAATTGACAAGCGCGTTGATAGGGCCGGCAAGCGCTTCGGCGTCTGCGATCAGGGCTTGCACCGCCGCCAGATCACCCATGTCGGCCTGCAGAAAACGCGCCTGAACCGCACCCGTATTCAGCGCGTCGGTGGCAGCCTGCCCAGTCTCGGCATTTCGATCAACAAGGACAAGTTGCGTGCATCCCTGTGCAATCAGCCGCTGTGCGACGGCCAGCCCCAGCCCCTGCCCGGCCCCGGTAACAAGCGCGGTTGTGTCGGCGTGCAACGCCTCCGTCACGCCGCGCCTTCGTACTCGGCCCCGGTTTTCGCGCCGGTGATGTAGGCGACAACGTCCTGCCCGTCGGTGTCCTCTTTCCTGAGGTTCGCCACGATCTGCCCGCGCCGGAACACCACGATCCGGTCCACCAGATCCATCACTTGCCGCATGTTGTGCGAAATCAGGATCAGCGGTTCCCCCTCTTCCTTCAGGGTTCGGATGATGTTTTCCACCTGCGCGGTTTCCTGCACGCCGAGCGCAGCCGTCGGTTCGTCCATGATTGTCAATTTCGAGTGAAACGTCGCAGTGCGGGCAATGGCGACGCATTGGCGCTGACCACCCGACATGTTCTGGATGGTATTGCGGATATTCGGAATTTTCACCCCGGTCCGATTCAGCGCGTCGATGGTCGATTGCCGCATGGACTTGTAATCCAACAGACGAAACGGCCCCAGCCAATTGGCATAGGTACGTTCCCGTCCCAGGAACAGGTTGTCCGGAACGTCCAGATCGTCGGCCAGCGCCAGCGTCTGGAACACCGTCTCGACACCGTGTTCGCGGGCTTCCAGCGGGCCAGCAAAACTGACCTCTTCGCCGTACAGCCAGACCTTGCCACGGGTGCGTTGTTCCACGCCCGTGATCTGGCGCACAAAGGTCGACTTGCCTGCGCCGTTGTCGCCCATGATCGCGACATGTTCGCCTTTACGCAGCTCGAAGTTCGCGCCCTCCAGCGCGTGCACCCCGCCATAGTGTTTGGTCAGGTCGTTGGTTTTCAGAACGATATCGTCGCTCATGTCATCTCTCCCGACTTAGGCTCGGTTACGTTGGCGGTATTGGTCCAGGATCACAGCAGCGATGATGATGCCACCCATCGCCATCAACTGGTACGACCCATCGAGTTTGACGAAGGTAAAGCCCGAGCGGATGACACCCAGAACCATCGCGCCAAGGACCGTCCCGATTATCGAACCGCGCCCGCCCGTCAGACTGATTCCGCCGATGACGGCCATGGCGATGGCGAACAGCTCATAAAACTCACCCATGCCCGCCTGCGCGGTCGAGGCCTTTGCGCTTAGCACAACACCGGCAAAAGCCGCCAACATCGAGGCGATCATATAGACCATGACCTTGTGCCGCCGCACGTTGATCCCCGACATCCGCGCGGCCTCTTCGTTCGAGCCGATGGCATAGGTGTGTTTGCCGTAGACGGTGTATTTCAGGATGATGTGAAAGATCACCGCAAGTCCCAGGAACCAGACCACAGGCATCATGCCCGAGCCGAGGAATTTGTAGCTTTCCGTCGGAAAGGACACCGGGCGGCCTGAAGACCACCACAGCGCAATGCCCCGACAGATGAGGAACATGCCAAGCGTCGCGATGAACGGCGGAATACGAAAATAGGCGACGAATGTGCCGTTAACGGCCCCGATGAAGGCCCCGAACATTAACCCGATGACCACCGGCACGATTACCGGAAGATCCATCGCCCAGGTGCCGAAGATCGCCTTGGGATTCGGGTTGCCGTTGACCAGTTCGGTCTGCGCAAAACTCATCGCGATCATGGCCGTTGCGGCGACCAGCGGGCCTGAACTTAGGTCAATGCCTGCCGTAATGATGACCTGCGTCACCCCAAGCGCGATGATCCCTATGATCGCGACCTGCAGGATGATGATTTGCAGCCGCGCTTCGTTGAAGATCGTGTCGAACCGGTCCCGGGTATCGAACAGGAAGCTCTGATTGTTCATATAGGGCAGGACCTGGCCCAGAATCTCGAAAATCACGACGATGATGATCAGCGCCAACAGGATGTTCATTTCGTTGGGCCAGGACCTTTTCGAATTGTCGAAGGTCAGGCCGCCGGTGCCGTGGCTGGTATCGGTCATGAGAAACGCCCCCCGTTCAGCGTCTGTAGGGTTACGGGACGGCGCCAGAAGCGCCGCCCTGCGAATTCAGATTGCGAGTACCCTCAGTTCTTGCTGAGGAACTCGTCCATGTTGTCCGGCGTGACCAGAACGAAGGGAATATAGACCTTCTGGTCCACTTCGTTGCCGCCAGCCAGTGCGATTGCCGTATCAACAGAACCGGCACCCTGACCAAACGCATCCTGGAACACGGTGACGTCATAGTCACCGGCCTGCATTGCCAGCAGGGCGTCCTGGCTGGCGTCAACGCCGCCGACCTGAACGTCGGCCATGTCCATACCCGCAGCTTTCATCGCCTGGATCGCGCCGATGGCCATTTCGTCGTTATTGGCCAGCACGAAGTCGAAGGGCTCGCCCGAGGACATCCAGTTGGTCATAAGGTCCTGCGCTTCGTCGCGCGACCAGTTGGCGGTCTGTTCGTCGATCAGGGTCATGAAGTTACACATGTCGATGCCGATGATGTCGTGCACGTCCTTGGACCGCTGAACAGCCGCCTGGTTCGACAGCTGGCCGTTCATCAGGTAGCCGCGCGCGCCACCGGCCTTACCGTCAGCACGCAGGTTGTTGCAGACCTGGAATGCCGACAAGGTGCCGGATTCGATCTCGTTGGAAGCCACGAAAGCTTGCGTCGGCGGCAGATCATTCACGTTGTCCGGCTCACGGTTGACGAAGACCAGCGGGGTGTCGCCCGCAGCTTCGGTAACTGCAGCACCTGCCGAGGTGTCAACGATGTTCACAATGATCGCGTCCACACCCGATGCCACGAAGTTTTTCACCTGGTCGATCTGCTTGGCCAGATCGTCGGTGGCGTCTTCCATCTGAAGGTTGACCCCATCGAGGCTGGCCGCATGTTCGGTCATGCCGTTGCGCATAACTGTCAGCCAGTTGTCGTCAAACCGCGAGATCGTCGCGCCAATCTCCTGCGCCATTGCGCCGGTGGTCATGAGGGCGCTCAGCCCCGTTGCCAGAAGATACTTTTTCATATTTCTCTCTCCCTGAAGGGTGTCCGGCACACCCGTGATTAATCGTTGCCGGAGTGCCCGTTGCCGGGCGGTTGATCCATCAGCCTCGCCTTAAGCAGCCTCCTGCGCAAGATTCGATGCGATGAAATTGAACGACCCGGAAAGTGCTGCCTCCGGATCGGAAAGTGCATGTACAGTCGGTGAGAATGCCTCGACCGAAATCGGACCTGTGTACCCGCTGGCAAGAAGCGCGCGGATCTGGGCAATATTACTCAGCTGATCATCGGAATCGACAAGACCGCGGTGTGAATCGCGCATCAGATCAGGGCCCAACGAGGCGTCAGCCACGCCCGATATATGGACCAACCCGGTCATCGCCGGAAACATCGGACCACCGCCCGCCAGATGATGGTGAAAGGTGTCATGGACCAGAGCGAACGTATCCGACGCGCCCATTTCGTCAATCACGGCTGCGACATCCGCCTTGTGACGCAAACCACAACTCTCAAAGCCGAGCGGCTCGATCAGGCCCATCAGTCCACGTGTTTCAAGAATTGGGCGGAGCTGCGCCAAGGCCACGCTGAGGTCATCCCGCACGTCGCCGGGGTCAATCCGCTGACCATCGTTGCGGGGGATCAAACTGATCGCCTCGGCCCCGCACGCGACGGCAATATCCGCGAGCGCTTCAGCCTCGACCAACGCCCTTTCCGATCCATCGTTGAAAGCTTTGACTTCGGCCAGGGCAAGCAGTCGCAGGCCTGCGTCGGAAAGTGCGGATTTCACCTCGGCCTGAGCGAATCCATCGAACAGCGGGCGGCCAAGATCGTTGCGAAACTCGACCCCGATACACCCCGTCCTTGCCGCAAGCGCGATCAGAGCGTCCCATCTCAACGCCGGAGCGGTCATGTGGTTCAGGGCAAATGGCGGCATCTGATCCATCGGTTCGGCCCGCAAGTCGGGGCGTTTCAGCCGTGATCCTAGCCGCCTGTTTCCGATATTGCAACCGGTTGCAAAACCCGTGCCGTTTCATCTCTCACAGCGCCCCTGGGTCGTCTGCAACCCGCCAGGATTCTCGACACCATCCGGCGCGCACCGCTGGTTTCAGCTCGCTTCAAGCCCCGAGACGGCCTTGATGATCAGATACTCTTCCATCCCCCAGGTGCTGCCCTCTCGGGCATTGCCTGAGTGTTTCACGCCCCCGAACGGAGTATCATACCCCAGCCCCTCGCCGTTCACTTCAACCATGCCCGAATTCAGAGCGCGCGCCATACGGCGGGCGCGGGCCGGATCGCCGGTCTGGACGTAGTTGGTCAGCCCGTAGGGTGTGTCGTTCGCAATCTCGATTGCCTCGGCCTCATCCTCGAAGGGTATGATTGACAGCACCGGGCCGAAAATCTCCTCCTGCGCAATCGCCATATCGTTCGACACATTGGCGAACACCGTCGGCCGCGCAAAATAACCACTGTTGAGGCCAGCCGGCCGCCCCGGACCACCCGCAACCAACCGCGCGCCCTCGTCGATGCCTTTCTGGATCAACCCCTGAACCTTGTTCCACTGAATATCGCTGACAAGCGGACCCAAATTCTTACCCGATTTGTCGGATCGATCCACGCGTGTCGCCTCGGCCACTTCGGCGGCCTTTTCGACCACGGCGTCATAGATGGAGCGTTGCACCAGCATCCGCGTCGGCGCATTGCAGGATTGGCCAACATTGCCGAAACACTCGCGTACGCCGCGCTTCACCGCGTTATCGTCCGCATCCTCGAAAATCACATTCGCGCCCTTGCCGCCCAGTTCCAGCGAGACGCGCTTGAAGCTGTCGGCGGCGGCCTTGGAGATCAATGCGCCAGCACGGGTCGAGCCGGTAAAGCTGACCATATCAACTCCGGGATGCGCGCTAAGCTGAGCGCCGACGCCCGGTCCAACGCCATTGATCAGGTTGAACACGCCCGCGGGTACGCCGACGTCATGGATCATCTCGGCAAACAGGTGCGAGGACAGCGGCGCGACCTCCGAGGGTTTCAGGATCACCGTACAACCCGCAGCCAGCGCCGGGATCACCTTCAGCACGACTTGGCTCATCGGCCAATTCCAAGGGGTGATCAGCGCGGCAACCCCGATCGGCTCATAGAAGATTTTATCGTTCGAAGTTTCGCGCTCGAACCGGAATTCCCGCGCGGCACGGATCGCCTCTTTGATACCACCCTGCCCTGCGCCCCACTGGGCAGACTGGGCGAAATCGACGGGCGCACCCATTTCCAGACGCATCGCTTCGGCCATCTCCGCCGAGCGCTTCTTGTAGTTGGCATAGATTTTGTCGAGGTACGCAAGCCGATCCTCCACCGCAGTTTCACGCCACGCCGGGAATGCCGCGCGGGCGGCGGCAACGGCGGCGTCCGTATCGGCTTGCGAACCGTTCGAGATCACCGCACATGGCTGTTCGGTGGACGGGTTGATAACGTCAAGATCGTCTGGCTTGGCCGGGTTCACAAAAGCCCCGTTGATATAGAATGTTCGCTTGTCCAGCATGGGGTTGCCTCCGGTTCTGTGTTGTCGATCTGATGTGGCGCGAGGGCGGGCAAAATGCAATGGGCGACGCGTTCGCGATGGGGGCTTCTGGTTCAAAGCGGTCTATGGCCCGGGTTGAGCACAAACCCAGTGAGAACCGGTCCACGGCTAGGTGCTGCACCGAGAAATCGAGGCAAATCATGGGGCAGCTTTGGCTCTCACATCAGTAGGTTTTGCTACGCTGTCGGTGCGCCTGCCGACCAAAATCCAAGTTTGACTCCGGCCTCGAAGGTGTGTGGCTTCGGCGTCCGCTGCAAGCGACAAAACCGCACCCGGCTAGGTCCGCGCCACCGCCTGCAGCCAGTTCATGTAGATCCGCTCGGCGGCCGCGTTGAACACTTTCATCCGGTCCATACATTCCGCGTTCAACCGTGCCACTGCACCCGGCCCCATCGCCTGATCCAGCGCTGCCGCATATTCAGGGATTTCGGCCCAGTTGGTGACCGTGTCCGCCTCGATCTCTACATGGAATTGCATAGAATAAGCCCGCGTGCCCCACTTCATCGCCTGCACCGCGCAGGCGGGAGATGTTGCAAGACATTGCGCGCCAGCCGGCATCTGAGTGACTTCCGCGCTGTGCCATTGCAGGCAGGGCATCGGCGAGTCGACTCCGTCAAAAAGCACCCCGTCCGCTCCGGCCTCGGTCAATTGAATGTCAAAGATGCCGATCTCAGGCGTGGCAGAGGGTCCAACCGACCCACCCAACGCCTCAGCGAGCAGTTGATGCCCCAGGCACAAACCTAGAAACGGCAGCCCCCTCTCCTCCACCGCGTTGCGAATAAACGCCTTTTCGTCACTCAGCCATGAGTGTGTGTCTTCCTGCCAGACATCCATTGGCCCGCCCATCACCCAAAGCGCATCATAGCCCTCCAGAGGTGGCAGCGCCTCGCCCGCGTCAAGCTCAACGGCGTCCCAAGTGTGGCCATCCTCGGCAAGGAACGACCGAAAAATACCGGGGTGTTCGATTGCGACGTGTTGCAGAACAAGAATGTGCATGGCGACCTCCGATATCCGCGGCGACCCTATGGCGCAGAGTGGCTGACGCGCAAGTCACACCCGAAACGTTGACGGCGGCGCCCCAAATCGTGCCGCATAGGACCGGCTGAAATGAGAGGAGTTTGCAAAGCCGGTCGCCAGCGCGATTTCGGTCAGTGGCAAAGCCGAGTTGCGCATCAGATTCTGCGCCTTGTCTAGGCGCAGCTCCCGATAATAGCCCATGACTGACTGCCCCAGCTTGGATTTAAACAATCGCATAAGCTGACGCCCGGAAACATTCGCGAAATCGGCAAGATCGGTCAGTGTCAGCGGGTCCGCGACATGACTTTCCATCGCTGCCACCGCATCAAGGACCGCCGCATTGGTCGTTCCGACCCGGCCGACCAACCCACCGCGCTGCGGGCCACCGGAAGGTCGAATTTCCGTGTGCAGAAACCAATCGCTGACGGCCTGTGCAAATGTCGCCCCGTGATCCCGCGCGATCAGTGCGTGCATCAGGTCCATCGGCGCGGTGCCACCTGCGCAAGTCACCCGGTCCCTGTCGATCACATAGAGCGTGCGGTCGATCATCAGGTTCGGTGAGACTTCGGCCAACGCCTCGGCATGTTCCCAATGGACGGTCATGCGCCGCCCCTCCATCAGCCCCGCGCGGGCCAACACCACCGGCCCGCCGGAGACGCCGCCAAGGATCGCCCCGTTTCGCGCCATGCGGCCCAACCAGCGAAACAAGGCCGGGTCATTGATCGACGCGGGATCGCCGCCCGCAACAACGAACAGGTAATCCAGGTCCAACGCCTGCCCGACCATCGCCGAGGGCACAACGCCGCCCTGTCCAGAGCTGGCAATCATCTCGGACGCGCTGCCGATCACTGCCACCTCGTACAGCGCCTGCCCGCTCAGCAGATTGGCCGCCCGAAACGGCTCGACAGTCGAAGCATAGGACATCAGCGCAAACCCCGGCAGCGGCAGAACGCCGATCCGGGTGGCGCGCGAAGGTTTGGGCGGCATGTCCATTTCAGTCTAGTGAATGTCTTTTTTGGAAAAGTCCAGCATGGCCACTCTGTCGATACTGGTCGTGTTCACCACCGGGGCCGCGCCATGCATTATTCCGCCTTTCGCATCTTCAAGGAGGGTCTGACCGGCAACAAAGGCTGGAAACCTGTCTGGCGTGAGCCGGAACCGAAGGCTGAATACGACATCGTCATCATCGGCGGCGGCGGGCATGGGCTGTCGACCGCCTACTACCTCGCCAAGGAACACGGGCTGACCAATATTGCCGTGCTGGAAAAAGGCTGGATCGGGTCAGGCAACGTCGGGCGGAACACCACGATCATCCGCTCGAACTATATGCTTCCGGGCAACCAGCCGTTCTATGAACTTTCCATGAAACTATGGGAGGGGTTGGAACAGGATTTCAATTACAACGCGATGGTCAGCCAGCGCTCGATCCTGAACCTGTTCCACTCAGACCCGCAGCGCGACGCCTTCGTTCGCCGCGCCAATGCGATGCTGATGAGCGGGGCGGATGCCGAACTCGCCAGCGCCGAGGATCTGCGAAAGGAACTGCCCTTCCTCGACTTCGACAACGCCCGCTTTCCGATCAAGGGCGGGTTGTTCCAGCGCCGGGGCGGCACGGTGCGCCATGATGCGGTGGCTTGGGGCTATGCCCGTGGGGCCGACAGCCGGGGCGTTGATATCCTGCAGAATTGCGAGGTCACCGGCTTTGACATTGAAGGCGGCACGGTGTGCGGTGTGCAGACATCGCGGGGACCGATCCGCGCCAAGAAGATCGCGATGTGCGTCGCGGGCTCGTCCGGTCGGGTTGCGGCCATGGCCGGCATGCGCCTGCCGATCGAAAGCCACGTCTTGCAGGCCTTCGTGACCGAGGGGCTTAAACCTACCCTGCCCGGCGTCATCACCTTCGGCGCAGGCCACTTCTATGTCAGCCAGTCCGACAAGGGCGGGTTGGTCTTCGGCGGCGATATCGACGGCTATAACTCCTACGCGCAACGCGGCAACCTGCCGGTGGTCGAGGATGTCTGCGAGGGCGGCATGGCAATCATGCCGATGATCGGGCGGGCCCGGTTGCTGCGCAGTTGGGGTGGGTTGATGGACATGTCGATGGACGGCAGCCCCTTCATCGACGCGACGCATATCGAGGGTCTCTATTTCAACGGCGGCTGGTGCTACGGCGGCTTCAAGGCCACCCCCGCCAGCGGCTTCTGCTATGCCCACCTGCTGGCCATGGGCACGCCACACCCGGTAGCGACCCAGATGCGGTTGGACCGGTTCAAGACCGGCAGTCTGATCGACGAAAAAGGGGTCGGCAACCAGCCGAACCTGCATTGAGGGCACGGACATGATCATCAACCACCCCCTGCTTGGCCCCCGCGATGCCGCAGAATTCGTCCATCTTGGGGACGCATCCCTGATCGACCGCCCCAACTGGCAGGCCGAGGATGCGGCGGCGCAGTTCCTCGACTACGCCTACATGCGCGATAACCCGGCGGGAGAATTGCGCGAACTCTGGTATCACGAACAGGGCGACCGAAGCTGGTTGGTCGTCACCCGCAACACCCTGACGCACGAGATCTCATCGGTCGAACTCGCCCGCGACGTCGCACTTGCACGGGGGCGCGACAGATGAGCCAGTCAAACCGCATCGACGGCGGCCTGATCGACCGCTCGCAAACGTTGAGCTTCACGTTCAACGGCAAGGCGATGCAGGGGCATCCCGGCGACACTCTCGCCTCGGCCCTGCTGGCCAACGGTCAGCGGTTGGTCGGACGCAGTTTCAAATACCACCGTCCGCGCGGGATATTCACCGCGGGAAGTGAGGAACCGAACGCCCTCGTACAGTTGCGAAAGGGCGCGCACCAAGAACCCAACACCCGCGCCACAACGGTCGAACTGTTCCGCGGGCTGGAGGCGACCAGCCAGAACCACCGTGGCTCGCTCAACTTCGACATCATGGCGGCGAACGACCTGCTGGCCCCGTGGCTGAGCGCCGGGTTCTACTACAAGACGTTCATGTGGCCCAAGGCGTTCTGGGAAAAAGTGTATGAGCCGTTCATCCGCGCTTCAGCAGGCCTTGGGGCGCTATCCAAAGTCGAAGACCCCGACACCTACGACAAGGGTTTCCTGCACTGCGACCTGCTGGTCATCGGTGCCGGCCCGGCGGGCCTGTCGGCGGCGCTGGCGGCGGGTCGATCCGGCGCGCGGGTCATTTTGGCGGACGAGGATTTCACGCCGGGGGGCCGCCTGAACGCTGAAACGCTGGAGGTTGACGGCATGGCCGGATCCGGTTGGGCGGCTGAGGCCATCACCGAGCTGGCCAGCATGGACAACGTGCGCATCATGCCGCGTGCCACCGTCTATGGTGCCTACGATCACGGCATCTACGGCGCGCTGGAGCGCATGACCGACCACCTCGCCAACGCGGACGGCAAGCCCCGGCAGGTGCTGTGGCGTATCTATTCCAAACGCGCCCTGCTGACCGCCGGGGCCACGGAGCGCCCCATCGCCTTCCCGATGAACGACCGGCCCGGCGTGATGCTGGCTGGGGCCGTGCGCGCCTATGCCAACCGCTTCGGCGTCGCCCCGGGCAAGCGTGTCGCGGTCTTTACCAACAATGATGACGGCTGGCGCACGGCCACGGATTTGGCCGCAAAGGGCGTCGAGATCACCGCCGTAATCGACACACGCGAAACTGACGCCCAAGCCTCGATCCCCAGGGCAAGCATCGTCATGGGCGGGCGCGTGGTGGATACCGCTGGGCGCAAGGGACTAACCTCGATCACTCTGGCCAATGGCCAGACGATCCCGACGGACTGCCTCGCCGTCTCGGGCGGCTGGTCGCCGAACGTCCACCTGACCTGCCACCAGCGCGGGCGACCCGGATGGCGCGAAGATATCGCTGCGTTTGTCCCCTCGGGCGACCTGCCCCCCGGCATGTCTGTTGCCGGGGCTGCGAACGGCACATTGACCCTGTCTGCCGCGTTGAATGAAGGGCGCGCCCAGGCAAACGAGGCGGTCAAAGACCTCGGCTTTGCGGCATCGCGCAAGGCACCCCCAAAGGCTGAGGATGAAGCCCGTGAAACCAGCGCATTCTGGCACGTCGCCGAAGGCAAGCGCCGCGCCTGGCTGGATCTGCAGAACGACGTGACCGTGAAGGACGTCAAGCAGAGCCATGCCGAAGGCTTTCGTTCCGTCGAGCATCTGAAACGCTACACGACGCTGGGCATGGCCACGGATCAGGGCAAAACCGCCAACATCCCGGCACTGGCGATCATGGCGGAGCAGACCGGCAAGACGATCCCGGAAACCGGCACCACGATCTTCCGCCCTCCCTACACACCCGTCCCCATCGGCGCGCTGGCGGGCCGGTCGCGAGGCAAGGATTTCCGCCCCTACCGCCTGACGCCCAGCCATAAATGGGCCGAGGAAAATGGCGCGACCTTTGTCGAGACCGGCAACTGGCTGCGTGCCCAGTGGTTCGCCCGACCCGGTGAGCAGGGCTGGCGCGACTCGGTGGATCGCGAGGTCGAGATGACGCGCGCCTCGGTCGGAATCTGCGACGTGACGACCCTGGGCAAGATCGACATTCAGGGGCGGGACGCGGCGGAATTCCTCAACAAGATCTACGCCAACGGCTTCGCGAAACTTCCCGTGGGCAAGGTCCGATACGGGCTGATGCTGCGCGAGGACGGCATTTGTTACGACGATGGCACCACCGCCCGGCTGGCCGAAAACCACTTCGTGATGACCACCACGACCGCCAATGCCGTGCTGGTGTTCCGCCGGATGGAATTCGCGCGCCAGTGCCTGTGGCCGAACCTCGACGTGCACATGATCTCGGTCACCGATGGCTGGGCACAATATGCCGTCGCCGGACCAAACAGCCGCAAGCTGCTGGCGAAAATCGTCGACGATTTCGACATTTCGAACGACGTCTTCCCCTTCATGGGGTGCGCGGAATTGACCGTCTGCGGCGGCACGCCCGCGCGGCTGTTCCGGATCTCGTTCTCGGGCGAGCTGGCATATGAAATCGCCGTGCCCGCGCGGTACGGGCGATGCGATGATCCGGGCGCTGATGCAGGCGGGCGAGGAATTCGACGCGATCCCCTATGGCACCGAAGCGCTTGGCGTGATGCGGATCGAAAAGGGCCACGCGGCGGGTAATGAGCTGAACGGCCAGACAACGGCGCTGAACCTCGGCATGGGGCGGATGGTGTCGAAGAAGAAAGACAGCATCGGCAGCACACTTTCGGAACGACCCGAAATGAACCGGGACGACGCCATCAAGCTGGTCGGGTTCCGCCCCGTCGACCGCAACCAGCCACTGACAGCGGGGGCGCATTTCGTCGAGCGCAGGACCGAGGCGACGACGGAACACGACCTTGGATGGATGACCAGCGTCGCCTATTCGCCAAGCCTCGGCCATTCGATCGGCCTCGGCTTCCTTCAGCGCGGCGACCAGCGGATGGGCGACATCGTGCGCGCCGTGAACCTGATCCGCGACCAGGATATCGAGGTTGAAATCGTCTCGGCCCATTTCATTGACCCGGATGGGGAGCGTCTTCGTGCCTGAGTTCACCCTAACCGCAAAGCCGTTCCTCGGCGGCTATTCCCGCGATTTCAACGGCACCACGCTGACCGAGGCCACGGACGTGTCGATCACCTCGATCGCCCAGCCGCTGGGCGGGCGCGAGGCGCTTGCGAAGGCCGTGCAATCCGCTTGGGGCTGCGCGTTGCCCACTCCGGGTAAAACGGTTGAGGCCGATGACGGCCACCGTATGTTCTGCACCGGGCCGGACAGTTTCCTGCTGACCGGTCCCGCATTGGCCGATCCGGCAGGCGATGCCGCCAAGGCACTGAAAGGGGCAGGCTACGTCACCGATCAGTCAGAAACCTGGGTGACCTTGCGGCTGTCCGGACCGCAGGCCCGCCCCGCGCTGGAACGTATCTGTCCGGTAGACCTACACCCCGACGCCCTGCCCGCCGGGGCCTTCGCCCGCACGGTGATGGAGCATCTTGGGGCAATCGTACTGGCCGAAGGCGGTGACACGTTCACCCTGATGTCGGCCAGTTCGTCAGCGAACTCCTTCCTGCACGCGATTGAAGTGTCGCTGCAGAATGTGGGGTAACCAAGCTGTGGTTCAATTGAACAGGTTCCGGTGGGGCTCGCTGGTTCGTCCAGGTCTTGGACTAACCGTGCAAGTGCGCGTCACGCCAAAGGCGTGCAGATCTACTTCGAGTCGGCGCCCCCATGGTGCGACGTGCGGACAGGCACCCGCCCGGCTTGTGCCCAAATCGTAGGAATGCCCGCTCCGGGCTAATAACCGCCCTTTGCCGTCGCCATCGCACTGCTCGACCCGCCCCAACCGGACCCAACGTTTCGCTACCCGCGTCGACCAAATTTCGCAATCGACATGCCCACAATTTCAACTAGTCTCAGCCCCCATGATACACCCTCTCGCGCCCGCCATGTCCGCCACCGAGCCACCCCCAGTGATGGAGGCGCGCCGCTGGCTGGACGGCGTATCGTTTCCGCCTGATCGGCCCTTGCTGAACGTCTCTCAGGCCGCCCCCATGGACCCGCCTCCGGAACAGATGCGCATCGCAATGTCCGAGGCGATCCTTAACGATGCGTCCGCACACCTGTACGGCCCGGTCCTCGGCCTGCCCGATCTGCGCGCCGAAGTTGCAAGCCAATGGTCGGCTGCTTATGGCGGCGACCTCACCCCCGGCAATGTCGCCATCACGTCCGGCTGCAATCAGGCGTTTTGCGCCACGCTGGCGACCATTGCCGGTGCAGGGGATGAGATCATCCTGCCAACCCCGTGGTACTTCAATCATAAGATGTGGTGCGACATGGCGGGGGTGCGAGCGGTTCCTCTGCAATGTGGCACCGGCATGATCCCCGAAGCCGACGTCGCGGCCTCGCTGATTAACGAGCGGACCCGCGCAATTGTTTTGGTGACGCCGAACAACCCGACCGGCGCAGAATACCCCGCCGAGACCCTGGACGCCTTCCGCGATTTGGCACGGTCGCGTGGCCTCGCACTTATCGTGGATGAAACATACCGCGATTTTGACAGCCGCAGCGGCGCGCCGCACCATCTGTTCGCCGACCCCGACTGGGACGACACGCTGATCCAGCTGTATTCGTTTTCCAAAGCCTACCGTCTGACCGGCCACCGGGTCGGAGCGATGGTTGCCTCGCCCGCGCGACTGGCGCAGGTGGAAAAATTCCTGGACACGGTGGCAATCTGCCCACCGCAACTGGGCCAGCGCGCCGCACTTTGGGGGATGCGCAATCTGGCGCAATGGCTGGCCGGAGAACGCGCAGAGATCCTCGACCGGCGCGCGGCGATTGAGGAGCATTTCCCCCGATTGACAGGTTGGCGTCTTTTGGGCTGCGGTGCGTATTTCGCCTATGCCGAACATCCCTTCAACGAACGCTCGGATGCATTGGCGCAACGTCTGGTGCGCGACATTGGGGTCCTCGCCCTGCCCGGCACGATGTTCCGCCCCGCGGACGACCCGGCGGGTGGCCGCGAAATGCGCATCGCGTTTGCCAATGTGGACCGCGCCGGGATTGAGCAGTTGGTGGATCGACTGGCAGGCGCTGTGGAATAGCATCCGATGTGTCGTCGCTATTGCAGATTCTGATGACCGCGAGCGGGCATTTAGATTGAGCGCCTCTTATTCCGGCATCAAGCCCGAAGGGCGCCCGGTAGGCGCCTGCCCGCAGAAAGCCACTGGCCTGACGTGCGCTCGGCCTCAACCACCCCCTATTTCCGACGATTTCCAACCACGCTCACTCACCCACTCCACGCTCCCTTGCCCCGCTCCCCACGCTGCCTTAGATAGCCGCGTCAGAAACGCGTCAGATACACCGCAGAAGGCACCGAAACCATGGCAAAATCGGCCGGCAAAAAGGCGAGCAATTTCATCGTCTGGATCATCCTCTTGTTGCTCGTCGTCGGCCTTGCCGGATTTGGCGCGACGAACTTCGGTGGCTCCACGCAATCAGTCGGCTCGGTCGGCGACACCGAGATCGGCGTCAACGACTATGCCCGCGCGCTGCAGAACGAATTGAACGCCTTGCAGTCGCAAACCGGCCAGGTGTTCCCACTGGCCCAAGCGCAGGCCTTCGGAATTGACCGCCGGGTGTTGCAGAGCCTCGTCGCGGACGCCGCGCTGGACAACGAAACTGCAAGCATTGGCCTGTCCGTGGGCGACGAAGAAGTTGGGCAACGCATTCGCGAAATCCCCGGATTTCAGGGCCTTGACGGATCGTTTGATCGCTCTACGTACAAAGCGCGGCTGCGTCAGAACGGCTCCAGCATTGGTGAGTTCGAAGACATCATCCGCGCCGAAAGTGCCCGCACAATCCTGCAGGGCGCCGTTCTCAGCGGCGCGGAAACCCCGGCAGCATTCACCGACACCCTGTTTGCCTATGCACGAGAGCGCCGCGATTTCACCTGGGCACAACTGGGTGCAGGCGATCTGAACGACCCGGTGCCCGAGCCGAGCGATGCGGACCTCCAAGCATATTACGAAGCGAACCCCGACAATTACACTGTACCGGAAACCAAGAAACTGACTTATGTCTGGCTGTCCCCCGACATGCTGGTCGACACAATCACGCCTGACGAAGACGCCCTACGCGCCATGTACGACGAGCGGATCGAGGAATACGTCCGACCCGAACGTCGTCTGGTCGAACGCCTGATCTATCCCGATCAAGCCGCCGCCGACGCCGCCCGTGCCCGGCTGGACGCTGGCGAGGTGGATTTCGAAGATCTGGTCGCCGAACGGGAGTTGGAACTGGACGACGTCGACTTTGGCGATCCGTCACTGGATGAACTCGGCGGCGCTGGCGAGGCTGTCTTCGCCCTCACCGAGCCCGGTGTCGCGGGGCCGGTTGAGACCGACCTTGGCCCGGCACTGTTTCGCGTGAACGCGATTCTGACCGCGCAGGAGACCACCTTCCAGGACGTCCGCCAGGATCTGCTGGACGAATTCGCAATCGACACCGCGCGCCGCCAGATCGAGGACGAGATTGACCCGATCGACGATCTGCTGGCCGGAGGGGCGACGCTGGAGGAGCTGGCCGAAGAGGCTCAGATGGAGCTGTCGACGCTGGACTGGACCCCCGATGCAAGCGACGGCATCGCCGCCTTCGCCGAATTCCGCGAAGCCGCGGCCGCGGTTCAGGACGGTGACTTCCCGGAAGTCATTCAATCCGCGGACGGCAGCCTGTTCGCCCTGCGGCTGGACGAGCTCGTCGCCCCGGCGCTGCGCCCGCTGGACGAGGTTCAGGCGCAAGTCATCCAGGATTGGGATCAGGCTGAAACCGAAAAGCGCCTGCTGGACCAGATCGCCAACCTGACGGACGAGGCTCCGGCAGACGACCTGCCCACGATCAACCGCGTCGGCAGCGACGGAGCCGAGGAACTGGCCGAGGGCGCAGGCCCATTTGGCGCGTCGGCCAATACCGAAATCGACGTGCTTCGTGATGGCTTCATCGAGGGCGGCGGCACGTCCCTGGTCGAGACCGTATTCGGAATGAGAAGCTGTCGGAGACGTCACTGGCATTGCCGGCGCAGACGGAACCGTCATCGCGGTACGGCTGGACGCAATCAACGAACCAGCGGCCGAAGACGAAGAATCTGCGGCCCTGAAGGACGGTTTTGCACAGCAGACTGCCGAGAGTATTGCGCTTGATATGCTGACAGCCTTCACCAACTCGGTGCAGAATCAGGCCGGGATCACCATCAACCAGCCTGCGATCAGCGCCGTTCACGCGCAGTTCCCCTGACCGCCGATGGCCCTGACCCCCAGTTTTGAGGATTTCGAGGCCGCGTGGAAGTCCGGCACGAACCAGCTGGTCTGGACGCGTCTTGCGGCTGACTTGGACACACCCGTCAGCCTGATGCTGAAACTGGCCGAGGCGCGCACCGACAGCTTCATTCTGGAAAGCGTCACCGGTGGCGAGGTGCGCGGGCGCTATTCGATCATCGGCATGAAGCCCGATCTGGTCTGGGAATGCCGCGGCGCTACGTCCAGAATCAACCGCCAGGCCCGGTTCGAACGGGACGAGTGGGCCGATTGCGACGGTGATCCACTTAGTGCCCTGCGGGCTTTGATCGCCGAAAGTCGCATCGACATCCCCGAAGGTCTGCCTCCGGCCTCCGCGGGGCTGTTCGGATATCTCGGGTACGACATGATCCGTCTGGTCGAACACCTCCCGAACGTGAACCCCGACCCACTTGGCCTACCCGACGCAGTCATGCTGCGCCCCTCGGTCATCGCGGTGCTGGATGGCGTCAAGGGAGAGGTCATCGTCGTCGCCCCGGCATGGGCCTCCAGCGGCCTCAACGCCCGCGCCGCCTATGCGCAGGCTGCTGAACGGGTGATGGACGCGGTGCGCGACCTTGAACGCGCCGCAACCGGTGAAACCCGCGATCTGGGTCAGGCCGGGGACGTGGCCGAGCCGGTCTCGAACTTCGCCCACGCCGACTACCTCGCTGCCGTAGACAAAGCCCGCGACTACATCCGCGCCGGAGACATCTTTCAGGTGGTCCCCTCGCAACGCTGGGCACAAGACTTCAAACTGCCGCCCTTCGCACTTTATCGTTCGCTAAGGCGGACTAATCCTTCACCCTTCATGTTCTACTTCAATTTTGGCAGCTTTCAGGTCATCGGCGCCAGCCCGGAGATTCTGGTCCGCACGATGGACGGCGAAGTCACCATCCGTCCCATCGCAGGCACCCGTCCACGAGGGGCAACCCCGGACGAGGATCGCGCGCTGGAGGCCGACCTTCTGGCCGACGAAAAAGAACTAGCCGAACACCTGATGCTGCTCGATCTGGGGCGCAACGACGTCGGCCGGGTCGCCAAGATCGGCACGGTGCGCCCGACCGAGGAATTCATCGTCGAGCGCTATTCCCACGTCATGCACATCGTTTCCAATGTGGTGGGTGAGCTCAGCGACGACCACGATGCCCTAAGCGCCCTGCTCGCCGGATTGCCCGCAGGCACAGTCTCCGGTGCGCCGAAGGTTCGGGCAATGCAGATCATCGACGAGTTGGAGCCCGAAAAACGCGGCGTCTACGGCGGCGGCGTCGGTTATTTCTCGGCGGGCGGCGATATGGACATGTGTATCGCGCTCAGGACGGCCGTGGTGCAGGACGAAACGCTCTACATCCAGGCCGGTGGCGGCGTGGTCTGGGACAGCGACCCGGAGGCGGAATTTCAGGAAACCGTCAATAAAAGCCAGGCGATCCGGCGTGCGGCAGCAGAGGCCGGACGGTTTGTGCGCGGACGGAACGTCTGAGAGACTGAGGTCGGTTCAAGACTAGCCCGACAAGAAATCACGCCCTTTCGTGCATGGCGACTTCGCGCGAGTCGTCGCTGCGCGTCACCCGTCCTTATACCGGCTCAAGATACCTCAAACTCTGAAGGCGAGCACCCTCACCCCAAACGCTGCCCGACACCCGCCGCCACAGCCCGCTCATACGCCAGCGCGGCCACCGCGAAATCGCCTATAGCAACACCGCGAAACAAAAACGCCTGCCGCCTGCCCGAATCGAACGCCGCCGGGACCGCGCCATTCACCACATCTGCCAGATCGCCCCGCACCAGCGCCGGATCAAGCATCGGTGTATCGCTCGCTGCCTCCTGCGCGCGGTCATCGACGAAGGCCGCATCAAGCGCCGCCATCCCGTCATCTACCCATGGAATCCCCAAATCGGTGATCGCTGCAAACGCACCCGGCTTCAGCCAGCGCGCATCCAGAAACGACGAGACACCATGGTCCAGCGTGATCGAAGTCACGACCAGATCAGCGCCGTCAATCGCCTCCTTTGGACCGCAGACCCGCGCGGTGATACTCTGCGCTTCACAAGCCGCAACCAGCCGGTCGATATTAGCTTGCCCTCGCCCGACCAGCCGCGCCTCGGCCAATGGGAACATCGAACCGAACGCCTCAAGATGACTGCGTGCCTGCGCTCCGCACCCAACAAATGCAATCACACGCGACGCCGGGTTCGCCAACCGCCGCGCCATCACCGCACTCAGCCCCGCCGTGCGCACCTCGGTGATCCATTTGCCACCCATCGTGGCGCGCATCTCGCCGGTTTCCGCGTCCAGCACAAGAATCGCCGCCTCGATCCCCGGCAATCCGCGTTCCGGATTTCGAGGGCTGACCATTGCGACTTTCACAACCGACAGCCCCGGCCCGTCCCCGACCGACAAAGTAGTCATGAAATAGCGCCCATCCCCCGGCATCAACGCCGATTTCGGCACCGTCCAAAGCGAGCCCACCGCCTGCGCGCGCAGGGCATCCTCGATGCTGTCGGCGATGTGGGACGGTGTCAGACCCAACCCTGCCAGATCAATTTCGCTCACATACACTGGCACAGCCGCTGAACTCATAAGAATCTTCTCCTGTTTCATGCAACTTAGCCTGGGAATCATTCGTCCACGCAAGCTTTCCGCACGCCCGACCCTGGCATCATATTGCCGATTTGTGACACCGCATCAGGGATCGCTAACATTTCCTCGACATCGTCAGCGAGTTGACTATCCTCTGCACAGCAGAAATTGGAGCAGATCATCAAAAAAAACCCTATGCAAAACCCGCAATCCTTCGCCGCGAAAGCCTAACGGCTGTCACCAATGGTCCGATCTCCATCGGTAAAATCACAATATCTTCTAGCTCCTAACTGAGTCTTCGCTTCCGCTGGCTCCGGGCGATACTCTCCAGGGCCGGCGTTGTGACAAATCCCTGCGATTGGACTGATGCAAACGAGGTTCACCATGAAGAAACCGTATGAAAAGCCAGCAGTCATCCGCCGCGACAGCCTAGCGGCAGTCACGCAAATTCCAGCTTCTAAGAAAGCTGCCCCCAGCGACGCGCGCCTGAAGACAGACATCACGGCCGTCGGCATGGCCGCCAATGGCCTGAATCTCTACACTTGGCGATACCATGGCCAGCCCGAAGTCTGGCAGGGTGTCATGGCGCAAGAGGTTCTGCGCAGCCATCCTGATGCAGTCGAGACTGGGGCGCACGGCTTCTACACCGTCAACTATGACAAGCTGGGCGTGGAAATGATCCGCGTGCACTAAAACAAGCGACCTGAATTGAGTTCGAGAAATCCGATGAAAAAAACATACGAAAAGCCAGAAATACTGCGTCGCAACAGCCTGTCAGCGGTCACTAACGGGCCAATTTCTGGCGGAAAAATCAAGAAATCCATTGATTGAAGGGCCAAGCTTGGCACGACAGGCTGTCCCTGAGACTGGACAACCTAGCTGAGCGGCACGTCTGTTCGTAAACAGCAACTGCCGGGGCGCAACCCGGCAGTTGCCCCTTCCCGCCTCAACGTCTACATCCGCAACCAGCGCGCAGCGGAGTGACCAGATGGCCCTTGCCCCGAAAACCGAAGACGACGATCTGGCAAATCTGTGCCGGGCCGCAATGCTGTCCGAGGCGGATACCCTGCGCGCCGTGGCCGACCGGGTCGCCGATGACCTCGCCGCTGCCCTCGCGGTAATGCAACGGGTCACCGGCCCGATTGTTGTCGCCGGGGTCGGTAAATCCGGGCACGTTGCGCGCAAAATCGCCTCGACCTTCTCGTCCATCGGGCGGCCTGCTGTTTACGTCCACGCGGGTGAGGCAAGCCACGGCGACATGGGGATCATTCGCCCCGACAGTGCCGTCCTGCTGCTGTCCAACTCCGGCGAGACCGGAGAGCTGTCGGACATGATCCACTTCTGCCGCCAGCACGACCTGCCGATGATCGCACTGACGGCGAACGCGAACAGTACGCTTGGCCGCGCGGCCGAGGTTGCGATTGCCTATGGCCCGGTGGAAGAGGTCTGCCTGATCGGCCTCGCACCCACCACCTCGACCACCGTGGCGATGGCGATTGGCGATGCGCTGGCCGTCGGTCTGACGCGGATGCTGGGCACCCATCCTGAGGACTTCCGCCGCTATCACCCCGGTGGAAAACTGGGCGCACGACTGACACAAGTGTCGGATTTCATGCATAAAGGAGCGGCATTGCCGCGCGTGTCACCCGATGCGCCGATGGCCGAGGTCGTCGTTGAAATATCGCAGAAATCGCTCGGCGTGGCGATTCTGACGGACGCAGAAGATCGGATTCTGGGGATCATTACCGACGGCGACATGCGCCGTAGGATCGACAATCTGTGGGACAATCGGGCCGATGGCGTCGCCTCGAAAACGCCGATCACCATTCCGCCGACGACCACCGCCGATGATGTCATGGTGCTGATGACGGATCGCAAGATCACCTCGGTGCTGGTCGCTGACGAGGGTGGGCATCTGCTGGGCCTCGTCCACATCCACGACTGCCTGCGGCTGGGGATCGGCGGATGAGCCGCGCGGTCATTATTCCGGCGCGCTATGAAAGCAGCCGTTTCCCCGGCAAGCCACTGGTTGAACTTCGCGGCCCCGATGGTGTGGCCAAATCGCTGGTCCAACGCGCGTGGGAGGCTGGCTGCGCAGCCGCTCCGCCCGAACAGGTCTGGGTTGCCACCGATGACGACCGGATTGCAGAGGCAGTCGAGGGCTTCGGCGGGCAGGTTCTGATGACCTCCAGCGCTTGCCGGAACGGCACCGAGCGCTGCGCCGAAGCGGTTTCGATGCTGTCCGAACGCCCGGAGATTATTGTGAATTTGCAGGGCGATGCGCCGTTGACCCCACCGTGGTTCGTGACCGAAGTGGCCGACGCGCTGGCAGCCGCCCCGGAATTCGGCATGGCGACTCCGGTGTTGCTGACGGATCCCGACGCGCTGAAAAACCTGCGTGATGACCGCAAAGCGGATCGCGTTGGTGGGACGACGGCGGTGTTCGGAGCGGACATGCGAGGTATATATTTCTCTAAGGAAGTTATCCCTTTCGCGGCCAATCCTGATGTACCGGTTTACCATCACGTCGGCCTCTACGCCTATCGCTCGGAAGCGCTGGAACGGTACGCGAGCTGGCCAGAGGGCCCGCTGGAAAAGACCGAGGGCCTGGAGCAACTCCGCTTCCTCGAACAGGGCGAACCGGTGCTTTGTGTAAAGGTCGAGGCCAAGGGCCGCGTGTTCTGGGAACTCAACAACCCCGTCGATATCGAGCGGATAGAGGCTGTGCTATGACCGACCAAGTAACTGTTAAGATAGGCGAAATAGAAATTGCGAAGGACCTTCCCTTCGCCTTGATCGCCGGTCCCTGCCAGCTGGAAAGCCGCGAACACGCGATGATGATGGCCGAACGGGTGCTGGACGCCGCCAGCGAGGCGGATGTGCCGGTGATCTTCAAGTCGTCCTTCGACAAGGCGAATAGGTCTTCGATCACCACTCGCCGCGGTGTCGGAATCGACGCCGGGCTGGAAATCCTCGCCGAGGTCAAACAGCGCTTCGGTTGCCCCGTCCTGACGGACGTTCATGCCCCTGAGCAATGCGCGCTGGCGGCGCAATACGTCGATGTCCTGCAAATCCCCGCCTTTCTGTGCCGCCAGACCGATCTGCTGGTCGCCGCCGGTGAGTCCGGGGCGGCAGTAAACATCAAGAAGGGTCAGTTCATGGCCCCCTGGGATATGGGCAACACCGCCGAAAAAGTTGCGTCGACCGGGAATAAAAGGATTCTTCTTACGGAACGCGGGACCTCTTTTGGTTACAACACCTTGGTCAGCGATTTTCGTGCATTACCTCAAATGGCAGAGACCGGTTGGCCGGTGGTGTTTGATGCGACGCACTCGGTGGCTCAGCCCGGCGCCAAGGGCCTGTCGTCAGGCGGTGACCGGACCATGGTCCCGCCGCTTGCGCGCGCCGCTGTCGCGGTCGGCTGTGCGGCGCTGTTCATCGAGACTCACGAAGATCCGGACAATGCGCCGTCGGACGGTCCGAACATGCTGCGGGTGGATGACCTGGGGGCGCTGCTGAAGACCCTGCGCGCCATCGAAGCCGCCGCCGCCTGAGCGTGCTGACGCTCTACCGCATCGCCACCCTGCTCGCCGCGCCGTTTCTGGCCGCGAACACCCTGTTCAACCCCCGCTATCGCCGCCGCGGTGCACTGTTCCAGCGATTCGGGTGCGCCCGCTCCGACGCTTCCGGTCCCGTCCTCTGGCTGCACGGTGCCAGCAACGGAGAGCTGACTTCGGCCCGCGCCCTGATCGAGCAGCTTCTGGCCGATCATCCCAACCTTTATATTCTGATAACCGCCCATACTCCAACAGGTTACGATCTTGCGCGAAGCTGGAACATCAACCGCGTATCCGTACGCCTCGCCCCCTACGATATCGCCCCGGCGATCCGCGCCCTGCTGCGCCGCTGGCAGCCAGTCGCCCATGTTACAGTGGAAAACGAGGCCTGGCCGAACCGCATTCTGACCTGCCGCGCAGCGGGCGCCCCCTGTTGGTTTGTCGGCGCGCGCTTATCGGAAGCCAGCCACACGGGATGGAAAGGTCGTGCGCCAAAGCTGGCGCGCCGCGTCTTCGGTGCGATGGACCGGGTGTACCCACAGGACGCACAATCCGGCCTGCGCTTCATCGACCTGGGCGTCGACCCGGATCGGATCGGGCCTGTCGAGAACCTCAAGGCCTCGGTCCGCCCAGCTCCTTTGCCTGCCGATTTCGCAGAACTCAGCACGATTTTCCGCCGCGACCGCACAGTCCTCGCCGCCTCGACCCATCCCGGAGAGGAGGAGATCGTACTTGCCGCCTTCGCCCGCGCCCGCACCCGCCTGCCCGGGCTGCGACTGATCCTCGCCCCGCGCCACCCGCGCCGCGCCGACGAGGTGGCTGCGCTGATCGAGGCAAGCGGAATGGACTTCACCCGCCGCTCCTCCGGCAACCTGCCTGGCCCGCTGGTGCCGATTTATCTAGCTGATAAGATGGGGGAAATGACCGCCTGGTATCGTCTTTCCGGGCTAACATTCGTGGGCGGAACCCTCGCCGATCACGGCGGCCACACGCCATTCGAACCCGCCCTGGAAGGCAGCGCCATCGCCCACGGACCATACGTCAGCAACCAGCGCGAAGCCTTCGCGGCCCTCGAAACGACCCAGGCTGCACGGCCCGTCATCGGCGCAGACGACCTCGCGATTGCCTTCCAAACGCTTGCCGATCCTGAACGCATCCGCGCTTTTGCCAGGACCGCAAAGGCCGCCCTGTTCACCGGCAACGAAGGCCGCACGGCACAGGAGATCTCGGACCTGCTCAAGGTTTCCCTAAGGTGACTTCCATTTCCGGCAACCTGATGTTAATGTTCGAAAACAACAAGAAGAACGCAGTCATTAACGTCGAGCCGTGAAGCCCCGCAAGAAAATGAATGTCTCGAAGATCAAACCCCGCCCCGTTCGCCTGTCGGCGGCCGGCAAACGGGATGTCCGCACGCAATTTGCGGCACTTTGCTGGCGCAAACGGCGTGATGACGTTCAGGTACTGCTTGTCACCTCTCGCCGGACCGGTCGCTGGGTGATCCCGAAGGGCTGGCCGATGGACGGGCTGACCCCGACCGAGGCTGCCGGGCAAGAAGCCTGGGAAGAAGCCGGCGCAGAAGGCAAGGTCAACGACACATGCCTTGGCGTGTTTACCTACACCAAGAACATGGAAGACGACGACGATCTGCCCTGCGCGGTCGCGGTCTTTCCCATGAAGGTCAAGAAAACCCGCAGCGATTGGCCCGAGGTTGAGGCGCGAAAACGCAAGTGGTTTTCACTCAAGAAAGCGGCCTCGCAAATCCACGAACCGGAATTGCAACGCATCCTGCTGACCTTCGATCCGGCCCGACTGGTCGCCTGACGCGCTTGCGTTTTCTGCCTCAGGGCCTAAGTCTGGATCACTGATTGGTGGAACCCGACGCGCGATGATCAACTACAGTCTGAAATGCGGAAACGGCCACGATTTCCAAAGCTGGTTCGCCAATGCTGAGGGCTATGAGGCGTTGCGCAAGGCCGGTCATGTCGCCTGCCCATCCTGCGGCGATCAGGACGTCGCCAAGGCGCTGATGGCCCCGCGTGTACGTGCCGGGCGCGACAAGGCGACTGTCCCGGCAGGGAAGCCCGATCTGACCAAGCCTGATACCAAGGTGGAAGCGGAACTGAGCAAGCTGAAGGCCAAGGTCGAGGCCGAATCCGAGTACGTCGGCAACGGCTTCGCGTCCGAAGCCCGCGCAATGCACGACGGCGACGCCCCCCACCGCGCGATCTGGGGTGAGGCAAAGTTGGCTGACGCCAAGGCGCTGCACGACGATGGTGTTCCCGTGATGCCCCTGCCTTTCATTCCGACACGGAAAGCCAACTGATGAAGATTCTGATTACGGGCACAAACCGCGGTATCGGTGCGGCCCTCACCAAGCAGTACAGCGCGGATGGGCAACCCGTGATCGGCACCGCGCGCGGGAACGCCCCCGAAGGCGGCTGCGTGTTAGACGTTACCGACCCGGCCTCGGTCGCAGGTCTTGCCGCGCATCTGGATAGCGCGCCGCTGGACTTGCTGGTGTGCAACTCGGGCGTCTACCTCGACAAGGGCGCTAATCTGGACACCGGCTATCCCGCCGAGTGTTGGGCGCAGACATTCGCGGTCAATGTGACCGGAGTTTTCGCGACCATCCAGACTCTGCTGCCAAACCTGCAGGCTGCGCGCGGCAAGATCGCGATCATTTCCAGCGTGATGGCCAGCGATGCGCAAGCGCCGGGCGGGTCATATATCTACCGCGCCTCGAAGGCCGCCGTGTTGAATCTGGGGCGTAATCTTGCCGTTGATCTGCGTCCGCGCGGCGTGGCGGTCGGCATCTATCATCCCGGCTGGGTGCAAACCGATATGGGCGGCGGCGGGGCAAATGTTACGCAGGAAGCCTCGGCACATGGATTGGTGGCGCGGTTCGAGGCGCTTTCGTTGCAGACCTCGGGCGTTTTTGAGGCCTATGACGGGTCGCCGATCCCATTCTAAGACGCAAGCTGGGCGGAAGTGATCCCCCACCCTTGCCCTTACCCCTCCCGAACCCTAAGACGTGCGCGGACTTCTCGCAGGCGGACCCATGCCCCTACTGGTGATGAAATTCGGTGGCACTTCGGTGGCCACGCTGGACCGGATACGCCGGGCTGCCAAGCGCGTCGGGCGCGAAGTGGCCAATGGCTATGACGTGATTGTCATCGTCTCGGCAATGTCGGGCAAAACCAATGAGTTGGTCGGCTGGGTACGCGAGACGGCACCTATGTTCGATGCCCGCGAATATGACGCCGTAGTCAGTTCTGGTGAACAGGTGACTGCCGGCCTGATGGCGCTGACCCTGCAGGAAATGGACGTACCTGCGCGATCTTGGCAAGGCTGGCAGGTGCCGCTGAAAACCACGTCCGCCCATGGTGCGGCGCGGATCGTGGATATCCCGACAGATAACCTCACTGAGAAGTTCAACGATGGGATGAAAGTCGCTGTTGTCGCGGGATTTCAGGGGATCGGCGATGATGGCCGTGTCACCACCTTGGGGCGCGGCGGGTCAGACACTACAGCCGTGGCCTTCGCCGCCGCATTCGGGGCCGACCGCTGCGACATCTACACCGATGTTGACGGGGTCTACACCACCGACCCGCGGATCGTGCGCAAAGCGCGCAAGCTGGATCGTATTGCGTTCGAGGAAATGCTGGAACTCGCCAGCCTGGGTGCGAAAGTATTGCAGACAAGAAGTGTCGAGCTGGCAATGCGTTACAAGGTAAAGTTAAGAGTTCTGTCAAGCTTCGAAGATAACGATGAAAACGCAGGCACGCTGGTCTGTGCCGAGGAGGATATCGTGGAAAGCAATGTCGTGGCCGGAGTGGCCTATTCCCGTGACGAAGCGAAGGTCACCCTGATCTCGGTCGCCGACCGCCCCGGTATCGCCGCCGCCATTTTCGGACCGCTGTCCGAGGCGGGCGTAAACGTCGACATGATCGTGCAGAACATCTCAGAAGAAGGGCGCACCGACATGACGTTCTCCTGCCCCGTGGATGAGGTGACCCGCGCCGAAGCCGCCGTTCAGGCCGCCAAGGACGCGGGCCATATCAACTATCACGATCTGGTCGCGGATGAAGGCGTTGCCAAGGTCTCGATCGTCGGCATCGGCATGCGCAGCCATGCGGGCGTTGCAGCCCAGATGTTCAAGGCGCTTTCCGATGAAGGCATCAATATCAAGGTCATCACTACCTCCGAGATCAAGGTCTCAGTTCTGATCGACCGAAAATACATGGAACTCGCCGTGCAGGCACTGCATGATGTCTTCGGACTGGAGCGGGCGGCCTGACACCCCCGACCACTGGGGGACGGATGAGCGAGACCACCGAAAGCGAAAGCCGAAAGCTGCTGGGCCGACTTCGTGAGGCGCTGGCCAGCGAGGCTGCGGGTCAGGAACGCCTCGACAAGGTCGTCGATCTGGTCGCCGAGTCGATGCAGACCGAGGTGTGCTCGATCTACCTGTTCCGCGACGCCGAAACGCTGGAACTCTGTGCCAGCGAAGGTCTGAAAGCCGAGGCGGTGCACCAGACCCGGATGCGTATCGGCGAAGGACTGGTCGGACGCGTTGCCCAGAAAGGCAGTCCGATCAACACCGCCGATGCGCCCTCGGCGCGCGGTTTCCGCTTCATGCCCGAAACCGGCGAGGAGATTTACAGCAGCTTCCTCGGAGTTCCGATCCAGCGCCTTGGTGAAAAGCTGGGCGTGCTGGTCGTCCAGTCGAAGACCGCGCGAGAGTTTTCCGAAGACGAGCTCTATGCGCTCGAAGTCGTCGCCATGGTCCTGGCAGAGATGACCGAACTGGGCGCATTTGCTGGCGAAGGGGCAGCGCTCAGCGCGCGCCACAAACAACCCGTCCTGTTCCGCGGAATGACCGGGCAGGAAGGCGCCGCCGAAGGTCAGGTCTGGCTGCACGAACCGCGCGTCGTCGTCGTGAACCCTATCGCCGACGACCCTCATGCCGAATTTGAACGTCTGAATGCTGCCGTTGATACGCTGCGCCTGTCGGTGAACGAGATGCTGGGACACGTCGCCCCCGCCGAAAAAGATCAGCGCGAGGTTATGGAAGCCTACCGGATGTTCGCCAATTCGCGCAGCTGGATGCGGCGGATGCAGGAGGATATCTCGCGCGGGCTATCGGCCGAGGCGGCAGTCGAGAAGGAACAATCCAGTGCCCGCACCCGCATGGGTCAGGTGGCAGATGCCTATCTGCGCGAACGTCTGCATGATCTTGACGATCTGTCCAACCGCCTGCTGCGCATTCTGACCGGTCAAGGCAGCCAAACCGGCGCCGACATGCCGGACCGCCCCATTCTTGTGGCGCGCAACATTGGCCCCGGCGACCTGCTCGACTACGGGCGCAGCCTGAAGGGCATCGTGCTGGAACAAGGCAGCGTCGGCAGCCACGCCTCCATTGTCGCCCGCGCCTGGGCGATTCCCTTGGTGATCAACGCGCGCGGTGTGACAACCGAGGCATTGAACGGCGATTCCATTCTGGTCGACGGCGATCAGGGGCTGGTTCATCTGCGCCCCGAAGAAACGGTGACCACCGCATTCCGAGACAAAATCGCCATGCAGACCAAGGCGCAGGAACGCTATGCCGGTCTGCGCGATCTGCCCGCCGAAACCAAAGACGGCGAAAAAATCGAGATGTTCATGAACGCCGGTCTGATGGCGGACCTGCCTTCACTGGTCGGATCAGGCGCCGAAGGCGTTGGCCTGTTCCGTACCGAGCTGCAATTCCTGACGCGCAATACCGTGCCCCGTCGCGGAGAACTGGCGGCGATGTACACCCGCGTGCTGGACGCCGCCGGAGGGCGTCCTGTGACCTTCCGCACGCTCGACATCGGGTCCGACAAGGTGCTGCCCTACATGAAACCCCAGGACGAGCCGAACCCGGCGATGGGCTGGCGCGCGATCCGGGTCGGCCTCGATAAACCAGGCATCATGCGGATGCAGTTGCAGGCATTGATCCGGGCTGCGAACGGGCGGCCGCTGACGGTGATGTTCCCCTTCATCGCTCAGTTCGAGGAATTTCGCGAGGCGCGCGAGCGCTTGCTGGCAATCATCGACTATGAAGGAAAGATGGGCCACGCGGTGCCCTCCGAAGTCAAGATCGGCGCAATGCTGGAAACCCCCAGCCTCGCCTTCGCCCCGAGACAATTCTTCGAAATGGCCGATTTCATTTCGATTGGGGGCAACGACCTCAAGCAGTTCTTCTTCGCAGCAGACCGCGAGAACGAGCGCGTGCGCCGCCGTTACGACACGCTGAACGTCAGCTTTCTGTCGTTCATCGAGCAAATCGTCGCGCGGTGCAGCGAAGTCGGCACCCCGGTCAGTTTCTGCGGCGAAGACGCAGGCCGCCCAGTCGAGGCGCTGTGTTTCGCCGCCATGGGCCTGCGCAGCCTGTCGATGCGTCCTGCATCCATCGGCCCGGTCAAAAGCCTGCTGCGCCGGGTGGAATTGGGCGCGGCGCGAGATGTCATCAATGCGGCCCGGGCGGATGGCAGCCAGTCGGTGCGCGGTGCGGTGATGGAATGGCTGCGGAGTGTACCGAACGGTTAACCGCGACCATGCCTATCAGCGACGCCTGAACCGGCTGGCTGGAAATGCGCGCTCACCGCCTCGAACAGCTTTGACTCCTCTGCGCATAGCGCATCCAGCGCCGCATCAGCATCCAGAACGGATTGTCGTGGCTTTTCAAGCTTTTCTTCCTCGTAGTTCGTTGAATTGGAATGGAAGTTCTTAAGCCTTCCATCTTCAGCGATTGTCAGATTGGCCGCGAGATAGTTCCAGCTTTCGGGCGCATCCAGAATGTGAACATAGTCGAATGCCTTGATCGCCGCTTCTGCGTCAGCACGCGCCTGGGTACCTGTTCTGCCCGTAATGAGATTTGTATAATAGTCGGGACGCCGGTTCTTACCGCCCTCGCTCACATAGCTCAGAATGTCGCGTTCTGCGGAGAATCCGCGCTGCACGTCGTACATGAAGTTCGAAATCAAGCGGCTTTTCGGGTGGCGGATTGTCGCGAGTTTCAGGACGAGAGGCCGCTTGATCCCTAAGATGGTGTGCGAGAACCCGTGCTCGCAACAAATCAAACTGGTGCTGCGTTGATATTCCTCAATCAGCCAAGCCTCCAGTCGGTCCGGGTCCCAGGTCCAGATGTCCAACAGCTTGCCGTTGGCCGCGTTGGGGTTCCCGTTGCGATTCCTGCGGGTTGGGCGCAAACCTGCTGAGCGGGCAGAGTTAACAAACGACGTTCCCCCGGCTTTATGGAAATGCTGATATCAAATCAGATCATATTTCTGCCCCGCAAACGTGATCGGGACGGGCGGCGGCGGTCCGAATATCGTTTCGTAAACGTTCGCCGCGAATCTGCCAATCGCCCTAGTTCCCAAGCGCCGCGACCCCCGGCAAGGTCTTGCCTTCCATCCACTCCAGGAACGCACCGCCCGCGGACGAGACATATGTGAAGTCATCGGTCACTCCGGCGGCATTTAGCGCCGCCACGGTGTCGCCACCTCCCGCGACGCTCACCAGCGACCCAGCGCGTGTCAGCTCTGCCGCCTGCTGCGCCGCCGAGAGGGTTGCCGCGTCAAACGGCGGTGTCTCAAAAGCACCCAGCGGGCCGTTCCAGACCAGCGTTTTCGCCTCTCCCAGCACAGTCGCGATCCGCGCCACGGTTTGCGGGCCGACATCCAGGATCATCGCATCCGACGGGCAGGCATCGGCAGCGACCACCTCACTCTCGGCCCCCGCCTTGAATTCTCGTGCAACGACCACGTCCGAAGGCAGCAGAATCTCACAGGCGACTTCTCCAGCCGCCGCACGAATCTCTCGTGCCCGCTCCAGCAGGTCCGGCTCATACAGCGATTTGCCCACATCCGCGCCTTCGGCGGCAAGGAATGTATTCGCCATGCCGCCACCGATCACAAGGTGATCGACCTTACGCACCAGATTGCCCAACAGATCCAGCTTGGTCGACACCTTCGCCCCGCCGACAATCGCGACCGAGGGGCGCGCGGGCTTACCCAGCGCCGCATCCAGCGCCGACAACTCTTCGGCCATCAACCGCCCGGCGGCATTCGGCAGCATCGTCGCGACCCCTTCGGTCGAGGCATGTGCCCGGTGCGCCGCTGAAAACGCATCGTTCACATAGACTTCGCCCAGTTCGGCGAGGTTGCGCGCGAAGGCGGGATCGTTCTGTTCCTCTCCCGCATGAAACCGTGTGTTCTCCAACAGCAAAACCGACCCGGCGGGCAGTTCGGCGACCGCACTGCCCGCGATCGGACCAATGCAATCCTCAGCAAATTGCACCGGCGCGCCGAGTAGAGCTTCCAGCGCCGGCGCAATCGGGGCCAGCGACATCTCTGGCAAAACCTTACCTTTCGGGCGGCCAAAGTGGGCCAAAAGGATCGGCTTGCCGCCAGCCGCAAGGATATCGCGCAGGGTCGGCACGATACGCTCAATCCGCGTCGCATCCGTTATCTGCCCATCCGCCATCGGTACATTCAGATCAACACGTACCAGCACACGCTTGCCGTCCAACTCGATTTCATCCAGCGTTTTCCAGGCCATTCTCGGCACTCCATCCATGGTTGCGCGATACCTGCCTTGACCCCGCGACATCGTCAACCGATCAGCAACGAAACGCCTGTGGGCTTTCCCTTTGCCGCCGGTCGCACTAGGTATCGCCCAAATTGTAATCAGGAGAGCCCGATGGCCGATATAAAAGACCCCGAAAACACCGTCATCATCGAACTGAAAGGCGGCAATGTTACTATCGAACTGCTGCCCGACGTCGCGCCCCAGCACGTTGCCCGCATGAAAGAACTGGCCCGTGCAGGCGCCTATGACGGCGTCGTCTTCCACCGCGTCATTGACGGCTTCATGGCCCAGACGGGCGACGTCGCCAACGGCAACGCCAACAAGGATTTCAACCTCGGTCGCGCCGGGACCGGTGGCTCGGATATGCCCGACCTGCCGGCAGAATTTTCCAAACTGCCGCACGACCGGGGCACCATCGGCGCCGCGCGCAGCCAAAACCCGAATTCGGCGAACAGCCAGTTCTTTATCAACTTCTCGGACAACGCTTTCCTGAACGGCCAGTACACTGTTTATGGCCGGGTCATCGAAGGGATGGACCACGTGGACGCAATCACCAAAGGTGAGCCGCCTGCGAACCCCGACCAGATGATCAGCATGAAGGTCGCCGCCGATGCGTAAGCTGCTGGTCGCAGCGCTGCTGCTGGGCACACCGGCCGTCGCGCAGGATGTCGAGGACGGCGAAGGCCCGAACCTCGAAATCACGGTCGAAGGCAAAGCCAGCGGCAAGATCGTCATCGACATGTTCGATGACGTCGCCCCGCAGCATGTCGAGCGGATCACCAAACTCGCCTCCGAGGCCGCCTATGACGGCGTCGTTTTCCACCGCGTCATTGACGGCTTCATGGCCCAGACAGGCGACGTGGAATTCGGACGCAGTGACGGCGACACGCTGCAAATGGCGGGTCGCGGAGGTTCGCCTCTGGATGATCTTCCGGCTGAATTCTCCAACATTCCGTTTGACCGGGGCGTTGTGGGCATGGCCCGCGCGCAAAGCCCGAATTCGGCCAACAGCCAGTTCTTCATCATGTTCGACGAAGGTCATTTCCTGAACGGAGAATACACCGTCGTCGGTCGCGTAATCGAAGGGTTGGACGTGCTGGACGCAATCCAGCGTGGCGATCCGAACCTGAACGGCGTCGTCGTGCAGCCAGACATTATGGCGGATGTGAACGTCGTTGAAACACCGACTGAATAGGTCGACCCGCCAGTGCCTGCTTTTGATTGAGGCGGGCACTGGCCCCACACCCTTACTCAAACTCGCGTGATACGGGCTATGCGTGCGGCCCCTGCCCGCCATAGGGTGCTCCAGATTTGATTTTGGAGGGAACCGAGCTATGAGACCTGCCCGCTGGATATCTGCCGCCGTAGCCGTCGCGATGACCGCTACCGCCGCCATGGCCGACCCGAGCTTCTGGCGCCATGAATGGCCGGACACTGATTTCACCCAAACCAGCGTCGATAACTGGGGCGACATCCTGTCGGGCGGCCCGCCCAAAGATGGCATCCCTGCCGTCAACGACCCGACGTTCATCCCCGTTGGTGACGAAGACCGGATTGGCGACAGTGAGCCGGTCATTACGCTTGAAATCGACGGAGCCACGCCACGCGCCTACCCGGTACGCTACCTGACGTGGCATGAGATCGTGAATGACGTGGTCGGCGGCGTACCCGTGGCCGTCACCTTCTGCCCGCTTTGCAATTCAGGCATCACCTTTGATCGGCGCGTCAACGGCGACATCCTGACCTTCGGCGTCTCCGGCAAACTCAGGAACAGCGACATGGTCATGTACGACCGTGAGACTCAAAGCTGGTGGCAGCAGGCCATCGGCACAGGCATTGTCGGCGCAAACAACGGGACCGAGCTTGTCGCCCTCCCCTCGTGGATGGAAAGCTGGGGCCAGTTCAAAGAGCGGAATCCCAACGCCGAGGTGATGGATCAGCCAAATTACCGCCGTGCGTATGGCCGCAACCCCTACGTCGGGTATGACGGCTCCAAGAAACCGTTCCTCTATAACGGCGAGATGCCCCCGCATGGCGTGCCCGCCCTGATGCGCGTGGTGCGCGTTGGCGACACCGCCTGGACGATGGAGCGTATTCGCGCCGAAGGTGTAATCAGTGAAGGCGGCGTCGTCCTCAGCTGGTCAGAAGGCCAATCGAGTGCGCTTGACGCGCCAACCATCGGTGGTGGCAAGGAAGTGGGAACCGTGCGCGTCCGCGATCAGGCCGGAAAAGACCTGCCCCATGACGTGATGTTCGCATTCGCCTTCCACGCGTTCTGGCCCGATGGGACGTGGCGGTTGGGTGGTTGAATAAGCAAGGCAGCTTCAAGGCTCGCGGCCGCAAACTGCCTTGGCTTCAAACGAGACATGAGCCTTGCGCTCAACAGCCCGTGGGTTGGCGATCTGACGATGGATGGTGGCACTTGGATGGTGGCTTAGTTTCCGTCAATCATGATGGATCCGCGAACCTCGCCCATCGCCAACTCGCCACGACGGGCTGGCGAGTGCGCGGCGCCTTTGGCTAGATTCCGTGCACGAGATGCGCGGTTTGCAGACCGTTGATTATTCTCAATACCGACCGACCAGCGCCAGCATTATTGTGACCATCCGGTCGGCGCTACGTTGCTAGATTACGCTACCCCTGCAACACCACCAACGCATGCCGCTTCTTACCCGCTGACAGCTTCACGGGTTCCGCCAAAGCGTCCGCGTCCAGCATCAGCCCCGCATTTGTCAGCGGCTCATCATTCATCCGCGCCCCGTTCTCGGCAATCAGCCGCTTGGCTTCCTTGCCCGAGCCCGCCAGCCCACTGCGTACAAACGCCTGAACAATCGACAGCCCATCGCCCAGATCAGCCGCGCTCAGCGTCAATGTCGGCAAGTCGTCCCCGACGCCGCCCTTTTCGAACACTTCCCGCGCAGTCGCCTCAGCCGCAGAAGCCGCCTCGGCCCCGTGGGCCAGCGTCGTCACCTCATTGGCCAGCCGGATCTTGGCTTCGTTGATCTCAGCTCCTTCCAGCGCACCCAGTCGGTCGCATTCCTCCACCGGCAATTCGGTATAGAGTTTCAGGAACCGCCCCACATCGGCGTCCGTCGTATTGCGCCAGAACTGCCAGAACTCATAGGCGCTGCACATATCGGCATTCAGCCAGATCGCCCCGTCCGCGCTTTTGCCCATCTTCTTGCCGTCGCTGGTCGTCAGAAGCGGCGAGGTCAGCCCATAGATCTCGTGATCCAGCACCCGGCGCGTCAGGTCGATACCGTTGACGATATTGCCCCATTGGTCACTGCCGCCCAGTTGCAGCAGACAGCCATAGCGCCGGTTAAGCTCCAGGAAATCATAAGCTTGCAGGATCATGTAGTTGAATTCCAGAAAGCTGAGGCTTTGCTCTCGATCAATCCTAGACTTCACAGACTCGAACGCCAGCATCCGGTTCACCGAAAAATGCCGCCCGATGTCACGCAGGAAGTCGAGGTAGTTCAGCCCGTCCAACCATTCCGCATTGTTCAGCTGCAACGCATCAGTCGCGCCGTCCCCAAACGTCAGGTACTTGGAAAAGACATTCCGAATACCGTCGATATTGGCGTCAATCTGGTCCGGCGTCAGCAATGGCCGCTCGTCCGAGCGAAAACTCGGGTCACCCACCTTGGTCGTCCCGCCGCCCATCAGAACCAGCGGCTTGTGCCCGGTTTTCTGCAACCAGCGCAGCATCATAATCTGAATCAGACTGCCCACATGCAGGCTGGGCGCAGTGGCGTCAAAACCGATATAGGCTGGTACCACGCCCTTCACCAAAGCCTCGTCCAGCCCCTGATAATCGGTGCAGTCGGCCAGAAAACCGCGCTCCATCATCACACGCATGAAGTCCGATTTCGGGTGGTAGGTCATGGCTCACTCGGTGCAGTCTGTGGTTCAGGCCGCCAGCTATAAGGTCGCGGCGCGTGAAGGGGAAGAGATGGCGACCAAAGGTCCATTCTGCGTGGTCGGCGCAATGTCAGGCACCTCGCTGGACGGGGTTGATGCGGCCCAGATCGTTACCGACGGCATGAGGGTGGCCGAGCGTGGCCCCACCGCCTATCGCCCCTACACCGCGACGGAGCGTAGAACCCTGCGCACCGCCCTTGGCAAATGGCCTGATGATGACATCTCCGAGGCCGCTGAAATCATCGAGACCGCCCACGCTGAAGTGCTGTCCCGTTTCCCCGATGCTGAAGTCTTCGGCTTCCACGGCCAGACCCTGGCCCATGACCCCGCCGGGCGCGGCACTCATCAGGCGGGTGACGGCGCGATCCTGGCCGAAGTTCTGGGCCGCGCCGTGGTCTGGGATTTCCGGTCGAACGATGTGGCGATGGGGGGTCAGGGCGCCCCGCTGGCCCCGTTTTATCACTTCGCCTTGGCGCAGGAGTTTGGCGCGACCGACCCGCTGGCAATCCTCAACCTCGGTGGCGTCGGAAATCTCACCTGGATCGACCCAACCGCCCCCACCCCGGAAACACCCGGCGCCCTCCTGGCCTTCGACACTGGCCCCGCCAACGCTCCGATCGACGATTTGATCCGGGCGCGCACTGGTGCGGCCCGAGACGAAGACGGCGCGCTGGCCAGTGCCGGAACCGCTGATCAGGACATCGTCGCCGAATTCCTGAAACACGCCTATTTCCCGAAGATTCCACCCAAGTCACTGGACCGGAACGATTTCTCGGCGCTCCCCAACATGATCGCCGACCTCACGGTCGAGGACGCCGCCGCCACCCTGACCGCCATTGTCGCTGCCTGCGTCGCTACCGGCCTGGACCACTGCCCAACACCACCGACGCGGCTGCTGGTCACCGGCGGAGGTCGCCACAACCCGGCGATCATGACCGCCCTGGCCTCTCGCCTGGCCTGCCCCGTGGCGTCCGTCGAAGACGTCGGACTGAACGGAGACATGCTGGAAGCCGAAGCCTTTGCCTTTCTTGCCGTCCGCGTCCTGCGCGGCTTGCCCACGTCGGCCCCGGGCACCACCGGCGTCGCCGCAGCCATCGGCGGGGGCGAAATCAGCCGCCCGGTCACCTGACGCGACTCCCTTCGATTTCGTTGCATCGCTGCATCACAAGCCCAATCCTGCCGATTTTAGCGACTCAAGGGATTCACAAGCCGAATCGCACGTGACATTGTCGCCGAAACCGGCCCGCCAAGTGGCCGGACTCGAAGGCAGAGCATGACCCGCAGACACCCAGCCCGCGCCATCGGCGCCCTGCTGTTTTTCACCACCGCCGTCGCTCTGGGGGTTTATTTCACCTTTGCCAGCGTCCAGGGCGACTATGGTCTGTTCCGCCGGATCGAGATCGAGGCCGAAAGCAAAGCCATCGCCACAGACCTCGCCGACATTTCAGCCCAGATCGCAGTGCTGGAAAACAAAACCCGCAGGATGTCCGACAGCTACCTCGACCTCGACCTGCTGGACCGAACAGGCCCGCGACGTCCTGGGTTTCGTGCGCGCAGACGACGTCATCCTGCGCTGACCCCCGACACAGGCGCTCAGCCAGCAATCGCCGCGACGGCTTTGTCCACCGCTTCCTGCGTCATTTCGAAATCCGCATCGGTCAGCGCCAGACTGGGATAAAACTTCCCCGGCAGTTTGAACACGCCGTTCTCTCGCAGCACCCGGTTGTATGTCGCCGCTTTCAGTGCGTCCCCGGTCTGATGACTGCGATAATCCCGAACCTCGGAATGCGTAAAGACCACGTCGAACAGCGTTACATCACCAACTATGCGATGGGTCACCCCTGCGGCTCTCAGGGCCTCGGCCTGCATGTCCCACAGTCGTTTTCCGTTCGCCTTCAGGCGCCGATATTGACCATCACGGCGCAGGATCTCCATGGTTTTAAGACCAGCCACCGCGCCAACCGGAAACCCTGACAGCGTACCCAGCTGCATCAGCCAACGCTCGGCCCCGACCGCTGCCTTGTCGAAATGCGCCATAAGCTCGGTACTGGCTCCCAGTGCAGCGACCGGAAAGCCGCCGCCAATGAATTTGCCCAGGGTGCAGATGTCGGGGATCACCCCCCAGCGCTCCTGCGCGCCGCCGTACTCAAGCCGGAACCCGGTGACGATTTCGTCGAAGATC
>CALSNT010000015.1 GCA_943787785.1 uncultured Paracoccaceae bacterium | reverse complement strand
CGTTGGCATGGTTCGTCAGTCCAACTTTTCATGCTGGCCACTAGTGCCCAAGAGTGATGAGCATCAGCTTCCGTTTTCGAACGACATCGTAAACTATAAGCGCCTATTGAGGCAGCTTAAAGATGGTGACACCTTTGTATTTGATGGTGTTTTTGTTTTTGACTCAGTAATGCGATCAGTATTGGAGGGAAAGTTAAATGCCATCTGGATACGGCGTGGATTATGGAACTCCCAGCAAGATAACACGACTGCCTTAATGCGTGAGTTTGTTTTTTCTCGCGTTATTATCCCGCAGGAAGTGTTCCCTGAGCTTAATGAAACATATTCGCACTCTGACAAAATCGTTGAGGTGGGGCCGATTGTAAATCAATTGGTGCATGATAGGAAAGTCGCCGAGATGCGTCAGGCGTTGACCAGTCTTTTTTGATTTTGATGTCACTAAGATCGTTGTTTCAATGTTAGGGGCCGGCGTTGCTGCGGATCGCTCCATTCACATACAAAGCCTTTGTGCAGCATTTGAAAAACATAGCAACGTTGGCCATATCGTTTTGGTGTGGCCAAACGCCTCAGTTTCCCCAGAAACATTTCTTTGGAAGCGTACACGGGTGGTAAAGTCAGTGCGTGGGCCTGGAAATAATGAAGTGCGCTGATTTTGTCGTTTCTGCTGTGGGTTACAATACATTTCATGAAATCATTTATCATCGGATCCCGGCCATTTTTGTTCCCCAGACGGCCCCATTTATGGATGATCAAGAGAGACGTGCCGCGGCAGCAGTATCACGTGGATTAGCTGCGATGGCCTCAGAATCAGATGGTTATGCGCTAGGTTCGACGGTCGATAATTGGTTGAGAGATGACAGTAAGGTTCAAGATTTGAAGGGCGCCTTGCACTCTATTGGCCTTCCTCCTGTGGGCAATAAAAAGGCCCTTAGTGCTATCCTTGAGGTTCATGATGGATTTTAAAAACAAGTATAAGGAGGTAATGCGTCGGTGCGCGGTTCCGCTTATTCCATCATTGGAAGTACAGAGTTTGCGCTCAAATACTTTTTATTTAAATGGTTATTCAGCTGAAGCAAGTGTTCTCGCCAAGGTATGCCCACTACAGAAAACCGACGTGACCCGATATGGTGTATTGGTAGACGCTTTACCTGGAGACATCCGCTCACTTGCATCATCATTGGCAATTCTTGCCGCTGAGAGGGCAATGGAACCCATTATAGTTACTCAACTAGAGTATTGTGGGTTTGAGCAGTATGGTTTTAGAGTTGAGCGTTTGCCTTTGGACGGCGTTGATGAACTAGAAATAGTTTTAGATGAGCTAATAGGCTTTTGGCAGATTGTCTTTTTCGTAAATATTGAAGAGGCTGGTAATTTCCAGTGAGCCTCATTTGATCCTTTCAAGGCAGAAAGACATATGGGCACCTCGATTTTTGACCGATTTCGGGGCCACGCAGCGCGTCTCATGACGTGATCCAAGCTGGAGGCCGTCTACTGTCGGCCCTGTATGCCCGCACGTTCGCGGCTCTGAGCCCGTTACGCTCTGTCTTTCGACCTTTGCAGGCTGATCTGCTCGCTGGTTTGCCCGGTGTTCATGCCGGGCACGGGTTGATGCGGCGCAACTGGACGAGGCGGCGCATGTTGTAGGCGAGGTTCTTCATCCCGATCTTCGCCTTGGCGCGGGCGATGCCGATCGTGCGCACCAGCGTGCCACCCATGTCGTTGGTCTGCGCCCCGAAGACATGTTCAACGCGGACCCGCACCGAGGATTTGGTCCGGTTGCTGCCCTTGGCCTGTTTGCTCAGCGGTTTGCCGCGCTTGCCCTTGCGGTGGATGCGGCTCTTCAGGCCCCGGGCACGCAGCTTGCCGCAGTGAATTGATCGGGCGTAAACATCACGCCAAATGTCGACATCGCGACGTCGAAGCTATTGTCAGCGAAGGGCAGCGCTTCTGCATCAGCGGTTTGGAAACGGACCGCCAAACCTTCGGCTGCGGCGCGCAATTGGCCGCGATCCAGCAGCGACTGGACGTAGTCGGTCGACGTCACGTCACAGAAGCGGCGTGCCGCGGCAAGCGTTGCGTTGCCGTTAACGGCGCTACCGATTGACGGCTGGGTGTGTTGGACTCGGCTGTGGCGCGGATCTGCCGAACGCAAAAAGCGCCGTGAGTCACCTGCGCTTGGCCGAATGATGGGGATCAGAAAGCGTTTCATGTTTGGTCCTCGGTAAGTTTCGATGCGCCATGTCTGGCGATGAGACGGACCTACCTCGCGGCAAAATCGCAGGCTTGAAGACCATTCGGGGAATGTTCGGGGAAATCTTGGAGACGTGGTTTTTTTTTGGACTCAGCCGCGCAGCGCTGCAATTTCTCGGCTCAGGGCCTTGCCGATTTTTGGCCCGGTCAGGCGCAGGATTTCACGATCCGTCACATCAGGCGTAATCCGCAGAGCGTCTTTCATTGCAGTCCTTGCTGCATCCACGTCGCCCGCCACGAGACGGGCTGCAGCCAGCACGACGCGCGGAATATGGTTGCGGTCATCCGCCTGACAGCCGACCCAGCGCATGGGCATGCGCAATGTCAACATTGCCGCGCATCAGTTCAGCGATTGCGAGGAACGACCACCATATTGCGATCTGCGCGCTCATGGCGCTGATTTCGATCCCGCGTTCCAACGCCTTTACGGCGCCTTCCAGGTCGGTCGTCAGTAATTTTGCGGCACCCAACGCGACCCATGCCTGCGCGTTGTTCGGATTCAACTCGATAGCTCTTTGCAAGAGCGGGATGGCCCGGTCCGGATGACCGACATCGGCCAGCGCACAGGCAGCGATTCCCAGGACGATTGAGTCACTCACTCCCCGCAAGGTCGAGGGCGCGCTCTGCCTCGGCAATGGCTTCGGCAACCAGGGGGGGGCTGGCCTCGAAAATCCCGATCCGACTGCCGAGGCCCAGAATCAACGCATGATAAGCGCGTGCGATTGGTTGGTCGGGGTCACGGGCGAGAAGGTCGCGCAAAACCTGTTCGGCCTCGGAAAAGGACGCGCGGTTCCAGCCTTTCAGCGACAGCAGGCCCATAGCATGTATCAACTGTGCGCTGGTACTGTCCGGGCCTTCGGACTGAGTGCGGTCGGCGACCATCGTTTCGACAATCGCGGTTTCGAGGCGGGGCAGGATCGCCGTCAGCAGCGCCTCAGCTGTTGCACCCTCACCGGGGACTTCGAAGCGTTGTGCCCAGCTATGGAACCCGCTTTCGGTGCGCACCAGCTGAATATGGGCCCGTAGGTTTTTACCACTGCGCGATAGGCTGCCGTCGACCAGGTAAGTCACGTCAGGTGTGCGGACAGGGTCGACAGCCATAGCCTGAGCCGCGCGGCGCGACGCCAGCGACAACAGCGGAATGCGGTTGAGCATTGTCAGCAAATCGGCGGCAAGTGCCGTGCCAAGGGCCACCAAGCCGGGGTCATTCCCAGCCACATCGAATGGCAGGATTGCCAGCGACGCACCCTTCGTTTCGGTTCTGGCTAACCCAGTACTACACTCGGCGTCATGATCCGTAAAACTCCCTACAAAGCGGAACCCGCGACCATGAATTGTGCGCACGAATTTTTGGGTTTTTCCATCGTCGCCCAGCGCGTTGCGCACAGCTTTGACGCAAGAAGAAACCGTTGCATCAGAAAGGATGCGTCCGTCCCAAACGGCGCCAATCATGTCATCGCGGCTGACGACCCGATTTGCGTTGTTGATGAGAAAGACCAACAGGTCGAACACTTTGGGTTCAATGCCCAGGGGAACGTCGTTCCGACGTACCTCTCGGGTGCTCAGATCAATCTCGAAATTATCAAACCGGATCGTCATGTTGCCCCTTCAGCTAACTGCACTAACTCCGTCTTTTGCGGCGATTTCCAGTGTCGTCGGTATCGCGCGCTATAACCTAAAGCCCACGATTTCGGATTTCTGCCCAGATTTGAACCCAACAGTTCTGAGTATCATATATTCGAGGTTTGGAGTTCCCCCGGGTTTGTTGGACACTTTTAAGCGTGCTTCCATCAGGTGATCCGGTTTGATTGTTAGTGCATCGTTGGCCACTGGTCTATCGGTACAGTGCATTTGGGTGCCGGGCGGGCGATATCCTGGGGCGCTGTGCGGCCTGACTGACTTTCAGTGGGCGCGTCACTGCTCGATCCGGATTATCGCCCAACGCCCATTCGCCTCAGAACCTGCAGCGGCCTGTACACGGGCTTTTTCATCAAGGTCGGCAATCACAACTCGATATTGGGATTTTGGCCGGGTCTCGTGCAATCGCAAGACCAGCTTCACGGGCCGATCCGGTGATCACCACGCCGCAGGAATTGAGGTATGCATCGGGTTTACCTCCGCTCCCAGAACCACTCAGAGACGCGCCAACCAGGTCGCGATTGGCGGACAGATCACGAGAATCGCAAGCGCAACCAACATGGCACAGACGAACGGCCATGCGCCGCGAAAAATCTCGCCCACTTTCAAATCAGGGTCATCCATTGCGGATTTGATCGTATAGACCGCCAATCCAAATGGCGGTGTCAGCAAACCCAGTTCAACGGCAACCACTGTCAGGATGCCGAACCAGATCAGATCGAACCCGGCGGCCTCGGAAATTGGCAAGGCAATGGGCAACAGAATTAGCATGATCGAAATGCTGTCGATCAGGCAGCCCATAGCGATGATTAACAAAAGGTATATTAACAGAAAGCCGTATGGACCGATGGAGCCGTCGAGGAAGAATTCGGCCAGTTCACGCGGCACACCAGACAGCGCCAGCATTCGGCTAAAGAAGGACGCGGCAAGGATCAGGAACAGCACTGAGACGGTGATCTGACCGCTTTCGACCAACAGCTTCCAGAAAGTAGACCCATCCAGCGACCGTCGCAGCAACGCGATAACCAGCGCACCGAAGGCTCCGGCGGCCCCTGCTTCGGTCGGGTTGAGGAACCCGCCGTAGAGTCCACCGAGTACAATGACCATCAGCGCCAAGATCGGGAGAGCCTTGCGGACGATCTCGGCCGCGCCGATGCTATCGAAACCCGGATCATCGTCGGCGGATGCGAACACAAAGCCGGGTCTGAATTTTGCCATCAGCAGGATCGTGACTGCGAAGATCAGCGACAGAAGGATTCCGGGCCCGACACCAGCCAGGAACATCCGGCCGACGGATTCTTCGGCCAAAACCGCAAAGACAATCAGCAGCAGTGATGGCGGGATCAGCATGCCAAGAACGGATGACCCCGCGACCACTCCGGTCGCGAAACGTTTGGTATAACCGTGGCGCGTCATCTCGGGCACGGCGACACGGCTGAACACCGTCGCCGACGCGATGGATATGCCGGTAATCGACGCAAAGATCGCGTTGGCGAAGACGGTCGCCACACCCAGCCCGGCGGTAATTCTCCATAATAATCGCTGGAAAACGTCAAACGTATCCCGACCGACATTCGAGACAGTCACCAGAAGCCCCATCAGCACAAACAGCGGCACGACCGCGAACAGGTATTCTTCCAAGCTGTCGTTGGCGACCGAGGCCATCATCCGGATCGCCACGGTGTCGCTGCGGATCGCAGCCCACGCTGACGAAGGACACAGACAGCATGCCAATTCCGATCGGCATGCCCAGATAGATCAAAAACAGCAGGGCAACGATGGCAAGGCTGCCGATTTCAACTGGACTCATGTGGCCTCCAACGCCCGCCGGGCGGCGGCGAAAGCGCGCACGACGAATTCCATCGCGGCGACACCAAATCCAACAAGGATCAAGGCGCGGAATGGCCAGGTTTGCAGTGTCGCGATACCATTCACACCGATGAATTCTCCGGCGACGTAGTCCTTACCCAGGATGCGGATCGTGGCCCAGGCGATCCCCGCGAACAAGGCGGCGCCGATCAGGTTGAACACAACCGAAAGCGCCGCCTCGCCGCGCGGAAAGCGCCGTGCAAAAGGTGTCGTGAATATCTCGGTTCGCGCCAGCCGGTCTGCGCGGACTGCGGCTGCAAGTTGCAGCGCCACGATTAGCACCAGCAGCAACGCGCCCAGCTCCGAGACCATCGGCAGCGAGCCACCAAAGACATTTCGCGCTACGATGTCGGTGCAGATGATAACCATCAGAACGACAATCAGAAGCGTGCCGATCGCCGCCAGAGCCTCGACCAATCGATGCCAGATTTGTTCAACCCGGCTTTCGCCGCGCCCCGATGAATTCGGGGCGCGGCTGTTATTGTCAATTTGGGTCAAAGGGTACGGACCTATTGATCCCAGTTGCGCGTCGGGGTCACCCCATTGGCGCGGAGGGCTGCCATATACTCAGCCAGGAACGCCTTTGCCGGTATTCCGCGCTCTTCCAGCGGGTTGGCCCAGTCAGCGGCAAGGTCTGGAAGCATGTTGGCCCATTTCGTGCGCTGCTCGGGATCAATTGCAACGACGGTCACGGGCGGGTTCTGATCTGCACCAAGTTCGACCATCTTGTTGATGACAAACTCGTGCCGGTCGATGAGGTCCTGCGCGTGCGAGGTCGTGTAGTACTTGCCAGCCTCGGTCATCGCGTTCTGCACTTCTTCCGGCAGTCCGTCCCAGGTGTCAGCGTTGATCGCGACCGCGCCAGAGAAGGCAACGCCGACATCAAACCGGTTGATATAGGGCGAAACCTCATAAAGTTTGATCGCAATCGCGCCGAGCGCGAGCGTCAGGGCCCCATCAGACACACCGGTTTGGACGTCGGTGTAGAATGTGGTCAGCGCACCATCCACAGCGTTCGCTCCGGTCCCACGCAGCCAGTTGCCCAGCACGCCGGGGGCAGACAGCTTCATCCCGTTGATGTCGTCGATGCCGGTCAGCGGCTCCTTCGTGTAGATGTCGTAAAGATCCGAACCTGTCAGCCCCAAAACCTTTAGATTGTGCTGTTCCCATTCGTTGCGGAACGCCTCGTTGGTTTCCAGAAGATCGCTCATCACGCTCAGCAGAACCGGCGGGTTGGTGGTGGTGAACGGCGTGTTGGTCGATACCTGGGTCAGCGGCAGTTTCGCCTCTTCCAGATACGAGAACACCCAGCCGATATCGGTGATACCTTCTTCGACCGAGCTCAGCGTGGCGTTGGCTTTGTAAAGCTGGCCGCCGAATGCCTCGTTCCAGTTGACCTGATAATTCCCACCCTCGGCGAGGATTTCGTCTGTCTTAGCCATGAAGTGCGACTTCATGAAACCGACCCACGGCACCACCAGCGGGTGGCTTGAGGCAATCGTGATGTCCACCTGTTCCTGAGCCTGCACCGGCAGTGCCACGGCCCCGGCGATAAGGGCAGCAAAGATATGTTTCATAGTCAGTCTCCCTGTTTCTTCTAGTTTAGTGTGAATTTCTGGGTCGAATGATCCAGCCGGATCGTCATCGACCCTTCGTTGATCAGCCACGGTCGCACTTTGAAACTGCGTGCCCCGGCTTTGTGCATCGGATCTCGTTCGGCAATGACGGTGGCTTCGGCAATCGAGTCGGCGCGCACGACAACCATGCCCTCTCCGGCCCAGTTTTCTTCGTCGTCGGTCCACATCGGTCCTGCTGCGAACAGAATGCCCTCAGCCTCGATCTGGCACTGGAATTTCAGGTGCTCTTCGATGTTGGCAAAGACCGCACCCAACCCGTCGACCGGCGTGGTGAAGATCACGAACAACTGCTTTTGAAGCATGTCCTTTGAGGCATCCAGTACCGCGCCTTTCGGCACCATCTTGGGGTTATCGTCACTCATCTTTCCCTCCCCACCGCGTTGCTCTGCGGCTGTTGGCCCACCTCGCGCTCGGGCCCTTTCACATTGAGTCCTGCGGCCTTCTTTGCGGGCCGGTCAGGCAGTGCTATCCGGCCTTGCGCCTGGCAAGTTCGGCGCGGATTACGTCGCCGTGCTCATCAAGAACGGGCGGCGGCTGAACGTCAAGTTCGGCTTTACCATCGAAATTGTAAGGCGCACGCACGGTCGTGTAGGTGCCGAGTTCACGCGACGGTGCGCTGATCTTCAGGTTCAGGTGTTGCGCCTGCGGGTCCTCCAACGCCTCGTCCGCGTCATAAGCAGGCGCGTGCGGCACCTCTGCAGCAAGCAGGGCGTCGCACCAATCGGCACGCGGCTTACTGGCGAAAACTGGCGTGAAATGGGCGATCATGTCATCCTGATGCTTGATCCGCTCCAATCTTTCGGCAAAGCGCGGATCATCGGCGAGGTGCTGTTGACCAGTCGCACCGATGAACCCTTCCCAAAATTTGTTGGGTGAGGACATATGGATCGCAATCCATTTTTTGTCGGCGCATTCAAAGGTATAGCTCTGCGAGACAACCGGGCGCGACAGCGGCCCCATGACCTCACCGACCGAATAGTAATGGGTGAAACTGTCGAGGTTGAAGTGGCTCATCGCCTCAAGCATTGAAATGTCAATGCGACGCCCATCGCCCGAGTTTGACCGTTCCAGAAGCGCCGCGAGAATGGCCATCGCCGCGTACTGCCCTGTCACCGCATCGGCAATGGCCGGACCAATCACGCGCGGGTTGGTCGGTGGAGTCAGCAACCGCAGATACCCCGAGGCCGCCTGCGCGACGGTGTCGAACGCGGGACGGTCGCGGGCCGGGCCAGAGGTGCCGAAGCCTGAAATGGCGCAATAGATCAGGTCGGGACGCACCGCGCGCAGGTCATCTTCACCCGCGCCCAGCTTCTCGGCTACGCCAGGGCGGAAATTCTGGATGAACACGTCCGCGTCGGCGATCAGACCATGAAATACGGCCAGATCGGCGGCGTCTTTTGTGTCCAACGCGATCGAACGTTTGTTGCGGTTGTAGGTCTGGTAGTGCGGCGAATAGAGGCCGCCCTTGAACGCACGGAACGGGTCACCCGTTCCGGGGCGCTCGACCTTGATCACATCGGCACCAAGGTCGGCAAGATGCATCCCCGCGGCAGGACCGGTGATATAGGTCCCCAGTTCGATAACGCGAATGTTCTTGAGGATTTTCACGGCGCCTCACCCGGCGTCTCTCCGTCATACCCAATTGCCTGATCGGCGTGGTGGGACATGATGAACCCGATCGAGCGATGCGCTTCCTCAAACAGATGCGCCGACAGACCTGCCGCGCGGGCAACCAAGGGGACAGCCTTCATTGCGTCCACCGGCCATCCCGCGTCCAGAATGCAGGCAGGAATCGCGCCTGAGACGTTGATCGGCAAGGGGCGCTCGATAATGTCGGAAGCATGCTTGCCCAGCATACGTAACGCCTCGACATGCGGCCCCGAAACGCCCAGTCCATCGGCAATCGCCATCAGCTTGTCGGCACGCGGGTCGCCGCCGCTGTGCTGTGGATGACCGAGGCCCGCAACCTTGCGGCGCTGTGCCTTGTGGTCATTCAAGCTTGCAATCGCTGCCGTCTCGATGTCGGTGCCGTCAGCTTTTGCCTTGGCAACCACCTCAACCAGATAGCGCCCTGCGGTTTCCGAGCTACCCGCCACCACGCTGCCCATTCCCAGCAAGCCGGCCGACATTGCCCCCTGCCAAGCGTCCGGTCCGGCGGCAAGCGTCATCCGAGCTGCCTGCACCGAGGGCACCAGCCCGTGTTCGGCAATCGCTACCAGACAGGCATCCAGCATCTTTGCTTGCGCCTCGCTCGGCTTTTCACCCAGCACCAACAGCCAGAAATAGTCGGTGAAATTGATCTTGCCGATCAGGTCATCGCACAGATCCAGCCCGCGCACCGTAATGCTGTTAGCGTCCGAAGTCGCAATCGCCGTCAGCGCCTGATCTTGCTTCCCGATCCGCATTAAGCCCCCCGAAATTCTCACCACCTTTTCGGTAGGCGAAAATTTTTCCTCTTGCCGAAAATATTAACGGTGGCTAGCGTTTCGTCAACAGGAATGTGCCGCTGGGGGGCGGGATGATCGATACGGCCGAGAAACCTGCGGATTTCGTCGAGGCACTGGCCAAGGGGCTGGCAATCCTTGAGGCCTTCGACGCCGCCCACCCTGATATGACCCTATCCGAGGTGGCGCGCCGTGTTGGACTGTCTCCTGCGGCGGCACGGCGGTCGCTAATTACGCTCACGTCGCTCGGCTATGTCGGGCAGTTCCGCAAACGGTTCCATCTGAAGACCGAGGTCATGGCGCTGGGGTCCGGCTTCCATTTTTCGGCCCGGATCGACGCGATCCTGCGGCCCGAACTGCGCAGCTTGGTCGCGCAGTTCGGCGATGCGGCTTCGGTCGGGACGCTTAGCCGGGGTGAGGTGATTTATGTCGCGCATTACTCGGTGCAAAAGGCGCGTCGCGCCATGGCGCATGTTGGGGCGAAGTACCCGGCCTATGCGACCTCGATGGGCAAGGTGCTGCTGGCGGCGCTGCCTCGCGCCGACCTCGACACCTATCTGGCCCGCTATGACCCGCTGCCGCTAACGTCGGCAACGATCACTGACCCGGACGTCTTGCGCGCCGAACTGACTGAGGTGCGCGCCCAAGGCTACGCGACCACGGCGGATCAACTCGACTATGGCATCACCGCGCTGGCGGTGCCGATCCGTGGCGCGGACGGGACGACCATCGCAACACTCAATACCTCAGGCTACACTGGCAAGGTGACGCCTGCGCAGCTGGTCGAGGAACGCCTGCCAGACCTGCGGGTGACCGCGCTGACGATTGAAGACGAACTGGCCCGTTTCCCCCGTTATTCAATCCATGCTTGCCTACTGAAACTTCACCAAGAGGGAGATTCCCATGTGCCGCCTATGTGACCCAAAGACGCCCCAGCTGCCCTGTCCGACGCGCCGCGACTTCTTGAAAGCCAGCGTCGTGGCCGGGGCTGCCACCGCCACAGGCATGACGATGACCGCTGGGGCCGCGCGCGCCCAGGAGGCGATGGCCACCCTGCCCGAAGGTGTGGGTGAGGTGGGTCGCCGCGTGCTGATCAAGGGCGGCGCGGTGTTGTCGATGGACGACGGCGTCGGCAATTTCACCGTGGGAGACGTGCTGATCGACGGCTCAAAGATCGTTGAGGTGGGCGCAAACATTGATGCCAGCGACGCCGCCGTGATCGACGCCACCGGTAAGGTGGTGATGCCGGGATTTGTCGACACCCACCACCACCAGTTCGAAACCGCACTGCGCAGCCAGTTGTCCAACGGCATCCTTGTCAGTGACGGACGCCCGGCAAATGTCGCAGCGAATTATTATGAGACGATCCTGCAGAAATTCTCGAACGCCTACCGGCCCGAGGATGTCTATATCAACGAGCTTTTTGGCTCGATCGCACAGATGGATGCAGGTGTGACGACTGTGATGGACGTCAGCCAGATCCACCATTCGCCAGAACATTCGGATGCCGCCATCGAAGGGTTGCGCGACGCCGGGCGCCGCTCGGTCTTTGGCTATTTCGAAGGCTGGGGGGAACGCGCGAAATACCCCGCCGATGCAGCGCGGATTAAGGAGCAGTATTTCTCATCCGACGACCAGCTGCTGACGATGGTGATGGGCGGAGAGATTTATCTGCCGGGATATGAGGAGGCATGGAAAGTCGGGCGCGAACTTGACCTACCCATCGCGCTGCATGTGGTCGGCACCTTCGGGATGCAGCCGACATTCGACGAACTGGGCGCGGCGGGCATGTTCGGCGACGACAACATCTTCATCCACATGACAGGCATGTCGGACGACGGCTGGCAATACGCCGCTGACGCAGGCGCGCATGTCTCGCTGGCGGTCCCGATCGAGATGCACATGCGTCACGGCCAACCGCCGATCCAGAAGGCAATTGACCTGGGGATGAGCACATCCCTTTCCACGGACGTCGAATGCACAATGACGGCCGATTTCTTCACCCAAATGCGCAGCCTCATTACCTTGCAACGCATGGTCGTGAACAACCAGGCGCTGTCGGGGGTCACCGACCACCCTGACCTGATGACTTGCCTGCAAGCCATCCGCCACGCAACGATGGGCGGGGCTGAGGGTCTGAAGCTGGACAGCAAGATCGGCTCACTAACCCCCGGCAAGGATGCCGACATCATCCTGCTGGACGGCGAGGCGATCAACGTCGCCCCCCTGAACAATGTCCCCGGCGCGGTTGTGACTCTGATGGAGCGGAGTAACGTCGATACCGTCATGGTCGCCGGGCAGGTTAAGAAATGGCGCGGAGAGCTGCTGGGTTTTGATGTCGCGCGTCTACGGGGTGAGCTTGAGGCTAGTCGCGATTATCTGTTCGAAGCGGCAGGGATTGAACGCGACCTATTTGGTTGATTGGACCAATGGCGGGGTGAGACCCCACCCACCACACTACCACTAAAGGAGGCGCACATGGCCCAACTCGTCGCCACTCTGGCAAGCACCCACCACCCCTTCTATCTGAAGGCCACCACGATGCCGCCCGAGCAGCAGATGCCGGAAGCCCCGGAATGGAAGCGCAAGATCGAGGCGTATCGGGAGACTCTTGCGAAAACCAAGCCGGACATTCTGGTGATGATCGGCTCGGACCATTTCCACCAGATATTCCTGGACAACTGCCCGCAGTTTCTGATCGGCAAGGCACCGCGTTATGATGCGACCTTTTATAATGAGGAACGCGAGTTTGGCCTGCCTACCTATGTGCTGGAAGGCGACGAGGCGATGTCGACTTTCATGCACCAGCACCTGATGGATCAGGACTTCGACATGGCGTTCTCGAACGAGTTGAAGATCGACCACTCGATTATCTGCCCAATCATCACGGTGCGCCCGGACAACGACCTGCCGGTGGTGCCGATCTATACCAACATATTCGCGCCGCCGCTGCCCTCGCCCAAGCGGTTCTATGATCTTGGCCGCGCGATCCGAAAAGCTATTGACGAGTATCCGTCCGACAAGCGCGTCGCGTGCATCGGCACCGGGCATCTGTCGTTGGAATTGGGTGGACCGCGCCAATTCATGGAGACCGGGCCGGACCCGGCATTCGACAACTGGGCCATCGACACACTACGCGCCGGGGACATCGACGCGCTGCTGAACTCGGTCACGCACGAGAGTATGGCCAAATCCGGCAACGCCACCCACGGCTTCCTCAACTTCATCCTGATGCTGGGCGTCGCAGGGCCGGAAGTGGCGGATTACGTCGACAATCTCGACCTGTTTCACACCATGGAGGCCTATTTCACCTGGTACCCGAAGGAGGACGCGGCATGAGCAAGTACTACGTCAACAAATTCCTGTTTACCGTCGATCGCGACCCGGAATACCTGAGGCGCTATGCCGAGGACCCGAAGACATTTGTCGCCACCTGGGAACAATCCATCGGCCCACGCCTGAACGACGCTGAAATGACCACTGTCACGGCCCTTACAGATGAAGAACGCACCGCGCTGGTCAACCATGACTATGTCGCCCTGTTCGAAATGGGCGCGCATTTCTTCCTGAACCTGACGATCTTCATCGGCATTTATGACGAGGCCTACATGGCCAAATCCGGCCCGTTGGCGTTCCAGCGCGAATTCGCCGCCAACCTGCAACATTGGGTGGGCAAGGATTTCCCATCGGTCCAGACCTGACCCGCAAAGGACACGCCCATGCTTTTCCCAACTTCGCTGGTCGGCAGCTATTGTCAGCCCGACTGGCTGATTGACCGCTCGAAACTCGCTGGACAATTCCCGCCGCGTACCCGCGCGAAGGAGCTGTGGCGCATTCCTGAAGAGCACCTGAAGGAAGCACAGGACGATGCGACCCGCATCGCCATTCGCGAGCAGGAACTGGCGGGGCTGGACATTATCACTGACGGCGAAATCCGGCGCGAAAGCTACTCGAACCGTTTTGCCACAGCGCTGGATGGCCTTGATCTGGACAACTACGGGACCGTCATCACCCGGTCCGGCAAACCAGTGCCGGTGCCGCGAATTACCGGCAAGATCACCCGCGCCAGGCAGGTCGAGGTGGATGATTTGAAATTCCTGCGCGCAAATACCGACCGGATGGTGAAGATCACCCTTCCGGGGCCGTTCACGATGTCGCAGCAGGCTGAAAACGAATTCTATGCCAGCGCTGCAGAAGCAGCGATGGATTACGCGCAGGCAGTGAAGGAAGAGATGGCTGATCTGTTCGCCGCCGGCGCGGACGTGGTGCAACTGGATGAGCCGTGGCTGCAGGCGAGACCGGAACTGGCCGAGGAATACGGGCTGGACGCCCTGAACGCCGCGCTGGACGGGGCGGCAGGGACGACGGCAGTCCACATCTGTTTTGGCTACGCAGCGATGACGAAGGAGAGGCCCGAGGGGTATTCCTTCCTGCGCCAGATGAAGGACTGTTCCTGCAAGCAGGTGAGTATCGAGACGGCGCAGTCAAACCTCGACACCTCGGTGCTCGAGACGATCCGCGGCAAGACGGTGATCCTTGGCGTGCTGAACCTGGGCGACAACGCCGTCGAAACGCCCGAGATCATCGCCGACCGCATCCGCCGCGCGCTGCCATACGTCGATCCCGAAAACGTCGTCGTCGCCCCGGATTGCGGGCTGAAATACCTGCCCCGCGACGTCGCGTTCGGCAAGATGAAGGCGATGGCGGCTGGGGCCGCGATTGTCCGTGCCGAGTACGTCTGACGATGGCACGAACTCTCATAAAAGACGCTCGAATTCTGAGCATGGACCCGGACGTCGGCGAATTCGACTCCGGCGACATCCTGATCGATGGAACACGGATTGCGGCAGTAGGACACGGGCTTGTCGCGGAAGGGGCGGACGTCATCGATGGTGCAGGCCGGATCGCCCTACCCGGCTTCGTCAATGCCCACATTCACACTTGGCAAACTGGACTACGCGGCATTGCAGCGGATTGGACACTGGCGCAATACCTGCGGGCCATGCATGCTGGTCTTGCGACGCATTTCACGCCCGACGATATCGGTATTGGAAACCACATGGGCGCCCTGCACCAGTTGAACGCGGGCACCACGACCATCGCCGACTGGTGCCACAACAACCCGACGCCGGATCACACCGATGCCGCAATCGAGGGGCTGACAGCCTCGGGTATCCGCGCCGTTTTCCTGCATGGCTCGCCTAAGCCCGACCCGAAACCCGGCACACCGCATTTTTCCGAAGTGCCGATGCCGCGCTCTGAAGTCGAACGTCTGATGGATGGGCCGCTTGGACAAGACGACGCTCTGGTCACCCTTGGCCTCGCGGTCCTCGGACCTCAGATGTCCATCGCTTCGGTCGCCGAGGCGGACCTGCGCCTAGCTCGGGAAACCGGGCTTCTGGCGAGTATGCACGTCAGCGGGCCGCTGAAGGAGCACGACGGATTCGCGAGATTAGAGGCCTTGGGCCTGCTCGGCCCTGCCACCAACGTAGTCCATGGCAACTCACTTGATGATGAGAACTTGAGGCGATTGGCCGGAGCTGGCGTCACGTTCTCGCTTACCCCAGAAGTTGAACTGCAGATGGGGTTCGGCGAGCCGCTGACTAATCGGCTACGCGACCTTGGTGCGGTGATCTCGATTGGGTCGGACATCGAAAGCTCAATGGCCGGAGATATGCTTGCCGTTACCCGGTTTGCGCTGCAGGCCGCACGGCATGATCTGACCCGTTTGGCGCGGGCTGAGACCGGAGCACCGCCTGAGACTATTGGGCCATCGACCCGCGACGCATTGCAATGGGCGACCATGGGCGGGGCAAGAATGCTGCGACTGGAAAACGAGATAGGATCGCTGACGCCGGGCAAGCAGGCCGACATTCAGCTTATCGACACTCGCGGCATCAATCTTAGCCCCGTTCACGATGCAGCTGCGTCCATTCTTTTTCATGCGGGGCCAGCCGACGTGGAAACAGTGTTTGTGGCGGGGCGGATCATGAAGCAAAGCGGCGCTTTGCTAGATCCGCCGAGCGAGCAACAACTAAAGGGGTTGCAGGGAAGTGGTCGCAGAGTCGTAAACGCCTTCGCAGGCGCGATTGAGGCCTAGGTGTTTTCAATTATTGCTGATCAGGTGTGGTCGCAGTCCCATCCCCCTTCGGGATTGCGCTGGTATTCACCTATGTCCATCGGCTGACCGAAGGCAGGCTTTTCCAGCAGCGGGCGAAGATACTCAGGGCTTCTGCGAGGAAGGCAGCATTCAAGTCGAAATTGAGATCGCCCAGGCTGGTCGAGACCCGCACAAATTCACCGCCGGATAGTGCCAGCAAAAAGATCTACGGACCGCCCGATGCGATGGGCGAAAAATGCGCATTGCCTACCTGAGGTTAAGCATCAGGTCTGCAACAGCGTCCTCGCTCATTTGACGACTGCGAAAAGACAAACTCCTTCACCACGTGATGGCGACGAGCCTCGGATGGCCTGCAACGGCTGCGAAGCCTTCGTCCAGGCAGACCTGCCGTCGCGTCCCATCACCCGCGGGCGCGGTGGGCCAGGCCTTCTGGCTCATGTTCTGGTCAGGGTTCACATCGGGATCGCCCTTAACGGTCCTCAGGTGCGCTTGGGTGTGCGCTAGGTAGTCGTCTAGGTGCTGCTCGGGGTTGCCTCTGGCAGACGCTATGGCATCTTTGAACTCAGCGATGAGTGGGCCGGAGCGGGCGATGGCTGCCGCCTTGTCAGAAGTCCCGAGGGATTTCTTGAATGCCTTCTTGCCGAACACGCCCTGCAACTCAGCCGGTATAGCGACCTTTACGGACCATTTCTGACCCTGTTTGATGAGGTAGTTTGACACCGTGCGCCGACCCAATTGTACCTAACTTTATACCTAGAACTGAACCGCTAAGCCCAGTAAATCAAGGAAAAAAGGTAGATGAGGGGGTTTGGCAGCCCGTAGGGGAATCGAACCCCTCTTTCCAGGTTGAAAACCTGGCGTCCTAACCGATAGACGAACGGGCCACGTGCTGACTTTGTGGCCGGGGTTTTAGGGATCGAGACCGTCAAGGGCAAGCGGATTCTTCTGTCTATTTGGACCGGTTCCGCAGGGGGTGATCCTGATCCTATCACACCGCCGGGGCTGCGTCCTCCAGGCGCATCTGCACACGTGCGCGGCCCTGCCAGTGATTGACCTCCAGCCGTCCGGCCAGGTGGAATCGCTGGCCCGAGTGGGCCTCCAGCGCTGAACCCAGCGGACCGTCGAAGGCCCCGAAGGTGATGGTATCCAGCGTTGGACCGATGCCATCGCTTACGCTGAGCTTGAGGTGGTTCTCGCCCACCCGCCGTGCGTGATTAATCCGCATGTCCGGCATCGCCCAGCGTGGCGCCGGGGCCGAGGCACCGAACGGACCCGCCGCCTCGATCGTCTCGATCAATTCAACTGTCGCGGCGCCCGGCATTAGCAGACCGTCGATGCGTAGGTCGGCCACTCCGCCGACACCAGCGCCCTGTTTGGCCAGCAGCGCTTCAAGCCGCGCCATTGCCTTATCCAATTGACCTCGCGCGACACTCAGGCCCGCCGCCATCTTGTGGCCACCGCCTTTCTCAAGCAGCCCCTCGGCCACCAGCCGCTGTACCGCAGCACCAAGATCGACACCTGTAACCGAGCGGCCCGAACCCTTGCCATCATCCCCGTCAAAGCCGATCACAACTGCCGGGCGGTGAAAGCGATCCCTCAGGCGCGACGCCACGATCCCGACAACCCCCGGATGCCAGCCATCCCCGGCCGCCCAGACCAGAGCGCTGTCATCGCCGCGGGCCTCGGCCTGATCCATCGCAGCGGCCTGCACGTCGGCCTCGACCGTGCGACGGTCTGCATTCAGTTCTTCAAGCTTATCCGCCAGTGCGCGTGCCTCATGAGCATCCGCCGTCGAAAGCAACCGCGCACCCAGATCCGCGCGTCCGACACGACCTCCTGCGTTGATCCGAGGGCCAAGCACATACCCCAAGGAATACGCCGAAGGCGCGCGGTCCAGCCGCGCTGCATCCGCCAGCGCCACAATACCGGGTCGCTGGCGCCGTGCCATCACTACCAGCCCCTGACGCACCAGCGCCCGGTTGACGCCGATAAGCGGTGCCACATCGGCCACCGTCGCCAGCGCCACGAGATCGAGCATCGCCATCAGATCTGGCCCGGCAGCGCCGTCCGAGCGCATTTGCCGATTCGCCTCGACCAGCATCAGGAAAACCACCGCCGCTGCGCAAAGGTGCCCCAACGCGCCGTCCTCATCCTGCCGGTTGGGGTTCACGATGGCGGCAGCGTCAGGCAGAGTCTCGCCGCCCAGATGATGGTCCAGCACGATCACCTGCGCGCCTTTGGCTGCCGCGATCGGGCCGTGAGACAGCGTTCCGCAATCTACGCAGATGATCAGATCGTGGTCAGCAGCAAGCGCCGCCATCGCCGCGTCATTCGGGCCATAACCTTCGTCGATCCTGTCTGGAACGTACAGCGTCGCCTGTTGGCCAACGCCGCGCAACCACCACTGGATCAGTGCAGCCGAAGCCCCGCCGTCCACATCATAATCCGCGAACACCGCGATCCTTTGCTTCGCCACGACTGCGGATAGGAAAATCCGGGCGGCCTCGCCCATGTCCTTTAGGGTCAACGGATCCGGTAGCAGGTCGCGCAGGGCAGGGGCCAGGAACGCTTCGGCCCCATCCGCCGGGACACCCCGAGACGCCAAGATGCGCGCGACGGCTGCGTGCAGCTGCGTGGCCTGCTGCAGGGCCTCGGCCCGGCGATCATCCTCGGCCGTCGGCCCGACCCATTTGCGCCCCGTCAGCGAGGCGTTCACGCCCAAAAAACCACTCATCCGGGCAGACCCATTTGTTCGGAAGGACGCATCCCACAGCCCTAACCCAAGCCTGCACTGAAGGAAATTCCCAACTTGGTTTGACAAGCTGCCATCCGAACCGGAAAGTCGTTGCAAACCTTGGGGGGTCACATGGAATTCTACGGATTATCGGCGGCATTGTTGGTCTATGTCGCGTTTGCGTTTGACGTGTCCGGGTTTCTGGCTCGCGACGAGTTGGTTTTACGCGCGCTCATGCTGCTAGCGATGGTATTTTACATCCTCTATTACCTGTTCGTGGCCGAGGGCCCCTTGTGGGAAGCAATCATGACCGACAGCATTCTGATGCTCGTCAATATCGTGATGATCGTAATAATTGCGCTTGAACGAACAACCGTGTCGATGAATTCAGACCGGGTCCGCCTGTATGAGAAGTTCGAGATGCTCTCACCGGGTCAATTCCGGAAACTGTACAAGTTCAGTCACTATGCAATTGCGCCGAACGAGGTAATCCTGTCCCGACAGGGAGAACCAGTGAAGCGCCTGACCTATATTGTCGACGGCACGGCGTCACTGGTAAAGGACGGTGAACGTTTCACGATGACTGCAGGCCAGTTCGTTGGCGAAATTGGGTTTCTGACAGGCAATGTCGCCACGGGGGATGTCACGCTTCAGGCAGGTTCGGAATACCTGTCCTGGGATGCCGACAAGCTGCATGAAATCTTTGCCAAGCAGCCAGCACTCCGGACTGCGATGCTCGCGCAATTCAATCTTGATCTGGTCGCCAAGGTTGCCCGAGGGGTTCCGATGGGACCTGCTCCAGCGACGGCGTGAAACTGGTTGCGACAGCAGATTGCATGCCAATGTGCTGATATAATTGACTCCCTTCCGGGATTGAACCATCCCCGATGAAGGCCATTCGGCCAAGGGGGCTCTGATGCTTGGTTTGTCTGTCGCAGTTCTGGTTTATGCCGCATTTGTCTTTGATGTCTTTGGTTTTTTAGCGCGTGATGAGCTGTGGCTTCGCCTGCAAATGATGGCGGCCATGCTTCTCTACATGGGCTACTATTACCTCGTCGCGGATGCGCCGCTTTGGGACGCGATCATCACCAATGGCACGCTGGCTGCAATCAATCTGGCGATGATCTTCGTGGTCATATCCGAGCGCACCACCTATTCGATGAACCGCGATACTGCCCGCCTGTTTGCTCAGTTCGGCATGTTGTCACCCGGCCAATTCAGGCGCTTGCTCCGGTTGGGAACACGCGAAACTGCCAGCTGCCACACGATACTCGTCTCCGAGGGCGCGCCAATCGAAACCGTTTATTATATTGTGAACAACAGCGCCATTCTGACGAAAATGGACGAGGTTTTCCCACTCGATGCAGGATCTTTTGTCGGAGAGATCGGATTCCTGACGGGTCGGCCAGCGTCAGCTACCGTGGCGGTTAATTCGGGTACGGAATACATCGCCTGGAAAGTCGCTGACCTGAACCGGGCGTTTGCCCGCGCTCCGGGATTGCGTAATGCGTTGTTGGCACAGTTAAACAACGATTTGGCCACCAAGCTGGCCCGCAGCGTCCCGATGCGGTTCGACATGCAAACGGCAGATATCTAGAAAATCAGCCCAGCGGATGCTTGTATGAAATGTGCCGTACGGATCCGGTTTTTGAACGCATCAGGATCGTCTCGGCTGTTACAAACCCCGGCTCTCGCCGAATGCCCGGCAGGATCGAGCCATCGGTGACCCCGGTTGCCGCGAAGATCACGTCTTGGGTTATCATGTCATCGAGCGTGTAGACCCGGTCGAGGACTTCGATCCCGGCTTTGCGGGCGCGGCCTTCTTCATCTTTGTTGCGGAACATCAAGCGTCCGTAGATTTGCCCGCCCATGCATTTCAGCGCCGCTGCTGCCAGCACACCTTCGGGCGCGCCACCAGACCCCATATATATATCAATCCCAGTCTTTTCGCTTTCCGCGCAGTGGATTACGCCCGCAACGTCGCCATCGGTAATTAGCCGAATTGCGGCGCCGGTAGTGCGTAGCTCGGCGATCATCGCTTCGTGTCTTGGACGTTCCAAAACGCACACCGTGATGTCGCGCGTGCTGCACCCCTTGGCAGCAGCCAAGGCAGTTATCCGCTCGGACGGTGACATATCCAGCGTCACCACCCCGGTGCGGAAGCCTGGCCCAATCGCAAGCTTGTCCATGTAAACGTCCGGTGCATGCAGCATCGAGCCGCGCGGACCCATCGCAATCACCGCCAGCGCGTTCGGCATGTCCTTGGCCGTCAGCGTCGTACCCTCAAGCGGGTCCAGCGCGATATCGACCGCAGGGCCTTTGCCGCTGCCGACTTCCTCACCGATATAGAGCATCGGCGCCTCGTCCCGCTCACCCTCGCCAATGACCACCACGCCGTTGATATCCAGCAGGTTCAGCTGCGTGCGCATCGCGTCGACCGCCGCCTGATCGGCGGCTTTCTCATCCCCGCGGCCAATCAGATCTGCGGAGGCGAGCGCTGCCGCTTCGCTGACACGTGCCAATCCAAGCGACAGCATCCGATCCTCAAAAATCTCGTTGACGGGCATGGTTGGCTCCAATTCTTGTGCATCCGTCCGACCGGCCTAACGCGGCCCGACCGGGTGCCGCAAGTGGCTTGGCCAATGATAGCGTCGGACAATCCGCGTCGAGCCACCGTTGACCCGCGCGACCACATCCGGCACTTCAACCAGATGAAACCGTTCCTGATCCTGCAACTGCGACCCGAAGACGAAGCCTCGGACGGCGAGTATTTTGCGATACTCGAGAAGACCGGATTGGCTGCATCTGACACCCACCGCATCCGACTGGATAAAGAAAGGCTGCCTGAGCCTCTCGACCTCACTGCTTATGCCGGGGTCATTGTGGGCGGAGGTCCGGGCTGCATCAGCGACGCGCCTGACCAGAAAACGCCAGATGAGGCGCGCATTGAGGCGGCGGTCCTGTCTCTGATGCCAGCCATCACCGAAAACGACGTGCCGTTCATGGGGTGTTGTTATGGTATCGGAATTCTTGCCCACCATCTGGGCGCCCCTGTAAACAAAGAAAAGTTTTCGGAGCCCGTCGGTCCGGTTAGCTGCACGGTAATACCGCAGGAATCGAGCGACCCCATGCTTGAGGGGCTGCCTCAACAGTTCGATACCTTCGTCGGCCACAAGGAAGCCGTCCAGAGCCTGCCGGATGGTTGCGCTCATCTACTGGCCTCCGGCCCATGCCCGTTCCAGATGATCCGTTATAAATCAAACGTCTACGCCACGCAGTTTCATCCGGAAGCAGATAGCGCGGTCTTCGAAACCCGCATCAAGCTATACCGCGACAAGGGTTATTTCCGGCCCGAAGAAGTTGACCGTCTGATTGAGGTCTGCCGCGCCGCCGACGTTACCCAACCCGAACGCATTCTGGCGAACTTCGTGGCTCGCTACGGACGCGACTGACGTTTCCGTCAGGATATCGCCCACCGATCACAACCCGCGCCAGCCCGTTGCAAGCCTGCCGCCACAGGCGTATCCGAGGGTAAACCCAGCCAATGCATCCCCGGAGCCGTCCCATGCCCGACACCAACCAAGCCACCAGCCATCTCGACCAACTGCGCGACATGACCGTCATCGTCGCCGATACCGGTGATATTGAGGCAATCCGCAAAGCCGAGCCGATTGACGCGACCACCAACCCGTCGCTGATCCTGAAAGCCGCCAAGGTCGAGTCCTACGCGCCGCTCATTGCCGAGGCTATCGCTGCTACCGAGCGTTCCGGAAAGTCCGAAGCTCAAATTATCGACGACGCTATCGACCGGATCACCGTGCGGTTCGGCTCCGAAATCCTCAGCATAATTCCGGGCCGCGTTTCGGTCGAAGTGGATGCCCGCCTGTCTTATGACACTACAGCGATTGTCTCCAAAGCGCAGAAGCTGATTGGCCTCTTTGCCGACGCTGGGATCGGCCCCGACCGCGTGCTGATCAAAACGGCAGCGACGTGGGAAGGTATCCGCGCAGCCGAAATTCTGGAGGGTGAGGGGATCAACTGCAACATCACCCTGCTTTTCGCCTTCGCGCAAGCCCGTGCCAGTGCCGAGGCGGGCGCTTTTCTGATCTCGCCCTTCGTTGGACGCATCCTCGACTGGTACAAGAAGACCAATCCGGATGTGACTTACACCGCCGAAAACGATCCCGGCGTCGCCTCGGTCACCGAGATCTATCGCTATTACAAAGACCACGGATTCCCCACGGTCGTCATGGGCGCCAGCTTCCGCAATGCTGACGAAATCCGCGCGCTTGCCGGCTGTGACCGCTTGACGATCAGCCCCGATTTGCTGGCTGAACTCGACGACGCGCAAGGCCCTCTGCCGAGGATGCTGGAAGACAACGGCGCCTCGAAATCGCCTGATGCGAAAATGACCGAAGCCGAGTTCCGCTGGGAGATGAATCAGGACGCCATGGCGACCGAAAAGCTGGCCGAAGGCATTCGCGGCTTTGCGGCGGCCCATGATGAGTTGGTGGAAATTGTTCGTAAGCTGCTCTGAAACGCGCGCCGTCGTTGTCGTCTAACAGGATACTGGACGACTTCAGAGAGGCTGATTTCCTGATCTGAGCCGCGGCAATCGCCTAAACTCAGCGCGCTTTTCGCTGATCGCGAAAATAATCGCGTGATTGCGGTAGTTTGCGTACTTCGACCAGTGGCAGTGGCAACCAATGTGCTGGCCGAGTAGCGATGCACATCCATGTAAGGTTTCGGCTCCACTCCAGCGCGGCATCCCATAGACCTGATTGATCAGCGGAGCGATAACCATCCTTCAGGGCATCAATTTCGGGGGTTTGGCCGCCAAGAACATTCATACCGTTGATGAATAACAAGACGACGTCACGCGCCATGCCACGTCGCGTGTTCAAGGCCGGGTGCGCGCGTTCGAAATCGATTATCGTGGCGCGTGTAGGCTGACAGCAAATGTCCTTCAGCGCGGGGCGCCCATGCGCGTGTCCCAGAGCGTGCAATTGTGCCAGCGCCGCACCTCCGTCAAAGAAATGACCAGTGACATCATGGTGTTTTCGATGCCTGCGGAGCCGCAGCAAATCGACGCCGGAGTCTTCGGTCACTATGACATCCGGCCGATCGACCAAAAGTGCGGGGACAGGCGCACCCAAGGCATTCAGAGTCCGCAGCGCGGTACGCTCGCGCTCGAACGCGGCGTGCGGGCTGCCTTTTTGCAGCCGCATGCGCGGCTTCAAATTTTCCGGGCGCTTGATCCAGAACAGGCGGCCGTCAATCTCGACACGTTCTATCCGACGCGACCCTATGTCCAACAGCCCGCAGAGTTGGTCAGTAATGTCAGAATGCTCATTCATCGGCGCGCACATTAGGGGCGGGGGCGTGAAACACAATCGTCCCTTTGCAGGGTCCGCTGCGTCAAATGGACTTTCATCCACGCCGGGGCTGACTTAGGTGAATGGGCAACCCCGGTTTGATCTGACGGACTCCGAAAACATGGCATTCTTCCGCAAACTTAAAGAACGGCTGTTTAAGTCATCCTCGAAGATTGAGGCCGGACTGGACGCAATCGTCGAAGATGGCGGCGAAGTTGCCGATAGTGAAGGTGCGGCACCAGAAACGATGGTTGACGACACGCCAGTGCAAAAGTCCGCCATTCCAGAGCCAGAGCCAGAGCCAGAGCCAGAGCCAGAGCCAGAGCCAGAGCCAGAGCCAGAGCCAGAGCCAGAGCCAGAGCCAGAGCCAGAGCCAGAGCCAGAGCCAGAGCCAGAGCCAGAGCCAGAGCCAGAGCCAGAGCCAGAGCCAGAGCCAGAGCCAGAGCCAGAGCCAGAGCCAGAGCCAGAGCCAGAGCCAGAGCCAGAGCCAGCAGAGGTCATTCTGACGCCACAGGTTGCGCCACATGATCCGGTGGCGGCGCAGGCCGAGTATGACGCGCTGATGGCCGAAATGGCCGAGGTGACGCCAGAACAGGCGGCGGACGCTGAAGCGCAGGAACCCTGGGTTGATCCTGAAGGTGATGACAGCATTGACGCGGTGCTGGGTGCGGAACTTGATGAGGTCGAAGCCGCCCTTGACGCCATGGGGCAGCCGGATCACCTCTCCGAACCCGAACCCGAACCCGAACCCGAACCCGAACCCGAACCCGAACCCGAACCCGAACCCGAACCCGAACCCGAACCCGAACCCGAACCCGCCACCAAACCTGGCCTGTTGGGCCGCCTGTTGGGCCGCAAATCCGCCGCCCCGGTCATGCGTCGCGTACTCGACGACGCCATGCTGGAAAGTCTGGAGGAATTGCTGATCACCGCCGACATGGGCGTCGATACCGCAATGCGCGTCACGGCAAACCTCGCCGAGGGGCGCATGGGGCGCAAAATGTCGACCGAGGAAATCAAGCAGGCGCTCGCCTCCGAGATTTCACGGATCATGGAACCAGTGGCCCGCCCACTACCGATTTACCCCAAGACGCCGCAGGTCGTCCTGGTTGTCGGCGTCAACGGGTCGGGCAAGACGACGACCATCGGCAAGCTGGCCAGCCAGTTTCGCGCAGCGGGCAAGCAGGTCGTGATCGCCGCCGGGGACACCTTCCGCGCCGCCGCTGTCGAACAGCTTCAGGTCTGGGGTGACCGGGCCGGGGTGCCGGTGCTGACCGCGCCGGAAGGGACCGACCCGGCCAGCCTGGCCTTCGACGCGCTAACCAAAGCGCAGGCTGACGGAGCTGACTTGCTGATGATCGACACGGCGGGCCGCCTGCAAAACCGCGCCGACCTGATGGAGGAATTGGCCAAGATCGTCCGCGTGATCCGCAAAATTGACCCCGACGCGCCGCACAATACCCTGCTGGTTCTGGACGCCACGACCGGGCAGAACGCGCTGAGCCAGGTCGAGACCTTCCAGAAACTAGCCGACGTCAGTGGCCTCGTGATGACCAAGCTGGACGGCACCGCCAAGGGCGGCGTGCTGGTCGCACTGGCTGACAAATTTGGCCTGCCGATCCACGCGATTGGCGTGGGAGAGCAAATCGACGACCTCTCGCCCTTTGATCCAGAAGAGTTTGCCGCTGCGCTGACCGGCCTTGAGGTCGAGGCGTGACACCCATTGAGTGACGCCCTGATCGCGCTGGCCGGCACGCCCGAGGGCGCGCGGCTGGCGACTTTGCTGGCGCTGATGTCCGCATTCGCCCACGCACTGTTCGGCGCGCTGCAAAAAGGGCGGCACGACCCTTGGACAACGCGCGGTGCCATCGACGCCTGGATTTTCGTGCTGTCGCTGCCAGTCGCTCTGTTTCTGGTCCCCTGGCCGGAGGGGCAGGTCTGGTGGTTGCTGGGCGGCGCGCTGATCCTGCACATGGCCTATAAAGTGGTGGTCGCACTCAGCTACGCCCGCGCGCCCTACACAGTGTCCTATCCCATCGTGCGCGGCACCGGGCCGCTGGTCACCGTTGCGGTCGCAGCAGTGGTGTTCTCGGAACACTATGGCTGGGTTCAGTGGGCCGGAGTCGCCCTGCTGTCCGGCGCGATCTTCGCTCTGGCCGCGGTGAACCTGAGCGTGAAATCCGTGGATACCGCGACCCTGCGCGTCGGAATCGCCTGGGCCGTGCTGGGAGGTATTCTGGTCGCGCTCTACACCACCTACGACGCCGTCGGCATCCGCGCCACCGCGAACCCGTTCACCTTTCTGGCGTGGTTTTTCCTCATCACCTCAATTGACATGCCGGTGATTGCCTGGGTGCGCCAACGCGGTAAGCCGCCGGTCCCACCGGGATTGATGTTGAAAGGTGTAGCAGGAGCCTTGATCGCATTTTTCAGCTTTGGTGGTGTGATGTTAGCAACCTATCTTGATAAAGTAGGCGAAGCGGCAGTCTTGCGAGAAACCTCGACTGTTTTCGCCGCCCTGATCGGCTGGTTGCTGCTGGGCGAAAGAGTCGGGCGCGCCCGGGCTGCCTTGATGGCATTGATCGCAGCCGGTGCCGTGTTAGTAGAACTGGGCGGATAAAGGACAGGCCGAAGATGACCGAGAAGACCATCGACCCGAAGATCAAAGCCCTGCTGGAATACGGGCCGATTGCGGTTTTTTTCCTTGGCTATATGACGCTGCGCGATCGCAGTTTCATGATCGCCGGCGCCGAACGTGATGGCCTGATCCTGATAACGGCGGTTTTCGTGCCGCTCATTATGCTCACCACATTCCTGTTCTGGCGCTTGACCGGCAAAGTCTCGAAAATGCAGCTGGTCACGCTGGTCGTGGTCGTGGTGTTCGGCGGGATGACGATCTGGTTCAACGATGACCGGTTCATCAAGATGAAACCCACGATCATCTATTTGATTTTTGCGGGGATTCTGGGGTTCGGATTACTGCGCGGACAAAGCTACCTGCGTGTGGTCATGGAGGAAATGCTGCCGCTGCAACCCGAAGGATGGATGAAACTGACCAAAAGGTTGGCACTGTTCTTCTTTGCCTTGGCAATCGCCAATGAATTTGTCTGGCGCACGATGTCAACCGATGCCTGGGTGACGTTCAAGACATTCGGATTAACCATTGCAATCTTTGGGTTTTTTATGACTCAGGGACGGCTGTTGCAGACCTATTCGTCCGCCCCCGACGATCGTGCCTAAGGCCATCGTCGGAGCCTCCGGCGGGGATACTCTTGGCGAAAAGGCAGCCGGGCGTCCGTTCTTAATGCCGAACAACAGATTTTGTTGTTCCGGCGTCATAGGTTTGTCGGAACGCAGTTCTTCGCCAACAGCCTGACCTTTCGCCGTTGCCGGGCGATCACCGACCCGCGTCAACCAAGCCGCAAAGTTGGGCTTGTCTTCGAGCGTTTGCTGTTGACCTTCCCAGCCTTTTGCCCACGGCCAAATCGCCATATCGGCGATCGAATAGAAATCGCCTGCAACGAAGTCCTGACCTTCAAGTTTTTTATCAATAACACCATATAATCGGTTAACTTCATTTCGATATCTGTCTTGTGCATAGGGTAGAACCTGCGGTGTTTCTAGTCCCGGCGCATACTTCAGGAAGTGGTGCGCCTGACCTGCCATCGGGCCAACACCACCCATTTGCCACATCAGCCATTCATCCACGGCAATCCGCTCACGCTCAGTCTTGCCATAGAACTGGCCTGACTTCCGGGCGAGATACTGCAGTATCGCGCCAGACTCGAACACCGAGACTGGTTCGCCGTCCGGCCCGACGGGGTCAATGATCGCCGGCATCCGGTTGTTGGGTGAAAAGGCCAGGAATTCGGGCGCGAACTGCTCTCCGGTACCGATGTTGATTGGGTTGATCTCATACGGAATCCCCATTTCTTCAAGCGCGATGGTGATCTTGCGGCCATTCGGGGTGGGGCCAGAAATACAGGGCGATAGGGGCGGTCATTCTCATCCTCCGGGTTGCCGTTCAACATGGCCCAGCCCGCGCGAAGTGCAAGGGGCACCTTGACGTTGCTGCGCCTTGGGCGCATTCATGTGGGGCTTCGTGGCGATTTGTTCACCGGATTGCGGGCCACGTAAAAAATTCCGCTAAAGAGGTCAGGGTCATTGCCCCCGACGCTCAGCCGCGGTGGGGGTTTTTTTTGTGGGAAAGGGACTGCCCCATGACAGATGACTGGAAAGACAAGACAAAGCTGGTTCACGCCGGGGTGCGGCGCTCGGGCTATGGCGAGGTTTCCGAAGCGATCTTCCTGACTCAGGGTTTTGTTTATGACACAGCGGAGATGGCCGAAGCGCGGTTCGTCGAAGCCGGCCCGGATGAGTTCATCTATGCCCGCTACGGCAACCCGACCGTGCGCATGTTCGAGGAACGGATCGCCGCGCTGGAAGGGACGGAGGACGCCTTTGCCACAGCCAGCGGCATGGCGGCGGTGAACGCGGCGCTGTTCGCTATGCTGAAGGCGGGGGACCGGGTGGTCTCGTCCCGCGCTCTGTTCGGATCGTGCCTCTACATCTTGGAGGACGTGCTGCCGCGCTTCGGGGTCGAGGTCGAATTTGTCGACGGCACTGATCTGGCTGCCTGGGAAAAGGCAGTAACACCAGGCACCAAGGCAGTGTTTTTCGAGTCAATTGCAAACCCCACGCTGGATCTGATTGATATCAAATCGGTTTGTGAGATTGCGCATCGCGTGGGCGCATCCGTAGTCGTAGACAACGTCTTTTCGACTCCGTTGTTCGCGCGACCGATAGAACTTGGCGCAGATGTCATCGTCTACTCCGCCACCAAACACATCGACGGTCAGGGCCGTGTGTTGGGCGGCGTCGTTTTGGGCACACAGGAATTCATCCGCAAGACGCTGGAGCCATACCTGAAACACACGGGCGGGGCGCTGAGCCCCTTCAACGCCTGGGTGCTGCTGAAGGGGCTGGAAACTCTGAAGTTGCGCTGTGACGCGCAGGCGGCCTCGGCACTTGAGATCGCTTCGGCGCTGGAAGGCGATGCGCGGCTGAACACGGTGAATTTTCCGCACCTGCCATCGCATCCGCAGTATGATCTGGCAAAAGCGCAGATGACTGCAGGCGGGACGGTTCTGTCGCTGGACATCAAGGGCGGCAAAACGTCGGCGTTCCGTATGCTGAATGCGCTGCGGATCGTTACGATCTCGAACAACCTCGGGGACGCGAAAAGCATTGTAACGCATCCGGCGACGACGACGCATCAGCGATTGACAGAGGACCAGCGGGCGATGCTGGGGATCACGGACGGGCTGATCCGCCTGTCTGTCGGGCTGGAGGATGTAAGTGATCTGATCGGCGACTTGAAACAGGCGCTGGACGCGATCTAAGGCGATTGTCATGGAAATGACGCCGCGCAGGGCTTATCTGGTCGGCAAGAGACATTGCAGAAGGGGGCCGACATGACCCTCGACGATCCGAACAGCACGGACCAGCGCGCCGAGGCTGAGCTTGCGTTGAAAACCCTGCGCGCCTGGGCGGAAAACGCGACGCCTGAGGAGGTTGCTGCGTTGGATCCAGCGATTGCGCGGCTTCTGCCGAAATCCGCGACTTCGAATTACCCAGATTTAGCAAGGGAGTATCAGGCAGAGTTCACGCCCGACGCGAACTATCTTGCCTCAATGCCGGATTTGCAGAACGGCCCGACCTCTCTGATCCGTGGCGCACACCGGGCGATCCAGCATGTGGGAATCTCGAACTTCCGCCTACCGATTCGATACCGCACACGGGACGGCGGTGATGTCACGCTTGAGACCAGCGTGACGGGCACGGTCAGCCTGGAAGGCACCCGCAAGGGCATCAACATGTCGCGGATCATGCGGACGTTTTACACCCACGCCGAAAGCGATTTCAGCTTTCGGGTGATGTCGGCAGCACTCGATGACACCAAGGCCGATCACGACAGCATTGATGCCCGCCTGCAAATGCGTTTCGCTTTTCCGATCCGCGTGGACAGCCTGCGCTCGGGTCTGTCCGGATTCCAGTACTACGACATCGCGATGGAGCTGATCGAGCGCGCCGGGGTGCGTCGCCGGGTCTATCATATCGACTATGTCTACTCCTCGACCTGCCCGTGCTCGCTGGAGCTGTCCGAACACGCCCGCCAGTCGCGCGGGCAGCTGGCGACGCCGCATTCGCAGCGCTCGGTCGCGCGGATTTCGATGGAGATGGTCGGCGGTACACGGGTCTGGTTCGAAGACCTGATTGATTTGTGCCGGGCGGCTGTCCCGACGGAGACGCAAGTGATGGTTAAGCGCGAGGATGAGCAGGCGTTTGCAGAACTGAACGCCGCCAACCCGATGTTCGTCGAAGACGCCGCGCGCCTGTTCGCCGACCGGCTGCTGGCGGACGAGCGGATCGGTGATTTCCGCATTGTTGCCAGCCACCTGGAAAGCCTGCACAGCCATGATGCGGTCTCGATCCTGACCGAGGGTGGGACATTTGCCAATGAGAGCATTGATCCGCACCTGTTTGATACCTTGGTGCCGCGGGGATAGTTCGCGGTCGAGTTGACAGTTACGCCGCCCCGCGACAAGCCTTCGCCCCATGATTGATCTGCGCCCTGTTGTCTATGTCGCCGGCCTGACCGTGGCGATGCTGGGGGCGTCAATGCTGATCCCCATGGGGCTGGACTGGTGGGTCGGCAACGGAAATCATGGCGTGTTTCTGGTTTCGGCCATCGTCACGGCGCTGATCGGTGGTTTGGCTGCACTGGCGGCCCAAAATGGCGTGGGTGAGCGTCTGACGATCCAGCAAACGTTCCTGCTGACAACCGGGGTGTGGCTGGCGCTGCCCGTGTTCGGGGCGATCCCTTTCGTCGTCGGTCCTGACGAAGTCCGCCCCGTTGATGCATTTTTCGAGGCCATGTCGGGGATGACCACCACCGGTTCCACGATTTTCACCGGGATCGAGGCGCTGCCCGAAGGCGTGCGCCTTTGGCGGGCCATGCTGCAATGGTTCGGCGGCATCGGTATCATTGTTGTGGCGATGGTGTTCCTGCCGGAACTTCGCGTCGGCGGCATGCAGATATTCCGCTCCGAAGGGTTCGACACTTTCGGAAAAATCCTGCCCCGCGCGACTGAAATTGCGCAACGAATCTCGGTCATCTACGCCGCGCTGACCTTGGTGGCTGCGCTGGCCTATCTGGGCTTCGGGATGGGACCGCTGGATGCGATTTGTCATGCCATGACGACGATCGCCACGGGCGGATTTGCCAATTACGACAGTAGCTTTGCAGACTTCGGCATTGGTGTCGAATACGTTGCCGCGCTTTTCATGTTGCTGGCGGCCCTGCCGTTCGTACGTTTCGTCCAACTTGCTGCGGGCAGTGCGCAACCGCTTCTGAGCGACCCCCAGATCCGCGCGTTTTTTGGCACCGCTGCGGTGCTTGTACTGGCAATGACCCTGTGGCTCTGGCTGTCCTCGCCGCTTCAGGGCGAGGTCGGATTCCGCAAGGCGCTGTTTAACATCGTCTCGATCCTGACCGGCACCGGATATGCCAGCGCGGATTACGATCATTGGGGGGCGTTCCCGGTCGTGTTCTTCTTCTTTATCGGTCTCATCGGTGGCTGCGCCGGGTCGACCAGCTGTTCTATCAAGGTCTTCCGCTATCAACTGCTGATCTCGGCGATCAAAGCGCAGGTGCAGTTAATCCATTCTCCACATGGGGTTTTCGCGCCGCGTTACGGTGGCCGCTCGGTGGGCGAGGATGTGTTGTCCTCGGTCATGGCGTTTTTCGTGTTGTTTGTGGTCACTCTGGGGGTCGTTGCAGTGCTGCTAAGCTCCACCGGGTTGGACTTCATCACGTCTGTTTCCGGTGCCGCGGCTGCGTTGGCGAACATCGGCCCCGGATTAGGACCGCAAATCGGGCCGTCGGGGAATTTCGCGGGGCTGGGGGATACGGCCAAATGGATCCTGATAGCAGCGATGCTGATCGGGCGGCTGGAGCTGATGGCCGTCTACGTCCTGTTCACGTTCAAATTCTGGAGGGTCTGATGGCGCGCGCACTAGGGGCCGAGATTGCGGCCATGCTGAAGGATCGCGGGGTCGAGGTGATCTTTGGTATTCCGGGCGTTCATAATGTCGAGCTGTATCGTGGGATTGAGGACGCCGGACTCACTCATGTACTGGCCCGTCACGAGGGTGGCGCAGGCTTCATGGCGGATGGCTATGCGCGGGCAACCGGCAAGCCGGGTGTGGCGTTCATCATCACTGGTCCGGGTTTGACGAATATTATGACGCCAATGGGGCAGGCGTACTCGGATTCGGTCCCCGTTCTGGTGATCTCCAGCTGTCTGGACGACATCGCCGGACGGCGCGGGCAGCTACATCAGATGCGTGACCAGCGGGGTGCGGCGGCGACGGTCTGTGACTGGTCCGAACAGGCGGATACGGCCGAGGCGGCCTACGCATTGATCGACCGGGCCTTCGCGGAGTTTGCGACCGGGCGGGCGCGGCCCAAGCACATTCAGATTCCGATTGCTGTTTTGGGAGCGATGGCGGAGGCGTTTCCGGAGGCGGGTGAATTGCCTCAGCCCGGCGGTGGGTTGGGTGATGTTGCCCGCGCGGTGACAATGCTGTCAGTGGCGAAACGCCCGTTGTTTGTTTTCGGTGGCGGCGCGGCACATGCGGCAGTGGCGGCGCGCGCAGTGCTGCGTCAGACAGGCGCTGCGAGTTTCACGACCTACGCCGGGGGTGGCATTACTGATCCGAGCGACCCGTTGTCCTTCGGATCCTACTTGGGGCGACCCGAGTCCGAGGGCGTCGTGGCATCGGCAGACCTTGTCGTCGCAATCGGAACCGAACTGTCAGAGTGCGATCTCTGGCGCGACAAGCTGGGTCACACCGCTCCGATGGTTCGTGTCGATGTGGACCCGGTTTCTTTAAGCGACGCGCATCGGGCGAATGTGCAGATCAAGGCGGATGCGCAAGCGTTTTTGACCGCGCTGGCAGAAGCGGTATCAGATCTGGCGGCTGCAACAGGCTGGTCGCCCGACGAAGTCACGGCGGCCCGTGCCCGATGGAAGGTTGAGGTGGATGTGGCGCGCCCGCATATCGTTCCGGTTTGCGATGCGCTGCGTGGGGCGCTTCCCGACGACACGATGATCTATTCGGATATGACTCAATTCGCCTATGTCGGCAAAGAGGTTTGGGACATGGGCACCCCTGGCCTCTGGCATCACCCCACCGGGTTCGGAACGCTTGGCTACGCTCTGCCCGCCGCAATTGGTGGCGCTTTGGCCCGGCGCAGGAAACCGACGGTTGTGATCTCCGGCGACTACGGGTTTCAGTATACGGTGCAGGAATTGGGGACAGCAGTCGAACTGGGCCTTAGCCTGCCGATCCTGCTGTGGGACAATGGCAAGCTGAAAGAGATCGAGGACGCGATGGTGGAAAGCCAGATCGCGCCGAACGCGGTCGTGGCACGCAACCCTGATTTCCTGGCGCTGGCGATGGCCTTTGGGGCCGGGGCCGAAGAGCCGGGAACGCTGAGTGAGCTGCAGGAGGTGGTTGTGAGGGCGTTAGATGCCCCGGTTCCGACGCTGATCCGGATGACGGACGCGCTGACGCGGGGTAGCTGAAGGGCGCCTGTGGCGTGTAGCAAACATCCAATGCAGAAGTGTGGAAGCCGTGCAGAGGCCAGACCGGGGGATGGTCAGGCGCTTTCCCGGCGGCTTTGCCTTGTTCCGGCCTATCGTCGCGCCTTTGGCAAATGTCCACTCAAAGCCAATGTCGACCTACACCGCTCGGTTCCCACCCATTGCCCACTAACCGCCGAACCTACTTCCAGCAACTCACCAGCACTGTCATGCCAATCGCCTGACGGGTCAGATCCTCGGGCGGGATCGGTGGGCTGTCGTTTGCCGCTGCCGGAGACGTCCCTGCGTTGGACAGAAACGTCGCAATCGCGGGCGCGTCCGTGGCAAAGCTGACGTCGGGGGGAAGTTGCTGACCATTTGTCTTGCTGGCAGGAACCAGCATTCCGATCACGGCTCCGGAGTTATCGAACACTGGTCCGCCAGCGTCGCCCGGTTGGGTTGCCAACGCCAGACGGGCCAGCGTGTCATTGCCGTCCAGCCCGCGAATGTCAGCCAGCTGGCCGAATGTCATCGTTGGCGTGCCCAGAACGCCGCCATAGCTGTAGCCCGCCACCGAAACCTCCGATTGCAGGCGCGGTGCGCCGGGTCGGAACCGGGCCACACGGGTTGGCGACAGCGGCTTGGCGGGCGTCAGGAGCGCCAAGCCAAGATCGGCGTCACTGTTGGCGATGGTTGCGTCGGTTTCGCTGTCCAGCGTGATCCGGGTGCAGGTGTCCACAGCCTCGGTCGTGGTTAGAACCGAACCGGCGGCGTCAACGTAAAAGCCGGAACGGGTGATCGCTGGGCGGCGGATTTTCAGACCCGCCACCAGATCAATCGATTGATCGTCACCGGTTACATCCGGCAACACACCGTCAAGCCGCGTAAAGCTGGCGCGCATGTTTTCCAGCACCCGCAGGCGGCGTTTTTCATCGCCGATCGGCCAGATCAGCGTGTAGCCCTTGATCTCTCCGTCACGGAGTTCTGCGTAGGTTTCCGATATGATGCGGCTGTCCTGCCCTTCCAGACGGAATGAGCTGTTGCCGCGATCGCGCAAGCCTTCCGGTGGCACAATTTCCAGCGTCTGCATGATGTCATAGAGGCCGAACAGCGAGGCTTGGTCTCCGCTTTGACTGATCAGGATTACGCGGGTCGGATCTCCTTCGTTCACCGGCTCGTAATGCGCAAAGGGTGGGACATAGCGGTCGAATTTCACCAACGCGGTCGGAATGTTGACGGTGATTCCGGCGCGCGTATCGGTCACTGGCGCCAAATCCAGCCCGGCGAGGATGGCGTTGTAGTCGGACAACAATCGCCCGCGTTGGGCTGTGGTCAGCACGCCTGTCGGCTCGATCCCCTTGGATTCCTGCCAGGCAGACATGGCGCGACGGGTAATGCGGCCATAATCCCCATCAATTGCACCGTCATAGTAGTCTTCCCATTTCAAGGCTGTTTGTAGCAGCTTCTTAGCTTCCCTGGTCAGTTCCTTTTCGCTGGCGCGGGCTTCCTCAATGGTTTCGTCAGGAACTGGCGGCGAAGGGGGATCAAGCGGAACCAATCGAGCAGTTTCGGTATCCTGATCCGTTTCAGGTACTTCGGCGTCGGCATTTTCCGGCGCGCTCGCGGCATCGGCTGCCTCGGCCTCTGCGGCGGCGGCAATCTCTGCCGCTGCGGCGGCTTCGGCCTCGGCCTGCGCAGCAGCTTGGGCAGCGGCCTGGTCTGCGGCTTCAGCTTCTGCGCGCGCGGCAGCTTCGGCGGCGGCTTCCTCAGCGGCCAGTGCAGCGGCCTCGGCGGCCTCAGCCTCGGCCGCTTCAAGGGCCAGTTGCTGTTCCTGCGCCTCAATGGCGGCGGCGAGTTCGGATTCGGCCGTGCCCTCCACCGGTTCGTCGGTGGTTTCGGCGTCTTCCGTTGCGTCCGGTGCAGGTTCGCCCTCCGCAGCCGCTTCAGGGTCTTCCGCAGCATCCGCGCCGATATCCGTCGATACGATGGCGCCGCTGCCAGTGGCTTCCGACGTTTCAGCCGGTTCTGCATCATCCAGCAGGCTGATTTCCACGTCTTCGGGTGTCGCGCTGTCGGCTGTGCCGCTGACGGTCGCGCCGCCCGCGGTGACAGCTGCGCGCGGCCAGAACTGGTCCTCGAAGGTGCCGCCATCGGACAGGAAGCTGTCGCGCGGGATCAGATCTTCGCCGATCAACCGGCTCAACTCAGCCTCGGCCTGATCGGGCGGGAAGGGGCCGACGACCAGCGCAAACCAGCCCGACGTGCCCAGCTTATAGCCCGCCAGCGGCAAGTCCTGACCACCGTAGCTTTCGGCGCGCGCTTCGGCGGTCGCGACCCGTGGATAGGCCTCGACCTGTATCCAGGCGCTATCCTGCGCAAATGATGGCGAAACAAGGCCGGTGACCAAGACAGCCGCGACCGACAACAAACGAAAAATACTCAACCTGCTCATCCTCGATACGTCTAAGTTGCGTGTTTGCGCCGACAATATCACGCGTGCCGCCGGATGCACGTACTTCCTGAGCGCGCGGCGATGGACAACCCAGTATGTGTTGCCTATGGAGAACGCGCCTTCTGACTGGGTCGCAAACCATGCCTGAAACGTTCAAAAAACCGCGCAGTTTTCAAGAAATCATTCTGCGCCTGCAAGCCTATTGGGCGGCCAATGGCTGCGCGATATTGCAGCCCTACGACATGGAAGTCGGGGCGGGCACGTTTCACCCGGCGACAACGTTGCGCGCGCTTGGTCCAATCCCTTGGGCCGCGGCCTATGTCCAACCCTCGCGCCGCCCCACCGACGGGCGCTATGGCGACAGCCCGAACCGCTGGCAGCACTACTACCAGTTTCAGGTCATCATCAAACCGAGCCCGCCGGATTTGCAGGCGCTGTACCTCGGGTCGCTCGATACCATTGGAATTGATACGGAAATCCACGACATCCGCTTTGTCGAAGACGACTGGGAAAGCCCGACGCTGGGGGCCTGGGGCCTGGGGTGGGAGGTCTGGTGCGACGGGATGGAAGTCAGCCAGTTCACCTATTTCCAGCAGGTCGCCGGGCATGATTGTGCGCCGGTTTCGGGGGAGCTGACCTACGGCCTCGAACGCCTTGCCATGTATGTGCTGGGCTTTGACGACGGCAACAAGATGCCATTCAACGACCCAGACGATCCGATCCCGCTGACCTACGGCGATGTCTTTCAGGAGGCCGAGGCGCAATACGCCCGCTGGAATTTTGACGTGGCCGATACGGATGTGCTGGAACAGCACTTCAAAGATGCCGAGGCGGAGTGCGCACGCATCCTCGACCAGCCCGCCGTCGATCCGAAAACCGGGCGCACCATCGTCATGGCGCAGCCCGCCTATGATCAGGCGATCAAGGCCAGCCACCTGTTCAACCTGTTGGATGCGCGCGGCGTGATCTCGGTGACCGAGCGGCAGGCCTATATCGGGCGGGTACGGGCGCTGACCAGGGCCTGCGCGGATGCCTGGTTGGAAACTGCGGCAGGCGGGGTGGTGTGAAGGCTTTATCGCGCATATTGCCGAAACCAGCCGTTCTGTTTCTTTTGCAAAAGCTTGAGAAGCGCGACACGGATCTGGGACGCCGGGCGAAAGGTCGACTTCGCCGATTGCGGGTGCGCGCCTCCGTACAGGCATTTCGCGAACGCTGTGCGAAATTGGGTCGCAACGACATCTGCATGGACTGCGGCGCCAATGTCGGTGCGGTGACCGTGCAAATGGCCGCGACCGGAGCGACGGTCCACGCCTACGAACCTGATCCCAGGAACTTCGATGCTTTGGAAGCAGCTGTCGGCCATTTGCCGAACGTGGAACTGCATATGGTGGCGCTAGGGGCCACCGAAGGTCAGGCAACGCTGCGCCGCCTGCACGACAAATTTGGCACCGAGAAAGGCCGCGGCGAGTCGTCGTCGACATATTTCAAGGACCCGGCGTTATTCAGCGATAATGTGGTGCAGGTCGAACAGCGCGCCTTCGGGGCCGAGGTCACGCGTCTTGGTGGCCGTATTGCGCTCGTGAAAATGGATATCGAAGGGGCAGAGTTCGAGATTCTGCCTCAGGTTTTTGCCAACCCGGAACGGCAAGGGTTCGATGCGCTGTTCGTGGAAACCCATGAACGCATGGCGCTGTCTGAAATCCCGGTGATGGAACGGATGCGGCGCCAGGCAGCGCGATTGTCGGCACCCTATATAAGTCTGGATTGGCCATGATGGGTCGGGTTGTCGCTGGTGGGATCGTTCTTGCGGCGCTGATCGGCGGTGCCGCGATGTGGTATCTGCAGGTCTATGGCTATTACCGGGACGTCGCGTTGGGGCAGGGATCGCTGGATGACGGGTTGACCACGATCCAGTTGGTCGATGCGGCGGGCGAATACGTGGCGCTAGACCCGCAGGGGTTTCAGGGGATCACCTCCGACAGCTCTCCGATCCGGTTTCGGGCCTGCATGATGCTGGACGACCCAGACGCGGCGATTGCCGTGGCGCCTCCGGCACTGAACGCTGAGCCGCTGGTCGCACCGTTCTGGTTTGACTGCTTCGACGCGGTGGCGATTGGCACAGATATCGAGGCGGGACGTGCCTCGGCCATTCTGGCCGAAGAAAACGTTGTGAACGGCATCGACCGGGTGCTGGCGATCTATCCCGACGGCCGGGCCTATGCCTGGCACCAGTTGAACGACACATTCAAGAAGTGAGCCGATGCCTGACCTGCTGATCGAACTCTTTTCCGAAGAAATCCCCGCCCGGATGCAGGCGCGCGCCAGCGATGACCTGAAGCGCCTGGTGACGGATGGTCTGGTCGAGGCCGGGCTGACCTATGCCGGGGCGGCTGCTTTCGCGACACCGCGTCGACTGGTGCTGACCGTTGAAGGGCTGAATGAACGCTCGGCGGACACGCGCGAAGAACGCAAAGGCCCCCGGACCGACGCGCCGGAAAAGGCGGTCGAGGGGTTCTTGCGCTCGACAGGTCTGACCCGCGACCAACTGGAAGCGCGCGCCGACAAGAAGGGGCAGGTCTGGTTCGCGGTGATCGACAAGCCGGGGCGGGCAGCGGCGGAAATTGTGGGCGAAGTGTTGGGGACCACGGTGCGCGGTTTCCCATGGCCCAAGTCGATGCGCTGGGGCGATGGCTCGCTGAAATGGGTGCGCCCGCTGCATTCGATCCTGTGCATTCTCAGCGATGAGGGCGGAGCCGAGGTTGTGCCGTTTGAGGTTGACGGTATCGCGGCTGGCGACAGCACCCAAGGGCATCGGTTTATGGCTCCGGGGCAGTTTTCTGTCTCGGGGTTCGAGGATTATGAGGCCAAGCTGAGAGCGCGCCAATGTGATGCTGCGCCCTGAAGAACGCGCCGAAGCGATCTGGAACGACGCCACCCAACAGGCCTTCGCGCGGGGCCTTGAAGTGGTCGAAGACAAGGGCCTGCTGGCCGAGGTGGCCGGGCTGGTCGAATGGCCCGTGGTGCTGCTGGGCGCGATTGATGAGGCGTTCCTCGGGCTTCCGGCAGAGGTGCTGCAAACCTCGATGAAGGAACACCAGAAGTTCTTCTCGCTGAAGAACCCGAAATCGGGGCGGATCGAGGGCTATGTCACCGTCGCGAACCGGGAGACCTCGGACAGATGGCGCGACGATCCTTGAAGGCAACGGGCGGGTGCTGTCGGCGCGTCTGGCCGACGCGGCGTTCTTTTGGGAAAACGACCTGCGCATTGTCAAATCCGTCGGGCTGGAAGGCATGGCCAAACCGCTGGCTGATGTCACCTTCCACAACAAGCTGGGTAGTCAGGCCGACCGGATCGCCCGGATCGAAGCGCTGGCACGCGAGATTGCGCCGTCAGTCGGCGCCAAACCCGATCTGGCAGCGGAAGCGGCGCGGGTCGCCAAAGCAGACCTTGCCTCGGAAATGGTCTATGAATTTCCCGACCTTCAAGGGGTCATGGGCCGCTATTACGCGGAAGCCGCAGGTCACGATGACGGGGTGCCGCAAGCTTGCGAAGAACATTACTCGCCCCTCGGCCCGTCCGACGATGTGCCGACTGCTCCGGTGAGTGTTGCCGTCGCGCTGGCCGACAAGATCGATACGCTGACCGGATTCTGGGTGATTGATGAGAAACCGACGGGAAGCAAGGACCCCTATGCGCTGCGCCGGGCGGCGTTGGGGGTTATTCGGTTGGTTTTGGAGAATGGAGTTCGCGACAAACTCAGGTTCACATTCTTTGCCCCGATGGCAAACCATCTCGTGTTCGTGCTAACCAAGGGACGAGGTGACTTTGCGCGTGAGGCTATCGAGACGATCAGGGCGTTGGGTTATCAAACCGCCGCAGAGCAGTTGCGAAGAACGGTCGAGGAAGAAATCCAATCTGAGACGCTTTCGGGGATCGTCGATACCGCTATTAGCGGAGCGATGAAGCAAGCTGACGAACTCCTCGCCTTCCTCCACGACCGCCTGAAAACCTACCTCCGCGACCGAGGCATCCGCCATGACGTCATCGATGCCTGCTTGGCCATGCCGCAGGCGGACGACCTGACCCTGCTGGTCAAACGGGCCGAGGCTCTGTCGGAAACCCTCAAGACCGACGACGGCGAGAACCTCGTGCAGGGCTTCAAGCGGGCGAACAACATTCTGGCGCAGGCCGAGGCGGCGGATGGGGTGGAATACTCTTACGGCGCGGATGTGAAATTCGCCGAGACGGATGAGGAGCGCGCCCTGTTCGCCGCCCTCGACGCCGCCGAAGCCAAAATTGCCCCGGCGATGGAGGCCGAGGATTTCGGCGCCGCGATGTCGGCAATGGCCGCACTGCGCGCCCCGGTCGATGCGTTCTTCGACGCGGTTCAGGTGAATGCCGACAGTCAAGTCCTACGTCGTAACCGCCTGAACTTGCTGAGCCGCATTCGCAAGATCTGCCTGAGTGTTGCGGATCTGACCAAGCTCGACTGGTAGGCTCCGCTGGGGGTTTTGCAAAGCGCAAGCCGGGCGGGTGCCTGACTGGGGTCTGACGCTGCAACGTGAGTATGGGGCACTTTATGGTGCACCTAAGTCTCTGAGCCGACCTGGATGCGCGACATAGCCAAAGCGCCAGACCGCGGGACGGTCAGGCGCTCGCACGGCGCCTTTCAGGCTTGATTCCCGGCGAAAGGGGCGCGTTGGATCAGCGTTTCGCAATATTTCCCAGCAACCCTTGCCCGAACGCCTTTCGCCGCTATGCTGCAGCGCGAAAGGATGCCGCAGTGCAGCACGACGCCTATCTTGTGCAGATGACGCTCATCACGCCGACGGCGTCGATGAAGGGCGCGACGCATGGTGGGCGGGCGAAATGCCTGCAACGGCTGGTTCGACTCGGCATGCCGGTGCCGCGCACTGTGGCACTGCCGTTCCCGACTGTTCGGGCAATCGCGCTCGGCCAAATGCCGGACTTGACCGCGCTGTTGGCGGAATTCGACGAAGATGCGCTGTTGTCGGTGCGCCCCAGTTCTCAGGACCCCGACTGGGGTGGCCCCGGAGCGATCCTGAACATTGGCATGAATGATACTCGCCACGCGGCACTGTCCAAAACACTGGGCCAAACCGCCGCAACAGCGCTTTATGTTCGGTTCCTGCAAGCATACGCGGTGCACGTCGCCCATCTGGACCCGGAAGAGTTCGAAACCGACCAGACCGATTCGGCCACGCTGGACCGCCTGCTGACCGCTTATAAGGATGAAGCGGACGAGCCATTCCCGCAGGACCCGTCGCGCCAGCTTGCCGGAGTGCTGTCGTCGATGGCCCGCGCGTGGGAAGGCACCAGCGCGCGCATCCTGCGCGAAGCACGCGGCGCACCTGCTGATGCAGGCCTCGGCCTCGTCGTGCAGGAAATGGCGCTGGGCGTCGGAGCTGCGGAAAGCGGCTCGGGCGTGATCCAGTTCGTCAGCTCGGACACGGGACAGCCGATCGTGACGGGCCGCTACCTCAGCCAATCCCAGGGCCGCGATGCCATCGCCGGAACCGAGGGCGCGATCTACCTAACGCGGGACGACCGTGGCCCCTCGCTGGAGGAGCTTTGCCCGGACGTTTTTGCCGAACTGATCCGCATCGGCGGCATTGGTCGCATTCGTCTGCGCGAGGAAATGCAGGTGGAGTTCACTGTCAGCGCGGGCGCATTGCATGTGCTGGACGCGGTGCGGATCGCACGCACCAGCCGCGCGGCAGTGCATATTGCGGTCGCGCTGGCCGAGGATGGGGTGATTCCGAAATCCGAAGCTCTGCTGCGTATCGAACCGCGCACCCTGAATGAACTTCTGCACCGGCAGGTCGACCCGACCGGCGCGCGCGACGTGGTGGCCCGCGGGATCGCGGCATCGCCCGGCGCGGCGACGGGTGTGCTTGTGTTCACTGCCGAGGCGGCCCAGGCCAATGCCGCGCGCGGCGAGCCGTCGATTCTGGTACGGCATGAGACGACGCCCGAGGATATTCGTGGCATGCACGCCGCCGTTGCCGTGCTGACCGAACGCGGCGGGATGACCAGCCACGCGGCGATGATTGCGCGCGGGCTGGGGCTGCCTTGCGTTGTGGGGGCTTCCCGGATCGCCATCGACTCGGCCGACCAAACTCTGACGACACAGGACGGCCGGGTTTTGGGCGCGGGCGACGTGGTGACGCTGGACGGCTCGGCCGGCGAAGCGCTGGCCGGGGCTGCGCCGCTGCTGGAACCTGCTCTTGGCGACAGTTTCCGCACCCTGATGGACTGGGCCAGCGATCATCAGGACATCGGCGTGCGCGCGAATGCCGACACCGCTGCCGAAGCGCAGGTTGCCGCGACCTTCGGGGCCAGCGGCATCGGCCTGTGCCGGACCGAGCACATGTTCTATGAAGCCGACCGCCTGACCGTGATGCACGAGATGATCTTTGCCGATGGGCCAGAGGATCGCCAGGGCGCGCTTGACCGGTTGTTGCCGATGCAGCGCGCCGATTTCGCGCAGCTGTTCCGCATCATGGAGGGGCGCCCGGTCTGCATCCGCTTGCTGGACCCACCGCTGCACGAGTTCCTGCCGAACTCTCGCAGTGGTCTGCGCGAGTTGGCCGATGCGCTGGGCATGCCGTTGAAGGATGTGACGCGGCGGGTCGCCTCGCTGTCCGAATTCAACCCGATGTTGGGAATGCGCGGTGTACGGTTGGGCGTGGCGATGCCCGAGATTTACGAGATGCAAGCCCGCGCGATATTCGAGGCGACGGTTGAAGCGGCTCAATCCGGGAACGTTGTCGTTCCCGAGGTGATGATTCCGCTGGTTTCGGCTGTGCGCGAAGTGGAACTGGTTAAGGCGCGCATTGACGCGGTGGCGGCCTCGGTCGGCGCGGAAAGCGGAACAGAATTTTCGTTCCGCCTGGGCGTGATGGTGGAAACACCGCGCGCGGCCCTGCGCGCGGACGAGATTGCACGCTATACCGACTTCCTTAGCTTCGGGACCAATGACCTGACGCAAATGACCTATGGCCTGTCACGCGACGACGCAGGCCGGTTCATGAGCGAATACGTCACCCAAGGCGTTTTCCCCGAAGACCCGTTCCACCGCCTGGACGAAGATGGCGTCGGAGAGCTTTTGCGGATCGGTGCACAACGCGGAAGATCCGCCTGTCCGGACGTCACCCTGTCGATCTGCGGAGAGCATGGCGGCGATCCGGAAAGCATCGAATTCTGCCGCCGCGCGGGGTACGATTACGTCAGTGCCTCGCCGTTTCGGGTGCCTTTGGCACGGCTGGCAGCGGCGCAACTGGCCATCCGCGCCGGGGCGCAAACCGCACAACCTTAGCGTGGGGCGACAACTTGACGCGGGCGTAAAGCGCGTAATGTTGCCTGTTCTCGGCCAATTAGTGCCCAAATTGGATGATTGTCGCTTGATACGGCCCTGAAATCACAAGTGTGTTTACGAGTGGGGGGTGGATTTGCCAATTTAACTTCTTTAAGGCCGCCGTCGGCAATTGAAAAATCCGTTGCCGATGGATGGATGAAACGCGCCGGGACAAATGGCGCGGTCGGAGTAGGGACGAAGTACATGAACGGTTCGCGCCATGTTGGCACCCTCGGGGTGGCACTCGTAGCTTTTTGCGGTGGTCTGGTCACCGCAATCTCAATTCAGCAGTTTTCTGGCGGTGCCTCGCAACCCGCCCAACAGCCAACGATGGCAACGACGCCGTCGCCTGCAATCGAGCAGGTCGTCGAGGCCGCAGTAGTTGTGCCAATGGTACAAGCGCCGACTTTGGCCGAGAATCTCTCGGGTCTTTTGGGCAATGAAACGCAGGCGCTGACAGCGTCGATGCCGGACACGATGACCAAGATGATCCGCCCGCACCCGGTTCAGGGGCCGGTGCAGGGACCGGGACCGATTCAATATACTCAAGCTTTCGTTGACCGGCTGCCTGCCGCAAAGGGTGGGCGCGACTGGCACTGCATGACCGAGGCACTGTACTTCGAGGCACGCGGCGAAAGCGTAAAGGGTATCTTTGCGGTGGCCGAGGTGATCCTGAACAGAGTCGATAGCAAAACCTTCCCGAATTCCGTTTGTGGTGTCATTAAACAAGGTGTGAACAACCCGCGTGGTTGCCAGTTCTCCTATGCCTGTGATCGCTATCCGGAGGTTTACCGCGAGAAAAATGCGCGGCTGCTGGTCGGCAAGATTGCAAGGCTAATGCTGGACGGGGCCGAGCGCAGGCTGACCAAGGGGTCGGACCATTACCACACCAAGGCGGTTAATCCGCGCTGGGCACGTGCCTTTGACCGGATGGTGACTATCGGCGTGCATAAGTTCTATCGTTCGTAAGGGCTTTTCCGGATCAACTGATCCTATCGATAGGCGTGCGGAGTGCGTGAAATCCAGGCCACTTCGGGCCTGGGTCCTGAAGCGGACATTGGCCAAGCGCACAACCACCGCGCAGCTTGCGCATTGCTTCGACCAAAGTCCGATTCACGCCGTTAGTGTTTCATTCCAAGTCGATCATGAGTTAAGTAACCGACCATGAGCGATCGCGTAAACTTGGCCTTTGGCCCACTCGACGATCGCGCCCGCGCGGATGCACCCGACGCAGATCGGATTTCGCTGCGCGACTTCCCCGTCGACGTCGAGATTGGTGCCTTCGAGGTCGAGCGTGGCACAACCCAGCGGTTGCGGTTCTCCGTGGTCGTCGCCGTCGCTCCGCCCGATGCGGATGTCGGTGATGACGTCGACCGCATCCTGTCCTACGACACGATTGCCGATGCGATCCGGGCGGAATTGGCTGCCGAGCGGCTGTCCCTGCTGGAGACCCTTGCCGAGCGGATTTCGCTTCGCCTTTTGGCTGAGCCGCAAGCGCTGAAGCTTTGGATTCGCATCGAAAAACTGGACCGTGGCCCAGGGGCGTTGGGAGTGGAAATCGTCCGCTCTCCCAGCAGCACCGCGAAAGCCGCAAAACCGCGTCCGGTGGTTGTCGATCTGGGGGCGCTTGTCGGTTCACCTGACGCCTCTGCGCGTTGGTTGGAGTATCTGAGCCAGTTAGATGTGCCGGTACTGGTATGTGCAGACGCGGATATCGCCTCGGTGACGGATGAGGCATCTCGGCGTATCGCAATGCTCGCAAGGGATGCCGCGACCTGGAGGCTGTCGGCGCTGCACCCGGCCGCACATGTCGCGGCCACGCGCACCGAACTTGACTGGGCGCTTTCGCAAGGGCGGCTAACCTTTTGGGCCCCGGGGAAAATGTTGCTCGACACGCCGGATGCGCCGGATGTGGTCGCGGACGGGGCAACATTGGCCGGATGGGTTGCCGACGATTTGGAGGCGCAAAAACTGGTCGTAGTCGGCAGGGATTTGCCCGCTGGCGTCACGACTCGGGGTGTTTCTGTCGAAACTGAAACACTCACGCTGGGCTAATCTTGCCAAGTCGGGCCCGATTGCTGATAGCCGGGGCATGAGCGTGTATTACCGACCCCTCGTGCAGATTGATGCCGCCCGGCCCGCCGGGGCGACATTTGTCGCGTGCGGTTGGGCTTGGTTCAGCCACGCTGAGCGGATCGAACGCGGCGGGTCTCGGACCGTTGTGGAAACCGCTGAAATCCCGGCGGATGTCATGGACAGGATCACTGCCCCACGGGCCCCGGTCGCGGGCCTCGATCTGCGCCAGCCGCGCCTGATGGGCATATTAAACGTGACGCCGGACAGTTTCTCGGATGGCGGGCGGTTCTTCGACGCAGACGTGGCGCTGGCACATGCCCGTGCCATGGCCGCGGGCGGGGCGGACATCCTCGACATTGGTGGTGAAAGCACCCGACCCGGCGCGGCAGAGGTTACCGATGCGGATGAGGTCGCGCGAACGGCTCCGGTTATCGCGGCGCTGCGCAACGTTTACGACGGGCCATTGTCTATCGACACGCGCAAGGCAGCAGTGGCGCGGGCCGCGCTAGAGGCGGGGGCGGATATCGTCAACGACGTTGCCGCGCTGAGTTACGACCCGGCGCTGGCAGGAGTGGTCGCGGATGCGGGGGTGCCGGTGATCCTGATGCATGCGCAGGGCGACCCGGCGACGATGCAGGCCGACCCAACCTATGATGACGTCCTTCTGGACGTTTATGACTATCTGGAAGCTCGCGTCGCAGCGGCGCGGGCGGCAGGGATTGCGGCGGACCGGATCGTCGTCGATCCTGGTATCGGCTTCGGTAAGACGGTGGAGCACAATCTAACCCTATTACGCGGGCTGTCTCTTTTTCACGGGCTTGGCTGTCCGGTCCTGCTGGGCGCATCGCGCAAGCGGTTTATCGGCACCTTGGCGGGGATCGAGGATGCGGACGATCGGATGCCCGGCTCGATTGCCGTGGCGCTGGCGGGGTTGGCGCAGGGCGTGCAGATCACCCGCGTGCATGATACAGAAGCAACAAAACAAGCCGTCACCTTGTGGCAGGCGGCAACAGGAGCGGGACAGGCATGAGCAGATCTTTGTTTGGAACCGACGGCGTGCGTGGCACCGCGAATGCGTGGCCGATGACGGCTGAGATGGCGCTGAAACTGGGTGCGGCTGCGGGGCGGTATTTTCGCACCGACGGGCAGAACCGGCACCGGGTTGTGATCGGCAAGGACACGCGGCTGAGCGGGTACATGATCGAGAACGCTCTGACGGCGGGCCTGACCAGCACCGGTATGAACGTTCTGCTTCTTGGGCCGGTGCCGACACCGGCCGTGGGGTTGCTGACACGTTCGATGCGGGCCGATCTGGGGATCATGATCTCGGCCAGCCACAACCCGCATCAGGACAACGGGATCAAATTCTTCGGCCCTGACGGCTTCAAACTTAGTGACGAGGCCGAGGCCGAGATTGCGGCGATGGTTGAGGGCGAAGTGACGCCGGTCGCGGCTGAAAATATCGGCCGGGCGCGGCGGATCGACGATGGCAGGGGGCGCTATGTCGAACGCACCAAGGCCAGCTTTCCGCGCGGGCTTCGACTGGACGGGCTGAAGGTCGTCGTAGATTGCGCCAACGGGGCGGCTTATCGCGCGGCACCCGATGTGTTGTGGGAATTGGGGGCCGATGTGATCCCGGTCGGGGTGTCTCCGAACGGAACCAATATCAACGACGGCTGTGGCTCGACCAATACAACAGCGGCCGCTGAAGCGGTGGTCGCTCATGGAGCAGACGTGGGCATTTGTCTGGACGGAGATGCCGACCGGGTCATGATCCTGGATCAGAACGGCACCGTGGCCGACGGCGATCAGCTGATGGCCCTGCTGGCGGGGCGCTGGGCTGGCGAAGGCTGGCTGAACCACGACACTCTGGTTGCCACGGTGATGAGCAATCTGGGTTTGGAGCGGTTTCTGGATGCGCGCGGGCTGACACTGCTGCGCACCAATGTCGGCGACCGCTATGTTGTCGAGGCGATGCGCGCAGGTGGCTATAATCTGGGCGGAGAGCAGTCGGGTCATATCGTGATGACGGATTTCGGAACCACCGGCGACGGATTGGCGGCCGGCCTGCAATTCCTTGCCGAGATGATCCGGACTGAGGTGGCGGCCAGCGAGCTGACGCAAAGCTTCACGCCTGTGCCGCAGATGCTGAAGAACGTGCGCTATGCCGGAAGCGATCCGACCGAGGCGGCCCGCGTACAGGCCGCGATAGCCGAGGCTGAGGGACATCTGAACGGCAGCGGCCGCCTGCTGATCCGCAAATCGGGCACCGAGCCGCTGATCCGTGTGATGGCCGAATGCGAGGATGAGGGATTGCTGGCGCAGGTCGTTGACGGGGTGGTTGCAGCGGTGGAAGCGGCGGCTTGAGGTACATTGAGCTGCTGTGTCGCTGGCTTTGGTTGGCCTGAAGAGGTCGTTCGTACGATTTGGGCACAAGCCGGGTGAGTGCCTGACCGGGAGCTGGCGCAGCAACGTGAGTATGGGGCAATTTTTTGTGCAGCGTTAACGCTGACCTCAGTGGGGTTCGGGACCTTGCCAGAGTGCTCGCCCCCCGGTCAGACGCTCGCCCGGCGCCTTTCAGACTTGATTCCCGACGAAGATAAGCAAGTCACAAATGGTGGCTTCCGGCCATTGTGTTCCAACAAACCTTACCCCCCGAACAGCCTCCGCAACGCGCCCCACTGGCTTAGCAACAGGCCTGCCAGGATCAGCGCCATCGCGACGAAAAGGGACGGGGCCAGCGCCTCTCCCAACAAGGCAACGCCGAAGATCACGGCCCAAAGCGGGACCATGTAGTTGGTTAGGGACATGAACGTCGGCCCGGCGCTGCGGATCAGCAGAACGCGCAGCAGGTTTGCGCCTGCCGTTGGGATAAGCCCAAGCACAGCCAGTGCGAAAAGGGTTGTCCCATCTGGCAGCGGCGGCGGGCCTTCGATGGCAATCGCCGCCGGGATCACCACCAGCGCCCCGATCAGCAGCCCGATCGCCGACAGACCGACCGGATCAATTGCGGGCAGGCGGCGCATCAGAACCGAGCTGAGCGCGTAGCACGCTGCCGCGCCGATGCAGGCGATGCGGCCTGCAACCTCGCCCTCGGCTCCGCTTAGGGCCAGCGCCTGTGGCCCGATCAGTACCAGCACTCCGACGAAGCCGATGACGAATCCGATGGTGCGGCGGAGCGTCATCGCCTCTCCGGGGATTAGAAAATGCGCCAGCGGCAGCACGATTAGCGCGACCGACGCCATCGAGATACCCGCAAAGCTGGAGGTGGTGTATTGAATGCCCCAGCTGAGCAGCATGAACGGCACCGCCGTGCTGAGGGCCGAGATTAAGATCAGCAGCATCCAGGGGGCGTTTGCACGATCCTCAAACAATCGTCCGCCCATGGTTAGCCAGATTGCCAGGGTTAGAATGGCGGCAAAGCTAATTCGCCCACTGGCCAGCCAGAAGGGTGAGATGCCCCTGAGTGCAACCTCGATCACCATGAAGGTCGCGCCCCAGATTAGCCCGAGGAGGAGGATCATGAACCAGGAGTTTCGGGTGATGATGGGGGTCGTCATGGGAAATGAAAGACCCCGGCGCAGGGCCGGGGTCAATCGAAGTTTCGCTTAGTTCTTTGCCTTGTCGACCATCTTGCCGGCCGAGATCCACGGCATCATGCCGCGCAGTTTCTCGCCGACTTCCTCGATCTGGTGGGCGTCGTTGTTACGGCGGGTGGCTTTGAACATCGGCTGGCCGACCTGTTTTCAGCATGAAGTCGCGCACGAACTTGACCTGACTGAATGTCGCTAGAGACTGCCTTTCATGCGGGCCTTGGTCTCGTCGTAGGGCAGGATCGCGCGGGCCGCTGACGTATTCGCCGTATTCGGCTGTGTTGCGAGATCGAATAGTTCATGTTGGCGATGCCGCCTTCATAGATCAGGTCAACGATCAGCTTCACCTCGTGCAGGCACTCGAAATAGGCCATCTCAGGCTGCGTAACCTGCCTCGACCAGTGTTTCGAAGCCCATTCGGATCAGCTCGACCAAGCCGCCGCACAGCACCGCCTGTTCGCCGAACAGGTCGGTTTCGCATTCTTCCTTGAAATCGGTCTCGATGATGCCCGAACGCCCGCCGCCGATGGCCGAGCAATAGGACAGCCCGATTTCCAGCGCTTTGCCGGACGCGTCGTTATTCACGGCCACCAGGCAGGGAACGCCGCCGCCCTTAGAGTATTCGCCGCGCACCGTGTGGCCGGGGCCTTTCGGGGCCATCATGATGACGTCGACACCGGCCTTCGGTTCGATCAGCCCGAAGTGGATGTTCAGACCGTGGGCGAACGCAATCGCCGCGCCTTCGCGGATGTTGTCGTGGACGTATTTGCGATAGGTCTCGCCCTGCAGCTCGTCGGGCATGGTGAACATCATCAGGTCGCACCAAGCGGCGGCCTCGGCGATGCCCATGACTTTCAGACCTTCGCCTTCGGCCTTGGCGGCAGAGGCCGAGCCTTCGCGCAGCGCCACGACGAGGTTCTTTGCACCGGAATCCCGCAGGTTCAGCGCGTGGGCGTGGCCCTGGCTGCCATAGCCCAGGATTGCCACTTTCTTGTCCTTGATCAGGTTAATGTCGCAGTCGCGATCATAGTAAACGCGCATTGGTATGCTCCTTTTGGATGCGTGAAGATTGGCGGCAGCATAGGAGTACGGTTAGCTCTAGACAGTGCTGAATTTGACAATTTTCCGGCAAACATAGAAAAGCATTCTTAATAATACCGTTTTTCGGAAATATCATGCTTGATGACATCGACCGGCGTATTCTGCGCAACTTGCAGGGCGATCCCGATCTGGCTTCGGCTGATCTGGCAACGCGTGTCGGAACGTCGTCGGCTGTGGCCTGGCGTCGGGTACAGCGCATGAAAGACGCGGGCGTGATCCGGGCTACGCGAGCGGATATCAACTGGTCAGCGCTTGGTTATTCGGTGGAAGTGTCCTTGCGGATCACTTTGGAAAAAACCGCCGCGAATGCCTTTGACGAGGTGATGGCTGAGCGCGCAAGATCCCCGAGGTGCTGGAAATCCAGACGTTTCTGGGCCGTGTCGATCTGCGTCTAAAGGTGATTGCGCGCGACATGAGCCATTATCAGGACATCTGGCGCACCCGAATTCTGCGTTTGCCCCATGTCGCGGACATCGAGGCGCTGATGCATGTCGCCTCGATCAAAACCGCGACGGGTTTGCCGATATGATCGCGTTGGACGACACGGACCGGGCAATCCTTCGGGAACTGACCCATGATGCGGGGCAGGGGGCCGGGGCCTTGGGGCGGGTGGTTGGCCTGTCGCAGCCAGCGACCTGGCGTCGGATCAAGCGGCTGACAGAGGCTGGAGTGATCGCCGGAAAGCGGCTTGATCTGGATCTTGAGGCGCTTGGGCTGGGCGTCACGGTGTTTCTGGGCGTGAAACTGGCGCTGCGTGGGCGCACTGCTCTTGGAGACGTGGAACGGGCGCTGGCTGCAATTCCCGAAGTGCAGACGGTGGAACATGTTTTGGGGCTCTATGATTACCGCCTGCGGGTCGTTGCCCGCGACATTGCCGATTTCGAACGCATCCTGCGACGGCGGATCATGACCTTGCCAGGCGTGGGCGAGGTTGAGGCGAACGTGCTGCTGAGTGAGGAGCGGTTGGGTGGGCCGATCGGGTAGCTAATGGCCTGTTGCCCGGCGCCCTTCGGGCTTGATTACGGGCAATGGGGCGTTTGTGTGAATGGCAGCCTCAAGCCAAAAGACGCCGCGTCCCATACCAACACCAATGAAAATCCGAATCTAAGCATTTGGCCGCATGGACAGCAACGCCTTGCGCCGTTAGCGATGGCGCAAATCAACCGGAGGATCCGCCCATGCCCGCACTTCGCACCGACATCGACGCCGATGGCCTGTTGGAATATTCGGTGGTCTTCACGGATCGCTCCCTTAACCATATGTCTGCGCAGTTTCAGACAGTGATGCGCGACATTTCGGGCATGCTGAAACAGGTTTACAACGCTGACGCCGTGGCCATCATCCCCGGCGGCGGCAGCTACGGGATGGAGGCGGTCGCCCGCCAGATCGCCACGGATGAGACCGTACTGGTCATTCGTAATGGCTGGTTTTCTTATCGCTGGAGTCAGATTTTTGAAGCGGGTGACATTCCGGCGAACGAACACGTGATGACCGCGCGGCGGTCGGGTAACGAACCAACAGCCCCGTTCGCGCCGCCGCCCGCCGCCGACGTAGCCGCCAAGATTGCTGAAACGCGTCCGGCGGCGGTCTTCATGCCCCATGTGGAAACCTCGTCCGGGATTATCCTGCCGGATGCGTGGATCAAAGAGGTGGCCGAAGCCGCCCATGCCGTCGGTGCATTGCTGGTGCTGGACTGCATAGCGTCGGGGTGTGTTTGGGTCGACATGAAAGCGCTGGGCGTTGATGTGCTGATCTCGGCACCGCAAAAAGGCTGGTCAGCGTCCCCGTCCGCGGGATTGGTGATGCTGTCGGATGCAGCAGTGGAACGGGTGAAGGCCCGAAAATCCACCAGCTTTTCAGCCGATCTGGGCAAGTGGTTGTCGATCATGGAGGCCTATGAGGGCGGCGGGCATGCCTATCATGCCACGATGCCGACCGATGCGTTGCGCGGGTTCCGCGATGCGATGGTTGAAGCGTCCGAGGTTGGATTCGACGCCCTGAAAGATGCGCAATGGGATCAAGGCAACCGCGTGCGCGCGGCCTTGGCGGCGCGCGGCGTCCGGTCGGTTGCAGCCGAGGGGTTTGGCGCGCCGGGTGTTGTCGTCAGCTATACGTCGGACCCCGAAGTTCAGTCAGGCCGCGCCTTCGCCGCGGAAGGATTTCAGGTTGCTGCCGGGGTGCCACTGCAGGTGGGCGAGGGCGATGGGTTCTCGACCTTCCGCATCGGTCTCTTCGGGTTGGACAAGCTGGCGGACGAGGATGCGAGTGTCGCGCGGTTGGAAGCTGCGTTTGATCGGGTTTTCTGAAGAGAACCAACTGCGAAAACACGCCTGCTCCGCGCATCACTCAGACGGTGCGTGAAATATCCCATGCGCTGTCTTGTCCCAGTAATAGGGCCGCACGACCATATCCAGTAAGCCACGGTATGCCGCCAGAGCGCCCAGCGGAAAATAGAAGTGCAGCGATGGCACCCATTTTATCAGCCAACTGCGTCCGGTGGTCGCCGTTGCGATGCAGCCAATTGCGACCGTCAGCACCTCACTCAGTAAGAACAGTGCCCCAAGCGCGATGAATAGGCCCCAGGGCGCGGCCCCGACCAGTGGGTGCGGCAGACCGATGGGGACCAGCCAAAACGACCACAACACCGGCGCCAGGACGAATTGGCTGAGTGTTCCGAGGAACACCACCTGCACGCCAAAGAACCGCCACGCGCCGAGTTGGTGAAACAAGCGTGCTGGGCGACGCATGTGGACCGCATAGGTTACTGCGTATCCTTTCAGCCAGCGCGCGCGCTGCTTTACCCACGGCCAGAAGCGGCAGTTGGCTTCCTCCTGAGTAACGCTTGAGATGAGTTCGGTCCGGTAGCCATGACGCGCAAGGCGCAGGCCAAGGTCAGCATCCTCGGTGACGTTATGGGCATCCCAGCCACCCAGCGCCTCGAGGGCCGCACGGCGGAAAAACAGGCTGGTACCGCCCAGCGGGACCACCAGCCCCAAACGCTCTAGCCCCGGAAGGATGATGCGGAACCAGGTGGCATACTCGACGGTGAAGCAACGCGACAGCCAGTTGGATTCAGCATTGTAGAAATCTAGGACCGCCTGCACGCACGCAAGATCGTGTCCTGCTGCGAGGAAACGTTCCGCGACTCGGCGGATCTGATCCGGGGCAGGCAGATCCTCGGCGTCATAGATCCCGACGATCGAACCACGTGCAAAGTCGAGGGCGTAATTCATTGCCCTCGGCTTTGTCTGCAGCATGGCACGCGGCACGACGATCTGGCGCATCGAGGGCAGAAGGTCCGCCCCCGCCAGCGTTTCCTGTGTTGTTATGTCATCCTCCTCAACCACAAGGCAGATATCGAGGCAGCCCGCAGGGTAATCCAGCGCAGCCAGACGGCGCACCAGCGTGGCGGCAATCTCTCGTTCACGAAAAAGCGGGACCAGCAGAGTTACGACGGGCAGTCGGGCGGTTGCGACCGGATCAGCGCCACCACCGACTTCGCCGCGTTTCCGGGCGCGTAACTGCATTATAGCCGCGGAGGTGCGCAGTGATGTGGTCGCGACCAGCGTGATCACAGCCCAGATTGCCAGCGCCGAAAACGCCAGCACAGGTGCAATGACTGCCAGCGCCAGAGCGGCTAACATCACGCCCCCGAACAGCCATCCAAATCGTTGGGGCGACCAGCCACGGCAGCTTTCGCCAGCCTCGACACGGGTTTCTGCGTCACGTGCCAGTGCGCGTTTGCGCAACGGTAGCAGGCTGGCGTGCATTTGCGGCTCGGTCGCGATGACCATGCGCACCGGGCCGAGTTTGGTGGCGAGCCAGCGGCGCACGGCGGCAAATCTTTCTGGTCGCGCCGTGGCAATCAGGGTTGCACCACCCGGTGTATTCAGCGGCAGGATACCCAGATTGACGCAAGCGTCTGCGCCCAGAAGATCAATCAGGCGGATGTCGATGATGTGGTTGGAAGGCGAAAACAGCATTGCTCCGGTGACTGCGGATTGCGCCTGCGCAAGGTCATCGGTTTGGATCAGCCCCATCGCCAACAGGACATCTGCCAGCCGCGCGTCGCCGGCTGCCGCTGTTTCATAGGCGATGCCCAGATCGCGCGTTGTCAGGCGCCCCATTTCGACAAGTGCTTGTGCTACCGAGTCCGGCAGCGTGCGTTGCGACTCGATCGGTTTGTCGGCGAAGGCGGTCTGCATTCAGGGTCTTTCGCATCTTGGCGATTAACCTCTGAGTAACTTTGCAAGTCTTAACGGGTAGTTAACTGTGATGGGGAGCATTTAGGAATAAGGGTAGATTGTCCGGCGGCCTCGCCTTGATGCCGGGCTGTGTCTGGGTGCATTCCTAACGTCCGCTCTGGGCTAAACTCAGCGCTACAAGTACGTCGTCCTCCAACCCGCCACCGTCTCCGTCGCCGCCTCCATCGCAGCGGCGAAGCGTTCGAACAGGTAGAAACTGTCCTGTGGGCCGGGGCTCGCCTCCGGGTGGTATTGGACCGAGAAAATAGGACGATCCGCAACCCGGATGCCGCAGTTCGAGCCGTCGAACAGCGACACATGGGTTTCGGTCACGCCTTCAGGCAGGGTCTGGGCATCGACGGTAAAACCGTGGTTCATCGAGGTGATCTCGACCTTACCCGTCTCGAAATCCTTTACCGGATGGTTCGCGCCGTGGTGGCCGTGGTTCATCTTGACGGTCTTCGCCCCCAACGCCAGTGCAAGCATCTGGTGGCCCAGGCAGATTCCGAACACCGGCATATTGGGCCGAGCGTCCATTACGCCCTGGATCATCGGCACAGCATAGGCTCCGGTCGCCGCCGGATCACCGGGGCCGTTTGACAGGAATACGCCATCGGGGTCGTGGGCCAGTACGTCGTCAGTTGTGGCTGTCGCGGGCAATACAGTGACGTCACAGCCGGCGCTCGCCAAGCACCGCAGGATGTTGCGTTTGGCACCATAGTCGATGGCGACCACTTTATGGCCTGGACCGCTCCGCTTGGGGAAGCCATCGGGCCAGGCCCACCGCATTTCATCCCAGCGGTAGGATTGCGCGCAGGTGACTTCCTTTGCCAGATCGAGGCCTTCCAACCCGGAAAACCCGCGCGCCGCGGCAACAAGTGTTTCAAGGTCAAAATTTCCGTCAAGATCGTGGACCAGCGCAACATGGGGCGCGCCTTGTTGACGGATAGCGCGGGTCAGGCGGCGCGTGTCGATGCCGCCGATGCCAATCCGGTTGCGGGATGCCAGCCAGTCGGTCAACTCCCCCGTGGCGCGCCAGTTGGACGGCTCGGTCGGGTCCCATTTCACCACCATGCCTGCGGCGACGGGATCTGCCGTCTCATCATCCTCGCTAGTGACACCGGTATTGCCGATATGGGGGAAGGTGAAGGTGACGACCTGTCCGGCGTAGGAGGGGTCGGTCATAATCTCTTGGTAGCCGGTCATGGCGGTGTTGAAGCATAGCTCGGCCTCCACCTGTCCGGTTGCCCCAAAGCCCTTGCCATAGAACACTGTGCCATCGGCAAGCACCAGGCAAGCCGTTGGTTTTACAGGCTTAGATGCGCTGGTCATCATGGATCCCCCTGGATCATGGCGGTGGCAAATTCGCGGCAACCTACGGGCGCGGCGGTGGCTGGTCAAGCGGCTGATCTGATTCGGCTAACGTAGGGAAATCAAAGAGTTACGCGGAAAACCGGTTGTTGCGGGCCGGCGCTCCATTGGCTATGGTCGCAGACTGGGGCGCGAAACATTGGGATGTCTGTGATGACTCTGAGAACGAAAGTGGGCGAGGCGTTGAAAGACGCCATGCGCGCCAAGGATGCCACGCGCCTGTCGACCCTGCGGTTGATTAACGCCGCAATCAAGGATCGCGAGATTGCGCAGCGTGGCGGAGAAGACGGCGAGGCCGCTGTTGGCGATCCTGAGGTTCTGGCGATCCTCGGGAAAATGGTGAAACAGCGTCACGAAAGTGCGCGCGCCTATGACGAAGGCGGACGGTTGGAATTGGCCGAAAAGGAACGCGAAGAGATCAAGGTGATCGAGGATTTCCTGCCCCGGCAGATGTCCGAAGAAGAAACCGCCGCCGCCATCGACGCGGCAATTGCCGATGCCGGAGCAACCTCGATCCGCGACATGGGCGCGGTGATGGGCGCGTTGAAGGGCAAATACACCGGCCAGATGGATTTCGGTTCCGTCGGGCCGATGGTCAAGGCGCGGCTGAGTTGAGCGACGCTTTCGATGAAGACCTGTTCCTGAAGGGGCTGGAGCAGCGCAAGGCGACGCTTGGCGCTGAATATGTCGAGAAGAACCTTGCCGCCGCCGACGATCTGACTCGCCCGTTTCAGGAGGCTATGACCGCCTGGTGCTGGGGCTTTGGTTGGGGCGACGAAGCGATCCCGCCAAAGACCCGCTCGATGATGAACCTTGCCATGTTGGGGGCGCTGGGCCGCCTACACGAATGGGAAGTGCACTGCCGGGGCGCATTGAACAATGGTGTCAGCCGCGAGGAAATCCGCGCCATCATTCATGCCGTTGGTATTTATGCCGGGGTGCCGATGGCGCTGGAGTGTTTTCGTATTGCCCGCCGGGTGCTGGACGAGGCCGACGCCTCTGGCTGAGGCGTCCTGGTCGGGGTAGACCCACAGCGTATGACGCAGTCCCGCCGCCAGTTTCTGAGAAATAGCGCCACCGCGACTGTTAAGCGTTCTGGCTGCCCCGGCCGTCGCACAGAGGGATCCGGTGCGCCGGGCAGGGGCGCGGATACTGGTCGGATTTACCGGCACACGGGCGCGCGACGCAGGCGTGCAGGCAGTTGCCCGGGATTTGGCGACGGGCCGTGTCGGGGGCGTCGTCCTGTTCGAACGGAATATTCGCAGCGCCCGCCAGTTACGGAAACTTCTGGATGGGCTGCGGGCTGCGGGAGGCACGACGCCTCCGATCATCGCCATCGACAACGAGGGCGGGCCGACGACCCGCACAAACACCGCGCGCGGTTTCAAAGCCTGGCTGGCCGCGCAGCAGGTGGTGGCGCGTTGCGACACTGAAGCCTGTGTTTTCGACTATTATCAGCCGCGCGCCGCGCAACTGGCAAAGGCCGGGATCACATTGAACCTTGCCCCGGTGACCGACCTCAACGTGAACCCGCGCAATCCGATCATCGGCGGGTTGGGGCGCAGTTTCTCGGCGGATCCGCGTGTGGTCACAGCGGCCGCGCGGCAGTTCATCCGGGCGCATCGCGCCGCCGGGCTGGCAACCTGCCTCAAACACTTCCCCGGCCACGGCAGCACGAGCGCGGACAGCCATCTCGGCTTGCCGGATATCACTCAAAGTTGGTCGGAAGCGGAGTTGGATCCGTTTGCTCAACTGGTTTCGGAGGGGTTGGCCGACAGCGTGATGATGGCGCATCTGTTCCATGCGAGTATGTCCGATGGGCGGTTTCAACCAACCTCGCTCAGCAAGAGGGCGGTGCAGATGCTGCGGCGGGATATTGGGTTTGATGGCCCGATCATCACCGATGATTTGCAGATGGGCGCCGTGCGGAATGCCTACTCCGAGGCCGCCTCGGTGCGCGAAGCCATGGTGGCAGGCAATGATCTTCTTATTTTCGGGAATTTCACCAATCCGGAGCCGGCCATTGGGGCGCGGATCAACGTGGCGGTTCAGGATGCGCTGGCGAGCGGTGTGGTGTCGTCAGAGGCAATGGCAGCAACTGATCGCAGGATCGCTGGCTTGCGAGAGGGCTGAGACCCAACGTCAGCGGAACCGAACGATCCTATCCGGCCCGATTTCCGGCGCTGGAATATGACAAAGCGGCGTTCTGTCTGTAACTGGCTGAACGGTTTTGGCACCAACCAAAGGCAATGGAGCCGGAAGAAAGTATTCCTCGGCGGGCCAAACCCAATCGTTCTTCCAGGTCCAGCAATCGTGGCGCTGGTAGATCTCCATTACCCGCGCGCCCAAAGCAGCGTCAGGGCGCCCGTGAAGGATCGGCTGCGAGGGCGTGGCGTATTGCCGGGCCAGTAGCATCGTGCGGCTTGATACATAGCCCGATACCCACATATCAAACCCGATATCAGCGCGCAGGCTCTCCAACACTTGATAGAGCTGAACGTGATCTGCATGCCCATACTCACCCCATGGATTGTGGGTGAATACGCAAGAGTCCGGAGAGAGGCGGTGGCTCAACCGGGTTCGAAGAGCCTCATAGTTCCGGGCATAGGCTTCAGACACCGCCGGGGCTGTTCCGGCTGCATTCATCTTTAGCCCAAGTGCTGAGCGCGTCGGTTCAGACCAGTTAACGGCGTCGAACGTGCCCGCCTCGGAAAGCGCCAGACAGTGCACCCCAAACGGCAAATCGGCCATCGCCTGTGCACGACGCTCGCCAAGGCCCGGCCGCACTGCGTAGTCCTGAAACGCAATGATGACCTCAGCGGCCTCTGGCAGCGCCGAGGCGAACCAAAGCACCTCATCATCAGGATGGGCAACAATGATGGTCGCGCCCTTTGGACCGCTCATCGTGTCATCTGTGAGTCAGGTTTCTGTAGCGATTTCAGTCGGTTGATGGTCGCGTGTGGTGTGGCCATGACCTTTGCGTAAACTGACAGAACCGAGGCTGTTGCGTCATCCAGCCCGAAGTCCGAGACACGATCCTGACCGCGCTGAGTTAATAGCTCGCGTTCCGCAGGGTCGCTCAAAAGATGACACACAGCGCTGGTGAACGCTGCTGTATCACCCGGTTCAATCAGTCTGATGGCGGCGGGATTTCCAGCCAGCTCGGGTATGCCTCCGATCCGGTAAGAAACCGCAGGGATACCGCAGGCCATTGCTTCCAGCAGGAATCCTCCGAAAGCCTCGCGTCGGGAAGGTAGAATCAGGATGTCCGCAACCTCGAGCGCAATGCGCGCTTGCAACTGATCGACGAAGCCTGTGATACGCCATCGGTCATCTGGACAGGCTCGCGCCATTGCTGTCTTGAGTTTCGCCCGGTCTGGTCCGTCGCCGCAGATCAGAAGGAAGTCCTGGGGGCCGAGGGCGCGGGCGACGTCCGGCAGGTCTTGCCAGCCCTTCTCGGACCGGATGCGGCCCAGATAGAGGACGATATTTCTGTCGTTTGGAATTGCAAACCGCTGTCGGAACGCCTCGATCTGTATAGGCGAGAGGTTTGCGCAAAACGCCGAAAGATCAATCGCATCGGGAATCACTGTCGCCTGTTCGGTTGTGAAACCGTAGCTGAAACGCATTTTTCTGGCGCAGCTTTCCGTCAGTGTAATCACGTGAGAGGCCCGGCGGAGTGCAAACCCGTCGATCCAATGGCCAATGTGCCGCACGAATCGGTTGTTCTGAGCCACCCAAAGATCGGTGCTTGCTTTCACCACCGTCGGCAGTCCGATTGTTCGCGCGGCTACAATCAGGATTCTGCACCATAGCCAGTGATTTAAGTGGATGTGGATCAGATCAACGGTACGACGCTGCCGCCAAAGCTGTGCCAGGACCGCAATCCCCCATGTCAGCGACAACGCCCAAGGCACCAGCCATTCTGGCAGAACCGGCCCGACCGAGTGAATTTCTGTACCGTTCGCCAGATTTTCCTTCCGGGCACTACCCGGCAGACGACTGGTCAAAACCGTCTGCCGAATGGTTCCTCGATCCAATGCCTGGGTTAGGCGTCGCGACTGGACCTGCAAACCTCCGCATGGATCATAGGCCACCGGGGCGAGCTTGGGGCGAAGAAAGTGGGGAGTGATCCGCAGGATGTGCAGGGGTTTAGACACCACAGCGCTCTGTTTCCAATTCAATAATATCGTGAAGTGTGGCGTACATGAACCTACCATGAGCGACGCGACCGTCATTGTGAAGACCGGCGCTATGCGTGCCGACCATCAGGCGGATCTGTTGTGGCCAAAAAAACAGGCCACCCGTTGCCGGATGGCCTTGTAAATTTGGAGCGGGCGATGAGATTCGAACTCACGACCCTAACCTTGGTAATCGGTATTTAATATATGAAAAATAAGTATTTACGAGATAAAGTTAAACTAATATGGGAACTTTTCGCAATGGCTACGATTCGCAAACTGCCTTCGGGTAAATGGAACGTTCAAATCAGAGGCAAAGGCAAGATTTTCGCCTCCGGCACATTCGCAACTCGTGGAAGAGCTGAACGCTTCGCTCAGCAAAAAGGTCTGGAACTTGGTCTCGGACATCCGCCATTTCTGGATGCTGGCCACATGTATTGCCACAACGAACTGGAGAACCGACTTTCACAGGCTCTTACCGCCAACAGGATCGACAGAATCTGCAAGTTCAAGAAAATGCGAAACCGGATGGACCGTATCACGCTAAAGGATGTGAATGCCTTCAAGCAGCATCGATTGGCAGAGGTTACGCAGGCAACGTGTCGGGATGAACTGTTGATGATCCGAAGGGTTTATCGCTGGTACATTCGCGAGTTGGTATCGGAGGGAAAGCCAAGCATCCAGAACCCATGCGAGCTGATCACAATGCCCAAACCTAGCAAGCCACGGGACCGTGTGGTCTCAAGGGACGAGTTGATGATGCTGTTGTCTGCCATGTCGCCCCAAATGGCTTTGATAACGGAACTGGCATATGAGACAGCAATGAGGCGATCTGAAATACTACGTTTGACGCCCCATGATCTGCATCTCGAAGACAGATTTCTTTGTGTCGTTGACGGCAAAGAAGGAGACAGGGATGTTCCCTTGACCAAACGGGCCGTAGAGCTCCTGAGAGAGTCACTGACAGGAATCTCGGATCGAAACGCAAGGATATACCCGGTCGCAGCCTACAGCGTCACACAGGCTGTCAGGAGGGCTAGGGAAGCGGTCGGATTGGACAGTGATGTGAGATTCCACCAACTTCGGCACTCAAGGATCACAGAGGTTGCCAGAAAGGGACTGAACCAAGCCCAGATCATGATGGTAAGTGGGCACAGAGACATCAGAAGTGTTCAACGATACACACATTTGAATGTGCAGGATGTGGTTGGGTTAATCGACTAGGGTCGGGAAATGCGACTTTACGGAAGCCTCAGATTGCGGCCTTGAGAACGCGCCGATTCAAACGGAAATGGGTATGGAACGGAGTGGTGGGCCCTACGATTTCGATTGGTATTGCAACAAAACCCAGTCATACGGTGCCATGTATTCCACCACCCTGACATCAGTCTTACATCACGCTCGGTACTTCGCCTTGTGGTCTGCGCTTACAGCCTATCGATGGCGCACGTTCGATTATCGGTCCCGTGGTTTGGGGACGACTTTTGGGTTTGTCATGAGCTGGTTCCCGCCTGCAAGAAGCCGGTTTGACCGGGAAGTTAAGCAAGTTTTTCCCAACATGATGCGAGGTGAACGCGCAAAGCTTCGTCGAAATATGGGGAGGCATATGGGGCGAACGCTTTTTGAGATTTACCACGATGCTGAATTCCAAATCCAACACCACAAGTTCAGAAACTCAGGTCCCGGCCTTGCCGCGCTGAAAGAGGCGAACTCGGTCGGCAAAGGGGCAATCATTGTGTCAGGTCATTTTGGACAATGGGAAGCAGTTCGTGCCGTGATCAAAATGCACGGGATGGAAAGCGGAGCTGTTTATCGGCCCCACAAAAACCGCCACTATGAGCGCCGAATTCGTTCCGGCATTGAGGCGGGCGGCAAACCGATTCTGGCCACCGGTAGAGTTGGGACTAGGGGCCTTGTACGGCATTTGCGGGATGGCGGCATTATCTCAATCTTGTTGGATGAAAAATATTCTGAAGGTGTACGGATACCGTTTCTTGGTCTTGACGCGCTCACGTCCGTCGCTGCTGCCCAACTTGCACTCAAATACGAACTGCCCATGATACCTGCCTATGGTATTCGCATTGAAGACGGGAATGCATTTCACGTGGTATTCGAAGCTCCAATCCCCCACACAGACTGCGTCACCATGACCCGCGCTTTTAATGACAGTCTATCTGCGCGGATCAAAGCAGACCCTGAGCAGTGGTATTGGATGTTGAGACGGTGGGACGGCGTGTCAAAGCAACCATTGTCTGCATAAGAAACCTTAGATCGTTAGAAATGCCAACAGGCCTGTCCCAAGCACGAAATTTGACAACTGCGCGCCCAGAAATGTTTAGGCAAGCTTGCTAGTTGATCTAAGGCTGTGAGTTATGCCCGAAAGTTGGTGATGGCCTGAAGTAAGCGGCATATCATGGCGGTGTTGAAAGACGCCGTCGATCTCAGAGAGAAAGGATATGCCGCCATGGCCAAATCTACCGTTGTCCCGTTCGAACTGCCATCGGTGTCAACGGCGGCGTAATATCCTGCCACTAGGGCGGAGCAAAAGCCGGCCAGTTTGTGGTGTGCGCCTTGGAGCGTGAGGCCCTCAGGTAGCAAGCACGTTCCAAGGCGCATTGGCCGTCAGGCCAATCCTGCTTTGATCAAGTTCCGGTTGTTTTGGTTCGTTGGCGGCTCTGGCTGAGGCGGTAGCTTTCGCCGTTCATTTCCAGAATGTTCACATGATGGGTCAGGCGATCCAGAAGGGCGCCAGTCAGGCGTTCGGTGCCGAATGTGTCAGTCCATTCTTCGAATGGCAGGTTGCTGGTGATTAGCGTGGAGCCGCGTTCGTAACGCTGTGAGATCAGCTCGAACAATAGTTCAGCGCCGGTTTTGCTGAGGGGCACGAAGCCCAACTCGTCGATGATCAGCAGTTTGACTTTGGCCAGTTGTCGCTGCAGGCGCAGCAAGCGCTTCTCGTCTCTGGATTCCATCAGTTCATTGACCAACGCCGCTGCTGTTACAAACGCCACCGGCAGCCCTTTTTGACACGCTGCAAGGCCCAGCCCGAGCGCGACATGGGTTTTGCCGGTGCCGGACGGGCCGAGCGCGATGACGTTCTCCTGGCGCTCGATCCAATCACAGCGCGCCAATTCCAGAACCATCATCTTGTTCAGCGATGGGATCGCCTTGAAGTCGAAGCTGTCCAGGCTTTTGACCGCCGGGAACTTCGCCGACTTGATCCTGCGTTCGACCATGCGTCGTTCGCGGTCGATCAGTTCCAACTCGGTCAGCCGGGCCAGATAGCGGACATGGTCCACGCCCTCTGCGGCGCAGATACGCGCTTGCTTGTCGTGCTCACGCAGGAATGTGGGCAACCGCAGGGTTTTGAGGTGATGGGCCAGAAGCAGTTCAGGAGCCTCGGTCATGCGCCACCGCCTGTCAGCAGGCTCATGTAGGTGGCTGCAGACGTTGTGGCGACATTGGTTCTGGGCAGAAAGGGATAGACATCCAGATCCAGCCGCGGCGGTCGGCGCTCAACACGGCAGAGAAGCAGATGCTTGATCGCGTCGAAGCTGACCGCTCTCATCAGCAGTGCGTCTTTGATCGCCAGATGCAGCACCGCCAGATCAAAGCGTTCCAACAGGCGAAGAACCTGCACATACTCCCGCTTCCCGGTCTTGCCTTGCCGGGCCTCCAAGAGCCGCTGGAGCGTGGCGAAGGCTTCTGGCAGCTCCCAGCCCTGCAAGGGCGCTGCCTGATCAAAGGACATGATCTTGCGCTCGATCAGGCGCAGGTAATGCACCGGGTCAAACACCATATCGCCTGAGTCATAGGAGCGGGGATGGTCTGCGATGATCTCTGCCGCGCAGCCAATCACGACGCGGTCAACGAAGCCTTTGATCCAAACCTCTCGATGGCCATAGGCAACGGGGACTGAGTAATCGTTGCCCCGGTAGCGCACCTGGGATGTTGATGTGACTTGGCCACTTTGGAGATCACAGGCTTCAAAGGGCGCGGCGGGCAAAGGACGCATGGCCGCCAGATCAGCCTCCAGCCGTTCGCCGATACTGACCTTGTGACCGCGCAGCATGTCGGCCTGCCGTTTGCGGCATTGTTCTTCAAGGTAGTCGTTGAACGCATCCCAATGGGCAAAGCGCGGGATCGGTACCATGAAGTTGCGCCGCCCGTACCCAACAAGGCCTTCGACTTTGCCCTTATCATTGCCCTTGCCGGGACGGCCATAACGGTCACCGATCACATAATGAGAGAGCATCGCGCTGAACCGCTGGGTTCTCTGGCGGGTGTCATCCGGCATGATCTTCGCCACAAGGCAGCGATCATTGTCGTAAAGGACAGAGCGCGGCACCGCGCCAAAAAAGCCAAAGGCATGTACGTGCCCGTCCAGCCAGGCTTCGGTGTTCGCCGCAGGATACGCGCGGATGTAGCAGGCATCACTGTGGGGCAAATCAAGCGCAAAGAAGAACGCCTTTTGCTCGACACCGCCGATCACAACCAGCGCTTCGCCAAAGTCGGCCTGGGCGTGTCCAGGCGGATGGCTCAGCGGAACAAACATCTCCTTGCCGGAGCGCTTCCTGGATCGGACGTAGTCTTTGACAATCGTGTAACCGCCACCGAACCCACATTCGTCACGTAGCCGTTCAAAGATCCGCTTGGCCGTATGGCGCTGCTTGCGGGGACGGGTCTTGTCTTCCGCAAGCCATTGGTCGATCTGACCCGTATAAGGATCAAGCCTGGGACGCCTGATCGGCGCCGTTCGCCGATATCCGGGCGGCTCAGAATACGCCAACATCTTCGAAACACTGTCCCGGCTAAGCCCAAAATCCCGGGCAATCCGGCGCCCGCTCAACCCTTCCTCAAAGTGAGCGTGGCGAACCTTCAAATACAAATCCACGGTGAAAATCCCCAAGCCCTCCCGAAAACCGAAAGGACAAAAGTGGCCGACTTTTAAGCCGCCCGCGACAGCACTGTGCCGCCGCTACCGTGGCCGAGTATTGCTCCGCCGTTCTCAGATCAAACACCTGCCGAATACGACGGCCCGACCGAGATCTGCACCGGCCCATTTATTCTGCATCCGCCTGAAAATGGGACCGTATTCAGGTGCGTCGAATTCATGCCCGAAGACCCGGAAGTGATGGCACGCTTGTCCAGCGAAGATGGCGCTGCTGCATTTGCGGAAATGGGTGCCGGGTCAAATGTCGTCCAAGGCGGACGTCATCCCTGGATGCACCGTACGGATTCAGTGGACTACGGTATCGTCATGAATGGCGAGATCTGGATGCTGATGGACAAGGAAGAGGATGACGTGCTGCTGAAAGCTGGCGATGTCGTCATCCAACGCGGCACGAACCATGCCTGGGCCAATCGAGGAACGAAACCCTGCACCATTATGTTTGTCCTGATCGATGGTGTGACCGAGGCTGGCAAAGGCAAAGGCATCCCGTGACTGGTGGCCAAGCAGCATTCCTAAACAACGGGACCGGCAGCAACACCAGGCGCACCTCGGCGCATATCAAATGGCAATCAGGTGGTTGTCCCAAGAGATTGGATGCACAAGCTCGTTGCCCGAAGGTGGGATCACCAAACCGGTTCCTGTTGTAACGAAGAATCCTGTAGCCATTGCCTCGACGCCGCAAACATCTGCAAGGAGGTTTGTTGCCATTAGAATCCTGTTATGAAAAATCTGAAGCACACCGCTGCGGGGTGAGGTTGTGGCGAGCGCCCGACCGTCCGCTGAGATGGCGACGCTGCCGAGGTAGCCGTTCATCAGGTGAACCGAGGCACCTTCCGCAAAGCCGATCGTTCCAGCCACCAGATTATGAACTCCAAGAAGCGGTAGGTCCTCTGTCATGTCTCCTTGCCATTGCATGGCGAAAGCGACGGTGTCATCGGGTGAGATCGCCAAGTGGCGGATTGAGTTTTTCCGATGGTGGTCATCAAGTTCGATCCGGTCCCTGATCTGCCCATCCAAACCCACGTAGCACAAGTTCGGGCGCATTGTTGGGATGTTGAGCTTGGTCCGACCGGTCTCCGGATGGGTTTCGATGCCACCGTTGGCGACGACGAGAAAATGTTCATCGGGCATGAGTTTCAGATCGTGGGGACCGACGCCGCCGGATGCGAATTCCCCGACGCGCTTATATCTACGACGTGCATCCCACACCCCGATGACACCACGTGCGGCATTGAAGTCGTTCTCAGTCGTGAACAACAAATCTCCATCAGCAGAGAACACCCCGTGCCCATAAAAATGGCGACCCGCAGGAGCGCTGAGTCGCGCTTTTTCGAGACCAGTTGTACAATCCAAGACGATTGCAAACGTGCCAGGGCGGCGCGCAAAGGCGACGGCCTCGGCCAAAATCGGATGTGCGGCAGCGGCGTGCCCACGGCCAGGCAGCGGAATTTCAAATGTGATCTGGCCGATTGCGCAAAGACCGCACAGCACGAATGAGCCGTCGGGCTTTTTGCCGGCGGATAGGAACGCTGGACTGCCAACGTCGGCCCATGTCGGTTTGGGAATCAGCCCGGCGGCAAGCATCCCGGCGATGAATGATCTGCGGTCGCCCATCAGTCACCGTCCAATGAGTTGAAGCCCGCTGCTATGCCAAGGCCGGGGCCAACCTGCTCTGCCAGACGTCGGCGAATGGTGTCGATGCTTTGTTGGAGCGACTCGACCCGAAACCGACCCTGAGGTTCGACAACTCCGGCGAAAACGGGGTCGTCCAAATCCTCGGCCTTTGTTATTGCAGTATCGAACGCACGTTCGACGATTTTATCGTTCATAGCGATGAGTGCCGCCAATCGCTTGGTCGCCGTCAGTGACAAGATCACATGCCTGAGTGACCGCCCGGATCGACGAGCTTCCGCTCGATCTGGGCGGGGCCGTTCGAAAGTGCCCATCGGGCGACCAAGCCGGGTATCAGAGGTGAATTGCAGTCCGGCTGAGAGGGCAGTGAACAACTGCTGCGCGGCCTCGTTCGAAGTTCGGTAGGTGTCGTTTCCGGGGTCGGACATCAGAGCGCCGTAGCCATCCAGCCATCTCTCCAGAATGGCTGCTGCGTTCAACGAGATGTCCGCTGCTATCGCTTGGACCAATGTGCAGTGATAATCCTGATCGCCGCCTTGCGCGAGTTTCGGATCAAATAGCAGGAATTCCAGTGCATAGAAGCCGCGCGCAGCGATCGACACGGTGGCGAATTCGGCGGGATTGGAAACCGCAACGTCTTTGCCCCGGATAAGTGACGCAAGAGCCTTCGGAGTGGACCCTCTTGGGTCTGGCCAGAACGCCAAAGCAAAAGCGTCGTCATCGCGTTCTGATGGGCCAAATCGCAGGTGGCTGACATCTATCCACGCATCAAAGGCATTATGGTAGGCCGCAATCAGATTGGAGCTGTCCGGCGAACACTCCTTAGCAGCGGTCGAAGCCAAATCAGCGGCTTCGTCTGCGAGGGTGCGATACCCCGGTAAAACGTAAGATTCGACGATGGCGCCAATGTCGGGTTCGTCGGCCAAAACTGGGAATGACATCAGCGCCAAAAGTGCTGGAAGCAAGACACGCATCACAGGCTCTCCAGGAATCTTAACAATGCCTTGCGGTCGTTGGGGTCCATGTCCACCACCGCGTCCCGCTGCGATTGCGCTTCGCCGCCGTGCCATAAGATTGCCTCGAGCAGCGACCGCGCCCGTCCATCGTGCAGGAAATAGGTATGGCCAGACACTTGTTGCGTCATTCCGATGCCCCACAAGGGCGGGGTCCGCCATTCCGTGCCGGTTGCACGGGCTTCCGGGCGATTGTCGGCTAGCCCCGACCCCATGTCGTGGAGGAGCATATCGGTATACGCCAGATTAATTGAAAGCTCTGTTCGGGTTGATCTTCTAGGCGGTGCGTAACAAAGACAGGTTGATGGCAGGATGTGCAGCCGGTCGTGTGGAACGTTTCTTTTCCACGAAGTACGTCTGGATCATCCACGTCGCGCCGGGCGGGCGCGCCAAGGTTTCGGCTGTAGAATGTCACCAGGTCCAATCCCTCATCATCAATTTCGAACCCACGGTCGTCGGCATCCCCATGTGGGGCGGCGCGGCAGTCTGACTGCGCAGCGGTGCAGTCGCCCCAAGCGGCAGGGAACAGCGGGTTGGATATGCCTATGTCACCGGCAAAGGCCCCTGCAGATTGTTCGCGCACGGTCGGTGATGCGGCCTTCAGGCCAAAGCGGCCTAACATGGGTTCGTTGTATTCAATCGACCAGACGATGTTCGGACGACCCGAAATCCCATCGCCGTTCAGATCGTCCGGGTCCGCCAGGGCGAGGATGTCAGCCGCAGGTATCGCCTCAAGCAGGCCCAGGCCGATCATCTGTGGGGCGACGCGCGGGCTGAGCATCGCGTCGGGGTGCAATGGCCCATACCCAAGGTTGGCGGCGGTGTAGGTCGGCTGTCGCAGGGAGGCGAATTCGCCCCCGGATAGCGCCACCTCGACCTCCTCATAGTCGATTTGGAGGGTGTATTCCCCTGGGTACCCGGCAAGGCTGAGATCCTGTAATTGGCTGCCGTAAGTCGGCTCTGGCAATGTCGCCAAATAGCCCTCTATCTCGGAAATTGCGTCATCTGAGCTTCCGGGGATCGATACCCGCAGGAACATCGAAATCGCGTTGTCTTCCGGTCCCTCCGGTGGGTGCCCCCGGCCATCTTTCCGGTGGCAACGCTGGCAAGACCGGGCGTTGTATAGCGGACCCAAGCCATCCGATGCCAGAGTCGAGGACGGCGACGAGACCCAAAGTTTCCGGAACAACCCGTTGCCGACCTTGAAAGTCAACTCGTCCTCGAATGTGATATTCCCTGACGGTTGTGAGAACGCATCGGCATTTGACATGGCTCGGACAGTCGCCGCCCCGGCTGACTTCGCTTCAAACTGTTGCGCTTGGTCAAAGCTGGTGGCCAATTTGGTCACGGATGCAATCCTTGCCGCTTCGGACTTTGTTCTGGGGACAATGCTGAGGTGGGGTTCATCGGACGGGCCAGCCCAAATCAGGCCCGGAAAGAAAATGGCGAGCGCGAGAGCGATCGGGTTCGGCTGGAACATGCGCGGGGCTAACATCTGTGCAGATGGACGGCGCGACCTCAAATCGCCGCGCCATCTCATGTGATGGAACCTACTGGAACACGGCGTCGGGATTATAGAGGCTGTCGGACCCTTCAATCTTAATAGCCGGTGCGCCAAGCGATGCGACCACCCGTTCGATACTGCGCGTCTGGTCGATCAGTCCATTAACACCGCCCATAATCAGCGCCTCGCCAGCTTCGTTTCCACGCTCCAACATCATGTCATAGCTGAACCCAGCTTCGGCCGCGGTCTTGATTTTGCCGAGGGCAAGCACAGCGGATGCAAGTTTGGTTTGCATCTCGGCATCAAGGCTCGCATCAGTGGCGGCCACCAAATCAGCCAGCGATGGCCCTTCCACAACCTCACCGTTGATCCGCGTGTAGCTGCCCAGGTAAGCAGACTGGACGCCGACGCCGTTGAAGTAGTGGTCGTTGTGCGTGTTGTCGGCAAAGCAGGAATGCTCTTCCTCGGGGTCGTTCAACATTACCCCAAGACGCATCCGTTCACCGGCAGTCTCGCCATATGACAGCGATCCCATTCCCGTCAAAATCGCCGATATCCCGGCGTCAGCGTCTGCAATCACCGTCGCACGCGCTTCGCCATCTTCGGCCCATTGCGCGGCCATCCACTCGAGGTCCGAGACCAACAAGGCAGTGGCGGCTTCGAGGTAGTCATCACGGCGATCACAGTGCCCGCCGGTACATGCGTCACCTGTTGCGTAGTCGGTCCAGGGTCGGTTTCCGGCACCAGCGCCGTGGCCGTTGAGGTCCTGACCCCAGAGGAGGAATTCAATGGCGTGGTACCCCCGTGGCAACATTGGATTCGACGCCATCCGCCTCTTGCAGGGTTTCTTCCAGCAGAGCGGGCGTAATACTGGAGGCATCGACTGTTTCGCCCGACAGAACAAAACTGGCATTGGCGATGACGTTCAAAACAGCCACCGCGTTTTCATCCGTCGCGCCGCCGTAGGTCGCGTCGACATAGTCGATCAGCCCATCGTCCAGCGGCCAGGCGTTTACCTTGCCTTCCCAATCATCGACGATGGCATTGCCAAAACGGAAGACCTCGGTTTGCTGATATGGCACCCGCGCCGCCAACCATGCCGCCTTTGCCGCATCCAGAGCGACGGGCGAAGGATTTGCCACCAGATCATTGACCGCAGCCTGAAGGCGCTGCGCAGCGATAAGGCTGTCAGTGTAATTCGCCTCGGCAATATTCGCGTATGTTTCGAGCACTGCTGCTTTGTTGATGTGGCCATCCGCAAAAGCTGCGCCGCCGATACTGAGCGCGAGCGACGTTGTGGCAAGAGTAAGCGTCTTCATTAGGGACTTTCCTTTTCAGTGAAACGTTGTCGGTTTTTCGTCTGAGGTGTTGGTTTTCAGGGCCATGCGTCGAAGCGCGAGGCCGAAGTCCTGGGCGAGACCAACAAGGGATGGGGCCATGTCGGGGCGGACAATGGTGGTCGCTATCATCAGGGCATCTTCGCGTTCCCCCTCGCTGGCATAGCCAACGAAATTTGCGAAGCAGGACTCATCTGCGCCGAGGCATTCGCATGTTGCGTGATGCCGCATCAGGGGCCGACGCCCATGGCGAACACAAAGACTGCACAGGGTCTCGAATGATTTCAGTGCCTTTCGTCCATTCTCGGAGCCGAGCTCCCTGGCAAAGTCATTCCAGACTTGCTGCTGCGCGTCGGGCCCATCGCACCAGAGGCGGAGATACAGGACAGCTTTGGCTTCCACCGGACCGAGTTCGGTCAAGAAGCCAACAGGGGCTCCGCCGCGATGTGGGGTTATAGAATTCATTTGGTCAGTATCAGCTTTCCGGCACGCGTGATGCGCAGCGTGTAAAGCTGATTATTCAATTTGATATGGGCCAGGTCGCCACCCTTGGTCAGGTCGACCGCCTCGTACATCGGCAAATTGTCTGGTGGGCTAACGGTCGCTTGCCTGAGGTCGTTCACCACCATACCCCGCCCCATTCACGTGTCTCGGCTTTTTCGATCAGCCACTCGATATTGAAGAGATCCGGAAGGCCAGATTCCACCGCGATGAGCAGGGCCTCACGCCAATCCAATTCACCATCTTCAGTTTGCGCATAGACAAGAGTCATCCGCCCACTCCCTTCGGGATTCTGAGTGTTCGGCTTGCCCCAGATTCGGTGGCTGGCTAATTTCAGTAAAGACTGAGTGATTTACTCAGGTATGTCAATCCGACTAATTTTGTCGGGTAAGCGTCACGGCCGAGTGCGACTTATTCCGACACCAAAGACATACCGCTGCATCCGACATAAAGGGCTCAATTCGGTAGGTTGCCGCGCGCAATACGAGTGTCTGCTACAGCGTCACCGGGCAGTTTTTCCCAACGTGAAATGGGGAAATTGGTCAGATTTTCTGACTCCGGTCAGCCGGAATGCCGGGCAAAAAGCATCGATCAAGTCACGGACTGCAGACTAGGTCATTCCAAGCACTTGACGTATTCCGAACAAAACCAGCCAGCATCCTGTAGCCGACCGAGCGCGAATTCCGTGTCACAATTCAGAACCCCAGCGCGGCCCCATCACAACGCGGATCACTTGCACCTTCGATCAAGCCGTCCGGATGGAGGACCAGCGCCCCGGCGTGGCCCATCATCTCGTCGTAATCGCCGATCATCTGAGGATCATGGCCTGCCGCGTCCAGTGCAGCGACGACGTCCGATTCGAACCGGCCCTCCATCCTCAACGAGGTCGTTTCGGCGCCCCATGTCCGCCCCAAAAGCCACCGTGGTGCTGTGATGGCAGCCTGAAGGTCCTGGCCATGCAGGACGTGGCGGGCAAATATCATGGCCTGCGTCTGTGGCTGCCCCTCACCACCCATGGTGCCGTAAGGCATCACGCGCCCATCGCTAAGTCTGGCAAGCGCAGGTTGGATCGTGTGGAACGGTCTGCGACCGGGTTTCAGGGCGTTGTGATGGGCCGCATCCAGCGAAAAGCTGGTGCCGCGATTTTGCCAGGTGATGCCTGTATCTTCCAGAACAACTCCGCTGCCAAACTCCCAATAAATGCTCTGAATGAAGCTGACCGCGCAACCTGAACTATCCACCGCGCCCAGCCAGCAGGTGTCGCCTTTGGCTGCAGCGCGCGGCCATGGCGAGGCGGTGAACGGGTCGATTGCGGCGGCCATATCATCAAGCACCTGATCGGCAAGAAAGCTCTGTGCTTCAACCGGCATATATGCGGGGTCAGTTACATGGGCGTCGCGAACGACAAAGGCTTGCTTGGTGGATTCCAACAAGCCGTGGATAAAATCGAACCCCTCGGCCTGTTCGACCCCGAGCCGGGCGTAGATGCCCAGCAGCATCAGCGAAGCGAGGCCCTGCGTCGGCGGCGGCATGTTAAAGACATCATGCCCGGCCACAGAGAGTTTCAGCGGCGCGACATCCAGAGCGTGGTGGCTGTTCAGGTCGTCACGGGTAACGGGCGAGCCTGCGCGCGAAAGGTCCGCAGCGATCGCCTGCGCAAGATCCCCGCGATAGAAATCATCGAGGCCAGCCGAGGCCAGTTGGCCCAGAGTGGCTGCGATCCGGGGTTGGCGCAGACGCTGGCCTAGTGACAGCGGCTGACCGTCGGGCAGATAGATGGGGGCGAAGCCCGGAACGTCGGCCAGCTCGTCCTGTTTCGCTGCAATATTATTCGCCAGCGTATTCGTGACGGCAACGCCGTTTTCGGCGTGGTGGATCGCGTCTTCGAGTAACCGGCTCAGAGGCATTTTGCCGCCAATCGCCGCGCTCTGACGCAGTGCATTCTGCCAGCCTGACACCGCCCCCGCGCAGGTCAGCGCCGCCAGCGGGCCGCGTGACGGAATGACCCCGCCGCAGGTGTCGTTGTAGAAATCGATGCTCGCCGTTGCTGCCGCCGCGCCACAAGCGTCGATTGCAGTGACATCCCGGCCCGGCTGGTGGATCAGCCAGAAATTGTCGCCGCCAAGCGCGTTCATGTGCGGATATACCACCGTCATCGTGGCGGCGGCGGCCACCATCGCCTCGATCGCGTTGCCACCATCTTGCAGAACCCGCGATCCGGCCTGAGCGGCCAGGTGGTGGGGCGCGGTGACCATGCCGCCGTAGGCGCGTTTCGTGTGCAGCATCTTGTCCCTCGTAATCTAGGCAGCGCGGTTTAGTGGGGTGATGGCGAGCGTATCGAGTACCGTTACGACCCCCAGTAGGGTATCCCAACCCGACGAATGGCCGATCCGGTCGATGGCGGCAAGCGCGCCGTCCAATGCGGGTGGGGCACCGCCAGTCAGGGCCGAAATCACCTCATGCACGGCGGCACTGCCATGGCCCATAGCGGCGGCCGCCAGCAGGGTCGCGGAAATCTCGTTCGTGCGCAAAGTCAATTCGGGTGCGATCTGCCGCCACAGGGCCTCAGCTACGTTGGCGTGCCCCGTTGCTCGCAGCGCCAACAGGGCGCCACCAAGAACGTCATCACCGGACGGCGTCAAGCCCGGTCCGGCACCCAGTAGCGACACAGCCCAATCTGCCGGAGCCTGCGAATTCCCCCGCACGACTCCGGTGATCCAATCGCCCGCAGATGCAATCAAGGGCGCTGCGCGCCTAAACACTGCGTCGTTTTGTGGAGGTTGAAATCCCGGAATCATAAGTGCCCCCAGCCCCGGAACGCCATCGTGATCCTTTAGCTGTGCGCGTAGCTGGTGCAAAGCACTCGATACGTCTTGTGAGTTGAATGTGGGCGAGACGGAATTTGGCTGCCAAACCGGTGCGTCGCTTAGGTCGATGGCAAGCAGCCCCACGATACGCAGGTGATGCCGGGTCAAGTCGACAGGTTGTCCCTTGCGCAAACCAACACGTCGCCAGTCCAATTGCGCGCTGGTGCGAATTGAGATCGGCCCGTCGTCTATATCTGCGGTCGTCGCACAGAGCATACCGCTCGCCAAGCGCATATAAAAAACCGAACTGAACACGGCGGCCACCGAGGCTGTACCGACCGGGGCGCAAAGCATTTCTGCCGCTTGTGGACCAATGCTTAGTGCTGCGAAATCTGATGGTTCAGCCTTGGCCATTCGCAACCACATGAGTTCCCGCAGCGCCTCGCAGGGCAGCATCGGCTTGGTCCAGATGTGCAATAATGACCCGTTTGCCGCCACCATCCAGAAACTGCAGCGCGGCATCGATTTTGGGTCCCATACTGCCCGGCGGGAACTGCCCGTCGGCCCGATGCTGGCGCAGCTCGGCCATGCTGACGAAATCCAACTCCCGCTGGTCGGGGGTTCCAAAGTCGACCGACACCTGAGGCACCGCTGTCAGGATCATCATCAACTCGAACCCCAGAATGTTTCCCATCAAGGCCGAAGTCAGATCTTTGTCGATCACGGCTTCGATCCCTCGGCGCACGCCCTTCGGGCCGCGCACTACCGGGATGCCGCCGCCACCGCCGGCAATCACGACGGTGCCGCGTTTGGCCAAAAGCTCGATCAGGGAAATGTCGCAGATGTGTTGGGGTTGCGGTGACGGGACGACGTGTCGCCAGCCGCGCCCGGAGTCTTCGCGCATGCGCCAGCCCATTTGCGCGCCGACGGTTTTTGCTTCGGCCTCGGAATAGAACGTGCCGATGGGTTTTGAGGGATCCTGAAACGCCGGATCTTCGGGGTCGACCTCAACCTGGCTCAGCAGGCAGGCAACGTGTCGGGGGTTGTCGGCTTCGCGCAGGGCGTTTTCCAGCGCCTGCACCAGAAGATAGGCGATGCCGCCCTGCGAATGGGCGACGCAAATATCCAGTGGCATTGGCGCGATGGTGTCGCGGGTCAAGGCCTGGCGCATCAATATTTTGCCGACGACCGGACCGTTGCCGTGGGTGATGATCAGTTCTTCCCCACGCAGCGCCAGTGGCAGCAACGCCTGCGCTGTGGCGGCTGCGATGGCCTTTTGTTCCTGCGAGGTGCCCTCGATATCCTCAGGGTGGGTCGCGTTGCCGCCAATGGCGACCACGATCCGTTTGGGGATATCGAATGGCGGGATCATCCGGCACCGATGGCGGCCAGCGCCCATTTCGCAGCGTCGGCGTTGCTGGGGGCGACATGAATTCCAGCCTCTTCGAGTTTCGCGATTTGTCCTGCGCGGCCTTGCGGATCACCGTCGGTTCCACAAACCGAGGTGATCAGGACAGGGCTGGTATCCGTCCCATGGGCCGAAACGAGCGCCACCAGATGCCCGGCGGGATCGCCATGCGCGCCATAGCCAATCACCACATCGCAGAGGATCGCGGCAAGGTCGGTGCGGGCCAGGGCGTCGATGAACGCGTCATTCCGGACGGTCGGATCAATCATCGGATGCGGGCGACCACGAGTGTAGTCATCGTCGCCAAGGTCCAGCATCAGGTGGCCGTCGCCGTCCTGCGTGGAAATCCCGGTGACCGGCGCGTTTGAACGCACGGTTTGGCCTGCGTCACGCAGGATTACCTGCGCTTCTGCGCAGAGGGTGCCACCGGCGAATAGTCCAAGAATTTCTTCGGAGTCAGAAGCTTGCATCGAAGGCGGGGCAGGCGTCGTCGGCTTCTCCCCAAGCGCCGCAAAAGCGGTATTTTTTAGCGAGAAACACTGCCGGACGTTCTCCGGCAATTCCATCTCCGCCGCGCCCATGAAGCAGATCACCGCCGGTTTGCCGCCGATCTCGAGCGCTTCCAGAACCGCCTTGGCGACGTCTCCCGCAGGCGGTTTGGCGATCAAGACGATGCTGTCGGTGCCGGGATCCGCTGCCAAAGCCTCGATCGCCATCAGGGTTGAAATCCCGCCGACCTCGGCCTTCAGATCGCGTCCGCCGACGCCGATGGCGTGGCTGATACCGCCGCCGTGTTGGGCCACGAGGCAGGTGACTTCCTGCAGGCCGGTTCCGGACGCGCCGATCATCCCGATGGAACCGCGCGGCACGACATTGGCGAAGGCCAGCGGGGTTCCGGCGATGATTGCCGTGCCGCAATCCGGTCCCATGACCAGCCGCCCCAATTCGCGAGCTTCTGCCTTCAGCGCGGCCTCAGCCTCGATATCGACGTTGTCGGAAAAGATCATAGCGTTCAGCCCGCGCCGGATCGCCTTCCTCGCCTCGGCCACGGCGAAATCACCAGGGACCGAGATCAGGGCGAGGTTCGCACCGGGTAACATGCCGACAGCCGCGCGCAGGGATTTCGGGCGATAGGCCGCACCGTCGCCGCGCGTGGCAGGGGCGTCCAACAAGGCGGTTGCCTCAGCCAGTGCAGCCTCGGCCACCGGCTGGCTTGTGGCGCGGATGCCGATGAGCAGATCACCGCCCCCCGCGGTTTTCCCAGCATCGGCGAGCAGGCGCGCGTCGGCCATGATTTCATGATTGGCCGGCGTGCCCATCATCAGGGCGGCTTCTTCCACCCCGTCCATTCCTGCAATGGCCCGCGACATCCGCATCAGGGCGACCGAGTCCAGATAGAACCCGCGACGAACTTCGTTCAGCACATGCGCCATCAGCTAACCCCCATGCGGTCGGCGAAAGCCGCCAGCGCCTGCGTGAAGCACTCCATCGGCGCCTTCACGACGCCTGCGCCCACCTGCCCGATTCCAGGTTTGCGGTGCGCGATGCCGGTGTTGATTGTCGGGGCGAGGCCGGTGTCGACCACCAGCCGGATGTCGATGCCCGTCGGCACTCCCAGATAATCCATTGCCGGGATCGTCCATTCCGGGCTTTCGGCGGCGGTGATCTCTCCCATCGCCCGAGTGAAATTCCCGGCATCCGAGGCGGAACCTGCGCCCACGAAACCTGCGACCGCAGGCGAGGCACCCATGGCGAAACCACCCAGCCCGATGGTTTCCACAATGGCGCTGTCTCCCATGTCGGGGTTGGCGTCGGCTTCAGAATAGCCGGGGAAGTACAGCCCCTCGGGCATCTCGACGGGGGCGACGAACCACTGGTCACCGGTGCCGCTGACGCGGACTCCGAAGTCGGTACCATTACGGCTCATCGAGGTTACGATGCTGGACCCGTCAATACCGCGCGCTGCGTCAGTCATTGACTTGCCCATCGCCATCGCAATGTTGAGAAAGAATTGATCGTTGCCCGCGATAAAGGCCAGCGCCTTGGCCAGCACTGCATTGTCGGTTGCCGTTTCGGCCATTGCCGGGGCCAGCGCGCGCAAGGTCAGCCCGGAACAGGCAACGTTACGCTGGTGCATCTCGTCGCCCATCGTCAGGCCACGGGCGATGATGTTTTTCAGCTCCAACCCGCCATTGTGCCGGATAGCCCCTCCAAGTGCCGGGCCGAAATCGTCTCGCAACCAGCGCAGGCGGTCCAGAACTTCCGCGTCGTTGCCGCCAAAACGCATGACCTTGCCAAGGCCTTCGTTGATGGCGCAGTAGGCGCGGTTTCCGAAGGTCCGGTTCTCGACCACCAGCATCGGTTGCGACACCGTGGTCATGCCGGTCATCGGGCCAACGCAGTCAAAATGGTGGTTCGGGTGGAACTCGAAGTCTCCGGCGGCTGCCTTTGCCTCGGCATCTGCCAGATCACTCGCCCAACCTTCGTAGACCGCAATCCCGGTGATCGCGCCTTTCATCGGGCCGCACATCCGGTCCCACTCGATTGGCGGGCCAGCGTGCAGGATCATGCCATCCTTCAGGCCCGGAACCACGTCGCGGGCGGGCATCACGTCGATTAATACCGGATCGCTGGTCAGGATTCGCTCGACAGCCAGTGCGTTCGCCTTTTCGATCGCTTCCATGGCTTATGCCCCCAGTTTTGACAACAGATCGGCCAGCTTCGGGTCACCACCAGCGGGCGGAGACCAGTCGACCTGCACAACCTCGACATCTTGAGCTGACAATTCGGCTTCGAACCCCTCCAGCCCGATGTTCACAACCTTCACCGGCCCTGCCAGCAGGTCTTTTATCGCGTCACTCATTGGCCCGCCCCTTCGTAGATTTTATAGGCGGCATCGACGCCTGCGTTGACAGGGGCATCGTAACCGTTACGCCGCAACACTGCGTCCAGCGATGACAGGCAGCGCAGGATGTTAGGTTTGTGGCAGACGTATCCCATCGTGCCGATCCGCCAGATTTTCCCGGCGAGATGCCCGAAGGAGGTGCCGATCTCGATCCCAAAATCGCTCAGCATCTGGGCGCGCACAGCTTCGCCATTGCCGCAGGCGTTTGGGATGTAGACACCGGTAACATTGGCCATGCGGTTGGCCTCGTCCCCGAAAAGCTCCAGCCCCATGGCCTGCAATCCGGCGCGCAGTGCATCGCTGGCCAGTGCGTGGCGCGTATGCCCCGCATCCAGCCCTTCGCCCAGCACCACGCGCGCGCACTCCCGCGCCGCGTACAGCATCGAAGTGCTTTCAGTGTGATGGTTCAGACGCTTCGGACTCCAGTAATCCATCAGCATGCCCAGATCGAGGTAGTTTGAGCTGATCCGCGGCCCGCTGGCTCCGACATATCCTTCGGGGCGGATGCCGCCTTCTATGTGCTTTCTAGTGTTGATCGCCTCGGTCGCAGCCTCACTCAGCGTCACCGGGGACGTCCCCGGCGGCCCCGACATACACTTCTGCAAACCGGCCGAAATGGCGTCGATCCCCCACGCGTCCACCTCAACCGGCATGCCGCCGAGGGTTGCGGTGGCGTCAACATAAAGCAGCGTACCAACCTCGCGGCAGACCTCGGCCAGCCCTTCAATCGGCTGCGCCATGGTGGTCGAGGTGTCGCCGTGCACCATCGCCAGAACCTTGGGGCGGTGTTTGCGTACTGCATCGGCGATCTGGTCAACAGGGAAGGTCGTGCCCCAGTCGGTTTCAATGGTCTCGATCTTGCCGCCGACGCGTCCGCAAATTTCGCTCAGCAGAAAACCGAAGCGCCCGAATTGTGGCACCAGAACCGTGTCGCCGGGCGCAACGAGCGAGCTGAGGCACGCCTCGATGCCAGAGCGCGCCGTGCCGTTCACCAAAAGCGTCCAGTGGTTTTGGGTGCGGAAAACCTGGCGGTAGAGCGCCATAACCTCGTTCATGTATTCGGTGAATTCCGGGTCGAACTGGCCCAGCATCGGCACGGACATGGCGCGCAACACGCGCGGATATACGTCCACGGGTCCGGGGCCCATCAGCAAGCGCGGACTGGGAGAGAGGTCGTCGAATAGCTCGGTCATGTGTTCGTGGTCCCCAGTCTTTCTACGGTTCTAAGCAGCAGGGTCGCGCCCGCGATGGCGTCTTCGGCGGTGATGCTTTCCTCGGGGCTGTGGCTGATGCCACGGTCACAGCGCACGAAGATCATGCCGACGTCGGTGATTTCGGCCAGTGCGGCGGCATCATGCCCGGCCCCGCTGGGCAGGCGGAACGGGTGCTGGCCCAGATCGGTCAGTGCGGCCTCGATTGTGTCGACCAGCTCGGGCGCACAGGTCATACCGTTTGCGGCGTGGCTGTGGTCGATCTTGAGTGTGACGCCGCGTTTTTCGGCGATTGCGTCGAAGGCGGTGATGAGCTCGTCGACCGCCTGCCTGCGTACAGCATCATCGGCGGCGCGGAAATCGACCGAGAATTCGGCCTGTCCGGGGATCACATTGGTTGCGCCGGGGCTGGCTGTGATCTGCCCCACCGTTCCAACCGCATGTTCATGGCGGGCGGCGGCGCTTTCAACGGCGAGGATGCACTCGGACGCCGCCGTCAGCGCATCCTGCCGAGCGGACATCGGAACGGTGCCAGCGTGACCTGCGTCGCCGGTTACCGACACCGTCATCCGGTTGGCCCCGGCGATTGCGGTTACGGCGCAGGTCGATAGATCTTCAGCCTCCAGCACCGGACCTTGTTCGATGTGCACTTCCAGATAACAGCGGATTTCGTCGGGTTTGCGCGCAGCCTCGCCAATTTTGGCAGGGTCCAACCCGAATTCCGTCATCGCCTGCGCCAGGGTGATCCCGTCTTTGTCCGGGCGATCCAACAGCCCGGTGTCGAAGGTCCCGGCCAGCCCGCGGCTGCCAAGGAAGGTGGATTGATACCGCACGCCTTCTTCGTCGGCGAAACAGGCGACCTCGATGGCATTGTCGTAGCGCACGCCGCGTTCATTCAGCGATTTCACACAATCAATCGCCGACAGGACCCCAAGCCCGCCGTCGTATTTCCCGGCCCTGATGACGGTATCCAGATGCGAGCCCAACAGGATCGCCGGTGCGCCGGGGGTCTTCCCTTCGTACCGGCCCATCATATTGCCGACGGCGTCCTGCCAAACCTCCATGCCCGCCGCGCGCATCCATTCTGCGGCCAGGTCGTTGGCAGCCCGATGTTCGGGAGTATAACAGCGGCGGGTCAGGTATCCGGGCGTTTCGGTGATCTCGGCCAGCCGGTCGAGGCGATCCATGATGTCCAGGCTGATCGAGCCGATATCTGTCACTGAACACCCCCCCGCGTCTGACATCACAACAACCTACATCGCCGTTGGGTCGAGGCCAAGGCGGACATGGCAATAAAGTCTTTCAGGGAAAGCCAGAAAACCGGATTGCTGCAAGCCCGATTGGAAGCGCCGCACTCTGCGTAGAATTGTCTATGCGACCTTCAGGATCACCTTGCCTGAGAGCCGTCGTGATGCGAGCGCCGCAAACATCTCACCAACGTCATCCAGCGCGAAGGTGCCCTCTATCGGAACCTTCAGCGTGCCGTCCGCGATGGCCGACATCACGGTCGAAACCCCCCGCGTCCAGTAGTCTGAGGCGTAATCCAGATGGCCGAGGTGCATCCGTGTGAAAGTCAGGGATTTCTTGACCAATTGCTCCCACAGGTTCGCAAACGGCGGCCCCTCAGCCTCACCATAGCTGACGACATGGCCAAGAGGGCGAATGCACTCAAAACTGCGGTCTAGGATCGAGGCACCGGTGGAATCGATCACCTTATCGACGCCGCGCCCGCTGGTGAGGTCTAGCGTGGCCGCCACGAAATCCTGATCGGCGCGGTTCACGACAAGGTCTGCGCCGAAGTCCAATGCCCGCTGTTCCTTGCCCGGCGTGCCAACGGTACCGATCACCTGCGCACCGGAGGCTTTGGCCAGCTGTGTGAGATATAGGCCGACGCCGCCGCCGATTGCGTGGATCAAAACCGCATCGCCGGGTTTGGTTTCGCTGACGACGTGCAAGAGGCTCCAGGCCGTCAGCGCCTGTACATAGAATGCAGCCGCGACATCCAAACCCATGCCGTCTGGTATGGGGACGATCCTCTCGACAGGGACCGCGCAGAATTCCGCGAAGGCTCCGGCGTCTTCGCTGAAAGCGGCAACCCGGTCGCCGGGCGTGATACCGGTGACACCAGCACCGACTTCGGCCACCGTTCCGGCAAGTTCCAACCCGGCGATCAATGGATAGCCCTTGGGGTGCGGGTAAATCCCACTGCGCATCATCAGGTCGGCATAGTTCAAACCGGCATAGGCGACCTGGACAAGCACCTGACCCTGCGCCGCTGCGGGTGTGGGCATGTCCTTGATGACGGTCGAGTCCGGCTTTCCGTCGGGTGCTTCAAAAACGACTGCGCGCATGGACGTCTCCATTTCAGTCAATAGGCAAGATCATAGAGTGCGCCGGCCAGCACTCTAATTCCAGCGACGATATCGTCGACAGTTGAGAATTCTTCGGGCGTATGAGAACGCCCGCCTTCGCTGCGTACGAACACCATGGCGACCGGGCAAATCTGCGCCATCTGCTGCGAGTCATGTCCGGCACCGCTGGCCATGTGCATCGTCGGCGCGCCTGCGGCCTCAGCCCCGCGATCCAATGCCGCCAGAAGCGCAGGATCACTCAGGCAAGCGGGGTGATCGATCTGGATTTCGGTTTCAAGCGTCAGACCGCGCCGTGCGGCAACTTCGGCGAGGATCGAGTCGTGGGTCCGGTACATCTCAGCCGCAGCGTCCGGGTCGGGATGACGCGCGTCAATGGTGAACGTCACCGCGCGCGGAATGATCGCCGGGGCGTTCGGGTCGGGGATGCATTGCCCAACGGTGGTAACGGCGGGGCGGCCCAGTGCGTCGGCGTGATTGATCACAGCGGTCACAACCTCGGCGAAGCCCGCCATCGGGTCGCAACGTATATCCATCGGGAAGGCCCCGGCGTGGTTCGACTGCCCTGTCAGAGTGACCCGCGTGTGGCGGATGTGGGTGATCGCATCGACCACCGCGACGGGCAGGTCGGCGTCTTCCAAGATCGGTCCCTGTTCAATGTGCAGCTCAATGAAGGCGCGGATGTCGTCACGCACCGCCTCAGATATGTGCGCCGGTTCATAGCCGATGTCGGCCATTGCGGCACCGATCGTCTCACCCGATGCCGAGACGACGGTGATGCAATCTTCTGCCGTGATCTTGCCGACAATCGCCCGCGACCCCCAGAACCCTGCGGAGGGGAAGCGGCTACCTTCTTCTTCACACAACGAGACCATTTCCAGCGGCACTTTTGGTGCGCCGAATTCGGCTTTCAGCGCGCTGATCGCGATCAGAGCGGCCAACACGCCAAGCGCGCCGTCATACCGCCCGCCCGGACATTGACTGTCGATGTGAGAGCCTGAGACGATGGGTTTGCCGCCCGCGGATCCCTCGGACCGCGCCCAGAGGTTGCCAGCAGCGTCAAAGCGCACATCAAGCTCTGCCGCGCGCGCCCATTCCGCCACCAGATCCTGTGCCGCAACCCATTCCGGGGAATAGGCTGTGCGGCAGACTCCGGTTCCGGAATGCGCGCCGATTGCGCCGAGGGCCAGGATCATGCCCTCAACACGGGTCGCGTCAATGTCGAGGTTGGCGATGGAGTCCGTCTTCATTTCCTAAGGCTAGGTTCCCAGGCCGCGCCCGTCCAGTCGGCTAACAATATTCTTTGATGGCCTTGGAGGGGATGACTCGGCAAGATAGGTTAACAAGCTGCACGAAAATACGGGGAACGCAGGTATGAAGACCGTTGGTGTTGATGTCGGGGGGACCTTCACGGACCTGATCTATCTGGATACGGCAACTGAAGCACTTGGCATCCATAAGGTTGAAACGACGCCGGACGATCCGTCAATTGGCGTGATCACCGGGATCAAGTCCCTTTGCGAGCTGAATGGTGTCACCCCGTCCGACGTGGATCACGTGTTCCACGGCACCACCACCGCGACGAACGCCGTGCTGGAGGCAAAAGGTGCCAGCGCCGGGATGATCACCAATGACGGTTTCCGCGACATCCTGCACATCGGGCGGCATCAGCGGGTCGAGCATTACTCGATCATGCAGGAGTTGCCGTGGCAAAGCCGTCCCCTGATCAAACGCCGGTATCGCAAGACGGTCGGCGGGCGGCTGGTCCCGCCCACCGGCGAGGAACTTGCCCCGTTGGACGAAGCTGAAGTCCGTGCTGCCGCGCAGGAGCTTTTGGAGGCAGGGGTCGACTCGGTCGCGATCTGTTTTCTGTTCTCTTATCTGAACCCGGCGCACGAGTTGCGGGCGCAGGAGATCGTGCAAGAGGTGATGCCGGATGCTTTCGTTACGACTTCGGCATCGATCTCTCCACAGTTTCGCGAATTCGAGCGCTTTACGACGGCGGCTCTTGCGGCCTTCGTCGGGCCAAAGGTCGGCACCTATATCGCGGGTCTGGAAGATGCGCTGCGTAGTCTTGGTGTGAAAGGCGATCTGCGGGTAATGGCTTCGAACGGCGGCGTGGCGACCCCGCGCATGGTGACCGAGAACCCGGCGCTGACGCTGATGTCAGGGCTGGCAGCGGGGGTGCTTGGAGGTGCTTGGGTCGGTGAGAAATGTGGCCGGGATCGGCTGATTACCTTTGATATCGGCGGCACCTCGGCCGACATCGGCATTTCGGTTGATGGCGTGTTTTCTGAGACCGACGCACGTTCGACCTCGATCGCCGGGTTCCCGCTTTTGATGCCGATGCTGGACATTCACACCATCGGCGCGGGTGGCGGCTCCATCGCATATGTCGACAAGGGCGGCGCGTTCCGTGTCGGGCCGCAAAGTGCCGGCGCGGTGCCGGGGCCGGCGGCCTACGGCAAGGGTGGCGACCAGCCTACAGTGACCGACGCCAATCTGGTGCTGGGCCGGTTGGAACCCAGCGATTTTCTGGGCGGCGACATGGGGCTGGATGAAGCGGCCTCTGACGCGGTCATCTCCAAACTGGCGACCGAGCTGGGCATCGACAAACATGAGGCGGCGGAAGGCGTGCTGACGATCCTGAACGCCAACATGGCCAACGCGATCCGGTCGCGCACTGTGCAAAAGGGCATCGACCCGCGTGGTTTCGCACTGGTGGCGATGGGCGGGGCAGGGCCGCTACACGGGGCCGAAGTGGCCGCGATGCTGCAAATCCCCGAAGTCATCGTGCCGCCGTTTCCCGGCATCACCTCGGCCATGGGTCTGCTGACGGCTGACCTGAAATACGACGCGATCCGCACCCAGTTTCAGGTCTCGACCGCGTGCGATTTGGACCGGGTGAACCGTGATTTCGCCGATATGGAGGCGCAGTTGACGGAGCGCTTGGCCGATGACGGGATCAGTGCCAGCAACGTGACCTTTTCGCGGTCGTCGGATCTGCGCTATGTCGGCCAGGGATACGAATTGAAGGTTCCGTTCCCGGATGGAATCATTGATGCGGCCGGACTGGCTGAGGTCTGGACGACGTTCCACAAGGTCCACGCCGCCGAATACGGCCATTCTTTTGAGGCCAGCCCGATTGAGGTTGTAAACCTGCGTGTCACGGCCATTGGCAGCCACAGCAAGTTGGAAAAACTGCCCGCTCGTTCGGGCGGTAGCCTTGATGACGCGCTGCTCTACACCCGTGACAGTATCTTCCGTGAGGACGGGGCGCTGAAGACTTTCGAAACCAGCGTTTATCGCCGCGATGCCTTGCCGGTGGGTACAACCTTCGACGGACCGGCGATCCTGTTGCAGAAGGACAGCACGACAGTCGTGCCTCCCGGTGCGACGGCGCAGGTTGATCCCTCGGGCAGTCTCATCATCACATTGGAGGGCCGCACATGACCCGGATCGATCCCGTCACCGCCGCCGTCATTCAGGGCGGGTTGGAGAACATCGCGATAGAAATGGGCCACAAGCTGATGCGCATGTCCTATTCCTCGATCATCCGTGAGTCCGAGGATTTCGGCGCGGCGCTGACCGATGCCGATGGCTTGCAGATGTGTGAATGCAAGATGTCCACGCCGCTGCAATCCGGGCCAATTCCGGGCTATGTGCGCAATGTGGTCGCGGTACTGAAAGACCGCGGCGATCCGATCTGCCCCGGTGACGTCATTATGCACAACGACCCTTACGGCGGAGCCAGCCACGGCCCGGATGTGGCATTCTGCGTGCCGGTGTTTCTGGACGAGGTGCTGATTGGCTGGTCGGTGACCACGGCACACCACTTGGATATCGGCGCGCTGTCTCCGGGCAGTTGCGGCATCGTCGATGCGGTCGACACCTACGCCGAGGGTCTGCAATTCAAGGCCATCAAGGTCTACGACCGTGGTCAGAAGAACGAGGCCGTCTGGCATATCCTGCGCGCCAATATCCGGGCGCAGGAACTGGTGGTCGGCGACATGGAGGCGCAGATCGAAAGTGCGCGGATCGGTGCGGCGCGGTTCCTGGAACTGGTGCAACAGTACGGGCACGACAACGTGACGGCTGCATTTCACGAGCTGATGGATTACTCCGAACGCCTGATGCGCGATGCGATCCGCGCGCTGCCGGACGGAGACTATTCCGCGACCACCCATATCGACGGGTTTCTGGATGATCCGGACCCGACGCGCAGCCGATTGCCATTGGTGGTGACGCTTAAGGTGCGCGGCGATGCGCTGGAGGTTGATCTGACCGGCACCGCGCCGCAGATCCCCGACAAACCGATAAACATGCCGCTGGTCGGTACGGTGGATTGCGCGGTCTGGCTGACGATCCGCTCGATCCTGTTGGACTCGGTTACCTATGGCGCGATCCCGCAGAACTCAGGTCTGACGCGTCCGATCACTATCGTCGCGCCGGAGGGCTGCCTGGCCAACCCGATTTTCCCGGCCCCTGTCATCGCTCGGTTCTGTCCGGGGAACCAGCTGGCCGATACGGTCATGAAAGCCTTTTCGCAGGTTGTCCCGCAGCAGGTTTCCGGCGGGATCGGCAATCTGCGGGTTGTCGCGATTTCCGGGCTGAAGGATGGTAACCACTGGGTCCATATGGAGATCATGGAGGGTAGTTATGGCGGCCGCTATGGTCTGGATGGGATGGACGCGGTGGACACGCTTTACGCCAACACGCGCAACAACCCTGTCGAGGATATCGAAAGCCACATTCCGCTTCGCGTCGAACGTTATGAATTGCGCGAGGATGCAATGGCGCCCGGTCGGTGGCGTGGAGGGATCGGGACCATTCGCGAGTTTGTTTTTCTGGATGACGCAGGCTTTTCGCTGGAAGGCGACGGTCATGCATTCAAGCCTTGGGGGTTTGACGGTGGGGCGGACGGGCACGTTGCCTCGTTAACGCTGGTGCGCCCGGATGGGACAGAACAGGCGCTGCCGTCGAAGGTGCCATATTTCAAGGTGAATGCGGGGGACAGGCTGGTGTCTTACGGACCTTGCGGTGGCGGTTACGGAGACGCTGCGCTGCGTGCGCCTGAGGCTGTTGCGGCGGATGTGGCCGAGGGGTTGATCTCGGCCGACAAGGCGCGGGAGCTGTTTGGTTAGTGAAGCGGCCTAGACGTCTAACTCGCAGGATAGGCTATGGGCTGGAAGGGACGGTGGATAGTTGCGTCATTGTGCACGGCTTGCGTTGCGCCTGTTCCGAATTCTGCTTCAAGCAGAAAACCTCGCCAGCGAGGCAACCAACTGATCCTGAGTGAATCCGCGCCCGATCACGGCGACTTCATTGTCTGAACGCTCTGGGCCGCCCTGCGGGGGCAGGATTTCTGGGGACTGGACCGACCGCCGTACCGCCTGCAACAGCAATCGTCCGGCGGGGGTGCGCACCACACCCTTCACGCGGACGATCTGGTCACCGCGCGCGTACAATAGGGCCGAGAGCCAGACGGTAAAGGCGGTCCAGTCCGGCGTATCGCCAAGGTCCAGTTGGCTGGCCGCGATCGGCGCGGCATCCTGACCGGCCAAATCCGGCAGGGCAAAGGGCTGCGTATCCGCTGCGACGTCTGCTAGTTCCAGCCCGCTTCCGAACACCGCAGCGGACTGCGCCGCGCCGGGTGCCGCCTGCTGCAATGTTGCGCGCAGTTGAGCGGTCCTGTCCGGTGGCGCGAGGTCGGTTTTGGTCAGGATCAGGCGATCCGCTGCCTCAACTTGCGCGCGGCTCAGCGCTTCCTGTTGCATCTGATCCCGCGCGTTCAGGGCATCAATTACGACAATCACTTCGGCCACGACAATCTGGCGGGCCAGGATCGGGTCGCTTTGGATCACCTCAAGGATCGCCGCCGGGTCGGCCAGCCCGCTGGTCTCCAGAACAATGTTTTCCAGCCGCTGCGCTGGATCAGCGATACGGCTGCGCTGGTCACAGAGGCTAAGCAGAGTGCGCCGCAGATCGTCACGCGCCTCACAACACACGCAAGCCCCGGCCAATAGGGTCATCTGGTCCGCTGCAGTCAGCAGAGCGTCGTCGACCGGTGCTTCTGCCGCCTCATTCACGATGACATGCACCCGGCCAAAGGCCCTTTTGTGCAACTGATGCCGCAGCCATGTTGTTTTGCCCGACCCCAGAAACCCGCCAAGGATCGTCAGGCGCAGGCGGCCCTCTGTCGGATCGGTCATATATCTAGCGGATCGAACGCATGGCCTCGCATGGCTTCGACCTCGGCCCAGAGCGCCTCGAGGTTCGCCACAATGGTCTGCGCCCCGTTCAGCGAGATTACTTGAATGCCCGGCACGACCCCGCCATCATGAGCGGTGACGCCGGTGCCTTGCAGCACTTTCTGCAAGACCTGAACCCGGCGAAACCGTTCGCGAATACGTTCATGCGGCGTGGCGGCCCCGGCTTCGGTCCAGTGACCGGGGGCCGCCGGGAAGCCGCAGGCCGAGCACATCAGATCACCTCGGGCCGGGCATCGCCGTCGAACGGGAAGCGGGCGCGGAAGTCGTTGGCGATGGAATCGAAGGTCATCCATTCGCAACCCTCATGCCCGTTGATGTACTCGATCAACCGTTCCAGCATCAGCAAAACTTGCGGGCGGCCCGAGACGTCTGGGTGGATGGTGATCGCAAAACAGGCGTAGTCCATTTCACGGTAGACCCAGTCGAACTGATCCTTCCACAACTGCTCAACATCGCGCGGGCTGACAAAGCCGTGGCTGTTTGGCGATTTCTTGATGAACATCATCGGAGGCAGATCATCCAGATACCAGTTCGCCGAGATATCGACCAAGTCGATCTCATGCCCATGCTTCAGGGGCTTCATCCATTCGCCAGCGGTCTTGGTATAATCGATCAGCGTCCATTCATCACCGGTGCGCGCATAATAGGGCTGATGATCACGGTACATCTGGCTGTGGTCATAGGAAAACCCGTGCTTCAGCAGCAGCGCGGCGGTGGAATTCGACATCTCCCACCAGGGCGCGACATAGCCGGTTGGCGGCTTGCCGGTTAGCTTGTCGATCAGCTCGATTGATTTGACCAACACGTCCTCTTCCTGCGTCGGGGTCATCGCCACGGGGTTCTCGTGCGAATAGCCGTGCGCGCCGATCTCGTGCCCGTCATCGACGATCATCTGCATTTCCTTGGGAAAGGTCTCCAGACTGTGGCCGGGGATGAAAAAGCTGGTTGGCATGTCGTATTTCTTGAACAGCCGCAGCAGGCGGGGGATGCCGACCTCAGTCGCGAAGATGCCGCGCTGGATGTCCGAGGGGCTGTCGCCGCCGCCGTAGGACCCGATCCAGCCTGCGACGGAATCGATGTCGGTGCCGATGGCGCACATAATTTTCTTGGTCATGTCGTCTCTCCCTTAGATGGCGTCAGACGCCGATTGGCATGTGTTTCGGATCGCGCGCGACAGGGCGCGGCGCGACAAGGTCTTTCCACGTGGACAGAGCACGGCTGACCGGAGGATTGGCGGCGCGCTTGATGTGCTGGCCGCGCCCCGGCTGGGGTTGGCTGTTGGCTCCGGCTTCCCAGATCACATCGCCGCGCGACAGGGTATAGCGCGGCATTCCCGTCACTTCGAACCCTTCGAACACGTTGTAATCAATCGCGGATTTCTGTGTCTTCGCGCTGATCGTCTTGGAGGCTTTCGGATCCCAGACCACCAGATCAGCATCCGCGCCAGGCAGGATGGCGCCTTTGCGCGGGAAGATATTGAGGATCTTGGCGATGTTGGTCGAGGTCAAAGCCACAAACTCATGCGGAGTGAGACGCCCCGTCGAAACGCCATGGGTCCATAGCAGCGACATCCGGTCTTCCAGACCGCCGGTGCCGTTGGGGATTTTCGTGAAATCGCCGAAACCGGTGCGTTTCTGCTCGGTCGTGAAGGCGCAGTGGTCTGTCGCCACAACCTGCAACGACCCAGCGGCAAGACCGGCCCAGAGGCCATCCTGATGCTTCTTGTCCCGGAACGGCGGCGACATCACCCGGCGCGCTGCGTGGTCCCAATCCGGGTTGGCATATTCGCTTTCGTCCAGCAGCAAATGCTGGATCAGCGGTTCGCCCCAGACGCGCTGCCCGTTCTGACGGGCGCGGCGGATCGCCTCATGCGCGTCCTCGCTACTGGTGTGGACGATGTAGACCGGCACCCCGACATTATCAGCAATGGTAATGGCGCGGTTCGTCGCCTCACCCTCGACCGAGGCGGGGCGGGAATAGGCGTGGGCTTCCGGTCCCGTGTTCCCCTCGGCCATCAGCTTTTCCTGCAACAACGCGACGATGTCACCGTTTTCGGCGTGGACGAAGGGCAGGGCGCCCAGTGCAGCGCAGCGCGAGAACGAGGCGAACATTTCGTCGTCGTTCACCATCAGCGCGCCCTTGTAGGCCATGAAATGTTTGAAGGTGTTGACGCCGCGGTCCACGACGACCGCCATTTCGTTGAAAATCCGTTCTGACCAGCCAGTGATCGCCATGTGGAACCCGTAGTCTGCCGAGGCTTGCCGCGCGGCGCGTTCCTCCCACTCGTCCAGAGCCGCGACGATCCCGTCCTCACCCGGAATAACGTAATCCACCACCATCGTGGTCCCGCCCGAGGCGGCGGCGAAGGTGCCGCTTTCCCACGTTTCCGCCGTCCGGGTGCTCATGAACGGCATTTCGAGGTGGGTGTGCGGGTCGATGCCGCCGGGCATCACCGTGCAGCCAGATGCGTCGATCACCTTGTCGCCGGACAGGTCCGGGCCGATGGCCGAAATGACTCCGCCTTCGATCAGAATATCCGCGCCATAGCGGCGGTCTGCGGTCAGGATCGTGCCGCCTTTGATGACTGTCGACATATTGTGTCCTCCGTTCAGGTAGGCGGGATTGCGCCGGTGCGCTCAACTATTAGTCCGTAGTGTTCGGGGCGGCGGTGGGCGGCGAAATCGAACACGGTTTCTTTGTAGCGTTTGCCCAGATCGAGGTCGCAACTGGCGGTGATTACCTCGTCTTCGACGGTCACTGCCTGCGCTACGATCTCGCCCGAAGGGGCGATAATCACGCTTTGACCGCCCATCTTCGACCCCTCTTCGTTGCCGCATTTCGCGGTGCCGACGACCCAGGTGGCATTCTGATACGCTCCGGCCTGCATCGACAGAGTGTTGTGGAACAGCGTCAGGCTATCCATCGCCTGATCGCCGACATGGCCGAAGGGCGTGTTATAGCCCAGCATGACCATTTCGACATCCTGCAGGCCCATGACACGATAGGTTTCGGGCCATCGCCGATCGTTACAGATCGCCATGCCCATAAGGCCGCCGAAGCCCTTGAATACGTTGAAGCCCAGATCGCCGGGTTCGAAGTACCGCTTTTCGAGGTGCTGGAAATCGCGCCCCGGTTGGGGTTCGGAATGGCCGGGCAGGTGGATCTTTCGATACTTGCCGATGATGTCGGCTTGCTGGTTCACCAGAATCGAGGTGTTGTAGCGCCGCTTGACGCCGTTCTCGACCACCAGTTCGGCGTAGCCGAGGTAGAACCCGATCCCCAGTTTCTTGGCCTCGTCAAACAGCGGCTGGGTGGCCGCATTCGGCATCTCGGTCTCGTAGTAGCTGTCAAGTTCGGCTTCATCCTCGATCATCCAACGCGGGAAGAACGTGGTCAGGGCGAGCTCTGTGAACACCACCAATTCGCAGCCGCGCCCTTTGGCCTCACGCATCATCTCCAGCAGACGGTTCACCGCATCTGCGCGGGTTTCGGATTTGGCAATCGGGCCCATCTGGGCGGCGGCGGTGTTGAGTTTCCGGGTCATTGGTCGCGCCTTTCGTAGGTTGGAGGCGGCACCTGAGCAGCGAAATGCGTGGCGATGTCGCCCGCCTTGGTCAGCCAGATCGAGTCTCGCTGGTCGCAGATATGGGTCAGCGCCCGGCGCAGGTGGCGCAGACGGGCGGGTTGGCCGACAATGTAAGGGTGCAGCGCAATGCCCATCACCAGCGATTGGGACGCGGCCTGTTCCAGCATTTCATCGAAGGTGTCAGTGATTAGATCGGCGAAGTCTGCCGGGCCATCCTTGCGTGCGATGATCGCAGGGATATCGTTGACCTCTTGCGGGTAGGGCACCGACAGCAGCGGTCCGCTACGGGTGTGCATCCAGATCGGCTGATCATCCATGCACCAGTTGAGTGTATAGCTGTAACCAGTCTCGACCAGCAGGTCCGGGGTCACGTGGCTTTCGGCGATCCAGGGGCTGAGCCAGCCTGCGGGGGCGGTGCCCTCAGCGGCTGTGATTTTGGAGGTAGCCTCGGCAATCAGTTTCGTTTCCTCGGTCTCATCCAGAACCGACTGGCGTTCCGAATTGCTGCGCCCGTGGCCGGCGATTTCATCGCCCCGCGCGCTGTGCGCCGCGACCAGTTCGGGCGCGCAGTCATACATCGTTGAATTCACCAACACGGTCGCTGGCAGGTCAAATGCGTCAAGCATCTCAAGCATTCGCCACGCGCCCACCCGGTTGCCGTAATCACGCCAGGCATAGTTCAGCACGTCCGGCTGCGGCCCTCCGGGGGCGAGTTCTGCGCCCAGCCCCTCGCCAAACGAAAAATGCTCCAGATTGATACCGAGATAGACGGCCAAGCCATTGCCTTGCGGCCAGTCGAACGTCGGGCGGCCCGTGATGGGCGCGTAGTCATAGCGATCATGGGGGGCCGGGGTCACAGCGGTGCCTCTGCCAGACCAGCGCGGTCCAGCAACCACTCGGCGCTGTCGTTCCAGACCTGGGTTTCCGCGATCAGCCCGTCGCGTACCACGAAAGTGTCGATATAGCGGTTACCGTCGAATTCGGTGCCATCGGGCCAGGCCCCGTAAAGGTGGCCAGTGTTGTAGACATGCACATCCCCATTGGCCGGATCGAGGGCCGCATGCATTCGACCGGGCCGCTTCTTGACCCAAGCATAGCGCTTGGCATTGAATGCCGAAGTCTCGGCGGGGGCCGTAAACTGCCGCCCGCCGGTGAAAGTGATTTTCACACCGGGCGCCACGAATTTCGCAGCCCCCTCAGGGTCCGGCACCATGGAGCGTTCCAGATAGGCGGCCACCACGTCGCAGGCCTGAGACAGGCGTTCATCACTCATAACAGCGCGCCGATCTGAACCGCTGCCTTTACCCCGTCGATCAGGCGCACGGTCACTTCCGGCCCCGCGCGGGCGGGGATATGCGACATGCCTGCGCAACCGAGGACGACGGATTGAATGTCATCTTCGCGTTGCGCGCGACCAATTTCATCGAAGACCTTGGAAGCTGACGCGTCAGGCTCGTTTTCCAATGCAAGCACCGGAACACCCGCGGCGCGCACTTTTCCCAGGCTGCCGCCGAGGCCGTACGCCTCGATGTTTTCGACCAGAATGGGCGTCGATACATCCAAAGTCGTCACAACCGAAAATCGCGATCCGGCCAGTGCTGCAAGATGATAGGCCGCTTGGCCAATGCCAATCACCGGACAGGTTGCGACAGCACGCGCGGCGTCAAGACCGGTATCGTCGGAACAGCCGATGATGATTGCGCGAGCGCCTTGGACCGAGGCTTTCTGAACCAATTCCAACAGCGGCGGCACGCAGGCCTCACCATCCTCTGGGCCTTGGATTACGGGCGGACCATCGTGGGAGGTCCAGGCCTCTATCGTCATATCTGGGCAGGCGGCCTGCGCAGTCGCCAGCATCGCCTTGGTCATCGCAACCGTCGAGTTGGGGTTGATGATGACGATCATACCATGCCTTTGCCCGCGTCATTTCCTGCCCTTGCGCGACGCTGGGTGGCCCATAGCGTGACGGCCAGAAACACCACGATCACGATCAGTGAAAACATCGTTGTCAGGGTGCCGAGTGCGTAGAGTACAGGGGAGGTGACGTTTGTGGTCATCCCGTAGATTTCCAGCGGCAGGGTGTTTCGGCTGCCCGAGGTCAACAGCGTGCGGGCGAATTCGTCGTAGCTGAGCGTAAAGCCGAACAGGGCGACCCCAATCAGTGACGGCGCGATGATTGGCAACACCACAAAGCGGATCGTCTGCCAGGCGGTTGCGCCCTGATCGCGCGCGGCTTCCTCATAGCTTTTGTCAAAGCGGTTGAAGACGGCGAACATGATTAACAGGCCAAAGGGCAGCGTCCAGGTCAGTTGTGCGCCATAGCCCGAGGTTGACCAATGCACGTTGATTCCCGCCTGGCTGAACAGAAGCCCGACGCCGAGGGAAATCAGGATCGATGGGATCACCAGTGCCGTGACGATCAGATAGAACAGGATCGTCGAGCCGGGAAATTTTTTGCGAAACGCCAGCCCGCCCATTACCGACACGACGATGGTGGTCACCATGACCATCAAGCCCAGCGTCAGGCTGCGACGGAAACTGCCCCAAATGTCTCCGACGGCCTGCTGTTCGAACAGGTTGTAGAACCAATGCAAAGACACCCCGCGCATCGGGAAAGTCAGGCCTCCGCCAGGACCCTGAAACGACAGGATGCCGATGGTGAGGGTGGGGCCGTAAAGGAACATGATGAACAGCACGAAGAATACCGTCAGGCGTAGAATGACTTGGAGCGCGGCTCCATTCAAAGCTCCTTTCTGATGTCGACGAACTTCAGCAGGATGCCGATCACGATCAGCACCGTCAGCAGCAGAATGATCGCAGTGGCCGAGGCGGAGGGGTATTGCAGCAGCGAGATATCGTTGGAGATCAGCCGTCCGACATTCGCCGACTGGCTGCCCGACATGATCCGCACGGTGAAGAAATCGCCCATCACAAGCGTGACAACAAAGATCGTACCGATCATGATGCCCGGGTTTGGTCAGGGGCAGGATGACGTTCCACAGGGTCTGGGCACCGTTGGCGCCGCCGTCGCGCGCCGCCTCGATCAGGGATTTGTCGATCCGCATCATCGTATTGAAGATCGGCACCACCATAAACAGCGTGTAAATGTGCACAAAGGCCAGCACGACCGAGAAGTCGCTGAACAAAAGCCATTCGAGCGGTTCGTCGATGACCCCCCAGGAAATCAGCGTCGAATTGGCGATCCCGTTGCGGCCCAGAAACGGAATCCAGCTGATCATACGGATGATGTTCGAGGTCAGGAACGGGATCGTACACAGCAGGAACAGCGCGACTCTGCCAGGTCAGGCTGCGGATGTGAAAGGCAAGATAGTAGGCCACGGTGAAGCCGATCAGGAAAGTGAATACCCACGTCAGGATTGCGTATTTGAAGGTGTTGACGAAGACCGTGTAAGTAACCGGAGAGCCGAACAAGAACTCGTAATTGTCGAACTGAAACGCCGGGATGATCGAAAACTCGGTAGCCTGCCAGAAGCTGACGATCACGATCATGATGATCGGCAGCACCAGGAAGATCGACAGCACCAGCGCCAGTGGCGACACCATAAGCCAGCCAGTGACAGAGTTCTTGTTTAATAGGTTCTTCATTCTAACTGGCAGACTTGTCAGGGCGCGTGCGAGGGCGCACTACTGCGCCCTCGCCGTGATTTGTGGCTGTGCTTTAGGCCGCGATGAACTCGTTCCACTTGCGGACCATGTACTGGTTCTCGTCCATGACCGAGTTCCAGCAGGCAACCGCACCCATCCGGTCGAAGAACGAGCCGCCATCGCGAACGACGCCCGGACCTTCCAGCTTGGTGCCATTCGGGCTTACGATGTCGCCTTGGCTTTCCTTGCCCTCGTACCAGAAGCCCCATTCGTCGTCCGACATGAACAACTTCGAGGTTTCTGGAACAGCCGAGTAATAGCCTTGACGCATCAAGAAGCCGCCGACCCAACCGGACAGATACCAATTGATGTACTCATAGGCCGCATCCAGTTTGGCTCCTTCAAGGCTGGCCGCCAGCCCCATGCCGCCACCCCAGGAGCGATAACCCTCCTCAAGCGGCTGATAGACACATGGGATGCCCTGGCTGCGCACAGCGGTGATCGCGGGCGACCACATCGACTGGATGACAACCTCGCCCGAGGCCATCAGGTTGACGCTTTCATCAAACGATTTCCAGAAGGCGCGGAACTGGCCGTTTTTCTTGGCTTCGGTGAAGATGCCGAGGGTCAGGTCAATCTCTTCCTTGGTCATGTTTCCCTTGTCGGGATACATGTATTCGCCCATCGACTCGACAACCATCGACATGTCCATGATCCCGATGGACGAGATATCGAGGATCGAAGCTTTGCCCCTAAATTCGGGATTCAGCAGCTCGTGCCAGTTGTTGATCGGACGACCGATCAGGTCGGGGCGGATGCCCAGCGTGTCGGCGTTGTAGATTGTCGGGATCAGGGTCATCCAACCGGATTCGTTGTTCACAAACTCTTTCCCGTTCGCGCCTTCAACAAAGCCAACGGTGTGCGGGGCCGTGCCCTGCGCAATCTCGCTGGTCGGGGTCAATTTGCCGCTGCGGAACGTCCCGGCAATCTTGTCGTAGTTGGCGATTTTGGACGTGTCCATCGCCTGCAGGTTGCCTGTCGGCCAGACCTTCTTGCAGATCCAGTATTCGATGTCCGCAATGTCAAAGCTATCGGGCTGGGTGGCGACCCGCTGGGTGACGCTGTCGGAATCCAGCGCGGTCATTTCCAGCGTGATGCCCAGATCTTCCTGCGCCTTTGCGGCAATCTCGTTGAACGCCGACACGCCCGTTCCGGCCTGTCGCAGGACGATATTAGACTGCGCCCAAACCATCGGCGCGGCAAGCGTGCCTGCCGCGGCCGCAACGCCGGTTTTCAGCAGCGTTCGCCGGCTGAGGCCATTTCTTTTGGTGTAACGTGACATTCGTCTCTCCTTTTCAGTGATATGGGTCGTAGGTCATGCATTGAGTTGGTGTTGGTTCTTCTGGTCCCAATTCAGCCCAATCTGATCGCCGGGATTATGCGGGTTGCCGAAAAATTCGGCGTCGGGGATCAGGGCAGTCACTTCCTGGTCTCCCGTCATCCTTGCCAGAAGAGACACGTGGTTTCCCTGATACTCGACCGCCAGAACGCGGGCTTCGAAACGGCCGTCTTTCACAGGGCTGTTGACACGGCGATCGGTCGAACCGCAACAGTCGCCTTCCGGCAGGACGATGACGTTGTGGCCGCCGATGAACTGGGCGACGAATTTGGTTTTCGGGGCGTTGAAGACCTCGCGTGCGCGGGCCTGCCTGTTCGATTACCGCGTCGTTCATCACGACAATCTCGTCGGCCAGGGCCAGCGCCTCGTCCTGACCGTGGGTGACATGAAGAAAGCCGATGCCCAATTCGCGCTGCAGCTTCTTCAACTCGCCGCGCATGCGAGAGCGCAGGAACGGGTCGAGAGCGGACAGCGGCTCATCAAGCAGCAAGGCCTGCGGGCTGGTGATCAAGGCGCGGGCCAGGGCGACCCGCTGTTGCTGGCCGCCGGACAGCTGGGCTGGTAACCGGTCGGACAGGCTGGACATATCGAACCAGTTCCAGCATCTGGCCGCCCTGGCCAGACGGTCTTCCTTGCCGACGCCCTTCATTTTCAGGCTGAAGGCGACGTTGTCGGCGACGCTCAGATGCGGGAACAGCGCGTAGTTCTGGAACATCATCGCCGTGCCGCGTTTCGCCGGGGGCAGGTTCGAAATATCCTTGCCCGCCAGCAGGATCGATCCTTCAGTGACAATCTCGTGCCCCGCGATCATCCGCAATGTCGATGACTTGCCGCACCCGACGGGCCAAGAAGGCAGGTGTAGGAATTCGGCTGGAAATGATGGCTGATACGTTATCCACGGCCACGGCAGTGCCGTAGCGCTTGGTGACATTCACCAGTTCAAGATCGGTATTTTGTGTTGTCACGCGTTCTCCCCGCCCACGCACGTAGACTGAGATCGCCGGATATTTGACGAGCAGCAGGATCCAGCGTTTCTCAATCAAAACGGAGTCTTGCCGGATTAATGTTCACATACAAGCAAAAATGATGAAAAATCGCGCAAGATGTTGTACACAACACTAGTGCCAGATTGCGGACAACACCAGCCGCAACAGCCGCGACTTTCATCGCCTTCTGCCCAGGGTTATTCAGATGCAAAGCACCACAGGAGAAGCCGGTCATCACGGATCGAAAACTTCAGACCGCAGAGGTGACCGAGGCGCTGATCGTCGCCATCCACCAGCATCGAATAGCCCCCGGGGCAAAGCTGGGAGAGGACGAGTTGAGCGAGATTTTCAGCGTATCGCGCACAATTATCCGGGCCGCGTTGCATTCACTTGCCCATCTGCACCTGGTGGAGGTCCGCCGGAACCGGGGTGCTTTCGTTGCGCAGCCCTCAGTGCGCGAGGCGAACGAAGTCTTCGAGGCGCGCGCGTTGGTCGAGCCGCGGATGGCCGAAAGCGCGGCGAACCGGGCGACCAAATCCGATATCAGACGGCTGCACGAAACACATCAGAAAGGAACATGCGGCCTTGGCGAAATCCGACAGCGGGAAAGCGCTGCACCTGTCGGGCCTGTTCCATGTCGAGATTGCCCGGATTGCCGATCAAACCACCATTGGCCGGCATTAGTCGAAGCTCTGATTGCCCGCTCGTCGCTGATCATCGCGCTCTATTGGAGGCGCGAAAGCGCCCTTTGCGAACAGCACGCACATGAATCGCTGGTCGAGGCGATTGCGAAACGGCGATGGGACCCGCGCCGCAGACCTGATGCACAGCCATTTGGAACATCTGCTCGCAGCGCTTGATCGTGAGCGTCCGACGAACCCCACCTAACGCGGCCTGAGGGAGTAATTTAGGTGTCCACCATCGTAGTGGACACCATGAGGCACTCTATGGGCAGGCGGAAGAAGCGAACTTGGTCGGATGGGGAGAAGCGCGAGATCTGCCAGCAGACGACGATGCCGGGTGTGTCGGTTGCGCAGGTTGGTCGGCGCTATGCGGTGAATGCCAATCTGATCTTCAAGTGGCTGAAGGACCCTCGGTTTGTGCCTGGGATCATTGAAGCTGAAGAGACGACTTTCCTGCCAGTCGAGATTTGTGTGGATGTCGTTGCGCCTGATCCGCCGCCATTGTCGGTGCCAATGACGCCGCGACTTGAACGGAACTTTGGCCCGGCATCCAACAAAGGTCGTATCGAGATTGAGCTAGCAGGTGGTCATCGGATCAGCGTCGAGGGTGGGTTTGATCCTGAGGCTCTGGGGCGATTGCTGAAGGGGCTGATGGCATGATCCCGGTTCCCAGCAACACGCGGGTCTGGTTGGCGGCTGGAGTGACGGACATGCGACGGGGGTTTAATACGCTGGCAGCGCAGGCTGAGAAGACCCTGGCGCTCGATCCGTATTCCGGCCACCTGTTTGTGTTCCGTGGCAGGCGCGGTGATCTGCTGAAGATCATCTGGTGGGATAGCCAGGGTGCCTGCCTGTTCAGCAAACGGCTGGAGAAGGGCCGGTTTGTCTGGCCTGCTGCCAAGGACGGCAAGATCAACGTATCTGGCGCGCAATTGGCGATGTTGCTGGAAGGGATCGACTGGCGGATGCCGAAGAAGACCTGGCGTCCGTTAAGCGTCGGATAGGGCAATAAACCTGAGACAATTGGTACTTTGTGGATTCTCTGGGATGCGCTGATCTGTTATAGGATCAGCCATGCTGAGAGACTTCGATGCCCTGCCAGAAGACCCGTCAGAGTTACGGGCTGTCAGCAAGCTATTGGCCGCTGAGGTGAAGTCGCAGGCCCTGATGATCGAGAAGCTGAAGCACCAGCTTGCGGGGCACAACCGGCATCGGTTTGGGTCGAAGTCCGAAAGCCTGGATCAGCTTAATCTGGCCTTCGCGGAAGAAGAAGAGATTGCCGAGGCTGCCGAAAAGCAGGCCGCACCGTCACCAGATTCCACCGACGCCGACAAACCCGCCCGCCAGCACAGCCGCAAGCCGTTGCCCGATCATCTGGATCGGCATGAAGAAGTTCTGTCGCCGGGCGACGACTGCAATCGCTGTGGCGGTTCGCTGAAGACGCTGGGTGAGGATGTCACCGAGGAATTGGAATATGTTCCGGGTCGGTTTGTGGTGAACCGGATCGTCCGGCCCCGCATGGCGTGTTCGTGTTGCGAGGCAATATGCCAGGCGCCGCTTCCATCTCGACCCATCGAGCGCGGCAGACCAGGCCCCGGCCTTCTGGCCCATGTGCTGGTCAGCAAATACGCCGATCACCTGCCGTTATATCGCCAGTCGCAAATCTATGCCCGTGAAGGGATCGATCTGGATCGCTCAACCATGGCCGATTGGGTGGGCCGATCCACGGCGCTGCTGGAACCTTTGGCCGACGCCATTGGGCGCGTGGTGCGTGGCGGCGATGCCCTGTTCGCGGATGATACGCCCGTGAAGATGCAAGCGCCCGGCAACAAGAAGACCAAGATCGCGAGGGTCTGGACCTATGTTCGGGATGAACGACCCTGGGCGGGTCAGTCTCCACCATGTGCGTGGTACCAGTTCACCATTGATCGAAAGGGCGAGCATCCAGTCAGCCATCTCTCAGGCTACAGGGGTTGGGTTCATGCGGATGGATATTCCGGCTTTAACGGTGTGTTTGGGGCCGACAAAGCCCGCGAGATGGCCTGTTTGGCGCACGTGCGCCGCAAGTTCGTCGATATGCACGCAGCGCAGGGTTCCGCCATCGCCGAGGAAGCCATTCGCCGGATCGCCAAACTTTATGGCGTCGAGAAAGAGGCTCGTGGCCGACAACCCGAAGAACGCGTCGCCCTGCGGCAGGAACTGGCCAAACCCCTATTTGATGAACTGGAGGCTTGGCTTCACGCACAGCTCCCCAAAATCTCAGGCAAATCACCACTGGCGCAGGCCATCCGATATGCCCTGGGCCGCATGCCAAAGGCGCGTCCTTACCTCGATCACGGTTGCCTGGAAGCAGATAACAACACAGCCGAACGCGCTGTCAAACCCGTCGCCATTGGCAGGAAAAATTGGCTTTTTGCCGGTTCAGAACGAGGCGGTAAAGCCATGGCCATTGCCTACACTCTGATCGAAACCGCCAAGCTCAACAACGTTGATCCCCAAGCCTGGCTCACATGGGTTCTCGCCCAAATCGCCGATCATAAGATCAACCGTATCGACGAGCTGCTGCCCTGGCGTTACGCTGCTCAGGCAGCGTAACTGGGATCGCCCAGCCGGAGTAGGTCGGGTTGGCCGAACGGGCACGCTTGATCTCGACGAACGCAACTTGCCGCAGTTCAGCCTGAAGGCCGCACTCGCTGGTTAGGTTGGTGTCAATTGAAGGCTTGCAAGCATTGGCAGACACGAGAATTTTTGAGTTTCCCGGCCAACTTCGTGATCATTCCGAAATCGCGATCTGCAAAATTTCATCTGGTACGAAAGGCATTCGGCGCATACGAAGTCCTATGGCATCGTAAATTGCGTTTCCGATTGCCGCAATGGCGGGTCCAGGCGAAGCCTCACCAGCGCCAAGCGACTTCTCGGTCGGTTGATCAAGGACTGTCACATTGATCTTGGGGATATTGTCGAACCGAATGACTGGATAGCTGTCCCAATCACGGCTTTGGATTCCGCTGCGATCCCATTGGACATTTTCATAAAGAGCCCAGCTCGCGGCTTGGATAAATCCGCCTTCGAGCTGAGCGCTCAAACCATCTGAGTCAATCACGCGCCCAGCGTCGGCAACAATTGTCGCGTTGACCAGCGATATATCGGCGCGATCGTTGATGTTGATATCGACGCAGATACCGACGCGCGTCATCTGATTTTTGTACTGTGCATAAGCGACGCCACGGCCCGCAGATTTCGGGATAGCACCGATCTGACGATTCAATTCATCTAATACAGCAAGGTCGCGAGCATTCGATCAGATACCGTCGGCGAAACTCGATCGGATCGAGGTTCGCACGCTGCGCCAATTCGTCCATGAAGCATTCCAGCGCAAAAATATTGGCCGCCCCGCCCAAGCATCGCATTGCCGATGTGCGATGCGCGATATTTGGGATCAGGTTTTTGATTAGTCGGGTTTTGGCAAAGTCATAAATCGGTTCGAGGTTGCGGTGCATGCCGGCTTGACGGCCCATGTTGGGCGTTGCGGGTTGCGCGCTGATCGGTTGTTCCAGGAAACGGTTGGCCAACAGCTTTGACGGCCCGGCCTGATTGGGTCCGGGCCGGGGACGGCCGCGGTGCGTGTCACTAAAGACCTCAGCGGAATAGATGGATATCTGTTCACCACTCAAGGTCACCGCCAAGTCGACGGCCATCGGTGGGGCATAGGGTTCCCAGGCGTGCTCGTCCTCGCGGGTCCATTTCAGAAGGATCGGCGTGCCGGGAATGGCCCGGGCGACCAACGCAGCCTCGAACGCAGCGTCATCGGCGCCGTTGTGGCCGTAGCAACCCGACCCCGGAACGTGGGTGATTGTGACTTGCGGCGGGGTTAATCCAAGACTTTCGACGATGCTGTCGCGGAGCGGATAAACGCCCTGACTATGGCAGTGGATTTCCAGCCGCCCGTCGGTCCAATGCGCCAGCGCTGCCGAAGGCGCCAACGCGCCGTGCATCTGATAGGGGCGCTCGTACCGGGCTGAAAAATCCGGGGTGTCGATAGGCTGCGGGATGGGCTGATCCGTCGGTGTGCCGTCAATTACCGCAAATCGCAGGGCCTGCTCCGGTTTGAGTTTCTCAAAAACATCGGCCTCGGGTAGCCCGTCGCCATGATCCCAAACGCAGCAATTGGCCAAAGACAGCGCCGCTTTGATCACGGCCCATTCACCGGCGCCGGCAACGGCAACGAAACTGCCGTCCACGATCAGATGTAGACCCGCCTTGGCGACGATCTGATCCGCGGCGGGCGAAATTTCGGCCAGACGTGCATTGGCGTGTGGCGGGCGGATGACGCGGGCGTGCAGCATGCCCGGAACGTCAAGATCTTGCACAAATTTGTAGCGACCGGTGACTATCTGGGTCAAGCTCCGCGGGGTCAGTTTCGGTGTCACACCGGTCGGTCTGGCAAGTGCAGGCGCAGAAGGATCAACTGCGACATCGGGCGCGACATCACTGATCAGATCGATCACACTTGCGCTGTGATTGGTGCCCAGCAAGCGCAGATCCCCGTCACCAATCTGACAGTCCGCTTGCGCGCCGCCCAGCCTGTCGGCAAACAGACCAATCAGATGCCGCCTCAACGTCGCTGCGGCACGCCGCACTGCGTTGCCAGATTGCTCGACCGAGTTGCTGCCCGATGTCATCCCCTCATCTGGCGCATGGCCGGTGCGGACCGGGGCGATGTCGATTTGGTCCAACGGTATGGTCAGTTCTTCGTGGGCAATCTGCGCAAGTGCCGTTGATATCCGTTGGCCGATGTCCACCTTGCCGGTGTGGACCAGCAAGCGGCCCTGATGCGCGGTGATCCAATCAGCGACCAGGGGATGGGCCTTCAGGCTCATAGGGCTGACTTGGTTGCGCGCTCGATGGCCTGCAAAACGCGTGGGTGCGATCCGCAACGGCACAAATGCGGTGTCAGGGCGGTGGCGGCAGCAGCGCGATCCGGCGCAGGGTTTTCCTGCAATAGGGCCGTTGACGCGACAACCAGCCCGGCAGTGCAAAAACCGCATTGAGCGGCAGACATTTGAACAAAGGCGTTCTGGACCCGCCGACCAATCTCGGTTGCCTCCAGACCCTCGATCGTCGTGATCTCTTTGCCTTCGAACGCCACAGCCTCGGTGACACAGGACAGTACAGCCTTGCCGTCTACCAGCACCGCGCAGGCACCGCATTGCTCCAGACCACAGCCGAGTTTGGTGCCCTTCAGCTTCAACTCGTCGCGCAACACGAAAATCAGCGGCGTGTCTGCGTCAGACTTAACCGCATGTTCTGCGCCGTTGATCCGCAGCGTCAGTGTCACGAGGGGACGCGCTCCCATTGAATGTTCACGTCGACATCGGCGGACTTGAACAAGTTCATCACCGGGCAGCGGTATTCGACGTTTTTGGTCAATCGGTCCATGCGATCCTGGGTTTCGTCGGTATGCACCCTGATCTTCATCTTGACCCAGTTGAAGTAGGGCCGCACGCCCTGCACACCCCGACTGCCGCGTTGGTCAACTTCGCCATCGGCCTCCATATCGACAGCGGTGTATTCAAACTTCATCGCTTCGGCGCAGCGGTTGATAATGACCCCTTCACAGCCCAGCAATGACGACAGGGTCATTTCCAGCGGAGTTGGTCCGGTATTGGTGCCCTTTTCATCACTGACCAGAATATGGTCGCGCACCATCATCACTGACCGGGTTGACGCCTCGTTCCGCGCGGAAACACGGCGGATACCCAGCACGGATTTGTTTGGGTCAACGCTGGGGGGGAGTAGGTCTTGATCGCTCATAAAGTCATCTCCAGAATATCGACGCCATTGTTGCGGTCGAGCATGTATATCAGGCCGTCGTCATCTACATCGACGTCATTTGATTGCGCCGGGCCACCTAGTCCGGGTTCGGGAATGTAGTGCGCAACCTCGACTGGCAGATGCGGATCAGCGAGGTCGAGCACCCGCAAACCGCCGGCGAACCAGGTGGCATACACCAGCGTGCTGTCGAGCTTTTCGCGGAACTGATGCCCACCAAACCGCACGCCGGGCTGGCCGACCCAAGGGCTGGCACGCTCAGTCAGATCCCAAGCAGAGACGGGCACCATGTTTTTCAGGTCGGTGACGTCCATTACCCAAATGAACCCGTGCAGACGCCCCGGCAGGTGGTCGTGTTCCTCGTCGATTACTACGGCATAGCGCCGCCCGTTGATCAGGTTTTCCAGCGGCATCACGGTGTGGGTCGGTTCCGGAATGCCGGGCTGGAAACTGTAGCTGCCGATCACTTTAGGGTCGGCCATATCCGTGGCGTCCAGCACTCGATATCCCGCGTGCCAGACTGCGGCCCACAGTTCGTCGCCGCAGCGCATAGCGTGATGAAGGCGGACGCCGTATCCGTCCCAGGTGGGGACTTCGCCGCCCGCCAGATGCTGACCGGGCATGTGCCAGCGCGAGACCTCGGTCGGGTTGGCGGGATCGGTGATGTCGTAAGTTACGAGGATATTGCCGACGTAACCCTCCATCTCGGTCGAAATATAGGCATAGCGGTCGTCCATATCGAAACGGTGGACGCCAAAGCCGTGGGTTTTCACGTAGGATAACAACTTGGGGTCCGACTTGTCCGAGATATCCCAGATGCGGAACCCACCCGAGGTGTAGCCGCGCGCCAGCGCCTCTTCCAGATCAGGAAAATCCGAGGTCTTGATTTTCAGCTTTGCGGCAATGTCGTCATCCGACAGCCCTTCGGCCCGCAGCCCGGCGATCTTTTCGCCTTTTCGCAAAAAATGACGGCGATCTTGTTCGACGTTGGTGATCATGACGTCGCCCACAACCCGCACCTTGTGGGTGTGGGAGTAGCGATCCGGCGGCTCGATATGCGATACGATAATCGGGTTTGCCGGGTTGCGCACGTCGATGATCGAGGTGCCCATGGGCGGCTTCATATGGCCGACATAGGCATAGCCATCTTCGACCACGATCTGCCCGCCACCCGCGATGTCCAGATGCGCAATCTTGCGAACATTGCGCGCCAGTTCGTATTCAACTTCGACTTTCATGTAGGGATGACTTTCTGTTTGCGGCGCCGACCAAAATAGATCGGTAGGACCAGCGACAGCACCAAACCGACCCACAGGACATTGCCTAAATTAGATGAGAAAAGCGTCGAGATATCGCCGTCGGACTTTTTCAGCGCCAACAGGAAGTAGCGTTCCAGCAGTGGACCAAGGATGATGCCAATTAGGATTGCGGCGACGTGATAGCCGGTGCGCCGTGCGATATAGCCCAGCAACCCGAAGCCGAGAGCGAGGTACATGTCGAACATATACTCGCGCGGCACAAAGCCTCCGACGAGGGTAAAGCTGATGATCATCGGAGCCAGATATATGGTCGGGACGGTCGTTACGTGGCTCATGTATCGGCTGAGTGGCAGGATGGTGAAGAACATCAACAGGTAGGCCACGGCCATCGCCATGAACATGCCATAGCCGATCTTGGGCTGGCTTTCGAACAGGGACGGACCAAAGCTGACACCGTGGAACTGCATCACGACCAGCATGATTGCTGCCGTGGCTCCTCCGGGTATGCCCAGCACCAACAAGGGCACCAGCGTGCCCGATGTGACGCCGTTGTTGGCACTTTCGGGCGCGATCAGCCCTTCAGGGTGGCCGCTGCCGTAAAGCTCGGGCGTTTTCGAGAAACTGCGCGATTGCTGATAGGCAACGAAGCTGGCGATGGAGGCACCTGCACCGGGAATGACCCCGATGATCAATCCGATGATCGAAGTCCAGATGATATGCCACCAACGCGACAGCGCGATGCGCACGCCGTCAAATGTGTCCGTCCAACTGCCCTTTACCGCGCCGCCCTCTTTGGCGACGATGACCCGCTTTTCGATAATCACGAAAGCCTCGGACACAGCGAACAGGCCGACAAGCGCCGGGATCAAGGGGACGCCATCGTAAAGCTCAAGGAACCCGAATGTGCCACGCGGAGTGGCATAGACCACGTCAGTGCCGATTGAGCCGATCATCAGCCCGAGGAAGCCTGCAATCAAGCCTTTCAGCATGTCCTGACTGGCGATCGAGGCGATCAGCGAGATACCGAACAGCATCACCACGATCATCTCGACCGAGTGCATGTAGAACCCGACCCGCGCCAGAATAGGCATGGTGGCCAGCGCCACGAGTGTTGTCAGCAAGCCGCCGATGGACGACGAAACGAACGAGATCGCCAGCGCCTGCTGCCCCTTGCCCTGTTTGGCCATCGGATAGCCATCAAGCGGTGTGGCGGCAGCTCCGGCAGTGCCGGGAATGTTCACCAGAATGGCCGGAATGCCCGCTCCCATACGGGCAGAGCAATAGAGTGTGACCATGAACACCAGACCGGTTTGCAGGGTCATGGCAAGGGTCAGGGGCATCAGAATGATGATGGTGTTCGCGGCCGAAAAGCCGGGGATCCCGCCAACGATCAACCCAAGGAAAATGGTCGGAATGATGACCCACCAAAAGCTGAGGGTTTCGAAGAACACTTCAACCAGAATTGCGGATGTTTCACCCATTGGACAAGACCGCCTTCATCGTGGTTTCAAACCAGCCTCGCGGAAAGCGCGTATCAAAGGCCCAGATAAATACGGCCCAGCCACCCAGGGCCATGGCTGCGGAAACAGCGGCAATGAAGACCGGGCGCTTGCCCTTGGCCAGGATTATCATGCTGATCGAAAGGAATAAGAACGTGGTCAGGGTGAAACCCAACCACTCGATCAGAACGCAAAAACCGACGGTTGTGATCAAAAGCCCGATGCGCCCCGTGGCAAGATCCTCGCGACTGAAAAGAGTAGCGAAGCCAAGCGATCCCTCACCCGAACGGATCGACAGAATACAGCGCAGAATGAACATCGCGCAGACCAGCAACAGGATGCTGCCGACGGCAAAGGCGCTGACCTGCGCCGTCCACGGAGAATTCCAGATCGTGCTGAAGAAATAGAGCGTGAAGACAATGGCCAGAACCGGGATCACCAGTTCTCCGCCAAGCTGCCGCCGGGGTTTGTCAGGGTTCATCGTGCTACCTGTATGAGGGGGACGAATTGAGGGTGCGGGCCGAAGGATTTCCCCTTCGGCCCGCGATGTATTATGCGCCGCTCAGCAGGTCCTTGTACTTGGCACCCAGCTCAAGCATTGCATTCTTGAAGGCTTCGCATTCATCAATACCGCCATAGCTCAGATACTCAGGTGTGCCCTTGGAGGCGACGTAAGCTTCAAGCAATGCCGGATCGTCGAAGGTGGCTTTGAACGTGGTGTTCAGGTGGTCCATGCGATCCGGGTAGTCGTCGGCAGCCTTCTTGTGGATACCGAACGCACGTGCCGACAGCATTTCCGGCAGATCGGTGCCATAGACCGAGTTCATGCTGGGCGCGTCGTCCAGCGCTTCGCCGACCACGTTTTCACCAAAGACCAACAATGTCTTAACCGCGTCACCCGCCGCAATGACCGAACCTGAGGTCAAGACCGAGAAATCAACCTCGCCGGTAACAGCGCCTGCAACAGTGTTCTTGCCGCCAGACAGTGGGATCAGGTTGAACTGCGCGCCGGTTTCTTCGCCAAGTGCAAGCAAGCCGATCGAGGCCGGATGCGCCATACGACTGGTGCCCACGTTCAGCTTGCGCTTTTTGCCTTCGGCAATGACGTCGTCCAAAGTCTGCAATTTGCTTTCCGCACCGACGAACAGACATCCGGGATCTTTGTCGACCTGACCAAAATAGAAATAGTCGTTCACGTCGAAGGTCGGGGCCTGAACGGCCCAGTTCAGCACCTCTGGCCCCATGTTGCCAAAGATCAGGCTGTAGGCGTCCGGTTCGTTCTTACCCATGTAGACTTCGTAGCCGACGCGGCCCGAGGCACCCGGGAAGAAACCGGGTTCAAAATCGGTTCCCAATTTGTCTTTCCAAATGCTGGTGAACGCGCGGAAATTGCGATCCGCTCCGCCGCCTTCGCGGGTCGGAATGATGACCGAAATGTTGCGGTCCGGGTAATCGGCAGCCCGCGCGATACGGGGCGCGGCCAGGGTCAGGCCGGTTGCGGCGATGCTGGTGCCCAAGAACCGACGGCGGTTGAGATTTGAAAACGTCATGTTGTCCTCCAAGTTTTACAGGTCGTTTCGCGCGTTATTGTTTTTTCCCGCTCTGTTTGCGCTGGATCAATGCGGGGATGTTTAGGGTGAGGGTTCGGTACCCCCAGAGATCAGCATACTTGCACCGGAGTAGATTAGGCGCAGCGCGAGTATGGTGAGGATCGCATTTAGGACAAACCGGAATTGCTTCTCGTCGAGGCGCGTTAGAACCATTCGCCCGACCACAGTGCCCATGACGCCTGCGACGACCAACATCACGATCAAACCGGCCCACAGCGAGAACGCAAACCCAAGCGCACCAAATGCCAATGTTTTCAACAGATGCTGTATTGTCATCAATGCCGCATGGGTGCCAACATGCGTCATTCGATCCAGCTGCTGCGACTTTACGTACGTCGCCACAAACGGTCCGGTCCCACCGATGAACATGGTCAAAACGCTCGAAAAACCACCTGTGACAAAGCCTGAATTGCGCAGGAACGCCGGTGGCTTTGCCAGAACCGACCACAGGATAAACAGCCCCAACACGACAAGAATCCAACCGGCGTTCAACTGCACAACGACCGAGCCGCCCAGAACAATTCCAAGAACTGCCCCGGCCGAGAAGACGCCAAGCAAGTCTAACCGGATGTGCTTGAACATCAGGCACGCCCGCCCGGCGTTGCTGCCCAATTGCACCAGCCCATGCACCGGGACTATGGCTGCGGCAGGCAGCAGTGTTGCCAAAACCGCCAACATGACCAAACCGCCGCCAATGCCAAAAGCAACCGTGATGAACGACGCCGCAAAACTGACCATCAGCAAAGTTGCCGCAATCGGCCAGCCCAGCCCGGCATGGAAAGTGTCCAACATCGGCTCAGGTCTCCAACAGCGACGCGTGGAACATCGCCTCAGGTGTGACCTGTGCTGCCGCCAAATGCTGTTGCAGTGAATATCGGCAGATCGTGGCGAGTTCGTCGCGATTGGCCTGAAATCCATAACTCCAGTAATCCGGGCCTAAGGTGGCCAGCGTCCGTTCCATCGAAGCGCCAAGCCAAGGCAGCGACAACCTGTTGGCATTGCCCAGCCAGACCGACCTTAGCCTGTCCAGGGCCTTGTCGCGCGCCGCAACGAAAGCGTCATATAGTGCCCTTACCAAAGCTGGGTTGGCGTCGGCGACGGTCTTGCGGATGCCGATTATGTGCATGATCGGAAAGAATCCGGTTTTCCGATGATAGGCTTGCTCAGCAGATTCAAAATCCGGGATCAGACGCACCAAATCGGGATGTCCCTCAAGGAACGCCTTTGGCGGTTTCGGGGCCAGCAGCCCATCAATTTCGCCGCGAAGCAGCATGTCTTGCAGGGTGTCCCCTTGGGCAATCGGTTCGACGACCATTTCTGGAGGCAAGGCCAACTCCAAACGCTCGCGCCGCACGCCTTCATCCAACGCACCTGTGCGCCAATGGACTTTCTCGCAGTCCACTGCATATTCATCCGCCAGAATGCCGCGCATCCACAAAGCGGCCGTCATCTGATATTCCGGGACGCCAATTTTTCGACCGGCCAAATCCGCGGGGCTTTCGATCCCGGATCCGGCGCGCGCGAAAAAGCCGCTGTGGCGAAACGCGCGGCTGACAAAGGCCGGAATGGCCGTGTAGTCCGACCCGCCGCGTGACAATTGCAGCACGTAGCTTGAGATTGACATCTCTGTGATATCAAACCGCGCTTCCTGTACTGCCCAGGGAAACAGCTTCGACGTCGGGTGCACCTCTGGCTTCAAGTCGATGCCAGGCACCGACACGCGACCATCATGCAGCGCCATCACTCGGTCATGGTCCCAGGTTGCAAGCGTCAGTTCCAGCTGTCCCCCCTTTCAAGTCAGTTATTTTGGCTAAACGACTTTGACTTCCATACCGCCCAAACCTTCGATGCTCATCACCATGACGTCGCCTCTTTCAACGGCTGCAACACCCGCTGGCGTGCCTGACATAATCACATCTCCCGCCGCCAGTTCGAAGTACTCAGACAGGTACGAAATCATCTCAGGCACTTTCCAGATCATCTGGTTCAGGTCGCCCTCCTGGCGAACTTCGCCATTTACTTTCAGCTCAACCCGGCCCTGATCGGGATGCCCGACGCTGGACACAGGATGCAGCGGCCCACAGGGGCCCGAGCGTTCAAACGCTTTGCCAATCTCCCACGGGCGACCCATCTTCTTCTGTGCGCCCTGCAAATCGCGACGGGTCATATCCAGTGAAAGGCCGTAACCGAATACGTGGTCCAGCGCCTGATCCTGTGGGATGTTCGTTCCGCCGGACTTTAGGGCCACCAGCATTTCGGTTTCGTGATGAACGTCGCTGGAGTTCGGCGGATACGGGAACGTGCCCGACGGATCCAAGTTGTTGGGGTTTTTCTGAAAAAAGAAAGGCGGCTCGCGATCAGGATCATGACCCATTTCAACCGCGTGGGCCGCATAATTCCGACCGATGCAATAGACGCGGCGCACCGGGAAAACCGAGTCGGAATCGGCAACAGGGATACCAACGACAGGCGCTAGATCGATTGCGTAGGCAGGCATTGATGTCTCCGAAACCTGGTGACTCCTATTGCAATGTTAGAACCCGGTTTCCGTTAGATCAATCTAAATCAATACAGATACACCTGACATTTCTATTGCCGGACGCGATTGATCGGCTATATTTGGGCCATTATGGAGCAATTGGTCGATCAATTTTCGGAACCTCTAGCGGCGCTGGCCCAACACAAGGCGTCGGAGGGTCAGGGCGCTATCGACCGGTTGCGTGCCTTTATCCACGCGGGATCCTATGCGCCAGGGGACCGCCTTCCGTCAGAACGCGAGATGATTGCCACATTGGAAATGCGGCGGATCACATTGCGTAAAGCGCTGGACGCGTTAGAGCGTGAAGGAGCGATCTGGAGACATGTTGGCAAGGGCACGTTTGTTGCGGAATCCAGCGGCGGCCTTGGCGCGCTCGCAGACCTTAAGCAAAAAATGTCACCGGTGCGAATGGTCCAGGCCCGCCTGTGCATTGAACCATCACTGACCCGCGAAGCGGCAATCAACGCCTCTCGAGAGGCGATTGCGCGCATTAATCGTGCAAAAGACATGGCACGTGCAGCTACAAACTGGGCCGACTATGAGGCGCAGGATGATGCGTTTCACCACGCAATTGCCGAGGCATCGGACAACCCCTTGTTGCTGCTGGTTTTTGATCAGCTGAATTACATCCGCCGTGCTGTTGCCGACAACGAAGTCATTCGTGGATCTAGTCGTCCGCCGAGCGAACATTCCAGCTTTGATGAACACGAAGCAATTTCCAAAGCTATCGAGGCGCGCGACCCCGTCGCGGCGCAAGTAGCAATGCGCGTACACATCGGGTCAGTCGCCGGTCGGCTTTTTGGCCAGGATTAGAGTTGCCTTCGGCACGAGATAATTGCCTGTCATCAATCTGGCGTGCCCCCATCGTGTGGGTCCGGTTTGATTGTTAGTGCATCGTGGGCCTTTGGTCCATTGGAACGATACTTTCTGGTGCTGGTGGCCGATAGCCCAAGGCGGCTGTGCGGCCTAACGGTGTTGTAGTGAACGCGCCATTGTTCGATCAGGATTTGAGCTTCGCGGAGGCTGTAAAATAGCTCGCCATTCAACAACTCATCGCGGAACCTGGCGTTGAAGCTTTCGCAGTATCCGTTTTCCCAAGGTGACCCTGGCTCAATGTAAGCGGTCTTCGCGCCCACGGCGGCGATCCAGTCCCGCACTTTCTGAGCAATAAATTCCGGGCCATTGTCCGACCTTATGTATTTCGGCCGGGGCCCAGAGAGTGTCCGATCTTCTGTGTATCTGTGATCTGGTTCATGCTTCCTGAGAGGAGCAAGGACGATGACGATTTCCAAGGAATTACTGGACGAACTGCTGAAGGGCTGCGAGCGGCCTGAGGATTTGCTTGGCGAAGCCGGG
>CALSNT010000014.1 GCA_943787785.1 uncultured Paracoccaceae bacterium | reverse complement strand
GTGGCAGTAATCCTCGCACCAACCCGTGCCCACCAGTCCGTCTTCGGTCTCGATCTCGACCACACACATAGAGTCGTTTGGGAACCAGCTCGACAGCGGATGTCGATACTCGGGGTATTTCGCCATGGGGGTTACCAGCTTGAGCTCATCTTGCCTGGCGGCGAAGTCGCCCCAGAACGACGTGTCAACGGGGGTCACCTTCACTCTTGCGATCTTCATTATATTCTCCTCAAGGTCGTAGATTTTTCAATGGGTTTTGTCGATTGGAACAATCGTTTCCGGCAATAACGCAGCGTCATCCGTAAGAAAGCTAAGGCGCACCGTCTGACCGGACCGCAGTACGGGCTGTTACCCGAGCGAAACTCCCTGAATACCAAGTCAATATGTCGCCCTCCCGCCGGACAGATCAAACACACCGCCGGTGGTGAAACTGTTCTCGGACGAGGCAAGCCAGGCAATCATCGCCGCGGCCTCGTTCAGTTCCAGGAACCTTCCGCGCGGGATTTTCGACAGCATATAGTCGATATGTTCCTGGCTCATCTGGTCAAAAATGCGCGTGCGGGCCGCGGCGGGCGTGACGCAGTTCACGGCAATGTCGCAATCGGCCAGTTCCTTGCCCAGTGATTTGGTCAGCCCGATCACACCTGCTTTGGACGAGGAATAGGCCGACGCATTCGGGTTGCCTTCCTTGCCTGCGACCGAGGCGATGTTGACGATCCGCCCATAATTTTGAATCCTCATGTCGGCTGCGACCACCTTGTTGACGTGGAAGGCACCAAGAAGATTCACCGCAACGATCTGGTGGAACTCCTCGACAGGATAATCGGCGACAGGTGCGTTCGATCCGGCGATCCCGGCCGAGTTCACCACGATATCGACCCGACCGAAAGCGTCTTTGGTTTCTCCATAAGCTGCTTTGACGCTTGACCAGTTGGCAATATCAACCTTGACTGAAAGAGATCCGTCACCAAGTTCTTGTGCTGTCTTGCTGGCCAGATCAAAGTCTGTATCCCATATGGCGACACGCGCTCCGCCTTTGGCCAATTCTTCAGCGACGGCGTGACCGATACCCTGCGCGCCGCCGGTTACAATGGCCGTTCTTCCGTCAAAGTCGTATTTGTTCATCTGCTTCTCCTCACAATTATTATTTTTTGGAACGGTCGAATGGCCGGATCAGGTTAAGCGCATCGTGATTGAGCTCCAATCCGAAGCCCGGTGTGTCCGGCAGCGAAATATACCCGTTCTCGGGTAAAGGTTCACTTTTGAACATCGTGCCAAAGTTGGGTTCGATCTTGTCGGCCATTTCGCTCATCATCATGAACTCGGCCAACGCGACATGATCCAGCGCCATGGCCATGTAGTACCCGTAGACGCCGCAACCGTGGGGGATCACATCCACAGAACGGGCGTTGGCCTGAGCGGCAACGCGGATAAATTCGGTCGGGCCACCCATCCACATGACATCCGGTTGGATAAGTCCAACGCCGGCATCCATCAGTTGCTCATATCCGAAATCGTGTGTATTCATGCTCGCCTGTTGCCAGAACAGTGCCGCCCGCACGGGTGTTCATCTTGGCAGCCAATCGCCTGTGACCTTCATAGTCGTCGGGCATCAATGGCTCTTCGATCCACTGGAAATTGTAAGGTGCCAGACGTCGCGACAGTTCGGCGGCGTAATCTGTCGTCATGGACATGTAGCAATCCAACATCAACGGAAAGTCCGGCCCCACCTTCTCGCGCCAATTGGCAAGAAAGGCGATGTTGTCACCCATGCCTTTGATGCCATGGCCCGGGCCATATGGCAGGGGAACTTTTGCGCCGTGAAAGCCGAGCGCCTTGGCATGATCTGGGCGCGCTGTTGTGGCATAGACCGGGACACGATCCTTTGTGCGCCCGCCCATCAGATCAAACACCGGAGCGCCAACCGTTCGCCCGTACAAATCCCAAAGTGCCAGGTCAATCGCGCTGATCGCATGGACGCCCAGTCCCTTACGACCATAGTGGATCGAAGCGCGCCACATCTGTTCCCAGATCAGTGTCCGGTTCGCGGCGGTTTGACCTTCGACAAAAATCGACAAATGCTGTTCGATCAGATTGGCCGCTGCCGCGCCCCCTGTGCTGACGCCAATACCGATACGGCCGTCTTCATCTTCGATCTCAACGATGACCGACGGCACCGCTGAAACACCCCAGCTTTGCCGCGATCCGGCGTATTTGGGATAGCCCGACATCGGATTGGCAATCGGCGGATGCGTCGTCTGGTGATCCCAGCTTCCGTCGCCTGCGGGGCAACCCGCGATCCAGTGCGTATCGGGCGTGTCGTGGACATCGCTGGCGCCATATTGATCGGGGTTGCTGACCAGGGCGCGCACCTCCCGGATCACCGGTTGCCCGGGCCGAGGGGTGACATCGCCTGATTTCGGTGGATGAAAATACATTTGTGAACCTTGGTTGTGCGCTCTATATCATTGCCGGTGTTGGCTAACTGTCATCACTTCGTCCGCTGCGGATTTCATCGTAAAGAACCGCTGCCAACAGGATAAAGCCCTTGACCACCTGCTGCCAAAAGGTGGGGACCTGCGCCAAGGTCAATCCGTTGTTGATCATGAACAAAAGGATCAATCCAATCGCCGTTCCCAGGATTGTCCCACGCCCGCCTTTCAGGCTTGCGCCGCCTAGAATGACCGCGGTGATCACGTCCAGTTCAAATCCCATGGCCGCGGCGGGCATGGCGGTGCCAGTACGGGCGGCCAGCATCAGGCCGGCAAGTGCTGCAGTGGCCCCGCAGGTAATGTAGATCGCCAACTGCCACTTCTTTGTGGAGACGCCCGATAGGCGTGCCGCGCGTGGGTTCGAGCCAATGGCATAGACATAGCGGCCGAACGTCGTGCGCGGCAAGATCAGCGCGAACACCAGATAGATCACGATCAGGATCAGCACGATATAAGGGATACCTGCCCATTTGCCGGTGCCCAGGCTTAGCCAGGTCTTGTTGGTGATGATGATCTCGCGACCATCCGAAATGACAAAGGCCAGCCCCCGGATGATGGCCATCGTCGCCAGCGTCGTGATCAGGGGATTGATCCGGAAATATGCAATCAGCGTGCCATTGGCAGCGCCGATGAAAATGCCCAGAAGGATCGCGGCGGAAAAGGCCGGGCCGACGCCCGAGCCGATGTTCAGAAGAGAGGCGGCCAGCATTCCGGCAGCGGCCATGGTCGAGCCGATGGAAAGATCAAACCCGCCCGCAATGATCACCACGGTTTCACCAGCAGCGGCAATGCCCACGATCACCAGCGCCTTTGCCACATTGATCAGGTTGTATACGGTCAGGAAATACGGCGATGCAAAACACAGCACGATAAAAACCACGACAGTCGCCACAACCAGACCAGGGTTGATCGCCGAGGCTCCGCGGCCCCAGAGTTTGGAATTCATGATTGCTCTAAGCTGTTTCATGCGCCTGCCTCTTCGGGAATTCTGTCGCCCGTCATCATCTCGGTCATTATCGCCATGGTTTGCGCGGGCGGGTGTTCGTTCGGCTTCATCTCGCCTGCGATCTTGCCGCCGCGCACCACCACGATCCGGTCGCAAATGCTGAGGATGTCGGTGAAGCGGTGGCTGACCAGCAGGATCGATACGCCGCGCGATTTCAACTCCGAGATCATCTCCCAGAGTTTGCGGATTTTCTCGGCTGAGAGCGCCGCTGTCGGTTCGTCCATCAGCAATGTCGACGGTTCAAATTGCAACGCACGGGCCACGGCAACCATCTGGCGCTCGCCGCCAGATAACATGCCGACCTCACGTTCAACGTCGAAATCAAGTCCCATGTTAGCGATGTCCTCAGCGGCAGCGCGGGTCATGGCCTTATTGTCCAACACAGGATCGGGCCATAGTTTTTCTTGATCTCGCGACCCAGAAAGATGTTTTGGGCCACGTTGAGATCCTCGCACAGGGCAAGGTCCTGATAGATCATCTCGATCCCGTTCTGGCGCGCATCAAGCGGGCTGTTGAACCGCACCTCGCGCCCCCGGAACTTCATTGTGCCGCCGGTTGCCGGATAGACGCCGGACAGGAGTTTCACCAGGGTCGACTTGCCTGCGCCGTTGTCGCCGATGATGCCGACCGATTCAGCCTCGCCGATCTTCAGATCGACGCCGGAGAGCGCATCGACATTGCCAAACGACTTGGTGATGCCCGACAGCTCGATCAGCGGAGGACGGGCGCTGTTGTCAGCGCCCGTGCTCTTGGTTTCGGAATTATTCCGGGTAGACATCATTGATACTTCCTGCATCAAGAAAGACATGCTCCAGGTGAACTTCCTGCGGCACGGCCTTGCCTTCCAGAATGTCCGCCGCGACTGACAAAGCCCAGTCGGGATACTTTTCGGGATAGTAGGCAACACAGCCAAGGAAATTGTTGTCCTCGACCGGTGTGCGTGTCGCGGCCACGCCAACATCGTCACAGCCGAGACCGATGGCGACGCCCTCGCGCCCGGCTTGTGCCAGCGCGTTCGACATGCCAAAGGCACGCGGATCGTCAATGGCAGTCGCCAGAACAAATCCGGCGCCGGGATGGCCCGTCAGCCAGTCTGTAGTCTTGGTTAGGGCCTGATCCGTGGTGCCGGCGTCAATCAGATCTTCATGAATCCGATCCTCAGGAAGCGCACCGCAAACCGTCTGAACCCCATCGGCAAAGCCCGACAAACGTTGATTCGCGGCGTCACCGTCGGCGGGGGCGATCCCAAGCAGAACCGAAACATCGTCGCAGCGTCCCAGAGCCTTGGCATGTTCAGCCGCCGCTTGACCGCCAATCAACCCGCTGACGTAATTGTCGGCACCCAGAAAAATTGCATTAGGGTGCAGAACGTCAAGGGACATGACGGGTATACCCGCCTCGTCAAAGATATTCATCACAGGCGCCGCCGCGCCGGAATGCCAGTTCGATTCGATCACGACATCTACACCCTGCAGCGCGATCAGTTCAGCGCAGGACACCGCCTTCTCAGCCTTGAAGTCGTTGTCGCAATACACAACCTCGAACCCAAGTTCGTCGGCCAGTTCGTAAAGCCGCTGATTGATCGCGTAGGAAAACGGGATCGCAGCCCAGCCTTCGGCGAAACCTACCCTTGAACCTTCTGGCAGCGCGCGCAGGTTGAGCGCATAGGGCGCAGAGGCATCCCCTGATACCACCTCGAACGCGCTCGTTTCGGTGTTATAGGACCAAAGCGCGAGTTCTTCGGGCAAAAGCGCGCCTGGGGTTCCGCCTTGCCTGCTCGCTTCAAATTCAGCTGCCGATACGGCAGGGGCCAGAACCGTGCCGCAAAGCAGGACGCACAGCGGCGCCAATTTCAGCGATGTTAAGCTTACCATTTTTATTCCTCCATGTTGCATTTCAATTATTGTCCGATTGCCATTTCTGGTTGTTCGGTTTTTATCTTGACCAAAACCAAAGGGGTCTATGAAGATAACATCAAGTGTGTTAACCTTAACATCACTCGATCCAATGTCGAGCAGATTTTTTCAAGGCGACCGAACGGAGCAGATGTGGCGGCCTACAAAGACGAGCTTTCCAACGCTGGGGCAAGCCTGACAAGCGTCGCGGAACATGCCGGTGTTTCTGCGATGACGGTTTCGCGCGTCCTCAATCAACCGAACAAAGTTGCAGAGGCGACCAGGCAAAAAGTGGAGGCATCGCTAGACGCGCTGGGCTACGTCCCGAACCTCGCTGCCAATACGCTCAGGCGCGAGCGCAGCGGTGTCATAGTCGCCATGGTGCCGACGGTTGAAAATTCGATCTTCAGCGACACCATTCAAGGCATCTCGGACATACTGGAGGCCGCGGGATATCAGCTGCTGCTCGGCTGCACGTCATACGACCTGGACAAGGAAGAAAAGCTGACACGCGCCTTTCTCGGACGAAGACCCGACGGCATTATCCTGACCGGAATTTCGCATACCGATACGACGCGGGCGCTCCTTGAAAATGCGGGCGTCCCCATTGTCGAAATGTGGGATTTATCCGATCAGTGCAGTGACAACTGTGTTGGCTTTGACAACTATGAAGCGGGATATGAAATTGCGCGTTACATGCTGGAATGCGGCTACGAAAACATCGGCTTCGTTGCAACAACGCTTGAACACGAAGCACACGAATTCCGCGCCGCAAAGCGCAGCGCCGGCATTTATGCGGCCTTCAGGGACGCAAACCGTGCGGCGCCATTGAGACGAAATGTTAGTGACCCCCTGGCGATTGATGAGTGCGGCGCCACCGCAGCAGACTTCGTTGCGGCCAACCCAGAATTTGACGCAATAATCTGTTCGAGCGAGGTCCTGGGCGTCGGGGCGATCAAAGAATTGCAAGGCCGCGGCTGGCAGATTCCGGGAGAAGATCAGTGTCGCTGGTATCGGCGATGCCAATATTGCAGGCCTTGTTCATCCCGGGCTGACGACGATCAAAATACCGGGAAGAAGAATTGGCGAGCGATCTGCTGAAATCCTCGTGGAGCGCCTGCGAGGTTCGCATGATCTCGCGATTCGGGAAGACATCGGATTCCAGCTGGTGGTGCGTGGCAGCACGAAGTGACGCCTGATATTCCTGATCACCACCTTCGCTGCGGGGCGCACCGTATTCCTGTGCCGAGGCGACTAATTTCAAAATTGCTAAGAGCTGTTCCTATCTGCTAGCCTCCATCTGCCTGGGTATTGTCGTAACCTTCGGCATCGCGATGCTCTTCAGAGATGGAGAGATCGTGATGAGGATACTTTCGAAACGCCAACTCAAGGAGCTGGTTCTTTACTCGCCGCAACACGTTGCACGTCTGGAACAGGCCGGCCTGTTCAACAAGCGGGTACAGCTGGGCCTCAACAGAGTGGGATGGGTTGAGGACGAGATTTTGGACTGGCTACAACAACGGTTGGACCAATGAACGGACGCCTGACCGACACTCCTCACGTAGGAGTATGGGTGGCCGGACGTGCACAGTTCGGCCACCTAGTTTTCACCCGATCACGCCTCCAACTTTCCCAGATATATACACCTGCGATTGATCATGACGCGACCACGCGGAATGGAAGTAGCTACCGATCTCACTGGATGCTTTTGCCGCGCTCGGGATCGTTGTTGTGCAAAAGCGCCCCTTTGCCTTTCCTCCGAACTGCCTTAAGCAGACATTGGGTCGCTCCAACTGAACGGCAAACAAGTCCGCTCAGCAGTCCTTGGTGTAGCGTGCAGCAAAGGTCCGCAAATCCTGAACCTGCCGTTCGTGATTGTCGCGGCTAACGGCAGTTGAGAGCCCAATTTGACTGATGCTGCGTCATGCACGAATGGCAGTTGTGCAAGTTTGTCGAGGTTTACGAATATGCACAACGTCAAGGTGGCGGCCAAATCGGGGGGTGGGCGGTATCGATATGGTCGCCCTAGTTTCCCTGGCCTATGGGCGCGTCTCAAACTGCATTGTGCTCAACGCGTACCTTAGCAATGACATCTGCTTCAATCGCCGCGACTTTGCCGCGCCTGCCAGAAGGCTGGACCTGCGAGTATGCAGCAGATGCATCCCAAGAAACGAAAACCGGGTACGAGCGAGCTGATTCCGTCCACGTGACGCGGAAATGCGAGCCTGACCCCTATATTCGAGCGTTTGACGGTCACAATAAACATAGCAGGCGTCACCGGCATTGTAATTCCGGCGTCCAGAGATTATATCTCAGTAACGAAAGTTGTGGTTATCTGCGGCCTAGGTACGTCGCCTGCCAGAGCAATCCACAATAGTACATCACGAAAATTCATCCATCATGTCCCCGACCAAGGGCTTGATGTGTGGGAAAGTTGCTGGCTTTCTCGCCGCGGCTCCACCGCTTGTGACTCTTGTTCATCCGTTTGCGATGATCTGATGCACCGATGGATCACTACCAAGTGGCTAAACGTCCTTGGCGAAATATGAATTTCTGCGAAGCAGCAGCTTGTGCGTTGCCGAAAACGAAGAAGGAACTCGGCCAACAGATCAGACCAGCGAGAGCTAACATAGAAACAGTGAGGCGGCGCTTTCTCCGTCAAAGGATCAAAAATGACTTTTCCGGAATGGACGATGCCCAGTGTCTACAGTGCTGTGGGCGGTGCGATTGTTGTGAGTATACTTGGATTTACCTGGGGCGGCTGGACGACCGCTGGGACAGCCGAGGAAATGGCCCAGACGCATGCTGAAGCAGAAGTGACCCTCGCGATGGTGCCCGTCTGTCTGAATGCTTCCGCAGCAGATCCTGAGCGTGCTGCGAAACTGTTAACCCTCAAAGACGTATCTACTTTTAATCGCACCAAAGCCTTGATGGCGACGGGGTGGGCGACGCCCCCTGGCTCCGACACGCCAAACCGCAACCTGGCGGCTGCATGTGCCGAAGGGCTGGAAACTGATGGATAACAGACCGGGAGTACCGCGTTCTGCAACCCAAGCGTCATGTGGCGCGCGTGCATTGGTCGATGAGCCAGCGGCCATGTGGCTGCTTGCAGGATCACTATGTGTTTTGTTGCTGACCGCATTGTCTGCGCAAGCATAAAGCTCACCACGATCAATACCGAAGGACTCAAGCGCGACGAGCTACGGCGTCGTGTGAAGAAATTTGTGCTGCCGGTAACTAATAGGAAGAGAAATTGCTATGGAAATCGAAACGAACGCGGTCGACACCACCTGTCGCCCCCTTAGCCCCGCGCAGGCGCCTGTGATTGCGCGCGCAGATCCCACTGATGCTGTTGCAAAATTTCATGCCGCATCACCGCCGTCGGCAATAGTCTATTGCGAGGGCAACTTCGCCAAAATCGACGGCAAGACCGCAAACGGCCTTGTGCGTCATTCAGAGGCTTATCATATCCTTTCCATAATCGACTCTACCCTTGACGGACACGACAGCGGCATGGTTCTCGACAACGCAAAGAACCAGATACCGATCTTTGGTCATCTGAAAGCGGCTGTCGCCAGTGAGGCCACAATTCCCGATACGCTGATCTACGGAATGGCACCTTCAACCGGGCGACTTTCACCTTCGGATCGCGGCGTTGTTTTGGAAGCGATCGGGTTTGGTATGAACATCGTTAGCGGGTTGCATGAATATCTGAGCGACGACGTTGAAATTGCCAATGCCGCATCCAAGCGGAATGTAACTATCCGCGACATCCGTAGGCCGAAACCAAGCAAGGACATGCGGCTATTCGATGGCAGTGTCGCAGGGATCGAGGCGCTTCGTATCGCGGTTTTGGGGACCGATTGCGCAATTGGAAAGCGAACTACAGCGACAGTTTTGGCGCGTGCCCTGAACGCAAAGGGCATCAAGACGGTTCTTATCGGAACGGGTCAGACTGGCCTGATGCAAGGGGCGAAATACGGTGTTGCATTGGACGCCGTGCCGCCCCAGTTCTGCTGCGGAGAGCTTGAAGGCGCGGTATTTGCCGCTTCAGAAGCTGAGCAACCCGACGTCATAGTGATCGAAGGTCAGGGCGCACTAAGCCACCCGGCTTTTTGCACATCTGCTTTTATCCTGCGCGGCAGCCAACCGGATGCAGTCATACTTCAGCATGCACCCAAACGCGCCCATCGTTGTGATTTTCCCAATATGCCGATGCCCACAGCGGCAGACGAGATTGCGCTTATCGAGGCATTTGCCGACACAAAGGTCATCGGCGTTACACTCAATCACGAAAGCATGACCGAGGCCGAAATCACCGATACCATTGCCATACAATCAATCGAACTGGGGTTGCCCGTGACGGATGCGCTTAGCCGCCCGGCAATAAATTTGCTCACTATGGTGGTTAATGCCTATCCCGGTCTACAGCAAAAGCCGCTTTTGACAGCAATATGAGCTGCCCCCGCATAGAGGTGGATCTTGGCAAGATTAGCGAAAACACGCAGATTGTTGCGCGGCGTCTGAATGCGCGTGGTATTGGCGTTACGGGTGTAACCAAGGCTGTTTGCGGACATCCGGCCATCGCCCAAGCCATGCTGGAAGGAGGCGCTGTGGGCCTTGGCGACGCACGGATCAGCAACATCCAAAAATTACGCAGAGCGGGCGTAACATGCCCGGTCACTTTGATCCGGACACCGATGTTAAGTCAGGTCGATCAAGTCGTCCAATACTGTGAGGCAAGCTACAACACTGAACTCGTGATTATTGAAGCTTTGGCTGCTGCCGCGATTCGAAACGACACGGTTCATGGCATCATCCTGATGGTTGAGATGGGTGATCGACGCGAAGGCATCTTGCCAGAGAACCTGGCCGCAATGGCACAGCAAGTCGTCCATATGCCAGGCGTTAATTTGAAAGGCATAGGCGCAAATTTTGCCTGCCTGGGCCACGTCGCCCCCGATGCCGCCCAAATGGCGACGCTGGGCAACCTGGCGAATGAGGTCGAGGCGCGGTTCGGACCCTACATTGAAACTTTGTCGGGCGGCAATTCTGCAAACCTGCCCTGGGCGTTGTCAGAGCAATCGGCCGGTCGCATCAACGATCTCAGGTTGGGGGAAGCCATACTTCTGGGGGTTGATCCGGTGTCCGGCAAGCAAATCGCTGAAATGCATACGAATGCCTTTGCGCTTATCGCCGAAGTAATCGAGACGGATGCAAATCCAATACATTCCCCCATCAAGTTAGTTGATTCAGAATTGGCAAAACTCCGCGTTGTTTCAAACAGCGATAACATCAAGCGTCTTATTCTCGCAATAGGGCGTCAAGACACTGACGTCATGGGACTTTCAATGCCTGCTGGCAGCACAATGATCGGGGCAACGAGTGATCATCTTGTCATTGAAACCAAACAGTCACGGCCCAAAGTCGGTTCTGAAATGAGCTTTCAAATGAATTACAGTGCATTAATGCATGCAATGGCAGCACCCGATATTGAAACAATTATGCTCCATGATCAACGTTCAAGAGGGTCGCGCCGCGCCCAGAACACGGCCGAGCATCTTGTGCTGGTTTGAAGAACTTTGCCCGGATTTAGCGACCCAGAAACTCAAAGGAGATTGGCCATTGGTTAAGCGAAAAAAGACTTCAATATTCAAATCGTATAATGCCAAACCGGAAACGCTGTTGGACAAAACCACGCGTATCGCCATGGAAATGGTAGACGACGAAACTGTGCAGCGACAAGCCAAGAACACTCGTCTGCGCAAAGCTCGCCTCGAACGAGAGGCGAATACGCCGCCCGAATAACCCGACACAGCGGGGCGCAAAACGAGTCGGTCCAAGGCCGTCTCAAAGGGCTGATAGGGCATCGCCGGTTTCGTTTTGCGTTCGGCCTTAAGCCTCGTCGCATGTAAGTCAATCGAGTTTGGCCTGTCCGCGGCCCCTCCCAATCTTCCCAATGAACTCAACACCTTCTAAGGATTGCACCATGATGGTTTCAGGCGAGAAAACAGAAAAAGTTCATTATATCTGCCAGACATATGTGGAAAAGAAGGCTGGGAAAGATGGGCAAGCTGGCCTGAAAATTGCCAAGCAATTCGAGTATTCCACGGCGTCGGAGGCACAAAGCCGAGCTGAAAGAGAAGCATTATCTGAAGAATGTGCAGGTGCCGACGCCTACATAGTCAGCGAAGACCCAGATAGCGGAGAAGTTGGAGCACCAGATTTCCTTCTAAGGCTTGGCAATGTTCCGAAAATTGAGGATTTCTAAATTACTGCGATAGGCATCGGCTTGTGCCACAATGTCGCTGTCGACCAAAGGCGCTGCAGGAGGAGGGCAATTCGGGTACCGGCTCCGGCGCATTTACGATAAAGGGGCGCACGGCAGAAAAGCGGTCATTGGTGCAAATGCAGCGAAATGGCGCTTTGTCCGCATCTTTCCCCTTCGTTGTGACTGCACCGAACGGCCGGTGTACGGTTACGGTAGAACCAGCAGCAGGCCGTAGCAACGGGGAGCCGACGGGGCTCTCCGGGGGTGGCCGGTGAAGTATCAGGGGGCCAGTCAGTGAGCCTCTCAGGGCCGATTCTGACGGCGACGTTACTCCGACTTCAGCATCGCATCCAAACTAGTCTGCGCCCTCGCATACCGCCGGCCTTTTGTGCCTACACGAATGCCGTCCAACCAGTTTCCAGTGTAGCGTAGAGCCCCTCGGCGATCTACCCCCCGGAGGTTTGCCATGACGCAGGGTTTTGTGTGCCTGTACGAATGCGGCCGCCCCGGTTTTCAGTCCGCGACGCCCCCGACGCCCCGCATCGCCCGGCCAGCTTTATTTTGTGAGTATGTGATCAGGTCAGGGTAATGGGCCTGACAGCGGTCGTGGATGATGTTGGAAGGCTTGCCGGCCATCGGGCAATCTTTGGCGATTACGCCTAGGGCGGTCGGTAGTGCGGTGTTGCGGCCGACGATCTCGACAAAGCGCGCTTTGGAATACTGCCCCCGCCGGTTGCAGACCTTGCAGGCGATCCTGACGGTCTTGAATGGATAATCCCACGCGCGCATCGACACTGCCTATAATCGCCTGCCAATTGCACGCTAGCCCAGTTCCCATCAGAACGTAATTCCCGTGCCCAGAATCGTATTGCTAGGTGACGCGTGCCAGCGCCCCAAAAAGGGGGGTGCCCCCGGGGGTGGGGGTCAGCGTACGGAGTTTGGGATCGACATGGGGGTGCCCGTCGTATGCGGCTACACCGGGCGCTCAATCGGCGCAGGTCACGCTAGCTTCAAATGTGGACTCAAGTGTGGACCCAACTCTAGGGTTCGTTCATATTATCTCTTAAATACAATGAGTTAGTGCAATTAAATGGCGGAGACGAAGGGATTCGAACCCTCGAACGAGTTACCCCGTTACTCCCTTAGCAGGGGAGCGCCTTCGACCACTCGGCCACGTCTCCGCCGACGCGTTTAGCGATTGCGTCTGATGGGGACAAGTCGAAAGAGGTCGGGTGCGGCGCGCTTGGGCGTCTTCGGGCGAGTAGGCAAAGATGACAGCCGAAGGGCCGCCGTGTGTAACGCCAGTAAGGTCTGCATCTTTCGACAAACAGATAGTGCCGTCACCGTCAGTGCGCAGCCAGTCGTGGATGTAGTAGCTGGGAATCCAGCATTCTGGGAAGCGCTTGATAAGCCGGTGCCGTGCCTCTGAAACGCGCCAATAGCTCGAGATACTAAAACGTTCTCTCGCAACCGGAGTCCTTGGCGGTTTTGCATGACCTGTGCATTTTCACGTTCAGATCAACAGGCGCATCAACAGGACCGAGATAATCACAGCAACACCAGCGACGATCCAGACGCGTTTGAACAGCGCCAGTTTGAATTCCGCGATATCGTTGTCCATCGCGTTGATATCGCTTTGGATCAACTCGAGTTTGTCCAGAATAATTTGTAGTCGCGGGTCCGACGTCGCGCCACTGGCCGCAGCCTGAGAGTCAGAGTTGCCCATTTTTTGATCACATCCCCCGCGCAGATACTAAGATTTCGGCAGACGCCGGCGCAAGCGTTTCAGCGCAGCGGCCAAAATCTTAACGATGTGTGTGATGCTACAGACGCAATTTGTCGCCGTGACGTGTCGGTGCAGATCCGGCCCTAACCGCTGTGCAGAAAATGCAAAACATCGCCATCCTTGACAACATAGGTCTTGCCCTCAGCGCGCATCTTACCCGCTTCCTTCGCACCAGCCTCACCATTTAGCGCGACGAAATCATCGTAGGAAATTGTCTCGGCGCGGATGAACTTCGCCTCGAAATCCCCATGGATAACTCCAGCGGCCTGTGGCGCGGCGGTGCCTTCGGGAATCGTCCAGGCGCGGGCCTCTTTCGGGCCGACGGTAAAATAAGTCTGCAGGCCCAGCAGCGCATAACCGGCCTTGATGAGGCGATCCAATCCAGCCTCCTCCAGCCCCAGTTCCTCAAGGAACATCGCGGATTCTTCGGGATCCAGCTGAGCAATCTCCTCCTCGATTTTCGCCGAGATTACCACCGCTCCGGCCCCATCGGCCGCTGCCATCGCTTCAACCGCTTCGGAATGCGCGTTGCCGGTGGCGGCATCCGCCTCATCAACGTTGCAGACGTACAGGATCGGCTTGGTCGTCAGCAGTTGCAGCCCGTCCCAGACCTCCCGGTCATCCGCTGCAATCGCCACCGTGCGCGCCGGTTGCCCGTCTTCCAGCGCAACCTGAGCTGCCTTAAGCAGCCGTTCCTGCGTCACCGCTTCCTTGTCGCCACCGCGCACCTTGCGCACGATATTCTGCAAGCGCCGCTCGATACTGTCGAGGTCGGCCAGCATCAACTCGGTCTCGATCGTTGCAGCATCTGCAACCGGGTCGGTGCGACCCTCTACGTGCGTGACATTGCTGTCGTCGAAGCAACGCAACACGTGGGCGATGGCGTCGCATTCGCGGATATTGGCCAGGAACTGGTTGCCCAGGCCTTCGCCCTTGCTGGCACCTTTCATCAACCCGGCAATATCCACGAACGTCATCCGCGCCGGGATCACGCTGGCAGATTTGCCGATCAGTGCCAGTTGGTCCAGCCGCGCATCCGGCACCGCCACCGCGCCGACATTTGGTTCGATCGTGCAGAACGGAAAATTCGCCGCCTGCGCCGCCGCCGTGCGGGTCAGCGCGTTGAACAGTGTCGATTTGCCGACGTTCGGCAGGCCGACAATGCCGGTTCTAAAACCCATGATCGCGTCCCTTTCTGGTTGCGCCGTCATCTATGCCGCGTGCGCCACAGGCGCAAGCGGGGCATTGATCTTCACGCCGTCCTGCGCCAAACCCGCGTGGTTCACAATCGCAGGCCTGCCATGACCCGTATCGACGCAAAATTCGCCGAGCTGACCGCCGCCGGAAAAAAAGCCTTCGTGGCCTACATAATGGCGGGCGATCCCGATTATGACACCTCGCTGCAGGTTGTGCGCGGCTTGCCGGACGCGGGCGTGGATGTCATCGAACTTGGGCTTCCGTTCACCGATCCGATGGCCGATGGTCCTACGATCCAACTGGCGGGGCAGCGGGCGCTGGAATCCGGGATGACGCTGAAAAAAACGCTGGCGATGGCGAAGGCATTCCGGGAGGCCGACGACACCACGCCTATCGTGCTGATGGGCTATTATAACCCGATCTATTCGCATGGCGTCGCCGCCTTCCTCGACGACGCTAAAGCCGCAGGGATTGACGGTTTGATCATCGTTGATCTGCCGCCAGAGGAAGACAGCGAGCTTTGCATCCCCGCGCAGGCCGCCGGTTTGAACTTCATCCGCCTCGCCACGCCCACCACGGACGACAAACGCCTGCCCAAGGTACTGCAAAATACCTCCGGCTTCGTCTACTACGTTTCGATCACCGGCATCACCGGCGCGGCCGAGGCTGAGGCGGGCGACGTCGGCCCGGAGGTGGCACGCATCAAAGCAGCGACCGATCTGCCGGTCATCGTCGGCTTCGGCATCAAGACACCGGAACGATCCGAGGCGATTGCAAAGATTTCTGATGGGGCGGTCGTCGGCTCGGCGATTGTCGATCTGATCGGGCAGGGGCAGTCCGCAGACGATGTTCTGGCCTTCGTCAGAACCCTCGCCGACGGGGCACACAGGGCTTAGCGCCGATAGAGGAGGCCCACCGTGCCGATCATCACTGAAATTGAAGACCTCCGCCGTCTACACAAACGCCGCGTGCCGAAAATGTTCTTCGACTACTGTGAAAGCGGCAGCTGGACTGAACAGACCTTCCGGGACAACGGCTCGGATTACAGCAAGATCCGGCTGCGCCAGCGCGTCGCAGTGAACATGGAGGGCCGCTCGACTGCCTCGACCCTGATCGGTGAACCAGTGGCGATGCCCGCGTCGCTTGCGCCTGTCGGGGCAACCGGGATGCAGCGCGCCGACGGAGAAATCCTGGCCGCCCGCGCCGCCGAGGATTTCGGTATCCCCTATACGTTATCGACCATGTCAGTCTGTTCGATCGAGGCTGTGGCCGAAGCCACCAGCAAACCCTTCTGGTTCCAGCTTTACGTTATGCGTGACGAAGCCTTCGTCAAAAATATGGTTGAGCGGGCGAAAGCGGCAAAATGCTCGGCGTTGGTGCTGACGCTGGATTTGCAGGTGTTGGGGCAGCGCCATAAAGATCTGAAAAACAAACTGTCGGTGCCATTCAAACCGTCGATTGCGAACCTTGCCGACCTATCGACCAAATGGGGCTGGGGCTTGGAGATGCTTGGGACAAAGCACAAAAGCTTCGGCAACATTGTCGGCCATGCCAGTGGAGTCAGCGACCTGTCGTCGCTCGCGGTCTGGGCAGCGGAAAGTTTCGATCCGCGCCTCGATTGGGAAAAAGTGAAAGAAATCAAGAGAATGTGGGGCGGACCCTTGATCCTGAAAGGGATCATGGACCCGGAAGACGCAAAGGAGGCGCTGAATGCCGGGGCGGATGCGCTTGTTGTGTCGAACCATGGTGGGCGGCAGCTGGACGGAGCACTGTCCTCGATCCGCGCGTTGCCTCGCGTGATGGACGCGGTCGGCGATAAGGTCGAGATTCACATGGATGGCGGCATCCGATCGGGCCAGGACATCCTGAAAGCATTGGCGCTGGGCGCGAAGGGCGTGATGCTGGGGCGCTCCTACATTTATGGTCTGGGAGCGATGGGGCAGGCGGGCGTTACCCGCGCGCTTGAGGTGATGCACAAGGAACTCGACGTGTCGATGGCACTGTGCGGTCGGCGGGATGTGACCGAGCTGGATCGTGACATCCTGCATGTGCCACGCGGGTTTTCGGGCGACTGGGAATAGTGATGACCATGGGTAAAGGGGCCGGTATTTACCTGGAGCTGACATTGCTTGGTGCGGGTCAGACGCTCGCCCGGCGCCTTTCGGGCTTGAAACCGGGCTAAGGAGCGAACCTGGCCAACATCCGCTTAAGGCCGAACCTGTTGGCCAATAATCTCCAACCTGTGCTGACGTCAGACAGGACCCGCGCACCACACCATTCGTGTCGTAATATGTCGTTGCAAACAGATCAGTTGCGCATATCAGGGGCCCGTGGCACTGCGGTGCGATGAAAGCGATCCTATCGTCCCTTTGCCATTCGCCCGCGCCCGTCGCTGCATTCGCAATCGTTGGCGCGTTCTGGGGAACCTTCGCCGCCTATGTGCCCGAAATAAAGGCTGGGATCGGGGCTTCGGACGCAGCCTTCGGGGCAGCGCTGCTGTTCAGCGGGTTAGGTCTTTGCACGTCGTTGTTCGTTGCCCCCATCGCCGACCGGATGCTTGGGCCGCGCGCCATGCAAGTCGGTGCCGGGGTGCTCGCACTTGCCTTTCTGCTGCCTGCGTCCGTGCCCAATGTCTGGACGTTCGCGTTGGCGATGTTCTGCGCGGCGGCAGCCTCGGGCCTGCTGGACGTAGTGATGAATTCCCGGGTTTCCGAACTGGAAAGCCGCACTAAACGCAGCCTCATGAACTCTCATCACGCGATTTTCTCAGTGGGTTACGCCATTACAGCATTACTGAGCGGTCCAGCCCGTGAATTCGGCGTCCCCGCTGTGATGGCATTCGCCGTCGTCGCCCTCTGCACCGTCGCCGCATTGAGCTGGCTGAAGATGGAGACGGAAATTGCCTCAGATGAGGCTGACACCGGCGCGCTGCGCATGGGGCCGGTGGTGTTCTGGGGCGGATTGATCACTCTGATCGCATTCATGTCCGAAGGGGCCACGGAGAACTGGTCGGCGCTCCACATCGAACGTACGCTTGGTGGGCGCGCTGCCGAAGGCGCATTCGGCCCTTTCATGCTGGGTTTGACCATGGCTATCGGGCGGTTTTCCGGCCAAGCCGTCGTGGACAAGTTGAGCGAAACGCGGGTGATCGTCGGGGCCTCCGTCCTATCTGCCATCGGGGTCGTTATAGCTGCACTCGCCCCGGTTCCCCTGATCGCTTACGTCGGCTTCGCCATCTTCGGATTGGGAGTTTCCGTCATCGCCCCAATGGCACTGGCGCTGGTTGGCCAGAAAGTTCGGGCGCGGGACCGGACAGCGGCAATCTCGCGAACAGCCGTGATTGGATTTGCGGGTTTCGTCATCGGCCCGCCGATGCTTGGGTTGGCGGCCGAGCTTGTCTCACTGCGCCTTTCGTTCCTGCTGATTGCAGCGATCCTATTGTCTTGCATCTTCTGGGCCGGCCGGCTGGGGAGTGCTGGGCGCGACTGAACCGCCCTATGCGCGGCTTGTAAGATACCGGAAGAACGCCGATGCGGCCCAACCCGCCGCTATCGCAATGAACAGCGACAGCAGGCCGTATGCGAACGGTCTCTGGTGGGCCAGGTTAAACAGGAAGCGTTCCAGCCCGACTTTGCGCACGTCAATCGTAGTGTCGAACTGCGAAATCACACGACCGGCGTTGGTCAGGAAAATCCGCGCCTTATAATCCCCCTCGGTCAGGTTCGCGGGCAGGGCGACGGCGGTCTGAAACAAGGTCGCGTCCTCTAAAACGACGGCACCTTCGTTATGTTGATAGAGGTCGTTCTTGCTTCGAATTCGAATCAGAGCTTCGGTGAAGCTCTCGGGATCAGCGATCCCCATCGGCGCACCAACCGAACGAATTGCCCGCGGAATGGTGATCCTGTGGCGCAGATCGTCAATATCACTCAGGACCTCGCGCAAGGGTCCCGAGGTCGAGACGGCGTAAAAACTTGGCGCAGCATCCACTTCAACCGCGTCGGCGTTGATCCATATGCCGACCTGTTTTTCCTTGCGGCGCACCAAGACCGGTTTGTTGGGGCCAGAGACGGTAATGACCAAGCCTAGCGCCTCATCGCCTTCGGGGGCGTCGCGTTTTACGGCTCCAAAAATCGTAATCTCAGATCCGTCAAAATTCGCGGTGATGGAAACACGGTTTTGCGTCAACGAGGCAATTACTTCTTGCGCCGCAACGGGGCTGGCGATCAGCAACAGGAAGAGGGCAGCGCGCAGCATCAATGCCCCCGGGCCGCGCCGAGCGAGTAAAGCTCAGACGGCATCAGTAACAGGTCCAGCGCCAGCTTTCCGCAAACCGCCAACACCATGATCGCCAGTGCGATGCGCAGTTGCTCGGCCTTCAGCGTCACGCCGATCCGTGTACCGATCTGCGCGCCCACGACGCCGCCGATCAGCAACAGGACCGCCAGCATCATGTCGACTGTGAAGTTTGTCGTCGCGTGCAGCATCGTGGTGAAGGCGGTAACGAAGATGATCTGGAACAGCGAAGTCCCGACCACCACTTTCGTTGGCATCCCAAGGATGTAAATCATCGCCGGGACCATGATGAAGCCACCACCGACCCCCATGATCGCCGCCAGCACGCCCACAAGAATGCCAACGATCACCGGCGGTATCACCGAGAGATACAGGCCCGACGTGCGGAACTTCATCTTGAAGGGCAGGGCGTGGACCCATGTGTGTTTCTTGCGCACGGGGCGTGCTCCGGGACGCTTCGAGCGCCGGATCGCGCGCAGACTCTCGATGAACATCAGCGCGCCGATCACGCCAAGGAACACCACGTAGCAGAGCGTCACCAGCAGATCGACCTGCCCCAGCGATTTCAGGTAGTTGAACACCTGCACACCCAGTGCGGCGCCGATCAGCCCGCCGACCAGCAGCACGCCTCCCATTCGAAAATCGACCGTCTTGCGCTTCAGATGCGCCAGTACGCCGGAAAAGGACGACGCGACGATCTGGTTCGCCTCGGTCGCGACGGCCACCGCCGGGGGAATGCCAATGAAGAACAACAGCGGTGTCATCAGGAAACCGCCACCGACGCCGAACATGCCTGACAGCACGCCGACGATCCCGCCCAACCCAAGCAACAGGAAGGCGTTAACGGAAACCTCGGCGATGGGCAGGTAGATGTGCATCAGCGTTCCGGTTGAATGCCTGAGTCATAACGCCTGCACCCCGGCTTGAAAACCGGCAAGCTGACGCAGGGTGGCTTAGAAACCGGTAGCCAAGGCACGACGCAAGATGCGTTCCAGCTTGGCCGCGCCAACGGGCGCCATCAGCTTTGTGTGGGAGTGGCTTATCGACTCGTCGCTAAGCCCCTGCGCCATGTTGGTGATTGCTGACACGGCGGCGCAGCGCAGGCCCAGAAAGCGGCCCAGAATAATCTCGGGCACTGTCGACATGCCTACGGCATCGGCTCCCAAAATACGGATCGCGCGAATCTCGGCGGGGGTTTCAAAAGACGGGCCAGAGTACCAGGCATAGACCCCCTCGGTCAGGCCAATCCCCTCGGCTTTTGCCGCCGCCAACAGAGCTTTGCGCAGGTCCGGGTCATAGGCGTCGCCCATGGGCACAAACCTCGCATCGGATTGTTCGCCAATCAACGGGTTAAGACCCGAGAAATTGATGTGATCGTTCAGCAGCATCAGCTTTCCGGGCGGGATGTCCGGGCGCATCGATCCTGCGGCATTGGTGGCAATGAGTGTCGTCGCACCCAGCGCCTTCAGCACTTCAAGCGGCAGGCGCATGGCATCACCGCGACCGCTTTCGTAGTAATGCGCGCGCCCTCCAAAGATCGCGACACGGGTGCCTTCCAGATCGCCGATCACCAGTTGTGGGTTATGACCTGACACACCGGCATGGGGAAAACCTGGTAAGTCTGCATAGGGAATGGCGACACCGTCCACCGCCTCGGCCAGATGACCAAGACCGGACCCAAGGATCAGTCCAACCGAGACAGGCTCAATCCCGGCACGGTCGCGGATCAGTTTGGTCAGGGATTGCAGGCTCATCGCAGGTTGGTCCGATCAGCGCTCTTTGACATAGGGTTCGCCACCGGCGCGCGGTGGGATGGCTTTGCCGACAAACCCGGCCAGGATTACGACCGTCAAGATATAGGGCAGAGCGTCCAGAAGCTGACCCGGAACCTCGAAGCGGACGAGATTATTCACTGCGTCCGGACGCAGGGACAGCGATTGCAGGAAGCCGAACAGCAGGCAGGCGAACAGCGCGTACCAAGGCCGCCATTTGGCAAAGATCAGCGCCGCCAGCGCGATGAACCCGCGCCCCGCCGTCATGTCCTTGCCGAAACCGGCAGCAAGTCCAGTTGCCAGATATGCCCCCGCGAGACCGCACAGCAGCCCCGCGATTCCAACAGCGATATAGCGCAGCGAGGTCACGTTGATTCCGGCAGTGTCGACCGCTCCGGGGTTTTCACCCACGGCGCGCAGGCGCAGGCCAAAGCGTGTGCGGAACAGGACGTACCAGGTGATCGGCACGGTGATCAGCGCAACATAGGTCAGAATTGTGTGCCCCGAAATCAGTTCAGAGTAAGCCTGCATCAGGGGTGAAGCATTGCGGATGTCTTCGGACTTCTCCAAGGCCCCCGGCCAATTCAGACCTTCAAACCTCGCCGGGCCGGCAACCGCCGGGGTCCGCCCGCCCTGTCCAAACCAGTTCTGTGCGATAAGTACGGTGAACCCGGCGGCCAGGAAATTGATCGCCACGCCTGAAATTAGTTGGTTGCCGCGGAAGGTGACCGAAGCGACACCATGCAGCGCCGCCAGCGCCACTGACCCGGCGATTCCCGCCAGCATTCCCAGCCAAACGTTGCCAGTAGTATAAGCGAAAGCTGCCGAGAAAAATGCCGCGATCAGCATCTTGCCTTCCAACCCGATGTCAAAAATTCCCGAGCGTTCCGAGAACAGCCCTGCAAGACAGGCGAACAACAACGGCGTGGCCAGCCGTAGAGTCGAGTCAAGAATTTGCAGGATTGTGAGAAGATCCATGTCTCAGACCCTCGTCGTGGCGAGTTTGAATGCGGCAAAGGCGAAGAACGCGCCCAACGCACCTTCGACCCAACGACGACCCCGCGCATAGAGCGCTCGGAACGGTGCGGATGACAGGGCGAATGCCCACGCTCCGTGACCAGCGAAGGAGATTACGAAGGCCCCGACAAGGAAGATCAGCACGACTAACAGCGGCGCTGTGCCTAACCCGCCAAGCGCTGCCACTGCCAGCCAGAATACCATCGCTTTGGGGTTGATCAATTGCATCAGGAAGCCGTGGGAAATGTTGGACCCGGCTTTGCGCGGCGTCGTGGCCCTCGGCGGTGGCGGAGGGCTAAGCGACCTGCGGAATGCGCTGTAGGCGAGCCAGGCGAGAAACGCCGCCCCCAACAGTTTCAGCGCTGTCGCGACCCACGCGAACTCGGCCCATATCGGTGCCAGACCCATGACCGTCGCCGCAGCCATCAAAACGGCCGCTAGTCCGATTCCCAGACAGGCGAGCATCGCCGGGCTACGCCCCTGTGAGGTAGCGATGCCCAGTACCAGGGCTACTCCGGGACCCGGGGATGCGACACCTGTTGCCTGCACACTCCAGGACAACAGCAGATTTGGAAGCCATTCAGCGATCATCGCTCAGCCCACCTTCCTGCGCGCCAGAAACATCCGTTCCAGCGGCATCCGTACCATATTGTCCAGCGCGCCGGTGAACAGGATCACCAGCGCCTGAATGACCACGATCATATCCCGTGTGATAGCAGGGATTTCGAATTCCAGCTCGGCACCGCCCTGGACCAGTGCGCCGAACAGCAGTGCGGCGAGGAACACGCCGACCGGGTGCGACCGCCCCATCAGTGCCACCGCGATACCGATGAATCCTGCGCCCTGCACTGTGTCCAGCACCAATCGCTCAGCCTCACCCATCACCGCGTTCACCGCCATCAACCCGGCCAGACCGCCCGAGATCAGCATCGCTATCATAGTTATTTTGACCGGCGAGATACCGGCGTAGACGGCGGCCTCTTCCGAGTGCCCGAACGAACGGATTTCGTATCCAAGTCGCGTCCTCCAGATCAGAAGCCAGACCAACCAGCAGCACACCAGTGCGACGATGAAGGCGATATTCAGAGGCGCGCGGCAGACCCGTTCCAGCGGGCGACCTTCACAGGCCAGACCCAGCGTGCGTAGGAAGTCGGCAATTTTTGGCAGGTTGCTGCCTTCCTGAAACGCGGCTGTTTCCGGCGACATCTGGCCCGGCGCTTTCAGCACTTCGACCACCAGATAGACAAGCAAGGCGGCGGCGATGAAGTTGAACATGATCGTTGTGATGACGATGTGGCTGCCACGTTTCGCTTGCAGATAAGCGGGGATTGCTGCCCAAGCGGCGCCGAACAATGCGCCGAAAATGACTGCGACGGGCAAAGCCAGAATCCAGTGCGGCCAGGGGATCATCAGGCAGACCAGCGCGACGCCAAGCCCCCCCATCGCCGCCTGACCTTCACCGCCGATATTGAACATCCGCGCGTGAAAGGCGACGGAAACTGCCAGCCCGGTAAAGATGAAGTTGGTGGCGTAGAACAGCGTATAGCCCCAAGCATAAGCTGATCCGACTGCCCCTTCGATCAGGATCGAAAGCGCCTCGATCGGATTCTCGCCGATGTAAAGCACGACAAGGCCCGACACGAAGAACGCCAGGATCAGGCTGATCAGGGGCGTCAGGAACACGTCAGCCCAGCGTGGCATCTTATCCATTGGTTGCCACCTCTGCCATTAGCTTATGTTTTTCATTCGTCATCAGTGGTCAGGTCCGATAATTTTCCGAGCTTGTATTCTTCAACGGCTCCAAGAATCTGATAAAATTCGGATATCTTCATCGTTAACCTTCCGTTGAACCGTCCAGATGTTGTGATTGGTCCAACTTTCATTTTCAGTTCAATTTCGTTGTCCTCATTCAATGACACATCACGTGATAACAGTCTTTTTTCTATCAAAACGTGGTGGTTTCCGGTGAAGCGTCCCTCAGGTGTAATTCTCAGTCTCACTACACGCCCCCCGTTCCTTCGGTCACCCCGGCCATCAGAAGGCCCAGCTTCTTCTCGTCGGTTTCAGAAGGCAGGCGTTCGCCCATGATGCGCCCGTCGAACATTACCGCGATCCTGTCTGAAAGGCTCATGATCTCGTCCAGCTCGACGCTGACCAGCAGGATCGCCTTGCCTTGATCACGCAGAGCGACGATCTGCTGATGGATGAATTCTATCGCCCCGATGTCTACACCGCGCGTTGGCTGGCCGATCAGCAGCAGGTCCGGGTTGCGCTCAATCTCGCGGGCCAGAACGATTTTCTGCTGGTTGCCGCCGGAAAAATTCTTCGCCGATAGTTTCGGGTCCGGCGGGCGGACGTCGAAACGGCCCATCTTGGCTTCGGTCTCGGCCTTCAGGGCGGCATTATCCATCAACCATACGTTTTTCTGATACATTGCGTCGTCGTGATAACCAAAAGCGATGTTTTCCCAGGCAGAGAAATCCATGATCAATCCGCGCCGTTGGCGATCTTCGGGGACATGAGCAATCCCGCGATCCCGGCGCGATTTTCCGTCCGATTGCTTGCCGCTCAGGTCAATCGCCTCGCCATTCAACTCGACCGTACCAGTGCCGTGATCAATCCCGCCCAGTACGTCGAGCAGTTCAGATTGCCCGTTGCCCGCCACCCCGGCTATGCCGAGAATTTCTCCGGCCCGGACGGTTAAGGATACATCCTTCAAGCGATGCACCCCGGCGTCGTCGGTGACGTTGAGGTTCATGACTTCCAGAACCACCTCACCCGGGTTCGCAGGCTTTTTGTCGACGCGCAGCAGGACCTTGCGACCGACCATAAGCTCGGCCAGTTCTTCCGGGCTGGTCTCGGCCGTTTTGACCGTTGCTGTCATCTCTCCCCGCCGCATCACGCTGACCGTGTCGGTGACATCCATGATCTCGCGCAGCTTGTGCGTGATCAGGATGATCGTCTTACCCTCGGCCTTGAGGTTGTCGAGGATGCGGAACAGGTGATCCGCTTCGGCGGGGGTCAGAACGCCAGTGGGCTCGTCGAGGATCAGAATGTCGGCCTGTCGATAGAGAGCTTTAAGGATTTCCACCCTCTGCTGCATCCCGACGCCGATGTCTTCGATCAGCGCATCGGGATCGACGTTGAGTTCGTATTCCTTGGCCAGTTGGGTCAGCAGCTTGCGCGCCTTGGCCAATGAAGGGCGTAGCAAAGCGCCTTCCTCGGCCCCGAGCACTACGTTTTCCAGAACTGTGAAGTTCTCGACAAGCTTAAAGTGCTGGAAGACCATTCCGATGCCTGCGCGGATCGCGGCTTGGCTGTCGGGGATCTCGGTCTTGTGGCCATTGATGAAAATCTCGCCCTTATCGGCTTTGTAAAAGCCGTAGAGAATTGACATCAAAGTGGATTTTCCAGCGCCGTTTTCGCCGATGATGCCGTGGATCGTGCCCGGCATGACGCGGATGGCGATGTCCTTGTTGGCCTGTACCGGGCCGAATGCCTTGGAGATACCCTTCAGCTCGATCGCCGGGGCGCGTGCGTCCGGGGCGGGCGCAGTGGCCCGCCCCGGATCGGTCGTTGTATCGCTCATGCGAGCCGCCTGATCAGAAGCTCAGCGCGGCGCAGCTGTCGTCAGCGCTGTAGTCCTGCACCTTGATGGTGCCCGACGCGATATTCTTCGCGGCCCGGTCCACGGCTGTACGCATATTTTCCGTCAGCAGCGCTTCGTTGTTTTCGTCGACGGCATAGCCGACACCACCCGACGCAAGGTCCATGTTGACCACACCGGTTTCCAGCTCCATCCCGGCACTGAACGCTTCGTAAACGGCGTTATCGACGCGCTTGAGCATCGAGGTCAGGACCGAACCGGGGTGCAGATAGTTCTGGTTGCTGTCCACACCGATCGAGAACACGCCTTCGTCGGCAGCAGCCTGCAGAACGCCGACACCAGTGCCACCGGCTGCGGCAAAGACCACGTCAGACCCCTGGCTGATTTGCGCCTTTGTCAGCTCTCCACCCTTCACCGGGTCGTTCCATGCCGTCGGTGTGGTGCCTGTCATGTTGGAAATCACCGTCGCGTCCGGATTCACCGCCAACACGCCCTGAGCATAGCCACAGGCGAATTTGCGGATCAGCGGCACATCCATGCCCCCGACAAAGCTGACAGTTCCGGTCTTGGACGCCATCGCCGCCAGCATACCGACAAGATAGCTGCCCTCATGCTCGGAAAAGCTGACCTGCTGCACGTTCGGCAGGTCCAGCCAGTTCACGTCAACGATCGAGAACAGCGTGTCGGGATAATCCGGTGCAACTTTTTCCAGGGTCGAGGCATTGGCGAAGCCCAGAACCACAATCGGGTTTGCACCACGTTCGGCCATCCGACGCATGGTCTGTTCGCGCTGCGCGTCGTTCTGCAGCTCGGTCTCAAGATACTCACCACCGGTCTCTTCGACCCAGCGCTGCGCACCGTTATAGGCGCTTTCGTTAAAGGATTTGTCGAACTTGCCGCCAAGGTCAATGATCAGGCCGGGTTCGGCCAGCGCAGCGGTGGCCGTGATGGCCAGCGCTGCGGTCGCGCCAAGGAATTTTTTCATGAGGGTCATAGGAAGTCTCCCAGTTGGTTTCATCAGGCGATTGAACTCGCCCCGTTGGGGCTGGATGGGCCAGCATCCCCGGATAAGGCCAGTGCGGAACAAGGCGGTCAATAGCTTTCTGAGGGTTATCCACAGGCTGTCAGTGCGGCAGTATGAACTAACTCGGCGTCAAATCGCGCCGCATCACGACTGCGTCGATCTTGCCCCTGTCGAACGCATAGTAGCCCTTGCGCCGACCTGTTTCGAACCATCCCTTGCTTAAATACAGGGCGATTGCCGCGCCATTGTTTGCAGCAACCTCAAGGAAAGCAGCCTTGGCACCTCTTACAATTGCCGTGGTGTCGAACGCCGTCAGTGCGGCGCGTGCCAACCCTTTGCGGCGATTATCCGGATCGGTGGCGAGGGTTAACAGTTCCGCCTCGTCAGCGGCGACCCGACCCAGTGCGAAACAGATCGGATTGCCGATAAGAAACACGTTGGGGCTGGAAAGAAGGCTGGTGAATTCGTCAGCACTCCAAGGCCTGTCCTCCATGGCCCGCGCATGGGTGGCCGCCAGGTCAGAGGCTAGGCTCATCCGGCCAATGTCGGGACCGTGTGGCGTGACGGCGCGGCGTCAGGCGCACGGATGTACAAAGGAGTTGGTCGCGCAGACGCATCATAGCCGGGATCGCGCCACCTGATTTCCGCGATTCTGGCAATATTCGCTGCGACGCGGTTGGGGGCAACCTCTTCCCACCGGGCGTTGAACGGGCGGGCAATTTGCTCGGCACAATGCCCACGCACGATCATGTTGACTGGCAACTGCAAATCCAAGGGTGGCTGGCAGGGGTCGATCAATCGCGGCTTTGCCTGAGGCATCCCGTAACGAAAGTATTGGACATATGCCTGCCCGCGCGGTGCCGCGATGCTGAGGATTTCTGCTGGTTGATACAGCGGGCCATCCCAATCAAGCAGCGCTTCAAACATCGATACACCAATGACGGGAATGCCCAGCCCCAATGCCAGCCCCCGCGCTGCCGAGACGGAAATACGGATCCCGGTGAAATTCCCCGGACCGACACCAACGGCGATCAGATCCAGATTGCTCCAATCGCCGCCTGCCTCGCGCAACAGGTTTTCAAGCACGGGCATCAACTTTTCAGCCTGACCGCGGGCCATTTGCTCATCATGTTCGGCGATTATGACGTCAGAACTCAGCGCAGCGGAGATCTGCGGCAAGCTGGTATCGAAGGCCAGAATATTGGGATCAAACCCGCCCTTCGGCTGCATCTTTTGAGGCCTCAGGCAGCGACCGGACGCACTTCCACCACTTCGGGGATGTAATGGCGCAGCAGGTTCTCGATGCCCATTTTCAGGGTCAGGGTGGACGACGGACAGCCTGCGCAGGCGCCCTGCATGTGCAGATAGACCACGCCGCGATCAAAGCCGTGGAACGTGATATCACCGCCGTCTTGTGCCACGGCGGGGCGGACGCGGGTGTCGAGCAGGGATTTGATCTGATTCACAATCTCGCTGTCCGGCCCATCGTGGCTGGCATGGCCCCCAGCGCCGTCATCGCCTTCGACGACCGGTGCGCCAGACTGAAAATGCTCCATGATCGCGCCAAGTATGGCGGGTTTCACATGGTCCCACTCGGTGGCTTCGTCTTTGGTGACTGTAACGAAATCATTTCCAAAGAAGACGCCGGTAACGCCGCCAACCGCAAAAATACGCCGCGCCAAAGGCGACTTCTCCCCGGACTCCGGCGTTGGAAAATCAGCTGTTCCGGCATCGAGTACGGCCCGACCCGGCAGAAACTTCAGCGTCGCAGGGTTCGGCGTGGATTCAGTCTGGATAAACATCGGGGCACCGCCTTTAGGATCAGGTGCAATAGATGCGCCTCGGCAGGTGTGAAGTCAAGGTTTTGGAATCGTTCTAATTACGCACGCTTGCACCGAATGGCGGTTAACGAACCCGTCACTTCACTTAACTTACTGTTAGAAATACCTCGGGTGGCTGGCCTCAACCATCGCTCGCAGCGACGATCTGGCGGACTGAATAACCGGAGATCCGGTCTTCAGTGACACTCAATCGGAACAATCGCGGCCTCGACGCCCTTGGGCAGACCGTCCTCAATCAAAAACGGCGCGGCGCGCCGGGCTGGGAACAACACATTGGCGTCTTCGAGAAACCCCATCATTGCGTCGGGCGGCACGGCAAAGTTCATGTTTTGCGGCAGCGTTCCCGTCGCCCCTAAAACCGTCAGCTCGTCCAGTCGGGACACCACGACACCCAGAACCTCTCCTCGTTTGTTCATAACAGGTCCGCCGGAGTTGCCGGGCTGGATTGGAGCGCTGATCATCAAACGGGACTCGTCGGGTAATATTCCGTCCAGCGCGCTGACATTGCCGCCGGTTACCGTAAGGCGGCTGCTAAGAATTCCTGCATAAGGGTAGCCAAGCGCAAACACCTGTTCGCCAAGCCGTGCATCGGGCAATCCTCCGAGGACTAACCAATTGGCGGACGGTTGATCACTGCTGAGCAAGGCCAGATCCAGAGCCTCATTCATTTCAGACACCTGCAATGCTGCGCCGTTTTCGAGTGAGACATGGCCGCAGTCGGCCACCACATGTGCAGCGGTCAGAATGTCGGTCGCATTGACAAAGAAGCCGGTCCCAATGCCGCTGGGCGTCGCTCCCGGTGCGGCGTTTGCTGTTGTGGGCCCTTTGGCTACCTCGGCAGAAACTGCGGCATCGTCGGGCGATGTATCCGGTGCAATAAGTGCGGCCAGCCGACCATGGGGATTGAGTCGAATGTCCGGCGGTTCGCCCCGCGCGAAACTAGCTGCCATTAGCGACAAGCGCGCACGATGGATTGGCTCAGCCGAGATGATGCTGGTCACCCAGCCGTCGTCGCCCTTGTCAGAGCGCGCAAATACGTGCCGCCCGGTCGCAGTATCAATCGCCGTCACGACCTGCTCAGCAGAGCTGCGCCGGTACGCTGGCTCTTCGCCAATGTGGCGAGAGGCGAGCCGTGCGTGAATTGACGTCATCCGATCCATCGGCCCGAACCGAACACTGAATCCGAAGGCCCCGTCGACGCTTTCAAAGTCGATTTCGCTGGCCTCGTCTACCGGTTCTACCAGCGCGAAGGGCATCAGGTGCGAATGGTCCGCGCCATCGAAATGCACCGTTTCCCAGCTGTTGGCGCGCCGCTCGGCTTCGAGATCTGCCAGCAGATTGCGCAGGTCTTCCGGCCCGGGAACCGCCCCGGCACGGGTACGGGACGCATAGCTCATCAGCGCCGATTGCGACGCAAGGTCCCAAGTTCCATTCACGTCGCCCCGAAAATCGCCACTGAACGTCAGCGCGGCCTGAAGGGTTCGTCGCTCGGTCTCGGACAGGATTGCGGCATCAAAAGCGATGGTCACGTCCTGAGTGTCCGCCACGGCGGTAGTCGGCGCGTCGGCCGGTTCAACGCTTGATTGCGCATGCAGTTCAAACGCAATCGCCGCCGCGACTATTATCGTGCTTAGTGCCAGATTGCGCATCATTGCTGCACCTTTTCCGCGGCAGCGTGCCAACGGTCCACACCGTCATTTCGTGGAGACCCTAACGGATCGAGTCCGCCGGTTTCAATTGCCACGAGGCGTAAATAGTCTGAGGTGTGGCGAAACGGTTTTTGGAAAGCTCAGGTCACAGCTTCAAGGCGTTCCTTGGACAACTCGCCCGGCACGATCGTAATCGGCACCGGCAGTGACCCGGAAGATCGCGAAAGCTGCGTAACCAACGGGCCGGGGCCGTTTTTTTCGGTTCCGGCACCGAGGACCAGAACACCTACGTCCGGGTCATCTCTGATCTGCGCGAGGATTTCGGGGACAGGTTCCCCCTCGCGGATCACCAACTCCGGATCGACCCCTAATTTGTCACGCATCCATTTGGCGAAGACCTCGAAATGCGCGTGAATCCGCTCACGTGCCTCTTCGCGCATGATCTCTCCGACCCCGATCCAATGATTGAATTCTTCGGGTGGGATAACAGCCAGAACCTCGACCCCGCCGCCAGTGTTGGAGGCGCGCATTGCGGCGAACCGCATCGCGTTCAGGCATTCGCGACTGTCGTCCAGAACGACCAGAAACTTGCGCATGGATTGCATACCTCCCCCAACGTCGCGGGATGATGGCTGAGTGGCGTGCGCCTGTCCAGCGGCGTCAGGTGCTGTGTGCCCAGTCCCAGTACATCTGGCGTACCCGGCGGGTCACCGGGCCGATCTGGTAGTGGGTGCCGTCAAACTCAGTTACAGGCGTGACCTTGGACATGTTGCCGGACATGAAGACTTCGTCTGCGGCGCGGAAGTCCTCGAAGCTGAGCGTCGTTTCAGTTACCGGCGTTCCGTCGGCGCCAAGGTTGGCGATGTGGCGCGCACGGGTGATCCCCGCGAGAAAGGTGCCGTTCGGGACGGGCGTCAGAACCTCGCCGTCACGGACCATGAAAATATTTGCGCTGGCGGTTTCCGCAACATTGCCCAGCGCGTCAGCGACCAACGCATTAGCGTACCCCTTCGATGCCGCTTCGGTCAGCATCCGGGCATTGTTCGGATAGAGGCACCCGGCCTTGGCGTTCACCACCGCGCTGTCAAGCGTCGGGCGGCGGAACCGGGTGGTGGTCAGCGTGGTCGAGACCTCGGGTGCTGCCATTGGAATCGCCTCAAGGCAGATCGCAAAACCAGTGCGCTCGGGCAGGGGAACAATTCCCGTTCCCCTACCGTCCAGCGCCCAATACATGGGCCGGATGTAGACCGCGGTGTCTTTTGAGTAACTGGCGAGGCCTTCGTGGACCAAAGCCACCATATCATCGGTTGTCACCGTCGGTGTGATCATCAGGGCGGCGGCTGAGCGGTTCACGCGGTCGCAATGTGCACTCAGATCGGGGCTGACTCCGTCAAAGAACCGTGCGCCATCGAACACTGTGGTGCCTAGCCACGAGCCATGGTCAGCAGCGCGCATAATGGGGATGTCACCGTCATGCCAGGTGCCGTTGAAATATGTGCGGATGTCAGTGCCGACTGCCATGGAAGTTCTCCGAGAATTTGGCGGACAATAGCTTAGCTGCCAACCGTCAGCCAGCCTCGGCAACCAGCGCGGCGATGTCCAGTGGGTGGTTGACCATGGCCAGCCTTCCACCGGCATCGCGTGGCCAGTCGTCGGGCGCGCGGTCTCGGTAGAGTTCCACACCGTTCTGGTCGGGGTCTCGGAGATAGATTGCCTCAGACACGCCATGGTCAGCGGCCCCGTCCAGTGTAATGCCGGCGGCGAGGACACGGGCCACGACAGTGCCAAGCGCAGCGCGGGATGGGTAGAGGAAAGCCGCATGATAGAGCCCGGTCGCACCTGGCGGAGGGGGTGTGCCGCCGCGGCTTTCCCAGGTGTTGAGGCCGATATGATGGTGATATTCCCCAGCCCCCAGAAACGCCGCCTGGTTGCCGTATGTCTGCGTCACGTGGAAACCGAGAACACCCTGATAGAAAGCGATTGCACGGTCGAGGTCTGCGACCTTTAGGTGGACATGGCCGACGCGGGTCTCGGGGTGGGTTTTGAACATCTCTGGACCTCGTGTTTGCCTGATGATGTGCCAGCGCGAATTGCCGGGTTCAAGAGGTGTCACGTCAATTGGTTGATTGATCGATGCACAGCAAGGTCACAAGAAGAATTGGCAGATCAGGGTATTCCGTAAGGTGAGTGTTGCTGCAGAGGCCGTTGCCAACGCAGGAAATCGCCTAAACTTTTTCCGAGGGTAGACGCCGCCCTGCGTGGCAGGCTAGCCTCAGACGCAATTGATACCAAGAAGGGGCAGGGCTATGATTAGGCCACTACTACTATCCACGTCTGTGTTTGCATTGTTAGGCGCGACACCTGCGTCTGCAGACGGCGTGCTGAGTCTGGGCATCACATTCGCCTTTGGCGGCGGCACAGCGGCCTCGGTCGGTGTTTGGTCAAATGATGAGTCTGGTGAAGGTGCCGTTGGACTGACTGGAAATTACTATTTCGGCACAAACCAGATTGGCGTCGGCGCAAATGTCGGAGTTGTGGGTGACGATGCGATCGGTAGCGTCGGTTACGACTTTATGCAGCAAGCGCCGACGGTCGGGTTGCATGTGATTGATGGTAGTTCGGATGCGGCACCTATGTCGCCTCCGACAAACCCGCCGCCTCCGCCGCCTCCTGGGCCACCATCACCGCCGACGTCCCCGGAATAATCGGCAATCAACACGTGGGAATGAAAAAATCCTGATTGGTGGACGTGCGCTTCGCCGTGGGGATTTGGGTAAGCCATGAGTGAACCTGACCTGTCACGAGTTGATATTCCAGACCTGAAGGCCTATCGGCTGCGACCTGATCCAGCCCCGATGGTTCCGGCGGAGCCGCGTCGAAAATGGATGGATGCAACGAACCAGCGGTTCGCCTATCGTTGCATCCCGATGCCCATCGCCAATGCGACCGGGTGGGAGTTGCTTTCTCCAATCGAATTCAAGGTCAGCTGGACCGGTGGCAACGATGTGGATGCCCTGACGGTGAAGGCCACGAAAGACGAAGACTCCGATCAGGTTGGCAGCTTTATCTCGTCACATTTCGGCTACGGCATCATGACGTTCAGTCCGGGATACCTGTTTCGCACCTCGCCCGGCTGGGCGACATGGGTGCGCGGGTCCCCGAACGAATCCTATTCCATCCTGCAGCCGCTTGAAGGCATCGTCGAAACCGACTGGTTGCCCTTTACCTTCACCATGAACTGGCGCTTCGCCTATCCGGGCGAAATCCGCATCCCGAAGGGTGAGCGCCTGTGCTTCATCACCCCCGTCGCCCACGCAGTCGTCGGAGAGATCGAGCCTCGCATTCTGGATATTGAAGACGATCCCGATCTGGCGAAGCGGTTCGGGACGTGGCGCGAAAGCCGCAACACCTTCAACGCGGCCCTAAAAGCTGAAGACCCGGAGATTGTGAAAAAGGGGTGGGAACGTCGGTACGTGAACGCGGATACTCTTGGCGCGACATCGCCCGATTTTCACATCAACAAACGGCGGATGAAAACGCCGAAGGAGCCGGAAGAGTAGTGCCGGGCGTTATGCCCCGACCATGCCCACAATCTCATACGTCTGCTTCAAAATCGGCGCTGTGATCTCGCGCGCCCGCACGGCTCCGCGTGCGAGGATCGCGTCGATCTCATCCGGCTGCTCCATCAGGCGGGCCATTTCGGTGCTGATTGGGGACAGCTTCGCGACTGCCAGATCGGCCAGCATCGGTTTGAACTCGCTAAATTGTTTGCCGCCAACTTCGGCCAGCACTGCATCCACACTCATATCCGCGAAGGCGGCGTAAATGTTGATAAGGTTGGACGCCTCGGCGCGCCCCTCCAGTCCCTTCGCTTCGGACGGCAAGGCATCCGGATCCGTCCGCGCCTTGCGGATTTTCTGGGCAATCATGTCGGTGCTGTCGGTCATGTTTATGCGGGACTGATCGCTGGGGTCGGACTTCGACATCTTCTTTGAGCCGTCCCGCAAGCTCATCACTCGCGTGGCGGCCCCTTCGATGACCGGTTCGGTGATCGGAAAGAAATCGACACCGAAGTCGTTGTTGAACTTTGCGGCGATGTCGCGCGTCAGCTCAAGATGCTGCTTTTGATCCTCGCCAACAGGGACATGGGTCGCGTGGTAGATCAGGATGTCGGCTGCCATCAGGGCAGGGTAAGCGAACAGGCCAACGCTGGCATTTTCACGGTTTTTTCCGGCCTTATCCTTGAACTGGGTCATCCGGTTCAGCCAGCCCATGCGAGCGACGCAGTTGAACACCCAAGCGAGTTGCGCGTGTTCGGGCACTTGTGACTGATTGATCAAAATGGATTTTTCGGGGTCGATGCCGGATGCGATGAACCCTGCACATAGCTCACGCGTCGCGCGGGCGAGGGTCGCGGGGTCCTGCCAGACGGTAATCGCATGCAGATCGACCATACAGTATACCGTCTCGTGCGACCCGGCATCTTGCATCTGGACGAAACGCTTCATGGCACCAAGGTAGTTGCCCAGCGTCAACCCGCCGGACGGCTGGATGCCGGAGAAAACGCGAGGGGTGAATTTGGCGGTCATGGGACGCTCCGATTGACTGGCGTTTGGTGTCCGGCTCGCTTAGCCATGGCGTAGAGGCGCGTCAAGAAAGGCCATTCCATGCACAGTGATCCCGATGCGAACCCGGTCAACCCGATCCCGGCCGTGGTTGTGCTGTTATTTCTGGTGATTACTGCAGGCGAATTGGTTCTGAGCGCGGCGAGTGCGGGTTTCGTTGGCGGCGCGCAGGGCGTCGGCTGGCGCGCCGGAGCGCTGACGGATTACGCGTTTTTCGGTCAGGTCTGGGATCAAATGCTGGCGCAGGGCGTCTGGCCGTTCGAGCATCTCCGCCGATTTGTGACATATCCGTTCGTCCATTTCAGCTTCACGCACGCTTTGTTTGCCTCGGTGTTCTTGCTGGCGCTTGGCAAATTCGTGGGAGAAGTCATGGGATCGCTTGCGGTCTTCGTGGTTTTCTCCGTCTCGGCCATCACAGGCGCATTGGCCTACGCAATATTGCTGAATGACCCCGTGCCGCTGGCCGGAGCCTTCCCAGCCGTCTACGGGTTGATCGGTGCATTTACCTTCATTCTGTGGGTTAACCTGGGTCGCACGGGTGACAACCAGTGGCGAGCGTTCTCGCTGATTGGCGTGCTGGTTTTGTTCCAGCTGGTGTTCTCGGTACTATTCGGCACCAGCAACGACTGGCTGGCTGAGATTGCCGGCTTCGTCACCGGCTTTTTGATCTCGCCGCGAGTTATGCCCGAAAGTTGGTGATGGCCTGAAGTAGGCGGCATATCATGGCGGTGTTGAAGCGCCGTCATTCTCAAAGAGAAAGGATATGCCACCATGGCCAAATCTACTGTTGTCCCGTTCGAACTGCCATCGGAAATTTCGCCTGATCCGTTGACCGCGGTGATCCAGGCCGGGGCGAAGGAGTTGCTGCGCACGGCGGTTCAAGCCGAGGTTTCCGCCTTTATCGCCGAACACGCACATCTTCTGGACGAGGACGGTCGCCAGCGTTTGGTGCGCCACGGATTTCTGCCCGAGCGAGAAATGATGACCGGGATCGGGACGGTACCAGTGCAGGTTCCGCGTGTTCGAGACCGCGGCGGCAACGCTGATGGGAGCAAGATCAAGTTCCGCTCTTCGCTGGTGCCGCCGTATCTGCGCAAGACGAAGTCGGTGGAGGAACTTCTGCCCTGGCTTTATCTGAAAGGCATCTCGACCGGCGACTTCAGCGAGGCGCTGTCCGCGCTTCTGGGGCCGGATGCCGAGGGGCTGTCGTCCTCAACTATCACGCGCCTGAAGGCCAACTGGTGGGAAGAATATGAGACCTGGCGCAAACGCGACCTCACGGGCAAGCGCTATGTCTACATCTGGGCGGATGGGGTTTACTTCACGCCCCGGTTGGGCGGCGACCGTCAATGTATGCTGGTGATTATCGGTGCAGACGAATACGGCGAGAAGGACGTTCTCGCCATCATGGACGGGTTCCGCGAGAACGCCGATAGCTGGCGCGACCTGCTGAAAGGGCTGAAAAAGCGCGGACTGACTGTTCCGCCCGAACTGGCCACCGGCGATGGTGCACTCGGCTTCTGGACCGCCCTGAGAGATGTCTATCCCGAGACCCGTGAGCAGCGGTGTTGGGTTCACAAGACGTCAAACGTGTTGGGCGCGATGCCCAAATCCCTGCACGAAAAAGCCAAGGCTGATCTGCAGGACATCTGGATGGCCGAGACGAAAAAGGAGGCAAACGCCGCCTTCGATCTCTTCGTGGACACCTACGGCGTGAAATACGAGAAGGCCGTGGCCAAACTGGTCAAGGATCGTGATGAGCTCCTGGCCTTCTATGACTTCCCGGCCGAGCATTGGAAACACATCCGGACCACGAACCCGATCGAAAGCGTCTTCGCCACGGTCCGGAACCGCACCCGGAAGACCAAGGGCTGCCTCAACCGCAAGACCGCCCTCGCCATGGTCTTCAGGCTGATGATGTCAGCCAAGAAGAAGTGGCGGAAGATCTCCGGGCCAAACCGTCTGCCCGAGATCATTCAGGGGGTTGAGTTCAAAGACGGCATCAAGCAACTTCAAACCGCCGCCTGATGACGGCCGTCACCAACTTTTGGGCATAGCTCCTCGCCGCTGGTTGTACCCGGAGGGGCGCAGCATTTGTTAGGCAAGTTGCGGCAGCGCTGAATAATCTACACCGCCATTTTGCGAAATCGGTAACTCAAAGGAAGAACCACCATGCCACTTACCATCGTTGCCAAGATCACTGCGGCACCGGGCAAGGAAGAATTGCTGCGCACCGCTTTGGAAAAACTTGTCGCCCCGACACGGGCCGAAGTCGGTTGTACCCAGTATGACCTTCATGCCGATAATCTGGACCCTGCGGTATTCCTGTTCTTCGAAATCTGGGAAACCCGCGAGCTGTGGCAGGACCACTTGAAATCACCTCATATCAACGCGCACCGCGTCGCCACAGAAGGCGCAGTTGCAGATGCGGTGATTAACGAGATGACCCATATCGCCTGAGACTTCGGTTGCGGGACGCCTGCGATAGATCTGCTGCGATCACGCTTTAACACAGCGTAAGGTATCTGCCTGCCGGGACCCGCGTTGGTCAGGTTAGTTCGATGTGCCCTCCGCGGGTGCTGCATCCTCGGCCGCATCCTCAACCTCGGCGGAGGCTTCGGTCAGCGCGCCGTTTTGCCACTCGCCCGAGGCTTCTTCGCCGCTTGCATATCGGATCACGCCTTGGCCCTGCCGTTTGCCCTGTCTGAAACCGCCTTCGTAAACGGTGCCGTCGGCATAGGTCGCGATGCCCTGACCGTCGATCTCGCCGGCCTGCCATTCACCTTCGTATGCAAAGCCGCCGGGGATCACGATTTTGCCGGTGCCTTCGCGACGGCCGTTGGCAAAGCCACCTTCGTAGGTCGTGCCGTCCGCATAGGTCGTTGACCCTGTGCCGTGACGTTGGCCAAGGTTCCATTCTCCGTCGTAAACATATCCATCCGGCTCGGTCAGTTTGCCAACTCCGTGAAAACTGCCATCCTGAAAGCCGCCCTCATAGCCACGCCCATTGGCGTATTCCAGCTTGCCTTCGCCGTCGATCACACCAGCCAACCAGCTTCCTGCGTAGACGTCGCCGTTGGGATAGACGATGCGACCATTGCCTTCGGGCTGATCGGCGCGGAACTGGCCTTCGTAGACCGAGCCATCGGGGTAGGTCATGCGACCCTGACCTTCGATCTGGCCCTCAATCCAGTCGCCGTCATAGCGGAATCCGTCCGAGGCCGGTCAGGACGCCCCTTACCATGCCGGAAGTCGTCCTTGAAGTCGCCCTCATAGGTGTCCGAATTTGCATAGACGACACGGCCTTTTCCTTGCCGTTTGCCAGCAACGAATGTGCCTTCAAAAACATCTCCGTTGGCCTGAACAAGCCGGCCCTCACCTTCGATCTGCCCATCTGACCAAAGGCCGGTAAAGGTGACACCCTCGGCAGTTGTCAGCGTACCTTCGCCCTCGCGCTTGCCGGCTTTCATTGCGCCTTCGTAAGTTGCGCCGTCGGGGTAGGTGATTGTACCGGTGCCGTCGCGCAGCCCGTCCACCCAACTGCCCTGATAAATATAACCAGAAGGAGCTTCCAACCGGCCTTGACCGTGGGGTTCGCCTTCCTTGAATTGTCCCGTGTAACGTACGCCGGTGGCGTAAATCACCGTGCCGTCGCCATTGATTTTGCCGCCAGACCAATTGCCTTCATAGGTGCCGCCATCGGCGAAGGTGAAACGACCCTCTCCTTCTGGTTTGCCGTCGACGAAGGTGCCTTCATAGACCGAGCCATCTGCGAATCGCGCCGTGCCTTCACCGGCGATAACGCCATCGGCCCACTCGCCGGAGTATTCATATCCATCCGGGGTGCGATAGACGCCCTGACCGTGCTGGCGGCCATTGCGGAAGGTGCCCTCGTAAACGCCGCCGCCCTCGAATTGCTTGACGACAACCTCTCCGTCGTCCTGCGCAAAAGCTGTTGTCGGGATGGCCAACCCCAGCGTCGCGGACAGTGCCGCTGCGCAAATGCCATTCATATACTTACCCATTTCGCCCCGTCTAAACCCCGTCTTTTACGCATCACACCCAAGGGAATCCCAGTCGCCTGAGCCTATCCGTCCCCCCATTAACCCGCAACGGTTTTCCCGGCACCATGCCGTGGACGGCTTTCCCTTGCCGCCTGTTCTGCTAAATCGAAGTCAGACTGACCGAGGGCTGGACCATGAGTAATAAATTTCGCCTGACGCTGGCGCAGGTCAACCCGACGGTGGGCGATCTGGCCGGAAACGCCGAATTGGCGCGGCGCGCTTGGGCTGTGGGGCGCGATGCGGGTGCCGATATGGTGGCGATGTCCGAAATGCACATCACTGGCTATCAGACGCAGGACTTAATCCGCCGCCCTCAGTTCATTTCCGAGGCCGAGGCCACGATGCTTGTTTTGGCCAGGGATTGCGCTGACGGTCCCGTTCTGGGCGTCGGTGGCCCGGCACTACTGAACGGAGAATTGTTCAACGCCTACTGGCTGCTTGGCGGAGGTGCGGTCATTCACCGCGTCCTGAAACGCTGGCTGCCGAACGAAACCGTGTTTGACGAAAAACGATTGTTTGAACCCGCCCCGGTCCAAGGCCCGGTTCGCATCGGCGACGTGCGTCTGGGCATTCCGATCTGCGAGGACGCCTGGCATCAGGAAGTTGCCGAGGCCCACGCCGAAAGCGGCGCCGAGATATTATTCATCCCCAATGGCTCGCCCTATTTCCGCGACAAGTTCGAGGTACGCCAATCTCAAATGGTCGCCCGCGTGGTCGAAACCGGGCTGCCACTGGTTTATCTCAACATGATCGGCGGGCAGGACGATCAGGTCTTTGATGGCGGCAGCTTCGTGTTGAACCCTGGCGGCGCGCTGGCGGTAAAATTCCCGGTGTTCGACGAGGTGATCGAACACGTGGATTTTGAGGAAACAGACGGGGGCTGGCGGGCGCTGGAAGGGCGCCGAGAGGTGTTCCCCGATGCCTGGGAGCAGGACTATCGTGTTATGGTTACCGGCCTGCGCCACTACTTTGCCAAAACCGGGTTCAAACAGTGTCTGCTGGGTCTGTCAGGCGGCGTGGATTCAGCGCTGGTGGCAGTGATTGCTGCGGATGCTCTGGGGCCGGAAAATGTCCGCTGCGTGATGATGCCGTCAGAGTATACCGCGCAAAGCTCGCTGGACGACGCGGCTGAGGTTGCGTCGGCGCTGGGATGTCGGCTGGACACGGTGTCGATTGCTGGGCCGCGCGCCGCGGTAACCGAGGCGCTGGCTCCGCTGATGGAGGGCACAAAGCCGGACGTCACCGAGGAAAACATCCAGTCGCGCCTGCGTGGCCTGCTTTTGATGGCGCTGTCGAACAAGTTCGGAGAGATGCTGCTGACCACAGGCAACAAATCCGAGGTCGCAGTCGGCTACGCGACCATCTACGGCGATATGTCGGGTGGCTATAACCCGCTGAAAGACCTTTATAAAATGCGGGTGTTTGAGACCTGCCGCTGGCGAAATGCCAATCACCGCGACTGGATGAAAGGGCCCGAAGGGCAGGTCATCCCGCCGCAGGTGATCGACAAACCGCCCACCGCAGAACTGCGCGAAGACCAAAAGGACAGCGACAGCCTGCCGCCCTATCCGGTACTCGACGACATTCTCGAGCGGCTGGTCGATAAAGAGCAATCCGTGGCCGAAGTTGTCGCCTCGGGCCATGACCGCGAGGTTGTGAAACGCGTCGAGCATCTGATTTACATCAGCGAATACAAACGCTTCCAGTCGGCACCGGGACCGCGTCTAACGTTCCGCAGCTTCTGGCTGGACCGCCGTTACCCGATCGTGAACCGCTGGCGGGACGGCAGTTGAGCCATGTCGCTGTTCGATGTTGCCCAGGTCGAATTCGAGCGTGCCGGGCACGACGCATCAGATGACCGCCCCAGGTTGTTGTTGGACGGCGTCCGCGTTGACCCGGCCGGGCAGGACGCGCTGACAGGCACGGCAGCCTCAATCTGTTCGGTAAATGACAAGACGCTTGCCCCCATGCTGGCGCGCCTCGATGTCCGGACACTCAGCATCCAAGAGGTTCGGGCGACGTCGATCGACGGCGTTCAGCGGCTTGGGCGACTTCGATACCTGGCGATAAACTGGGCCACGCGCCTTAGCGATCTTGCGCCTTTGACGGCCCTCTCAAAGCTCGAAGTCCTGTCGCTGATCGATACGCCGAAAGCGGGCGACCTTACGCCGCTTACCGATCTGTCGCAATTGCGCGCACTCGAATTTTCCGGCGGGATGTGGAACAAGAACCGTGCGCAAACATTGGAGCCGCTGTCTGGATTGCGCTGGCTTGAAGAGTTGCGGATGACCAATCTGGCCGTGCAAAGTGGCGGATTGCGCCCGCTTTCAGCATTGACCGCGCTTAAGTCGCTAACACTGACAAATCAGTTTGAAACTAGCGACTATGCCTATCTTTCCGTGCATTTGCCGCGGGCTGAATGTGCCCGATTTGCCCCATACGAAACGATGTCGCACAATATTGGCGGCAAGAACATCATGGTTACCGGCAAACGCAAACCGTTCCTCAACAGCCGCGATCCAAAGGACGCGGCGCGGCTGCAGAAATACGTCGCCGCGTGGGCAGTGGAATGCGAAAGGGCGCGCGCGGACCTGCATTAGGGCCCACTGGACCAGCCAGCGGATCAAGGTCGCGCGCGCACAGCCGCATCAGCGTAAATGAGGATTCCGAGAGGCCATCAATTCCTCTCCGGCGTTCTCGCTTAACCGACGCGCGATTGCCGTTTCCACGTCGTTGTGGGTCAGCCCGATGTCGCGCAGAATGTGATCATCGAGGTCCAGAACCCGGCGTAATCCACGCCGGTTATTCCATTCCTCATAGCGCTGGATCAGGCCAGCAAAGGGATTGCGCGTGGCCGGGGCAATTGGTGTGATGGTGGTGCAGGTCATCTCGTGTCTCCTTCTCTATGGGATGACATTGCCCACGGGTTGACTGTCAATCAAACGAATAGTATTGATTGTAACTGTCAGATTTGTTGACATTGCCGGAGACGAGATATGAATGCCCCAGCCGAACCCCGCCTGCCGCTGCTGGATCTGGACCTGTTGCGCACCATGGTCGCGATCACCGAGGCGGGGAATTTCTCGGCTGCGGCGGATGTGTTGGGGCGCACGCCCTCGGCGATTTCAATGCAGGTCAAGAAGATCGAGGATTTATTGGGCCGCCCGGTGTTCATCCGCGACAGCCGCGCCGTGACCCCGACGCGGGACGGAGAGCTTTTGGTTGAACATGGCCGCCGCTTGCTTGCCTTGAATCGCGAAGTTGTAGCGCGGTTCGTTACGCCGGACCTGCAAGGCGAAGTGCATCTGGGCGCGCCCGACGATGCCGCCGAACGCCTGCTGCCGCCAATGTTGCGCCGTTTCGCCGACACGCACCCTTGTGTGACGGTCAATGTGGTCGTCGAAGGGTCGGCCCGCATGGTCGATATGGTGCGCAAAGGTCAGTTGGACCTGGCAATGATCACGTGTGACTCGAATATCGACGGCGTTGACGAAATCGAAGTCCTGATGCGCGAGCAGTTGGTTTGGGCGACACTGGCGGGTGGGGTTGCGGCGGAGCAGGATCCGTTACCGGTCAGTGTCTGGGAGGAAAGTTGCGTTTGGCGCAAGGCCGGGATTGACGGGCTGGAAGAACAGAACCGAGCATACCGCATCGCCTTCCAAAGCGCGCATATCTCGGGCCAACGCGCCGCGATCCTCGCCGATTTGGCTATCGCGCCGATCCCGATCAGCTCTCTTGACGCGCAAATCGTTGAGGCGCGTCCGAAATGTGGGCTGCCGCCGCTGCCGGACTACGCGCTGGGGTTGGTCGTGGGTGAGAATGTCAGCCCTCCGGTTTGCGCGGCGGCTGACCATCTGCGTGCGTCGTTCGCAAAACGTTGAAGTGATGTCGGACTAACGCCTCAAATGCAGCAACGACATCAGCCGCGCTTGTCGGCTGAAACTGTCCGGTTGAACGGGACCAACTACGGCAGCGCGCTCCATGACGCGGCCGGCCAGCCAAAACGCCCAGACGCCAAAGATCAATCCACCGACAGCTTGCCCGATCAGAATGCCCTGCGCGCCAAGATACCAGCCTCCGATCAGGGCGGTGGGGATTGTCCCAAGGGTGTGCCGGCCCCAGTTTAGCCATGTCGAATAGAACGGATGGCCGAGATTGTTGAACGCCGCGTTCGAGACGAACAGCATGCCGTTGAAGAAGAACATCAGCGCCAGTGGCCCGGCGAACAGGAACACCAAATCCCGGGTAAGACCGTCTGCGTTGAACAGGCCGGCCAGCGGCCATCGCAGGGCAAAAAGCAGGGCCGAGACCAGAACAACCACCACGGCTGTGAAGATCAACCCATCGCGAAACGCCCCTCTCACCCGGTCATGCAAACCGGCCCCGAAGTTCTGCCCGATGATCGGCCCGATGGCCCCGGAGAGCGCAAATGTTACCCCGAACGCCACCGGCGTTATACGCGCCACGATGGCCATGCCAGCGACCGCATCTTCGCCATATTCCGCCATGGAACGCGTCACATAAGCTTGTCCGATCGGCGTCGCCAACTGGGTCAGGATGGCCGGTCCGGCAATTGCGAAAACCGGCGTCAGGTCGCGGGTCAATTCAGCGCCGGAGGGCCGCGCGATCCCGCCATAATGGCGGATGATCGGCAGCAAGGCGGTCGCGGCAATGGCGATGCGCGCGGCAACGCTGGCAAGCGCTGCACCCGTCAGTTCCATGTCCAGCCCGAAAATCAGGATCGGGTCCAGAACTGCGTTCACCAACCCGCCCCAGACGGTTGCCATCATTGCTCGGCGCGCATCCCCGTGAGCTCGCAAGATCGCGCCGCCCACCATGCCGGTGATCAGGAAAGGCAGCGAAGGTACAATTATCCTGAGGTAAGACGTGGCAAGGTCCAACGTCGGGCCGCTGGCCCCCATCAGAGTCGCCAGCTCCGGGACATAGATCCAGACAATGGCCGCAAAAATCGACCCAAAGACAACGCCATAGATCAGTACGTTGGTGGCCCTCCGACGCGCCAGTTCTGCGTCGCCTGCTCCTAATGTACGCGCTACCAGCGCCCCTGCGGCAATGGCCATACCGATCCCGAAAGACGTCGTGAAAAACAGGATCGCTCCGGCATAGCCGATGGCGGCTGCCAATTCCGCTTTGCCCAGCATCGAGATGAAAATCATGTCGATGAAATCGACCAGAAACACCGCCATCAACCCGACTGAGGACGTCAGCGACATCACCGTGATGTGGCGCATCAACGACCCGTCGAGGAATTTTGCCTGCTCGCTCAATCCGGTGCCTTGTTGCAGGAAACCTCTGGTTGCGCCAGATTGGAGTATTACGCTGCCAGGTTCAATCACCCGACTTAAATCACCTGGTGCCACACCGCCCTCCGCAAAAGCAGATCTCGCATGACCCAACAGCCGCGACATCACGGGACCAAGGTTATGCTCGCCGCATCGGTTCTGGCCGCCGTCCTGGGGTCGGTCCATGCATTCTCGGTGTTTCTCGACCCGCTGGAACAGGCGTTTGCAGCCTCCCGAGGCGCGGTCTCGCTGACCTACTCTCTGGCATTGGGCTTTCTGACCCTCGCCGTCCTGTTCGGGCACCGCATCTACGCGCGCTGGGCGGCATCAGTGTTTGTTCTCGGCGTCTGTAGTTTGGCGGCAACCGGAGCGCTTATTGCCGGGTTCGCCCCGTCGCTGTCGTTGGTCTGGTTGGGCTATTCATTGCTGTTCGGCGCGGCCAATGGGCTAGGCTACGGCTTTGGCCTCCAACTCGCTGCACAGGCCAATCCGGGCCGCGCCGGGTTCGCCATGGGCGTCGTCACCGCCGCCTACGCGCTAGGGGCAGGGGTCGCGCCACCCCTGTTTGTTGTTGCACTGACGCTCGGAGGATTTACCGCCGCAATGATCGGTCTCGCGGCGGTCCTGATATTCGCAGGCGGGGTCTGTGCCATCTTACTGCGCGCCTCAAAAGCCAAGTTTACGCAGTCACCGGAGCCCTCAGCCCAGACAAAAGTCACGCCAACAACGTTTGCCCTTCTCTGGATCGGTTACGGAGCAGGAGTTGCAGCCGGACTAATGACAATCGGCCACGCCACCGGGATCGCGACCGGGGCCGGGTTCACGGGTCCGATCTGGGTCTCACCTGCCGCAATCGCGGTCGCAAACCTATTGGGCAGCCTCGTGGCAGGTCGGCTGACCGACCGGGCAAAACCGGCGGCGGTGCTGACCTGTCTGGCCCTTGTGACAGCGGGAACGGTTCTGACGCTTGGCGCGATTGCGGGGCCGGGTTCCGCCATTCCGCTGCTTGCCGCCGCTGGATTTGCCTATGGCGGCACCATTGCCGCCTATCCCGCTGTAATCGCCAAACTGTTCGGCATGGCAGAAAGCCCGCGCATCTATGGGCGGGTGTTCACGGCCTGGGGGGCTGCAGGACTGTTCGCACCTTCACTCGCCGGAGCCCTTTTTGATCTCAGCGGCACTTATCAGATTGCCTTACTGACCGCCGCCGCACTTGCGGTGCTCTCGGCCGCAGCGGTGTTGGCACTATTCCAGAGCGGTATCAGCCGCGCGGCTTAACCTGCAACAGCGGCATCACATCCGCCATTTCCGGCCCACGATCTCGCCCGGTCACAGCGCGCCGCAACGGGGCAAACAACCCGCGTCCTTTCCGCCCTGAGGCCTCCTTGGCGGCCGAGGTCCACTCCGACCACGTCTCCGGTCCATAGGGCGGCTGACCCAGCAACCCAATCGCATCGCGCACGAACTCCGCGTCCTCCGCCTCGGGCGCGGTTGTCGCCCCATCGGCAAACACCGACCACCACCCCGGCAGATCAGCCAAAGTGTCAATATTCTCACGCACCACGGTCCAGAACTGCCCGGCCAGCGCATCCGGCACCCCGGCGGCGCGCACGTCATCGGCCACTGCCTCCAGCGGCAATCCGGCCAGATGCCGCGCGGTCAGCGGCTTCAGATCTTCCGCGTCAAATTTGGTTGGCGCGGCCCCGAAATGGCTGAGGTCAAATCCCTCGATCAACTCCTCATGCGAGCCGCGCAACTCCACAGGATCGGACGAGCCCAGCCGCGCCATCAGGCTCAGCAGCGCCATCGGCTGAATGCCTGCCTCACGCAGATCGCGCAGCGCCAACGTGCCGAGCCGTTTGCTCAGCGCCTCACCCTGCGGGCCGGTCAGCAGCGAATGGTGCGCAAAGGCCGGATGATCATAACCAAGGGCGGCCATAATCTGAATTTGCGTTGCGGTATTGGTCACATGGTCCGAGCCGCGCACCACATGGGTCACGCCCATTTCGGTGTCGTCGACCACACTGGCAATCGTATAGAGCACCTGCCCGTCGGCGCGGATCAGCACCGGGTCACTGACGCTGGCCGCATCAATCGAGATATCGCCGAGGATGCCGTCCGTCCACTCGATCCGTTCCTGATCCAGCTTGAAGCGCCAGACACCGTTGCCGCGATCCGCGCGCAGGGCGTCCTTTTCAGCCTCGCTGAGGGCCAGTGCGGCGCGGTCGTAGACCGGCGGACGGTGCATGTTCAGTAGCTTCTTGCGCTTCAGGTCAAGTTCGGTCGGGGTCTCGAAGGCCTCATACAGCCGCCCACTGGCGCGCATCTCTTCGGCTGCCGCCGCGTAGCGGTCGAGGCGGTCCGACTGGCGCTCTATCCGGTCCCATGTCAGGCCCAGCCATTCCAGGTCTTCCTGAATGGCGTCGGCGTAGGTTCGGGTCGACCGTTCCGGGTCGGTGTCGTCCAACCGCAAGACAAAAGTGCCACCGGCCTTGCGGGCAATCATCCAGTTCATCAGCGCCGTGCGCAGGTTGCCGACGTGGATGAATCCGGTGGGCGAGGGGGCGAAACGAGTTGTGGTCATCAGGCGAACTCCTTGGCGCGATGCTCTTTCACAGGCGCGCAAACATGTCCATATCGGGGGCATGGATGCGAGCCTTGATGAGATGCATGTGTTGGCCTTGAGGGCGAGGGATGGATTACCGGACGCCTACCGCGCCGCGGCGCGAGAGGTGGCCCTGCGGGTCGAGGATCTGGCCCCGCGCGACATTCTGGCGGAGGTCGGAATTGGCGACCCGCTGGAGCTGACGGGTCTGTATGACGGCATCCCGCTGACCCAGAAGTCGGTGTCGGACCAACCGCATGGGCCAGATACGATTTGGCTGTTTCGTCAGGCGATATTGGCCGAGCTGGCGGACCGGGGGACGGTCTCTCTGGCCGAGCTGGTTGCGCATGTCTATGTTCACGAGCTGGCGCATCATTTCGGTTGGTCGGACGATGACATCGCTGCGATTGATCGCTGGTGGGAATGAGGACAGCGAAGACCTGTGCGTTTTGCTGGACCGAGCTGTGCGCAGGCTCACACATCACCGCGCTGTGACTAGACCGCGAGGTCGGACGCCCTATGGTTGTGGGCGCAACAACCAACTCCGGAGGTCCGCCATGAAACTCACACGACGTCAGGCGCTGAGCAGCGCTGCCGTACTGCCATTTGCTGCAACCGCGACGCCGACGCTGGCCGCGGGGCACGCCGAGGCAAGCGCATTGCCGACTCACCGCGTCCATAACCTTGGGGATTTCAAGGTTGTGACGCTTCTGGCCGGATCACGGGCGGTCCCGGACCCCCATACGATTTTCGGGTTGAACGTCCCGGACGAGGAATTCAACGCGGTGTCCAAGGTGGCCTTCCTGCCCAGCGACAATTCGCAGTTTTTCTTTACGCCAACGCTGGTGGATACCGGAGAGTCAAAAATCTTGTTTGACACAGGGTTAAACCCTGGCGGCATCACTGCCGCCCTTGGTGCTGCAGGTTATGCGCCGGGCGATATCGACACCGTGGTCATCACACACATGCACGGTGACCACATTGGTGGGTTGTCCGGCGACGATGGTGAGACGTTTGCTGGGGCGGGGTATGTCACCGGACAGATCGAGTTCGATCACTGGGCCGGGGCTGCAAATGACAATTTCGAGGGCAAAGTCCGCCCGCTGGCCGACAAGTTCCAGTTCCTGGGCGATGGCGGTTCTGTTGCTTCGGGTATCACGGCCGTGGCCGCGCACGGCCACACTCCGGGGCACATGGCCTATATGATCGAAAGTGCCGGCAAGCAGCTGCTGCTGATTGCCGACACCGCCAACCACGCAGTCTGGTCGCTGGAACGCCCGGATTGGGAGGTGCGCTTCGACATGGACAAGGCCGCCGCCGCCGCCACCCGGCGCAAGTTGCTGGGCATGGTCGCGACCGATCGCATTCCGCTGGTCGGCTATCACCTGCCATTCCCGGCTGTGGGATATGTCGAGGCGGCGGGCGATGGATTTGCCTACGTTCCGGCGAGTTATCAGTTGATGCTGTAGCGGCGATCTTACTGCCGGAGACGGCGCATTCGTTGAGTGCGGGAGCTTCCGGCAGGGGTATTTCGAACCATTGATGGAAATGGAGCGGCGCGTTCAGGCGTCGCTCCATGTGTTTTCCGGGGTCGCGCTTTGGAAAGGGCGGGCGTTGACTGATTCTAGCAGGGCATCGACCAGATCACGCTCGGCTTCGGTAGTCCTCTGGACCCGTGAATAAATTGGCGCATCGCGGTCGTTCAGGATAGGCGCGCTCCAGCCATCGGTGGACGCGAAGAAGCGGTCCACTCCGTTGCGGCCCCAATGGGTCAGAAATCCCTGCACAACCGTATCGAGATAGCTGAGCAGAATCGGGTTCCTCTCGGTCGGGTCTTCGTGCGCGCGCTCGGCGATGGCGTAAACCGCAAGGTCCAGCGGGCCGGGTAGGGGGTGGCGAACCTCGGGTGCGGGGATACGGGCATATGCCCCCTCACGTTCGTCGAGGGCTTGCCAATCCGCACCGGGAACCGAGGCGATGACGCCATCGATACTGGTCGACCGATCACGCACAACTGTCAGAAAAGCCGCCGGCCTGCCATGGGCACGCCGCCACGCCCGCCGCCATCCCGGCAGCGTGGCGGGGTGGAATTCGGGATAGGCATGGGTGCCGGAATTCACCAGCGAGCCATAGCCAAAGAAAAACGGGTCAGTCATTTGTGCAACCAAGCCCCGGATCGGCGCTAAACGCAAGACTTGCCCGGCGCGCTTCGCCGGGCTAATCCGGTCAGGTCAGTGACGGGAGAATCGGACTCATCCGATGCCGAAGGAGCAACCGCCCCGGTAAACTCTCAGGCGCAAGGACCGCCATTGACCACAGACTCTGGAGAGTGGCCCCACAGGGCCCGCCGAAGGGATAGCGATCTCAGGCGAAGGGACAGAGGGGGCACTGGCGACACCCGCAAGGCGTGTCAGGGAACAGTGCCGGGCAATCATCCGGTTGAACGACAGGGGATGGGAATGCCGGATCTGAACCGAACGCCGCTTTTCGATCTGCACATCGAGTTGGGTGCCAAGATGGTGCCGTTCGCGGGTTATGAATTGCCCGTGCAATACCCCTTGGGCGTGATGAAGGAGCACCTGCACACGCGCAGTGCCGCCGGGTTGTTCGACGTCTCGCACATGGGGCAGGTCGTTGTCTGGCCGAAGTCGGGCAAGTACGAGGACGCGGCGCTGGCACTGGAATCACTTGTACCGGTGAACGTGTTGGGCCTTGGCGAGAAGCGCCAGCGTTATGCGATGTTTACCAACGAGGCTGGCGGGATCGAGGATGATCTGATGCTGGCCAATATGGGGGATCACATATTCGTCGTCGTGAACGCCGCCTGCAAAGAGGCTGACATCGCCCGGATGCAGACGCATTTGGGAGAGTCGTGTCGGATCGAGGTTCTGCAATACCGTGCCCTGCTGGCGTTGCAGGGACCTGCGGCGGAAGCCGCGCTCGCGTTGCTCGCGCCCTCTGTCGCGGAAATGGCCTTCATGGATGTGGCCGAGATGACGATTGCCGGGGCAGAGTGCGTTGTGTCCCGGTCAGGGTATACTGGCGAGGACGGATACGAGATCTCGGTGGCCAATTCGAATGCGGTGGATCTGGCGCGGGCACTGCTGGCGCATCCCGATGTGGAACCGATTGGTCTGGGCGCGCGGGATTCACTGCGACTTGAAGCCGGGTTGTGCCTTTACGGCAACGACATAGACGCCACGACCAGCCCCATTGAAGCGGCTTTGACCTGGGCAATCCAGAAGGCGCGCCGCGCTGGCGGTGACCGAGAGGGTGGCTTCCCCGGTGCAGATCGTATTCTGGACGAGATGGCGAACGGCGCATCGCGCCGCCGCGTCGGCCTGTTGCCCGAAGGGCGCGCGCCGATGCGCGAGGGGACGCGGATTTTCGTTGAAGGATCGGACACGCCGGTGGGTATCGTAACTTCTGGCGCTTTTGGCCCGACCGTCGAACGACCCGTCTCGATGGGCTATGTCGAAACATCCCATGCAGAGGTCGGCACCGTCCTTCTGGGTGAGGTGCGCGGAAAACTCTTGCCGGTCACGGTGGCAGAGATGCCGTTCCGCCCGGCGCAATTCAAACGATAATCAGGGAGAACTCACATGAAATACACCGAAGAACACGAATGGCTGAGGGTTGAGGATGATCTGGTCGTGGTCGGGATCACCGCCCATGCTTCGGAGCAGCTGGGCGACGTGGTGTTTGTTGAGTTGCCCGAGGTGCCGATGACCGTGACCAAGGACGATGAGATTGTGGTGATCGAAAGCGTTAAGGCCGCGTCCGACATCCTGGCCCCGCTAGATGGCGAGATTGTCGAGGTAAACAGCCCGCTGGCTGATGAACCCGGCAAAGTGAACGACGATCCCACCGGCGACGCGTGGTTCTTCAAGATGAAGATCGAGGATCTGTCGGTGCTCGACGAATTGCTGGACGAAGCCGACTACAACAAGTTCATCGCCTGAGGATGAACGTTCGCGTCCGGCGCATCGTCGCCGATATTGAAACCGGGGATCCGCAGGAGCTGGCGGCGTTCTATGAACGGCTGCTCGACCTGAAAATTGTCATGGATCAGGGATTCATCGCGACCCTGCAAGGCGCGGCCCCCGGCCCGATGCAGATCAGCTTCGCCAGCGAGGGCGGATCGGGCGCGCCGATGCCGGATCTCTCGATAGAGGTGGACGATCTGCGCCCGGTCAGTGCGCGGCTGTCCGACATGGGCCTCGACCCGGAGTACGGGCCCGTCGATGAACCCTGGGGCGTGCGCCGTCTGTTTGTGCGCGACCCCGCCGGAACTCTGCTCAACATTTTGTGCCACGCCCCGGATGGCGCATCGACCTAACCCCCGGAGGCCCAACAATGTCTTTCACGCCAACCGACTATCAGCCCTACGATTTCGCCAACCGGCGCCACATCGGACCTTCGCCGGCCGAAATGGCCGAGATGCTGAAGGTCGTTGGGGCGAAGACGCTCGACGATCTGATTGACCAGACGATCCCAAAAAGCATCCGGCAAGAAAAGCCGCTGGAGTTCGGGCGGGCGCTGAGTGAGCGCGAATTGCTCTATTACATACGTGAGGTTGCCTCGAAGAACCAGCTGTTCACCTCGCTGATCGGGCAGGGATATCACGGCACCGTCACGCCGCCGGTGATCCAGCGGAACATCCTGGAGAACCCAGCTTGGTATACGGCCTACACGCCGTACCAGCCCGAGATTTCGCAGGGTCGGCTTGAGGCGTTGCTGAACTATCAGACGATGATCTGCGATCTGACCGGCCTGCCGGTCGCCAACGCCTCTCTGCTGGATGAAGGGACTGCGGCCGCCGAGGCGATGGCGATGGCACAGCGTGTCTCGAAATCGAAGGCGACGGCGTTCTTTGTCGATCAGGAGTGCCATCCGCAGAACATCGCGGTTATGAAAACCCGCGCCGCTCCGCTGGGGATCGAGATCGTCGTGGCCGACCCGGCCGATCTGGATGCCGAAGCGGTGTTCGGTGCTGTGTTCCAGTACCCCGGTACGCGTGGGCATCTCATGGACTTCACCGGCGCAATCGAGGCGCTGCATGCGGCCAAGGCCGTCGGAATTGTGATCGCCGATCCGCTGGCGTTGACGCTGTTGAAGGAACCGGGCGCGATGGGGGCGGACATCGCCGTCGGCTCGACTCAGCGGTTCGGGGTGCCGATGGGTTATGGCGGGCCGCACGCTGCCTATATGGCCTGTTCGGATGCGATGAAGCGGACGATGCCGGGGCGGCTGGTGGGCGTGTCGATAGATGCGCGCGGCAACAAGGCATACCGGCTGAGCCTGCAGACCCGCGAACAGCATATTCGGCGCGAAAAGGCGACCTCGAATGTCTGCACGGCGCAGGCATTGCTGGCGGTGATGGCCAGTTTCTATGCGGTGTTTCATGGGCCGGAAGGGCTCAAAGCGATTGCTCAGCGGGTGCATCTGAAAGCCGTTCGTCTGGCCGAGGGATTGGAGGCAGGAGGCTACAAAGTCTCGCCCAAGTCATTCTTTGACACGATCACGGTCGGCGTTGGGGACCGGCAGGCGAAAATCTACGCCGCTGCGCAAGGGCTGGGGTTGAATCTGCGGATTCTGCCGGAGGGCGAGATCGGCATATCGGTGGATGAGACGACGCGTCCCGAAACGCTGGAACTGGTCTGGCGCGCGTTCGGAATTACGCGGGCCGATGACGGGGCCGATCCGGACTATCGGATGCCGAAAGATCTGCACAGGGCCAGTGATTACCTTACCCATCCGATATTCCACCTGAACCGGGCCGAGACCGAGATGATGCGCTATATGCGCCGTCTGGCGGATCGTGATCTGGCGCTGGATCGAGCGATGATCCCGCTGGGGTCCTGCACGATGAAACTGAATGCGGCTGCCGAGATGATGCCGATCACATGGCCGGAGTTTGCGCATATCCACCCGTTTGCCCCGGTGGATCAAGCGGCAGGGTATACTGCGATGTTGACGGACCTGTCCGCGAAGCTTTGCGAGATCACGGGCTATGACGCCATGTCACTGCAGCCGAACTCCGGCGCACAGGGCGAATATGCCGGGCTGCTGACCATTGCAGCCTATCACCGGGCCAACGGGGATGACGGGCGCAACATCTGCCTGATTCCAGTGTCTGCCCACGGGACAAATCCGGCCAGCGCCCAGATGGCGGGGATGAAGGTTGTCGTGGTCAAATCTGCCGAGAATGGCGACGTGGATGTCGAGGATTTCCGCGCCAAGGCCGTAGCGGCGGGCGACGCGCTTGCGGCCTGCATGATTACCTACCCAAGCACGCATGGCGTGTTCGAGGAAACCGTGCGCGAGGTCTGCCAGATCACCCACGATCATGGCGGACAGGTCTACATCGACGGCGCCAACCTGAACGCGATGGTCGGGCTGGTCCAGCCGGGACAGATCGGTGGAGATGTCAGCCACCTGAACCTGCACAAGACCTTCTGCATCCCCCACGGCGGCGGCGGGCCGGGCATGGGTCCGATCGGCGTCAAGGCGCATCTGGCTCCGCATCTGCCGGGGCATCCCGAAACTGGCGGGGCGGAAGGACCGGTAAGTTCCGCGCCCTTCGGCTCCGCCTCGATCTTACCCATCAGTTGGGCCTACATCCTGATGATGGGCGGCGCCGGGCTGACGCAAGCCACCCGCGTGGCGATCCTGAACGGCAACTATATCGCCAAGCGGTTAGAGGGCGCGTTCGATGTGCTGTTCAAAGGCCGGGGCGGCCGCGTCGCCCATGAATGTATCCTCGACACACGACCTTTTGCCGAGGCTGGTGTTACTGTTGATGACATCGCCAAGCGCCTGATCGACAACGGCTTTCACGCCCCAACCATGAGCTGGCCCGTGGCCGGAACCCTTATGGTTGAACCCACGGAGTCCGAAACCAAAGCCGAGTTGGACCGCTTCTGCGATGCCATGTTGGATATCCGCGCCGAGATCGCGGCAGTTGAAAAGGGCGAGATCCCGTCTGAAGACAGCCCACTGCGCCGTGCGCCGCACACGGTTGAGGACCTCGTCGGCGACTGGGATCGCCCCTACAGCCGCGAACAGGGATGTTACCCGGCGGGGGCCTTCCGGGTCGACAAATACTGGGCACCAGTCAACCGGGTGGACAATGTTTACGGCGACCGCAATTTGGTCTGCACTTGCCCACCTCTGGATAGCTATGAGGAAGCGGCCGAGTAGCATTCGACCAACACGTTGCGCCATCGCCACGGTTTTGAATCTGCGCCGCTTTGCCGGTTGAGATTTCGCGCACCGTGACTAGAACGGAAATCGTACCTGCGGGCGCAGGAGGTTTACACGGCTGCGGCCGATCAAGGGGGAAACGGTATGATCCGGGGAATAATCATTGCGGCATTCACGTTGGCTCTGGCGGCGTGTGAGCCTATGGAAGACGGCGAACCAGGCGGCATGATCGAGCTGGATATGATGGACGACGGGACCATCGTTTCGAAGGTTTGATGCCCTATGGCGACGGGCACGCCGCTTGACAGCTAATTTCGGATCACCCATCTAAAACGGCAATGGGGCCGTAGCTCAGTTGGGAGAGCGCGTCGTTCGCAATGACGAGGTCGTCGGTTCGATCCCGATCGGCTCCACCAAGTTTCCTATTGGAAGATGGCTATTTGCTCTGACCTGGTATGCCAAAGTGTGAATTGATGCTCTTGGGCGCGAACGGCAATTGAGATCAACATGGCCGTCGACATCAACATGTTCTGGCACGGACCCAAACTTGGGCCGATGCGCGCGGCCAGTGTGCGCTCATACGGTCGGCACGGACATAAACGAGTTGGATCTGTGGCCTGAAGTTGCGCCGATTGACACATTCTAGCCGGCCCATCCGCAAAACACACCGCTGCTGATGGATCCAGAACTGAACCTTTCGAACCTTATCACGCCGCGCACCGTGGCGGTTCATCTTTGGCATGAAATGCTGGACCGAAAGCCACCACCAGCTGGCAGCCCGCTGCATGAGATCATGAGCAATTAAGGCAGCAAGCTAACACGTCATGCGGCGGTGTCACGACTGCAATAACGATGCCGCACCTGAGTGGGATTGCGAAGTCACCCACTCAACCGGATGTCGTTTTTGGCCATTTCCGTGTCTGCCGAGAGGATTGCGACGGCAATCGAAATTATCGCACACTATCGCGATAATGTGGTTCTGGCGGAGGACGTTCCATGGGTGCCCACACTGATCTCGATGCTGTAATGACACCCGTCGCAACTGCGCGCGGCTTGCCGAACGAACACTATGTTTCGGACCAGATGTTCGTCGAAGAACGCAACGCAGTTCTGTTCAAAAGCTGGTCAGGTATCGGCTTTGCCAAGGATGTGCCGGAGCCAGGCGATGCCAAGCCTATCGACTTCCTCGGCATGCCTTTGGTTATGATCCGAGACAAAACCGGTGAACTGGGAGTGTTCCAGAACACCTGCCGTCATCGCGGGATGATCCTGATCGACAAAGCAAAAAAGATCGAAGGCGCAATCCGTTGCCCGTATCACAGCTGGTGCTATGCGCTGAACGGCGATCTGCGCGCGACGCCCCATGTCGGCGGGCCGGGCAACAACATCCATGAGGATATCAAACGTGACGAGTTGGGGCTGATCCGGATCCGCAGCTTCGTCTGGCGCGATGTGGTCTTCGTCAACATTTCCGGCAATGCGCCGGAGTTTACCGAGGTTCACGCCGACCTGATTGCGCGCTGGAGTGAGCACGACCAACCATTGTATCACGGCGGGCCGGGATCATCCTTCAAATTGCCGGTAAAGACGAACTGGAAGCTGGCGGTCGAGAACTATTGCGAAAGCTATCATCTGCCGTGGATACATCCCGGTCTGAACAGTTATTCCCGGCTGGAAGATCATTATCACATTGAAAAGCAGGGGGAATATTCGGGGCAGGGCACTCTGGTCTATCGCCAGTTGACCGGCGAGGGTGGTGAAGTGTTTCCGGACTTCAGGGGCCTAAGCGACAAGTGGGATGAAGGCGCGGAATATATTTCGTTGTTTCCGAATGTGCTGTTTGCCGCCCAACGAGACCACGCATATGCGATCCTGCTGGAGCCGGTCAGCACGTGCGAAACCATCGAGCATGTGGAAATCTATTACGCCTCCCCGCCTGAAGAGACACCAGACCTCGAAGCGTTACGGGACAAGAATACCCGGCAATGGCGCGAAATTTTCGAGGAAGATATCTTCGTCGTCGAAGGCATGCAGAAGGGCCGACACGGGGCGATGTTCGACGGTGGAAAATTCTCACCCGCGATGGATGGGCCGACGCATCTGTTTCATCATTGGGTGGCCTCGAAACTGGCCGAGGCTCGGGGCTGATTACACGCGAGGCCGCCGATCTGGACGCGCGGCTTCTGGCGGCGCATTCGGCGGGAGATTGGCCTGCGTTGGTTGCCCTTTATACCGAGGCCGCTGATATGGTGCAGGCGGGCAGCGACAGCGAGGCAGAATGTTTTTATCTGACCCATGCCTATGTCTTTGCATTGCAGGTGGATGCTACGGAGCGCATCGAATTGAACGCCCGGCTAGTGGCGCTGGGCCGCGAAGCCCCCCTGCCGGACGGGGCCTGAGGTGAGCGTGGCACCCCTGCGTTGGACCAACGACGCGCGCCCCGGACAACCATATTGGTGGGATGGGATAGCTGCACCGGCAAGTGGCCCGAAAGCACCGCCGGACTCTTCTGATCTTTTGGTTATCGGTGCCGGCTACACCGGCTTGTCGGGCGCGATTGCCGCCCACGACGCTGGTGCTTCGGTCGTGGTGCTCGATGCCGGAATAGCGGGTCAAGGTGCTTCAACCCGCAATGGTGGTATGTTTGGCGCACATCCACGGCTGGGTTGGGACGCATTGGAAAAAGCCTACGGCGCATCAGCAGCAGATGGGATTTTCGCGGAGGCAACCCGTGCGATGGACTGGGTCAAGTCGCTGATTGCGAGCGAGAATATTGACTGCACACTTCAGAAAACCGGGCGCATTCAGCTCGCCTGGACCAGAGCACATTTTGACAACCAGAAAGAGTTGGCAAAAGTTGTGCAGGCCAAAAGTGACGTTGTTGTTCAGGTGGTCGAACGTGACGGGCTGGCCGATCACATCCGCACCGGGCGCTATTTCGGCGGACTCCTGTTCCCCCAGCATTGCGCGATCGACCCGGCGCGTTTTCATGCTGGTCTGTTCGCCGCCGTGCGACGGCGCGGAATCCCTGTGCATGGCAATTGTGCAGTCACATCGCTCGAACGGACCCAATCTGGTTTTCGCGCTATAACGCCCGAGCGTGCGATCCGGGCGGCGCAGGTCTTGCTGGCAACGAATGGCTACACGACAGGCGCGTTCAACTGGCACCGGGCACGCGTCTTCCCGCTGCCGAGCTTTCTGATTGCGACAGAACCCTTGCCACCCGATCTGATTGCGCACATCGCGCCGGGCAAACGGATGATGGTGGAAACCCGCGCACGGCACTCGTATTTTCGCCTTTCCCCGGATGGCTCTCGCATCCTGTTTGGCGGACGTGCTGCGATGCGCCCTATCGCGCCGGAACTGGCAGCGGCCCGCCTGCGCGACACGATGCTGGAGGTCTGGCCTGAGCTGGCCGAGGCGCGTCTCAGCCACGTCTGGTCGGGAAACACCGGATACAGCTTCGACCACATGCCCAACGTTGGCAGCGACCGGGGCCTGCACTGGGCGATGGGGTTCTCAGGCTCGGGCACGGTGATGGCGCCCTATCTCGGGGCTAAAGCGGCGCTTGGTGCATTGGGCGATCCAAGGGGTGCCACGACCTACCGCGCGACACGGCTGCGACGCAGCTGGCTTCACCCGACGCCGCGCCCGCATTTTCTGCGCGCCGCCGACCTGTGGTATCGACATGCTGTTGATATTCGTGAGACCCGCGCCGGGCGGCGTGGCTGAGGGCATTTCGCCTCCGGTTTCGGCATGCTAGCACGTTCCCAGGCGAAAGGGGATGCGGTGTCCGGCGACAAAATTCTTCTAACCGGCGGGGCCGGATACATTGGTTCGCACACCGCCGTGGCTCTGGCCGAGGCGGGGTATGCGCCCGTTGTCCTCGACAACTTTTCAAACGCCAAACCGTCGGTTCTGGAGCGATTGGAGATGATCCTCGGCGTCCCTGTCGCTTTGGAGCGCGGCGACATATTGGACCGAGCGTTTCTGGCGGACGTCTTCACGCGCCACGAATTCGGAGCGGTCATTCATTTTGCAGCTCGCAAAGCAGTGGGCGAGTCCGTTGCGCGCCCTATGGACTATTTCGAAACCAACTGCTGCGGGCTGACAGCATTGTTGCGCACGATGGAGGCGAGCGGCGTGCGCAATCTCGTCTTTTCTTCGTCGGCGACGGTCTATGGAGAGCCAGACGTCTTTCCGGTCCCCGAAACTGCGCCGCGCTGGCATACAAGCCCGTATGCGATGACCAAGTTGGCCTCGGAAGATTTGCTACTGGCCATGGCTGACGCCGACCCGTTCTGGGCCTTCGGAATCCTTCGATATTTCAACCCGGCAGGTGCCCACGAGTCTGGCCTCATTGGCGAGGAACCAGATGGAATTCCCAACAATCTCATGCCTTATCTGGCGAAGGTGGCACTTGGGGAATTGCCGCATCTGAATGTATTCGGCGATGACTTCCCGACGCCGGACGGCACCGGTGTACGCGATTTTGTCCACGTCATGGACTTGGCGGAGGCGCACGTCTCTTCGTTGAGGACGCTGTTGGATGGTTCAGGTGGGCACGCGGTGAATATCGGCACAGGTGAGGGCAGCTCGGTGATGCAGATGCTGGCCAGTTATGGCCGCGCCTGCGGACGGGACCTACCTTGGAAACCAGGGCCACGGAGGGCCGGAGATGTGGCCAAGCTGGTCGCCGATCCTTCGCTGGCAGCAAGTGTCCTGAAATTCCGCACCCGCCGAACGTTGGATGAGATGTGCGAAAGCTCCTGGCGGTGGGTGACACGCAATAGCCGCTGAGGCGGCTAGCTCGGATCACCTACCACCAGATCTGGGCGCCCGATGCCAACATAGCCGACGAACCCGGCCTTCTTGGCTTCTTTCGGGGAATAGACATTGCGCAAATCTGCCATCCGGGGCGTTTCCATCCGTCGAGCCAGCCGCTTCAGGTCCAGTGCGCGGAACTCGTTCCATTCGGTCAGGATCACCACGGCGTCAGCGTTCTGCGCCGCCTTATAGGCATCCTCGACCCAATTGACGCCTGCCAACATTGCCTCACCCTCGCGCCGCCCCTGCGGGTCGACGATGCGCACCTTGGCGCCCGCCCCGACCAATGCTGGCACGATGGTCAGCGAAGGCGCCTCGCGCATGTCGTCGGTGTTGGGTTTGAATGTTACGCCGAATACCGCGATTGTCTTGCCCGCGACCGAGCCGTCGCACAGATCGACAATCTTGCTCGACATGCGTCGAATGATGGCGTCGTTCACTTCGATCACGGTTTCGGTAATCCGCATCGGGACAGCATGTTCCTGCCCGATTCTGGCCAGCGCACGGGTGTCTTTCGGGAAGCATGACCCGCCATAGCCCGGACCCGCATGGAGGAATTTATTTCCGATCCGTCCGTCCAGCCCGATGCCATTGGCGACCGATTTGATGTCAGCACCGGTCTTTTCGCACAGTTGGGCAATCTCGTTGATGAAAGTGATCTTGGTCGCCAGAAAGGCGTTGGCGGCGTATTTGACCATCTCGGCGGATTCCAGATCCGTGGTAACAATCGGAAAATCACGCAGGAAAAGGGGCCGATAAACCTCGGCAATGACTTCTGCGGCGCGCTCGCTCTGGACGCCGACGACCACACGGTCCGGGCGCATGAAGTCGTCAATGGCGGCGCCCTCGCGCAGGAACTCCGGGTTCGAGGCGACGTCGAAATCCGCGTCCGGGGTGGTCTTGCGGATCACCTGCTTGACTTGCCGGTTGGTGCCGACCGGGACGGTGGATTTGGTCACGATCACTGCGTAACCCGTCAGGGCGTTCGCGATTTCTTCAGCCGCCGCAAAGACATAAGATAAGTCTGCATGCCCGTCGCCGCGCCGCGCCGGTGTGCCCACGGCGATGAAGACGGCGTCGGCCCCGTCAACGGCAGCGGCCAGATCCGTGGTAAACGTCAACCGCCCGGCGCTCACGTTCTTGGCCATCAAGTCATCGAGGCCCGGTTCGTAGATCGGTACTTGGCCATCATTCAGCAGGTCAATTTTCTTGCTGGATTTGTCGACACAAACAACCTCGTGCCCGAAGTCCGAGAAACAGACTCCGGAGACGAGGCCGACGTAGCCTGTTCCGATCATTGCGATGCGCATGGTACCTCGTGCAGGGTGGGGCAGGTTGAGCGGTGGATGCGACATGACTGCCAAGCTGTCAACGCAAATGGCGCGTGCTCACGGAGGGACATGATGCCGGGACGGTTCTTTTTGGAAACCGCGCCAGAAGAGGTTGCGGCCGCATTGGACGCATCCTGCGACACGGTAGTTGACGAGCCTGAGCGCCGGAATATCGCGCCGGGGCAGGAGGTTCTGGTGCTGCGCGATGACGGGGCGCTGGTGCGGATGCGCTGGGGATTGATCCCGGTGGGCCGGGTTAATGCGCGGGGCCGCCCGGTGCTGGAAACACTGATCAACGCACGCTCGGAAACACTGTTCGACAAGTCCGCGTTCGAAGGTCTGCGCCGCTGCATCGTTCCGGCGGATGGATGGTATGAATGGACCGGCAAGGCGCGGCGCAAAACGGCGTGGCGGATAAGGCCAAAAGCGGGCGGACTGCTGGCATTTGCGGGCATCTGGGATGTGTGGAACGGTCCCGGCGGTGTCGAGGTCGCCCAGGTCGCAACGGTAACATGTGAGCCATCGGCGGATGTCCGCGACATTCATCACCGGATGGGAGTCCTGCTGCATCCGAAGGATTATTCAGTTTGGTTACAGGGAGATGAGAGTTCTGCCCACTCGCTGTGTCAGCCATATCCCGACGGTTATCTAACCGTTGAAGAGGCGCATGACGTGGACTGGACCGCCGCCTGACGCTAGGCTTGTCGTCCATCAAAAACGGAGAATTCCATGTCAGTTGCAAAAGTCACCGAAATCATCGCCTCGTCGCCGAAGTCTTTTGACGATGCCGTTGCGCAGGGCGTCGCGCGGGCATCAAAAACCCTGAAAAACGTCGAGAGTGCTTGGGTGCAAAACCAATCGGTTACCGTCAAAGATGGCAACGTTACCGAGTATCGGGTGAACCTGAAGGTCACTTTCGTCCTCGACTAAGGGCCCAGCGGGTCAGCCCGATCAGGGCGATTGTGACCCAGAGCACCTCAATCAGGATCGCTCCGGCGTTGGGTCGATACCATAGGGACGCGAGGATCATCACTGCGCCGGAAAGGTTAAGAAGGTGAAACCGCGGCGCACGAGGATCGACCCATGCCTGCGATACGGCGAGGTAGGCGCCGGCAATCACCAGTGAGCCGGCAACGCCGATCCAGTCAATAAATGTCATGTCCATGGGGGTAGTCTGGGGCCTGCGGCCCGGCCCTACAAGGGCGTTTGGGCCGCCCCGCGCATTGCGGGAAAGCCCTTGTTTTCAAACCCTTCCAGGGGCCTTAGTCAGCCAGTGCGAGGTTGGTCGCGCTTTCGCGACCGTCGCGGCCGGCTTCGACGTCGAAGGTCACTTTCTGACCGTCGTCGAGCTGGTTGATGCCAGCACGTTCAAGCGCAGAGATGTGCACAAAAACGTCGCGGCTTCCGCCCTCAGGAGCGATAAAGCCGAAGCCTTTGGTGGGGTTGAACCATTTCACGGTGCCATTGGCCATCGTGTTGTTTCCTTTTACTTTTTACCGCCCACATTGTGTGGCGGCCCGGCTAGTCAGCGCATGATCGAAGCTGAAGCCTTGGAAGGAAACAGGGGTCGATGGTCGGTAACGTCGCGAGGCGCATATGGGACCTGTGTGGCGAAAATGCAAGGGAATTCGGGGGTATGACGCACATATGAGCGGCATATGACCGACATATGAGCCTCAGCGCGGTGGGTTTCGGGGGTATTAATCCGGCCCGGTCAGCATTCAGCCCGAATATCAGGAGACCGCATATGAGCATCGAAAACCTGTTTGAACCACCACCCATGAAACCCGGGCCGGGCCGCAAGATAGGGCGCAGCACCCGGATCGCCCTGGCCGCCGCCGCACGCCGCCTGCATTTGCTGCACGCCGACATCTACAGCCGCGAACTGGCAATGCTGCACATCCCGAAGGCCTGGACGGAGCTACCGGACGCCCATCAGGCGAAACCCAAAAAAGTGCGCGTCACGCTGCTGCTGGAGCCCTCGGTCGCGAAATTCTATCGCGGCTACGGGCAGGGCTATCAGGCATTGGTGAACGATGTCCTGGCGACCTACGCGCAATTGCGGGTGGCGAAGTTGTTGAAGGCGACGGAGGATGGGGATGAGGCGGGGTTCTCCTGACGGGGCGCCCGCACCCGACGGCTATGCTGAATTAGAGAGTTTGGCAGCGATGCGGTCTTTGAGGTGCATGCGCTCCTTTCGCAATTCCTCCTCGCGGAACTGATCCATGGGTTCGACATTGGTCTCGGCCCGGTGCACGGCGCGGTTCACGCGGTGGTACTCCTCGGCGAGGTGGCGGAACTCTCCATCGTTCAGTTTCAGTTCATGGATCAGATCGGCCTTGCCGGGGAAGTCGTCAGCCAGTTCGTGCGGGGTGTGGGACATGTGGGTACTCCGTTGGGTGTGTTTAGCGGAGTGTGACAGGTGGTGAGGGGTGGGCGTTGATCTGGGTCAAGGAGGGGGTCACAAGGGGATTTATCGGGCATTTGCCCGGCCAAGCCCAGGCCTATCGCAAAACAACACGCCCAAGGCTGCGACGCCCAGGACGAAGTAGAAAAACAAGGAGTTCCAAACGGGAGCTCACTTCCAGCAGTTGCCGCACTGGATGGCTCCAAACTTCATTCTGTGACCGCACATGCCACACTTCAACAAACGCATAACGCACCTATTTTGTCCCACTCGATGACGCATTATGTCGGAAAATAGGTGTGACTTACAGACCCATCTCATTGGATTTTCGGGTTTTTTGAACATCGACAGATGCAAAAGAGACTGGCATCCAGGTCATTGGGAGGTCCACGGCGGGGGGCGGAATGCACGCCGCCGGTGTTCTCACTGTACGATGGTTGCTGGTTTTGTCTCGTGACCCTCATCAGAATTCAACCCTTGAGTGAAATGTCTTCGTTTCGGGAAATGGCCTCCACGCAGGCGACCCACTCGTTAAGCCGGCGCGCCCTCGCCGAAAACGCCTCCGACAGATACCGCGACGCCAATCGAAGGTCGCGCGCAGGTCCTTCTTGCGCCTTTAGAACCTCCCGCTCCAGCGACTTCAGGAGGCGCAAGCCCTCTTTGTCGATGGGCTTTCCTGTCACGTCAGAGATGCCACGAATTTGCGAAATCATTGCTCCGAACTGCTGGCCTTTCTCGGTGTCTTCAAATTGTTTTGCCGCCTCTGCCACCTCCCTTCTCCAGTGGATTTGGGCGGCTATGAGCCGGACTTCTGCCTCCGCGAGCGCCAGAGCCTCTTGGCTGTCGTTCGGAGCCCAAGTTCCGCGGGACGTAATGACGTCCAGCCATGCGTCGATGTCCGTCGCATCGAGAGACGCGGTGACGCCGTGTTTGACTGCGTTGCGCGACATCGGCTTACGCGTCCATGACGTCCGCGTCTTCGACTACCGCCTCTGCCCGCGCCAAGGCGTCGAATTGCGACCGCAGCGCCTGCCTGCGGCGGTACGCCCTGTCGAGCTCCAAATCCAGGGGCACGAATTGCTTGCTGCGCTTGCGGTAGGCTCGTCCTACAAGATCGCTCAAGGATAGGCCCCTATCCCGCAACTGCGCGACGACTGCGTCGTGATCTTCGTGCGACGGATCCATTGCCGCCTGGGTTTCATCTGACCAGTTGTTGCGACTGTCCACTGAAAAATACCGAGAAAAAACTTCTTCGACGCACTCTGCCAACGTGTCTCTCAGCAGGCTCGTCTTGATCACACGAACGTACTGAATATCCATCTCCGCGTCCACGAGGTGGGACACCAGAACCACTTGGTAGGGTGTCGACGGCCTCAACTCTGCCATGTACCCCGCTCGGATCGCGTCTTCCTTCAGAGCGTCGTGCGTGGGCAGTGTGTTCGTCGGTTTCAAGATGTCTGCCAACGTCATCACGTCTTCAGTGGCCGGCGCGGCGGGGAGGGTTTTGCGTGCCATGGGATTGGCCTCCGTTTTTTACGGCGTGCCCGCCCCCCTCCCAAAGGGCGAGCAATCAATGATCATGGCGCAATATCTTGCGCTTGATCGCAAACATACCACAAAATGCTCTGCCGCCAAAGACCCAAAATGTGGGTTAGAGTTTCATAACGATGCCCGGCCGGTGATCGGGTGTGCCCGTGAATTCGATGCCAGCGTCTTCGAGGGCTCGAACAAGCTTTTCTAGGTTGCCTATGCGGTTGGGCGGCACCCCATCAACCTCTTCGTAACGGACAATTGTTGATGTACCAACGCCAGTGGCCTCCGATAGCTGCCGTACGGACCAATTCAACGCACCGCGTGCTGCTCGTAGCTGCCTGCCTGTAACATTCACGACTTGCATTGTGGTTAAATTTTTACCATATTGAAGCTATGAAAACAAGTATCGATTCGGATCTTCAACACGTAATAACCTCCCTGCAAGGTGCGTATTCTGATGCCACCATCAAAGGCTATAAGACTGACGTCTTCGACTTCGTGGAATGGTGCTCTGGGTCAGGATACCAAAGTTTTCCTGCAGAACCAGAGGCTGTGTCGAGCTACCTGGACGCCCTCGCTGGAAAGGGGCTCAACCCCAGGACATCGGAGCGCAGGCTCTACGCCATCCGCAAATTCCACGGTCTGATGGACTTTGACGACCCAACGCGCGCGTCTGTCGTGCAACTCACCTTCAGAAAAATAAAGCGCGCCAGCCACGCGCGCCCTCAACAGGCGGCGGCGCTGACGCGCGAGCATCTTGAACAGATTTTGAAGGGAAAGCCCGAAACACCGGCAAACCTGCGCAACAGGCTGATCATATCTCTGGGATTTGATCTCTTGGCCCGACGATCAGAAATCGTGGCCCTCCGAGACGAAGACTGCAACACCGCAGACGGGGGCACATACGGCTTCCTGATACGTCGCTCGAAAGCAGACCCCTTCGGCGCGGGCCGCATTGCCTTCTGCTCCCCCAGGTCAGCGCGCCTCCTCGAGGCCTGGTGGGACTGGCGCGGGCCCAACATCGCGTGGCTCTTTTTCCCGATATATAATGACGTGCCGGTCGACCGGTCACTTTGCGGCACGACTATTCGCAGGGCAGTCAAAGGTGCGATGATGGAAATCGGGAAAACGAAGTCTGAGGCAAAACGCTTCAGCGGCCACAGCATGCGCGTGGGCGCCGCTCAAGATCTCCTCAGGCGAGGGCAAGACACGGCTGGCATCATGCGCGCTGGTGGGTGGAAGTCGATCAAGGTCCTGTCTCGCTACTTGGAGACGGCGGAGCATAATCCCTGGCTTTAAGCTTGGCCAAACCCGCTGGGCCACGCCCAGATAAACCAATAGAACAGCACGCCGCTCCCTACATGGGGTAACCCGCTGCGACTTTCAGGACAAAAACTCACGCCTGGTCGACGTCACTCATCCGTATTTTTGAAGTCGCGAGTGAACACCTTGTCGACGACGTCGTCTAGATCCCCATGATGCCTATTCGCCAAGATGACGTCTGAAAGCCCTTTGAAAACTTCGAGGTCTCTCACGACCTCACTGCCAAAGAACGCATCTTCTTTTAGCATGGGCTCAAAGACAACAACTCTTACGCCCTTTGCCTTCAATCGCTTCATAACACCCTGGATGGACGACTGACGGAAGTTGTCAGACCCCTCCTTCATGACCAGTCGGTAGACGCCCACAGTTTTAGGGCTCAGCTTCAAAATCTGATCTGCCAAAAAGTCCTTGCGCGTGCGGTTGGCGTCCACGATGGCGCTCATGATATTCTGAGGCACATTCGCGTAGTTGGCCAACAGCTGCTTCGTGTCTTTGGGTAGGCAGTAACCACCGAACCCAAATGACGGGTTGTTGTAGTGATCTCCTATGCGAGGGTCCAAGCCAACGCCGGTGATGATTTGCTCAGTATTGAGCCCACGCGTCATTGCGTAGCTATCAAGTTCATTAAAATAAGCCACGCGCATGGCCAGGTATGTATTGGAGAAGAGCTTAATTGCCTCAGCCTCAGTCGGATCAGTCAAGAGGACCGGCGCGTCACGTTTGGCCCCCTCCAGCAACAGGTCCGCAAACTTTTTACCAAACTCTCCCCTGTCGCCGACCACGATACGGGACGGATAAAGGTTATCGTGAAGCGCCTTCCCCTCCCTCAAAAATTCTGGGGCAAAGAAAATACGATCTGATTTAAAATTCTTGCGGGCCGTTTCGACAAACCCCACGGGGACAGTTGACCGGACGACGATCTTTGCGTCAAGAGCTGTATCCAACGCCTGGCGGATGCAGGCTTCAACGGACGTCACATCAAAATAATTCAGCTCAGGGTCGTAATTCGTTGGCGTTGCCACGACGACGAGGTTGGCGCCGTTGAATGCCACATCTGGATCAGCCGTAGCGACAAGGTTCAGTTGCTCATTTTCCAGAAACGACTGGATGTACGCGTCATTAATTGGCGACGTCTTATTGGCGACCTTCTCAACCCGCGCGGGATCGATGTCCAACGCAGTGACTTCATTATTCTGAGCCAGAAGGACTGCGTTGGACAGCCCCACATACCCCAAGCCTGCAACAGTTATTTTCATCAATCAAATCATCCAAAAAAGGTATCAGCGCGCAAGCGCTTCGAGATAACTGCCATAGTCATTCTTCCCAAACTGCTCGGCACGCGCCTGCAGCTGGCGGTTGCCGATCCAGCCCATCTCGAATGCGACCTCGTCGGGGCTACCGACCTGCTGGCCTTGGCGTTCGGTGAGCGTGCGCACGAAATTGCCGGCATCCAGCAAGGCTGGCATGGGTGCCGGTGTCGAGCCAGGCAAAGCCGCGCCCCATTTTCTTGACCGTGCAGCGCGCCGTCTGCAGGTAGCTTTCCAAAAGCGTCGTGATCTCCAACTCGCCCCGGGCCGAGGGCGCACCGCGCGGCGCGATCGGGCGCGGTGCCATCGAGGAAATAAAGCCCAGTGACGGCATAGTTCGAGGGCGGGACGGGTCGGCTTTTCGATGATCGCCTTGCACCGTGCCATCGGCGTCGAAATCGACCACGCCATAGCGCTCGGGGTCGGCGACGCGGTAGCCAAAGACCGTGCGCCCGCGGTGCGCCCTATCGGCCTCTTGCAAAAGGTCGGGCAGGCCGTGGCCGAAAAAGATGTTGTCGCCCAGCACCATGCGCCGAGGGCGCGCCAGCAAGGAATCCTCGGCCAGAATAAAGGCCTGCGCCAACCCATCGGGGCTGGGCTGTCATTATATGTCAACGACAGCCCCATTGGCTGCCATCGCCCAGCGTGCGCGGAACTGCTCTTGGTCGTGCGGGGTGGTGATGATCAGGATCTCGCGGATGCCGGCCAGCATCAGCACGCGTTAGCGGATAATAGATCATCGGCTTGTCGTAGATCGGCAGCAGCTGCTTCGACACACCCATGGTGATCGGGTACAGCCGCGTGCCCGAGCCGCCCGCCAGAATGATGCCTTTGCGCTGTGTCATGCGGCGCCCCTAAATCTGTTCAATAATTCCTTAGCCCTGCGCGCCAATCGGGCGCGAGATGCCAAAAACTGGCTTCTGTCGCGGCAGTCCAGCGGCGAATTCAGTGGGCGTGCGGCGGGCGTTGGATAGGCGCTGGTGGAATATGGCCTGCACGCGTGGCCGACCGGCCTGCGCAAATATCGCGCGGGCAAATCGCACCAGCTGGCATCGGGCGCGCCGCTGAAATGATAGGTGCCGGTCTTGGCGGGATCTTGGCGCAGCTGATCGGCGATGGACAGGCAGGCCGCGGCGATGGCGCGCGCGGGCGTGGGGCCGCCGATCTGGTCGGCCACGACGCTCAAGCTGTCGCGGCTGTCCGACAGGCGCAGCATGGTCTTGACGAAATTGCACCATGGGCGGAAAACACCCAAGAGGTGCGCAAGATGGCATGGCAGCCACCTGCCGCGCGAATGGCCAGCTCGCCCGACCAACTTGCTGCGGCCATAGGCGATTGGCGGGCGGTGGATCATCGGGCGCCAAGGCGCGAGTGCCGGTGCCGGCAAAGACGTAATCGGTCGAGATATGCACCAAGGGAATGTCCAATGCGGCACAGGCCCGGGCCATCGCGGCAGGGGCCTCGCCATTGATGAGGGTGGCCAGCGCTTCCTCCTCTCGGCGCGGTCGACGGCTGTGATAGGCGGCGGCATTGATCACGGCGCGGGGACGGTGGGCGTGGATGGCCGCAGCACAGGCGGCGGGATCTGACAGATCGGCCTGATCGCGCCCCAGCGCCAGGACCAGGCCAGGCGCTGCAGCTCGGTGCCACCTGGCCTGTGCGGCCAAAGACCAGGATGCCGGTCATGCCGTGGCCTGTACCCAGCCGCTGGCCCACGCCCTGGCGCGATAGCAGCGGGCGCCACCAATCCTCGTTCTGCCAAGATACCAACGCACGGTGCGCTCCAGCCCCTCTTCCACGGTGACCGAGGGGCGCCAGCCCAGTTCCGTGCGGATGCGGCTGGGTCGATGGCATAGCGCGCGTCATGGCCGGGGCGATCGGTGACGAAGGTGAGCAGGTCGGCATAGCTGCCGCCTGCGCGGCGCAGCCGGTCGAGGATGGCGCAGATTGTGCGCACCAGCTGCAGGTTGGTGCGCTCGTTCTCGCCGCCGATATTGTAGCTGCGCCCGACTGCGCCCTTTTGCGCCACCAACAGCAGCGCATCGGCGTGATCCTCGACATAGAGCCAATCGCGGATATTGCTGCCATCGCCGTAGATCGGCAGCGGCTTGCCGGCCAGCGCGTTCAGGATGACCACCGGGATCAGCTTTTCGGGGAAAGTGATAGGGGCCGTAATTGTTGGAACAATTGCTCAGCACAACGGGCAGGCCATAGGTCTCGAACCAAGCGCGCACCAGATGGTCGGATGCGGCTTTGGAGGCCGAATAGGGGCTGCGGGGTCATAGGCCGTGGTTTCGGTGAACTGCACGGCGGGGTCTGCGGGCAGCGAGCCAAAGACCTCGTCGGTCGAGACATGGTGAAAGCGAAACCCATCCGGGCGGCCCTGCGCGGTCCAATAGGTGCGCGCTGCTTCAAGCATGTTGAAGGTGCCGGTGATATTCGTGTCGATGAAATCGGCGGGCCCATCGATCGAGCGATCAACATGGCTTTCAGCCGCCAGATGCATGACGATATCGGGCTGATGGGTGGCAAAGACACGATCCAGCGCCGCGCGGTCGCGAGATATCGGCCTGCTCGAAGGCTGTAAAGCGGGCTGTCTGCCACGGGCGCCACATTAGCGAGGCAGGCGGCATAGGTCAGCGCATCAAGGTTGACACCTGATGGCCGCGCGCCACCGCCAGCCGCACCACGGCCGAGCCGATAAACCCCGCGCCTCCTGTGACAAGGAGCTTCATTTCGCCTATCCTTCAAAGTGAAAGGGCTGTCGAGATCGGCCAGAAGCGGCGCGCACGCGTCTTTGTCGCTAAGGATCGGCGCGCCCTGCAGCGGCCAGTCGATGCCGATAGGCGGATCATCCCAGCGCAGCGCGCCCTCGGTCTCGGGCGCGTAATAGTCGCGAGCATTTGTAGATGATCTCGCTGTCGGGCTGCAGCGTGCAGAAGCCATGGGCAAAGCCCGCCGGGATAAATAGCTGCGCGCCGTTCTCCGCACTCAGCTCATAGCCCACCCATTGGCCATAGGTCGGGCTGCCCTTGCGGATATCGACCGCCACATCAAAGATCGCCCCGCGCCCACAGCGCACCAGCTTGGCCTGCGCATGTGGCGGCGCCTGGAAATGCAGCCCCCGCACCGTGCCCACCGCGGCCGAGAGCGAGTGGTTGTCCTGCACAAACTCCAGTCAACCCCCAACTCCGCATAAACACGCCGGCTGTAGGTCTCGGCAAAGAAACCGCGATGATCGCCATGGCGACGCGGAGTATGATGCACAAGGCCAGGAAGTTTACTGTCACTTATGTTCACAACGTTTCCCTCTGCTGCAACCACTGCTGCAGCATCAAAAGCGACCATAATAAGTGCCCGTGGTTTCTGCGGCCGGATAGGTGTTCACTCCACACATCCCGCACTGTACCGGACTGCAAAACTCCGAAGGCTTCTATCATATCTTCGGAAATCAAGTTATCAGCCCAACCCTTCAGGGGGCCCCTTAACCAACTATCAATCGGAATAGCAAATCCCTGCTTGGGGCGCTCAATTAGATGCTTTGGCACGTGCCGGTAAAGAATATCTCGTAAAACAGCCTTACCCACGCCATCCCTGATGCGGTGGCACAAATCCAGTGACCAAGCAGCACGAACCGTACGAGCATCCAGAAAGGGTGCTCTCGTTTCAAGGGAGGCACTCATTGCAGCGCGGTCGACTTTTACAAGAATGTCACTCGGCAAATACCCTACACTGTCGAGAGCCATTAAGCGTTCTGCCGGCTCCAATTCTCCCAGCTCCTGCCAGTTTTCGTGATCCATCGGGATGACCTTTGTCCGAAGAAACCGACCAGGTTCATCGCAGTGACGCGTCAAACCAAAATACACATCTTCAAGCGATGCGCTGTTTCCTGCAATTTCTCCGAACCGGGCGGCCTTGTTGAGGACTGAGGCTGACAAGCCAGCCTTGTCGGCCAGGCGTCTAACCAGCCGATTCCTTTTTGAACTGAGGTGTCGGCCAATCATTGGCCCGCTGCGCCTAAGAAAAGCAGGGAGTTGGGAGATGCGCGACCAGATCTGCGGAGCCAATACATGGCGATTATATCCACCAAAGATCTCATCTCCGCCGTCGCCCGTGAGGGCCACCGTGACGTGTTTGCGCGCCTCCCGGCAGAGCAGCAATGTGGGGATTTGGGACGAGTCTGCGAACGGCTCTCCATAAATGTTGGCAAGGTTAGGGATTATATCGAGAGCATCATCCTCACGAAGCCGGAATGTCTGGTGGTCAGTCCCAAGATGCTCAGCGACGGCCTCCGCATGCGCACTTTCGTCATAGCCTGCATCGGCAAAACCAATTGAAAAGGTTTTCACAGCCCTTTTTGAATTGCCTTGCATCAGAGAGGTGATGAGCGAAGAGTCCACTCCTCCGGACAGAAAGCTCCCAAGAGGAACATCGCTGATCATTTGAGATGCTACGACCTCAATGAGAACATGTTCGATCTGATCCGCCGCAGCTTCCGACGTTTGAGGCGTCGAAGGGCGCAGAGCTTTTCCCTGCTGCACGAGATCACCAAACTTTTCGTAGACAAGCTCAGAACTCTCACCTGACGTCGCTGAAATTTCTATAACACTTCCGGGGGATACCTTGTTCACACCTTCCAGAATGCAGGACTTGTCGGGCACAACAGCTGTCGAAATTTGCGAGGCTGCAGCTTCTAGGTTGATGCTCGCCGGAAATTCGGGAAGTTCCTGTAATGCAGAAAGTTCAGACGCAAACGCCCAACTCTTTTCCAACTGCGCCACGTACAGAGGTTTTTCCCCATGCGATCACGCGCCAAAGACAACGTGCGTCTTTCAATGTCCCAGACAGCAAGCGCAAACATTCCATACGATCGCTTTAGGGTCTCACACAGGCCCCAATGGCTTATTCCTGCCAACAACGTCTCCGTGTCTGAATGTCCGCTCCAAGCAATCGGCCCCCGGTCCCTCGCCAAAACCTTACGGAGGTCAAGGTGGTTGTAAATTTCACCATTGAAGACCATCACAAAGCGTCCACAATGCGAATGCATGGGCTGGGCACCAGCCTCGGAGAGATCAAGAATCGCCAAGCGTCGGTGAGCGAGGCCAATCTGTCCACAATGCGCAAACCAGAACCCAGCACCGTCTGGCCCGCGATGCGTTAGCTGATTAGACATCTCCTGCAGGATAGCCTTAGAAACCTTATACGCGGGATTTTTTTCATTTATTAAAATGCCTGCCATACCGCACATTACGTTTCTTGCTCCATTATGGGAAACTCATCTCCATCACCGACAGCCACCGTACTGAGCTGCGACGAGACGTGCAGCCCGTAACGCTGCATGCTGTAGCGCTTCTCTAAGAGCACGAACAAAGACGCACCCAATAGTCTGAGCTGTTCCAAATTTCGTATCCGGCTCTTGAATGAAGTGGTCCCAGAAAACTGGACAGTTAGCTAAGGTGTATCCCAAACCTATGAAGGGATACGAAAATGGCGAAGCGCCGGAATTTTACAGATCAGTTTAAGGCCAAGGTGGCTTTGGAAGCACTGCGTGGCGACAAGACCGTGCAGGAGATCGCAGCGAAGCATCAGTTGCATCCAAATCAGGTCAGCACATGGAAGCGGCAAGCTATCGATGGGATGGCCGACGTTTTCTCAGGCGGCAAGCAGAGCGGGCCGACAGAAGCGCAAATCAAAGAACTGCATGCAAAGATCGGGAGGTTGGCAGTCGAGAACGATTTTTTGTCCGCAGGGCTGAAGCGATGAGCCCGGCAAAGAAACGCGCTATGATCGAGCGAGATCACCCTGAGCTGAGCATTAGCCAGCAGTGCAAACTGGTGCGGCTATCGCGTTCGGCGTTTTATTACACGTCTGTCGGGATCAACGCGTATACGCTGGCCATGATGAAAGAGATTGACCGGGTCTTCACCAAATATCCGTTCTTCGGCAGTCGTCAGATCGCTGCTTATCTACGAAGAGAGGGCACAGTTGTCGGGCGGCATCGCGTCAGACGATTGATGACGACGATGGGGCTGGAGGCGATCTACAAACGCCCCAGAACCAGCCAACCGCATCCGCAGCATCCCGTCTATCCGTACTTGCTCAGAAAGATGGTGATAGACCGCCCGAACCAAGTCTGGTGCGCAGATATTACCTTCGTGCCGGTCAAGAACGGCTTCCTCTACTTGGTGGCGGTCATGGATTGGGCCACGCGCAAAGTGCTAAGCTGGCGGCTGTCGAATACGATGCACGCGCACTTCTGTGTCGAAGCGCTGAACGAGGCCATCGCCAAATACGGCCCGCCCGCGATATGCAATACGGATCAAGGCTCACAGTTCACCGGATCAGCCTGGATCACGACGCTGACGGATGCAGGCGTGCGTATCTCGATGGATGGACGGGGTCGTTACCTCGACAACATCTTTATCGAGCGGCTGTGGCGCTCCCTGAAACAGGAGGCGATCTATCTCGAAGAAATCAATGACGGGTTCCAGGCCCGACGCGTCATCAAGGATTGGATAGCATTCTACAACACCGAGCGGCCACATTCCGCGCTTGATCGGCTCACGCCAGACGACGCATATTGGGCAGGCTTGGAAGAGCAAAAAGCAGCATGAAACCTAAACACGATACACCTTAGAAACGCTGCTAAACTGTCCGAAATACTGGGACCACTTCACAATTTCAGCGGTAAGGCCACCTGGAGAGGCAACCACTGACAGGCCACATAGCGATATCATCGATTACCTGCCTGTCTCTTTTACTTCGTTTAAAAAATCGCTCATACTAACCCAGCAGCTCTTTAGCTGCTGCGAGGAAGTCATCTCTATAAAGTGGTTTTGCTTCCCAATACTGTCCAACTGCATAAGACATGCGTTTATATCGAACGGGATCAGCTAATAAGCTCATCACAGCATCAACAGTAGGCGCATCTTCCAATACAAACACAGCATTTTTTCCATGAGCACAATAACGCGAAATTTCACCAACTGGTGTTACAATCGGAACAAGGCCAGTTTGCATCGCCTCTACAACCGACAAAGCCATGCCCTCGTCGATACTAGTCTGCAAATAAAAAGAAGCGCTCGAAGCAAGCGTGCGAATATCTGCCTGAGCTTTTGCGCCAGTGAAACTGACATTGTTCTCAATACCCAACTGTCTAGCCTGCGCCATCAATTCATTTTTGATGCCACCATCCGGTCCGATTATTGTGAAATGTGCCGCTGGCAATCGCACTACGATCGACGAAAATATTTTGAGTGCCCTATCAAGGCCTTTTTGTGGACTGAGACGCCCCCAAAAAATGAAGTCTGGCGAGGGAGCTGTTATTTCAGGCTGGGAGCGATTCTCAAGTAAAAAGGAAATAACCCGTCCCTTATGTTGTAGGTCAGGCGGCACGCGATGTTTTAGTGTCGTGAAAGAGTCCGCCCAAATACTATCGGCAAGCCGCATGGCAACGTAGTTTGCAATGCGGTCCAACCAATGTACGTTATGCGCTAAGTGCAAGAAGAGGACGGCCTTTCGATTAGGCCGCATCATCTTGTACACGATAAGCACCAGAGCGCATCGCCATAAAGAGGCGATCAGCAAATCTGGTGGGTCCTGCAACAGTCGCACAAAGGCATGCCAATAGGCATACGGATTATTAAGACTGATGGAGGGACCATGATATTGTGTGGGGCCGCTCGACGCTCCTGATGAATTGACTAAATATTGTCGTTCGAGGCGTAGCTCCTCGTTGCGAGTTTTATGAATGCCCAAAGGAATCGACCTTGCTGCAACTTCCACTCCCCCAATAGCGTCGTAGGGGATCAAGTGCCGTACGCGTTTCATATGTCTAAAAGTTGAAAAAGTTTCGCAAGGACAGCCTCCTTACGAAAAGGCACCACCGCTTCAGCCAGAACCTCTGGCGGAACAGGGTGGCTAAGCGCGCTCTCTATTCCTGAAGCAAGAGCAACTGAATCTCTCATAGGTACAAGATAGCCATATCGGCCATTTGCAAGGATCTCACGAGGGCCTGTGGGGCAATCCGTCGCTACCGGTGTGCAGCCGGCTAGCATACTTTCAATCAACACGTTGGGCATACCTTCCTGAAGTGAGGATAAAACAAACACTTTAGCTCGGGAAAAGTATTTCAATGGGTTTGAAACCGAACCTACAAAAGTTACTCTGCCGGATAGGCCCAAATCGTTCACTAGCTCCCTAAGTTCGCCTTCTTGAGGTCCATCACCAAGGATCATCAACCTCACATCTATACCTTTTTTATCCAACAGTGATATCGCCCCAATAAGATAAAACAGTCCTTTCCTCTCATGCAAAGTACCGGCAGTAATGCAAATATTGGAAACCCGCTCGTTGAACCAAGGATGTTGCACATCATCCCTCAAACGCAGCCTCGACATTTCATCATCAATCACATTATATATATACTCAATTTTCTTTTCAGGGAAAAGTAGCTGATATTTTTCAGCAAGGTCTTTCGATACACATGACCAAACATCAGCCCGATACATAACACTCCTAACAAATTTTTTTAGCAGCCACCCGCGGGAAAAAAATTTGTCTGAATATACAGTCTCAGGAGAGATACGAGAGGACGCAGTTATTTTCGATTTAGCCCTCGTTAAAATAGACGCCAAAAGCAAAAATGCATTAGTATTATCCTCTGCAGTAATTATTAAATCCGGTTTATTTTGATAAATATATTTAATTAACCCAGGCAGCATGTACATTGCACGCCGGCATTGCCACAGAATAATTTTTACACCTTCGAGATTTTCTAAGTTTTCTTCTACGTCAATATACCCAAATATAAGATCAACATCGCACCCTGCGGAAACCAGTGCCCTAGCCAAACGTATTTGCGCCAAAGGCACTCCAGTCCTAGAGAACCTTGAACACAGAACACAAACTTTATATTTGTTCGTCATAATATCCATTTCCTGGCCCGGTCTAAGGCCACATACAGCTTAGGAAACTCGAAAAAAAATCGATCGGCGCGTTTGAGATATAGAGTGAGGATGCTCCTGTCATCAATCGATCGAACCAGCTTTATTATGTCATCAAGTGAGGGTTCACTCAATTTTAGCTCATTGACAAAATAAACGACACTCCTTGCCAGTTGAATGCGTAAAAGGTCTCGCGCGGTGGAAGGAGGTAATGTAGAAACGCGCTGTAACAGAGCAAACATGGTATTCGCATGTACAGCCTTATGATTGCGGGTAGTTCCCGCTGGGTTGTCACGGTAGGCCGTCAAGGCATCTTGTATGAGACAAATTCTGAAAGGCTGAAAAAAAATAAAAGGCAGAGTCATCATATCTTCGTAAAATACGCGCTCAACCGGGAAAGGGTTGCTTAAAATAATTTCTCGCTCAAAGACTCTACATGAAGGAAACCACTTCCCAGCGCCAAAGATATCGGCCCGTACCTCGTCCATATTATAAGTTCCATCCCTTACTGAATGGCAATAAATGATTTGATTCCCTGCTAATCTTCCTTCGTGAACTCGCAAAGCATTAAATTGAATAATGTCAGGCGAACTTCCGCCTAAAGCATCAAGTATTTTCTCGATAAAATTTGGAAGAACGAAATCATCGCTATCTAAAAAAGCCACATAGCGTCCACAAGCTTCTCTCACCCCAACATTTCGGGCCTCTCCTGGACCTGAGTTTTTGATAGAGATTACTTTAAACGCCCCACAATCGATAGCCTCAAAAAACCTGCGCCTAACTAGATCAACACTATTATCGGTTGAACCATCGTCGACAAGAATTACCTCACACTCAGAAGTTACTTGAGATAACACTGACTGAATACATGAAGTCAAATAAATTGATCCATTATAATTTGGGATAACTATTGATAACAGAAGCTGACTCATATTTTGCTCTACATATTTGACTCGGGTTTACCCAAAGGTTTCCCAGAAAGTTGACGCGGGGCTTACGCATGACGAAACGCAGGTTGCCCCTGCTAACGCTTGAAGCGAAAATGCTTCGACAACAGCTCGAACGCGAGCAAGAAACCGTTGCGGACTTGCGCGCCCGCCTGGACAAAGCCGACGCGCTGATAACTGACGCTCGCCCCAGCGCCGCGCAAATGGTTTTGGCAAAAGTAACGCCCTAAGAATATTGCTGTTTTGGATTTTAACCCGCCACGGCCCTTTCCTGCAATTGTGCTAGCAAAACACATATAGCGCTCGGGCTGGGCCTGGCCGCCTGCCAGAAGGGCATGCCGGTCAGCTTCGTCACTGCCGCCTCTCTTGTGCATGAATTGATGGAGGCACGAGATGAGAAGCGCCTCATGCGAATGCAACGCCAACTGGCCAAGGTCAAACTGTTGATCATTGATGAATTGGGTTTTGTGCCGCTCAGCAAAACCGGGGCGGAATTGCTGTTTGAGCTGATCTCGCAGCGCTACGAACGAGGTTCCACGCTCATCACAAGCAACTTACCGTTCGAAGAATGGACCGACACATTCGGAACAGAACGGCTCACAGGTGCATTACTGGATCGCTTGACCCATCACGTGAACATTCTGGAAATGAACGGTGAAAGCTACCGCCTCAACCAGAGCAAATCCCGGCGCGCGAAAAACTAGCTACCATCAAGTTGGCCTACCGGCCAACGCGCCTTGGAACGTGCTTGCTATTTGAGGGCATCACGCACCAAGGCGCGGCACCAAATGGCCGACTTTTGCTCCGCCCAAGTGGCAGGCTTTTACGCCGCCGTTGACAGGGGTCAATATTGGACGCCGATAAGGGGTCAGCATTGGATGCCGATTGACACAGAGCACTCCCTGCCCAGACGCTGGATCAGGTCGATGACTGCAAGCTGCGAGTTGTGTCCGCACAGGCCGCATTCAAGCGCGAGGTGGTTGTTGGTGATGCTGGCGAGACGGGTCATTGAGCCGGACTGCAAGAAGCTCTCGGGTCCAAAGACCCAGACGACGGGTGCTAAAAGATCAGCTTGGTTGGGCAGATATTGGGGGAGGGCCACAAACAGCGGTAACGTTGTCTCGCTTGAGCACAACTGGCTTCGTGTAGGTCTTCTTCATCGCATGGTCCTCCAGTGTGCTTCAGTTAACGCGTTCCATCTTCAGCCGACATTCCCCAAGTGGCCTGCCTTCTGACGTGAAGATCGCCAGACTGCGCCAACTGGTCAAGCGCTTTCCGCCCCGAGCGGGGTCTGTGGTCGCGCAAACGCCCGAAGTTGGGCGAATCGGCCCGTAAACCCGCAGCATCCCGGCCCGGCGGCGGTGTTTTTCAGCGCATCGGGCAGACTTGTCCTGCCGCTTTCGTTCAGTTTTGGCTTGGATCGCGGTCACGCGCATAGCGGTGGCGCTCGCAATCGTCGGATGGCGGCGAGGATGGCGCGCACCATCGGGCCGGTGACGGCCACCTCTGCCAGTTGGCAGGTGATGGCGCGGGCGTGGCGGACAACCCGCGCACCGATTTTTATCACCCTTTGTCTGGATGTATGTTTTTGGTCAATGGCAATGGTATGGCTGACTACCAGCGTGACAGCATTGTCCTTGTGGGGAATCTTTCCGACATCCGCCGCCATGTGCAATATCGTTCTCTTGGTGCTGCCAGATGCCTAAAGGTGCGGCTGCGAATGCTGGTACGGTCGTGGCAATGCCAGCAATAAGTGTGGCGATAGATAGCATCTTCATTTTTTGCGTTCCCTAGTTATTCATGCTGACAGTACTTTAGTTGGCATAAGGAAAATTTGCTTTGATGCAGATCAAAGGTCACCGTCGAACCTGTAAAAACCGACATTCCCCATGTGACCTGCCGTTGGACTGCATGCTGGCCTGATCTCGCTCACGGATCAAGGGTTTTGTAGCTGTTGGAAGGTTCCTCTGCGCTGTGACCGTCCAAAGCTGGCGCATCGCGCCTTGAGGGTGGGGCATTGGCGTCTGATTGTGCCGTTCTTCAGCGCGGGGGACAGACCTGCCGAGCCGCTTTCGTTCTGTTTGGGTCGGGATCGCGGTCACGCGCATGACGGTGGCGCTCGCAGTCGGCGGATGGCAGCAAGGATGGCGCGCACCATCGGGCCTGTGACGGCCACCTCGGCGAGTTGGAAGGTGATGGCGCGGGCGTGGCGCACGACGCGGGCGCCGATCTTGATCAGCTTCAGCTGCAGGCTGGTCAACGACCAGTCCGCCATGGCCTCGGGCAGTTCGATGCAGCGCAGAGAAGGTGCGCCAGGTTGTAGGCCAGTGCGTGCAGTTGCAGGCGGACCTCGTTGTCGCGGAACTTCTTGCATGACAGCCGTGTCCAGCGGAAGGCGTATTTTCCCTCCTTGATGTGCTGTTCGGCGGTGCCGCGTCGATTGTAGAAGCGGGTGACCTCGTCCGGCTCCATTGGCAGGTTGGTGACGATGAAGCCCACGCGGGGGAACAACTCGCCCGGATGCCATTCGATTTTGGCGATCACACGGCGTTCCTTATCCCATGATGCGGCCTGATACTGGAACTCCTCGTAGAACCGCTTCACCTTGGTTTTCGAGGGACGCCCCACAGGCCGGGTCAACCGGTGGGCGATGCGACCTTCCAGAACTGCGTTCTTCTTCATCCGGATGGCGTAGAAATAGCCCGCATCTTCCAGCCGCGCGTAGATCGCGGGGATCGCATAGGCGGCGTCGGCGCGGAAAAAGCGCATGATGTCACGCTTGGCATATCGGGCGATCACCGGGTCGAGGACATCCCGCCAGCCGTCGGCACTGTGGACGTTGCCATTGCGCAGGGCGCAGCGTTCCAGCATGCCGAACTGGTTGAACAGGAAAGTTCGGGTGATAGCAGGTGCAGTCGAAATGCCCGTTCCAGGCGGTGCCCTCCTGATCGCCATGGGTCGGACTGACGGAGCTGTCCATGTCCAGCACGATATACTTGAGCCCGTTGCGGTCATGGAACCGGTCGATCCATTGCCCGTTCAGATCGGCCAGCGCCGCCCGGTTCTCGGCATGGCCAGCGTCTCGGTCTCGAACCGCCCCATCTGCGAGGCCGAGGCGGCCTGCGCATCGACGGCGCGCCCACCCACGACCTGGCGCATGACGGGATCAAGGGCGAGACGGTCGGCATCGTTGACATCCTCGTAGCCCGCCAGCCGCCCGAAACTGACTGCCGGAACAGACCGTCGAGCCGATGGAACGTGTTCTTGCCCGGCGGCTGTCGCATAGCGCACTCCGACGCAAGATCAGACAGCCCGAGCGCGTCATCCAACTCGCGCATCACCAGCAGGCCGCCGTCCGAACTGAGCTGCGCGCCCCGGAACTCCAGCCGCACCCGGCGGTCAAAATCAACCCGATCCGCCCGATCTTGCAGCCTGCACCCTCCGGGTGATCCATGAACACGCCCATAGCAGCCTCAACACATGATTTATATAGAAAATAACGAGATCAGGACAACGAAATCAAAGATTTACTTGGGGAATGCGGGTTGACACTTCATTTTTCACTGGCGATGAGTAATTTTTGACCCATTATATGAACTCGGAAAATCTAATGCATTTGCCAGTTCAAATGCTCTTTTCAAACAGCATCCATAAGCTACGAAAAATTGTGCAGGATAGAGATTTGCATGAAAGCTCTCAGCGAAAAACGTCGCGAAAGAAACTTTTTACAACCGCTAAAATATTTGTATTGGCCTTGGAATAAAATACAGAATGCCAGAATGCGCCGCCTAATCCACCCAGACGTTACAAGCGCTTGCCTTGCTTCCAATGCCCTTGACTGCTTTCCGAGATAACCCAAATAAGCTGTAGCATCTTCTATATCCCCTTTGCATTTTGACTTACCAACTATCTCTGCAAAGCGAATCTGCATTATTTTATTTAACTCAATGCGAGACAAATAGTTAGAGGCTGGACGCTCCTTGGCATTCTGCCAAGAATACATCTAGGCGGCTAATTGGCTTAGTTCTGTTAACTATCCAACTAGATGTGTTGGATTCATGCCTTCTTATGTATTGCAAAGTTTTACATACAACTATACGCTTATTGCGTAATGGGCTTGTCAGTTGGTGTAACCAATTGTCATGACCTATTGAACATCGTGGAATGGGAAGCGCGTACGCTAAAAGTTCTTTACGAACAACGGTCAGACAGCCCGTAGAAATAATTGATGAGTGACCATATCCATTTTGGATTTGAGCCATTTTTGTAATTCTGGATGGATTAAGCTTTTCATCAGTAAGCTCCCCATCATGGATTAATAACCAACATTTTGGATTATCTTTCATAGTATTAAGCACAAATTCTACTTTATTCGAAAACCACTTATCATCCTGATCGGACAAGAATATATAGTTTCCTGTACATTGCTGAATAGCCTTTGCAAAATTTTGTTCGTAACCTAAATTTTCGCTATTTCTTATTATCTTTACCGTGAAGGGTGCTGTTATTGAAAATTCTTCAACAACACGGAGAGTGTTATCAGTCGAGCCATCATCACAAATAACAAGCTCGTCAGGCAGCCATGACTGATTCGCAAAACTTTCTAACTGTTCCGAAATGTAGCGCTCACCATTAAATGTAGGCAATGCTATTGAAACTGTTTCAAGAGATTTTTTGCATAGCATAAAAGTACCTCAAAAATTGCCAGCATGACGATACCTGTGTAATGATCCAGCGGAATCTGCCACAGTTTACGCCGCAAATGCATATGCCTGAGCGGGCGTTTTCATGGCAAGCGCTTGATGAGGGCGCTTGTGGTTGTAGAAGCTGATCCAGTCGCCGATCGCACGCGTGGCGTGCTGGATGCTGTCGGAGCGCTGGCGATGAACACACTGCTCTTTGAGCGTCCGGATCACACGCTCGACCATTCCGTTCTGCTGCGGACAATGGGGCGTGATGAACTTCTGCCTCAGGCCGTAGCTTTTCACCAAGGCCGTGTATTTTCTGCTCGTAAATGGAGTAGCCCCCTGAAAGTGGTCCACCAACTGGGATAGATTTGTCCCGTATATTGGAGGAACAGAGATGGCTGGGAAACGAGAGAAGCCGGAAGAGATTGTATCGAAGCTACGGCAAGTTGAAGTGCTGCAGGGACAGGGCGCGACGATAGCGGAGGCGGTGCGTCAGATCGGCGTGACGCAGCAGACGTTTTATCGATGGCGAAAGTTGTACGGCGGGATGGGGCGCGTTCAGCTCAAGAGGCTTAAGGAGCTTGAGAAGGAGAACCAGCGGCTCAGGCGTGCAGTATCAGACCTGACGCTGGACAAGCTGATCTTGACTGAGGCCGCACGGGGAAACTTCTAAGCCCTTCGCGTCGTCGCAAATGCATCGACCGTGTGCGGCAGGAGCTTGGCGTTTCCGAGCGCCGGGCCTGCCGCACACTTGGGCAGCATCGATCCACACAGCGCAAAGCTCCGCAAGGACGTGTCGACGAAAACCGGCTGACCGACGATATCATCGAGCTGGCAGATCAATATGGCCGCTACGGATATCGGATGGTCACAGGTTTGCTCAACAATGCGGGCTGGCACGTGAACCACAAGCGGGTCGAACGTATCTGGCGGCGCGAAGGGCTGAAGGTTCCTCAGAAGCAGAAGAAAAAGGGGCGGCTCTGGCTGAACGATGGGTCGTGCGTGCGTCTCAGACCAGAGCGCCCCAACCATGTCTGGTCCTATGACTTCGTCCAGGATCGCACCGCAGATGGGCAAGTCTATCGGACGCTCAACATCATTGATGAATACACCAGGGAGGCGTTGATGATCCGCGTTGATCGCAAGCTCAACTCGACGGACGTGCTGGACGCACTGACGGACCAGTTCATCCTGCGTGGCCCGCCGAAATACATAAGGTCGGACAATGGCCCGGAATTTATTGCTCAGAAAGTGCGGGACTGGATCGCCGCCGTGGGCGCGAAGACCGCTTACATTGAGCCAGGGTCACCTTGGGAAAACGGATACTGCGAAAGCTTCAACGCCAGGTTCCGCGATGAGTTGTTGAATGGCGAGCTATTTTACAGCCTCCGCGAAGCTCAAATCCTGATCGAACAATGGCGCGTTCACTACAACACCGTTAGGCCGCACAGCGCCTTGGGCTATCGGCCACCAGCACCAGAAAGTATCGTTCCAATGGACCAAAGGCCCACGATGCACTAACAATCAAACCGGACCACACGATGGGGGCACGCCAAGGGTCTATGTGATCATCCAGGATGGAACAGTTAAGTTATAAAGATTTTAAAAATTTTTTTAGGTTCGATAATCGCTTCCATACCACTAAACTCCTTCTCGCCCATAATTTATCATGTGATTTTGCGCTCAATACTGCGTATAGGTAGTTAACATTATTTGCGTAGTGATGAGGGTATACACAAAAGAATGGGTTATCTCCCCGTAAGTTCTCTTCAATCCAGCATACACTTAAGCTTTCCTTCCATATCACATAAGGAAGACTTAACTGATCTCGCGTATTGTGTGACTCGAAAAGCGACCACCATAGGTCCATGGCAGCATTCAATTTCTTGTCACTGTGGTTTTTGAGAATCACACCAGTAGCGGCTAACCCACCAGCATCGGTAAATCCGTCTGTGAAGTAACTTATTACCTCATCCAGCGCGTTAACGGAATTGAGTACCTTCTTACCTTCAATAATTGCGCATAACTCTTCTTTTACAGAAATTCGGCTGTCATGTCTATGGACCATAATTGCACAATCCGACTCTGCGAACTTATTGAACAATGGCTTTAAGCTGGAAATCACCCTAATATTCCCATCCAGGTACAGAGAAAAATCATACCCATTTACATAACGATGTGCGAGGGCTCTATAAAAAAGATTTGCCTCTTTAGGGTTTTTAAAATTACTAGCATCTACAATAAGAGTTTTCCAGCCTGGAACCACTGTGTCTGTACTATCTGTTATGATCAAATAATCAATGTCATCATCGATTTCAATTGGCGGGTAAACTTTATCGTGTTTACCAAAAACAGCCGTGTAAACAAGCTTCTTCATTTAAAGCAGCCAAAATCGTTCATTAACTTCTTGGATTCAAACATCAAGTGCAACAGTTGATTTGAAGGCCGCGATTTCTTCGGCCATGGCTTCGGCGGGTGTTCTCCAATCGAGGGTTTTCCTTGGGCGGTTGTTCATCAGTGCAGCGACATCATTGAGCCAAGCTTGGCTAACGTTTCCGAGGTCTGTTCCTTTGGGCATGAACTGGCGCAGCAGGCCATTGGTGTTCTCGTTCGAACCACGCTGCCAAGGTGCATGCGGGTCGCAGAACCAGATGTCGATCTTCAGCCGTCGGGCGAGCTCGGTGTGGCAGGCCAGTTCGGACCCTCGGTCGTAGGTCATGCTCTTGCGCACGGCTGCGGGCAGACGTCTCATCTGTCGGGAGAAACTTTCCAGTGCCGCCTCTGCGCCGTTGCCGTCCATTTTGCAGAGAACCACAAACCGGGTTTTGCGCTCCACCAGCGTGCCCACTGACGAGCGATTGAACGCACCCTTGATCAGGTCGCCCTCCCAATGTCCCGGCACTAGGCGTGCTTCGACCTCCTCCGGGCGATTGATAATGTGCAGTGTTTCCGGAACCATAGAGGTCCCCGCCGCGGTCGTGCGCTTGCGACCACGTTTAGGCTTTGACCGGCGCAACGCCTCGATCATGGCATCCTTCAGGCCGCCACGGGGGTGCGCGTAAATCGCGGCATAGATGGTCTCGTGGCTGACATGGGCAGTAGGGTCATCGGGTTTCATGCGCCGCAGTCTGTTCGCGATCTGCTCGGGAGACCAGCGAAGATGCACAAGCTTGCCGTGAACGATGCGGTAAAGATCGTCCCCCTCGACCAGCTTGCGCTTGCGTCGACACCGTGCGCGGCGCTCATCATAGACACGCAGCGCCGCTTGTGGGCAGTAACCGCCATCGTCCTGCCGACCACGCGCAAGCTCCAGGCCAATCGTGCTGGCGGGCCGACCAAGCAGCCTGCCGATGCCCTGCTGGCTATTGCCACGTTGATGTTCGGCGAAAATCACGCCACGTTCCTCACTGCTGAGGTGCTTACTTCGTCTGTCCATCGCAACATCCTATGCCCTCTGGGCTTCAGGTGTTGCACTTGAAACTTGAGCCTAAGCTTATCAACTTCCTTGTGGCACGAGTTCTTCATAACACCTTCACCCGCCGAACAATTTATTTTCAGTTTCACAAAAACGTGATTCAACCAGCGACTCAAGAATATCCGCTGCAAGTCTACCTTCGGAACCCTGCCAATCTGTACCGTAGCTAGCTGAAAAGTGCTTTTTTGCGCCATCATTATTTAGCTTATTCCCTAAAGAAATTTTTTCAATCCATGCGGAAACCTCCTCTAGTGTCTCCACGTGCTCCACAAGGCCAGCTCTAATGAACCCATAATAATCGTAGAGTCGCGATTTTTTTGATGTCCAATCTAAAGCAATACAATTTGCTAACGACGCCTCTAGGAGTATTGACGAGGGCCCCGATACAACAGCGAAACACTGCGTCAAAAAATCGTTTACATCATACTTTTTGCTGTCGTGTACTGTGATATTTTTGGCTTTATATTTATTAATGATATCTATAATAACTCGTATATTTTCTTCCGCCTCTCCAGGATGTGGCCTTATCAATACTTCTTTGCTGCAGGTAAATATCTTGGAAATTAAGTCTTCAACATCAGAGCCCTGACAGCTTAATGGTAGAGCAATTCCAACTTTATATCCATTTGACCTAGGTAATGCCTTCATTTGACCAATATGGAATATCTTTGTTTCCTTTGATACCGCCCCAAGCCTCCCATGAGGGGCATCGGCATTTCCTTCATATATTAAAGACGAAACCTCTCCATCTAAAAAAGCATAATCGAAAGCCAGCGGAGGAAATCGCTTATTAACTGCTGCATGCTGCAAATAAACTGTTTTTGAGTCATGGTCAGCTGCTGCAATAGAAAGGATGCGTGGAATGATGGAGTGATCATTGGCTACAATTACTACTTTAGGGTCAAAATAATGTAAAATTTGCCTAATCAAGGTATATTCAGATAAAAATAAATCAAAATATTCTAAGACTTCCGGACGCTGTTCTGCCCTAAGCTTCCTAAACCCATTGAGCTTGCGCATCCCCCATTACACAAAATGAAAGCTTTCTCACAAAAGACAATCCATCATACTTAACATCTAACCTGTTTGACTGCACAATGTTTCCACTTGTGAGCTCTACAATATTAAAGCCTTTTATTTTCAATGCTATTTTTAATGGCTTAAGTGCATCAAATTGATTCAAAGATTGCGAGTATAGCAATATGGTTTCTCGTTGCCCAGCATCAATACTGTACGAATATTGTTTTTTTAGTAAGCTTGCAAAAAAAACCATGCCTCTTGGAAAAATGCTTTTGATACGTTGACGCCACCGAACAGAAGGTTTCTGTCTGACTAAATTGTCAAGCAAACCAATAGGGTCAATTATATCAGTCACACTCGCTTGCAGGAGGTGCTTATTTAGTATATCGATGTAGTCATCTGAATTTGTCATCATAGCGACGCAGCCTTTAGTTGTTAAGGAAGGTCTGATCGACGGCTTCGGCTGCACCGGTATTTTCACTTGAGGGAACTACGGGGCCAGACGGGCACCGTTTCAAGTGGTTTTCGCGCTGTTTGAGCCGCCTGAGCGTCGTCGATGCCGATTTCCGACAGACTCGTCCTCATGCCAGCAGCCGTCGTCGCACGAGGAATAGGTTGCCGAGTGCGAACAGGGTGAACAGATGCGCCCGGTTCTTTGCTAACCCGCGATACCGCGTTTTCGTGTGACCGAACTGTCGCTTGATGACCCGGAAGGGATGTTCGACCTTGGCGCGCACCATGGCAATGATCCGGTTGATCTCCTCGTCGATGGGGTCGAGCTTGCCGCCCTTGGACGCCTTGCGCATGACGCCTCAGACCTTGCCTTCTTTGCTGAAGGCTGCCTCGCGTTCAGCGCTGACATAGCCCTTGTCGGTCCAGACCGATGTCTCCTCGCCATGGAGCAGTTCATCCCAGACCCGGCTGTCATGCACCTTTGCGGTCGTGGCCTCGAGGCTGTGGACGGTGCCGCTGTTCACGTCGACACCAACATGGGCCTTCATGCCAAAATACCAGTCGTTGCCTTTTTTTGTCGAAGACATCTCGAGGTCCCGCGCCCTGGCCTGGTTCTTGGTCGAAGATGGCGCATCGATAATCGTGGCATCCACTAGCGTGCCAGAGCGCAGCGTGATCCCCTTGTCTGCCAGATGCGCGTTCACTTCGGCGAAGATCGCCTCGGTCAGCCCGTGACGCTCAAGAAGATGCCGGAAGATGAGGATCGTGGTCTCGTCGGGGATGCGTTCATCGCCCAGTTCAATCCCAGCGAAGCGGCGCATCGCTTCACTATCATACAGCGTCTCTTCGGCCATCGGGTCGCTCAGGGCGTACCAATTCTGCAGGAAGTAAATGCGCAGCATCGTCTCCAACGGCATCGCAGGCCGCCCGCCCTTCGGCCCAACCTTCGGGTAATGTGACTCGATCAGCGCCAGCAGCCGCCCCCACGGAACCACCGCATCCATCTCTGCCAGAAACTGCTCGCACCGTGTGATCTTCTTCATAATCGCGTCGCAAAGGCCAGGAATGGCGGGCTGTTTGGGCATGAACACGGTCTCCTTCGGTCGATGTCCGCAGACTACCACATCACACTGAAAACGGCAGGTTTTTCAGACTTTCCTTAAAAATGCCTCTGTTGATGGCGTGGATGCCCCCTCCTGACGGCATCACAATGTGCCAATGTGATGAGTGTTGAAGCCACAGAAGGAGAGGACATCTATGTCGGAAGTTACCATCATCGGCATTGATCTGGCAAAGCGCGTTTTCCAGTTGCACGGTGCAAGCGAGGACGGGTCTGTTGTGTTTCGCAAGAAGCTTTCCCGGGGCCAGATTCTGGCATTCATTGCCCAGCAATCCAGGTGCGTTGTTGCCATGGAGGCGTGCGCTACAGCCCATGGCTGGGGGCGCGAGTTCGAGAAGCTGGGACACGATGTGCGCTTGATCCCGCCGGTCTATGTGAAGCCTTTCGTCAAGCGTCAGAAGAATGATGCGGCGGATGCTGAGGCCATTGTCGAAGCCGCGTTGCGCCCGACCATGCGGTTTGTTGCGGTGAAGACGGAAGACCAGCAGGCGCGCGCCATGCTGTTTCGTACGCGGCGGATGTTCGTGGGTCAGCGCACCCAGATGATCAATGCGTTGCGCGGGCACCTGGCAGAGCATGGGTTGGTTGCTGCGACAGGGACAGCACAACTCAAGCGTTTGGCGGATGCGATCGAAGATAGTGACACAGCTTTGCCCGAGGGCGTCCGGGACTTAGGTCAGATGTATCTGGCGCAGATTGAAGGGCTGAATGCTCGGGTTGCAGAACTTGATCAGAAGATGAAGTGCGCGGCTAAAGAGGCCGATGTGGCGAGGCGGCTCCAAACCATGCCGGGCGTAGGGCCGATCACAGCGCTTGCGATCGAGACATTCGCACCGGAGCTGTCGTCCTTCCGGCGCGGTCGCGACTTTGCAGCCTGGCTCGGGCTCGTGCCAAAACAGCATTCGACGGGCGGCAAAGCCCGGCTGGGCAAGACGTCGAAGATGGGGCAGCGTGACATCCGCACGCTCTTGGTCTCGGGCGCCATGGCTGTTCTGCAGGCCGTGGAGCGATTTGGAACCCCGAACAATGGCTGGCTGACGCGCATGCGGGCTCGAAAGCCGCGCATGGTCGTCGCGATTGCACTTGCCAATAAAATGGCCCGTGGCCTCTGGGCCATGATGACGAAACAAGAAGATTACCGGAACCCCGTGGCGACGATGGCATAGGCACACTGCGCTTTCCATTCCGCACCGGCGCGTCGGGAGTGTGAGGAGGTCACTGAACAGTAAGGGCAAAGGATCGACAAGATCCGGGTCAGAGAAAGCAGTATTTGTGCTGGAGCCAACGAGCTCGGTCTGTTGATCTGCTTCTGATCCGCGCATCGCCATACCGGCCCGCGGTTGTATCAATCGCCGCAACAAGAGGCCTGATACATGACCGCACCCGATCACACGCTCAAGCCGTTCAAAAACCACTTGCACCAACGGGGGCATCCATACATGCACAAATCGGCTCATGGTCAAAACTCCCCTTTCCCCAGACGGACTTATTTCACGGCTTCTGTGACAGGGACGCCGAGCGCTGTGTAACCGTCCAGCAAAGCAATAAGGACGGGGAGTTTTGTCCATGAGCCGATTTGTGCAACAGACCCATCCAAAATAGAAATCCGTCCAGCATATATTACCGGATATATTCTCACTATCGAACCTGAATGTGTGTTTTGCGCATTCTTGTTATTTAAATATCTAGAACGCCTAGGGTAACTGGGGTATTAGCCGGAATATCCTGTACTACACGCTTTCCAAGAATATCATCTAGGTACTTAGGAGGCAGTCCATGACCTGGGCGAACGCTACGAACACTGTCAGGCGTTATCATATCGCCGGCGTTCATATCTTGTACAAAATATAACGAGCGACGAAACTGTACATTATTCAGTTCGCTAGATTTGCGTCCATAGTCAACTTTTCCTGTAGCTTCCCAAGCAGTTTGGACATCTCGGCACAACGAGGCGAATTCTGTGGGTTCCAGCGAAAAGCTATCATCCGGACCGTCGCCCGCGCGGTCAAGCGTCATGTGTTTCTCGATCACGCTCGCTCCAAGCGCCACGCTGGCTATCGCAGTTGTGTTGTAAAGTGTGTGATCCGATAGGCCGACCGGCACACCGAATGTTGCGGCCATGTTGGTAATAGTCGCGAGATTGTAATCTGACGCCGGCGCGGGGTAGCCTGAGACGCAGTGCAAAAGTGCCAGTTCTCGGCAGCCTCCCTCGTGGGCCGCATTCACCGCCTCAGTCATTTCCTCCAGGTCAGCCATGCCGGTAGAGATGATCATCGGCTTACCTTTTGAGGCGACATATCGGATCAAAGGCAGATCTACCGCCTCGAAGCTGGCGATCTTGTAGGCAGGGGCATTAAGGTCCTCCAGTAGATCGACCGCCGTTGGATCGAAAGGTGAGGAAAACAGCGTGATTTCACGCTTTGCTGCGTAGGCGAATAGCTCTTCGTGCCACTCCCAAGGTGTGTGCGCCCATTCATAGAGATCATAGAGCGTCCGCCCAGCCCAGAGACCCTCAGTGATCTGGAACTCGGGCGCGTTGGATTTGAGCGTGATCGTGTCGGGCCGATAGGTCTGGATCTTAACGGCATCGGCGCCCGTCTCTACGGCTGCATCGATAATTTTTAGAGCCTGCTTCAGGTCACCGTTGTGATTGGCGGACAGCTCTGCGATCACATACGGCCGGTGGCCTGGACCAATGGAGCGGCCATTAATCTTCATTTTGGGTCTCCTCCGGAAAGTAATTTGGATTGAAGCAAGCGACCACAAACTCTGTCCACGGGTTTTCCATCAACCCAATAATATCCTTTAAATCTGCCCTCTATGACCCCAACCCGCACGTGTGTAAGCTTTGATCGAAGCTATGTTGCTCTCATACATGCCGCCATGAAGGCGACGAATGTCCAGTTTATCAAATGCAATCTGATTGCCGAGAGCTATCGCTTCTTTCGCAAGCCCGCGGCCGAGAAAATCTCGGTTGCCGATCAGGCACACAAGATCAGATGTTTTATTCACTAGGTCGATAGGACCAATTTTAATCGTCCCAATACGATCGCCGGCATCATTTGATATCAAATACAAATGCGTATTCTGCTCTTTGCTGTCTCCGATCCAGACCAGCAGATCATCGCGCGAGAAGCTACGCCGACTCCCGGTAAAGAAATCGAGATGTCCATCTTCATTCTGATACCAAGAAACAAATTCGTCATCTATTTCGGCAGTTTTAAGGGGATTTAGAAGTAGTTTCATACTCTCACCTCGGCAGCATTATCTAGTTTTCTCTTTTCTGAAAGCATTAATACTATCCGTTCCACACCGTCCCCATCGCAGAGACGAGCTGCAGCCTCTGACAGCGATGCAAGACGTGAAGCGTTGCCTACCTTTTCTATGGTCTCACTGAATCTCTGTACGAAATCCAGGCCGTGCAGCGAGCCTGCCGAAAGCCCGGCTCCTGCTCGGGCGATTGCAGCAGAAATTCCCGCCTGGTTGTCTGCAATCTCAACGATTATTGAGGGCAATCCTAGGCAGCAGCGCTCCCATGTGGTACTGCCACCGGCGCCAATGGCAAGGTCGGCGTCAGCCATTCGTCTAGCCATATCATGTACATCCACGGCGACTTCTGTACGGCGAGGCATATCACGGGCCAATGCACGGATCTTCTCAAGCGCTGGTGCGCGCTTGCCCATGATGACACTGATTTCTAACTCCTCAGGCAGAATGACGTCTCTTAATGCATCGAGTACTGCCGATGTTCCATCTACCAAATCGATCCCGCCCATCGAAACTATCAGACGTTCTAGCCGCCGGCCCGAGCGCGTGGCCAATGCCTCAGCGCGCATTTCAGAAAATTCGGGGCGCAGCAATGCATACCGTGGTCCGACGAGTAATTTACAGCCCTGCGGCACGAGCCCATCATAATCTCGCTCATCACGGCCAAGGTTCTGGTCCAACAATAGATCGCATTCATGCGGCCGGTCGGCGAGATCGTCGATCACAAAAAGCTTCGTGTCCTCCGGCCTTGCAGCGCGCTGCCACCGGGCGTCAAAGGCATAATGATCCATCACCAACCAATCCGGTTCTTCTACCATTAAGGCACGTGTCTCGGCAGCATCCTCAGCCCAGTCCACCCCTGCCCAATGGGCATGATAAGGTGGGCCGTGGGGAGCAGCTTCTTGCGGGGCGCTGAGCAACCTGACCTCAAATCCCTCATTCATGATCAGATCGCCCATATGACCGGGCAGCGCACGTGTAATGAAGCAACATGTCGCCCCGGCCATCCTCAAAGCCCGCGCCAGCGACAAACAGCGCATGACATGGCCAGTTCCGATCTCAAGCGAGGCGTCAGTCCGAAAAACGACCTTGATCATCACAAGATTATCGATCCAGCTGACAGATTTCTCCTAGCCAATTGGCCCTCAAGAGATAATAAATCTCGCGCGTCACCGAGAGTAGTCGTTCCAGGGGCAACCCAGCTGAAAAGCGTATTCTCAGCCGTCAACGGAGTGCCTGCAGCAATATCATGACGCGCCACGCATCGCAGACGTCTGTCGCCATAACGACGCTCAGCATCCGACAGTGCATAGCGCGATGCTTCACCCATAGCGGTTACGATAGGTCGACAAAGCGCGGCCAACCGATCAAAATCGGCACAAGATACGGCACTTTCGTAATCGACTCTTTTCTGACCAGCTTCTAGAATCACGTGCTTTTCCAAAAAATCTGCCCCAAGAGCTGTAGCGGCTGCCAGCATCGGTCCTGCATCGCTATCCCAAGCACAATGGTCTGCGTAGCCAATGGGCAAGCTCAGTCTTTCTTTTAGTAATGCAATGCGCGAAAGGTTCACCTGCGCTGGATCTGTAGGAAACGACTGGAATCCAAACATCAGAACAGGTGGAAATGCACTGCACGCGGCATAGGCATTGCTAGCAGCGGCAATGTCATCATAGCTATAACCCGATACACCAAGTAGGTACTTGGAGCTCACTCCCTGCTGTCGCAATCAAATCAAGCATGTCGTGGCGCATGAGGTTCACGGCATGCACTTCAATCATGTCTGCAAGATCTTGCTCAAGCACCCCAGCGACACGCCTGCAAATCAACCGGGAGCACCAAGACCCGTTTCCCAGCTGCGCGCAGTGTGGCAATATCCTCCTTCCAGGATTCCTCGGGTAAAATTAGAGACTGGTGCAACGCCATTAAATCAGGATTGGCTAACACCTCAGGTTCTCTAAGGATCTGCAATTTTACAATATCGCAGTCTGTTGTGCAAAGTGCTTCAATAAGCTTTTTTTGGTAGGGCGCTGTCGCCCTCGTGAGCATTCGCTGTTTCTGCTATAAACTGAGGTTCAGGTCGCACGGCTTTGCTCCGCCCGGTAGTTAGCTTCGGTCAAAGTATATAGAACCTGGCTGCGTTTCACTTTGTCGCTTTGCATCTCCAAATAATCCGCAACGGTTAACATCTTTCCTCTAGGCAACCGCAATGTAAGGTTCGCGGCAATGCGGAAATGGGGTTATACTCTCCTTCAATGACAATTGGACGATATCAGCGATGTTAAAATCATCTACACTTGCTAGCCGATCTTCTATGAATACTGTGCGCTCCCAATCTTGAGGTGTGTCAACCGTTAGAGAGGTGTAAGCGTCCATCCATTCCGAGACATCGATAACGCAAGTGCGGTAGGTGTCTGGATCGAACATATAAAGCATTAGATATTTCACTAAGATCAGGATCGATACGCAACAAGCAATTCTGCAGGGCTGGCACGGCTATAACCTCTCCCGTCACTCCAATCGGTGCTCCTTCGACACGAGCATAGTCTACTTTTTCGTCGAGCGCCTGGCGGATTAGACGGTCCAGAAGTTTAGAATCCGTGTAAATATTATCCCCCGTTACACGCACAATATGCGTGGCTTGTTCAGCCCGGGCGATATCAAGTATTCGATCGATTACAGACAACTCACTACCAGCGTAACTGCAAACGCCGTGGCGCTCCGCTAAATCGCAAAGGATTTTATCATCGGGATGGGCAGAGGTCGCAACATAGATGGCGTCAAGGGAAGGTACGCTTTTCATACGGTATATAATCTTTTCGATCATAGTTTTTTCACCGATCCGCTTCAATACCTTGCGCGGCAGGCGCGTAGAATTGGTGCGCGCCACGATGCAGCAAACCACGTGCGTTTGCGCGTTTTTCTGAGACGAAAGATTTGCCGATACGATTGTTTCAGTCATCGAAAAATACCCTTAGTTTAACGAATGCTCCAACCGCCATCGGCATGCAAGACGTGTCCAGTCATGGCACTGCTATCATCATCCAAAAGAAAGGCGACGGGACCACCAGCTTCTTCGGGCGCCAGCATGCGTCCCATTGGCAGCATACCGGCGTAACACTGGACAAATTCGTCAGGCGCTCGACCAGTGAAACCCTCCAAACGCGACACAATTTACACGAATTTCAGGTGCAAGGCGACTGGCCAGTTCGCGTGTCAGATGGTGAAGAGCTGCCTTGGCGACGCCGTATTGAATCGGCATATGCTGAGCAACACCGTTCGTAGAGCGCTGGGTTCATGGCCACCTCGCCATACTGCGAGCCGATATTTACAACTGCGCGAAGCGCATGAGCCGGATGCTCAGCCAATACCATGGTCAGTCGGTAAGGCTGGACAACATCAATCTCGAGCTCGTCGAGAAAGGCCTCGCTCGCGGTCGTACCGTCAGCTCCGACCGCTAATGCATCTAGTGAGCGGGCATTGTTGATCAGGTGCGTCACTCTTAAGTTGCGCTCAGCCAACTCGGCAGAGATACGTTCGGGCGGCATCAGGGGCTCCAAGGTCAAAGGCAAGCCCAACCGAACGAGGGCCAAGTTTGGAAGCTAGTCTCTCTGCCCGGACTTGATCGCGCGATGTCACCGCCACGGCCCAGCCTTTGTCAGTCAAATGTCGGGATATGGCTGTGCCGACAATGCCAGTAGCCCCCGTCACCAAAGCAAGGTCAGTTTGTCTTGTCATTATGAGCAGTCATCTCCAGCAGTTTCGCTTCGCCCCATCTCAATTATCTCTACAATACGGAGGGTTCATGTCATCTAGGGCAGTCGCATCGGGAGCAAGTACAAAATCGGCAAAGGCGGATAGTGCGGCGCGAAACGCGGAAAAACTATCTACAAAGACTTTTTCGCACCAACCATTTTCCTCCATGGAACCGAAAGCTCAGCGGCCCAGACGCTCGTCCTAATGTCGTTAAAACGACGCGAGTTGATGCAGACGACTTCTCCGCATCGGCGAACCAATCCAGCACAAGCTGGCGCCCATCTGCGGGCAAGGCTGTAGACAGGCGGGCGAACCGCCCTGCCATTAGGCAGGATGTTCGCTAGTAGGGGGTCGATAAGATGAGCTGCGTATGTATCCCAATACTTTGGCGTGCTGGCTGAGATCAGCCGCAGGGGGCCCAGCGTTTGCAGTTCGATTTCATTGAGACGCAGTTCTTCGGCATACCGCAGTGCCGAGCAACTGAAAATCTGACCCGGTCTCACGGTCAGAGCAATTAGTTTATCAAGTGCCGACCGGCTGAGTGCAATCGGCTTGTCGACATATACCGGAAGACCCGCCTGCAAAAAGGGCTCAGCCAATGCGATATGATTTTTCTGCGTCATCACGGGCAAGAAGGAGAGCGTCGATTTCGCCTATCATATCTTCAGGAGTATTGACTACGTGAGTAATTTTCGTAGCCTGTGCAATATGTTGCGCCCTATCGGAATCTTGTGCCCAGACATGGGTGACTCGGGCATTAGGAAGCTGATCATCCGGCCAGCTTTGCCTGCCAAGGTAATCCGATATTACTGGGAAGCCGCATTGAGCCATTGGGCCTGGGGCGTAACCGTTGCAGATCGCCGCCCATGAATATGGGTGGCCATTACCCTGCGACATTCCCAAAATCCCCATTCGAAGCATCATGCCGTCCAGCGTCGGGGTTCCAGCAGGTCAGGATCGTCACATGCCAAGTCCGACAGCTCCGCTACACACGGCGCACGCTTCAAAGCATCAACAATACCATTAAGCTGGCTGGGCGTCTCGACCCCGACCACTAGACGCGCCACGATTGGAGTAGACAGAGCAAAGCCAAGACACAGCGCCAGCGGGTCGGTGCCTAGCGAGGCCACACGGGCGTCGAAACGCTCCAGTGCTTTAGCCCACGGTACAAAACGGGCCGGTCGATTACGCGGGGCCATGAGCAACAGACCCTGCAGAAACAGCGATCGGGCGTGCAGTGCTCCGCCACACTTTTGTAATGACTTAGTGGTGGGATGGTGAAGTAGTCGCTGGTCTAGCACATTCAGCGGACCTTGCACAATTTTTGGGGAATAGCCTCCATACAAACCGACCATGTCCACTCCCACGATTAAATGGACAAGCCGGTCTGTTCTGTCAAACCCTCGTCCTGCAACGACATAAGTGTCTCTATTAAAGCTGGACCTGCGGGTCCTGTGGCGTCCTCTGCATTGTGGAGGAGTACCCCATGCAGCCGAGCAATACCCAACTTTTCGCAAGAGGCCATAACTGTCTCGCGGGCCACTTGCGCTGCCTTGCTAGGGCAAATATCTCCTAAGGGTGGGATTTTTGTGATGACCTTCCAGCCTTTTAGACCTGCACGACCCAGAACCCGCTTCCGACATACCGTATGCAGCACCTGTGTCCAACACTTCCACGCCCAAGGCACGGCCTTCTGACAGGATTTCGGCAACCAGGCCAGCGTCAGGCTGACCGCTGGTATTTGCAATGCCATAACTCTGGCCAACTTGCGCTGTACCTAAAACCAACCGAGAAACTAAAGAGGCCAAGTCAGTCAAGGACTACTCCCAACTCATGTATCACCTTTTCTTGGTGAGCGTCGTTCATAGCCGGATACAAAGGGATAGAAATCGCACGACGATAGTATTCCTCCGCGGCAGGAAAATCGCCTGTCTTGAATCCAAGATTCTGATAATAGGGCTGCAAATTGGACCGGAATATAATGGTATGTTCACTCCTATGTCTTTCGCACGCAGGGCATCAAATACTTGGCGCCGGTCCTTTGATTCAATTAGCCTGATCACATACAAATGCCAGGAAGAATTGGCGCCGTCCAATCGCCCCGGGCAAGCGCAAAGGCAAATCCGCCAGAGCTGCGTCATAGGCATCAGCTAGTATGCGACGTCGCGAGACGAACACATCTAACCGATCCAACTGGCTCAGCCCAAGCGCCGCCTGCACTTCTGTCATGCGATAGTTCCACCCAAGTTCAAGTTGCTGGTAATACCACGGACCCTTCGGGCGCATGGGTCATTAGGTCTGCTTCACGAGTAATTCCATGACTGCGCAGACGTTCCATCCGTGTGGCGAGCTCTGTATCGTTAGTGAGCGCCATGCCACCTTCGGCAGTGGTAATAATCTTGACCGGGTGAAAGCTGAACACGGTGATATCCGAATGTGCGCAATTGCCTACTGGAGCGCCAAGGTAATCGGCACCGATTGCATGGCTGGCATCCTCGATGATGTGGACTCCGTGGGCATAGGAGAGTTCCGCTATGCGGGCCATATCGGGGGACTGTCCACACATGTGAACTACAACAATTATCTTTGGCAATCGACCCACACCGGGCAGCCGCCTCGAGTTTTGCCGCCAGAGCGTCCGCACAGATGTTGAAAGTCTCAGGATCGATATCCACAAAATCAACATCCGCGCCACAATATCGACCACAATTTGCGGAGGCGACAAAAGTGATGGGCGAAGTCCAAAGGATGTCGCCAGGCCCAAGGTTCAAGGCAAGGCATAGCTATATGCAGTGCCGACGTCGCTGAATTGACCGCCACGGCATGGCCAGCTCCGACACGATGCGCAATCGCGCGTTCAAACGCCGGCACCACTTGACCTTGCGTCAGGAGATCTGACCGCAACACGGCCTTGACTGCAGCGATGTCTTCTTCACTGATGAGCTGACGACCCATAGGGAATCATCATATTGCTCCGATTTTATTCTTGTTTTCCCAGATCCAAGCTTCAAGCTCTGACTTGTTTCATCCAAATCGGATTACTATCACTCGTGTAGCTAAAGCCTTCAGGTACCTTTGTTCCGTCCTTGATCCGCTTATGGTCGCCTGACCATCGGTTAATTGTAGGCAAAATCTTGAAATGCTCAGGATATTCATAAGTGTAAGGGGCATCTTCAGCGCCCACCATCTGCTCATGGATTTTTTCACCAGGACGGATACCGACAATCTCATGCCGGGCACTGGGCGAAATCAACCGCAGCTATCTCAGTGACTTTCATCGAAGGTATCTTTTTTTACGTATATTTCACCACCAATCATATCTTGAAAAGCGTGAAACACTAGCTCAACACCTTGCTCAAGAGAAATCATAAAACGCGTCATTCGCGTGTCAGTGATAGGGAAGGACGCCCTTCTCACGGATGGACATGAAAAAAAGGAATGATAGATCCACGCGATCCCATTACATTGCCGTAGCGGACTACCGCAAAGCGTGTGTCATGCTCGCCAGCGTAGGCGTTGCCCGCTACGAATAGCTTATCCGATGCTAGCTTTGACGCCCCATAAAGATTTATGGGACTAGAAGCTTTGTCAGTTGAGAGTGCAACAACACGCTTAACACCCTTGTCAATGCATGCATCGATAAGGTTCATCGCCCCATTGACGTTAGTCTTGATACACTCAAATGGATTATACTCAGCAGTTGGAACTATCTTGGTCGCCGCGGCATGTACTACATAGTCAACGCCATCCAGTGCACGATAGAGTCTTTCGCGGGTCACGCACATCACCGATGAAGAACCTAAGCCTAGGGTCTCCATCGAATTTCTTCGCCATCTCCCATTGTTTCATCTCATCTCTGGAGAAGACAATTATCTTTTTTGGGTTGAACCTCTCAAGCGCCATAGGAAGGAACGCATGCCCGAAAGACCCAGTTCCTCCAGTAATTAGGATAGTAGAATTTTCAAGCATCAATCTGAGCTCCGTTGAACAAATGAGTTCATGCTGCCTCTCCTAGCCCAGCAATGCGTTGGAACGTTGCATTACCGGACATCAAAGAGTTCCAATGGTCGCATCCGACAACGCGTCCCTGATCTAGGACAATTATACGGTCGCAATTTTTCACTGTGCTCAAACGATGGGCAATTATGAGCACCGTCTTGTCACCTGGAAGCGCGTCAATGGCGTCCATCACCTCTGCTTCTGTTAGATTATCCAGCGCGCTGGTCGCCTCATCAAACACAATAATATAAGCATCTCGGTACATCGCACGTGCGATACCAATGCGCTGGCGCTGCCCACCGGAGAGGCGCACACCGCGCTCGCCGATTTGCGTCTCATATCCATCTGTCAACTCTTCAGCGACAAAGCGATCGATGCGCGCAATCTTGGCTGCCTCAAATATGCGCTCATATTCGATGTCGTCAGGTGGTAGTCCTAGAGCGATATTTTCTGCAACTGACGCGTCTGTCAGAAATATATCCTGCGGCACGTAACCAACGCAATGCATCCAGGCACCCAGTTGATCAGCGTCAATCTCGACACCATCCAGAACCAACTTGCCGTTGGTGGGCTCCAGCAACCCGAGTATGATATCGGCGAGCGTCGTCTTGCCGGCACCGGTACTGCCGACAACCCCAATTTTTTCACCTGCACGGATTGTGAGAGATACGTCCCGTATGCCTGATTGTTCCGAGTTTGGGTAGTTATAGGATACGCAATCAAGGCGCAGGGATTCCGCCAACCTAAGACCTTCGCCGCTGTTGCATAGAAGCTCAACCGAATTGCGAGATATGACAAGGTCTTCGTACACAGCTTCGACGGCAGCGGAGCCAGCCTGCATCTGTGCGAGAGACTGGTAGAGCTTTGACAACTCCGGCATAAGCCGCTGTCCGGCAAAAGCGAAGACACCCAAAACAGGGAGCAGCCCACCAATTGCTGTTCCGGAAGACACTCCTACCGGGTCGATTAGAAGGACGCAAAGTAGGATGACGCCTCCCAAAGCCACAGCCTGCAAAGCGAATTGCGGGACCTGCGAAAACACGGCCACCTTGACCTCCGCTCGCGCCATATTAAGCGAAGCGGCTTCAAATCTGTCAATATACACTTGCTCCCGGCCCAGGAGCTTTATATCTTTGATCCCTGTCAAGCTGTCATTAGCCACACGGAACCGCGACCTATTGGCCGCGACGCGCACTTGGCCTAGTCGCTTTAGTATACGGCGTGTGCTGACATAGATCGCACTGTAAATGCCGCCGAGCACTGCGAAAGCAACCGCGGCAACCATCGGCTCGACCCACACGAGGAGCCCAACAATGGCCAGTATAGTCAGGCAAGCAGCGATAAACTCCGCCGCGGGACGAAGAAACTGCCCAACAACCTGTTGAGATTCGGCCAACACGCGCGGTCCCATTTCCCCGGAATGCCGGTTCAGGAAGAAGGCGTAGGGCTGCGACAGATACCTCGCAAGCAGTCGGTGGCTGATCGCATGAATTCGCATCGTCGCGAAGCCCGTCACCGCCCACGTCCTCACAATCTGAATGGTGCTTGAGAGAACGATTACGGCGAAGGAAGTTAGACCTAATCCCACAAGAAACCCGTATGCTGTCTCGAAACCAAACGCGACATACGCCCAAGCTAAAACTGGTGTCGTCTCAATCAGGGATGGCTCACCAATCACTGCCAAGAAGGGAATCGCCGAGGCTACCATCACCGCAGACGACAGCGCACTTAAAATAATCACACCCAGCACAATCCACGCATTGCGACGCTCTCGCTTATCGAGCAGCGCCCAAGCCTTCTTCCATGTAGATAAGTCAATCATACCGCCCCAATCACAACTTTCTTTACAGTGTCAGAAAATTCCAAACCACACGCCCCAAACGCCCGATAAGTCACACACTTATACACGCGCTGGATGCGACCCACATGCGAAACTACAGGATGTCGCTCAACGACAGTCCGACCGTCAGCCCAGTCACAGCCGAAGATCACTTTCATCCACGCCAAATACAGCCTTGAGATCATAGAAGACGGAACATCCCGTCCGACCATATTGACGAAGCGCCGCCGCTCCCACTTGTAAAAATTCCTCGTGAGCGACCGCCAAAAGCACACCGTCGTAGGAATTCAGGCTCGGCTCATAAACCAAGGCAATCCCATATTCAGAGGACGCTTCTTGAGCATCCACTTGGGGGTCGCACACATCAACGCTCACACCGTACTCTCGCAACTCGTCAACGACGTCAATGACACGGGTATTTCGTAAATCAGGACAGTTTTCCTTAAAGGAAAGTCCAAGTACAAGGACCCGGGCGGCACTCACGGACACAGATTTCCGCAACATCGCCTTCACGAATTGGGATGCAACGTAAGCGCCCATCCCATCATTAATTCTGCGACCAGCCAATATCACTTGCGGGTGATAACCAAGAGATTCCGCCTTGTGTGTTAAGTAATATGGATCAACACCAATGCAGTGACCGCCCACCAAGCCAGGTCGGAAAGGAAGGAAGTTCCACTTCGTTCCAGCGGCGCGCAGGACCGCATCTGTATCAATACCCATACGATTGAAAATGATGGCAAGCTCATTGATCAAGGCGATGTTGAGGTCACGCTGGGTGTTTTCAATCACCTTGGCAGCTTCCGCAACACGAATGCTCTCGGCGCGGTATGTACCAGCGGTAATGATACTCGCGTAAAGCTTGTCGACTGTCTCAGCCACGTCCTCTGTAGAGCCGGACGTTACCTTGCAAATATTTGGCAGACGGTGCTGTTTGTCACCCGGATTGATGCGCTCAGGCGAGTAACCAACAAAAAAGTCAACGTTGAACTTTAACCCGGAGACCCGTTCAAGAACGGGCACACAATCGTCTTCAGTCGCACCGGGATATACAGTGCTTTCGTAGATGACGATATCACCGCGGCTCAAAACACTACCCAACATTTCCGATGCTCTGAGCAAAGGCGAAAGGTCCGGCCTCTTATGCGCATCAATCGGTGTCGGCACAGTCACAATGTAGATAGATGCGGCACGCAAATCATCTACATCGGCAGCAAAACGCAAATGCGTTGCCCCCAGCAACTCTTCAACATCTACTTCGTGGGTCGCGTCCACACCCATCTGTAGCGCGGCCACACGCTCCTGGTTAATATCGTAGCCAATGACAGGCCGTACCCGCCCAAATTCTACTGCGAGCGGCAGGCCTACATAGCCAAGCCCCACGACCGCCAACATTTTTCCTTCATGCGTCATTTGTTGGCGTACTCCCGATACCAATCCACAAATTGCGCTATGCCGTCCCTGAAATCCGTCATTGGTCGGTATCCAGTAAGCGTTTTGAGCAACTCAGCATCTGCCCAGGTCGCCGGAACATCACCGGTTTGCATACCCATGTAGTTCCGCTCTGCTTTGAGCCCCAAGCACTCCTCGATGGCATCAACAAAGTCGAGCAAGCGCACCATGTCAGAATTGCCGATATTCACGACTCTCCAGGGGGCTACCGGAGAAAGGCTATCACCCTCGGGCACGACGCCGTCCTGCGGACGCACCGGGACGACATCAATCAGTAAGCGGATTGCCCGCACGAGATCATCAACATACGTGAAGTCCCGATACATATCGCCATGGTTGTATATATCGATGGGCCGACCATCCAGTATTGCATCGACAAACTTGTACAAAGCCAGGTCGGGCCGACCCCATGGGCCGTACACAGTGAAAAACCGAAACATTGTGGTTGGAAGATCATGTATGTGCGCATAGGCGTGCGCCATACTTTCATTGGCCTTCTTGGTCGCCGCATATATCGTCAACTGAGTATCTGCTTTTTCCACCTCAGAAAACGGCATTTCAGTATTTGCACCGTACACTGAGCTGGTTGAAGCCATCAAAAGATGCTGAACACCCAAGCGGCGCGCGGCCTCCATGACATTAAACGCGCCGATAATGTTCGCATCCAAATAAGCGCGCGGGTTCTCAAGAGAATAATGGACGCCCGCTTGTGCGGCGAGATGAACAACCACATCCGGTCGGAAACCATCGATTACTTTACTGAGCAGCGCCTCATCTTCCAACATGCCTTCAGTTCTAGAAAAGGCATCCGATTGAAGAAGCATTTGATGGCGACGTTGCTTAAGAGCGACGTCGTAATAATCTGTCATCCCATCATATCCGTGGACGACAAACCCCTCATGGACGAGCAGCCGACAAAGGTGGAAGCCAATGAACCCAGCAGACCCAGTGACAAAAACACGACGCACCATCAAAAGATCACCTCGACCGGACAATGCCCAACAAGCTTCAATGTAGCACTACCCACGTTTCGATAGCCCCTTCAGTTCAATGAGTTCAGCATCCGACAATTCACCCTTTACCGCGTCTATTTCAGCTTTGAGAAGCTCGTACTCAGCGAGCTTCCGGATCAAGAACTTTTTTGTGAGATCGGCCTTCGCGGCGACGCCTTTCGGCGTCAAAACATAAGCGTAACGGCGTTTGTCATCAGACGCTCTGAAATTGGAAAACTTCAGAAGGCCTTTTTCGACCAAGGCACTTAAAACATAGTGCATGCCGCCTGTGCTAACACCTACTGCCCTGGCCAGATCGCGCTGCGTCATCTCAGGGTTTTCATCCAGCATTCTTAAAATTCGGAATTGCGCATCCTCACGCAAGCGATCACGCTGACTTGAATTATCAGGCATTACAAAACTACGGCTACCGCACAAGGACTGCCGCACTGGCATCCCTGCACATAGTTAATTAAGAAGTTAACATGCTTCACCATACTCGTTCAGGTCTGAGCAATACCCAGTGCAACTGCTCTTCGCAACAAGAATTTTTGCTTGCCGAAATTGCTGCCAGCCCCAGCTGCGCGGCCGCCATCAGCCGGCCGTGGCCCGCGATGATCGTGCCGTCCTCAGCCACCAGCATCGGGATCGTAACGCCGAACCGCTCCATTGACGCCGCGATCTGGTCGATCTGTTCCGGCGGGTGCTGGCGGGCGTTTTTGGTGTAGGGGACCAAGTCGCCCACCTGCCACATCTCGACCTGCGCCGCAGGCCAGGACCTGGGCGATTGTATTGTGGCGTCTTTCATGATGGACCCGTATCTCTCGTTTCTAATTTTCGCCAAGCGCATTGACGTCTCAAACAGCCTTGGCAAAGAGTATTCGCAACACCCCATGGAGAGACCAAAATATGACGCCTGAGGAGATCTTCACCGCCCTGTCAGAACGCAATGGCTTTCCCCGTGATGCCATGATTGCAGCCGGACAATGCCGCGAGGAAATGGTTCCCATCTTCCTCGAGCAAATCGACCGCCTCTCCCAAAAGCCAATTACATCCGGCGATGACCCGGATGTCGCGGCCTTCCTGTTTACCTTTTTCCTGCTCGGGGAATGGCGTGAACAAAGCACCTATCGGCCTCTTATCAGCCTGCTTCGCCGCGACGAAAAGGCGTTGGATTATTTGATCGGTGATGCGGTCACCGACGGAGCAGCCCGCGTCATCGCCGCAGTTTTTGATGGTGATCTCCAACCGATCTTCGAAGCGCTCGAAGACCCCGACGCCGATGTGTTCGCTCGCTCTCAGATGATTGATGCACTCGTCACCATCGCCGGGACACATACCGATTGCAAAAACCAAGTCACAGCTTGGTTTGAGCGCTTTTTCGAAGCTGACTTCGACAAGCCCGATGTCCTTTGGGACAGTTGGTCCTTTGCGGTTGCGGAACTTGCGCTCGCGCATCTCGAACCTCAAGTGCGTGAGGCATTTGAACGCGGCTACATTGATCCGATGTCCACGACGTTTGAACATTTTCAACGGGACCTGACAGACGCAGTCGAAACCGGTCAGTCCACTTGGTATCATCGAAGCCGAACAACCAAGCCCATCGATAGTGCTGTTGAGGAGCTTTCACAGTGGTACTGTTTTTCCGATAAATATCTCAAAGGCCAGGAGGCGAAACCCGCCTCAAATAATCCATTTCTCGACGCCTTCGGCGAGCCTTTTTTCAACGATGGACCGAAAATTGGACGAAACGATCCCTGCCCTTGCGGAAGTGGCAAGAAATACAAAAAGTGCTGTCTGCAATGACCATGTGCGCCGCGGGCCCTAGCCCAGCCCAACTCCATTGGACCCAGCGGAGCCCAATAGAGTGGAACTGGCATTTCCGAACCATTAGGCTGGGTGCCGATAGGCTGAGTTTTTATTATTTCACAGTGACTTATCGGATTTGACGCGCTGACCACGAGAGCGCGCAATCCCAGCCCAACTCTATCGAGCCCAATGGGGGTCCAATAGAGTGGAAACGGTATTTCTGCGCAAATCGAGCGATTGGCGCGGCGATCGATTATTGCGTGATTACATAGGCTTAGGGGATTTTAGACGATTGCTGAGGGAGCCCCGAAGGCCGCTCCAAACCCACTCTATCGGGATTTTGAAAAAAGAAAAAAACCGGGATTTCTGCGAGGCGGCGGCCCCGCGTAAGACAGCGCGTCAGAAGGGACCCAAAGGGCCCCCTGTCGACTTCTCTCGCCACAAATCTGACTGCGGTGATTTGCCCTCTTTCGTGATTTCTACACCCCACACGAATCACTGTCCAACAAAAAAATCGCCCTTTGCGAATTTTCTTTCATCGCATTGATCACACGTGGTTTTCTTGTCCCCCAAAGCTCACTCATACCCAGCCATCGCCTTTTCCATATGGATAACAAACCGCGCATCCTTGGCTTCCGCTTCGGTTTGAAACCAATCCATGCGGGACTGACCTTCCTCACCGAACTTTCCCCATTCATGCACAAGAGACCAATCTCCGAAGAGACCCTGCACAATGTCCATGCGGTAATACTTTACAGCGCGACCGGCTGTGTTGCGCCACGTCAGATCGATCATCCGGGTCCCGGCTGGCTCAAGAGCGTCAAGACACGTCTCTTATCCCAGATGCCAGAACGGCCGCAAGCCACCCCAAGGCCCGACGACATCCGCACCTGGGCAGATCGGCCACCACCGTGTAATCGCCATCAACAAGTCGAACCGTACCGGTGTCCTTGCCGCAGGCACGACGGGCCTCCGCGGCGCGCGTGGCGTAGCGCACCTCAAGGGCTGTGTTGAACCGCGCGGTGGCCGCCTTCAGCTGCTTGCTCGCGTGGTCAAGTTCACCTTGCAGGGCAGCCAGTAGTTCCACCGGCATCTGCGCCAACTCGCCCACCTGAGCTGTTTGAAACGCGGAATGAAGAACTCAGTGCAATGCTTACACGGCCAAGCCCAGTGATGCCGCGTGCCCTCCTGCCAGAGTTTCCAGATCGGGCTCTCAAGATCGTCGGGCGCTGATCGTGCCCAGAACTCGAGGCCACTCGTGTCATCCGGTTCGATTTCCACGAGACCTCGCGCCGGTGTGCTGGTGATCGCCGTGACAAAGTCGGCATAGGTTTCGCCGCGCGCTTCCACGAGGCCCAGCACATCCCCCTGGCCTTTCACATTGGCCATCATCTCATCGTATTCGTCGATGAGTGCCAGCGCAGCCGGGTCGGACTTCAGCGCCGTCGAGGATCCGGCATGGGCAAGGCGAACGCGCACGCCCGCCACATGCTTCAGTGTCTTCTTCATGCGGCGCCCGCGGATCACCTTGTTTGCCAGCGTGTCCGCCTCGTCGAGCAGCGCCATCAACCGCGGTTCGAACTGGTCGGTCAGGAACTCCTTCGTGGGACCCACGTAAAGGATCGGCGCCGGGCGCTGGTCGAGCCTCGCCCCGATGATATCAAGCATGCTGTCGGTCTTGCCCGACTGCGCCGAGGTCACCGCCACCACCCGCCGGTAGCCGCCGCGATGCACGGCCGCAGACCATGGGATCATGTAGGGCGTCAGCCCCGGGTCCCGCGGACCGGGGATACCGGCGGTCTCCGGATAGATGCGGTGCGCCGCGGCCCAGGCCGCCGGATCACGCTTCTCGCTCGGCCTCCAGATCGCCGCTGCCAGCGACCAGAGCTGCGCCTGCTTTGTCGGCCGCCCCTGCAATACGTCCCAGCGCGCCATCGATCACCTCTTCGAGCGCGCGCCGCGCCTCCATGTCGCGCGTATAGCGCGCCGCCAGCCCCGCAAGCTCCGCCCGCACCAGCGCCGCCATCTCACCCACCACGGCCTTGGCATCCTCCATCGGGATCAGCTCCCGGCTGCGCTCCTGGATCCTGAGTTCGATCTCGCGCGTGCGCGCCTCCGTCGCCCGGCTGGCCACCGCGGCCTTGTTGTTCTTGGACAGCTGGTCCTCGTAATAGGCCAGCGCGCCCCGGATCACGCCCACCAGCGTGTATTCCCCGCGCTGCGCCCGATCCATGTATCCGGCCTTCACAAGGCCCTGCACCCAGCGATCCGAGCGGCCCAGCAGAGCAGCGGCTTGTGCGACCGTGATCGTCTGGCCGCGGGTGCGAGGTTCAGACATCAAGCTGCCTCCTGTTCAATACGGGAGGACAGTCGATCTTCCCGTTGCTAACGGCGGAACCGGCGGATCAGACGAGGCGCTGCCGCATAACTTGCAAAGAACAGCACCCCAAAGATCACAACTGCCAGAAACGCATTCTGGTTTTGGTTCCACAGCAGCACACCCGCGATTGGCGGAGCAATAATGAACGGCAACAAGACCAGTGTCGTGAGCGGGTTTGCAATTTGGCGGCGGTTTCGGCCGAGGATGCAGATTTCCATTACGCGCATCACCATTTGATGTACATGCAACCGATCCGGGGCCGAAACGCCCTTGTTTCTGCGAAACCTCCGGTAGATCGCAAGCAACGTGTCGGCCACCGGCCAGAAGAGCGTCAGCAAGAGCGCCCAAGGGGAGACCTCCGGCGCGCTGAGCAGAATGGAAACACCGCACCAGCTCAACACGAAGCCAAGCGTGTAGGCACCCGCGTCGCCGAGGAAGATCAGACCGAATGGGTAATTCAGAAGGAAGAACCCGAAAGCTGCAGCTGCAACCATCATCGCGAGATGGACCATAATCGCGTATCCTGCCGCTTCAGCGATATAGCTCAGCGCGACCGCGGCAGCGATGGCCGTAAAGGATGCGAGGCCATTGACACCATCAATCAGATTGAAGCCGTTCGAAATCCCAGCCGTGATCAGAAGAGTGACCGGCACCCCAACCACCCAATAATCCATCACCGCATCCAAGCCGGGAATGCCGGCTCGAGGGAGCCAGACGCCCAGCAACCAGATCGCCAAAAGGCTGGCGCCGATCGCCGCAAGAAACCGGAGACGAGGTGAGACTGCAAAACCAAGATCCTCTGCCAAGCCAACCAGGAAGAGCAACAGGGTGGCAAGCATGAACTTGGCGTAGGGCTCCGAAATGGAATCCGGTACCAAGACAACGCTCAGACCGAGAGCACCGAATATCGCGATCCCTCCGATGCGCGGGGTGAGGCTTGTGTGCATGGCTTGCACAGCGTTCAGGTCATCCACACGCCCACTGAGCCGGGGAAACCTCGAGCGCACCAACACGATCGCCAAGCACAGGCCAAACGCCAGCGCGGTCAGGACGTACTCATGCCACTCCACATGTATCATAGCCGTGTCACCCACGTTCGGTTCCAATAATTTATAAGAAGGCGGCCGCGGATGTCTGACACAATGTATAGACCGATAAGCCTTGGATAGCCAATGCAAATGACCTGCAGGTTACTCAAACCATTATTCGCTACAAATTTACCATAGATCAGGCACACCACAGGGTCGGGATCCTCGTCGATGGATCGATGGGCCAATGAGATCCGACAGCTACGCGCCGAGTGATCGATAGCAATGATATTGCTCTGATTTTGCTACGACAATCGGTGCAGCAGAGCGAAGGTCATTGCACGAACACGACGCAACTCACCGAGGGACACAACCCAGATGACCACCCGCCTGAACCCCGTCACCACCCCGCGCCACCAGCTTGGCGCCGAGAAGGCCCGGCGGAACCGCGAAGCCGCCCTCGCCGCCTTCATCGCGAAGAAGGCCGAAATCGACACCATGCTGGCCCGGCTGCAGGCGCTCAGTGACAACCACTTCAACGCTCACCCCGACGAGCTCAAATGGGGCGATGTCGCAACGCTCGAGCACTACGCCGAGCTTCTAAAGCGCATCACGGACAGCGCGTTCTACGAAGGCGAGTTCGCTGAGTGAACCATCAGGCTTTGCCCTGCCAAGGCCCGCCGCCTGGCGGGCTTTCCCCGGTAGAAGGCTGAGCATCCCGCACGGCCCGATACCCGGAGATCATCATGACCCAGATCCAGCTGTCCGACGCCCAATCCGTCATCCTGTCCACCGCCTGCGCACGGGAGGACGGAGCTGTCTTTCCCGTCACCCCCAACCTCAAGGGCGGTGCCGTCGGCAATGTCTGCAAAAGCCTGCTCAAGCTGTCGCTGATCGAGGAAATCCCCGCCACCGACCTCAACACCGTCTACCGGCATGACGATGAACGCGGACCGCTCACGCTGCGTGCGACCCCGCTGGCCTACAACACACTTGCCCGTGTCTGCATACAGATCGAACGCTTCTCTTCGTCAGACCAGAACCGTCGCTTGTGCGGCAGGAGCTTGGCGTTTCCGAGCGCCGGGCCTGCCGCACACTTGGGCAGCATCGATCCACACAGCGCAAAGCTCCGCAAGGACGTGTCGACGAAAACCGGCTGACCGACGATATCATCGAGCTGGCAGATCAATATGGCCGCTACGGATATCGGATGGTCACAGGTTTGCTCAACAATGCGGGCTGGCACGTGAACCACAAGCGGGTCGAACGTATCTGGCGGCGCGAAGGGCTGAAGGTTCCTCAGAAGCAGAAGAAAAAGGGGCGGCTCTGGCTGAACGATGGGTCGTGCGTGCGTCTCAGACCAGAGCGCCCCAACCATGTCTGGTCCTATGACTTCGTCCAGGATCGCACCGCAGATGGGCAAGTCTATCGGACGCTCAACATCATTGATGAATACACCAGGGAGGCGTTGATGATCCGCGTTGATCGCAAGCTCAACTCGACGGACGTGCTGGACGCACTGACGGACCAGTTCATCCTGCGTGGCCCGCCGAAATACATAAGGTCGGACAATGGCCCGGAATTTATTGCTCAGAAAGTGCGGGACTGGATCGCCGCCGTGGGCGCGAAGACCGCTTACATTGAGCCAGGGTCACCTTGGGAAAACGGATACTGCGAAAGCTTCAACGCCAGGTTCCGCGATGAGTTGTTGAATGGCGAGCTATTTTACAGCCTCCGCGAAGCTCAAATCCTGATCGAACAATGGCGCGTTCACTACAACACCGTTAGGCCGCACAGCGCCTTGGGCTATCGGCCACCAGCACCAGAAAGTATCGTTCCAATGGACCAAAGGCCCACGATGCACTAACAATCAAACCGGACCACACGATGGGGGCACGCAAGTCGTATTCCACGTCGTGACGGAAAAGGTCCTTGCGGATCGCGCGGTAGCCCACCGGCATGCCATCGGCATCCGTGTAGACCCCGTTGATCAGCCGCTTCATGCTTTCCGTCTTCCGCGACAGGCGCTGCGGCGGCAGCTGGCGCACCTTGGTGCCGTAGCGGTTCCAGGGCCGCTTCCGCCAGGGCAGTTCGGCCAAGATTTCGCCGGTGATGAGCCAGGAGCGGAAGGCCGCCGCCTGCATTTGCCCGAAGGTCCGAAGGCCTTGGATATCGCATTCCTGAGCATTGCGCGCCCAAAGCTCGAACCGGCGCTCCACCGTTTTCGCCCAGTCAGATGCTTGGGCTGGCGTCATCCCAAAAGTCTCGTTCTCTGGCAGCGCTTTCAGCTGCATGTCCGTCGTCATATAAAATGGAACATCAGAGCGGCTTGAGCATTGGAGGCTCTGGCTCGTTTGTGTGATTGATTATGCGGCTTGTTTTTGATGTTGCAAGCGGCGTTGTTGGATTGTCTGTTTCTTGATCTTTTCCCTTTCTCTGATGATGGCTTTGTCACGCCCAAAATAGACGTCTGCCGGCGTCACGTTGTTCAGGCTCTCGTGGTAGCGTTCGTTATTGTAGTAATCGACGAAGGCCTCGATCTGGAGTTCGAGATCACCGGGCAGATAGTAGTTTTCCAGCAAAACCCGGTTCTTCATGGTTTGATGCCAGCGTTCGATCTTGCCCTGTGTTTGCGGGTGGAAAGGAGCTCCGCGAACGTGATCCATTTTATGGTCCTCCAGCCATTCGGCCAAATCACCGGAGATGTAACAGGACCCATTATCACTTAGCAGGCGAGGCATGTGGCGAACGATGGCATGGTCGCACCCTGACGCCGCCAAAGCCAACTCAATCGTGTCAGTCACGTCCTCGGCCCGCATGTTCGTGCAAAGTTTCCAGCCAATGATGTAGCGGCTGTAATCATCCAGGATCGTGCTGAGATAAAACCAGCCCCAGCCAATGATCTTGAAGTAGGTGAAGTCGGTTTGCCACATCTCGTTGATGGCAGTCGTTTTATCCGTGAACTCGTCGGCGGCTTTGATCACAACGTAGTCTGGTGCCGTGATCAGATCAGCTTCCTTCAAAAATCGGTAAGCCGATGATTCAGAGATAAAGTATCGCTTCTCATCAGTGTATTTGACCGCCAGTTCCCGGGTCGTCAGCGCCTCATGTTCCAGCGCGAACTCGATCAGATCATCCCTCCGATCCTGTGGAATACGGTTCCAGACAGACTTTGGGCAAGGCGAGCAATCCGACAAGGCATCAAGCCCACCTTCCACGTAACGGTCGTACCAGCGATAAAATGTGGTACGAGGAATGCCCAACATGTCGAGGGTCTGCTTCGCAGGAAGATGGGACCCCTCAACGGTGCGGATGATCTCCAGTTTCTCAGACGCGGGGTATCTCATTCCTCGAACTCCCCAGCCCCTGTCATGCTTTTTTTGAGCAGGCGGTTTTCAAGTGTTAGATCGGCAACGCATTCCTTCAGTGCCGTCGCCTCGGATCGCAGATCCTTCACCTCAGGCGGCGTCGCTTGCCGGGCCGTATCGCCCGCCAGACGGCGTTTCCCGGCTTCGAGGAATTCCTTTGACCAGCTGTAATACAGGCTTTCGGAGATACCCTCTCGGCGGCATAGCACAGAAATAGTTTCCTCGCCGCGAAGGCCCGCCAGAACAATGCGGATCTTCTCTTCAGACGAATAGGTATGTCGCGTTTTGCGGCGGATGGTTTTAACCAGCTTGTCAGCCGCAGCTTTACTGGTTCCGGATTTCTTGTTCATCTTCACTCCTTGACGGTTACGATGAACCAGAAATCCTCCGTTAGCTAAACCTCAAATCTGTCCCACGAGTGCTGACGTCAGACAGCGCAGATTATGATCCCGGTTCTGGCCGACAAGCAAAGCTTCTCTCGCTGGAGCTGATGCCATTGCGGTGACGATTGCGCTGCATTCGGCAGGCGTAAATCCATCGTCAATAGAATGTACGTTCGCCAGCTTGCTGTAGAAGAGAAACCGCTATATCGAAAAGTTCAGGCCAGCGACTTGATGACGATTGCCTCATTCCGTTGAAAGCGCGAGCTTAAAACCAGCAAGCTTGGAAAATTTATTGGCAACTTTTGATGCCATATCAGCATTGACGCCCATTTGCTTGATGAACTCTTTTTGCAGACTTGGCGAAACGTCCGAAAAAAAGGAAAATGCCACAGCGTCATATTCCTCAGCGCTCTTCGGGCTGACGATTTTTTCAGCAAGCTTGACAGCCGTCACCTTCACCCCATACGGCGCGCTCACGGTCGTCAAAACTGTTCCTGTTCCGTGCGCCATTTCTAGACTCTCAATAAGGCCTCGACCACGCCAACATAGCCATAAATAGCGTTTTCTGCAATGCAGTCGCTCGAGGGACTTACTATCGGTTCGGCGAGACGTCCTT